>NZ_JBHYCQ010000003.1:10646-349961 GCF_051861465.1 Methyloversatilis sp. | reverse complement strand
GGGGGTGGGTCCGTGGGGGGGGGGGGTGAGTCGGGGGTGGGGGCCCGGCGCCCGGGCCGCTAGCGGGGGGTGGAACCCGTACCATGGCTCCATCTATCGCGGCGAGGCCGCCGCTCCCACAGGCCGCCGCTCCCACAGGTGACGCCACTTCCACAGGCCGCGCGGGACCCTCCGCGCGAATCGCTCAGCGCATGGCCTGCTCCAGCCACAGCGCGGGTTCTTCCATCGCCGCGACCTGTTCGCGCAATTCGAGGATGCGCGCCTCCCAGTAACGCGGCGTGTCGAACCACGGAAAGGCGGTCGGGAAGGCGGGGTCCTGCCAGCGGCGGGCGATCCAGCCACTGTGGTGGATCAACCGTAACGTACGCAGCGCCTCGATCAACTGCAGTTCGCGCGGGTCGAATTCGCAGAATTCCTCGTAACCGACAAGCACCTTGCCGAGCTGTTCGGCGCGATCCGCCCGCTCGCCGGACAGCAGCATCCACAGGTCCTGGACGGCGGGCGCCATTCGGCTGTCGTCGAAATCGACGAAATGCGGCCCCTGCCCCTCCACCCAGAGCATGTTGCCGATGTGGCAATCGCCGTGCGTGCGGATGCGGCGGATGGCGCCGACGCCGTCAAACGCGGCCCGTACGCCGTCGAGCGCCTGTGCGGTGATGCCGCGATAGACGCCTTCCAGTTCCGGCGGCACGAACTGGTGGTCGAGCACGAAGGCCGCCGGCTCCTCGCCGAAGCTGGCGATGTCGAGCGACGGCCGATGTACGTACGGCTGCACCGCGCCGAGTGCATGGATGCGGCCCATGAAGCGGCCGATCCATTCCAGCGTGTCGGCGCGGTCGAATTCGGGCGCCCGCCCGCCGCGGCGCGGAAACACGGCAAAGCGATAGCCGGCGTGCGTCATCAGCGTGCTGCCGCACGGCAATTCGAGCGGGGCGACGACCGGAATCTCGCGCGCCGCCAGCTCGAGGCAGAAGGCGTGCTCTTCCAGGATGGCGGCGTCGGTCCAGCGCGCCGGGCGGTAGAACTTGACGATCATCGGCGCACCGTCATCGACGCCGACCTGATAGACACGGTTCTCGAAGCTGTTCAGGGCCAGCAGGCGGCCGTCGACCGCATAACCTGCGGCTTCCAGTGCGTCGAGCACGGCTTCGGGGGTGAGCCCCGAGTAGGGCTGAGACTCGGGCTGAACCTCGGGCCGAAGCTCGGGCGGCACATCGGTGTCTGAATCGTTCATCGTGTCTCGTTGAATGAGGGGCCCAACCTTGAATTCGGGGTCGGCAACCCCTACCCTAGCGCGTTTCCCGCCGCAACTGCGCTCGCCGTGACGTATCAGGTCAAGGAAATCTTCTACACGCTGCAGGGCGAAGGGCTGAATGCCGGCCGGGCCGCGGTGTTCTGCCGCTTCGCCGGCTGCAATCTCTGGAGCGGCCGCGAGGCGGACCGCGCCAGCGCGCAGTGCCGCTTCTGCGATACCGATTTCGTCGGTACCGACGGCACGCTGGGCGGCCGACACGCACAGGCCGACACGCTGGCCGACACGATCGCCGGCTGCTGGGCCGGCGCGGGGGGCCGGCGTCTGGTCGTGCTGACCGGCGGCGAGCCGCTGCTGCAGCTCGACTGCGCACTGATCGACGCGCTGCACGCGCGCGATTTCGAGATCGCCGTGGAAACCAATGGCACGTTGGCGGCACCCGACGGCATCGACTGGATCTGTGTCAGCCCGAAAGCCGGCAACGACGTGGTGCTGCGCCATGGCCACGAACTGAAGGTGGTCGTACCGCAGCCCGGACTGGATCTCGAAGCGATGGAAAGCTGGGATTTCCGGCACTTCCTGGTGCAGCCGATGGACAATGCGGCGGCAGCCGACAACCGCCGCTGGGCGATCGACTGGTGCATGCGCCATCCGCGCTGGCGGCTGAGCCACCAGACACACAAGGCGCTGGGTATCCGCTGATCGTCGCAGCGTCGCGGACGCCCGGGTGCACGACGTTCCAATGCACCGCGTTTTCATTCAATCCAGCATCCTTTCACCCGTCAAAGATGGTCGTCGAACTCAGCCAGCGCTTCTACTTCGAAGCCGCACACACCCTGCGCCGCAAGGTCGATACCGACAGCAGCCTGCGCATCCACGGCCACACCTATCATGCCGAAGTGACGCTGCGCGGCGAGCCCGACCCGGTCAGCGGCATGCTGGTCGATCTGGCGCTGCTGCGTGCGGCACTGGCCGGCGTGCGCGACGCGCTCGACCACCGCTTTCTGGATGAAGTCGCCGGCCTCGGCCCGGCCACGCTGGAAAACCTGTGCCAGTTCATCTGGCGCGCGCTGGCGCCGCAGCTGCCGCAACTGGCGCGCGTCACCGTGGAACGTCAGGCCTCGGGCGACAAGTGCGCGCTGTGCGCGGCTTGAACCAACCGAGGCCAATCCGTGATGTTGCGCGGTCCGTGCTGTGTGCCGTCAGCCTGCTGGCCGGCACCGCTGCGCACGCGCTGGCGCCCGACTTCGACGCTGTGCGCGACGCCTGGCGTCCGTCGGAAGCGCGTCTGCTCGACCGCCACGGCGAGCCGCTGGCCGAAGTGCGGGTCGATTTCGACGAACGACGACTCGACTGGGTCAGCGCTCGAGCGCTGTCGCAGCCGCTGGTGCGCGCGCTGCTGGTGGCCGAGGACAAGCGCTTTCTGCAGCATGACGGCGTGGACTGGCAGGCGCTGGCCGGGGCCACCTGGGACAATCTGTGGCGCGCACTGGAAGGCCGCCGGCCGCGCGGTGCGTCCACCCTGACCATGCAGCTGGCCGGCCTGATCGACCCGGCGCTGCGCCTGCAGGGCACGCGGCGCAGCGTCGGCCAGAAGTGGGATCAGGCGGCCGCGGCGCGCCAGATCGAGCGGCGCTGGAACAAGGCGCAGATACTCGAGGCGTATTTCAATCTGGCCCCGTTCCGCAGCGAACTGCGCGGCATCGGCGCCGCGTCGCGCGGCCTGTTCGGCAAGGATCCGGACGCGGTCGATGCGGTGGAGGCAGTGCTGCTGGCCGCGCTGCTGCGCGGCCCGAATGCATCAGCCGAAAAGGTCGCGATGCGTGCCTGCGCGGTGGCGAAGCGACTCGATCCGGTGCCGGATTGCCGCGACATCCGGACGCGCGCCGACGCCGTTCTGTCGCAGCGCTACCGCATCGAGCCGCGCTGGCAGGACGCCACCGCGCTGGCGCGCCGGCTGCTGCGCGAACCCGGCGAACAACGCCCGACCACGCTGGACGCCCGCCTGCAGCGACGCGCGCTGCAGGCGCTGGGCGGTACGCGCGACGACACCTCCGTGGTGGTGCTCGACAACCTGACCGGTGAAGTGCGTGTCTGGGGCGGCGGACCGGACACTGCCGACTCCGTGCTGCAGCGCCAGCCGACCGGCAGTGCATTGCAGCCCTTTCTGTATGGCATGGCGATCGAGCAACGCTGGCTGACGGCGGCTTCCGTGCTCGACGACAGCCCGGCTTTCGTCACGCTGCCCCTGCCGCCCGGCATGCCCGATGGCGAGCCGCGCGGCGCCGTCAGCGTGCGCAGCGCACTGGGCCTCGGCGCCGACTTTCCTGCGCTGCGCGTGCGCGCGCTGATCGGTGACGACGCGCTGGACGCCACCCTGCAGGCGCACGGCCTGGCGGCCGTGTCGAAGGGCGGTACGCGCGCCAGTCTGATCGAGCTGGCGAACGCCTACCGCACCTTTGCCAGCGCCGGCCTGTGGAGCGCCTGGCGGCTCGAACCGGTCACTGCGGCCGACGCGCTTCCCGCGTCTCCGGCGCAACGACTGTGGTCGCCGGCCGCGGCCTGGATCGTCGGCGACCTGCTGACGTTGCGTCCGACCGAAGGCGAGGCGGCGCCACGGCCCTGGGCGGCATTGATGAATGGCCGTTCCGCTGACCGTTCGGTCTGGTGGTCGGTCGGATTCACGCGCCACTACACAGTGGCGCTGCGCGCACCACGCCCGGTCGCCGGCACCTGGCTGGCGCTGATCGACGCGCTGGACGGACCTTCATTCGAGCCACCGCCCGAACGCCCGGCCGCGCCACCGGGCGTGGAGCGGGTCCGCGTGCAGTTCGAGCCGGCGATCGAAGCGTCCCGCGACGAGTACTTCCTGCCCGGCACCCAGCAGGCTTTCGTCGATGCCGCCGTGCGCGATGTGGCTGGCCGACCGCGCATCGTGCTGCCGAAGAGTGGCGTGAAGCTGGTCAGCGCGGGCCTGCCTGCCGGCCGCCAGACCCTGCTGTTCGAGGCCCGTCCGCCGCTACCGGGGCTGGTCTGGATGATCAATGGCGAACACCTGCCGGCGGTCGAAGGCCGGGCGCTGTGGAGCCCGCGCCCGGGGCGCCATCGGCTGGCGCTGCTCGACGCGGCCGGCCTGCAGGTCGAATCGATGGAATTCGAGGTGCGGCTGGACGAGTCCGCCGCCTCCCCGGCGCACCCCTGATCAGAGCGTATGGCTGCGGTCGCCGCGGGCAAAGCCGGTCAGCGGTGCGGCAATGCCGCGCGTCATGCAGATCACCTTGAACAGTTCGCCCATTTCGGCCGGCGAGGTGAGCTGGTTCACTTCTGCGTTGCGCTTCGCGCGTGCCAGCGGTTCCGGTTCATCCGACAGCAGCGCAGGCAGGCCACAGTTGAGCAGGAAGCTCGCTTGCGAGGTGTAGCCGGCGAGCGACAGACCGGCGTCGAATGCGCTCTGCGCCACCGCGGTGAAGTCGACATGGGCCGTGATGTCGCACAGACCCGGCATCCACATCGGCTCGGTGTGCGCATGGTGGCGGTAGTGGCACATCAGCGTGCCGGTGCTGCGGTCGGGGTGGTAGTACTCGGCCTGCGGGAAGCCGTAGTCGATCAGCAGCAGCGCACCGCGATCGATGCGCCGCGCCCACTCGGCCACCCAGGCACGTCCGGCCAGGCCCAGTTCGGTCTCGTAGCCCGACGGCAGACCGAGCGCGCGGGCCGCGTCGGCCAGCGCCGGCGGCGCGGCGCGCCAGCCCGGCACGATCTGCCCGTCACTGTCGAGCACGAGGCCGGCTTCTTCGATGCCCCAGGCCGTGGTGCGGATGCGCTCGACCGGCAGGGCATCAAGCAGTTCATTGCCGAACACCACGCCGCTGAAATGCGTCGGCAGCGTATCCAGCCAGTCCACGCGTCCGGCCAGCGCCGGTACTTCGCGCGCGATCAGCGCACGCTGGCGCGCGCGCAGATCGGCCGACAGTTCGAGGATGCGGTAACTTTCGGGGGGGCAGCCGATGCGATCGAGTTCGCGCAGCAGATCGGCGGCGAGCCGGCCGCTGCCCGCGCCAGCCTCCAGCAGGTGAGGCGTCGACTCCTGCATCAATTCGGCCAGCTGGGTCGCCAGACAGCGTCCGAACAGCGGCGAAAGTTCGGGCGCGGTGACGAAATCGCCGCCGCTGCCGAACTTTTGTAGCGCACCGCTGTAATAGCCGAGGCCGGGCGCATAAAGCGCGAGCGCCATGTAGCGGCTGAACGGCATCCAGCCGCTGTCGGCGATTTCGGCCCGGAGCAGCGCCTGCAGGCGGGCGCTGTGGTCGAGGGCATCGGCGTCGGGAGGGGGCAGATGCACAGGCAGGGACATATGGACAAAGATTCGGGCGGGCTGCGCATGATGCGGCAACTGACGGGCGCGGCACAATCGGGCAGGACGACATGAACCACGAACGGGTAGTCTTGATCACGGGCGCGGCGCGGCGGGTCGGCGCGCAGACCGCGCGTACCTTGCACGGTGCCGGCTGGCGGGTGGTGATCCACCATCACCGCTCCACCGGCGAGGCGCATGCGCTGGTCGAATCGCTGAATGCGCTGCGCCCCGGCAGCGCCGCCGGGCTGGCAGCCGATCTGCTCGATACCGACGGCCTGCCGCCGCTGGTGACGGCGGCCACCGCGCTGTGGGGCCGGCTCGATGCGCTGGTGAACAATGCGTCGAGCTTCTTTCCGACGCCGATCGGCAGCGTGACCGCGCAGGACTGGGACAGCCTGGTCGGCAGCAACTTCAAGGCGCCGCTGTTCCTGGCCCAGGCCGCCGCACCGGAACTGCGGGCGCGCGGCGGCTGCATCGTCAACATCGCGGACATCCACGCCGAACGTCCGCTCGCCGGATACGCCCTGTACAGCGCGTCGAAAGGCGCGCTGGCCACGCTGACCCGGGCGCTGGCGATCGAACTGGCGCCGCAGGTCAGGGTGAATGGCGTGGCGCCGGGACCGATACAGTGGCCGGACGACCCGCTGTTCGACGCGGCCGAGCGTTCGCGCATCGTCGAACACACCCTGCTCAAACGCGAAGGCTGCCCACAGGACATCGCGCGTACGGTACGCTTCCTGATCGAAGACGCGCCCTACATCACCGGTCAGATCATCGCCGTGGACGGCGGGCGCAGCGCGCATCTGTGACGCATGCGGCAGCCGTTTGGATGATTGCGGCGCAAAAGCCGGACAGATCAGGCGCGCATTTGTAAAATGTCTTTACAGTCGATCGCCACTCCGGCCACCCATGAGCTCCCAACAAAAATCTCTTTGCGTGCTGTTCGCCGACGTGTCGGGCAGCACCCGGCTGTACGAAAAGCTCGGGGATGCAGAAGCCCTGCGTGCGGTCGAACGTTGCCTGAACCGTATCCGGCGGGTGATCGACGGCCATGGCGGAAAGGTCATCAAGACCATCGGCGACGAGGTCATGACGACGTTTCCGAGCGCCGACGAGGGCATTCAGGCGGCCTGCGAGATGCAGCACCGCATCACGGACCTGCCGCCGGTATCGGGCGTCAAGCTGGCCATCCGCGTGGGCTTCCATTACGGGCCGGCGATCGAGGAAAACGACGACGTGTTCGGTGACACGGTCAATACCGCGGCCCGCATGGCCGGTCTTGCACAGGCCGGTCAGGTGATCACGACCGCAGAAACCCTGTCGTCGCTGACCCTGTCGCTCGCCCCGGCCGTGCGCGAAATCGATGCGCTGACCGTCAAGGGCAAAGCCGAAGACGTTCGCGTGTGCGAAGTGCTGTGGCAGGAAGGCGCCGACCTCACGATGAAGGCGTCGAGCACCGCACCGCTGTACGTGATGGCGCGCCTGTTCGTGAAGTACCGCGAAATGGAATGCACGCTGGACCCGACGCACGGACCGCTCACGCTCGGCCGGGACATGGGGAACGAAGTCGTCATCAAGGATCAGCGGGCCTCGCGCAACCACGCCCGCATCGAGCGCAGGCGCGACAAGTTCGTGCTGATCGACCAGAGCACCAACGGCACCTTCCTGCGCATCGAGGGCGAAAACGAAGTCATCCTGAAGCGCGAGGAAATGATCCTGCGCGGTCACGGCACCATCGGCTTCGGCCACAGCGCGATGGAACAGGGCATCGATCTGATGCAGTTCGAGGTGCTGGGCTGACCGGCATGCCGCCGGACGGCGTCAGATACTGATCCGCTTCAGCAGCTCCGGATCGCGCACCACGGCCTCGCGCCTTGCCGGTGCAGCGTCCATCAGCGCAGCCGGTGGCAGCGTTTCCAGCCGGGCGAGCACCGACGGCTCCCGGCACGCCGCCTCGAATTCCAGCGCCACCGCCTCCGGGCTGCTCGACACGATGCGCAGACAGTTGCGGCCGAGCTTGCGCGACAAGGGCAGCAGGATGCCGGCCTGCACATTCTGACTGGTCTCGGCCAGCCCGCCCGACATGTCAGCATTCAGCGCGGCACCCGCCGCGTCCATGCGCAGCACTTCGGTGCCGAGCACCGCCCGCATCGACGCGATTTCGCGCAGCAGCGCCTGTGCGGTGTCCTGACCCGGCAGTCCGGCGATGTCCAGCCTGACCTTGCGACCGGCGAAGTGGAAGTGGCTCAGGAAGAAATCGCGGCTGAACTGCTCGCCGACCCGCTGTCCGATGTCAGCCAGCGCCTTTTCTTCCGACGCCCAGCTCGCACCTTCCGGGATCTCGGTATTCAGATAGACCTCTTCACCGGTCTTGCGGTCGGTGCAGCGGACGGTCCAGGAGGTGAGCACCACCTTGTCTATGGTCAGTCCGGACGCCGCCAGCCTGGCGCTCAGTCGCTTGAAACGCACCTCTCCGTCGATGCTGAAGTCGGCCACCTGCGGGCTGCCCACATCGTCGTTCCAGGTGCGGAAGCCAAAACCCTGCACATGCTGCTTCAACATGTTCTCGGCCAGCGGCGAACGCTGCGCGGGGGCGGACGGGTCACCGTCGGCCCAGCGCGATGACACGGCGACCGAAACCTTCGGATCACCGTTGTTGCGGATGAAATCGACCCGCTCGTCTTCCGACATCTGGTTCAACGACTTCTGCACCTGACGTACGCGCACTGCGGCACGCACGGCACCTGCCATCAGACCGTCCTTGCCCAGCTCGGGCGGCGCCTCTTCGAGCACCGCCTGGATGAAATCACCGCTGCGACCCAGCAGCTTGTCCTGCAGCAGTGCGTAATGGCTGTTGACCGACTTCGGATCGACGAACAGGGCGACCGCCTTTTCGAGTATCTGGCGCCGCGCGTCGTCGCGCAGTGCGCCCGCCAGCGCAGCCTGATCGTTGGCGAAGCGCGGGTCACTCGGGTCGGCCAGCCCGATTGCGCTGATCACCGTGACGCCGGGGTCGAGCGCACGTTCCGGTGCCGCGGGCGGCGTCGGCACCGGCGCAGCCGGCGCCGGCGCGGGCGTGGCGACTTCGATGGCGGCGGTCGGTGCCGGTGCGTCGGCTGCCGGTTGCAGTGCGAACCAGACCCCTGCGCTCACGGCGACCAGCGCTGCGGCAGCGATCGCGAAGGGCAGCGGTCCGCGGCGCGCGGGCGTGTTGACCGGGTGGGCGCGGGGCGGCGACTCGACGGCCGGCGCCCGATCGACCGGCGTTGGCGTTGGCGTTGGCGTTGGCGTTGGCGTTGGCGTTGGCGTTGGCGTTGGCGTAGCAAGCGTCGCATCCGCCTGCGTCACGAGCGTGGCGTCATTGTCATCCGACAGGTTTACGACGGTGGCGTCATCGTCGGCGGACGCGACCAGCGCTCCATCGAGTGCCGCGCGGAATGACGCGGCATCCTGAAAGCGGTCGTCCGGACGTTTGGCGAGCGCCTTGCGCACCACGGCGTCGAGTCGGGCATTGACGTGAACGTTGAGCACCGAAGGCCAGGTCGGATCTTCCTTCAGCACCTTGTGCATGATGGTGGTCAGCGCGCCGGTGAAGGGCTTCTCGCCGGTCAGCAGCTGATACAGCACGACACCTGCGGAAAACAGGTCACTGCGGCCATCGACCGTCTGCCCCATGAATTGCTCGGGTGACATGTAGGACGGCGTGCCGATGACCGTGCCGGTCTGGGTCAGATTCGACGATTCGATCCGCGCGACACCGAAGTCCGCCACCTTCACCGTGTTGTCGGCCAGCAGGATGATGTTCGCCGGCTTGATGTCGCGGTGGGTGACGCCGTGGCGGTGCGCATGCCCCAGTGCATCGAGCAACTGCCCCATGAGCCGTCCGACCATGGGCAGGGGTATGCGCTCGTCGGCTTCGAACAGATCCTTCAGTTCGCGGCCCTGCACGAATTCCATCGCGATGAAGGCCGTGCCGTCGTCGGCTTCGCCATACTCGTAGATGGCGACGACATTCGGATGATTGAGCCGTCCGGCCGCCTGCGCCTCGCGCTTGAAACGCGCGATCACCTCGTCGGCTTCGATGCGTTCCAGCTGCTCGCGCTTGAGCGTCTTGATGGCGACCCTGCGGTCGATGACCGGGTCGCGCCCTTCATAGACGATGCCCATGGCACCCTGACCGAGCTCGCGCAGGATGTCGTACTTGCCCAATCTGGCTGGAAGGCTCACGGCGTGTGCTCCGGCAGCATGATGCTTGCGTCTGCTTCGCGTGTCTTACTTGTACTTCGCGTCGATTTCCCAGACCGACTTCTGTACCAGGCGCTGCACCATGCCGTCCAGCGTGATGCCGCCTTCCTGGCTGCTCGACACGCCGAGGATGGAGGTGCCCTTGGCACCGACTTCCATCTTCTCTTCCGTATAGCCCTGCGCCAGCTGTTCGGTGGTGTTTGCGTCGATGATCTTGTAGCGCATGCCGATGATCCACACGCCCGAAGCAGCACCTGTTTCGACCGATCCGACCGCTTCGCCTGCGGCGTAGCTGCCGCGGCTGCCACCGAGGATGCCGATGATGTTGCCGATCGCCCGGCCACTGATGCCTTCCTTCGCGGCGGCGACCTGCTCTGCCTTCAGGATGTCGAACTTCACGACGTACTTGGTCGTCTTGAACTTGCCCTTCTGCAGCATCTTGCGCGCCGAATCGGGATCGCCCATCGAGTAGGCCAGCTGGAACTCGCCCAGCAGCGGACCGAGATCGGACCGCTCCAGCACCTTGAAATTGGCCTGCGACAGTTCGAGTTCGCCGAAGTCGGCGATGTTGTTGGAGGCGAACTTCTGCGTGAAGGTGGCGTTGTTGCTCTTGATCTCGCCCGGCACGACGATGACGGCCGGCCCCTTCTTGTTCTTGTTGCTGTATTCGACAGCCTTGTACATCGCCTTGTCGGCGCTTTCGTTGGCCTTGTCGGACGTGCTAGTACCGGCCGTCGGCGAAGCGCTCTCGAAGGTCGGTTGTGCAAAAGCCGGTGCCCCGATACAGGCGAGTGCGACTGCGACTGCCACCCTGTGGCGCAACATCCCGTGGTTGATAGTCATGACATCCCTTTCATTTGGTCATCCCGATCGATTGCACGCCGGTTCTGCGCCGGCTGGAGATGCTCGGGCCTGAAGGCCCTTGCCCCGGTGCGGACTGCCTACTTTCGCTTCTTGCCGCCGCTCGATGCCGCGTTCGCGCAATAGCCACCCAACAGCGTATTCACCACGCCGTCGGCCTTTTCTTCCACCAGCGTACCTGCCATGGCCAGCGTGTCGCTGCCCGCATACGACTCGGCCGATGCCTGGGCATCGGACAGCAGCGTGCCGTCGGGCTTCATCAGCGCGAAGGCGATCGTCACGTAGACCTCGGGAATGCGGACCACCGGATTCAGCATCGAGCGCGAGGCGATCGTGCCGCGCAGGATCAGCTGGGCGCCCATCTTTTTCGAGGCGGCCAGCGCGGCGTCGGGATCGTTGCGGAAGTAGGCATCCACCTCCGCCTGGGCGATATGGGCTGTGATTTCCTGCTGGGAATAAGTGCGGATGCCCTGCTTGAGCAGGCGCTTGTTGATCGAATTGAAGTGCGGGCTGTAGCGGGCCTGGCTGGCGGTGATGCCCTCGCCGGTGCGCTCGCCCATGACGATCATGATCTTCCTGCGCTTCAGTTCGTCAAGGCAGGCCGCCGGGAGCGACAGCGCGGTATGCGAGGCGGCGTTGCGTTCTTCCTCGGCGCGGGCGTCCTTCTCGGCTTCTTCGGAAAAACTGAATGCCGCTGCCATCGACGCGGCGGCAAGGAGCGTCACGCCACATAGCAGCCGGATGCCCCCATTGCGATAGCGCAGCACGACATCCCCCGACAGTCGAACACCGCCGGACTATAGCAAAAGGACATCGCGGCGCCGCCCCTCCTTGCCGCACGATTCACGGCGGGTTGTTGCATAAGCCACAACCGCCGGTGCCGTGGTTGCGACACCGGCAACACGGATGTCAGGCCTTGACGCATTCCGCAATGAAGGACTTTCGTTCTTCGCCCTTGAGCGCCTTGTCCGTGGCTTCGGTGCGGCACTGCTTCTTGCGCTCCTTGAGCGCGCTGGCCTCGTCTGCCGTCAGCGTCGGTTTCGCGGCAGAGCCCGACGACAGGCAGCCGCTCATGAAGCTGCGGCGTTCGTCACCCTTGAGTGCCTTCTCTTTCGCTTCGGCATTGCAGGCCTTCATCTTCTCCTGCTGCGGCCCCGCGATGGCGGCCGTCGACGAGACAAGCAGCAGGACGGCTGACAGGATGGTCAGCGCCGGGGGCAAGCGGTATGCGGACATGATGTACCTCCTCACGACAACAATGAATGAATATGCGGATCGACTGGAAAATGCCAGTCGATCCGCATGATATTCGCATGTCATCAAACAGGGAAGGTCTGTTTCAGCCCTCGTCGCCACCGAGCGCGCGGCGCTGACGTTCGACGAATTCGAGCGTCGAGTCGATGCCGCGGAAGCGCAGGATCGTGACGCGCACGGCCGCCTCGACCAGCACGGCCAGATTGCGTCCGGCCGCCACCGGTATGACGACCTTGCGTATCTTCACGCCGAGGATGTCCATCACCTCGTTGTCGAGCGGCATGCGCGTGGCTTCAGGCAGACCGGTCACCTGCTTCTGCAGGTGCACGACCAGCTGCAGCTTCATCTTCCGCCGACAGGCGGTTTCGCCGAACACGGTGCGGATGTTCAGCACGCCCAACCCGCGGACCTCGAGAAAGTCCTTCAGCAGTTCGGGGCAGCGCCCTTCGAGCACGGTCGGTGCGATGCGCGAGATTTCCACGCAGTCGTCGGCAACCAGTCCGTGACCGCGCGAAATCAGTTCGAGCGCAAGCTCGCTCTTGCCGACACCCGAATCACCGGTGATCAGCACACCCATGCCCAGCACATCCATCGATACGCCGTGCAATGTGGTCTGGTCGGCCAGTTCGCGCGCGAGATAGGCGCGCACCTGGTCGATGACCGAGGCGGCGCTGCGTTGCGTGGTGATCAGGGGAATGCCGTGTTCCGCACAGCCGGCGCGGATGGTTGCCGGCGGCTGCGCGCCGTCGGCGACGATGAAGGCCGGCGGATGGGCTTCGAGCAGCGCGCCGACGATGTCCTCGACCTTGCGCGGGCTGACACTTTCGACCCACAGGATTTCCGGCACACCGATGACCTGGATGCGCCGCGTATGAATGGTATTCAGATGGCCCACCAGATCGGCGGGCGACAGACCGATCTGGTCTGCAACGATCAACGTGTTGCCGTCACCGCACTGCCATTGCAGGCGGAGACGGTCGCGGTTGTCCTCAAACAGCCGCGCGACGCTGAGCTTCCGCATGCACCGGTTGCCAGGTGGTGAAAAGGGTGTGGATGGCGGCAGCGTCGACAGCCTGGATCAGCTGCTCGCGGAATGTCTTGTCTGCAAACATCTGTGCCAGCTCGGACAGTATCTGCAGATGCAGTTCGGTCGCCTGTTCGGGCACCAGCAGCACAAAGAGCAGATTGACCGGTCGACCGTCCGGCGCATCGAAGGCGACCGGCGTATCGAGGCGCACAAATCCGCCAATGGCTTCCTTCAGACCCTTGATCCGGCCATGGGGGATTGCAACACCCTGACCGAGACCGGTGGAGCCGAGCTTTTCCCGTGCGAACAGGCTGTCGAACACCTGGCTGCGGGCAATACCCTGATGGTTCTCGAACAGCAGGCCGGCCTGTTCGAACACACGTTTCTTGCTGCTCGCCTCAAGGCCGATGCAGACATTCGAAACGGGCAACAGTTTGGCGATGAGCGTCATGTCAGGGGCTACTCCGAACACGCGGCAGGCGCGATCACCGGATGATCGGGAATCGCGCCGTAAGTTGATTGCACTGCAACAAGACGTAGGATTATACGCTCGTGACAGTTGGCAATCGTGTCATTCTGCCGCTTGGTGCTTGACCGACTCGCGGGTGTGTTCGTTCGATTTTTCCTTGTGTTTGAGCACCTGACGATCAAGTTTGTCCATCAGGTTGTCGAGCGTGGCGTACATGTCTTCACTTTCGGCTTCCACAAAGATGTCGCGGCCACGCACGTGCAGCGTGACTTCCGCCTTCTGTCGCAGCTTTTCGACCGTCAGGATCACGGAAACGCTTGTTACGTGGTCGAAATGGCGGATCACGCGTTCGAGCTTGGACTCGATGTAGTCGCGGATCGGCTGCGTCACTTCAAGATGATGGCCGGTGATGGTGAGGTTCATGCTGCCTCCTGTCGTTGCGGGACGGAATATGCGTGGCGGTCCGGATCGTTCGTCGTGGAACGCGCTAGATCGCCTTGCGCACGCTGACCGGCGGGATGTTGAGCGATTCGCGGTATTTGGCGATGGTGCGCCGCGCAACCACGATGCCCTGCTGACCCAGTATTTCCGCGATGCGTGAGTCCGACAACGGACGTTTGGCATCCTCGGCACCCACCAACTGGCGGATGAGTGCGCGGATTGCGGTGGCTGAGCAGGCCCCGCCGCTTTCGGTGGCCACATGGCTGCCGAAAAAGTATTTCAGTTCGAACAGGCCGCGCGTCGTTGCCATGTACTTCTGCGACGTCACGCGTGAAATGGTCGATTCATGCAGTTCGAGCGTCTCTGCGATCTCGCGCAGCGTGAGCGGCCGCATCGCGACTTCGCCGAATTCGAAGAACTGGCGCTGGCGTTCGACGATCGCCTGCGATACACGCAGGATGGTGTCGAAGCGCTGCTGCACATTCTTGATCAGCCACTTGGCCTCCTGCAGCTGGCCGGACAGGCCGCTGCCGCGCTGACCCTGCAGGATTTCCGCATACAGCCTGTTGATGCGCAAGCGCGGCATGGCATCCGGATTGAGCAGCGCCGTCCATTGGCCGCGTACCTTGCGCACCACCACGTCGGGCACGATGTAACGTGCATCGATCGGCGCGAACTGCGCGCCCGGACGGGGGTTGAGCGAACGGATGAGGCTCTGCGCGGCACGCAGCAGTTCTTCATCGCAGCCCACCGCGCGGCGGATCTTGGCGAAGTCGCGCGCGGCCAGCAGATCGATGTGCTGGTCGATGATGACGCGTGCGAGCGTCGACACTTCGTCGGTCGGCAGGAAATTGAGCTGCATCAGCAGGCATTCGCGCGGGTCGCGCGCCCCCACGCCGGGCGGGTCGAAGTTCTGCAGCTGGCGCAGCGCGATCGACAGGTCGTCGAGGTCGATATCGGCCTCTTCGGGCAGCAGCTCGACCAGTTCATCCAGCCCCTGGTTCAGGTAGCCGTCATCGTCGAGCGCCTCGATCAGCAGGCGGATCAGATAGCGGTCGCGCTCGCTCATCTGCGACAGGGCGAGCTGGCCGCACAGGTGGTCCCTCAGAGATGTGCCTGCCGCCTGCACATCCTGGTAGTCGCCGTCGTCATCGTCGCCGCCGCTGCGCGTACCGTAATTGCCCCCCTCGCCCGACCATTCGTCCATGTCGGCGCTGCCCGTGCCTTCCGGAGCGCGCTCGTCCGCGCTGGCCTGGGTGCTTTCCTGCGGCGCGTCGCGCACCTCGGTGACGCTCTCGGGCGGCGGCTGGAAGCTGGCGGTGGCATCGGGCTCGTCGCGCTCGAGCATCGGATTCTCATCGAGGAAACGTTCGATTTCCTGATTGAATTCGATGGTCGACAGCTGCAATAGCCGGATCGACTGTTGCAGTTGCGGTGTCAGCGCCAGATGCTGGGAAAGTTTGAGTTGCAGCGACTGCTTCATGGTGTGCAAATTTCGGCGGGCTACAGGCGGAAATGCTCGCCCAGATAGACCTTCCTGACACTTTCGTTATACACGATTTCGTCCGGCCGGCCGCTCGCCAGCACCTCGCCTTCGTTGATGATGTAAGCCCGGTCACAGATGCCCAGCGTTTCCCGCACATTGTGATCGGTGATCAGCACGCCGATGCCGCGCTCCTTCAGGAAGCGGATGGTTTTCTGGATGTCGATCACCGCGATCGGGTCAACACCGGCAAATGGCTCGTCGAGCAGGATGAAGCGCGGCGACGTGGCGAGCGCACGGGCGATCTCGACCCGGCGACGCTCGCCGCCGGACAGCGCCACGGCTGCGCTCTTGCGCAAGTGGGCGATGCCAAGCTCGTCCAGCAGCTCCTCGAGCCGCTTCGCGCGCACTCCTGCATCCTTCTCGTTCAGCTCCAGGATGGCGAGGATGTTTTCCTCGACGTCCAGCTTGCGGAACACCGAATTCTCCTGCGGCAGGTACGACAGGCCCTGATGCGCGCGCCGGTGTATCGGCAGGTGCGTCAGCCGCTCGCCATCGAGGTGGATCTCGCCGCCATCGGCGCTCACCAGACCGACGATCATGTAGAAACAGGTCGTCTTGCCGGCACCGTTCGGTCCCAGCAGGCCAATCACTTCGCCGCTGCCAACCTCGAAGGACACATCCTTCACGACCGGGCGCGATTTGTATTTCTTGCGCAGCCGCTCCACCTTGAGCCGGCTGGCACTCCGGTTTTCAGTCATCTTGGTCGGGTTGTTCGCGCAGTACCTTGCGTATGCTATCGGCGGAAAAACCGCGTGATTGAAGAAATCTGGCCTGCCGCGCCCAGGCCTTCGCATCCTGCGGTGCGGCATCGAACCGGCGCGCCCAGACGGCACGCGCGCGGACCGTTTCATCCTGTTCCAGTGCGCCCAGCGCGGCTCCGGCATCCTCTTCCGGCACGCCACGCAGTTTCAGTTCGTGCTGCAGGCGACGCGCGCCGAAGCGGGTTGAACGTGACGACACGAATTGTTCCGCAAAACGCGCATCCGAAACGAGGCCACATTCCTCGAAACGGGTCAGCAGCGCCGCGATGTCGTCCTCGTTGCCGTCCCCGGACAGTTTCCGCACCAGTTCGGCGCGACTGTGATCACGCCGCGCGAGCAGGCGCAGGGCCTTCTCGCGCAGGCTTGCACTCACGCAGCCTCTTCCCGTCCGGCGACCACGACACCCATTTCCGGCATACCGCAGGCCACGCGCACCTTGTTTTCGATCTCGCGTGCCATGACCGGGTTGGCGCGCAGGAACTCGCGCACGTTGTCCTTGCCCTGGCCGATGCGTTCGGTGCCGTAGGAGTACCAGGCACCCGACTTCTCGACGAACTTGTGCAGCACACCCAGTTCGATGATTTCGCCTTCGCGCGAAATGCCCTCGCCGTACAGGATGTCAAATTCGGTCTGCTTGAACGGCGGTGCGACCTTGTTCTTCACCACCTTGACGCGGGTTTCCGAGCCGATCACTTCTTCGCCCTTCTTGATCGCGCCGATACGGCGGATATCGAGGCGGACCGAGGCGTAGAACTTCAGCGCATTGCCGCCCGTTGTGGTTTCCGGATTGCCGAACATGACACCGATCTTCATCCGGATCTGGTTGATGAAGATGACCATCGTGTTGGTGCGCTTGATGCTCGCCGTCAGCTTGCGCAGCGCCTGACTCATCAGGCGGGCCTGCAGGCCGGGCAGCGAATCGCCCATTTCGCCCTCGATTTCGGCCTTCGGCGTCAGCGCGGCGACCGAGTCGATGACGATCACGTCCACACCGCCGGAACGCACCAGCATGTCGACGATTTCCAGTGCCTGCTCGCCGGTGTCCGGCTGGGAAATCAGCAGGTCGCTGACGTTGACGCCGAGCTTGCCGGCGTACTGCACGTCGAGCGCATGTTCCGCATCGATGAAGGCCGCCGTGCCGCCGACCTTCTGCATTTCGGCGATCACCTGCAGCGTCAGCGTGGTCTTGCCGGATGATTCCGGACCGTAGATTTCGACCACCCGCCCGCGCGGCAGACCGCCGATTCCGAGCGCGATGTCCAGTCCGAGCGAACCGGTCGAAACGGCCTGGATGTCGTTCTCGAGCTGGCCGTCGCTCATGCGCATGATCGAGCCCTTGCCGAACTGCTTCTCTATCTGGGCCAGCGCTGCCGCGAGCGCCTTGGCCTTGCTGTCGTCCATGCGGGAATCCTTTCGTTTGCTTTCGGTCGATTATGGCACAGTTCTTGCCACGTTCTTTCAGGTCTGCACTGCCTGCAAAGCCAGCAGCACAGTCAGTGTATGACGTACGGATAGTCGGCGCACGGTTTCGCGATCGCCGTCGAAATGACGCGTTTCGCTGCGCTCGGCACCGCCCTTCACGGCCCAGCCGAAGCACACCGTGCCGACCGGTTTGCCCGATGTCGCCCCACCCGGACCGGCAATGCCGGTCACCGACAGCGCGATCGTTGCCGCCGAGCGGGCCAGCGCGCCGCGCACCATGGCCAGCGCGACCGGTTCGCTAACGGCGCCGTGCGCGGCCAGCAGGTCGACCGGCACATCGAGCAGGCGCTGCTTCGCGCCGTTCGAATAGGTCACGAAACCGCAGTCGAACCAGCCCGAACTGCCGGCGGTGGCGGTCAGCACTTCGGCCACCCAGCCACCGGTGCACGACTCCGCGCTGACGATGACGTGTCCGGACGCGACACATGCAGTGCCCACCGCGACCGACAGCGCATCGAGCTCGTCGTCCATCATGCAAAACGCTCCAGCAGCAGCTTGCCCAGCGCCAGCGCCACCATGGCGAACAGGGCCGCAATCAGGTCGTCCAGCATGACACCGAAGCCATTCTTCATGTGGATATCGACCCAGCGCGCCGGCGGCGGCTTGAATATGTCGAACAGGCGGAACGCGAAGAAGGCCGCAAGCTGCCAAAAGAAGTCGGGCGGCGTCACCCACAGCACCAGCCAGAAGGCGACGATCTCATCCCACACGATGGCGCCGTGGTCGGGCACGCCGAGGTCGCGGCCGGTGCGCTGACAGGCCAGCGAACCGATGATGAAGGCGATCAGCAGGAAAACGCCGAAGGCGGCGTCGGAAAACGACGGCTTGATCAGCAGATACAGCGGCCAGGCCGCCAGCGTGCCCCAGGTGCCGGACGCAAACGGCACCAGACCACTGCCGAAGCCGCAGGCCAGCATGTGGGCCGGATGGGCCAGAAAACCGAAGCCGGGCGGAACGGAAGTCTTGATCATCGCTTCAGGAAAAGTGGTCGTAGCCGCGGTGCGCGATCGGCAGTTCGCACCCCTGCGCGTCGATCAGGCTGACATCGCCGGCGCGGCCGGCGCACATGGCACCGATACGGTTCAGCGGCAGCGACAGGGATTCGGACAGCTGGCGCAACGCATCGTGCGCGCGGCGCGGCGCGCAGAACAGCACTTCGTAGTCGTCGCCGCCGGCCAGCAAGGCGCGGCGAACGGTCGCCTCATCATCGCAGGCGGCCCGCAGCGCGGGCCAGGGCAAGGCGGCGTCCTCGACCACGGCATGCAGGTCGCTGGCCGCAGCCACGTGACCCAGATCGGCCAGCAGTCCATCGGACACGTCGATGGCCGCACTCGCAACGCCCGGCAGGGCGCAGCCCAGGGCCACCCGGGGCAGCGGCTTTTCCAGCGCAGCAATGTAATCGTCGCGACACGCGTCCTTCAAACGCAGGCGGCCGAGTACGTCGGCCAGCCCCAGCGCAGCCCGACCCGGCTGGCCGGACACCCAGATGTCGTCGCCGTCCTGCGCTCCGCTGCGGCGCAGCGCCTTGCCGGCCGCCACTTCGCCGAATGCCGTCACGCACAGCGTGAGCGGGCCGCGCGTCGTGTCACCACCGATCAGGTCGACACCATATATATAGGCACACTCGAAGAATCCGTCGGACAAGGCGGCCAGCCATGCGTCGTCGACCTGCGGCAGCGACAGGGCGAGTGTGACCCAGCGCGGGGTGGCCCCCATGGCGGCGAGATCGGACAGGTTGACCGCCAGCGTCTTCCAGCCGAGTCGGCGCGGATCGGTATCCGGAAGGAAGTGGGTGCCGCTGACCAGCATGTCGCTGGTGACGGCCAGTTCGCAGCCGGGCGACGGCGCGACCAGCGCACAGTCATCGCCCGGACCGAGCGCATCGCCACGCATCGGCCGGATGAAGTGGCGGCGGATCAGTTCGAATTCCGGGCTCACCGGACTCACTGGAACAGCGACTACCGACGCGGACGGTTGCGTGCCGCCTCGACTTCCACCGCGCGCAGTTGCGGCGCCAGCTTGTCGAGTACGCCATTGATGAACTTGTGGCCATCCGAGCCACCGAAATCCTTCGCCAGTTCGATCGCTTCGTTGATCACGACGCGGTAAGGCGTGTCGATCTGGTGCGCCAGCTCGAAGGTCGCCACCAGCAGGATGGCGTGCTCGACCGGCGACAGTTCGCCGACCGGCCGGTCGAGGTGACTGCCGAACTGGACGCGCAGTGCGTCGGCCTTGTCGTGCGCGCCATTGAGCAGCGCGCGGAATAATTTGCGGTCGACCTTCGTGAAGCCGTCGTCTTCGCTCAGGTGCGCGTCGATCGCCGGCAGGTCGTTGCCGGACAGCAACCACTGGTAAATGCCCTGTACCGCGAATTCACGGGCCAGACGGCGACCCGATTTGCGCGGTGCGTCGGCGGTCTTGATGTCGCCGGTGTCGGAGGTGTTGTCCATGGATCAGTCTGTCAGTGTGGCGATGAGGCGGGCCATTTCGACCGCGGCGCGGGCGCAGTCGGCGCCCTTTTCGTGCATGCGGGCAAGCGCCTGGTCATCGTCTTCGGTGGTCAGCACGCCGTTGGCAATCGGCACACCGGTCTTGAGCTGCACGTCGGACACGCCGCGCGCCATTTCGTTGGACACGATTTCGAAGTGGTAGGTCTCGCCGCGGATGACTGCGCCGAGCGCGACCAGCGCGTCGTACTTGCCGGACAGCGCAAGCCTTTGAAGTACCAGCGGAAGTTCCAGCGCGCCCGGCACGCTCACGATCAGCGTGTCGGCCGGCGCCACGCCCAGCGTGCGCAGTTCGGCGCAGCAGGCCGACAGCAGACCGCCGCCGATGTCCGGGTTGAAGCGGGCCATCGCAATGGCGACGCGCAGGCCCTTGCCGTCGAGGTTTTCGGCGATTTCGGGGATGTCATTGAAGCGCGGCATGGAAGTTCTCGCTTGTTCGGTCAGTCAGTCAGGTAGCCGGCCAGCTCGAGGTCGAAGCCGGCCATGCTCGGAATCTTGCGCGGATTGGCCAGCAGCCGCATCTTGCGCACGTTCAGCGAGCGCAGGATCTGCGCACCGACACCGAAGGTCCGGGCGTCCCAGCGCGCGGCCGGCGCAGCGCCCGGATCATCGAGCAATCGGCGCAGATCGGCGTCGGTTTCGGTCCGGCGCAACATGACGATCACACCGCAACCCGCATCGTTGATGATCTGCATCGAGCGGTCGATGCTGAAACTGTGGCGCGGGCTGTCGCCGTCGAGGAAATCGAGCACCGAAATCGGCTCATGCACGCGCACCAGCGTTTCCGCGTCGGGATCGATGTCGCCCTTGACCATGGCGAGATGGATTTCGCCGGTCGTCATGTCCTCGAAGCCGTGCAGCATGAAGCGTCCATAGGCGCCACTGACCTCGCGCCGCGACACTTCGCGCACCAGCGCCTCGGTGGCGGCGCGCCACGCGATCAGATCGCGGATGGCGCCGATCTTCAGGCCATGCTCCCTGGCGAATTCGATCAGGTCGGGCAGACGCGCCATCGTGCCGTCGTCCTTCAGGATTTCGCAGATCACGGCTGCCGGCTCCAGTCCGGCAAGATGGGCCAGATCGCAGCCGGCCTCGGTGTGGCCGGCGCGGATCAGCACGCCGCCCTTCTGCGCGGTCAGCGGGAAGATGTGGCCCGGCATCACGATGTCGTCGGGCTTGGCGTTGCGTGCCACGGCGACCTGGATGGTGCGCGCGCGGTCATGCGCCGAAATGCCGGTGGTCACGCCGGTCGCCGCCTCGATCGACGCGGTGAAGGCGGTGCCGTGCGGGGTGCGGTTGTGGCGCACCATCTGTTCCAGCCCGAGCTGGCGGCAGCGCTCTTCGGTCAGCGTCAGGCAGACCAGGCCGCGACAGTGCTTGACCATGAAATTGATCGCTTCCGGAGTGACGAATTCGGCCGCCAGCACCACGTCGCCCTCGTTTTCGCGATCTTCCTCATCGACCAGGATGACCATGCGGCCGGCCTTGATGTCGGCGATGATGTCCTGCACCGGTGCCAGTGCGCTCATGCGTGGTCCCCCGCAACCATCATGCGCTCCGCGTAGCGGGCGATCAGGTCGATTTCCAGATTGACGCGGCTGCCGGCGGCAAGCGCGCGCAAGGTCGTCACGGCGACGGTGTGCGGAATCAGGTTGATCGAAAACTCGCAGCCCTCGTCGACATCCGTGACGCGATTGACCGTCAGGCTGACGCCCTGCACCGTGATCGAGCCCTTGCGCGCGATGTAGCGCGCCAGCGGCCGCTGCGCGACGATGACCAGTTCGTGCGATTCGCCGATCCGGGTGAAGCGGCTCACCACCCCCACGCCATCGACGTGACCGCTGACCAGGTGGCCGCCCAGACGGTCCGACAGGCGCAGCGCCTTTTCCAGATTGACCTCGCCCGGCGCATCCAGTCCGACCGTGCAGGCCAGCGTTTCCTTCGACACGTCGAACAGCGCGTGCCGGCCGTCGATGCCGACCACGGTCAGGCAGACGCCGTTGTTGGCGATGGAATCGCCGACGATGACGTCGTCGAGCCCGAGGCCGTCGGTGTCCACGGTCAGACGGACGCCCTGCTCAAGCGGGGCGATATGGGTGATGCGGCCGATGGCGGCCACGATGCCGGAAAACATGGGGAGAGGACGTGAGCTGCGAAAGAAGACGGATTTTACGCGATCAGCGCGGGCCGCTGGCGGCGATCGCGCGGCCCAGCGTCGACGAGAAGGGACCGGCCGGCACGAAACCGACCACCCGCGTCCCGGCGATCTCCTGTCCCGACCGGTCGAAGAACAGGATGCCGGGCGGCCCGAACAGTCCGAATCGCTTCAGCAGCGCCTGGTGTTCGGCGGAATTGGCGGTCACATCCGCCTTCAGCAGCGTCATGCCGGCCATCTGCGCCGCAACCTGCGGATCGCTGAAGGTGAAACGCTCCATCTCCTTGCAGCTGACGCACCAGTCGGCGTAGAAATCGAGCATGACCGGCGCCGTGGCCGCAGCCAGACGGGCATCCAGTTCGGCCGCGCTGCCGACCGGCTGGAAGGCGGGTGCCGCGGACGCCGCGGTCGCACCACCACGCAGCACGGCCAGCGGCTGCAGCACGTCGCGCGAACCGGCCGCCGCGCCGATCAGCAGGCTGGCACCGGCCAGCAGCGCGATCACACCGACGCCCTTCCACAGCTTGTGCCAGCCGCTGGCATGGGCCGGCAGCGGGTCGAGTGCGTGCAGATAGATGCTGGAGGCGATCAGCAGCGCCGCCCATGCCAGCATGGTCACCAGGCCAGGCAGTACCGGCGAGGCGATCCAGATGGCGGTGGCCAGCAGCAGCACGCCGAAGAAGCGCTTCACGCCTTCCATCCACGGCCCGGTGTGCGGCAGCAGCGACCGCGACGCCACACCGACCGCGATCAGCGGTACGCCCATGCCGAGCGCCATGGCGAACAGCGCCAGCCCCCCGAGCACGGCGTCGCCGCTCTGCGCGATGTACAGCAGCGCGCCGGCCAGCGGTGCCGCCACGCAGGGGCCGACGATCAGTGCAGACGCCGCGCCCATCAGTAGCAGTCCGCCGATCGAGCCGCGCTGGTGGTTGGCTGTGTCGGAAAGGCGCGACTGCAGCGCCGTCGGCAACTGCAGCTCGTAGAAGCCGAACATCGACAGCGACAGCGCGACGAATACCAGCGCAAAGCCGCCCAGCACCCAAGCGTTCTGCAGCGCAGCCGACAGCAGGGTGCCGGACAGGCCCGCCGCCACACCGGCCAGCGCATAGGTCGCGGCCATGCCCAGCACGTAGGCCGCCGACAGCGCAAAGGCGCGGCTGCGCGAAATGTGCGCGCCGTGGCCGACGATGATGCCGGACAGGATGGGCACCATGGGCAGCACGCAGGGCGTGAAGCTCAGCAGCAGCCCGAAACTGAGGAAGCTCACCGCAATCAGCCACAGATTGCCGCTGCGCATCAGGCCGGCGACCATCGACGACTCGTCGCCCGCCGGTGCGACGGACGGAAGGGGCGGTGGCGCCAGCGCAGGCGCGGCCGGTTCAGCCGCCGGCTCGCTGCGCCCGCCCAGCCCGCGCAGGCGGTCGAGCACCGACGCACCAGCCGCCTCGTCGAACCCGGCCGCATTCACCCGCACCCCCGGGTTGGCCGGATTCAGCACCAGTGTCTGTTCGGACGGCGGATAGCAGATGCCGGCGTCGGCGCAGCCCTGCGAACGCACGGTCAGCCTGATCGGCGTGTCCGCCGTGGAGCCGAGCGGCAGCCGGATCGGCAGTACGCCGCGGTGCACCTCGACGTCGCCGAAGATTTCGTCCTTCTTCATCTTGCCGGGCGGGATGTCGGCCGGTCCGAGCGCCGCCTGCTCAGCCGCAAAGCCCAGCTTGTCGCGATACAGGTAGTAGCCGTCGGCGATGTCGAAGCGCACTTCGACCGTCGTTGCATCGACCACCGTGGCCGACAGCCGGAACGCCTGCTCGAGCGGCAGCAGCGCGGGTTCGGCCCGCACGAAAGCACTGATGGACAAGGTCAGCGCGAGGCAAAGCATGCGAAACAAACGGGGCAGCATCGGGATCATCGGTGGCGCCTCAAGGGCGGACGGAACATCGGTGGGGAAAACATGCATCAGGCACTCGGCGCAGCGGGTCGCGTGCACTCATCGACCCAGCTCAGGTATTCATCCAGCCCGCGCTCGACCGGCACGGCAACGATTTCGGGCAGTTCGTAAGGATGGGCGGCGCGCAATGCAGCCGCCAGCGCATCGTAGGCGGCTGCGCTCGTCTTGATCGTCAGCGGCACTTCCTGCGCATCCTCGACCCCGCCCTGCCACCGGTAGATGGACCGGACCGGCGCACCGATGCTGACACAGGCGGCCAGCCCGCGCTCCACCAGATCGCGCGCGATGCGCGTGGCCGTGGCTTCGTCGGGCAGCGTGGTCAGCACCAGCAGCATGCGTGCGTCGCTCATTGTCCGGCTGGCGCGGTGGCGCGCCACCAGCGTTCGATCAGCAGGCGCAGCACATGCAGCCGGCCGTGGAAGAAGTGGTCCGCTTCGCCCAGCACGCTGACCGGCAGGTTCTGCGGCGCGGCCCAGGCCAGCACGTGCGCCAGCGGCACGACCTGATCGCGCTCGCCATGGATCACCAGCGCGTCGTCGCGCACCGGACCCGGTGCGTAATGGCGGATGCCCTCGACCGTTCCGGCGGCCAGCCCGACCAGCACCATGCCGGCCACCGGCTCGCCGCGGGCGGCCAGCGCGTCGGCCACCCGGGTCGTCACATAGGCGCCGAAGGAAAAGCCGGCGACGATGACTGGCAGCGTGCCGAAGCGCGCCCGTGCATGGTCGATCACCGCCAGCTGGTCATCGGTTTCGCCGCGCCCCTCGTCATGCGTGCCCGCGGTCCTGCCGACGCCGCGGAACTGCGCGCGCAGCGCGACGCACCCCAGTTCGCGCAGGGCGCGCGCCACCGTCAGCACCACCTTGTTGTCCATCGTGCCGCCGTACAGCGGATGCGGATGACCGACCAGCGCAATCGCACGCGGCGCGCCGTCCGGCAGTTCGGTCAGCGTTTCGATGGCGCCGACCGGGCCGGCAATCACGCTGCGTTCGGACTGTATGCGTGCGTTCATCAGACTTTCAGCCGCTCGACCACGCGGTCATTGACCAGATGTTCTTCGATGATCTCGTCGATGTCTTCCTGATCGACATAGGTGTACCAGACCGCTTCCGGGTAGATGACCATGACCGGTCCTTCGCTGCAGCGGTCGAGGCAGCCCGCCATGTTGACGCGTGCCTTGCCTTCGCCCGACAGGCCGAGCGCCTTGACGCGCTTCTTGGCGTAGTCGCGCAGCCCGGCCGCGCCCAGGCTGTTGCAGCACTGCTCACCTTCGGACCGCTGGTTGCAGCAGAAAAACACATGGTGCTTGAAGTGGCTCATCGGCCGGCCTCCGGATAGGTAAGGAGTCGTATGTGAACGGTCGTCAGACCATGATTATCGGTGATCGTGGGCGGCGTGTCGGCTGCGCCCTTCGCGTGCCTGCAGCGCCATCAGGTACGGCAGGGCGAAATACGGCCACAGCGCCGACGCCAGCCGCGTCAGGCCGCTGAAGTTGAAGAAGTGGCCAGCCCGCCAGGCATCCGACACCGCCGACGGGTAAGGGTTGTCCGGCGCGAGATTCACCAGCGCGACACCGGCCAGCAGTGCCAGCGCGGCCAGCGCGAAACGCAGCGCGGCCGGGAGCCAGAGCACGAGGCCCAGAGCCAGTGCCCCGGCCACGAGACCGACCAGCGCGCCGGGCGTGGCCCACAGCCAGGCGCCGCCGGGTACCAGCACCGCACCCGACCCCGCCTTGACGGCCAGCGCGATGACGAAGCCGCTGGCCAGCAGCCACAGGCTGCGCGCGCGCATGCTGTGCCAGCCGATCACGCCGACGCCCACCATGGCGCAGACGCAGGCGCCGATCTCGACCGCGCGGTAGCGGCGTTCGGTGAAATCGACCGGCGGCGGCAGACCGAGCAGGTCACGCAGGTCACCCAGTCCGAACAGCGGCGTGTCCGGATCGATCTGCGCCACCCACCACAGACACAGCAGCACCAGCGCGATGTCGCCGGTGTGGCCGCGCACGATGCGCCGGGTGCGCCAGCGGGCCAGCGCGCCGCCCTCGTTGAGCACACCGCCCCAGCGCCAGCCGATCAGTGCGCCGATCGCGGCCCCGAGCAGGTTCGACAGCACGTCCAGATTCGACGGCACGCGGCTCGGCAGGTAGTGCTGCAGCATTTCCAGGCTGATCGACAGCCCGGTCGCCAGCACGATCGCCAGCAGCAGCGCCGGCGTGCGCCGCAACCCGGGCGCCGCAGCCGGCACCAGCAGGAAGCCGAGCGGCAGGTATCCCAGCGCATTGGCAACCACGTCGAAGCGCGTCCAGTAGCGCGGCCACGGCGCTGTCAGGAAATCGAGCAGCTGGTCGCCGGCATCGCGGAACTCGCCGAGCGGGTGCAGGCTGGCGTAGGCGATCAGCAGCGCCCACGCGATGGCAAGGTGGCGCGCCAGCTGGGTGGTGTGCGGGCCGGATCGGGTCATGCCAGCAGCGCGGCCAAGGCGACGTAGCGCGCGCCCTTGCCCAGCCCCATCATCAGCGCGCTGCGCCAGGGCGGCAGTCGCAGCCAGCCGGCTGCGACGCACAGCGCATCGCCGACGAACGGCGTCCACGACAGCAGCAGCACCGGCGTGCCGTGCCGGCGCACGAATTCGAGCCGTTCCGGCAGCGCCCGCCCCGGAATCAGCCGTCCCATCCAGTAACTCGCCATGCCGCCGGCCGTATTGCCCAGCGTAGCGAGCAGCACGGCGGCAACACGCTGTTCCGGATGTGCCGTGACGACCGCCATGAACATCGGCTCGGAGCCGACCGGCAATATCGTTGCCGCGAGGAAGCTGGCGATGAACAGGCCGCCCAGGCTGGCTTCGGCGCCGGGCATCCAGTCCATCATGGCGATGCGGCGCGCACGCACGGCATTTGCCGGCAGAGCGCGCGCGCTGCTAGGCTTGCGCCCCTGTGCGCCGGCCATTCCCGCGACGGCGCGCGCAAGGCTGTATCCCCATCATGCACATCGACTACCTCGAAAAGATCCTGAACGCGCAAGTGTACGACGTGGCGATCGAAACGCCGCTCGACCTCGCCCCGAACCTGTCGCGGCGCATCGGCAACACCGTGCTGTTCAAGCGCGAAGACATGCAGCCGGTGTTCTCGTTCAAGCTGCGCGGCGCCTACAACAAGCTGGCCAACATGTCGCCCGAAGCGCGCGCGCGCGGCGTCATCTGCGCCTCGGCCGGCAATCACGCGCAGGGCGTGGCGCTGTCGGCGGCGAAGCTGGGCTGCCGTGCGGTCATCGTCATGCCGACGACGACACCGCGCATCAAGGTCGATGCGGTCGCGGCACGCGGCGGCGAGGTGGTGCTGGCGGGCGAATCCTACGACGAAGCCTACGCCCATGCGCGCACGCTCGAAGCGGAACAGGGCCTGACCTTCGTGCACCCCTTCGACGATCCGGACGTGATCGCCGGTCAGGGCACGATAGGCGTCGAAATCCTGCGTCAGCATCCGAAACCGATCGACGCGGTGTTCTGCTGCGTGGGCGGCGGCGGACTGGTGGCCGGCGTCGCGGCCTACATCAAGCGCCTGCGGCCGAACACCCGCATCATCGGCGTCGAGGCGTCGGACGCCGACGCGATGGCGCAGTCGCTGGCGGCCGGCCGGCGCATCCAGCTCGACAGCGTCGGGCTGTTCGCCGACGGTGCGGCGGTCAAGCTGGTCGGTGAGGAAACCTTCCGGCTGGCGCAACAGTACGTCGATGAAATGGTGCTGGTCGATACCGACGCCATCTGCGCGGCGATCAAGGACGTGTTCGAGGACACGCGCTCGATTCTCGAACCGGCCGGTGCGCTCGCGGTGGCCGGCGCCAAGGCCTGGGCGGCGAAGAACAACGTGAAGGGCGCGACGCTGGTGGCGATCGCCTCCGGCGCCAACATGAACTTCGACCGTCTGCGCTTCGTCGCCGAGCGCGCCGAAATCGGCGAGTCGCGCGAAGCGGTGCTGGCGGTCACGCTGCCGGAGCGGCCCGGTGCGTACCGCGAACTGGTGGCGCTGTTCGGGCGGCGCAACATCACCGAACTGAACTACCGCTACAAGGACGCAAAGGAGGCGCACGCCTTCGTCGGCGTGCAGGTATCGGGGCGCGACGAGGCGGCCGAGCTGGTGCGCCATCTGGTGGCGAACGGCTATCCCGCGCTCGATCTGACCGACGACGAACTGGCCAAGCTGCACGTCCGCTACATGGTCGGCGGGCGCAGTCCGGAAGCCGGCCAGGAACAGGTGTACCGCTTCGAATTTCCGGAACGTCCGGGCGCGCTGATGAAATTCCTCGAAGCGATGAGCCGCGACTGGAACATCAGCCTGTTCCATTACCGCAATCACGGCGCCGACTATGGCCGCGTGCTGGTCGGCATGCAGGTACCGGCGAGCGATCGGGCCGCATTGCAGACCTTCCTCGACGCGCTCGGCTACGCCTACCGCGACGAAACCGACAACCCGGCCTACAGGCTGTTCCTCGGATGAACTTGTCGCTGATCGCAGGGCTGGCGGCGCTGGCGTTCGGTGCAATGACGAGTGCCGCCGCCCTGGCCGGCCCGCTCGCCTACATCACGAACCAGGGCTCGCACGACGTCAGCGTGGTCGACCTCGACACCTCGCGCGTGATCGCCGCGCTGCCCGCCGGCAAGTCACCGGCCGGCGTGTGGGTGAGCGAGGCGGCGGGCAAGGCCTTCATCAGCAGCCCGGACAGTGCGAGCATCACCGTCATCGATCTGGCAACGCGTCAGGTCACCGGCAGCATCCCGGCCGGCAAAAGCCCGGTCGGCATCACGGTGACGCCGGACGGCCGACGACTGCTGGTGGCGGACTGGTTTTCGCACCGCGTGCTGGTGTTCGACGCCGCCACACACGCCGCGCTGGGCGAAATCGCGGTCGGCAATGCGCCGGCCGGACTGGTCGCCTCGCCTGACAGCCGTACGGTCTGGGTGGCCAACCGGGACGACAACGCGGTCGGCGTGCTCGACCTCGCGCAGATGAAGCAGGTGGCGACGCTGCCGGTCGGCAACCATCCATTCGCGCTGGAACTGTCGGCGGACGGGCGCACGCTGTACGCGCTGAATGTGTGGAGCAATGACGTATCGGTGGTGGACATCGCGCAGCAGCGCACCGTGGCGACGCTGCCGGTCGGCAAGGGGCCGTACGGCATCGCGTTTTCGGACGACGGCGCGCGCGCCTATGTGACCAATCAGCAGGGCGACAGCGTATCGGTCATCGACACCGCACAACGTCAGGTCATCGCGACCTGGCCTTCGGTCGTTTATCCCGAGGGCGTCGCGGTGACCGGCAATACACTGCTGGTCGTCAGCTGGATGGACGATCTGGTCGGCGTGTTCGACGCGCAGACCGGTGCGGCGCGCGGCACCATCGAGCTGGGCCGCAACCCGCGCGGCTTCGGCCGTTTCATTCACCGCTCGCCGCCCGCGCCTTGATCGCTGCGCCGCCTGCGGCTATCGTCGCGCCCTTTGCAACAACCGTTTTTGACAACCGAGGAGACACCATGCGCGCAGTTTCGGCGTTCATCATTATGTTGGCTGCATCCCTTGCCGCCACCTTTGCACACGCCCACGGACCGACGCGCCAGAAGGCGTTCGAGTCGATCACGATCAAGGCCAGCCCGGAAGCCGTATGGGACAAGGTCGGCGACTTCACGAAGTTGCATGGCTGGCATCCGGCGGTCGAAAGCAGCACCGCCACCAATCGCAGCGAAGTCGGTTCGGTCCGCACATTGAATCTCAAGGGCGGCGGTCAGGTCATCGAAACGCTGGAGTCCATCGATCCGGCTGCAAAGAAGTTTTCCTACCGCGCCAAGGATGGCGGCGCGCTGCCGGTCACCAACTACAGTTCCAACATGACGGTGAAGGCCGGTGAAGGCGGTACCACCGTGGTGGAATGGCGCGGCGCCTTCTACCGCAAGTACATGAACAACGACCCACCGAAGGGCGAGGACGACGAAGCGGCGCTGAACGCCATCACCGGCGTGTACAAAGGCGGCCTGGAAAACCTGAAGGCGGTGCTGGAAAAGTAAGTGATCCGGGTGACAGGAAAGCCGGCGCCTGCGCCGGCTTTTTTTCGTCCGTCGCTCATCGGTAAGGCCCGAAAACCCCGGCTTCGGTGACGATCCAGTCCATCGGGATGTCGTGCGGCTGCGGGTCGAGATCGTCGAGACGTCCATCCTCGATGGCAATGCCGACGGCGCGCGGCGCGGGCGTCAGTGCGGCCAGCGTGCGGTCGAAATGGCCTGCGCCATAACCGAGCCGGAATCCGCGTGCGTCGAAACCGTTGCACGGGATCAGCAACAGTTCGGGCACCACCGGCTCGCCCTGCGCCGGGTACGGAATGCCATAACGGTCACTGGCCATGGGGCTTTCGGGTGTCCAGCGACGGAAGGTCATCGGCTGACCCTTCTCACCCACCACGGGCAGCGCCGCCCAGCGCCCTGCATCGCCGGCCAGCCAGTCGCGCACGACGGCCAGCGCATCGAATTCGCCGCGATACGGCCAGGTGAAACCGATCGAGGCGGGCGCAAGCTGCGCCAGTAAAACCTCAAGATGGCGCGCAATGGCGGCATGCCACGGGGCCAGCGCAGTGGCCGGCATGGCTTCACGCCGGCTGACCAGCGACAGGCGAATTGCGCGCCGTCGGGCGCGATCATCGGGAACATTCACGTGCGGGCGGTATCATGAGTATCAGCAAGCGAAAACGATAGCAGATGCCCATGCACTTTCACCCCGGCGCGCACATCCGGCGCGCTTTTCGCCCCCTCATGTTGGCGCTCGTGTTGTTCGCGCCTGCAGCGCAGGCCAATGGTGACGCCGCCTTCATCGCTGCGCGCGATGCATTTTCCGCCGGCAACCGGCAGGCGTTCGAACGCCACGCCGCCGGAATGCAGTCGCACGTTCTGGCGTCGTATATCGACTATTACCGGCTGCGCCTCGATCTCGACCGCGCCTCGCCCGACCGCGTCGCCGCCTTCCTCGAACAGCACGCCGGTACGCTCGTCGCACAGCGCCTGCGTTCGGACTGGCTGCGCCAGCTGGCGAAAGCCGAACAGTGGAGCGACTATCGTGCCGAGTACGCGCTGCTGCCGCAAAGCTCGCCGACACCCGAAGCCGATCTGCGCTGTCACGCGCTGCGCGCCCGGCTCGACGCCGCCGAACAGGCCGCGCTCGCCGACGCCAAGCTGCTGTGGGCGACGATGGACGAGCCGCCCTCGGCCTGCCTGCCCGTCTTTGCCGCGCTGTTCGACGCAGGCCGCCTGACGGAAGATGAGGTGTGGCTGCGCGCGCGCCGTCACATGGAAGTGCGCCGCCCCGGTCAGGCGCGCAGCACGCTTGCCTTGCTGCCGGCCGCCGCTCAGCCGCCGGCCAGCGCGCTGGACGACATCGTCAGCAACCCGACGCGCTGGCTCGATCGCCAGCCCGCCAATTTCTCGATCACCCGGCGCGGCCGCGAACTGGCGCTGATGGCCATCGCACGCCGTGCGCGCAGCGACGTGCGCGGCGCGGAACGGAGTCTGGAAGTCATTGCCGCCCGTTTCAGCGCCGAGGAGCGCGGATACGCCTTCGAACAGCTCGGCTGGCAGGGCGCGCAGCAGCACGATACGCGCGCGGTGCAGTGGTGCCGGTCGGCCGATGATGCGCTGCAGGGCGAAGAAGCCCTGGCCTGGTGCGCGCGCGCCGCACTGCGCGCGACGAACTGGAAGCTGCTGCGCGACATCATCGGCCGCATGCCGCAGTCGCTGGCCGAAAAGCCCGAGTGGATCTACTGGGACGGCCGGGCGCGCAGTGCGACCGGACACGTCGATCAGGCACACGCCGCGTGGCGGCGCATTGCCGGCGAGCCGCACTTCTATGGCCTGCTGGCGGCCGAGGAGCTGGACCAGCCTCACCGCCTGCCGCCGCAGGCCACCGCCCCGTCTGTCGATGAGATCCGTCGTGCCGAGGCAACGCCGGCGATCGCGCGCGCGCTCAAGCTGTTCGAGCTCGACCTGCGCACCGAGGCGGTACGCGAATGGAACTGGGCCATCCGCGATGCCGATGACCGCGCCCTGCTCACCGCGGCGCACGTCGCGCTGCGCCACAAGTTGTGGGACCGCGCCATCAACAGCGCCGACCGCACGACGCTGGAGCACGACTACTCGTTGCGCTATCTGTCACCGATGCGCAGCGATGTCGAACCGCATGTACGCGCCCGCTCGCTCGATCTGAGCTGGGTGTACGGGCTGATGCGGCAGGAAAGCCGCTTCATCACGCGCGCGAAATCTTCGGCGGGCGCGCAGGGCCTGATGCAGGTGATGCCGGCAACCGGGCAGTGGGTGGCGAAGAAGATCGGGCTGAACGGCTACAAGCCTTCCCAGATCGCCGACCCGGACACGAACCTGCTGCTCGGCACCAGCTACATGCGCCTGGTGCTGGACAGCCTGGACGATCACCCGGTGCTCGCCAGCGCCGGCTACAACGCCGGGCCCGGACGAGCCAAGAAGTGGCGTGCCGCCAGGCCGCTCGAAGGCGCGATCTACGCGGAAACCATCCCTTTCAACGAAACGCGCGACTACGTGAAGAAAGTGATGGCCAACGCAGTGCTGTACAGCCTGGTGTTCGGGCTGCCGGACAGCCCCGGACTGAAGCAACGCCTCGGCACCATACAACCCGGTCCGGGGGCGCTGCCGGATGATCCGATCTAGGCGTCCGCCGGCATCGGATCGCACCCCGGGATCGGCGGGCCGACGCCTTGATCCCGGTCACGCATCCCCCGGCGGCGACGCTGGTAGCATGATCGCCGTTGTTCAACCAGAGTGATTTCGATGTCCCTTTCCACAGTTCTCCTGATCGGCGGCAGCGGCTTCATCGGCAGCCACGTCGCCCGCCTGCTTGCAGAGCGCACGATCCGCGTCGTCGTGCCGACGCGCCGGCGCGACCGCGCGAAGCATCTCATCCTGTTGCCGACGGTCGATGTGGTCGAAGCCGACGTGAACGATGCCGCCACGCTGAGCCGGCTGATGCAGGACGTCGATGCCGTGGTGAATCTGGTCGGCATCCTGCATTCGCGCAGCGGCAGCCCGTGGGGTGCAGATTTCGACCGCGCGCACGTCGCATTGCCGCGCGCCGTCGCCGTCGCCGCGAAGGCCGCGGGCGTGCCGCGCATGGTGCAGGTCAGCGCACTGGGCGCGGCCGCGGACGCGCCGTCGGAGTACCAGCGTTCGAAGGCCGCCGGTGAAGACGCCGTACGTGCCAGCGGACTCGAATGGACGATATTCAGGCCGTCGCTGGTGTTCGGCGACGGCGAATGCTTCCTGCGCCTGTTCGCCGGGCTGCTGAAGCTGTTTCCGGTGATGCCGCTGGCCGGCGCCGACACGCGCTATCAGCCGGTGGATGTACGCGATGTGGCGCGCTGCATCGTGCATGCGCTCGACAGCGACGACAGCATCGGTCAGGTGTATCCGCTGTGCGGGCCAAAGGTCTACACGATGCGCGAACTGGTGCAGCTGACCGGACGCACCATCGGCCGCGATCCGTGCGTCATCGGCCTGCCGGGGCCGCTGGCATCGCTGCAGGCGCTGGCGCTCGAACTGGCACCGGGCCCGACCTTGATGTCGCGCGACAACCTGCGTTCGATGAGCGTTGACAACGTGTGCGACGCCGGCTGCACGTTGCCGTTCGGCTTCACACCCGCCGCACTGGAAAGCGAGATTAGCCGCTGCCTCGCCGACTTCACGCCGACTGACCGCTTTGAGCGCGCGCGTTCGAAGGCAGGCAGATAAGGTGCGCATCTACCGCGTCGGCGGCTCGGTTCGCGACGAGCTGATGCAGCTGCCGGCCGGTGACCGCGACTGGGTGGTGGTGGGCGCCACACCGGACGGCATGCGGGCCGCCGGCTACACGCCGGTCGGCCGCGACTTTCCAGTCTTCCTGCATCCCGATACGCACGAGGAATACGCGCTGGCGCGCACCGAGCGCAAGACCGCGCCCGGCTACCGCGGTTTCGTGTTCCACGCCGATGCATCGGTCACGCTGGAAGAGGATCTGCAGCGGCGCGACCTGACGATCAATGCGATCGCGCGGGCCGATGACGGCACGCTGATCGATCCGTGCAACGGTCGGGCCGACATCGAGGCGCGCGTGCTGCGTCATGTGGGCCCCGCCTTTGCCGAAGACCCGGTGCGCATCCTGCGGCTGGCCCGTTTCTCCGCCCGCTTCGTCGATTTCACCGTCGCGCCGGAAACGCTGGCGCTGATGCGCGGCATGGTGGAGGCGGGCGAAGCCGGCGCCCTGGTTGCCGAGCGCGTGTGGCAGGAGCTGTCGCGCGGCCTGATGGAAGCGCGACCTTCACGCATGCTCGAGGTGCTGCGCGAGTGCGGCGCACTGGCCGTCGTGCTGCCCGAGGTCGATGCGCTGTTCGGCGTGCCGCAGCCGGAAAGGCATCATCCGGAAATCGATACCGGCATCCATCTGCTGCAGTGTCTGGACTGGGCCGCCGGCCACCAGGCGTCACTGGCAACGCGCTGGGCGCTGGTGGCGCACGATCTGGGCAAGGGCACGACGCCGCGCGAAGAATGGCCACGCCACATCGCCCATGAGGCGCGCAGCGTGAAGCTGGCGCACGCGCTGGCCGAGCGCCTGCGCGTGCCGACCGACATCGCCGACATCGGCCGGCTGGTCGCGCAGGAGCACACCAACATCCACCGTGCCGCCCAACTGCGCGCGGACACGATGGTGAAACTGCTGGAGCGGCTGGACGTGATGCGCAAGCCGGAACGGCTGGCCGACATGCTGCTCGCCTGCGAAGCCGACCAGCGCAGCCGGCCCGGCTTCGACGCCGCCGGTTATCCGCAGGCCGTCATCGTGCGCCGGGCTGCAACGGCGTTCCGGGCCGTCGACGCGGGCGCGATCGCACGCGCGATGGCCGACAAGGGCAGGACGGGATCGCCGGACAGCGGAGCCGCCATCGCGCGCGAAGTGCAGGCGGCGCGGATCGCCGCCGTGGCGGCGCTGCGCGCCGCGGACTGAGCACTCAGCCGGCGGGTTTCGCGTCGTCCCACAGCGACGCGATTGCGGGTGTCGGCGCGCCCAGCCCAAAGTGGCGGTAGATCGCCGCGGTGACGATGCGCCCGCGCGGCGTGCGCTGCAGATATCCCTGCTGGATCAGATACGGCTCGATCACGTCTTCTATCGTGTCGCGCGACTCGCCGACCGCGGCAGCGAGGTTGTCCACGCCGACCGGGCCGCCATCGAACTTGTCGATCACCGCGCCGAGCAGCTTGCGGTCCATCATGTCCAGACCGAGGCTGTCGACGTCGAGCATGGTCAACGCGGCATCGGCCACTTCGCGCGAAATGGCGCCATCGGCCTTCACCTGCGCGTAGTCGCGGCAACGGCGCAGCAGGCGGTTGGCGATGCGCGGCGTGCCGCGCGAGCGACGGGCGATCTCGACGCTGCCGGCGTCATCCATCGGACAGTCGAGCAGGCGCGCCGAGCGGCGCACGATCAGCGCCAATTCGTCGGCGGTGTAGAACTCGAGCCGGGCGACGATGCCGAAACGGTCGCGCAGCGGATTGGTCAGCATGCCGGCGCGCGTCGTGGCGCCGACCAGCGTGAAGGGCGGCAGGTCGAGCTTGATCGAGCGCGCCGCCGGGCCTTCGCCGATCATGATGTCGATCTGGAAATCCTCCAGCGCCGGATACAGGATTTCCTCCACCACCGGGCTCAGGCGGTGGATTTCATCGATGAACAGCACGTCGTTCGGTTCGAGGTTGCTGAGGATGGCCGCGAGGTCGCCCGCGCGTTCCAGCACCGGGCCCGAGGTCTGGCGCAGGCTCACGCCCATTTCGGCGGCGACGATGTGCGCCAGCGTGGTCTTGCCCAGACCGGGCGGGCCGAACAGCAGCACGTGATCGAGCGGCTCGCGCCGCGCGCGCGCCGCGGCGACGAAAATGTCGAGCTGTTCCCGGATCTTGACCTGACCGATGTATTCGTCGAGCCGCTTCGGGCGCAACGCCCGCTCCAGCGCATCTTCCTTGACGTCGGCCGGCGCGGCCGACACCAGACGTTCGGCGGCTGCCTGCAGCGGATCGGTATGGATCATGGCATCACACCTCGGCCGGATCGAACCAGCGCCACTCGCCGGGCGCCAGATCGGCCGGCAGTTCGAGCCGGCCGACGGCCACGCGATGCAGTGCCTCGACCCGGTTGCCGGCAGCGGCCACCATGCGCTTGACCTGGTGGTACTTGCCCTCGCCGATGGTGATGGCGATCCGGTGCGCGTCGAGCTGTTCGACCGCATGTGCGGCGACCGACACGTCGGGTGCATCGTTCAATGCCACGCCACTGCCCAGCGCCTTGAGCATCGCGTCATCCACCGGGTGCTTCACGGTGGCGACATAGCGCTTGAGCACACCGTGCTTGGGCGACGTGAGCGTGTGGATGAGCTGGCCGTCATCGGTCAGCAGCAGCAGGCCGGTGGTGTCTTCGTCGAGCCGGCCGACGCACTGGATCGCGCGCACCACCAGCGGCGACGGCAGCAGCGAAAACACCGCCGGATGGTGCTTGGGCTTCTGCGAGCATTCGTGGCCGGCCGGCTTGTGCAGCATCACATATGACGGCGCGTGATAGCGCCAGGCTTCGCCGTCGACGGTGTAGTCGAGGTCGGTCGTATCGATGTCGGCAAACGGGTCGTCGATCACGTCACCGCGTACGGTGACGCGTTCGAGGCGCACCAGGGCGCGACATTCGCGGCGGGTGCCGAAACCCTGGCTCTGCAGGATGCGTTCGAGCTGCATGTCAGCGTTGTCCAACGTGTGGGTTGTATTGGCGTTCTTCGCCGAAGGTCGACATCGGGCCGTGGCCCGGAATGAAGCGGATGTCGTCACCCAGCGGAAACAGTTTTTCGCGGATCGAGCGGATCAGGTCGGCGTGGTTGCCGCGCGGAAAGTCGGTGCGGCCGATCGATCCGGCGAACAGCACGTCGCCGACCTGGGCCAGCCGGCCGACGCGGTCGACGAACACCACATGACCCGGCGTGTGGCCCGGGCAATGCACGACGTCGAGCGTCACGTTGCCGACCGTGACGGTGTCGCCGTCGGCCAGCCAGCGCGTCGGCACGAAGGGCCGGCACGGCGGAAAGCCGAACATCTGCGACTGCACCGGAAAGCCGTCGATCCAGAACTTGTCGTCCGGGTGCGGGCCTTCGATCGGCAGGTCGAACTGTTCGGCCAGATCCTGCGTGGCGCCCGCGTGATCGAGATGACCATGCGTGATCAGAATCTTCTCCAGCGTGACGCCCTGCCGTTTGACTTCGGCCAGCACCCGTTCGAGATTGCCGCCCGGATCGACCACGGCGCCCTTCATGGTTTCGTCGCACCACAGCAGCGTGCAGTTCTGTTCGAACGGGGTGACCGGAATGATGGCGTGACGGAGCATGCGACAGGCGCGAAAAGGCAGGAACAGCACATTGTACGTGGTGGGTGCGCGAGGCATCCGCCACATGCGGGGCAAGATGCAACTGGCGCGTATTGCAGGCAGCAGTTAGGGTCGATGAACTTGACTGCAACGGGGCAGCACATCGTGATCGACCTTCATTTCTGGCCCACGCCGAACGGCTACAAGGTGTTGATGTTCCTCGAAGAATCCGGCATCGAGCACCGCATCGTGCCGGTGAACATCGGCTCAGGAGAGCAGTTCCGGCCGGAGTTTCTGGCCATTTCGCCGAACAACCGCATGCCGGCCATCGTCGACCATGCGCCGGCGGACGGCGGCGCACCGCTGTCGGTGTTCGAGTCGGGCGCGATCCTGCTCTATCTGGCCGAAAAGACCGGCCAGTTCATCCCAGCCGGGCTGCGCCAGCGAGTCCAGACGCTGGAGTGGCTGTTCTGGCAGGTCGGCGGGCTCGGCCCGATGGCCGGCCAGAACCACCATTTCGTGCAGTACGCGCCAGAGCCGATCGCCTATGCGATCCGCCGCTACGTCGACGAAACCTCGCGCCTCTACGGCGTGCTGAACAAGCATCTGGCCGATCGCGACTTCATCGCCGGCGGGCAGTACGGCATTGCAGACATGGCAAGCTACCCATGGACCGTCCCGCACAAGCGCCAGCAGATGAATCTCGATGACTTTCCGCATCTGAAGCGCTGGCACGAAACCATCCGCGACCGTTCGGCCACCGTGCGGGCATATCTGCGCGGCGTGCAGGTCAGCGACAAACCGGTGGTCGACGAAGTCTCCAGCAAGCTGCTGTTCGGGCAGAACGCCGACACCGTGGGCAAGACTCAGGGCGTCTGACACGGCAACGCCTCCCGGCGTTGTTCGACGCGCTGCACGATGAAGCGCGGATCGGCCTGTGCTAGGCTTTCCAGCACTGCGTCGGGCCTGTTGACATTGAATCGCAGATCGCCGCGGAGCCCGGCACATCCGGGCTCTCGCACCTCCGGTTCGTCATTCGATGTCAACAGACCCTGGTCGCATCTGTCCAGTCCTTCGGGAGAAAGCAATGAGTGCCGAAAAGCTGATTCACGACGCCGCCGACGAGTGCGAATGGGATCCGGATACCGTCGTCAGCATCCTCGCCGAGTTCATCGACGAATTCACCGACCCCGATGATTTCAAGGCTTTCCTTGAAGCCCGCGTGGCGGAAGAGGCGGTCGATGACTACGACGAGGACGAAGAAGAGGAAAGCGCTGGCGCCGACGACTACTGAGCATCGGCAGGTGAGTGCGCGTGCGGCGGGGTGAATCGGGCTGCGAAATTCAGGCCGCGAAGTCGCCGTCGAGATAGAACCAGCGATCGTTCTCGCGTACAAAGCGGCTGGTTTCATGCAGCCGGTGCGCGCGTCCACCGAGCTTGCTGCGGGCGACGAATTCAACCGTGCCGTGATCGGCGTCCTGCATCATGCAGCGACGCACATCCAGCCCCAGCCACTTCAACCCGGCATCATCAAGTGTCAGGGTGGCCGGACGTGTCGTCGGGTGCCAGGTGGCGAGCAGGTAATCGGTCAGACCGAGCACGTAGGCGCTGTAGCGCGAGCGCATCAGTGCTTCGGGGGTACGAGCCGGTTCGCCGGCATGGTGACGTGTGCAGCAGTCGGCCTCGGGGCGACCGCTGCCGCACACGCACCGACTCATTGCGCGCGTGTCACCCGGGTGTTGCCGCTGGCGCCGACCAGGCGGACGCGCTCGCCGATCGCGAACTTGTCGTCGCCTTCCTGCACCACCGCAATCACGTTGCCGGTGTCGAGCCGTATCGTGATTTCTTGCCCTTTGCGGCGGGTCGCACCTTCCTCGATGAATGCGCCGGTCACACCGCCGACCACAGCGCCGGCGATGGCGCCGGCAGTGGATCCCTGACCGCCCGCCAGGCCGCCCACCGCTGCGCCCGCAGCGGTGCCGATGTTCGACTTCGTGCCCTCGATCGTGATGGCACGGACGCCTTCCACTGTTCCCTGGCGGACCGACATTTCGCGCCGCGCCTGTTCGCGTGAATAGGTGTCTCCCGACAGGCTGGACTGGCAACCTGCGAGAACGATGCCGGCCAGCAACAGGGCAGGCAATGCGATGCGATTCATGATGCTTCTCCGTATGCGGCCGCGACATCGCGGCCATGCTGACTTTTTACCGCGTGCCGCACGGCGCGTCAGCCAACCAATGGTGAGCGCATGTTTCGGCCTTCGAGGATCGTCCGGACACTCAGAATGCGAGCGCCGTGCCGAAGGCGGCGCGATGACGCGCGGCGATGTCGTCGCGCGTCGGAAGGTGGTTCTGCCCGCCCCGGCTGGCGATCTTGATCGATCCCATGACCGACGCCAGACGCGCCGAGGCGATGATGTCGGCGCCGCGCGACAGGCCGTACAGCAGGCCGCCGCGGTAGGCATCGCCGCAACCGGTCGGGTCGGCCAGCGTATCGGCCGGCACGCAGGCCACTTCGGTCACCGAGCCGCCCGCATAGACGCGCGAACCTTCGGCGCCGCGCGTCACGATCAGCGCCTCGACCCGCTCCGCGATCTGCGCTTCGGTCAGACCGGTGCGCTCGCACAACAGGCGGGCTTCATAGTCGTTGACCGTGCACCAGCGTGCAAGATCCAGGAAGTTCAGCAGATCGTCGCCGCCGAACATCGGCAGCCCTTGACCCGGATCGAACACGAACGGGATGCCGGCATCGGCAAACTGGCGCGCGTGCGAAATCATGCCGTCGCGGCCATCGGGCGCGATGATGCCCAGCTTGACGCCCGCAGCATCGGACACGCTGTTCTCGTGCGACACATTCATTGCACCCGGGTGGAAGGCGGTGATCTGGTTGTCGTCGAGATCGGTCGTGATGAAGGCCTGCGCGGTGAAGGCGGTGTCGATCCGTCGCACATGGGTGGCCGGAATGGCGAGTGATGCGAGGCGGTCCATGTAGGGGCCGGCGTCGTGGCCGACCGTGGCCATGATCAGCGGCTCGCCGCCGAGCAGCTTCAGGTTGTAGGCGATGTTGCCGGCACAGCCACCGAATTCGCGCCGCATGTCGGGCACCAGGAAGGCCACGTTCAGGATGTGGATCTGGTCAGGCAGGATGTGCTGCTTGAAACGATCGGGAAATACCATGATCGTGTCGTAGGCGATGGAGCCGCAGATGAGGACGGACATGAAGGCAGACCGGTGGCGAAAAGCGCCAGTATACGGGCTTCCGCCGCCGTTTCAGCCTCGCGAACGCGCGCTGCGCACTGCCTCGGCATGAAGCACCGTGGCACGCAGCCGGGCGGCGAAGGCGTCCACCACGCTGTCCCAGCCCAGTTGTTCGACGCTGGCGCGCGCATGCACCGCCATGCCGGCGCGCAACGTGTCATCCAGCCCGGCGCGCACCGCCTGCGCAATGAAAGTGTTTTCGTCGCCCGGCGTGGCCAGCAGCCCGTTGCGCTCCGGCACCACCAGTTCGGCCGCAGCCGCCTGCGCGTAGCTCACCACCGGCAGCCCGCTGGCCAGCGCCTCGGTCAGCACATTGCCGAAGGTTTCGGTCAGGCTGCCGAACAGGAACAGGTCGGCGCTGGCGTAATGGGTGGCCAGGTCGTCGCCGGTGCGCATGCCGGCAAACAGGTGATGCGGGTACTGTCGCGCCAGCGACTCGCGTGCCGGGCCATCACCCACCCACAGCATGCGCGCGTCCGGGCGCTGCGCGCGCAGCGCCTCGAAGGCGCGCGCCACGAGGTCGAGGTTCTTTTCCGGCGCCAGCCGGCTGACGAATGCCACCACCGGGTCGCGCTCGCCGACGCCCCAGGCGGTGCGCAATGCCGCGCTGCGCCGCTGCGGCGAAAACAGCCGCGTGTCGACGCCGCGCGCCACCACCTCGACGTTGCGGTAGCCGCAGTCGATCAGCTGCGTCTGCATGGCACGGGTCGGCACGAAGGTTTCGTGGCCCATGTTGTGGAAGCGGCGCAGGTAGGCGGAAATCGGGCGCTTGAGCCAGCGGATGCCGTAATGCGCGCTGTAGGCGTCGAAATTGGTGCGGAAGTCGCTGGTCACCGGCAACTTCAACTTGCGCGCGCCGGCCATGGCGGACCAGCCGAGCGGGCCTTCGGTGACCAGGTGCACCAGATCCGGACGCTCGACCGCCCACAGCCGGGCCAGCTTCTGCTTGGCAGGCAGGCCGACGCGCAGCGTTCCGTAGCGCGGAATGGGCATGCCGCGCGCCAGCACTTCGTGCAGCGCGCCCGACTGCATCGCGGTATCGTCCGCGTGCTGGCGCGGCCGGATCAGCTGGATGCGGTGGCCGCGCGCCAGCAGTCCGTCGAGCATGCGCTTGAGGCTCATCGCAACCCCGTTGATTTCCGGCGGATAGGTTTCGGTCACCACGGCGATGCGCAGCGGTTCGTCTGCCGCGTGCAGTCGTTCCACGGTGAAGGCGAGTTCGTCGTCGGCGTCGTCCGGTCGCATCCGCGCAGTGTCGCGACCGGCCAATGCAGCACCATGACGGCACGGTGACGCAACCATGACAGCGACCTGATGTCCATTAGCGCAACCAACTCCGGCATTCGAACAAAAAGGAAGACGAAAACTTCGATGTGGGCGACACTCCACTGCGCTGCAAGGGGCGCGCTGCCGTCCTTTCTGTTCTGGCTTGCCCTGTGCGGCCCGGCGTCTGCCGCCGGTCTGGTGGCCGGATTGGTCACCGAAGCGCCGGCTGCTGTACCGGTGGGCGAGGATGTGCGTCTGGCGCAGCAGCTTGCCCGCCATGCCGGTCAGCCTGTGGTGATCAATTTCTGGGCGTCGTGGTGCGAACCCTGTCGCGATGAAATGCCTGCGCTGGCGCGCCTGCCGGAGAGGCTGGCGGGCACCGGACTGGTCGTGCTGACCGTGGCGGTGGCCGACCGCGATGCCGACGCCGCGCTGTTCATGCAGCGCGCCCGCCTTGCGCTGCCGGTGCTGCACGACCGCGACCAGCGGCTGAGCCGGCTGTGGGGGGCGCGTCTGCTGCCCTGTACGGTGATCCTGGACCGGCAGCATCGCATCGTGGCGCGTGCGCAGGGCGTGATCGAATGGGAGGACGACGCGGTGCTGGATCGGCTGCGGCGTCTGCTGAAATAGCTGTTGAATCAATCGGAGCCTCACCATGGATCGTCGTCGTTTCATCCAGTCTTCCGCACTGGCCGGCCTGTCCGGCGTGCTGCCGCGGACCGGCGCAGCTGCGCAGCCCGCCTTCAATCCGTCGCCGGACGCCGGCTGGCGCACCTTCGAGGTGACCACCGTCGTCACGCCGGTCACGCGCGGCGAGGTGGCCACGGCATGGATTCCGTTGCCGTCGATCGACAACGCGGACTGGATCAAACCGCTGGCCAGCGACTGGCAGGGCAACGCCGCGCGCGCCGGCATCGCAGAAGACACCGTGTATGGCGCGAAGATGCTGGTGGCGCAGTGGCGCGCCGGTCAGGAGGCGCCGGTGATCGAGCTGGTGAACCGCTTCGCGACACGCGACCGCGCGGTCGATTTCAGCCGTCCGGGCGCCGTCGCGCCGCTCGATGCGCAAGCGCACAAGCTCTACACGCAGGCCACCGAACTGCTGCCGACCGACGGCATCGTGCGCGACACTGCGCTGAAGATCACCCAGGGTGCAAGCACCGATCTGGAACGCGCGCGGGCGATCTACGAGTGGATCTGCGACAACACCGAACGCAACCCGAAAACCCGCGGCTGCGGTCTGGGCGACATCCGCAGCATGCTGGAGAGCGGCAACCTGAGCGGCAAGTGTGCCGACCTGAATGCGCTGTTCGTCGGTCTGGCACGTGCTGCCGGGCTGCCGGCGCGTGACGTCTACGGCGTGCGCGTGGCGGATTCGAAGTTCGGCTACAAGAGCCTGGGCAAGGCGGGCGACATCACGAAGGCGCAGCACTGTCGCGCCGAAGTATGGCTGGCCGGTTTCGGCTGGGTGCCGGTCGATCCGGCCGACGTGCGCAAGGTGGTGCTGGAAGAGCGCCCGGGCCTGACGCTGAAGGACGACGTCGTGGTGGCTGCGCGCAAGGCGCTGTTCGGTTCGTGGGAAATGAACTGGCTGGCCTACAACGTGGCGCACGACCTGAAGCTGCCGGAAGCGACCGGGCCGGCCATCCCCTTCCTGATGTATCCGCAGCTGGAAACATCCGCCGGGCGCGCCGACAGCCTCGATGCGGCCAGCTTCGTCTATGCCATCACGTCGAAGGAAGTGACCGCCTGAGCCCGACTGCGTCCGCCGGCGCGGCCGTCCGGGCGCGCCGGTCCGTCATCGTGAACGACTCCCGCCGCCTGCGCGCCGACGCGCACTTCCGCCTGACCGACGTCCCGCGCGCCATCCGGTTCTTTCTGGACACGGATCGGCGACGCTATCTGCTGTTCATCTGCGTGCTCGGCGTCGTGCAGTTCTACCCGATGCTGCCGCCCTTCCTGATCGGTCAGGTCGCCGACTTCCTGATCGGCTGGCAGCGCGGCGATTCACTGACGCCGATGTACACGCTGATCGCCACGCTGGGCGTGGCGCATGCGGTGGTTGCGCTGGTGCGGCTGTCCACCAAGCGGGTGATCGGCCGCATGTCGATCGATGCGCGCATGCGCGCCAAGGTATGGGGCTTCGAGCGCCTGCTCGGCTTTTCGCTTGGCTGGCACCAGAAGGAAAGCACCGGCAACAAGGCTCAGCGCGTGCTGACCGGCGCCGACGCGGTGCGCGACTGGACCAGCGACCTGGTCAATGCGCTGCTCACGGCTTCCGGTGCCTTCTTCGGCGCGCTGATCGCCTGCATGCTGCTGCATCCGGCAACGGTGTTCTTCTTCCTGTACTACTGCGGCGTACTCGGCTTCATCGAGTGGTACTTCTACCGGCGCATCGCAAAGCTGTCGGACCAGATCAATGCGTCGATGGAAAACGCCAGCGGCAGCTTCGTCGAAAGCGCCGCCAACATCCTGTCGGTGAAGGCGATGAATGCCGGCGCCGACATGACGGCGCGGGTCGCCGCACGCGAACAGGCGGCGCGCGACTTCGCCTACCGCCGGCTGCGCCTGACCAACACCAAGTGGATGCTGTTCCAGCTGCATACCGCGCTGGCCTGGTCGCTCTACATATTGGGTGTGGCCTGGGGCGTGATGGAAGGCGGACTGTCGGTCGGGCTGGTACTCACCTACACCGCCTACTTCAACACGCTGCGCGAAGCGTCGATGGACATGACCGACCGCGTGCAGACCATGATCGAACGCACCTCCAACCTCGGCCGCATGATGCCGCTGTTCGCGCCGCAGACCGCGCAGCACGGCACGCTGGACTGGCCGGCCGACTGGCAGGTGCTGCGCGCAGAAGCCCTCACCTTTGCGCACGACGGCCGGCGCGTGCTCGGCCCGCTCGATTTCACGATTCGGCGTGGCGAGCACATCGGCATCGCCGGGCGTTCGGGTTCCGGCAAGAGCACGCTGGTCAAGCTGCTACTCGCGCTCTACCCGCCGGAATCGGGACGGCTGGCGGTCGACGAGGTGCCGCTGTCCGACATCCGGCACGAGGCGCTGCTGCACCAGATCGCCGTGGTGCCGCAGGAAACCGAACTGTTCAGCCTGTCGCTGCGCGACAACCTGACGCTGGGCCGCGACGTGAGCGAACTCGACCTGCTGGATGCCTGCCGCATCGCGCAGCTCGACGACGTGATCGCGCTGCTGCCCGACGGCCTCGACAGTCCGGTCGGCGAGAAAGGACACAGCTTGTCCGGTGGCCAGCGCCAGCGCGTCGGCCTCGCACGCGCCGTGCTGCGCGACGCGCCCGTGCTGCTGCTGGACGAAGCCACGTCGGCGCTCGACGCCGACACCGAAGCGCGCGTGATCGACGCGCTGATGAGCGATCACGCGCCCGGCCGCACGGTCATCCTGATCGCGCACCGACCGCGCGCCTTCGAGCGCATGGGCCGCGTGCTGACGATGGATGCCGGGCAATTGGTTGGCCCCTCCGCGGCCGTGCCGGCCTGATAGGGGTTGCGCCGCTTCGGCCGGGATGCGGCGGCGGCTTGCGAAGGTCGGAGTTGGGCATCGCTGCGCTCACCCCAACCGACGTGCGGGCGGTGCTCGACGCGTACCTCCACCGGGGTATTGCGGCGAGTCGGCGGGGCAGCGGATGCTGCAGGCTTTTGCGGTCACTGTAGGTTGGGGTGAGCGCAGCGATGCCCAACACGCAGCCCCGTCCAGGAGACCCCATGAACAGCGGCGCGACCCGACCGCCCAGCATGTTCCAGCAGATCGGTGGCGAAGCGCCGCTGCGCCGGCTGGTCAATGCCTTCTACGACATCGTCGAAACCCACCCGGACGGGGCGCCGGTACACGCGCTGCACCAGCACGGTTTCGGCGTGGCCCACCTGCGCGAGGCGCAGTTCGAGTTCCTGTGCGGCTTTCTCGGGGGCCCCCGCTACTACGCCGAGCGCATGGGCCATTCCAACCTGCGTCAGATGCATGCGCATGTCGCCATCGGTCAGGAGGAAGTCGTGTCCTGGCTGCGCTGCATGGTGCATGCCATCGAGGCGACCGACATTCCGATGGATGTCGCGCCGAATCTGATGCAGCACCTGACCCGCGCGGCCGGGGCGCTCAAGAACAGACCCTGAGGACACAGCGTCCCCGGATCCCGGGCGTCAACGAAAAAGGGGCAGCCGAAGCTGCCCCAAGGCGAAAGTACGTCGAGCGCACGGTCGTCCGACCCGTGCGTCGCCGACTCAGGCCCTGCGGCGGCGCATGAACGCCATGCCGGCCAAGCCGAGGCCCAGCAAACCCAGTGCGCCCGGTTCGGGGATCGGCTGGCCGATCGCTTCCCGGAAAGTCGTCGCCAGCACGACGCGGTCGATCAGGATGTTGTCGCCTTGATCGAGGTTCGCGGTACGGATGCCGACGCGCGTGATCTGGTTGATGCCCGAATTGCCGACGAAGCTGGCGTCCGGCGTGCCGAGGTCGCCTGCAGTCGGGTTCAGCCAGGCGTCGAAGTTGGTGTAGTTGCCGGCAGCGTTGCGGTACAGGTGGCCGACGATCTGATAGGTCTGACCGAGAATCACGTTGCTGGACGACAGGAAACTGCCATTGCTGCCCGTGGTACGCACGAACAGGTCGTTGCGCGACGCGTCGTTGGTCACCTCGTTGCCCTTCAGGCCGAGCGTCGGGCGATTCGAACCTTCGTTGGCGGCGCCGTTCTGCAGCCACAGGCCCAGAAAGTCGTTGTTGCCGATGTTCGAACCGGTCGCCACCTGAATGAAGAAGCTGACGAACACGCTGTCGCCGGTAAAGGTCGATGACAGGGCGCGGTGCGCCGCGTTGCCCGCGTTCGAGGTGAAGGAGGCCGCGCGGTTGCCGTCCAGATCAACCGCCGGATCGCTGACCGAAGCAGCGCCCGTGGCGCTCCAGCCGCCGCCCCACCCGGTACCGCCGTTGGCGCCGTTGAGCGCGCCGGTCGCGTAGGAAAAATCATCCGAAGCGATGATGGCGGCGGAAACGTGGCTGGCCGATGCGGCAAGCGCCAGTGTCAGTGCAATTTTCGAGAATTTCATCATGGTGTCCTGATCGTGGCGGGCGAAAAGCCAGAGCGTGCCCGCGTCATCGTTGTGTGGTGACTCGACGTCCATCGCTTCGAGCCTGACAGGACGCATTTAGCAATCGCCATGCCACACCATTGGATCGTGTTTGTTTTCATGCACTTGCAATTGCAAACAACTGCGCACACTAACTATCAACCGGTGCTGTAAAGCCTCCCGACAGAGTCTGCAGGCCGGTACACTGCGCATCTTGCCAATCCTTCTCGCCGCGTTCCGGCCCGGCGCTGTCACCCGCGCGGGCACCCCACGATGATTCCGACCGACCCCGCCGGCACCCGTCTGCAGCCTTCCTCACGACGCATCGGCCCGCCCGCCTGCGTCAGCATCGTCATCCCGGCCTACAACGAAGCGGGCGCGCTGGCCGCCACACTCGACATGATTGCCCGCCACCTGTCGGCGCTGACACCCGCCTTCGAACTGGTGGTGGTCGATGACGGCAGCCGCGACGCGACGGCACGGATCGCCTGCGACTGCGCGGCTCGCCTGCCGGTCACGCTGGTGCGCTTTTCGCGCAATTTCGGCAAGGAGGCGGCGATTTCCGCCGGGCTGCAGTACGCGCGCGGCGACGTGGTGGTCTGCATGGATGCCGACGGCCAGCATTCGGCCGAACTGCTGGGTGACATGCTGGCGCGCTGGCGCGACGGCTACGACATGGTCTATGCGGTGCGCGCCGACCGCGGCGAACAGGGCCTGTTCAACCGGCTCGGCTCCCGGGTTTTCTATGGCCTGATGAATATGGGCGGCCGGCTCGATATCCCGCCCAATGCCGGCGACTTCCGGCTGATGGACCGCTGCGTCGTCAATGCCCTGCTCGCGCTGCCGGAACGCCAGCGCTTCATGAAGGGCATGTACGCCTGGGTCGGCTTCCGTTCGATCGGCATTCCCTACACGCCACTGCCGCGCGCGGCCGGCGTCACCACCTTCAACCGGCTCAACCTGATGCGGCTGGCGTGGACCGGGCTGACCAGCTTTTCGGTACTGCCGTTGCGCATGGCCAGTCTGACCGGGCTGCTGCTGTCGTCGATCGCCTTCGCCTACGGTCTGTTCATCACGGTAGAAAAAATCCTGCTGGGCGTCGACGTACCCGGCTGGCCGACCGTGGTGGTCAGCATCATGTTCTTCTCCGGCGTGCAGCTGCTGTTCATCGGCATCCTCGGCGAATACCTGGCGCGGGTGTACGAAGAGGTGAAGGGCCGGCCGCCGTATGTCGTGGCGGAACTGGTGCGGTGCGAGCCGGTGGCGCACGCGGACCGGCTCGAAGACTGAACATGCGCGCCTCCGTGCTGCTGTTCCTCATCGTCGGCGGCTGCGCCGCGGGCGTGCACTATCTGGTCACGCTGGCGGTGGATGCCGCGACCGCCATGGATCCGGCGTGGTCCAACCTGATCGGCTTCCTGTGCGCCTTTCCGGTCAGCTACCTCGGCCACCGGCGCTTTTCGTTCGCCGGCACGCAGGCCAGTCACCGGCAGGCGCTGCCGCGGCTGCTGGCGGTGTCATGCACCGCCTTCCTCGGCAACCAGTTGATGCTGGCCGCGCTGCTGCGCTACACGCCGCTGCCGCTGTGGATCGCACTGGCCATCGTGCTGGTGTGTGTCGCCGTCAGCACCTGGGTGCTCGGCCGCTACTGGGCGTTCGCACACCGGCCGGCATGAAGACGGTCTATCTGACCGCCGACGACTACGGCTACCACCCGGCCGTCGATGCGGCGGTGCTCGAGCTCATCGACGCCCGCCGTCTCAGCGGCGCAGCCTGCATGACGCGTGCGCCGGGCTGGCCGGCTGCGGCCACTCGCATCGCCGCCCGCCACAGCGCCGCCGGGTTTGGCCTGCACCTCGATTTCACCGAATTCGCGCCGGCACGCCGCCGCCTGTGGCCGCTGATTGTGCTGAGCCAGAGCCGCCGCCTCGATCAGAGGCCGCTGCGCGACGAGATCGCCACCCAGTGCGCACGGTTCGAAGACGCCACGGGCCACGCACCGGACTATGTCGATGGTCACCAGCATGTGCACCAGCTGCCGCAGATCCGCGACGCGCTGATCGACGTGCTGCTGACGCGCTATGGCAGGCGGCTGCCCTGGCTGCGCATCAGCGGCGCGCACCCGGGCGACGGCTTCAAGCCGCGCTTCATTGCCGCGCTCGGTGCGCCAGCGCTGGTGCGCCGCGCGCGCGCCGAAGGTTTCCGCGTGATGCCGCGCCTGCTGGGCGCCTACGGTTTCGACTGCGACGCCGCTGGCTACCGCAAACGGCTGGCGCACTGGTTCGCCACGGCCGATGACGGCGACGCGGTGATGTGCCATCCGGCAACGCAGGCGGTACCGGGCGATCCGATCGGCCACGCACGCGCAATCGAACACCGCGTGCTGGCCGGGAGTGACTTCCAGGCGCTGCTCGCGACAGCCGGTATTCAGATCGGGCCGCTGCGACCGTGAACAGCTGGCATCCGGCCACTCACCCTTGACGCCCCGCTTTCCAACCCGTTCATCGACTGCCCTGTCAGCGCGCGCGCAGGCAGCGCGTTATGCCTCTGCACCCGTCTCCCGGCCCGCTCCATGCACCCTGTGACACCGACCGCTACAACGTTTCACCCTGCAACACGAAGCCTCCCGCGCCTGACTGCACACGCCACCGGACTCGCGCTGTTCGCGCTCATCGCGTTGCATATCGCACTGACCTTCGGCCAGCACGGCATCAGCAACGACGAGTGGGTGCAGCACACCTACGGCCGGCTGCTGCTCGACTACTACGCGTCCGGGCTGACCGACATGTCGGCCTTCCACTACAAGGACCTGTATCTGTATGGCGGCCTGTTCGACCTGATCGCTGCGGCGCTCGAACGCGTGCTGCCGATGAATGTGTGGGACATGCGCCACCTGCTGTCGGCTGCATTCGGTTTTGCCGGCATGATCGCCGTGTATCGGCTGGCGCGTCACCTGCTGAACGACACCGCCGCCTGCATCGCGGTGGCACTGCTGATGCTCACGGGTGCGTGGAGCGGCGCGCTGTTCACCCACACGAAGGACATCCCGTTTGCCGCCTGCATGGCCTGGGTGACCTGGTACACGACCCTCATCGTGGCGCGCCTGCCGGCACCGCCACTCGGTCTGGTGCTGAAGCTGGGCGTCGCGATCGGCTGCGCCTTCGGGCTGCGTGTCGGTGCAGTGTTCGGCGTCATGGTGCTCGGGCTCGGCATGCTCGCCTCAATGGCGCTGGTCGACGGCGACTGGCGCGCCCGACTCGCGCATCTGGGCCGCTCGCTGCGTGCGCTGCTGCCCGCCCTGCCGGTCGCACTGGCGCTGATCGCACTGTTCTGGCCGTGGGCGGCACAGGCGCCGGGCAATCTGATCAAGGCGCTGACCACCTTTTCGCACGTCACCTTCGCGATCCAGACCGTGCTCGACGGCCAGGTCATGGCGATCACCGAGGTGCCGCGCAGCTACCTGCCGATCTATCTTGCGGTGCGTCTGCCGGAACTGGCGCTGGCCGGGCTCGTCGCCGCCCTGAGCGTGGTGCTCACGGCGGCATTCGCCCCGGCGCTGGCCGCCCGGCACCGCCCGTGGCGACAGCACCTGCCCTGGCTGACGGTCATTCTGGCGGCGCTGTTGCCGCTGGCGCTGGCCATCGCGACCCGGCCGGCGCTGTACAACGGCATCCGCCACTTCACCTTCCTGCTGCCGCCGCTGGCGGTCATCGCCGCCGCCGGGTTGTACGCCCTGTGGCGGCACGCATGCGCCTCGCGCAGTCTGGCGGCGGCCTTCATCGCGCTGTGCCTGATCGGCACGCTCGATCCGCTGGTCGCGCTGGCGCGGCTGCACCCGTATCACTATGTCAACTACAACCGGCTGGCCGGCGGCTTCGAGGCGGCAGTGGCCGGGCGCTGGGAAGCCGATTACTGGTCGGACGGCGTGCGCGAAGCCACCGGCCTGCTGCGCGACCATCTGAAGGGCACGACCCGGCCGGCCGAGCCCTGGCGGGTCGCGGTGTGCGCCGATCCGGTCGAAGCCGACGCCTGGCTCGGGCCGGAATTCATCATCACCCGCGACTGGGTAAGCGCCGACTTCTTCATTTCGACCACGCACATGGACTGCGACAGCGTGCTGGCCGGCCGCGTCATCGGCCAGGTGGCACGCGAAGGCCTGCCGCTGACCGTGCTGAAGGACCGGCGCATGCTGACGGCGGAACAGCGCCGGCTGCTGCGCTAGGGTCTGTTGCCATTGAATCGCCCATGAGCCGCACCGATCCGCCGGTTGCCCGACATTTCCGCCAGATCCTGATGTGGCCGCTGCGGCTGATGCCGCTGCGCAGCGGCGATCAGGTGCAGCGCCACCCGCAGGCCCTGGCCGCCATCACCGACGGCAATCCCTGGCGCGAACAGCGCGACGAATTCACCGGTTCGCCGGCCGACTTCCACGAGCGGCACTACCGCGAGTTCGTCACCTTCCTGCCGCATGTGCAGCGCTTCCTGTACGGACAGGGGCGGTCGAGCGCGACTCAGCCCGGCTACGGCGAATCGCCGATCCGCGTGTTCCGGCGCAACGATGTCGCCGCGGTGCGCCTCGGTTGCGAAGATGGCAGCACGCTCGATCTCGCGGTTCAGCACATCGATCTGTACTTCTTTTACGACGTGGATGTGGTCATCCTCGCGATGGAGGTGCATGCCGACGACCTGCCGCTGGCGCGCGTGCAGGAGCTGCTGTTCCGCTTCGGACGCGCCTTCCCGGCGAAGTGGAGCCATGGCGACACGGACGGCCGCGCGGCGCAATGCATGCGTACCGTACAGTGGGTCGGCCACGACGGCGCGGTGCTGGCCGAATCCGACTACGGCGACCGCGAACGCTATCTGCGCCACGCGTGGGAACACCGCGCTTCGTGCATCGGCCGCCACTGGGCGTACCTGCTGCAGCCCATGGTGTTGCACCACTCGGAAGCGGTCGGCGACATCCGCTACCGGCAGCTGGAATACCACCGGCTGCCGAAGATGACCTTCCTGTCCTTCGACGATCCATTCGCGCTGAGCCGCGAGGATTTCGTGCGTCTGGGCCAGGCCACGCAGCCGGACGACGGTCATCCGCTGCCCTATTCGGAACAGGTGTTGGACGAGTTCGAGCGCACCGCCTGCTATGACCGCTTCTGGGTGCCGGCACGGCGCAGCGACAACGCCAGCACGCGCGTCATCTGCACCGGCCCCTCGATGGTGATGGTGGGCAAGCACGGCCTGGCCGGCTATTCCGACCCGCAGAACGGCCTGCTGGCGGAGTTCCGCCACCAGTACTTCCTGATCGGCCTGATCGCGCACTTCCACCGCGCGTCGCTGCTGATGCTGATGGACCGGCTGGTGGTCGCGGTCAGCCTGCTCGACGCCGACGACGTCGATTCGCGCCGCCGCTTCAAGCGCGGCATCCGCCAGACGATGGAAATCTTCCTGCGCTTCAACCACCGCTACTGGTTCGGCGAGGTATCGAAGCAGTCGATGGCCAAGGACCTGTTCGACCTGTGGACCCGCAACCTCGGCAACGAGGCGCTGTACAACGAGCTGCGCGCCGAGGTGCTGGACATGGACAACTACCTCGAAGCGGACGACAGCCGGCGCCAGAACGAAACCCTGCTGCGCCTCACCGTGGTGACCATCTTCGGTCTGGTCGGCACCATCGTCACCGGCTTCCTCGGCATGAACATCTTCGACGGCCCGCCGGCCACATTGGCCGGCAAGATCGGCGCCGTGCTGGTGGTGACCGTACCGACGTTGCTGCTCGCCTTCTACACGCTGAAGAAATCAAGCGCGCTGTCGGAATTCTTCGACGCGGTGTCGGACGACACGCTGACCCGGCGGCAGAAGTTCAAATCCTTCCTGCGCATCTGGCGCGGCCGACCGACCGGACGGCGGCGCAACGACCTGCGGGCGCGCAAGCCCTGAGGCGGCCGGCGGCGCGACGGGTCTGTCGGGCATCGCTGCGCGCCGGCGCATGCCTGCTGCACCCTTCCCGGCTGCTGCCCCGTGCGAAACCCCGCTCAGTCCGCCTCGCCACTCTCCGGTGCGGCCACCGGCAGCTCGGGCACCGGCGCGTCTGCCGCCGGCGTCTCGGGCGGCAGTTCCGCCTCGGCGATCTCTTCCGCCAGCTCTTCCTCGGACACCTGTGCCGCACCGGCCAGTGCCGCCAGATCGCCCACCCAGCGGGCGCGCGCGTCATTGTCGAGCAGATTGAGCTGATCGATCTCGACCTCGACGCGTGAGCGCGGGTCGCGCGCCGGCAGGCTGGGCGAACGCAGCACCAGCGGCACATGCTCCAGCCGCACCAGCGATTCGCGCAGCACGATGGCCGGCCACACGGTATGGCCTTCGCGCGCCTGCTGGCGCAGCCAGCGCAGGCACCAGTAACGCTCCATGCCGCGCTGGAAGTCGGCGTAGGCGGCGTAGGCCAGTTCGAAATCGCGCAGCGCCGACAACAGCCCTTCGGACTTCGGCGGAAACACCGGCTCCTCGCCGCGCAGCAGCGCAATCATCTGCCACTGATTCACCAGGTCGACATAGCGGCGCAGCGGCGAGGTGGACCACGCGTAACAGTCGACGCCCAGCCCCTCGTGCGGTGCGGCGACCGTGGTCATGCGCACCTTGCCTGCACCCTGGGCGCGATACAGCGCCGGAATGCCGGCATCGCGCAGATCGCTGCCCCAGGTGTTGTTGGCGACGATCATCAGTTCGGCGACCAGCTTGTCGAGCGGGCTGCCGCGCGCGCGGCGCTGGATGTCGACGCGGCCTTCGCCGTCTTCCGTCGTCTGCGCCCAGTCGACGTAGAAGTTGAAGTCCATCTGGCCTGCGTTGGCCGACGGCTTGCCGCGGCCGGCTTCCAGCACTTCGGCCAGACGCCACAGCAGCAGCAGTTCGTCACGCCACTCGAATTCGGGCAAGTCGCCGCCGGTGATCGTGTCTTCGTTGAACAGCGGCTCGATTTCGTGGTGGCGCAGATTGGCGGCCACGGCGACCTGTTCGATGCGGCTTTCCTTCGCCGTGACGCGCAGGTCGGTTTCTACGTCGAGGTAGAGCGACAGCGCCGGACAGCTGCGGCCGGCCTGCAGCGTGTAGGTATCGACCGCCTCGTCCGGCAGCATGGTGATCTTGCGCCCAGGGAAGTACACCGTGGACAGCCGGCTGCGCGCGATGTCGCCCAGCGGCGTACCCGGCTGGATGCCGAGCGACGGCGCCGCAATATGTATACCGATGCGCCAGCCGCCGCCGGCCTTCGGCTGCACCGAAAAGGCGTCGTCGATTTCGGTCGTGGTCGCGTCGTCGATCGAGAAGGCGCGCACGCCGGCCTCGGGTAGATCGCCGGCCGGCGGCACCTCGTGCGTCGGAAAGTCGGTGCCGCGCGGGAAGTATTCGAACAGGAAGCGCCCAAGGTGGTACTCGTGGCTGGACGCAAATGCGCCGGCCTTCGCCATCAGGCCGACCACCGACAGGCCGGCCGACGCGGCGGCGGCTTCCACCGCCTTGGTTTCGAGCCGGTTGCGGTCCGGCTTGTACAAGATCTGCGCGCTGCAGGCCGCGATGTCGGGCGGCGTGCGCCCGGCGAGCAACTCGGCGACCCAGCCATCGACCTGCTCCTGCTGCAGCCGCTTCTTTTCCAGCCCGGCCAGTGCGGCTTTCAGGATGTCGGGCGGCGCCTTGCGGAAGCGCCCCTTGCCCTTGCGGTGGAAGTAGACGGGCGCGGCGTGCAGGCACAGCAGGATGGCAGCGGCCTGCTCGGCGGTGGGTGCGGCACCGTGGTACTCGCGCGCCAGTTCCTCGAACGGGAATTCGTCGTCGCCGCACACGTCCCACAGAAAGGTGGCATCGAGATCGGCCGCCTGCGCTTCGGCGGCAGCCAGCAGCACGCCCGGCTCGGGGCTGGCGAAACGCAGCAGCACATTGGCCGCCTTCACCTTTGAACGCTTGCCGCTCGGCAGTTCGACCTGCAGCGAGGACACGCTGTCGGTCATCACGGAGCCGGCGCGGAAGTGGCCGTCCTCTTCGAAAAGAACATTCATGAAGCGGGTACGGAAGAACTCGGACCGCGATTATCGCGGATAAGCGCCGCCCGGGGTCCGCGCGTTGTCGCATTGCGGCAAAAACCCGGAGACGGCGGACGGTCGGCGGCTACAATCGCCTGCCAGCCGCTGCACCGATCACCCTGCCTGAACGACACCCCCTGTGGCCGAACACGACGAAATCCTGCCGCTTGATGCAATGCAACGTCGCCTGAAAGAGGTGAGGTCGCTGCTCGACCGTCAGAAGCGCGTCGAAAGCCTGCTGCACCGTCAGGAAATGCCGCGCCACGATCTGGTGGAAACGCTGGTCGTCAAGCAGCACCACAGCGAGCTGACGAAAAAGCTCGACACGATGCACCCGGCCGACATCGCCTACATCCTGGAGGCGCTGCCACCGGAAGACCGGCTGCTGGTGTGGGATCTGGTGCGCGCCGACCGCGACGGCGAAATCCTGCTCGAAGTGTCGGACGCGGTGCGCGAATCGCTGATCGACGCGATGGAGCCGAAGGAACTGGTGGCCGCGGTCGAACAACTGGACGCCGACGAACTGGCCGACCTGGCGCCCGATCTGCCGACCGAGGTCATGCAGGACGTGTTCAGCGCGCTCGACGTGGAAGAGCGCGAACAGCTGCGTTCCGCCATGTCCTACCCGGACGACTCGGTCGGCGCGCTGATGGATTTCGACATGGTCACCGTGCGCGAGGACGTGACGCTCGAAGTGGTGCTGCGCTATCTGCGCCGGTTCGACGAACTGCCCGATCACACCGACCAGATCTTCGTCGTCGACCGCGAAGAAAAGCTGCGCGGCGTGCTGTCGCTGAGCGCCCTGCTGATCAACGACGGCGAGGTCGAGGTGGCGGCCGTGATGCGCGAACACCCGCTGGTGCTGCACGCGTCGGACGACGCCGAATCTGCCGCCCAGGCGTTCGAGCGCTACGACCTCGTGTCGGCGCCGGTGATCGATCACCACGATCAGTTGATCGGCCGGCTGACGGTGAACGAGGTGATGGACTTCATCCGCGAACAGTCGGAAGAAGAGCTGCTGGCCCAGGCCGGCCTGCGCGAGGAAGAAGACATCTTTGCGCCCATCATGGATTCGGTGCGCAATCGCTGGGCCTGGCTGGCGATCAATCTGGGCACCGCCTTCTTCGCCTCGCGCGTCATCGGCGCCTTCGAAGGCTCGATCGAGAAACTGGTCGCGCTGGCCGCGTTGATGCCCATCGTGGCCGGCATCGGCGGCAATTCGGGCAACCAGACCATCACGATGATCGTGCGTGCAATCGCGCTCGGCCAGATCGCACCCGATGCGGCACGCCGGCTCTATCGCAAGGAGATGGGCGTGGCACTGATCAACGGCATCGTCTGGGGCGGCCTGCTCGGCTTGCTGGCCGCCTGGCTGTACGATTCGTGGGCGCTGGGCGCCGTGATGAGCGCAGCGATGACGCTGAACCTCCTGCTGGCCGCCTTCATCGGCGTGACGGTGCCGATGGTGATGGCGCGGCTCGGCCGCGACCCGGCTGTCGGTGGTTCGGTGCTGATCACCGCGGTCACAGACTCCGGCGGTTTCTTCATCTTTCTCGGGCTGGCCACCCTTGTTTTGCTCTGATCGGGAACGTCCATGCGCCTCCGGCTCTTCACTGCCAGCCTTGCCCTGATGATCGCAGGCACCTGCGCCGAAGCGGCCGACCGCGCACTTGTCATCACCTGTGCCGAAGCGGGCGCGCTCGAACTGAGCGTGCCGGACAGCTGGACCGTCGAGGAAAGTCGGCACGATGTGCGCATGCCGCCAACCCTGACCGTGTCGGCGCCCGACGGCAAGGCACAGTGGGTGGTGACTGCGGTGTGGAAGGCGGCCGATCGCAAGCCGCCGTCAACGCTGGATGAAATCCGCACCCGCGTAGCGCGCACCGCCCAGACGGTCGGTGCGGCCGATGCACCGCTGCAACCGGTGCCGGCAAGCGCACCCGCCGGCTACTTCTTCGACGCCGGTGGCGACATCACGCCGGAGCCGTTCTCCATGCTGCGTCAGGGCATGCTGAAGGTGGGCGAGCTGACAGTGAGCTTCACGGCCATGGGTGCAGCGGGCCGCAGCGCCGATCAGGACGCGCTGGTGGAGCGGCTCGCCCGGGCCAGCCATCGCCGCTGACGCCCGGCGCGGATCAGGCGTTCCACAGCTTCCACAGCATGCGCACGGCCAGCGCGACCAGCAGCAGCGAAAACAGCCGCTTGATCAGCGGCACCGGCAGCCGGTGTGCGGCGCGCGCGCCGAGCGGTGTTGTGAACAGGCTGCCCGCGACGATGGCGACCAGCGCCGGCAGGTGCACATAGCCCAGCACCTGCGGCGGCATGTCCGGCACGCCCCAGCCATTGAAGATGTAGCCGGCCGTGCCGCCCAGCGCGATCGGCAGGCCGAGCGCGGCCGAGGTGCCGATGGCCTGGCGGATGTCGCGGTTGCACCAGGTCAGGAAGGGCACCGTCAGCGCGCCGCCGCCGATGGCGACCAGCGCCGACACCACGCCGATGCCGCCACCGGCCGCGATCAAACCGCCTGCTCCGGGCAACTGACGGGCAGGCTTCGGCTTGAAACCGATCAGCATGGTCAGTGCGACGTAGCCGATGAACACCGCGAAGATCAGCGACAGCACCTGGGTCGACACTTCGCGCGCGATGAAGGTACCGAACAGGGTGCCGATCAGCACGCCGATGGTCATCGTGCGCACGGTCGGCCAGTCGACCGCGCCATGCGCATGGTGCGTGCGCAGGCTGATCGCGGCCGACACGACGATGGCGGCCATCGAGGTGCCGAGCGCCAGATGCAGGATGTGGTCGGGCGTGACGTGCAGCCGTTCGAACAGGCTGACCAGCATCGGCACCAGCAGAGCGCCGCCGCCGATGCCCAGCAATCCGGCCAGGAAGCCTGTGACGGTGCCCAGCAACAGGCCGGCGAGCACGAATTCGGTATCGGGGAAGAACATCATGGTGCGCTGCAAAAATCGCTATCTGAACACAGGCCGCAGTGCGACCGCAAAGTCCGCGTTGCGCAGAAACACACAGAGCACCCGCAGGTGCCCTGTGACGGCAGCGCGCCGGGTCAACCGGCGATGGCCAGCTTGCCGCGCTTGTCCGACAGCGTGCGCGCCAGCAGCGACACCAGCGCATAGACCGCATCGATGTTCGGCGTCGGAATGCCGGTGATGCGGCCCAGTTCGCGCACCGAACCGACCAGCGCCTCGAATTCGAGCGGGCGGCCGGCTTCGACGTCCTGCAGCATCGAAGTCTTGTGCGCGCCGACCGCTTCGGCGCCGGCGATGCGCTTGTCGAGCGCGATCTTGAATTCCACGCCGAGCTTTTCGCCGACCGACTGCGCCTCGCGCATCATGTTGGCCGCCAGTTCGCGGGTCAGCGGAAAGCGGCAGATGTCTTCCAGCGTGGCGTGCGTCAGCGCCGAAATCGGGTTGAAGCTCAGATTGCCCCACAGCTTCACCCACATTTCGGAGCGGATGTCCTTCGACACCGGCGATTTGAAGCCGGCGGCGATCATGGCCTGCGACAGCGCCTCGATGCGCGGCGAGCGCGAACCATCCAGCTCGCCCAGCGTGAAGCGGTTGCCTTCGATCAGCTTGATGACGCCCGGCTCGACCAGTTCGGACGCCGGATACACCACGCTGCCGATGACCCGCTCGACTTCGATGTTCGCGGCGACGATGCCGTCCGGGTCCACCGAAGTGACCGGCGTGCCTTCGTGATCGCCGGCCAGCTTGTGGAAGTACCACCACGGAATGCCGTTCTGCATCGTCACGACCATCGTGTCCGGGCCGAACAGCGCGCGCATGTCGGCCGCGACATCCTTCACCTGATGCGCCTTGAGCGTCAGCAGGATCACGTCCTGCACGCCGGCGTCGGTCATCTTCTGCACGCCGCGGATGTCCGGCGCGTGCTCGACCGTGCCGTCTTCCAGCATCAGCGACATGCCCTTCGCCTGGATGGCGGCGAGGTTGGGGCCGCGCGCGATGCAGGTGACTTCATTGCCGGCACGCGACAGCTTCACGGCCAGATAACCCCCGATGGCGCCTGCGCCAACGACTGCAATCTTCATCTTTTCATCTCCCTTGAGGGCGCGGCGGCACGCCGGATACCGGTCGCGCCGCCGCCAGCCGCGCCCGGCCGTCGTGCGGCGGGCGCGGCGGTTTCAGGTCACGCGCGGCGGCGCAGATAGTGCTTCAGCGCCGGCACGATGGGCCACAGCAGCATCACGAAAGACAGCGCCATCAGGCCGCCGACCAGCGGATTCGCCCAGAAGATCGACAGACTGCCCTGCGACAGCAGCATCGACTGGCGGAAGCTCGATTCGGCCATGTCGCCCAGCACCAGGGCGAGCACCAGCGGCGCCAGCGGATAGCGCAGCTTCTTGAACAGGTAACCGAATACACCGAACACCAGCATCATCACCACGTCGAAGATCGAGCTGTGCACCGTGTAGGCGCCGATCGCGCAGATGACGATGATGATCGGGCCGATGACCGAGAACGGAATGCGCAGGATGGCCGCCCACCACGGCACCGTGGTCAGCACGACGATCAGGCCGACGATGTTGCCCAGATACATCGATGCGATCAGGCCCCACACGAAGTCGGGCTTTTCGGTGAACAGCAGCGGACCGGGCTGCAGGCCCCAGATCAGCAGGCCGCCCAGCAGCACGGCGGCGGTCGGCGAACCCGGAATGCCCAGCGTGAGCATCGGCAGCAGGGCCGAGGTACCGGCCGCGTGCGCCGCGGTTTCCGGTGCCACGACCCCTTCGATGTTGCCCTTGCCGAACGAGTCCTTGTCCTTCGCACCGCGACGGGCCAGGCCGTAGGCCATGAACGAGGCCGGTGTCGCACCGCCCGGCGTGACACCCATCCAGCAGCCGACCAGCACCGAACGGATGGACGTGCGCCAGTAGCGCAGCAGCTCCTTCCAGGTCTTGAGCACCACGTCGAGCTGGATCTTCGCGCTCTTGCCCTTGAAGGCCAGACCTTCTTCCATGGTGAGCAGGATTTCACCGATGCCGAACAGGCCGATGACCGCGATCAGGAAGTCGAAGCCCTTCAGCAGTTCGGTCACGCCATAGGTCATGCGCAGCGTACCGGTCACCGTATCCATGCCGACCGCGGCCAGTGCAAAACCAAGCGCCATGACGGCCAGCGTCTTGGCCGGTGGTTCCTTGCTCATGCCGACGAAGGAACAGAAGGTGAGCATCTGCACCGCGAACATTTCCGCCGCACCGAACTTCAGCGCGAATCGCGCCACGAGGGGCGCGAGGAAGGTGATCAGCAGCACCGCAAAGAAAGCGCCGACGAAGGAGGACGTGAATGCCGCCGTCAGTGCGGCGCCGGCACGGCCCTGCTGCGCCATCGGATAGCCGTCGAAAGTGGTTGCGACCGACCACGGCTCACCCGGAATGTTGAACAGGATCGAAGTGATCGCCCCGCCGAACAGTGCGCCCCAGTAGATGCAGGACAGCATGATGATGGCCGAGGTCTGGTCCATCGAAAAAGTCAGCGGCAGCAGGATGGCGATGCCGTTGGCACCGCCCAGGCCCGGCAGCACGCCGATCAGGATGCCCAGCGTGATGCCGAGCACCATGAAGCCCAGGTTGGGCAGCGTCATGGCGACGCTGAACCCGTGCATGAGGTTGTTGAGTTCTTCCATCTCGGTCTCGGAGGATCAGTTCTTGTGGTGTCACAGACCGAGCATCAGCTCGATCGGACCTTTGGGAAGCGGCACGAGAAACCAGCGCTCGAACAGCAGGAAAGCGCCCAGCGGCACGCCGAGCGCGGTGATCGCGGTCGGCAGCCAGCCGAACTTGCCATGCACCTTCATGAAGAAGGCAATCAGCACGAACGACGACAGGTAGATGCCCAGGAACACGACCGCCACCACGTAGACGGTCAGCGGAACCAGCATCTGCATCACCGAGCGCAGTTCGGTCCAGGTGGCGAACTGCGGCTGCGCGCGCTTGAACTTCATCAGCGCGGTGACCAGGATCCAGCCGCTCGACGCGAGCAGGATGCAGCCGATGTAGAACGGAAAGTAGCCGGCACGCGGGCCTTCGCCCTCTTCCCAGCCGATGCCGACGCGGATGCTGTCGATGACCGCGATGATTCCCATGACGAACAGGAACAGCGCGACCAGTAGTTCCGGCCAGCGGTTGGACAAGCCGGCTTCAGCGGCTTCCTCGGATCGCTCCATCACGAATCTCCAGAATGAAAACAGGGCGCATGCATCTTTGCGGCGGGCGATTAAATGAACACGGGCGGGATGACCCGCCCGTGTTCCTGACATGCTTGAGGCGGATTACTTGGCGAGGAAGCCGGCGTCCTTCATAAGGCCGTAGTGCATCGCTTCGGTCTTGCCCACCCAGTCGGCGAATTCCTTGCCGCTCATGAAGGTCTGCTTGAACGCACCCTTCTTCATGAAGTCGGCCCATTCCGGTGTCTCTCGCACCTTCTTGAACAGATTGACGTAGAAATCAACCTGCTCCTGGGTGACCCCCGGAGCGAGGAAGATGCCGCGCAGCATCAGGTATTCGATCGGCACACCGGCGCTCTTGCAGGTCGGAATGTCAGCCCAGGACTGCGTGTCGGTCACCTTTTCGGTGTACGTCAGCTTTTCGGTGTCCATGATGCACAGCGGGCGCAGCTTGCCGCCACGCCAGTGGGCTTCGGCTTCGATCGGGTTGTTGACGGTCGAATTGACATGGCCGCCAACCAGTTGCACCGCCACATCGCCGCCGCCCTTGAACGGCACGTAGATCATCTTCTTGCCGGTGGCCTTGTCGATCATCGCGGTGATGATCTGGTCTTCCTGCTTCGAACCGGTACCGGCCATCTTGAACGTGCTGGCCGGCTTGGCCTTGATGTCGTCGATGTATTCCTTGGCGGTCTTGTACGGCGCATCGGCATTCACCCACAGCACGAACTGGTCGAGTGCGAGCATCGCGCCCGGCGTCAGGTCACGCCAATTGAACGGAACACCGGTCGCCAGCGGCGTGGTGAACAGGTTCGACAGCGTGATGATGATCTTGTGCGGATTGCCCTTGGCACCCTTCACCTCCAGGAAGCCTTCGGCACCCGCGCCACCCGACTTGTTGACGACGACCAGCGGCTGCTCCATCAGCTTGTTCTTGGCCACGATGCCCTGGATGAAACGGGCCATCTGGTCGGCGCCGCCACCCGTGCCGGCCGGCACGACGAACTCGACCGGCTTGGTCGGTTCCCAAGCGTGTGCCGCACCGGTCAGACCGATCGCTGCAACCGCAGACACCAGGGCTCTTGCGGCCCAGTTCTTGAACTCGATCATTGCACTCTCCTCAGTGGATATTGTTGATGACAGTACTGCGGGGAAGGTCGTGGATCAGACACCCAGACCCAGTTTCTGTGCCAGCCCGATGCGTTGCAGCTTGCCGGTTGCACCCTTGGGAATTTCGTCCATGAACAGGATCTTGCGCGGCACCTTGAAGTCGGCGAGCTTCGTCGCGGCGAAAGCCTGGATGTCCTTGTCGGTCGCGCTCTGACCTTCACGCAGCACGACGACGGCGCCGACTTCCTCGCCCAGCTTCGGATGCGGGATGCCGAAGGTCACGACCTGCGCCACTGCGGGGTGGTCCATGAGCACTTCGTCGACTTCGCGCGGCGAAATCTTCTCGCCACCGCGGTTGATGATTTCCTTCAGACGGCCGGTCAGCGACAGATAGCCTTCGGCGTCCTTGCTGCCCTGGTCACCGGTCCGGAACCAGCCGTGGGTGAAACCTTCCTTGTTCGCCTTCTCGTTGTTCTCGTAGCCGGGCGTCACGTTGGCGCCGCGGATGACGATTTCGCCGATCTCGCCCGCAGGCAGGATGTTGCCGTCGTCGTCCATGATTTCCACTTCGGGACCGGCCGCCAGACCGACCGCGCCCGGCTTGCGCGCGCGCGGCGGCAGCGGATTGGACGCCATCTGATGCGACGCCTCGGTCATGCCGTAGGCCTCGATCAGCGGTGCGCCGAACACCTCCTCCAGCTCGCGGATGACCTGCGGCGGAATCGACGACGACGACGAACGCAGGAAGCGCAGCGGGTTGCGGGCAATCGTTTCCTTGTTGCGCGATGCGCGCGACAGGATGGCCTGGTGCATCGTCGGCACCGCGGTGTACCAGGTCGGATGCGCTTCATCCATCCAGGAGAAGAACTTCAGCGCGTCGAAGCCCGGCGTGCAGAACACCGACGCACCGGCGGACAGCGGCGCCATGATGCCGGCGATCAGACCATGGATGTGGAACAGCGGCATGATGTTCAGGCCGCGATCCTTTTCGGTGAAGGCGAGCGTCGCGCAGATGTTCTGCGCCGATGCCGACACGTTGCGCTGGGTCAGCGGGACGATTTTCGGACGTGAGGTCGTGCCCGAGGTGTGCAGCACGAGTGCCACATCGTCCGGCTGGGCGTTGCCCGGGTGCGCCGGTGCGGGCACGTCGGCCGCTTCGCGCGGTTCCAGCGCGAAATCTCCGGCGGCGTCCTGCGCCACCAGATCAATGACGCGCACACCCAGCTTCTTCGCCACCTCGATGGCCGGTGACACGCTGCCGCGATCGACCACCAGCGCTTTGGCGTTCAGATCGGACAGGTAAAACTCGAATTCTTCCGCGCGATAGCCGGCGTTGAGCGGGGCGGCCGTGGCACCGGCGGCGATGCTGATGAATGCGCTGGCCATGTCCGGGCCGTTCGGCAGCACGATGGCGACGCGATCGTTGCGGCCGATGCCGAGCGCGTTCAGGCGCGCGATGGTGCGTGCCATCAGGGCACGCAGCTGACCGAAGCTCAGGTCCGAACGTGCCGGCGCGGACAGCGCGACGGATGCATCGGCACCGGTGGAAAACAGCTCGATCAGCGTGGAAGTGGCCGACATACAGACTCCGTAAGACAGTGTGAAATTCAGGAAGCCGCACAGGGCGCGCTTCGGGGTTCCGCAGACGCAAGCCGACACGTCACCGCGGGCAAGCACTGTTCCGCAAAAGCAAAACAACGGGGCTCGTGAGTTTCGTTCATAACGAACGATCGTTCAAGCGATGCCCGGTTCAATCGGTCAGCTTATGCACAACTTTGCTGCAAAGGCACTGAGTTGGAGCAGTCTGTGGCAGATAAGCCACAAGACCTGGGCTGCGATGTGTCTCATCCACAGCCAGAGGCGGTCACCTCGGTGACCGTACCGCGCGCCCGGGGTGGTGGGCTGTCGGTAAGGGGGACCCCCGCGCATGTCGCTAGGCCGGCATCCTGAACCGAGGGTTCAGAGCGGCTGCGTTCCTGCCGCATCAGGCCAGCCCGTGAAGGGCCGGCACAACAGCGGCGTCCTAGGTTCGCGACCTCATGCCAATCAACATTGGTTCAAGGAATCTATGACCTTGGCGAACACCGCAGGGGATTGATGCTCAGGGCGTTCAGCCCTGACGCGACCGACATCTAGAAAAGCTTTTCCTGACTGGAAAGCACCTCTTCGATGCGCGATTGCATGGAATTTATTCTACGCCGCAGCGGCACCAAATCAACACCGCCGGTCGCCTGCATCTGAAAAATTTCGTGTGCCAGATTGAGCGCGCACATCACCGCAAGCCGTTCGCCGGACGCGCGCGTCGTTTCCGCAAGATCGCGCATGCGGCGTTCGACCAGTTCGACCGATGCGTTCAGCGCGTCGCGATCACCTTCCCGGCATTGCACCCGGTACTCGCGTCCGAGTATCGTGATTTCAGTGGTTTCCGCCTGCGCGGGTTCGCGACTCATTCCTGTGGCAACCTTTCAAGCAGACTGCTCACCTTCTCGCGCGCCGCTTCGATCTTGTCGCCGAGCACCCTGTTTTCGCCTTCCAGCGCCGCCACACGGTTGCGCAGGACGATGTTTTCATCGTGCAGCGCCCCGAATCGACCCAGCAGGATGTCGAGGCGGTCGCCCAGTTGATTGATATCGTGGTCCATCGGCGAACTATAGGGGGGCGCCCATCGGGCGGTCAAGACAAGCGCCGACCGGGCGGCAGCGCAAAAGAAAAAGCCACTCGCAGGAGTGGCTTTTTCCGGTGAGCGGCGGGGTCAAACCCGCCGGATCGTGCGATCAACGCGACAGTTCTGCCGTATCGATGCGCTTGTCGGTGGATGTTTCGGCGACACGGCCGCCATCCACCTTGCGGGTGAATACCCAGCGCGACGGCGTACGCACGAAGGCGTAGCCGGTCTTGGCATCGATGAACACCTTGTAATCTTCGGGGTGTCCGACCGCCTTCGACGACTCGGCGGTGTCGGCAGATGCCGCAAAAGCCGAAAGTGAAAGGCTCGCAGCAAGCAAGATACGGAGTGCAGTGGTTTTCATGATGAAGCTCCCAGCAAGTTAAAAAGCAGTTGTTGAATTGAATGTAGTGCACTGCAACAACTCTTTCAACCCCGCGCCAGTATTGGATCGTGAAGAAAATCGTGTTTTATTTTTGCGGCGCAGCACAGTGGATCGCAAGCTCAGCACAGTGTGTCAGCGCTGCGACTCGGGCCCGCGCGCCGGCCTGTTCAGGTGTTGTCACAGGCGGCACACCATGAGCGGAATGTTCCGTTTGAGTGATCCGCTCCAGCTCTATCTGGTGCGTCATCCAAAGCCTGCCGTGGCGCCAGGGCTCTGTTATGGCGTGACGGACCTGGACGTCGCCGAAGATCCGGTGACCTGCGCCGACCGACTGCGCCTGCTCCTGCCGGCCGACGTGCGCACCGTCAGCAGTCCGCTGCAACGCGCGCGCCTGCTGGCCCACGCCCTCGATCCGGCGGTCGAAACAGACGAGCGGCTGCGCGAACTCGACTTCGGTGACTGGGAAATGAAGCCGTTCAGCGACATTCCGCCGCACGGCTTCGACACCTGGGGCAATGCCCTGATCGACTTCCGGGCGCCGTCCGGCGAGCTGTACGCCGACATGGCCGCGCGTGTGTGGGCCGCCTTCGAGGCGCACCGGCACGGCACCGACGCACTGGTGCTGGTCGGTCATAACGGGCCGATGCGCGCGCTGACCGGCACCCTGCTCGGTCTGCCGCCCGAGCGCTGGCTGAACCTCGAATTCGACTTCGGCCACCTGACGCACCTGGCAATCGGTCCGCTCGGCGCCAAACTGCGCGCATTCAACCGCTGAGCGGGCTGCACCTATAATCCGCGCTTCTCCGTACCTGACCCGCCATGACTTCAGTCCAGGTTTCCAGCCGCGCGATCTATGTGCGCCTGCTCGGTTATGTGCGTCCCTACTGGGTGGCTTTCGCCGTTGCACTGCTCTGCATGGCGCTCACGGCGGCCGCCGAACCGGTCTTTCCGGCCATCATGAAATCGCTGCTCGACGGCGGTTTCGGCGGCAGTGACCCGGATGCCGTGTGGTTCTATCCGGTGCTCATCGTCGCGCTGTTCGCGGCGCGCGGCATTTTCGGCTTCATCGCCGACTACGCCTTCGCCTGGGCCGCCAACAACGTCGTACTTGACCTGCGCCGCGCGATGTTCGGCCGCCTGCTGGCCCTGCCGACCGAATTCTTCGACAACCACAACTCCGGCGCGCTGATTTCCAAGGTCGCCTACGACGTGCAGGGTGTGACGCAGGCGGCGACCAATGTCATCACCGTGTTCGTGCGCGACACGCTGACGGTGGCCGGCCTGCTGGCCTGGCTGCTGTGGCTGGACTGGAAACTCACGCTTATCGTGCTCGGCATGCTGCCGCTGATCGCCATCGTGGTGCGCCTCAGTTCGCGCCGCATCCGCGAATCGGCGCGCGGCGCGCAGACCGCCATGGGCAGCATCGCGCACACGCTGGAAGAAACCATCGAGGCGCACAAGGTGGTCAAGATCTTCGGCGGCCAGGACTATGAAATGGGCCGTTTCGATGCGGCCTGCCGCAAGCAGCGGCGGCAGAACATGCGCAACATCGTCGCCGCATCGCTGGTGTCGCCGATGACCCAGGTGCTGACCGCGATGGCGCTGGGCATCGTCATCGCGGTGGCGCTGCACGACTCGGCGAGCAATCGCACGACGGTCGGCAGCTTCATGGGCTTCGTCACCGCCATGCTGATGCTGCTGGCGCCGCTGAAGCGGCTGACCGACGTCAATGCACCGTTGCAGCGCGGCCTGGCGGCGGCCGAAAGCGTGTTCCAGCTGATCGACGAACAGGCCGAGCGCGACACCGGGACGGTCGAAATCGAGCGTGCGCGGGGACGCATCGACTTCGACCAGCTCGGCTTCGGCTATCCGGGACGCGACGAACGCGTGCTGCAGCACATCGATCTGGCCATTGCACCGGGCGAGACGGTGGCGCTGGTCGGCGCATCCGGCTCCGGCAAGACCACGCTGGCCCATCTGCTGGCGCGCTTCTATACGCCGGGCAGCGGGCGCATCCTGCTCGATGGTCACGACATCCAGAACATCCGGCTGGCCAGCCTGCGGGCCAACATGGCGCTGGTGAGCCAGGACGTGGTGCTGTTCAACGACACCGTGGCGGCCAACATCGCCTATGGCGCGCTGCGCGACACCGATCGCGGCGACATCGAGGCCGCCGCGCGCGCGGCCTACGCGCTCGATTTCATCCAGGCCATGCCGGAAGGTTTCGACACGCTGATCGGCGAAAACGGCGTCAAGCTGTCCGGCGGCCAGCGCCAGCGGCTGGCGATCGCGCGCGCGTTGCTGAAGGACGCGCCGGTGCTCATTCTCGACGAGGCGACGTCGGCGCTCGATACCGAATCGGAGCGGCAGGTGCAGGCGGCGCTCGAAGTGCTGATGAAGAACCGCACCACGCTGGTCATCGCACACCGGCTGTCCACGATCGAACGGGCCGACCGCATCGTCGTGATGGACCGCGGGCGCATCGCCGAGATCGGTCGCCACGCAGAGCTGCTGGCAGCCGGCGGCATGTACGCCAACCTCTACCACTCCCAGCTCGGCGGCGACTGAGCCGAACCCGTCATTTCCCGCCACACGGCCGCATCGGCTTATAGTGGTCGGGCCGAGCCGCGCGCCCACTGCGCCGGCGGCACTCGAAAGGTCACACCATGAGCAAGGAACGAAACAGCGTGAAGGCGACGAAGAAGCAGCCGGCGTCGACACCGAAGGAAAAGAAGGCCGCCAAGCAGGCGAAGAAAAATGCGTCCGAACTGATGCAGCCGCTGATCAAGCCGCACTGAGCACGACGTTCATTCGACCCGGATCGCGCGGATGCCGAGCGAGAAGGTGCCCGCCTGACGGTCGGCGATCATCAGGCCGATCTGGCGTGCGCGTGACGGGTCGAGCGGCGGCGCACCCATCACGTTGCGACCGCGGAAGGTGGCGCGAAACGCCGCCACCGGCAGGTGCACGGTGGCCCACTGACCGGCCGGGGGTTCAAAGCTGATCTGGTGGCTCAGGCCGTCGAAATCGTCGTCGCAGCGCAGGCTGAGCTTGTAGCGCTTGCCGTCGCCGAGCACCACGAGCGCGTAGTGGGTCGCACCCGCTTCGGCGATGTTTCCGGGCTGGGCGCGCACCGAGGCGAAGCCGCCGTTGCGTTCCAGCGACACGATGCCTTCGAATACCGCGTGCCCGGCCGGGTCGGGCCGCAGCCTGCTGCGCGACATGCCGCCCATCACGCCATCATCGATCGGCGACCAGTCATCGACTGCGCCGGCGTTGCCGAAATCAAATAGTTTGCGCGCCATAGGCGCATTGTAAGGTGCTTGGCGCCGCGGGCAATCGCCGCGCGCCGAAGCATCGCCCAACCCGTCTGCCCGACCGCCTCATCTGCCTGCGGCCTGTTCAGTCATCCAGCTTCACCGCCCGCACCGCCGCGACACCCAGTGCACCGCGCGCACCCAGTATCGCCGCGAGCGTCGAGGCCGCCAGCATGGCGAACACGATGACGGCCAGCCAGCCCCAGGGCACCACCCAGTCCATGCTCCAGTGGAAGGACTGGCGATTCACCACTTCGATCAGCAGCGCGCTCATCGCGAACCCGGCGACCAGGCCGAGCAGCAGCCCGGGCAGCGCGGACAGCAGACCTTCGGCTGCCAGCTGTGCAGCGATCTGCCGGCGCGTGCAGCCGAGATGGCGCAACAACCCGAATTCGCGCGCGCGCGCGCTGGCCGACGCGGCAAACGCCGCCGCGATGCCGGCCAGGCCGATCAGCGCCGACGCCGCCTCCAGCGCATAGGTGGCGGCGAAGGTGCGGTCGAACACGCCGAGCGACAGGCGGCGCACCTCGTCGCTCGACGTCAGTTCCAGCGCCTCGCCCTTGCCGCTGGCATCGCGCAGCGCTTGCGCGACAGTCCCTTCATCGGACCCTGCGTCGAGCCACAGTCCGAAGTCGTCGGACACCGTGTCGCCGGTCAGCGCGCGGTAGCGCGCCAGATCGATCACCACCGCTCCGTGCTGGCGCGCGTAGTCGCGCCACAGGCCGGCGACCTGCACACGCAGCCGCTGTCCGGCGAGCGGCAGTTCGACTTCGCGGCCGGCCGTCCAGCCATACAGATCCGCCATCGCCTCGGACGCCCACACCTGAGGCAGCGTGCCCGGCGCCACCGATGCGCCGACGCGCGGCAGCACGCGACCGGCGTCATCCGGCAGCGGCCGGGCGATCAGCGCCACCGCCGGCAGGTCGGCGCTCAGCAGCAGGCTTTGATGCCGGATCGCTTCCAGCCGCTCGACACCGGGCACTGCGGCCAGCCGCGCTTCGATGTCGTCCGGCCACGGCCGATCGCGATCGCCGCGCAGGTACAGCTCGGCCGGCAGCACATCGGTCAGCCAGCGGTCGACCGAGCTGCGGAAGGACGACACCATCACGGCCATCGCGACGATCAGTGCCGTGGCGGCGAGCACGCCGGCCGCGCTGCGCGACGCGAACCCGGGCTCGGCCATCAGCCGCGCCCGCGCCAGATCCAGCGGCACCGCCGAGAACGTCGGTACGCGCCGCGCCAGCGCCCGGGCCAGTGGCGGCACGGCGAGCACGGCGGCCACCAGTACGCAGGCGATCGCCGCATAGCCACCGAGCGGCAGACCGGCCAGCGGCGGCAGCGAAGCGGCGACCAGCGCCAGCAACAGCGCACTCAGTGCCGCCACGGTACGGCGGTCGTTGCCCAGCGTGCGCAGCGTCGGACCGAAGTGTCCGGCCCGCAGCGCCTGTGCCGGCGCAATCAGCAGCGCATCGCGCGCCGGCCAGCCCGCGCCGGCGGCCGCGCTGGCCACGCCGAGCAGGCCGAAACCCACGCTGGCAGCGAGGTCGAACGACAGCGCCGGCGCCACGCCTGACACCAGACCGGCGCCCAGGTCCGCACCGATCAGCGTCAGCGCGAGCGCCGCCAGTGCGTGTCCGAGCGCGATGCCCAGCAGCGCGCCGCACGCGCCCAGCAGCGCCCCCTCGCCGATCAGCATCCGGAACAGCTGCGTGCGCGTCAGTCCGGCCGCCCGCAGAAAGGCGATCTCGGCCGTGCGCCGCGCAATCGCCGCGGCCTGGGTCGCCGCCACCAGAAAGCTGCCGACCGCCAGCGCGATCAGCGCCAGCAGGCCGAGATTGACGCGGTAGGCGCGCGACAGCCGGTCCGCCCGTTCCAGCGCCTGCGCCGGGGTTTGCCAGTGCACGCCCGGTGGCAGCACGGCCGCAATGCGCGCGCTCGCGTCGGCGCGATTCACGCCTTCGCGCAGGCGCAGCGCGACGCGGCCGATCTGGCCGACGGTGGCCAGCCGCCACTGCGCTTCGCCGATATCCATCACCGCCAGCACCGCGCCACTGCCGGCCGACGGCAGCCAGCCGGCGACGGTGAAGGATGTGCCGTCGCGCCCGAGTGTCAGCGACTGCCCGGGCTGCACGCCGAGCGCCTGACCGGCCGCGTGGCTCAGAAAGATCTGACCGGGCTCCAGCAAGCGCCCGATGTCGCGGGCCGACGGCAGCAAGGTCGGCTGCACCGTCGCCGCGCGAAAGGCGTCGAGGCCGATGACGCGCAGCTTCAGCGTGCGCGCGCCGACCGCGACCTCGAGCTCACGCTCGACCAACGGGCTGGCGTGCGCGACGTCGGGCAGGCGGGCGAGCAGGGGATAGATGGATTCATCCATGCCGCGCGCCGCCACCACTTCCAGATCGGCCGAGCCCGACACCGCACGCAGGCCGGATTCGAACTCGTCGAGTGCTGCCCGGTGAATGGCGGATACCGCGACGCCAAGCGCCACCCCGAGCGCGATGGCCAGCAGCGCAAGCCGGCTCGCGCCGCGCCAGGCCGAGCGGCACAGCAGCTCAAGCATCGGCGTGCGCGTCGGCCGGATGCAGGCGGCCGTCGCGGCCCAGCCTGAGCACGCGGTCAGCGGTGGACGCGACGGCGGCCGAATGGGTGACCAGCAGGCCGCAGGCAGCGCCCGACTTCACGGCATCGCGCAGCAACGCGGCGATCCGCTCGGCGTTGTCGGCGTCCAGATTGCCGGTCGGCTCGTCGGCCAGCAGCAGGCGCGGGCGGTGCACCAGCGCGCGGGCGATCGCCACGCGCTGAAGTTCGCCACCGGACAGTTGTGTCGGGCTGTCGTCGGCACGGTTCGCCAGCCCGACCGCGGCCAGTTGCACACACGCCCGCTCGCGACGCTCGCGTGGCGACACACCAGCCAGTGCCAGCGGCAGCGCCACGTTGTCGCGCAGGCTCAGCCAGGGCAGCACATGGAAGGCCTGGAACACGAAGCCGACCCGGGTGCGCCGCCATACGGTGGCGGCGTCATCGTCCAGCGCCGACACCTCGACGCCGTCGAAACGCACCGACCCTGCATCGGGGCGATCGAGCGCCGCCACGACGTTGAGCAACGTGGATTTGCCGGAGCCGGATTCGCCGATCACCGCCACGTATTCACCGGCGGCGATGTCGAGGTCGAGCGCCTGCAGCAGCACGCGCGGCGGCGTGCCGGGCAGGGTCTTGTCGAGGGCGGTCAGGGAAAGCACGGCGGATGGACTGCGCGCCGCGCCGTACGTTCAGGCGCGTGTGGCGAGAAACTGGCGGAATTCGGCGGCATCCATCGGCCGCGCGTACAGGAAGCCTTGCGCGATCTGCACGCCCTGCTCGCGCAGATAGGTCGCCTGCTGTTCCGTCTCGACACCTTCAGCCACCATCTGCAGCTTGCGCGTGCGGGCGATTTCGGCGATGTGCGGCACCAGCGGCGCATGCGGCGAATCGGCGCCGATGGTGCCGACGAAGGCGCGGTCGATCTTCAGCGCGTCGACCGGCAGGTCATGCAGGTAGGACAGGCTGGAATAGCCGGTCCCGAAGTCGTCGAGCAGCACCTTGTGGCCGGCTTCGCGCAGCTGCGCCAGCACGAGGCCGGCCGAACCGGCCTGGATCAGGTTGCGTTCGGTCAGCTCGAGTTCGATCTGGCTGCGCCGGATGCCGTTGCCGTCGAGCACGTCGGACAGCAGCTCGCTCAGGCCACCGCTTTCCAGATCGTGCGACGCCACATTCAGCGACACCGTCAGCTCGGGCCGGCGCTGCAGCAGATCGCCGATCTCGGCAATCGCGGTGCGCAGCACGCGCGCAGTGATCTCGTGCTCGAAGCCGGAGTGCTCGGCCAGATGCACCAGATCGTCGGTACTCATGACCGGCTCGTTCTGGTCGGGCCAGCGCACCAGCAGTTCGGCGCCGACGCAGCGGCCGTCCGACAGGCGTATCTGCGGATGGTAGGCCACCCGCAACTCGCCGCGCCGGATGGCCGCCAGCAGCGCCGTCGCGGGCGAGAAGAACTGACGGGTGAACCGGCGCACCGCCCACACCATCAGCGTACTGACCAGTACGCCGAACAGCGTGGTCATCACCAGCGGCTCGGTCCATGCCGCGAGCAGCTGGGCGCGCGACTGCGCCGCCACCGCCACGATGGGCAGCTGACCCGACTGGGCGACGGCGTAAAGACGGTCGCCCTGGATGTGTTCGCGACCGGTCATCGCGGTATCGATCATGCTCGACAGCAGCGGCTCGTCGACCACGGCAAGCGGCAGCCAGTCGGTGATGCTCAGCACGACCAGCCGGGTGTCGGCGATGCTGCGCACCTGGAAATGGCTGGCATGGATCAACGCCAGATGCGAACCGCGACCGATGGCGACCGACGGTCGTGCGTCGTCGAGCGGATGTGTCAGCCGGAACCATATCTGGCGTCCCTTGCCATCGGTCCAGTCGGCGGCAGGCAGGGAACGGATGCCGTTCTCCTCGCCCGACCCCATGCTGCTGCACTGTATCCGGCCGTCACGGGTGTAGGCGATCTCGCGCACGAAGGGCGTGCAGTAGGCGATCTGTCGCATGCGCTCGATGTGGGCCGGCGAGCACGGCGTGTCGGGAACCGTGTCGAGGCCGTGCAGCTCGGACTGCGCCTCGTCGAATACCTGATCGGCGCGCAGCAGGGCCTGCTGCGCCAGCGCATCGAGGTGCAGCGTTTCAACCCTGAGCGTATAGCTCCAGGAAAAATAGAGCGCTGCAGCAAGCGGCAGCAGCCCGGCAAACAGGGCAGCGACCGTCAGCAGCGTGATGAATGCGCGGCGTCGCATCAGGGCGTTCTTCGATCAACAGTCGCTCGGGCGACTTTATTGTGTGTGTGCACGATGCCGAAGTGTAAGCGCATCGTGTCGTTTCACTTACGTGGGCTGCGTGAAATTCACGATGCGTCGTGACGGGCGAACGCACGTCCAGTGCGGCAACCCCGCCGCCGTGTGTTACATCAACCGCAACATCAACTCGACGCGCGCCTGAACCGGCGTGAGCGCGCCGGCGCCCGGCAACGCAGCACCGGGGGCGTCGATGACACGGCCGCGCGCGGTCCGGCTGGTGCGCAGCACGGCGACGCCGCCGGCCTGCGCACGCAGCAACGCCGCCTCGAGCGGCGCGCCGAGGGTGCCGTTGCCGGTACCCGCCGCGACAATGCCGCGCGCGCCGAGCGCGCACAGCGCATCGACCAGCGCGCCGTCGGCGCCGGCGTGGTTCAGCACGATGTCGACGCGCGGCCAGTCGTCGTGCAGCACATGTGCCAGACCCAGCGCTTCGCCGTGTGGCCAGTCGCGCAGGCGGCGCAGCGCGCCTTCTTCGATGTAGGCAAGTGGCCCGGCATCACCGGAATCGAAAGCGTCGACACGATACGGATGCGCCTTGCGCACCTCGCAGCCGGCGTGAACGGTGCCCGCCATGCAGACCAGCACGCCTCCGGCCTCCTGCGAGGAGGCCAGGCGCACGGCGTCGAGCAGGTTCTGCGGTCCGTCGGCGGCCAGCGCGCCGGCTGGGCGCATCGCGGCGGTCAGCACGACCGGTCGGGTCGGCGCCAGCACGCGGTGGAGGAAGTAGGCGGTTTCTTCCAGCGTATCGGTGCCGTGGGTGATGACGATGCCTGCCACGCCGTCGCGTGCGAGGTGATGCGCAACCCGCTGCGCCAGCGCGCGCCAGATGGCGAAAGTCATGTCCTTGCTGTCGGTCTGGGCGACCTGCTCGGCATCGATCGCAAACGCCGACAGCGGCGGCACGGCCGCAATCAGATCCGCGACGGCGATCGTGCCGGCGACGTAGCCGGTGTTGTCTGCAGCACTGCGCGCCTGACCGGCGATCGTGCCGCCGGTGCCGAGGATGACGATGGGTTTCATCGGTTCGCTGCCTGTCGGATGTTGTCGGCGCATTCTGGTGGAGCGGCGCGCCACGGCGCAAGGGCGATGCACGCGCCGCCCCGGCACGGGCCCTTATAATCGCGCATGACCGAATCCACCGCTTCCGAATCCACCGCCCCCGACGTCGCACCGCCGGCGCTGACTGAAACTGCGTTCGACACCTTGCCGCTGGCGCCCGAGACGCTCGCCAACCTGACCACGCTCGGCTACCTCGCGATGACGCCGGTGCAGGCGGCGACGCTGCCGCTGGCGCTGGCCGGGCGCGACCTGATCGCGCAGGCGAAGACCGGCAGCGGCAAGACGGCGGCGTTTGCATTGCCCTTGCTGGCCAAACTCAATCCGCGCTGGTTTTCCCCACAGGCGCTGGTGCTGTGCCCGACGCGCGAACTGGCCGATCAGGTGGCGAAGGAAATCCGCCGGCTGGCGCGCGCCACCGACAACATCAAGGTGGTGACGCTGTGCGGCGGAGCGAAGATGGGGCCGCAGATCGGCAGTCTGGAGCACGGTGCGCATGTGGCCGTCGGCACGCCGGGCCGCATCATGGATCACCTGGAACGCGGCACGCTGGATATGCGGGGCCTGAACATGCTGGTGCTCGACGAAGCCGACCGCATGCTCGACATGGGCTTCTTCGATGACATCGTGTGGATCGCGCAGCAGTGCCCGGCCGCGCGCCAGACCCTGCTGTTTTCAGCCACTTTCCCGCCCGGCATCGAAAAGCTGGCATCGCAGTTCCTGCGCGAACCGGAACGGGTGCAGGTCGCGACGCAGCATGCGGCCGGCAAGATCCGCCAGCGCTTCTATGAAATCGACAACACCGAACGGCTCGACGCGGTGGCGCAGCTGCTGCGCCACTTCCGGCCGGTCAGCACGCTGGCGTTCTGCAACACCAAGGCACGCTGCCGCGAACTGGCGGACCGCCTGAGCGCGCAGGGTTTCGAAGCGCTGGCACTGTATGGCGACATGGAACAGCGCGAACGCGACCAGGTGCTGGTGCGTTTCGCACACCGCAGCGCGTCGGTGCTGGTGGCCACCGATGTGGCCGCGCGCGGTCTGGACATCGACAAGCTCGAAGCGGTGATCAACGTCGACGTGACACCGGATCCGGAGGTGCACGTGCATCGCATCGGACGTACCGGGCGCGGCGACGCCGAGGGCTGGGCGCTCAGCCTGGTCAGCCGCAACGAGATGGGCCGGGCGCTGCGCATCGAAAAGGCGCAGGGTGTGGCGCTCGAATGGCAGCCGCTGGCGGAACTGGAGCCGGCCGGCCATGCGCCGCTGGTGCCGCCGATGGCCACCCTGCAGATACTGGGCGGGCGCAAGGAAAAGATGCGGCCGGGCGACGTGCTGGGCGCGCTGACCGGCGAAGCTGGCTTCACCCGCGAGCAGGTGGGCCGGATCGACGTGACCGACTACCTGACCTATGTCGCGGTGGAACGCAACATTGCCGACGAGGTGGTGCGCCGGCTCGACGGCGGGCGGGTGAAGGGGCGCGACGTGAAGGTGAAGCGGCTCGGCAGCGACTGATCAGGGCGACGGCGGCCCGCCACGCGCGCCGGGCGACGCCTCCAGCCGGTCCAGCGCGTCGACGGCGAGGCGGCGGCCGTACTCGATCAACGGCAACGCCAGATGGAATTCATGAAACCGGCAGGTGTTCTTCGGCACGCTGATGACCACATCGGGCCAGAACACCGCGAGATTGCGACGCGTCAGGGCGGCCTGCATGGTTTCCAGCGAACGCATCAGCACATCCGACATCGCCAGCCCTGATTCGGCGACCTTCACCGCGCCATTGCCGGTGCCGCCGGGCAGGTAGCTGCGCAGACGCGCCAGCAGGCCGGGGTCGCTGGCTGCACGCTGCAGCGGAGGAGGCTCGACGGATTCACCATTCAGATCGACGATGACCGTCAGATCGGTCAATGTGCGCAGGGTCGGCGCCACCGGAACCGGGTTCAGCAGCCCGCCATCGACCAGCAGGCGACCGCGGTAGGCATGGGGCGTGAACACCGATGGCACGGCCATCGACGCACGGATCGCTTCGAACAGCGAGCCGTCCGACAGCCACACCTCGCGCCCGCGTTCGATGTCGACGGCGACGGCCGTGTAGTCGAGCGGCAGATCTTCGATATTGCATTCACCCACCAGCTCGCGCAGGCGCTGGATGAGCACCTCGCCGCGGATCAGGCCGCCACCGGACAGCGTGAGGTCGAGCAGGCGGAGCATGTCCGACTGACCCAGCGCGGTCACCCACTTTTCGTAGGCATCGAGTCCGCCCAGCGCGTGAATGCCCCCGACCAGCGCACCCATCGACGAGCCCGAAATGGCACGGATGTCGTAGCCGCGCGATTCCAGTTCGCGGATGACACCGATGTGTGCCAGCCCGCGCGCGCCGCCGGAGCCGAGCACCAGCGATACGGTCGGTCGGCTGCCCATCGGATTCAGGCGGACCCGCCGCACAGGTCGAGCTGGGTCAGGTGCAGCCGCAGATCGAATTCATACTGGTGATACTGCGGTTCCATATGTGTACACAGCTGGTAGAACGCCTTGTCATGCTCGCGCGACTTCAGATGGGCCAGTTCGTGCACGACGATCATCTTCAGGAACTCCGGCGGCGCATCGCGGAACAGTGTGGCAACCCGCAGTTCGTGCTTGGCCTTCAGCTTGCCGCCCTGCACGCGTGACACCGTGGTGTGCGTGCCGAGTGCCCGGGCCGTCAGACCGAGGCTGCTGTCGTACATCACCTTGTTGATCGGCGCGCCATTGCGGAGATGGCGCTGTTTCAGCGCCATCACGTAATCGTACAGCGCGCTGTCGCTGCGCACCGCATGGGTGTCCGGGTAGCGCGCCTTCAGTGTTTCGGCGAGGCGACCCTGCTCGATCAATGCGCGCACCTGATCCTGGATGTGCGGCGGGTAACCGGCCAGGTACGTAAGGGTATTCATTCAGGTCAGGCCGGGACGGCGCGCACGCCGTCCGCCGTCTCACTCAGTCGCGGAAGGCCTCGACCGGAATCTCGATGTAGACGATGTCGCTGATGCCCGGCAGGTACTTGGTCATGCCGAAGTCGGAGCGCTTGATCGTGGTGGAAATGTCGGCGCCGCACAGTGCCTTCTTGTTGATCGGATGCGTGCCGCAGGCGAAGCCTTTCACATCGAGCTTGACCGGCTTGATCACCCCGAGCAGCGTCAGATCGCCTTCGGCACCGACCAGCTTGTCGCCGTCGAACATGAGCTTCGTGGATTTGAAGGTCATGGCAGGAAACTGCTCGGAATTGAAGAAGTCTTCGCCGCGCATGTGCTTGTCCCATGCTTCGAGCCCCATGTCGATCGAGGCGGTGTCGATCTTGACCTCGATGCTGCCGCTGTTCTGCGACGGCACCAGCATGATCTTGCCGCTGGCGCTGTTGAAGCGGCCGCGCTGGGTCGAAAAGCCGAGGTGGTTGATTTCGAAGGTCGGGAAGGTGTGGCGGGAATCGATGGTGTAGCTGTCGGCGGCAATCGCACCGCTGGTCAGCGAGGCGCCCATCAACAGGCCAAACAGAGCGGAAGTGAGTTTCATGTGGGTTCCAGAATTGTGTTGAATGGAAAGCAGCGGCTTACTTGCCTGCGATGGCCAGCTTGAAACGGATCTGCACTTCGTCGGCCACGACCGAGGTGTCGCCCCAGGCGCCGGTGCCGACGCCGAATTCGAGGCGCTTGAGCGGGAAGCTGCCCTCCAGCAGCGCGCCGGTGCCGTCAGGCTTCAGCGTGAAGGGTGCGGCAACCTCGCGTGTCTTGCCCTTGATGCTCATCTGCCCGCGCACCTCGTAGCGGTTGTTGCCGAGCGGCTTGACCGAACTCGACACGAAGCGGGCCGTCGGGTGCTGCTTGACGTCGAACCAGTTCTTGCCCTTGACCTCGTCGTTCGCTTCCGGCCCGCCCGCATCGATCGACGCCAGTTCGATGTCGAGCGTGGCGCTGCCGGCTTCCGGCTTCGCGAGATCGAAGTCGAGCGTGGCCGAAAAGCGGGTGAACCGGCCGTCGACCGATACGCCCATCTGCTGCGACACGAAGGCGAGCGAACTCTTTTCCGGCACAACACGCGAATAGCTGCCTGCCGCCTGCACGGCGGACGACATCAGCGCAAGGCCGGCGCCCAGCGTCAACACGCGTCGCGCGAGCGGCGAAATTCCCTGCTTCATCGACTGCTCCAGACTGTGAAAGACACCGGTGTGATGTCGGCGGCGCCAAAAAATTCCACCGCGAGGCTTGACCGCCTCACGGCCGGGTGATCAGCCGGCGCGCGCGGCAAGCTGCTTTTCCAGCTCGGACACCCGCGCTTCGAGCCCCTCGAGCTGCGCCCGGGTGCGGGCCAGAACATCCTTCTGCACATCGAATTCCTCGCGCGTGACCAGATCGAGGCGCGAAAACATGGCGCTTGCCATCGCCTTGGCGTTTTTCTCCAGATCCCTGGCCGGGCTGGCGGCGAGCAGTTCGGAAAAGCGCGACGACAGTTCTTCGAGCATCTTCGGATTCAGCATAGGTTTCTCTCCAGGCGATGGTCGGTACAACGCAGTACGACGGGTCTGCGCCGACCGGGAAGCTCCGCATTGTGCCGTCACACCGCGGAACGCGCGATCCCGGCGTGACGGAATTCACGACAAATGGGTGCGGATGCCGCGCGGCGGGCACCGATAGTGCGCAAAGTACCTCCACCGGACCGTTCACGCACCGTATTGGTGCAAAGACATATCGAAGTGCGTGCATTTGGGGCGGGCGACCCCGCCGGACCGTCTCCGATATTCGTTTTACTGCATCAAATCATTGAAAAACAAGGCGTAAGACCGTCTGGCACGGTCTGTGCAAGACAAGCCGGGCAGTTTCCCTAAATCAAGGAGTGAACCCAATGCAAAAGACTTTGATCGCCGCTGCCCTCGCCAGCGCACTGGCCGTGCCGGCCTTCACCGCTCAAGCCCAAGAACCGGCCAGCCCGCACACCTTCACCGGCAACGTTGGTCTGTTCAGTCAGTATGTGTTCCGCGGCATCAGCCAGACCAACGAAGACCCGGCACTGCAGGGCGGTTTCGACTACTCGCATGCGAGCGGCTTCTACCTCGGCACCTGGGCATCGAATATTTCGTGGCTCAAGGACGCCCCGGCAGGCGTTGATCCGGCCTACTCCAGCTCCAGCGTGGAAATCGACGTTTATGGCGGCTACCGCGGCGCCTTCGGCGAAACCGGCATCGGCTACGACGTCGGTCTGCTGCAGTACATCTACCCGGGTGACCGCAACCCCGGCATCACCAAGGCCGACACGCTCGAAGCCTACGCCGCTGTCAGCTGGAGCTTCCTGAGCGCCAAGTATTCGTACAGCCTGGGCGACACCTTCGGTGTGAACAACTCGTCGGGCACCTGGTACCTCGACCTCTCTGCCAACTACCCGATCACCGAAGCCCTGACACTGAACCTGCACTACGGCATCCAGGACTTCAGCGGTTCCAACGCTGGCGTGAAGAACGACGACATCGCATCGTACGAAGACTGGAAGATCGGCCTGTCGTACGCCCTTCCGCAAGGTTTCACGGTCGGCGCCTTCTACACCGATACCAGCATGAACAGCACGGAACAGGCCTTCTACACCAATCTTAAGGGCAAGTACCTGGGTGACGACCAATACGTAGTGTTCCTGTCCAAGACGTTCTGATTCAAAAACGCTTTACGGTATCTGCCAGGGGAATGTCATGAAACTAGTCACAGCCATCATCAAGCCTTTCAAGCTTGACGAAGTACGCGAGGCACTTTCGGCCATCGGCGTGCAGGGCATCACTGTTACCGAGGTGAAAGGTTTCGGTCGCCAGAAAGGTCACACCGAGCTGTACCGGGGTGCCGAGTACGTCGTCGATTTCCTGCCCAAGGTGAAGATCGAGGCTGCAGTCAGCGACGAGCTGGTCGACAGCGTGGTCGAGGCCATAGAAAAGTCTGCCAGCACCGGCAAGATCGGTGACGGCAAGATTTTCGTTTTCGATCTGGAACAGGTCGTCCGCATCCGCACCGGTGAAACCGGTGTTGATGCGCTTTAAGGGAGAACACAAGATGAAACGTTTCCTGGGCATCCTGTGCGCAACCTTGGCTATCGGCCTGGCTGCGCCTGTCATGGCAGAAGATCCCCCGGCAGCTCCGGCTGTCGTAACCGAAGAAGCAGCGGCTGCACCGGCGGATGCGGCAGTTGAAGCACCGATGGCGGCAGAAGCTGCACCGGCCGAGGCAGCCGCAGAAGCTGCACCGGCGGAAGAAGTGAAGGCGGCGGTGCACAAGGGCGACATCGCCTGGATGCTGGTCGCCACCATCATCGTGCTGTTCATGGCCCTGCCCGGCCTGGCACTGTTCTACGGCGGCATGGTGCGCGCCAAGAACATGCTGTCGGTGCTGATGCAGGTCATGGTGGTGTTTTCGCTGATCGGCATCCTGTGGATCGTCTATGGCTACAGCCTCGCCTTCACCGAAGCAACGCCGTTCATCGGTTCGCTGGACAAGCTGTTCCTCAGCGGTGTGACGGTTGATTCCCTGTCCGACACGTTCAGCGCGGACGTGAAGATTCCGGAATATCTGTTCGTCGTGTTCCAGCTGACGTTTGCCGGCATCACCGCCGCGCTGATCGTCGGATCGTTCGCCGAGCGGGTGAAGTTCTCCGCGGTGCTGCTGTTCAGCGTGCTGTGGTTCACCTTCTCCTACATCCCGATCGCACACATGGTGTGGGGCGCCGGCGGTTACCTGCTGGGTCATGGCGCGCTGGACTTCGCGGGCGGCACGGTGGTGCACATCAACGCCGGTGTGGCCGGTCTGGTGGGTGCCTACATGGTCGGCAAGCGCATCGGCTACGGCAAGGAATCGATGGCGCCGCATTCGCTGGTGCTGACGATGGTCGGTGCGTCGATGCTGTGGGTGGGCTGGTTCGGTTTCAACGCCGGATCCAACCTCGAAGCGAACGCCGGTACGGTACTCGCCGCACTCAACACCATGGTTGCCGCTGCTGCAGGCATCGTGGCGTGGGTGGCTGCGGAAGCCGTATTCAAGGGCAAGCCGTCGATGCTCGGTGCGGCGTCCGGTTCCATCGCCGGTCTGGTGGCGATCACGCCGGCCTGCGGTACGGTCGGCCCGATCGGCGCGCTGGTCATCGGTCTGCTGGCAGGCGTGATCTGCCTGTGGGGCGTCAATGGCCTCAAGCACATGCTTGGCGCAGATGATTCGCTCGACGTGTTCGGCGTACATGGTGTCGGCGGCATCGTCGGTGCTGTTCTGACTGGCGTGTTCACCGCACCGTCGCTCGGCGGAACCGGTGCAGATGACTTCTCGATCGGTTCGCAGGTCACCGTCCAGGTGATGAGCGTCGTGATCACGATCATCTGGTCGGCCGTCGTGTCCTTCATCGCCTTCAAGCTGGTGGATATCTTCATCGGCCTGCGTGTGCCGGAAGACGAAGAGCGCGAAGGTCTGGACGTGACTGCGCATGGCGAAACCGCCTACCGCATTTGAACCGCGGCACCTACTCTCTCCTCTGCAAAGTTCGGGCACCTTCGGGTGCCCGTTTTTTTTCGGGTGCGACCCCTGTCACGGACGAGTCGTGCGATGGCGCGGGCAGTGTTCGAAATCGCACGGAATACCGGACAATCATGGCGATATTCTGGGCTTCGTCCACGGGCCAACCGCGTGACTCTCAGCACCTGATGCGTTTGAGGAAGAATCACCATGCCGACTCCAGTCAATCGATTCCTGCGCGCCGGACGCCGATCTGCGACCCGACAGGCCACACCGCTGTGCGCCGTGGCGGCCGTGGCATCCATGGCCGCCGGCCTGCCGACCGGCATCACGCTGGCGCTCGGCGGGCTGGCGATCGTCGGCTATGTGCTTCGACCGGCACCGACCGTACAGATCTGAACGCCCCGCGACGCCGACCGCCCCACCGCGGACCGGCCGGCGACAGGTCCTGTCCATCGACTGCCGACCCTGGTGCGTTGATCGTCCTTTGCACGTCGAAGATTCGTCAGCCGGGTTAGCATCGCGGCCGATGGACCGCGTGGCGCAGCCCGGCGCCGACGTTCAGTCAAGGATGAGGACGCTCGTGAACACTTTTGCCGCACACCTGCTGGCGGGATTGATTGCCCTGACGGCAAGCGGTCTGGCTGCGGCCGGCTCCACTGCCACCAATGACACCCCTGTTGCAGAGGCGGATGCCTTCCCGGCCGAGGAACGCGACCGGCTTCGCCAGCGCGCCAGCGATCTGAAGAATCAGGCACGCGAACTGCGGCGCAAGGCGGATGCCGATCGGGCGGCCGCGGACGCGCTCTGCTGGCAGCGCACGCTGGTGTCGTCCTGCATCGAAGAAGCCGACGAAACGCTGCGTCTGCGCGTCACCGAAGTGCGCAAGCTCGAGCTGGAGGCGCGCGACATCGAACGTGACGTGCGCACCCGGTCCGCGCAGGCGCGACGCGCGGAAAAGCAGCGGGCAGCCGATGAACGCCGGCTGAAGTCGATCGAAATGAGCGTGAAGACGCGTGAAACCGAGCAGGCGCTGTCACGGCAGCGCGAGCAGGAAGCCCGGGAGCGCGCACAGAAGGATGCCGACGCGCAAGCACGCGCACGGCTCAAAGCACAGGACACCGCCCGGAAGGATGCCGAACAGGCCGCCGGACGGCAACGCGAGGACGCGCGCGCAGCCCAGCGTGCGGCAGACCAGCAGCGCCACGCCGACAAGATCGACGAACGGGTGCGCCGGAAGGAAGCGCAGCGCCTGCAGCGCGAAGCCGAAGCGGCCGCCAAGGCCGCGACGCAGCCTCAGCCCGCGCAGTAGCGATCAGCGCGGCGGCGGGGTGTGACCGGTGGCGGCGTGATGCGTGCCGGCGGCGGCATGGTGATGCAGGGCTGCGTGGTCCGGCTCGTGCGGCAGACGATGGCCCACCCATTGCGGCAGCAGTGAGCCGACGATCATTCCGGTTGCGCTGACCGCCAGACCGATCAGCTGGGCCGGCACCGCACTGGCCTCGCCGACCAGCACCTCGATCAGCAACCATGACCCGAGGCCACCGATGATCGCGGCCAGCGCACCCTGGGTGGTGGCGCGCTTCCAGAACGCACCGAAGAACAGCGGCACGAAGGCGCCGGCCAGCGTCACCTTGTAGGCGTTCTCGACCATTTCGAAAATGCCCGCTTCGGAATTCAGCGCCACCACCAGCACGATGCTGGCAAAGCCGACGATGGCACCGCGCATGACGAACAGCAGCTGGCGATCGCCCATCCGCGGATAGAAACCCTTGACGATGTTTTCGGCGAAGGTGACCGACGGCGCCAGCAGCGTGGCTGACGAACAGCTCATGATGGCCGACAGCACCGCCCCGAAAAACAGGATCTGCGCGATCAGCGGCGTGTGCTGCATGACCAGCGTCGGCAGCACGCGCTGCGAATCCTCCTCGATCAGCGCGTTGAAGGTGCCGGGGTCGATCAGCGTCGCCGAATAGGCGATGAACATCGGCACGAAGCAGAAGCAGAAGTAGATCGATGCACCGAGCACCGAACCACCGATCGCGACCTTCGCGCTCTTCGCCGATGTGATGCGCTGGAACACGTCCTGCTGCGGGACGGAGCCCAGCATCATGGTCAGCCACGCGCCGATGAAGGTGATCCACAGCCACGGATCGGCGGGCGGAAAGAAGTCGAGCTTGCCGGCCGCCGACGCGTGGTCGATGACCGGCGCCACCCCCCCGGTCAGGCCGCTGATGACGTAGGCGATGTAGAGCAGGCCGCCCATCGACACCGCCATCTGCACGAAATCCAGAATGGCCACCGAGAACATGCCGCCGAAGGTGGTGTAGGTCAGCACGATCAGGGCACCGAGCACCATGCCGGTTTCCTGACTGACCGCGCCATCGGTCACCATGAAGAAGATGAGGCCCATGGCCTTGATCTGCGCCGCCACCCAGCCCAGATAGGACACGACGATGCACAGCGACGTGATGACTTCGACGGTACGGTTGTAGCGCAGGCGATAGTAGTCGCCGACGGTCATGATGTTCAGCTTGTACAGCTTGGTCGAATAGAAGATGCCGGCGATGATCAGGCACATCGATGCGCCGAACGGATCGGCGACCACGCCGCCGAGACCTTCGGTGACGAACTGCGCCGACACTCCGAACACCGCCTCGGCACCGAACCAGGTGGCGAATACCGTGGCCGTCACCACCGGCAGCGGCAGGCTGCGGCCGGCAACGGCGAAATCCCTGGCGTTATGGACCCGTGTCGCGGCGTACAGACCGATGCCGACCGACACCATCAGATAGAGCACTACGAACCAGATCAGCATGCACGCCCCGGAGCAACATTTCGCGGCGCGGCACGACACCGCGCAGGCTCAATGATAACGGCGCACAAGCCTTGCGGGCACTGGATTTGCGGGGTTTTCGATCAGGCGTCGAGGCGCCGCGGCGGCAGCATGGGCAACCCGGCGAGGGCGGTCATTTCGAGCACGACAAGACCATCGACGCGCAGGCCCGACAGATGCATGCGCAGATGAGTCACCAGCGCACAGCGAACGGTTTCGTCGACACCGAACAGGCGATCGGGCACCGACAGCGTGACGCGCGGCTGGGCCGCCTCGATATGCCAGCCCAGTGCGCCGGCCAGCACGCCGGAGCAGGCGTCGATGACGATGTTGCCGACCTCTGCGAGTGCGTCCTGTTCGAGTTCACCCGGTTCGGCAATATCACCCGGAAGACCGAGCATGCGCCTCACCAGCGCCAGACCGCCGATCTGCGGCAGCACCAGCATGGCTTCGGCGCCGCAACCGTCGGTGGTGCGCATGCGCTGGGCCACGCCGCACAGGCAGCTGTCGAGGCTGGCCAGGCAGAGATCGAGGCGGGCGCGGTCGGCGATTTCGACATGCGAAACCGACATGCCCACCTGCTCGGACACGATCTGCGTGAAGGTGGACGCGGCACCTCGCACCGATCGGCTCATCGAGCCTGCCAGTTCGCCGAATGCCTTCATGTGTGGAGGAATCATGTTTCCGCCCCTGCGCTGCCCCGTGCAAGCCCCGCCGCCGCTACCGTGGTCGTTTTCATCGTTGGCATCTCCCGGTATGAACAGGGGCTAACGACTTTCGTGGCGACATCTTTAGGGAAGACGTCCCGAGTGAAGCTCAGGCGAAGGCGTGCCACACCTCGAAGCCGATCAGCAGTGCGACCAGCAGGCACAGGAACTGTATCCAGCGCAGCTGCCGGCGGCTGCGCTGTTCGAGATCGACCGCCTCCTGGCGCACGTCCTGCGCGGCAGACTGGCTCAGTATCTTGTGCGCCAGCCGCGGCAGCTCCGGCATCATCATCGCCCACGCCGGCGCCTCGTCGAGCAGCTTGCGGCGCAGCGCGCGCCAGCCGACCTGTTCGCTCATCCAGCGTTCCAGAAAGGGCTTGGCGGTTTTCCACAGGTCCAGCTCCGGGTCGAGCTGGCGCCCCAGACCTTCGATGTTGAGCAGGGTTTTCTGCAGCAATACCAGCTGCGGCTGGATCTCGACATTGAACCGGCGCGACACCTGGAACAGCCGCAGCAGCGTGCGGCCGAACTCGATTTCCTTCAGCGGCTTGTCGAAGATCGGCTCGCACACGGCACGGATCGACGCCTCGAACTCATCCACCCGGGTGCCGCGCGGCACCCAGCCGGCATCGACGTGCGCCTGTGCCACCCGCTTGTAGTCGCGCTGGAAGAAGGCGAGGAAGTTCTGCGCCAGGTAATTCTTGTCCACATCGGTCAGCGTACCCATGATGCCGAAGTCGAGCGCGATGTACTGGCCGTCGGGCGCGACGAAAATGTTGCCCGGGTGCATGTCGGCATGGAAGAAACCGTCGCGGAACACTTGGGTGAAGAAGATTTCGACGCCAGCGCGCGACAGCGCCGCCATGTCGACGCCCTGGGCACGCAGCGCGTCGGTGTGAGAAATCGGCAGCCCGTACATGCGCTCCATCACCATCGCGGTGGGGCCGCAGAAATCCCAATACACCTCGGGGACGGCGAGCAGTGGCGAATCGCGGAAGTTGCGGCGCAACTGCGAACAGTTCGACGCCTCGCGCATCAGGTCGAGTTCGTCGCCCAGATGCTTGGAAAACTCCGCCACCACCTCGCGCGCCTTCAGCCGGCGTCCTTCCGACCACACCCGTTCCAGCAGGCCGGCGGCGGTTTCCATCAGCAGGATGTCGTTGGCGATGATGTGTTCGATGCCGGGGCGCAGCACCTTGACCGCGACATCCTCGCCATTCGGCAGCACCGCGAAATGCACCTGCGCCACCGATGCCGACGCCACCGGCCGGGTTTCGAAACTGCGGAACACCTGGTCCAGCGGCTTGCCGTAGAAGGCCTCGAGCCGGGCGATCGCCTGTTCGGACGGGAATGGCGGCACGCGGTCCTGCAGCTTGGCCAGTTCGTCGGCGATGTCCGGTGGCAGCAGGTCGCGCCGCGTCGACAGCATCTGGCCGAACTTGACGAAAATCGGACCGAGCGCCTCCAGCGCTTCGCGCAGCCTGACGGCGCGCGGATCGGTGAAGCGCCGACCCAGCCGGGTGACGCGCAGCAGACCGGCAAAGCGCAGCTTGCTGCCGGCGTCGAGCAGCATCTGGTCCAGCCCGAACCGCAGGCTCACCGTGAGGATCTTGAGCAGTCGCAGCCAGCGCATGCGGCTCAGCCCTCGGCCGCACGTTGCGGCGCAGGAACAGACGGTCTGGGGGGTTGAAACCTCATGTTGCGGGGACTCGACAGCGGCGTGCGGAGCGCGCACTGTACAAGAAGCACCGCCACGCCGGAAGCGGCTTTCCGGGCTGAATGCGGGCTCGCGCTATACTTCGCGGTCTTCAAATGCACTTGCGCATCGCGCTTCCGTTTCACTCATGACCCCCGAACTGCGCCGAGAACTGACCCGTCTGCTGCATGCCGCACTGGCCAGCGTGGCGCCCGACATCGCGCCACCCGACATCCTTCTTGATCGCCCGAAGCAGGCGTCGCACGGCGACCTCGCGTGCAACGTCGCGCTCCAGCTGGCCAAGGCGCTGAAACAGAACCCGCGCATCATCGCCGAACGCATCGTGCGCGAACTGCCGCCATCGGGCATCGTCGAGCGCGCCGAAGTGGCAGGTGCCGGTTTCATCAATTTCTTCTTCAGCGCATCGGTCAAGCAGGCCATCGTCGGCCGCATCCTGAGCGAAGGCGAACGCTACGGCCGTTCGGACACCGGCGCCGGCAAAAAGGTGCAGGTCGAGTTCGTATCGGCCAATCCGACCGGGCCGCTGCATGTCGGCCACGGTCGCGGTGCCGCCTACGGCTCTGCGCTGTGCAACCTGCTCGACGCTGCCGGCTACGCGGTGACGCGCGAGTTCTACGTCAATGACGCCGGTCGCCAGATGGACATCCTCGCCGTGTCGGTGTGGCTGCGCTACATGGAAACGCAGGGTGCGGCGGTGAAATTCCCGGCCGACGGCTACCGCGGCGACTATGTGCGCGACATCGGCGCGGAATTGTTCATCCAGCAGGGCACCCGACTGAACCGGCATACGGCCGAACTGCCCGACGCCTCGGTCGCGGGCGATACCGCCGACGCCATGCTCGACGCACTGATCGCCCACGCCAAGACCACGCTCGGCGAGGACTGGTGGACGGTGCATCGCTACGCGCTCGATGCCATGCTGGCCGACCAGCGCAATGATCTGGGCGAGTTCCGCGTGCATTACGACGTGTGGTATTCGGAACAGTCGCTGCACAGCAACGGCGCCGTGGACCGCGCGGTAAAGCGCCTGCAGGACGCCGGCTACCTGTACGAACAGGACGGTGCGCTGTGGTTTCGCTCGACCCGCTTCGGCGACGAGAAGGACCGCGTCGTGCGGCGCGACAATGGCGCCTACACCTATTTCGCGTCCGACATCGCCTATCACGCGGAAAAGTTCGCGCGCGGCTTCGACCTGGTGATCGACGTCTGGGGCGCCGACCACCACGGCTACATCCCGCGCGTGAAGGGTGCGCTGGCCGCGCTCGGCGAAAACCCTGACAAGCTGGAAATCGCGCTGGTGCAGTTCGCCGTGTTGTATCGCGGCGGCGAGAAGGCGGCCATGGGCAAGCGCTCGGGCGACTTCGTCACGCTGCGCGACCTGCGTGCCGAAGTCGGCAACGATGCGGCGCGTTTCTTCTACGTGCTGCGCAAGAGCGACCAGCACCTCGATTTTGACCTCGATCTCGCCAAATCCGAGTCGAACGACAATCCGGTCTATTACATCCAGTATGCGCACGCCCGCATCTGCTCGGTGCTGCGCGAGGCGGTTGCCAATCACGCGCTCGACCTGTCGCTGCTGCCCGGCATCCCGTTCGATGCGCTCACCGGCGAGCGCGAACTGCTGCTGGCCCAGCGTCTGGCCGAGTTTCCGGACGTGATCACACAGGCGGTGGCCGACCGTGCGCCGCACTCCGTCGCCTTCTACCTGCGCGACGTGGCATCCGATTTCCACGCCTTCTACAACGCCTCGCGCATGCTGGTCGACGATCTGGCGGTGCGCGAAGCCCGCCTGGCGCTGGCCGCCGCCACGCGGCAGGTCATCGCCAACGGGCTGTCGCTGCTCGGCGTGTCCGCACCGGAATCGATGTAATGGCCAAGGCTGCGCAAAAGAAGGCGCCCGCGCGCAAGCATCGCGGCGGCACGGTGGTCGGCATCTTCATCGGTCTGGTACTGGGCGTCGTGCTGTGCGCCGGGGTGATGTGGTACATCAACGGCTCGGCGCTGCCGCTGCAGTTGCGCGAAGCCGCGCCGACGGCCGGGGCATCCGGGGGCGAACCGGTGGCACTGCCCGGCAAACCGGGTGACAAGCCCCCGGCGAAGCCGCGCTTCGACTTCTATGAAATCCTGCCCGGCAGTCAGAGCGCACAGCCTGCTCCGGCCCGGACGCCGCCTGCGGCAGCACCGACTCCGCCCGAAGACAGCCTGGCGCCCGCGGTCGCGCCGGCACCGGTCGCAGCCCCGGAATCGCTGGTTCTGCAGGCCGGCGCCTTCTCGTCGGAAGAAGAAGCCGACAACCTGCGCGCCCGTCTTGCGTTGATGGGTTTGGAGTCGAACGTTCAGACCCATGCCGTCGCCGGCAAGGGCACGCTGTACCGCGTACGGCTCGGCCCGTTCGCCAGTCCGGACGACATGAGCCGGGTCCGTGCCGAGCTGGCCCAGAACGGGATCGACACTTCGCTTGTCCGATGACCGGACTTGCCATGCATACACAGGAGACAGCATGAAATTCGGATTCAAGCAGATTGCCGCGCTGGCTTTCGCCGGCTTCATGGCCGGTGGCGCCGCCGCCGCCCCGCTGAACGAGAAGGACTTTCGCGAAATCAAGCCGGCCCAGTCGGTCGAACCGGGGCCCAAGGTCGAGGTGATCGAGTTCTTCTGGTATGGCTGCCCGCACTGTTTCGAGCTCGAGCCGTCATTGAAGAAGTGGCTCGACCGCAAGCCGGACGACGTGACCTTCAAGCGGGTACCGGCCATCTTCCGCCAGTCGTGGGTGGCCGGCGCACAGACCTTCTACACGCTGGAAACGCTCGGCGAGCTCGACCGCATGCACAGCAAGGTGTTCGACGCCATCCACATGGAGCGCCAGGCGTTCAACGACATGGCGACCATCAGCAGCTGGATGGGCAAGAACGGCATCGATGCGAAGAAGTTCGAAGACACGGCCAAGTCGTTCGCCGTCTCGGGCAAGGTGCAGCGCGCGCAGCAGATGAGTGCCGCCTATCAGCTGACCGGCGTGCCTGCGCTGGTGGTCGATGGCAAGTACATCGCGCTCGGCAACAGTTATGAAGGCATGCTCGTCATCGTCGACCAGCTGATCGAGCGCGCCCGCGGCGAGCGCGCAGCGGCCGCCAAGAAGTAAACCGCATGGACGCAGCGCGTCCGGCGGCAACGGGTGCCCGCGCGGCACCCGTTGTCTTTCTGACCGGCGCATCGAGCGGCATCGGCGAAGCGCTGGCCCGCCATTACGCCGCGGAGGGCGCCACGCTCGGTCTGGTGGCGCGGCGGGCGGCGCACCTTGATGCGCTGGCTGCCAGCCTGCCCGGACAGCATTTCACCTTTGCCGCCGACGTGCGCGACGCCGCCGCGCTGCAGGCGGCGGCAGAATCCTTCATGCAGCAGGCCGGCGTGCCGGACATCGTCATCGGCAACGCCGGCGTATCGGTCGGCACATTGACCGGCGAGCAGGAGGACCTGCCGGCATTCGAAACCGTGTTCGACATCAACGTTCTCGGGCTGGTGCGCACTTTCGCACCCTTCGTGAAACCGATGCAGGCGCGGCGCAGCGGCGCGCTGGTCGGCATCGCCTCGGTGGCCGGCATCCGCGGACTGCCCGGCGCCGGCGCCTACTGCGCGTCCAAATCTGCGGCGATCACCTATCTGGAAAGTCTGCGCGTGGAACTGCGCGGCAGCGGCGTGAAGGTACAGACGATCTGCCCTGGCTACATCGACACGCCGATGACCGCCATCAACCCCTACCCGATGCCCTTCCTGCTCAGCGCCGACGAAGCCGCCCCGCGCTTCGCCCGCGTCATCGCACGCGGCACGTCCTACGCAGTCGTGCCCTGGCAGATGGGGGTGGTGGCCAGGCTGCTGCGCCTGCTGCCGGACGCCGTGTTCGACTTCGCGTTCGCAAAGGCCGGCCGCAAACCGCGCGGCACGTTGTAGGGCAGATGCACGATACAAGTTTCAAGATGCAAGGAAGAGCGGCGCTCACTTGCATCTTGAATCTTTGCTCTGCCGTCAGGCCTTCGCGAACGCGGCCTTCGCCCGCGCCAGCGTCTGCGCCACGTCATCCTCGCTGTGCGCGCCCGACACGAAACCGGCTTCGAACGCCGACGGCGCCAGATAGACGCCGGCATCGAGCATGGCGTGGAAGAAGCGGTTGAAGCGCTCGCGGTCGGACTGCATCACTTCGGCGTAGCTGGCTGGCGCCGCATCGCGGAAATACAGGCCGAACATGCCGCCGACCGACTGTGCCGAAAACGGCACGCCCGCTTCGCTTGCAGCGGCGACCATGCCGTCGGTGAACTGCTTCGTGCGGGCCGCGAGCCGGTCATGGAAGCCGGGTACGTCGATCAGCTCCAGCGTCTTCAGGCCCGCCGCCACGGCGACCGGATTGCCGGACAGCGTGCCGGCCTGATACACGGCACCGATCGGCGCGATGGCGGCCATGATGTCGCGCCGGCCGCCGAAGGCGCCGACCGGCATGCCGCCGCCGATCACCTTGCCCAGCGTGGTGAGGTCGGGCGTGATGCCGAACAGGCCTTGGGCGCCGACCGGACCGACGCGGAAACCGGTCATCACCTCGTCGAAGATCAGCACCGCACCATATTGTGTACACAACGTGCGCATCGCATCGAGGAAGGCGCGCGTCGGCACGATGAGGTTCATGTTGCCGACCACCGGCTCGACGATGACGCAGGCGATGCGCTCGCCGTGGTTGCGGAAGCAGTCTTCCAGCTGCTGCGGGTCGTTGTAGTCGAGCACCAGCGTGTGCTTGGCGAAGTCGGCCGGCACACCGCCCGAACTCGGGTTGCCGAAGGTGAGCGCACCGGAGCCGGCCTTGACCAGCAGGCTGTCGGCGTGGCCGTGGTAGCAGCCTTCGAACTTCACGATGGTGTCGCGGCCGGTGAAGCCGCGGGCGAGGCGGATGGCGCTCATCGTCGCCTCGGTGCCGGAACTGACCAGGCGCACCTGTTCGATCGACGGCACGCGGGCGCACAGCAGTTCGGCCATCAGGATTTCGCCTTCGGTCGGCGCACCGAAGGACAGGCCGCCCACCGCAGCCTCCTGCACGGCCCGGATCACGTCCGGGTGTGCATGGCCCAGGATGGCCGGGCCCCAGGACCCCACATAGTCGATGTATTCGACGCCATCGGCGTCCCACAGCCGGCTTCCGACGCCGCGCGTGAAGAAGCGCGGCGTACCGCCGACCGAGCGGAAGGCCCGGACCGGTGAATTGACGCCGCCCGGAATGCTGCGCTGGGCGCGTTCGAAAAGCTGCTCGTTGCGGGTGGTCATGGCGATTCCTTCAGAAAAGCTGCGCATAGGCACGTGCCCGCGCTGAAATATCGGTTGCGTCGAACAGGTCGGACACCACGGCGAGCAGATCGGCTCCGGCTTCGATCAACGCCGGTGCCCGCGCCAGCGTGATGCCGCCGATGGCGCAGCGGGCAGTGCCCAGATCGGCCACCTCGGCGAAGCGCGCAGGGTCGGCGACCGGCGCGGCGGGTTTGGTCGCCGACGCGAACATCGCGCCGAAGGCCACGTAATCGGCGCCGGCACGCCGGGCCTCGCGCGCCAGCCCGGCATCGTTGTAGCAGGACACGCCGATCACCGCCGCCGGACCCAGCCGCCGGCGGGCCGCCGCCGGATCGCCGTCGTCACGGCCGACGTGCACGCCGTCGGCGCCGACTTCGTGCGCCAGTTCGACATCATCGTTGACGATGAAGCGCGTCCCGCAGACGGTGGTGATGGCGCGCAGCGCACGCGCGTCAGCCAGGCGGCACGCGATGTCGCACGACTTGTTGCGGTACTGCAGCAGCACGGCGCCGCCGGCACACGCGGCCTCGGCAGCGCGGTAGAGCGCAGGGCCGGTGAGGGTTTCGGGTGTCACGGCGTAGAGGCCGCGCATGGGGCGTCGGTCGGCAGCCATCGTCTAGTCGTCGCTGCCGTCGTCTGCGTCCATATTGCTGTTGCGCGTCCAGAAAAAGCGGTCGGGCAGATACTGGCCCATGCCAGGCCGGAATCCGTTGACCAGCGTACGCCACGTATATTCCTGCGCCGCCTGCACGGCTGCGCCGACGTCCAGACCCTGCGCCAGCCAGGCCGCCAGCGCGGACGCCAGCGTACAGCCGGAACCGTGATAACTGCCCGGCAGACGGTCCCATTCGTCGCGCCGGATCACACCGCCATGGCCGTACAGCACGTTGCTGACGCGCAGCGTCGATTCGTGGGTGCCGGTCAGCAGCACATGCCCGCAGCCGGCCGCGATCAGCAACCGGGCGCACTCGTCGAGCGCGGGCGGGTCCTGTCGGCTGTCCGGGTCGTCGTCTCCGTCCTCGTCGTCTTCATCGTCGCCGAACTGCGCCAGCCGGCGCGCTTCGAGGCTGTTCGGCGTCAGCACCGTGGTCAGCGGCAGCAGCAGCTCCTGCAGCGCGATCACCATTTCCTCGTCGGCCAGTTCATCGCCGCGGCCGGATGACAGCACCGGGTCGAACACCACCGGCAGATGCGGGTAATCGGAAATGATTTCCGCGATGGCGGCGATGTTCTCCACGCTGCCCATGACGCCGATCTTGAAGGCCGCCACCGGAACATCCGACAGCAGCACGCGCGCCTGGTCGACCACCAGGTCGTCGTCCATCGGCACGATTTCCTCGACGCCGGTGGTGTCCTGCACGGTGACGGCCGTCACCACGCCGAGCGGATGGCAGCCGAGCGCCGACAGCGTCATCAGATCGGCCTGCATGCCGGCGCCACCGGTGGGGTCGGTGGCGGAAAAACACATGACAAGAGGCGGATGCGCCCGCACATCACGATTGACCATAAAGCGCGCGCCCGGATTGTCGTTACAGAAGGTTAATTACGGTAATATCGATTCGATTCTAACAAACCATACTGCCATGAGTTCCACAGTCACGGCCGAATTCCAGAGTTACATGTGTCTCATTTGCGGCTTCATCTACGACGAAGCCGCCGGTCTGCCGGAAGAGGGCATCGCGCCCGGCACGCGCTGGGCGGACGTACCGCCCAACTGGACCTGTCCGGAGTGCAGCGCACGCAAGGACGACTTTGAAATGGTCCAGATCTGACCAGCCGACGGCCGTTTCCGCAGCGTGCGACCCGCGTCGCTGTCTGACGGCGAACGGCACAACATCGCGGCATCGATCGTCGCGCACAAGAACGGGAGAGCATCTTGGCTGAATCGGGTGGCAGTGCCGGCGTCAAGGTGATGGTGATTGACGACAGCAACACCATCCGACGCAGTGCCGAAATCTTTCTTGTCCAGGCGGGATATCAAGTCGTTCTCGCGGAAGACGGCTTCGACGCGCTGTCGAAGATCAGCGACCATCATCCGCAGGTGATCTTCTGCGACATCATGATGCCGCGTCTCGACGGTTATCAGACCTGCGCACTTATCAAGAAAAACCCCAGGTTTGCCGCTACTCCTGTCGTGATGCTTTCTTCGCGCGACGGTCTGTTCGACCGCGCGCGCGGCCGGATGGTCGGCTCGGACGAATACCTCACCAAACCCTTCACCAAGGACAGCCTGCTGCAGGCAGTGTCGCGTCACGCGCGCAACGGCGCTGACTGACCCGCCGGCGCTCACCGAACGCGGAGCCACAATGGCCATCAAGCGCATCATGGTGGTGGACGACTCGCCCACCGAACGCCATGTACTGAACGACTTCCTGACCCGCAAGGGCTTCGAGGTCATCATCGCCGAAAACGGCGAGCAGGCCATCGAGAAAGCCAAGGCCGAGAAGCCCGACCTCATCCTGATGGATGTCGTGATGCCCGGCGTCAACGGCTATCAGGCGACGCGCACCATCACGCGCGAGGACAGCACGCGCGACATCCCGGTCATCATGTGCACCAGCAAGGATCTGCCGACAGACCGCATCTGGGGCATGCGGCAGGGTGCGCTCGATTACATGGTCAAGCCGGTCAATCTCGAAGAACTGCTGGGCCGCATCCAGCAGCTGGGCGCGGCGGGCAACGATGGCTAGGACATCGCTGCGCGAATTCGAGGAAGAGCTGGCCCGCAAGCTGTCCGACACTTCCGGACAGACCAGCGCGCGCGCGCTGCTCGGCGTGCAGGCGGGCGACGAATGGTGGCTGGTCGATCTGGCCGAATCCGGCGAGATCCTGCCGGTGCCCGCGCTGACGCCGGTGCCGCTCACCCGCAGCTGGCTGCGCGGTATCGCCAATGTGCGCGGCCTGCTCTACGCGGTGAATGACTTCGCCGCATTCCAGGGCGGCGCATCGACCGGCGTAGCCGGCGAAACGCGGCTGCTGCTGCCACACGCCAAATTCGGGACCAACAGCGCGCTGCTGGTGTCCCGCGTGCTCGGCCTGCGCGCACTCGAAGATTTCGAAAGCGCTGATATCGGTCAGGCCGATGCCCGGCCCTGGGTGTCGGCCCGGCTGGTCGACACCCAGGGCCGCGTATGGCTGCGGCTGGATCCGCGGCGCCTGTACGCAGACTCCGGCTTTGCCGACGTGGCGGCCTGAACCGAATGCCGGCCCTGCTCGCGAGTCATCCCGCCGCCGGCTGTCGCCGCTCATCCGGCGAAGTGCCTGGCACCCCCCGCGGTTGCGCACGCCGGGCCTTGCCTCGGCTCCGTTTTCCGGCCCCGTTCCGGTTTTCCGCCTGGTTCTGGTTGTCGTCCTGGTTCTCGTTCTTTTTCCCAACGCAATGTAGTCCCCGAGGAAAGTCCCGATGGCGTTGAACATTCCTGGACTGAAATCCGCTGCGCCGTCCGACAGCGGAAGTGCGCCCTTGAATCTGGCGGATGCCGCGGGGTTCCTGCGTGGCCGGTTGCCGCTGATCGGCCACCTGCCGCTCGGTCAGCAGGTGAGGTCGCTTGCCGTGATCTTCCTGCTGTTCATCGCGCTGGCGGCCCTGCTGGTGTGGCAGGACTGGCGCGGCACACGGCAGAACGCCGCACACATCCATGCGGCCGGTCAGTTGCGCACGCTGCTGCAGGGCATCACGAAATCCGCGCCGCAGGCCATGGCGGGACAGGCCGGCGCCCTGAGTGAGTTGTCGGCCGGTCGCACCACCGTGACGGCCCTGCTCGACACCTTGAATCGCGGCGGCGAAGTGGATGGTGTGTCGCTGCCAGCCGCCAGCGGCGCCGCGAAGGATGCGCTGCAGCAACTGGACGCCGCATGGAGCGGCCAGGACCGCAACGCCGCCCTGCTGCTCGGTCAGCAGAAAACCCTGCTTGCGCTGGGCGAAGCGGGCCGCGCACTCGATGCCTCGGCAACGCCGATGATGGCCGCGCTCGGCCGCATCGCCGCCCAGCGCGGTGCACGCGATGGCGGGCTCAGCCTGTCGTTTGCCGCCAGTGTCGGTCAGGCAAGGGCCGCGATCCATGCACTCACCGCCGCCGTGCCGGCGCCGGCCGACACCCTGGACACGCTTCTGCGCGCCCTGCCGGCGCTGCTCGACAGTGCAGCCCAGCTCGAACAGGGCGCCGAGGGCGAGCCGCGCGAAGCCTTTGCACAGGCGCGCAGCGGACTGATGCAGCGTCTCGCCGAGCTGGCGACGGCGCTGGACAAGCCGGCCGACCTGGTCGCCGCGAGGACCGCGGGTCTGGCGCTGATGGCCGGCGCGCCCGCGCTCACGGCGCCGGCCGATGCGCTGGCTGCCATCTACTCGACGCAGCGCGATGCCCGTGCGTTGCGGATCCTTGGCGCGGTGCTGTGCGTGCTGCTTGCGCTGGCCAGCGTGTTCCTGATGGTGCGTGCCTACAACGAGGACCAGCACCGGCAACGCATTCTTGTCGAAGGGTCGCGCGAAGAGGCGAAGCGCGAGAAGGACACGACGCAGCAGGCCATCCTGCGCCTGATGAATGAAATGGGCGATCTGGCCGACGGCGACCTGACGGTGCGTGCGACGGTGTCGGAGGACATCACCGGCGCCATCGCCGACTCGGTCAACTACACCATCGAGGAGCTGTCGGTGCTGGTGAAGCGGATCAACGACGCCGCCGGCCGTGTGGCCGAAGCGTCGGAGTCCGCACAGCGCATTTCGACCCAGTTGCTCACGGCCGCCGAGCGGCAGTCGCGCGAGGTGACCGAGTCCGGCCAGTCGGTGCTCGCCATGGCGAAGTCGATGAATGCGGTGTCGGAAGAGGCAACCCGCTCGGCACAGGTGGCGCGCCAGTCGCTGGCTGCGGCACAGAACGGATCGAACGCGGTATCGAATTCGATCCGCGGGATGAACGACATCCGCGACCAGATCCAGGAAACGTCGAAGCGCATCAAGCGCCTCGGCGAGTCGTCGCAGGAGATCAGCGAAATCGTCGAACTGATTTCCGACATCACCGAACAGACCAACGTGCTGGCGCTGAACGCGGCCATCCAGGCCGCAGGCGCCGGCGAGGCCGGACGCGGTTTCACCGTGGTGGCCGAAGAGGTGCAGCGCCTGGCCGAACGGTCGGGCGAGGCGACCAAGCAGATCGCGGCGATTGTCCGCACCATTCAGACCGACACCCAGGACGCCGTCGCCGCGATGGAAAACTCGACCCGCGGGGTGGTCGAGGGTGCCCGCCTGTCCGATGCGGCCGGTCAGGCGCTGGACGAAATTTCTACCGTATCGACCGAACTGACCGAACTGATCGAAGCGATTTCGTCGTCGGCGCAGGTGCAGGCAGAACAGGCGACCCGGGTGGCGCACGGCATGCAGGGCATCCTGCGCATCACCGAACAGACCACGGTCGGCACCAAGCAGACCGCACTTTCCATCGGACAGCTGGCCGATCTGGCGGCTGAACTCAAAGGCTCGGTCGCGGGCTTCAAGGTATGAACACGACGCCCTCCACCCATCAGGATCTGGGCCCGCTGATCTGGGTCCGCGGCGAAATCGATCTGGCGCTCATCCGCGCGTCCGAAGCACTCGGCAACGAAGATCATCAGGCAGGCGCCGAGCCGCTCAAGTTCGCGCAGACCCATCTGCACCAGGCGCGTGGCGCGCTGGCCATCGTCGGTCTCGATGGCCTGACCCATTTCTGCGACGCACTCGAACAGGTGTTCGCCGACTGGCATGCCGGCCGTCTGGCCAGCAGCCGGGGGGCTGCATCGCTGGCCCAGCGCGCCATTGCGTCGGTGCGCGGTCACCTCGACGAACTGGTTGCCGGCGGCGTCGACCAGCCGATGCGGCTGATGCCGCTGTATCGCGACCTGATGGCGTTGCGCGGCGAAACGGTGGTGGTGCCGTCCGAACTGTTCTTCCCCGACCTCACCTTGCGGCCGCCGACGCCGGCCCAGCCGGCACCGCAACTGTCTCCACTCGACCGCGCGCGTGCGCTGCGTGCGGCGCGCAGCCAGTTCGAACGTGGTCTGCTGCGCTTTCTGCGCGACGATCGCGAAGGTCTGCCGCAGATGCGTCAGGCCATCGGTGCGATCGAACAGATGCAGTCGGCACCCGCGACCCGCGCCTTCTGGTGGGTCTGCGGTGCGCTGACCGACGGTCTGGCCCAGGGCGCCATCCGGGGCGATTTCTTCATCAAGCGGCTGTGCGCGCGCATGGACGTGCAGATGCGCCGCCTGCTCGAAGGCTCGCGCGGCGTGGCCGAACGGCTGATGCGCGATTCGCTGTACTTCATTGCCACCGCCGATCAGGTGACGCCGCACATCCGTCAGGTACGCGACACCTACCAGCTCGACGCCCTGCTGGCGCCAAGCGACATCGCCGGCCACGATGACTTCGGATCGCTGCGCCCGGCGCTGGCCGCCCTGCGCGAATCACTCGGGCAGGGCAAGGACGCATGGACCCGTTTTTCGTCGGGTGCGGCGGTCGGCCTGCCGCAGTTCCATGAACAATGCGAAGCCATGGTCGCCGCGGCAGCCCGGGTCGGCCAGCCGGATCTGGCGCGCCTGGCCGCCGCGCTGCTCGACCTTGGGCAGTGGCTGCGCCGCGATCCGCTGCAGCACACCGAAAACCTGGCGATGGAAGTCGCCACCGCGCTGCTGGTGATGGACGCACTGGTCGAACAGTTCAGCCGCGCGCAGAGCGAGGACCTGCCGAGCCAGGTCGACACGCTGATTGACCGTCTCGCGCGGGCGCGCCGCGGCGAGACCCTGCCGGCGATGCAGATCCCGCTGTTCGACGAAATGTCGCGCCGCGCCCAGGAACGTCTGTTCATGGGTCAGGTGGCGCGCGAAATCATGGCCAGCCTGGCCGACGTCGAACAGCAACTCGATGGCTATTTCCGTGACCCGTCTCGCGCAGCCGAACTGACGTCGCTGGCCGGCCCGCTGAAGCAGATCGACGGCGCCCTGAACATGCTGGGTCAGGACGCCGCCGTGTCGCTGGTGCGTCGCGCCGCGGCACAGATCGCCGACATGGCGAAGCCTGAGCACGAAATCGTCGACGGCGAGTTCGAAGCGCTGGCGCACCAGCTGTCCGGTCTCGGCTTCTTCGTCGACAAGCTGCAGTACGGTCCGGCCGACCTCGACCTCATCCTGAATCCGCGCAGTGCGGCACAGGATGCCGCCGACTCGGGCAACGGCGCCAGCGTCGAATCCGAACTGGCCCAGCGGCGCGAACAGGCGGCGCAACTGCTCGACCGGCTGTCGCACGGCGGCGCCGACGCGCGTACGCGCGATGAATTGCGCCAGGCGCTGGAAACCATCCGGCAGGACGCCAAGCTGCTCGCCGACGAAAAGCTCGAGCAGCGGGCCACCGAAGCACTGGCCGCGCTCAAGGCGGGCGAAGCGGTACCCGATGCCGCCATTGCCGACGCGGTGCAGGGCATCGGCCAGACGCCGCTCGAGTCGCTCGCGCCGTCGGCCGATACGGTGCGTCTGGCCGAAGCCAGCCAGGAGGATTTCGACGCCGAACTGCTCGAAATCTTCATCGAGGAAGCGCGCGAAGTGCTGGAGACAATGGCGTCGAGCACCGACGCCGCGCGGCTGCAGCCGCACAGCCAGGACCTGCTGACCACGCTGCGGCGCGGCTTCCACACGCTCAAGGGCAGCGGCCGCATGGTCGGCCTGCGCGATCTGGGCGAAGCGGCGTTTGCGGTCGAGCAGGTGATGAACCGCTGGCTGGGCAGCGAGCGCGACGGCACACCGGAACTGTTCGATCTGCTGGACGGCGCGCGCATGCTGTTCGCCGGCTGGGTCGACCGCCTGGCGCAGGGCGATACCCGTTCGCCGGAGCACGACTGGCTGCAGCCGGCCTGCGACGCGATACAGACGCACGACGCCGAGCCCGCTGCCGCGCCGGCCCCCGCAACACCGGCTGCAGACACGGTATCCGACGTTGTCGTCGCAGGCGGCGATCTCGACCTGGACATCGATCTCAATTTCGATCTGGAGGCGGACATGCCGGCCGCCGAACCGGTGACCGCCGGCGCCTTTGAGCCCGACACCGGCCTCGATTCGGTGACCAACATCGTCGCGCTGGACGCTCCGCTTGACGCCACGGGCGGCGATGTCGACCTCGAACTCGATTTCGACCTTGAGGCACCGGGCGTCGAACTGACGCTGCCGGAAAGCACGATAGACATCACGTCCGACATCGACGCCGAAGAGCGCGCACTCGATGCCGGCGCCGACCGCACGCTGTTCGACCTTTTTCTCGCCGAGGCGCGTGGCCACGTCGCCACGCTGCGGCGCGAACTGACGCGACTGCACATCAATCCGTCGCTGCGCCCGAGCCAGGACAGCCTGCTCGCCGCGCATACGCTGGGCGGCATTTCGCTCACCGTGAATCAGGACGACATCAGCGCGCTGGCGCGCGCGCTCGAACATGCGCTGCTGCGTTGCGAAGCGCGCGGCGAGGCACCGCAAGCCGACCAGTCTGCGCTGCTCAACAGCGCCGCCAGCACGCTGGAAGCGCAGATCGCCGCCATCGGCGGCGGTGCGATCGCGACCCCTGCGCCGGAACTGATCGCCCGGCTGGATGCGCTGTTCGGCGTCGCCCCCGTGGTCCCGGAGACCATCGAGGTGCAGGTGCTCGAACTGCCGGACATGGACATCACCCCGGTTGGCAATGTCACCGAAGTGCTGGCGGAAGCGCCCGAACCGCTGCAACCCGACGCGATCGACATCGCACACGACGTGACGGCCCCGGTCGAACCCGAACCGGACGTCATCGCAGACGAACTGCCGCCGGTGACTGCATTCGAAAAGGTCACGCTGCCGGATGAATACGTTCTTGCCGGAGCAGCCGGCAATGATGCGCAGCCGTTCGAAATGGCACGCCTGCCGATCGCCCGCGCCGCTGCGCCAGTCGAGAGTGGGCAGGCCTCCGTGGTACCGGATGAGATCGATCATCAGCTGCTGCCGATCTTCATCGAGGAGGCCCATGACCTGCTGCGGGAAATCGGCAGCGAACTGCGCAGCTGGCGCGACGACACCGGTGCGCTGAGTGCATCGGACGCATTGCGCCGGCAGCTGCATACGCTCAAGGGCAGTGCCCGGATGGCCGGCGTGATGCGCTTCGGCGATCTGGTGCACAGCATGGAAACGCTGATCGAACAGCCTTCTGCGCCGGACGATCGTGCGCTGCTGCTCGACGAGCTCGACCTCGGCTATGACCGCTGCGAAGAACTGGTGGCGAAGCTGGAACGCGGAGAAGCGCTGACTCCGGAGACCGTGGCGACCGAGGACGCGGCGGCCCCGACGCCTGCAGCCGAGGGCGATGCCGGCGCGGCGCGCGAGCGTCCGTCGGTGCGCGTGCGCTCCGACATGGTCGACCGCTTCGTGAACGAAGCGGGTGAAATGAGCATCGCGCGCACCCGGATCGAGGGCGAGCTGCGCTCGCTGCGTGGTTCGCTGAATGACCTGACCGAGAACGTACAGCGTCTGCGCAGCCAGCTGCGCGAGATCGAAATACAGGCCGAAAGCCAGATGCAGTCGCGCATGGCGGCGGCCGAAGCACAGCACGAACAGTTCGACCCGCTCGAAATGGATCGCTTCACGCGCTTCCAGGAACTGTCGCGCATGATGGCCGAAAGCCTGTCCGACGTGACCACGGTGCAGTACAACCTGGTGCGCAACCTCGATGCGGCCGACACCGCCATCCAGTCGCAGGCGCGGCTGAACCGCGACCTGTCGCAGGCACTGATGTCGGTGCGCATGGTGCCGTTCTCGACACTGGAAGACCGGCTGTACCGGGTGGCTCGCCAGTCGGCCAAGGAAACCGGCAAGAAGGTCAATCTTGAACTGACCAACACACGCATCGAACTCGACCGCGAAGTGCTGGAAAAGATGACCGGTCCCATCGAGCACCTGTTGCGCAACGCGGTAGCCCACGGCATCGAGCCACGCGCGACACGTGAAGCGGCAGGCAAGTCGGAAACCGGCGAAATCGTCATTTCGCTGACCCAGCAGACCAACGAGGTCGTCATCGAACTGGTCGACGACGGCGGCGGTCTGGCGTTCGAACGCATCCGCGCGCGCGCCATCGAACGCGGCCTGCTCGGGGCGGACGAGGAGGCGGACGAACGCCGGCTGATCGGTCTCATCTTCGAACCGGGCTTCTCGACCGCCGAACAGCTGTCGGAACTGGCGGGCCGGGGTGTCGGCATGGACGTGGTGAAGAGCGCCACGACCGCCCTCGGCGGCCGTATCGAAACCACGTCGGACGCCGGTCGCGGCACGCGTTTCAGGCTGTCGCTGCCGATGACGCTGGCGGTGACCCAATCACTGCTGGTGAGCAGCGGCGGCAAGACCTACGCCATTCCGTCGTCGATGGTGAAGCACGCACGCGAGCTGAGCGACGACGAAGCGGTTGCGCTCCGTCTGGCCGGTGGCCAGGACTGGATGGACCACCACTACACCTATCATTACCTGCCCCGCCTGCTCGGCAATGCCGATGCCCAGCCGGGCACCGGCACCTGGCTGCTGCTGCTCGGCGCCGGCAACGAACTGATGGCGCTGGAGGCAGACGGGCTGCGCGGCAACCAGGAAGTGGTGGTGAAGCCGGTCGGACCGCAACTGTCGCGGCTGGCCGGCATCGCCGGCGCCACCGTGCTGGCGGACGGCGAAGTCACGCTCATCATCAACCCGGTGTCGCTGGCGTCGCGCATCGGTCGCATGGCCGACCGACCCGACATCGTGCGCGCCGTGCCGGAAGTGCCGGAAGCCCTGCCGCCGCTGATCATGGTGGTCGACGACTCGCTGACCGTGCGCAAGGTGAGCAGCCGGCTGCTGGAGCGCGAGGGCTACCGCGTCATCACGGCGAAGGATGGTGTCGATGCGCTGGAAAAGATGGCCGACAAGCTGCCGGCGGTCATGCTGGTCGATATCGAAATGCCGCGCATGGACGGCTTCGAGCTGACGTTGAAGGTGCGCGCTGACGAACGCACGCGCGACATTCCCATCGTGATGATCACCTCGCGCATCGCCGAGAAGCATCAGGCCTATGCACGCGAGATCGGCGTGAACGAATATCTCGGCAAGCCCTACGACGAAACCCACCTGCTGCGGCGGGTGGCGGACTTCACCGGCGGCAGCGGCCGCAGATGAAACCCGGGGACGCCCTGCGCCCCCGGGTTTCACGCCCGCATCAACCCTTCACCGTGTCCAGACGCAGCTTGGCGTAACGGCCCGGCGCATCTTCGATCACCTTCAGCTTGCCCTTGGCCGGGTCGCGCGCGGGCACCATGTCGGCGTCGAGCGCGGTCACCCACTGCTGCCAGTCGGTCCACCATGAACCGGTGTGTTGCGTGCAGCCCTCCAGCCACGCGTCGGCGTCGGCTGCCAGCTTGGGCGAGGCATTGGTCCAGTACCCGTACTTGTTGGCGGCCGGCGGATTGACGATGCCGGCGATGTGACCGGAGCCGCCAAGCACGAAGCGGGTCGGGCCGGACAGCAGGGTGGCGCCGGTGTAGGTGCTCTTCCACGGCGCGATGTGGTCTTCGATCGCGGAGATGAAATACACCGGCTGCTTGATCTTGCGGATGTCGATCGCTTCACCGAGCACGGTGATGCCACCCGGCTCGCGCAGCTTGTTGTGGATGTACATCTGGCGCAGGTAGTAACTGTGCATGCAGGCCGGCATGCGGGTCGAATCCGAATTCCAGTACAGCAGGTCGAACGGGAAGGGCTCGCGGCCCATCAGGTAGTTGTTCACGACGAATGACCAGATCAGGTCGTTCGAACGCAGCATGTTGAAGGTGCCGGCCATTTCCGACCCTTCGAGATAGCCGCGCGAGAACATCTTCTTTTCCAGCCCTTCGACCGCCTTCTCATCGATGAACACGCCCAGCTCGCCCGGTTCGGAGAAGTCGATCAGCGTGGTGAAGAAGGTCGCGCTGGCGATCCGCTTGTCCTTCTTCGCCGACAGATAGGCCAGCGTGGTGGCCAGCAGCGTGCCGCCGAGGCAGTAGCCGGCAGCATTCACTTCGGTTTCGCCGGTCTGCTTCGTGATCAGGTCGAGTGCAGCCAGCGGGCCCTGTTCCACATAGTCCTCGAAGGTCAGCTGCGACAGCTTTTCGTCCGGATTGACCCAGGAGATCACGAAAACGGTGTGGCCCTGGTCGGTCGCCCACTTGATGTAGCTGTTCGAGTCGCGCAGATCGAGGATGTAGTACTTGTTGATCCAGGGCGGCACGATGAGCAGCGGGCGCTTGAACTGCTGTTCGGTCGTCGGATTGAACTGCAGCAGCTGCATCAATGCGTTCTCGCCCACCACCTTGCCCTGCGTGGTGGCCACGTTGCGGCCCAGTTCGAACGCCGTGGTGTCGGTCATGCGCACACGCAGCTGGCCGTCACCGTCCTCGATGTCGCGCAACAGGTTGTTGAAGCCCTTCAGCAGGTTCTGGCCGTGGCTGCGCACGGTTTCGCGCAGCACTTCGGGGTTGGTCAGCGCGAAATTGCTCGGACTGAATGCGTTGATGGTCTGGCGGGTGAAGAAATTGACCTTCTGCAGCGTGTGTTCGTCCATGCCTTCGACGTTGCTCACCACGTCATGGATGTGGCGCGCCGAAATCAGGTAGCTCTGCTTGAAGAAATCGAACAGGAAGTGGCTCTGCCACTCCTCGCCGCGAAAGCGGTTGTCGCCCTTGACCGGCGTGACCACCGGGGCGGCATCGACACCCATGAATTTCAGCATCGATTGCTGCCAGAGCGTGTAGTAGTCCCACACCAGCCCCATCTGCGCCTGCGCCAGCTTGTACGGGTTGGACAGCAGATGCGACGTCATGTCCATGAAGGCCTGGGCGATGCCCAGTTCGTCGGCTGGCGGCGTGATCCCGCGCTTGAGCTGTCGTTGCACGTGGTCACCGAGCAGCTTGGACGCACGTTCGGCAACCTGGGCATAGGTCTTGGCGACTTCTGCCGGATCAGGCAGGGACGACGCCTCGGGCTGTGTGGTGTCTTTGGTGGCTGGTTTATTCATGGCTCTGGCTCCCCCGGAAACTGGTTATGGCTGGGTGTAACGAAGCACGCCGTCCTGCTTCGGCAGGCGGCGCAGGCGACCCGTCTGCCACAGGTGGTTGAGGTGGGCAATCACCTCTCCCATGGCAAAGCGGGTCTGGAAACTGTCGAGTTCGCGCTTGAACAGCGATGGCAGCAGCGCCGCCGCGGTTTGCGGCTCGGCACACAGGCTCACGATCAATGCGAGGCGTTCTGCATGGTGCGCCTGAAGCGCATCCACGCGTGCGGCGATGCCGACATACGGATCGCCGTGCGCCGGCAGCACCACGGTGTGGTCGGGCAGCGCGCGAAAAAGTTCGATCGAATCGAGGTACTGACCGACCGCGTCCACCTCCGGCTCGTAGGCCAGCGTGGGCGTATTGGGCGAAATGCGCGGCAACAGCATGTCACCGGCGATCAGTACCGGATCGTTGGCGCGGTGGAAGGACAGATGCTCCGGCGAGTGACCGTAGCCCGCGATGGCGGTCCAGTCGTCACCGCCGATGCGCAGGGTTTCGCCGGGCAGGATGCGCCGCATCGCCACCGGCAGCTCGCCGACGACCTGCCGGTAACGCCCGCTTTCACGGCGCATGGCATCGGTGTGTCCGGCACCCAGACCGTGCAGGACGAAAAAATCCGCCATCAGACCCCGGTCCGACGCCGGTACGGTGCCGAACCAGGCCTGCGCCGTCATGTATTCGCCGAGCGACATCCAGATGCGTGCACCCGTCTGCTTCGCGAGCCACTCGCCCAGACCGAAATGGTCGGGGTGGCAGTGCGTGATCAGGATGCGCCGCACCGGGCGACCGGCGAGGTCGCCGTTCAGGGCGGCCGTCCAGTTGGCGCGCGTCGCGTCGTCGGGAAAACCTGCGTCCACCAGGGTCCAGCATGGTCCGTTGTCGACGCCGTCCCCCGCCTCGTCCTCGATCGCCCACAGATTCACATGGCCGGGTGCGAAAGCGACCGGCATGCGCAACCAGTGGACGCCGCGCGACACCTGCACCATGCAGCCGGGCGGAGGAGCGATCGCGGGATGAGGTTCGAGAGCAGACACGATGGGCAGCGCAGTCCAAGGCGTTGAATTCCTTGAATGGTAACCCGAAACGATCGTGCATTGTGCAGTGCAATATCGAACTGCTCCCGGAACGCGACGGTAGGCTTGCCAGGGTCTGTTGTCATTAAACTGCGGGCCAAGGCGCGGAACACCGGCGGCTGGTCGGCATCAGAGATCTGCGGGTCGTCCGATGACCCGAGTATCCGGAGGAAACAATGCGGAAAACGATGTGTGCGCTGCTGCTCGCGCTGTGCGGCCCGATGGCGTGGGCCGAGGACGAAGACCCGACGAAGTTCGTCACCTTCAGCCAGGATTTCGCCGGCCACTGCGTGTCGCGCAACTCGGTGCAGCTGCTGGTGGCGAACAGCCATCCGACGCGCACCGTCATGGTGTGGCTCGACCGCTTTCACATGAATGTGGGCACCGGCGACCGCTCGAAGACGGAAATGAAGCCGGGCGCCGAGCCGGTCCCGCTGGGCTGCTCGCGCACGCTCGACGGGCCGCAGGAGTGGCGTATCGCCCGGGCGAAGTTTCTCGACTGAGGTCCGATCCGGCGCCGGAAAACTTTGCGCGCCGCAAGGCTCGCCCCGCGCAGGGCGGCCGAGGCCGGGGCATACTCGCCGGTGCAGGCTTTCTCCAACCCGAATTTCGTACTGTCCGATGCGCGTCTGTGTGTTCTGCGGCTCCCGCGAGGGTGACCGCCTCCTCTATCGCGACGCCGCCGCCGAACTGGGCACGCTCATCGCGCGCGCCGGCCACGGCGTGGTCTATGGTGGTGGCAATATCGGTCTGATGGGCATCCTCGCGGACGCGGCACTGGCGGCCGGCGGAGAGGTGATCGGCGTCATTCCGCGTCACCTGCTCGATCGCGAAGTCGCCCATGGCGATCTGAGCATGCTGCACGTGGTGGGCAGCATGCACGAGCGCAAGGCACTGATGGCGGAACTGGCGGACGTCTTCGTCGCGGCACCCGGCGGCTTTGGCACGCTGGACGAACTGTGCGAAATTCTCACCTGGGCGCAGCTCGGATTGCATCGCAAACCGTGCGGCCTGCTGAATACCGCGGGCTACTTCGACCCGCTGCTCGCGATGTTCGATCACGCGGTGTGCGAAGGTTTTCTGAGCGCCGCGCACCGGCAGCTCATGCCGTCCGAACACCACGCGCAGCGCCTGCTCGACCGTCTGCTGTCCGCCGTCGTTTCCGGGGAGAATTCGCTGCATGAAGCCTGATCTGACGCGCCTGCTGTTCGCCTGTGCCTGCGCAAGCCTGCCCGCCGCCAGTAGCGCCGAGAGCGCACAGGTGCGACCGGTCGACCTGGTGCATGCGGTACCGCTGCTGACCGAAAGCGGTCGCGCCGGCTACAGCCGTTTCCTGCGCATCGGTATCCGTCCGCGCGCTTTTGCGCTGAACATGAACGGCGACTGGGCCTGGAATGCCGGAGAAGGCGCAGTGACCGACGCACTGGCGCGCTGCGAGGCGCACGGCCTGCCCTGCCAGCTGTACGCCGTGGACGAGGAGGTCGTGATGCCCGGCTTCGAACTGGGCGCGCCGCTGCGCGCGCTCGGCGGCCCGCTGGTACAGGGAGACCCGCAGTGACGCGCAACGCCGACGCGCTGGCGCTGACCGAGGTTGATGCCGGCATCGGCATCGTGACGCTGAATCGCCCGCACGCGCACAATCTGCTCGACGCCTCGCTCGCGCAGTCGCTGATCGGCGCCATCGACGATCTGGTTGCACAGCCGGCCGTACGCACCATCGTGCTGTCGGCACTGGGCGACAGCTTCAGCATCGGTTCCGATCCGCTCGAACTCGACCGCAGCGGCCTGATCGCCGTCGAACCGGCGCTGGCGGCGCGACTGCTGCGCAGCGTCGCCGAATGCCCGCGACCCGTGGTGGCGCGCGTACAGGGCCCGGCCTATGGGCTGGGCGCCGGCCTGATCGCCGCGTGCGACGTCGCCATCGCCAGTTTTGACGCCGAGTTTTCGTTCGACAGCGTCCATCTCGGTCGCGTACCGGCCGTCATCGCGCCGTACGTGATCGCCGCCATCGGACCGCAGCGCGCGCGCCGTTACTTCCTGACCGGCGAGCGCTTTTCGGCATCTGAGGCCTACCGCATCGGCCTGCTGTCGGAGCTGTCCGCGTCGGCTGAACAGCTTGACGATGCGATCGGCGAAGTGGTCGATGCGCTGCTGCTCGGCGGACCGCGTGCGCAGCAGCAGGTCAAGTCCCTGGTGCGTGCGCTCGGCCGGCCGCGGGTGGACGAAAAGACGCTCGATCAGGCGGTGGACATCGAGCACCGGCTCGATGCCGGTGCAGAGGCGCAGGAAGGTCTGGACGCGCTGTTCGGGCGGCGTCATCCCGGCTGGGTGCCGGCTGGCAGTTCGTGATGGCGGCGCTGCCCGCTGCCGTGCGCATCGTCGAGGTCGGTCCGCGCGACGGCCTGCAGAACGAAGCGGTCGCGCTGGATGTCGAGCGTCGGCTCGCACTGATCGGTCGACTGTCGGACGCCGGTCTGCGCGACATTGAAGCCGGTGCCTTCGTATCACCGCGCCGCGTGCCCAATATGGCCGGTAGCGGCGAACTGATGCAGCAGCTCCATCGTCGGCCGGGTGTCAGCTACCCCTGCCTGGTACCCAACGAAACCGGCCTCGATGCCGCGCTGGAGGCTGGCTGCACCGACATCGCGATCTTTGCCGCCGTGTCGGAAACCTTCTCGCAACGCAATACCGGCTGCAGCATCACCGAATCGATGGACCGCCTGGCGCGCGTGGCGGTACGTGCGCACGATGCAGGTCTGCGGGTGCGCGGCTACCTGTCGTGCGTCCTGGGTTGCCCCTACGAAGGCGCCATCCACGATGAAACCGTTGCCACGCTGTCGGCCGAACTGATTGCCATGGGCTGTCACGAAGTGAGCCTCGGTGACACGACCGGCGTCGGCAGTCCGTTCCGGGTGCGCGCGCTGATCGACCGCGTGGCGCGACGCGTGCCGCCGCCGCGGCTCGCCGGTCACTTCCACGACACCTGGGGCATGGCGGGGGCGAATGTCTACGCAGCCGCCCTGGCGGGCGTGACCGTGTTCGACGCCTCGGTCGGCGGATTGGGCGGCTGCCCGTTCGCGCCGGGCGCGACCGGAAACGTTGCGACCGAAGACCTTGTCTACCTGTTCGATGATGCCGGCGTGCACACCGGCATCGATCTGCAGAAACTGGTGGATGTGGCGTACTGGATCAGCGCGCAACTCGACCGTCCGGTCGCGTCGCGCGTGGCCCGTGCTTTCAACTCAAGACGACCCAAATGATTGCTTCACCCTGTACCGGCGTTTGCCAGCTTGATCCCGCCACGGCGCTCTGCCTGGGCTGCCTGCGCTCGCGCGATGAAATCGCCTGCTGGGGCTCGACAACGGACAGCCATCGCCTGCAGATCCTGGCCAACATCGGTCGGCGCGAAGCGGCCGGGCACCTGCGGATCATGCCGACGGATGGCTCGTGAGCGATTCAACCCGACTTCAGTTTGCGCGGGCTGACAGCCGGCGCTGCCGGTGCCGGCTCGGCGGGTGCGGGATACTCGCGGGCCAGCGGATCACTCTGCACCGGTTCGGTGCGCGGCCCCGAACGATCAGCATCCCGCTCGGAACGCCGCCTGTTGGCCTGACTGCGCTGAAGTCTGAGATATCGCATGCCGGGCTCCTTCGATGTGGACGTGCAGCGGGCGGAAATCCGGACACGGTGTGGCGACATGTCAGACCTTGCAGAAAATCGCCTGTGACGCCCCCGTCTGGATCATCATGGACGGCCTGTGGCGGACGGTCGAACAAGGGGTCCGGCGCAGGCCCGAGCTTCAAGCGTAGATTGCGGCCGGTCAGAGTCAAGCATGTTGCATGCATGAACATCCATTTGCAGGGTGAATCAAGGTGAATGAATTGCGGCGCGGCGCCATGCGCCTCGTACTGATCAGCGGCATGTCCGGTTCCGGCAAGAGCGTGGCGCTCAATGTGCTGGAAGATGGCGGTTTCTTTTGCGTCGACAACCTGCCGGCGCCGCTGCTGCCTCAACTGGTCGGACATTTGCGCGAGGCCGGCTACAGCCGGGTCGCCATCGCGGTGGACGTGCGTTCCGGCAAGAGCATGGAAGCGTTGCCGCCAATGATGGGGGTGCTGCGCAACGGCACCCAGTTGCAGACGCTGTTTCTCGACGCGCGCGACGCCACACTGATCGCGCGCTTTTCCGAAACACGCCGCCGCCATCCGCTGGGCGACGACCAGACCTCGCTCGGCGAGGCGATCCGGCGCGAACGCGAGTTGCTGGCGCCGATCGTCGAACTGGGTCATCGCATCGACACCAGTGACCTGCAGGCGTCGGTATTGCGCAAGTGGGTGCGCGACGTGGTCGAAGTCGACGAAGCGACCGGGCTGACGCTGATGTTCGAGTCGTTCGGCTTCAAGCACGGCATCCCCCTCGACGCCGATCTGGTGTTCGACGTGCGCTGCCTGCCCAATCCGTATTACGACGTCGTGCTGCGACCGCAGAGCGGACAGGACAAGCCGGTGATCGATTTCCTGGAAGGTCACGCAGAGGTGATCCGCATGCGCGACGACATCGCACGCTTCGTGCGCGACTGGCTGCCCTGCTATGTGAAGGACAGCCGGAGCTATCTCACCGTGGCCATCGGCTGCACCGGTGGTCAGCATCGCTCCGTGTATATGGCGCAGTGGCTGGCCGAACACTTCCGCAGCGCGGCGCGCGTACTGGTGCGCCACCGCTCGCTGGCTTCGGCGCATAAATGAAGGCAGTGCGGCCAGGCGACTGGCTGGTCATCGCCGCCGGCCTGCTCGCCACCGCGGCGACAGCGGCCGCGCAATGGGGCCGCAGCGCACCGGCCCTGGCACAGGTCAGGCTGGACGGGCGCATCGTGGCCGAATTGCCGCTGACCGGCACGCATCGCGTCGCCCTGGAGGGCGCCCTCGCCGCGCGCGGCCAGACGGTGATCGAAGTCGAACCGGGCAGGGCGCGCATCGCCGCCGATCCGGGCCCGCGCCAGTACTGCGTGCACCAGGGCTGGCTGACCCGCAACGGCAGCGTCGCGGTGTGCGCGCCCAGCCACATATCGCTGCAATTGGTCGGCCCGGACGGTGCACATGACACGGTGGCATTCTGATGTTGCCAGCCGCCACGACGCTGCAGGTCGAGCCGAGTGCGCGCGACCGCCGGCTGGCGCGTTACGCGGCGGCTGCAATCGCCGCGTCACTGGTCGAGGCGGCGATTCCGAGTCCGCTGCCGGGCGTCAAGCCCGGTTTGGCGAATATCGTCATCCTGATTGTGCTGGCGCGCCACGGCTGGCGCGACGCGGCCTGGGTGAGCGTGCTGCGGGTGGTCGCCGGCAGCCTGCTCGCCGGCCAGTTTCTCGCACCCGGCTTCTTTCTGGCCGGTGCCGGCGCACTGGCCAGTCTGGCGGTGCTCGGAGCGCTGCAGACCGTGTCCTGGCGCTGGCTCGGTCCGGTCGGCCGCTCAGTCGCGGCCGCGTTTGCCCACATCGGCGCGCAACTGGTGCTGGCGCGCCTGTGGCTGGTGCCGCATGACGGCCTGTTCAATCTGGCACCGGTGTTCTTCGGCGCCGCACTGCTGTTCGGCATCCTCAACGGCATCGTCGCCGCGCGACTGATGCAGGAGAAAACCTGATGCGCACGTCCCCCGCTGCACCGCCGACCGTCCTCGTCGCGCTGACCGGCGCCTCCGGCATGCCGTACGGCCTGCGCCTGATCGAATGCCTGCTCGGCGCCGGCTGCAAGGTGTGGCTGGTCTATTCGCAAGTGGCGCAGATCGTGGCCCGGCAGGAGATGGATCTGCTGCTGCCAGCCAATCCTGCGCAGGCCGCACGCGAACTGTCCGGACGTTTCAATGCCCCGCCCGGCCAGCTCGAAGTGTTCGGCCGCGAGGACTGGAACTGCCCGCCCGCCTCCGGTTCGAACCCGCCCGACGCCATGGTGGTGTGCCCGTGCTCGATGGGCACGCTGGCGGCGATCGCCCACGGCCTGGCGTCGAGCCTGATCGAGCGCGCCGCCGACGTGGTGATGAAGGAACGCCGGCAGCTCATCCTGGTGCCGCGTGAAACACCCTTCTCCACGCTGCACCTGGAGAACATGCTGAGCCTGTCGCGCAACGGCGCGGTGATCCTGCCGCCGTCGCCCGGCTTCTATCATCAGCCCCGGGGCATCGACGACCTGGTCGATTTCGTCGTGGCGCGCGTGCTCGATCAGCTGCGCGTGCCACACGATCTGGTGCCGCGTTGGGGCGATGCGCCAACGGAGTGAAGCGCCCGGGTTCGGTTCTCATCTGATTCGTGCGTCACGTTGCCCTCGGGCCGGTCGCGCAAGCCGTGCGCCACATGGCTGCACACGTGAGGGACGAATCAAATGAGAACAGACCCCAAAGCGCTGTCACACGCCTGACATGGAAATGAAACAAGCTGCAGGGCTCGTTCGGTCGCCCCCAGTCGGCGACCGGGCACCACGGGAGCGAGCATATGAAAATGGACAGCCAGACGCTGGATGGCGACATCACCCTGATCCGGCTGGACGGCCGGCTCGACATCGAAGGCGCGCAGACGCTGGATCAGCCCTTCACCTATCTGACCAGCACGCACCAGGCGAAGATCGCCGTCGACCTGTCGGACGTCAGTTTCGTCGCCTCGATCGGCATCCGGACGCTGCTCGCGGGCGCCCGGGGCCAGGCCGCGCGCGGTGGCAAGCTGGTGCTGTTCGGTGCCCAACCGATGGTGCTGCGCGTGTTGCAGACCGCCGGTGTCGATCAGTTGCTCACCTTGTGCACCGATCTCGACACGGCGCGCGCGGCGCTCGACGCCTGAGTCCGCTCGACATGCCTGCAGGGGGCGCCGATGCATAGCGCCCATGCGCGCCGCAGCCTGCGGCTGATCAACGACAGCGGCGCGATTTCCGCCGCCAGCGCCTGGCTGCGCACGCTGGGTGACAGTTTCGAGCTGGGCAGCGAGCTCACGTTCCGGCTCGATCTGTGCGTGTCGGAGCTGGTGGCCAACATCGTCAGCTACGCCTTCGAAGACGAGGCGCCGCACACGCTGGCGCTGGATCTCATCCTCGAACCGCAGTCGGTCAAGCTGGTCATTGCCGACGATGGCTGCGAATTCGACCCGCTCGCGCTGCCCGATCCGGTCGCTCCGGCCACGCTGGAAGAGGCGAGCGTGGGCGGCCTCGGCGTGCATCTGGTGCGCCAGTTTGCCGATCAGGTCAGCTACGAGCGCGTCGGCGCGCGCAACCAGCTGACGCTCGCATGGACCCGACCCGGCCGCGCCGGACCGGCTCAGGGCCGGGCACCGATCCGCCGCGGCATCGAACGCCGGCGCCGCCCCGCCCCAGCCTTCCCGCTGACCGCCGGCGATGGCGCGCGCATTGCCGCGGATCGGCGCAGCGGTGGCGAGCGGCGGGCACTCGGTTTCATTTCCCGCATCGAACTGTTCCGCGAAGTGCCGTACGCCCTGATCGAAGGTCTGCTCGCGCACTGCCCTCAGCGCGATTACCCCGACGAGTACGTCGTGCTGGCGCCCGGCGTATCGAACGAGCACGTGGCGCTGGTGCTGACCGGTCGGCTGCGCGTGCATCTCGATACGCCACAGGGCGGCGATTACAGCGTGATCGCGGCCGGCGAGTGCGCTGGCGAGCTGTCCATCATCGACGGCGAACCCGCCTCGGCCTGGGTGGTGGCCGAACCCGGTACCCGCCTGCTGCTGATCGATGCCCACCAGTTCTTTTCCGAACTGCTGCCACTGCCGCGCGTCGCGCGCAATCTGCTCGGCATGATGGCGGCGCGCATGCGCAAGACCAATCAGCAGGTCATCGACCGCGTACGAAACTCCATGCTGCTCGACCGGCTGCAGTCGGAAATGCGCACCGCGCAGGAAATCCAGACCGGCATGCTGCCAATGCGCTCGCCGCTGTTCCCCGAGCACTTCGAAATCGAATGCGAAGCGAGCATCCAGCAGGCGCGCGAAGTCGGCGGCGATTTTTTCGATGCCTTCTTCATCGACGAGAAGCGCCTGTTCGTCGCCATCGGCGACGTGTGCGGCAAGGGCATGCCGGCCGCGCTGCTGATGATGCGTACGCTGACCACGCTGCGCTCGGAAGCCGGCCGCAAGCAGGGCCAGAAGGGCCATCTCGAACGCGTGATGGAACGCATCAACCGCAAGCTGGCGCTGAACAACGACCGTCTGCTGTTCGCCAGCCTGTTCATCGGCCTGCTGGACACCGGCAACGGCAGCTTCCGCTTCGCCAATGCCGGTCACATGCGGCCGGTCATCGCGCGACAGGGCGAACCGGCTTCGCTGCTCAAGGTACCGCGCAACCCGATCGCCGGCATCGATCCGGCGATCGATTATGCGCTTGGCGAAACCCGGCTGGCGCGCGGCGACCTGCTGCTGCTGTACACCGATGGCGTGACGGAGGCGGAGAACGAAGCCGCCGAACAGTTCGGCGAAGCGCGCCTGCTCGCCGCCGTCACCGGCGCAGCGCGCGGCAGCGCGCTGCAGACCATAGGCGCGGTGCGCGACGCCACGCGCGCATTCTGCGGCGCACACGCCCAGGCCGACGACATCACGCTGCTGGCGCTGCGCTTTCTCGGACAGCCCTGAAGGTTGCCGCTGTAACCGTCGTGTCGCCGCTGCGTCACATCGCCTGAACACTGCGCACCTATCGTGAAGGCGACCCTTCACGGAGACCGCCTGCATGCTTCAGGTCAATACCGCACGCGAGCGGCGTGCCCAGCGCAATCTCAGCGTCACGCTGGCGAACTGCGAATCCGAAATCCTGGCGGCGCAGAAACTGCGCTGGCGCATCTTTGCCGAGGAACTCGGCGCGCGGCTCGAGACGCCGACGCACGGCGTGGACAGCGACCGCTTCGATCCGCACTGCGACCACCTCATCGTGCGCGATGACGACAACGGCCGCATCGTCGGCTGTTACCGCATCCTGGCGCCCGACGCGGCACGTCGCACCGGCGGCTACTACTCGGAAACCGAATTCGACCTCGGGCGGCTCGATCACCTGCGCTCGCAGATCGTCGAGATCGGCCGCTCCTGCATCGACCCGGACTACCGCAACAACGCCGCGGTGATCGCGCTGCTGTGGTCAGGCCTTGCGCGCTACCTGCTCGACGGCGGCTACCAGTACCTGATCGGCTGCGCCAGCATCAGCATGGCCGACGGCGGTCACAACGCCGCGGCGATCTTCAACAGCCTGAGCGAGCGCATGGCCCCTCCCGAGTACCGCGTGTTCCCCAAGGTACGCCTGCCGCTGGAGCGGCTGACACCGCATCCGGCCTGCGTCGTGCCGCCGCTGGTCAAGGGCTACCTGCGCGCCGGTGCCGACGTGTGCGGCGAACCGGCCTGGGACCCGGACTTCAATACGGCCGATCTGCCGCTGCTGCTCACCCTGTCACGGCTGGACGCGCGCTATGCCAGGCACTTCGTGCAGCGCGCTGCCTGAGCCGGGCACCCTGGTCGAACCATCGGGCAAACCATCAGGCAGAATGCGAGGACACGCGCCATGTCACTGATCGATATCTCAGCCGACTTTTTCGACGCATCCGCCTTGACCTTCGAAAGCCCGCCCGCCCGTCAGCCCGTCAGTAACGCCTCCGACCGCGGCCTGCGCGCCGGGCTGCGCATGAGCTGGCGGATTTCGCGCCTGGCCGTGCATCTGGCCGACGGCTGTGCACGCGTGGCGCTGATCTATCCGCTGGTGTCGGCGCGCACGCAACGCAAGATCAAGGCGCAGTGGTCACGCCGCCTGCTGCGCGTGCTCGGCGTCGAACTGCAGGCCGGCGGACCGTTGCCGCGTCCGGGCCAGCTGCTGGTGAGCAATCACATTTCGTGGGTCGACGTGTTCGTCATCAATGCGATTTCGCCGCTCGGCTTCGTCTGCAAGGACGAAATCCGCAGCTGGCCGGTACTGGGCTGGCTGGTCGCGCGCAATGAAACGGTGTTCATCCGGCGCACCAGCCGCAACTCCGCAGCCGAGGTACGCAACACGCTGGTCAGCGCATTGAGCTGCGGCCGCAGCGTCATGGTGTTTCCGGAAGGCACGACGACCGACGGACGCAGCGTGCTGCCGTTTCGCGCCGCGATGTTCCAGGCGGCGATCGACGCCGGCCGCGCGGTCAAGCCGGTCCGCCTGCGCTATCTCGACGCACACGGCGAGCTGTCCGAAGCCGCCCTTTACATTGGCGACACCACCTTCTGGCAGTCGGTGTGCCGGCTCGCGCGCGCACCGCGCACCGTGGCACAGGTCGAATTGCTGCCGTCGCTGCCCACGCACGGCCATACACGCCAGCATCTGGCCCGCACCACGCACGCCACCGTGTCCGGCCTCGAAGCCCCGGCAGCCGCCCACGATCCGGCCGAACCCGCAGACTGACGCCCTGCCGGGCGCCGCAGGGCGGCGCCCGGTCTATACTCGGCACGCCTGCCAGAACGGATGACCGACCGGTCATCGGGCAGCGCCGGAGCCAGCCGTTGAAGATCTTCCTGTCCTACGCGTCGGAAATCCGTGCGCGTGCCGAAGGCGTGAATGCCGCGCTGCAGGCCGCCGGACACGATGTATTCTTCGACCGTGAAGACCTGCCGGCCGGCCTGAACTACGACGACCGCATCCGCAGCGCCATCGAAAGCAGCGACCTGTTCGTGTTCCTGCTGTCGCCCGCAGCGGTTGCCGAAGGCCACTACACCCGCACCGAACTGAAAATCGCCCGCCGCCGCTGGCCGGACCCGGCCGGCCACGTGCTGCCGGTGATGGTGGACGCGACGCCGTTCAGCGCCCTGCCGCCCTATCTCGGCTCGGTCACCGTACTGGTGCCGGAAGGCAATCTGGCGGCCGAGGTCGTGCTGGCGGTGGCCGACATCGAGCGGCTGCCGTCCCCTGCACCGGCCGACCCCGCGGACGCGGTCCCGCCCCCGCCCGACATGCCCGACGCCGCACCCACCTATGCCTCGCTGAAGGTACGCTTTTCCTATGCCGAGGCCGGCCGCTACACGGTGGACATCAACAGCCCGACGACGGCCGACGGATTCAGCGGCGACTGTGCAATCGATGCACCGGCGATCGAGGACGCGATGCGCGGCGCACCGGTTGGCGACACCCTGCGGCGCCCCCCCGGCGCACTTGCCCACAATGGCCTGCCCACGGCCGCCCAGGCGCGCGACGCCGGCACCCTGCTGTACAAGGCCCTGTTCGGACCGACCCTGCGACCGGGCATCGAACACCGCCTGCGCGGCATCGATCCGCAGCAGGGCAAGGGCCTGCGCTTCGTCATCGACACCACCGACACGCCGGAACTGGGTCGCCTGCCCTGGGAGTTCCTGTACAGCCCGGAGAAGGACGACTTCCTTTTCTCCGACCGGATGAAGCCGGTGGTGCGCTGGCTCGATGTCGACGAACCCACGCCGACGCTGAGCATTGCGCCGCCGCTGCGCGTGCTGATCGCATTCGCCGCTCCGGGCGGTCTGGCGCCGTTGAGCATCGGCGACGAACTGGCGCGGCTCGACCAGGCGCTGGCGCCGCTGACCAAGCGCGGCCTGATCGGCATCACGCGGCTGGAGAACGCGACCCTGGAGCGGCTGGACGAAGCGCTGCTGACGGTGCGCCCGCACGTGCTGCATTTCATCGGTCATGGCGACTTCAACGGCGGCGACGGTCTGCTGCTGCTGGAAAGCGACACACCGGACCGCGCCCCCGATCCGCTGACCGGGCGCCGGCTGGGCGTGCTGTTGCGCAATCATCTGGCCAATCTGCGGCTGGTGTTCCTGAACAGCTGCATGGGTGGCGCGGTATCGCCGGTCGACCCGTTCGGCGGCATCGCGCAGACGCTGATCCGGCGCGGCGTGCCGGCGGTGATCGCGATGCAGTTCGCGATTCCGGACAAGGCTGCGGTCGAGCTGTCGCGCCACTTCTATCGCTACCTCGCCGCCGGACAGCCGGTGGATGCCGCGCTCACGTCGGCACGCGCCTTCCTGTTCGCCCGCGGTCACGAGGTGGAGTGGGGCGCACCGGCACTGCACATGCGCTCGCCGGACGGGCGGCTGTTCGCGATTGCCACCCCCGCGGTTGTTCCAGCTGCCCCCGCCGTTGCGCCGCCGGCCATCCCGATGGCCCTGCCCGCCGCCGAACCGGAGGCGGCCGTCCGTGAGCCCGCCGCGCCAGCCCCCGCTGCGCCGACCGTCGCGCCCGGACGTGCGCCACCCGCGCCACCCGCGCCGGCCCCCGAGCCGGAGTCTGCACCCGCAGCGGCGACGGCACCGATCGCCGCACGTTCGTCCCGGACCCTGCTGTACGGTGCGCTCGTCATGCTGGCGCTGCTGGCCATCGGCGTCGTACTGCTGACCTTCAGCGCGTCCGAAGACGCGCCCTCTCCCGGCGAGCTCGCCGGCACGGCACCGGCGGCCCAACAGGCGTCCGAACCCGAAACAACAGAGAAGCGCGCCCGCCGCGCAGTGGCCCAGGCGATCGCGCAGTTGCAAACCGGCAACGATGTCGCCGCGGCCGTCACACTGCAGGAACTGCTGCGGCGCGATCCGGGGGCGCTCGACCCGGCGTGGCTCGGTGCCGACGCACAGCGCCTGAGTGCGCTGCTGTGGGACGCCTCGCAGCGTGCCGCCGACCCGGCGCTGGCCATGCTGTTTGCGCACCTGTCCGGCTCGGTGGGCAATGTGGCCGCCAGTGCGGGTGAGCCGCCCGATGCCGCCGTCGAATCCAAGATCGAACCGGCCGCGGGCGCCTTCCAGGGCGAAGCGCTGTACACCGTGCGCCGCGGCGACACGCTGGAGGGCATCGCAAAGCGGCTGCTCGGTGATGCGCGCGAATGGGCGTTCATCCGCGAGCGGCACAACATCGCCAGCAGGTTCGTGCCCGGGCTGCGCATGATCGGCGACCCCGATCTTTTGCTGGCCGGCGAATACCTGGCCGTGCCGGTGACCGAAGACGACGCCGGCTTGCCCGGGTGGCCGTACCACGTGCAGCCCGGCGATACGCTGTGGGGCATCGCAACCCGCATGTACGGCCAGGGTCGGCTCTGGCCGCGCATTGCGGACGCAAACACCGACGCGGTGCCCGACCCCTCACGCCTTCAGCCCGGTCTTCTGCTGTTCGTCCCCGCCCCTGCGCGCTGAGCCCGTCACCCCGTTGACCCCGATCAAAGGCCGTATGCAGCGGGCGCGTACTGTGGAACTGACGCGCAACACCCATGCTGCGCGCGGCTTTCAGGGGGAAGATTGATGATTCAGTACGTAACGGGCGACATTCTGCTGAGCCAGGCTCAGGTCATTGCACACGGCATTGCGCCGCAGGAACACTTCGACCACGGTCTCGCGCTGGCGCTGCGCGAGCGCTGGCCGTCGATGGCGCGCGACTACCGGCATGCGCAGCGCGGCCAGCATCTGGATGCCGGCACGGTATGGTCCTGGGCCGGCGTGGACAGCGACGGCAGCACACGCACCATCCTCAATCTGCTGACCCAGAAAATGGTGGGTGAAGGTCCGGCCGCACGACCCGGCAAGGCCACGCTGGAATCGGTCAGCCACGCACTGAAGGCGCTGGCGCGCTACGCCGGCTCCACCGGCGTCACCAGCATCGCGTTGCCGCGACTGGCCACGGGTGTCGGCGGCATGGACTGGGCCGACGTGAAGCCGCTGGTCGAGCAGCACCTCGGCGCACTGGGTGTTCCCGTCATCGTCTATGAAACCTATCACCCGGGCGTGGTGGCGAACGAACGGCTGAAATAGCCATTGCCCGGGTCTGCAGACCCTAAAGCTGGTCGAGGTTGTCCAGCGTCCCGGCCGCACGGATGCGGAGCGCAGCGCGCTCCGCATCGCCGATGCGCTGCAGGTTCTTCACCATCAGCGCGGTGCGCGGATTGCCGGCGAAGGCCGCCTCGTGACGATCGAGGAAATGCCAGTACAGCGTGGTGACCGGACAGGCGCGCTCGCCGATGCGTTCGGTCGGCTTGTAGCGGCAGCCGTCGCAGTAATTGCTCATGCGCTGGATGTAGGCGCCGCTCGCCACATAGGGCTTGCTGGTGAAGCGGCCTCCATTCGCGTACAGCGTCATGCCGGCGACGTTGGGCAGTTCGACCCATTCGACCGCATCGACATACACCGCCAGATACCAGTCCTCGACCTGCTGCGGTTCGATCTCCGCCAGCAGCGCAAACTGGCCGGTCACCATGAGCCGCTGGATGTGGTGCGCGTAGCCGTATTGCAGCGTCTGGCCAATGGCTGCGCGCATGCACTGCATGTGCGTGTCGCCGGTCCAGTACCAGCCTGGCAATGCGCGCGCGTGACCGAAATGGTTGGCGTCGCGCAGGCCGGGCATGTCGAGCCAGTACATGCCGCGGATGAATTCGCGCCAGCCCAGCACCTGACGCACGAAGCCTTCGACCGACTGCAGCGGCAGGCGCCGCTGATGCAGGGCGTCGACCGCCGCGGCGATCACTTCGCGCGGACTGATCAGCTTCAGGTTCATCGCCGCGCTGATGCGGGCATGCCACAGCCAGGGCTGGCCGGTCCACATGGCGTCCTGATGGTGGCCGAACAGTTCGAGCCGATGCTCGACGAAATCGGCGAGCGCGGCGAGTGCGTCGGTGCGGGTGACCGGCCAGTCGAAGTGTGCAGTCGAGCCCGGGTGGTCGGCAAAGCGTGCTTCGACCAGATGGATCACGTCGCGCGTGACGTCGTCGGGCGGAAAGGCGAGCGGTGCCGGCACGAGGCCCGGGCCGCGCCTGCCGAAGCCGGCACGGTTGTCGGCGTCGAAATTCCAGCGCCCGCCTGCCGGCTCGCCGCCGTCCATCAGCACGGCGTGCCGCTCGCGCATGTGACGGTAGAAGAACTCCATGCGCGGCTGCTTGTACTTGCGCGCCCAGTCGGCGAAACCCTGGCGCGACATCATGAAGTGCAGGTCGTCGCGCAGGTCGAGCGTGATTCCGTTGCTGGAACACAGCGCGCGGATCGCCTGCTCCAGCCGCCATTCACCGGGCTCGACCAGCACCAGCCTGCACGGAAGGTGCCGCGCGAGGCGCGCCGCGAGGACATCGACCAGCGCCGCCTCGGCATCGTCACCCAGCGCGCGGTAATCCACTGTCCAGCCGCGCGCGCGCAGCGTCTTCGCAAAATGCCGCATAGCCGACAGGAACAGCGCGCTGCGCGCCTTGTGGCTCCAGACGTGAGTCGATTCGCCGGCTGCCTCAATCATCAGCACGACATCGCGCGCAGCATCGAAACCTTCGAAAGCGGCGGACGCCTCGTCGAGCTGATCACCCAGAACCAGTATCAGATGGCGCAGTTCAGCCATGCGGCACCCCCTTGCGACGGCAGGCGTCGGAGCAGTACTTCACCTGTTCCCAGTTCTTCGCCCACGACTTGCGCCAGGTCATTTCGCGGCCACAGGCGGCGCACAGCCGGCTGGGCAGCGACTGCTTGTTGCCTTTGAAGTGCAGGGTCATGGCGTGCCGGGAAGGTCAGAACGAGAGGAAGACCGGTTAGGCCCCGGCGGGTTTCACGACGCAGTGGATTTTTTGCCGCGTGCGGTCACCCACCCGGACGAATTGCGGAAATCCGATACAAATCACTGCTCAAGCTCCAGCCTGAAAAGGCGTTAAAAAATGCACGATACCCGCTGAGTGACGATGAAGAAGGCCCCCCTACCCGCCAACGAAGTAAAACGTCTGCACGCGCTGCACCGCCTCGACCTTCTGGATACGGATCCGGAACCGGCGTTCGACGACCTGACGATGCTCGCGGCGCAGATCTGCGGGACGCCGATCGCACTGGTGTCGCTGGTGGATGCCGAACGGCAGTGGTTCAAGTCGCGTTGCGGACTGCAGGTGTGCGAAACATCGCGCGAGGTGTCGATGTGCGCGCATGCCTTCACCGAACCGGACGGTGTTCTCGTCGTCCCGGATGCAGCGCTCGACGAACGCTTCGCCGACAGCCCGCTGGTGGTCGGGGAACCGCACATCCGCTTCTATGGCGGTGTGGTGCTGTGGTCGCCGGACCAGCTGCCGCTGGGCGCGCTGTGTGTGATCGACCATCGGCCGCGTACGCTGGACGCGTCGCAGCAACGCGCACTGAAGGCACTCGCGCGACAGGCCGAGGCGCAGATGCATCTGCGGCTGCGCGTGCGCGAACTGCGCGAAACATCGCTCGCGCTGCAGCGCCAGAAATCGCGCCTGATGCAGCAGCACCACGCACTGGAAGAGCGCTGCGAACAACTTGCGGTGGAGGCCCGCGTCGATGCGCTGACCGGGGTCGGCACGCGACGCGACGCGGACCATCGACTCGGCGACGAATTCCGCGTCGCTCTCACGCTGAACCTGCCGCTGTCGGTCGCACTGATCGATATCGACCGCTTCAAGCAGGTGAACGACACCTACGGCCACGCACGGGGCGACGAAATGCTGCGTCAGGTCGCACGAAAGCTGGCGTCGGAATTGCGCAGCGACGACTATCTCGCGCGTTTCGGCGGAGAGGAATTCGTCGTCATGCTGCCCAACACACCGGCCGAACTGGCGCGGAAGATTTCCGAGCGCCTGCGCCTTGCAGTCGAGACAGGACCGTGGCAAGCGCCGGACGAACTGACGGTGAGCATCGGCTTCGCATGCGCCGACGCGCACGCGGATTCGATAGAAGCTCTGGTCGCCGCAGCCGACGCCGCGCTCTACCAGGCCAAAGGCAATGGCCGCAACCGGGTGGTGGCGGCGAATGACATGCCAGCCGGCCAGAGCGCACTTCGGGTCGTACGCTGAGCGCTCAACGCAGCCGTGCCTGCATGTCGGATGTGGCGGTCACGCTGCCATCCTGATCGACGCGCAGTGCATGACGGACGCCCATGCGTGCGGCCAAAGCCTGCCAGTGATCGCGCCCGGCGATGAACAGCGGCTTGCTGTCGGCGTCCGAGCGCGCACCCGCGCCGGGTACAGCAGGAATCAGCACGGTCAGCGACTGCGTGTGGCGCACCGGCTGGCCATCGCGCGGATCGATCAGGTGGCACAGCCGCTCGCCGTCCAGCTCGAAATAGCGCTGGTAGTCACCCGAGGTGCCGATGGCTTCGCCGTCGCGCAGCTCGACGCTGGTCAGCGCCTCGGACTTGCGCGGGTGCTGGATGCCGACGCGCCAGGGCTGATCCCCCTTGCGGCCCAGCGCCATCACATTGCCGCCGATATTGATCAACGCATTGCGCACGCCGCGCGCGCGCAGCAGCGTGGCCGCGCGGTCGAGCGCGTAACCCTTGGCATAGCCGCCCAGGTCGAACTGCACGGCGGCATTGCGGCTGCTCAGACGATGGCCGCCGGCCGGCCCGGCGTCGATGTCGACATCGTCCATGCGCGGTCGCGCCGCGATCAGCGCCGCCAGCGTGGCCGCATCAGGCCGCTGCGGCAGGAATTCGTCGGCATGGAACCCCCAGGCGGCGATGAGCGCGCCGGCGGCCGGATTGAACAGGTCTTCGCCGCGCAGCGCCGTGGCCTTTGCGTCAGCGAGCAGCTGCGCCATTTCGTCATCGATGTCGGCGGTCGCGCCGGCCGTGATCGCCGCATTGATGCGCGTCAGTTCCGACGGCTGCCAGGCGTGAAGCAGACGATGCAGGCGGTCGAACTCGCGCAGTACCTCGCCCAGCGCGTCACGCGCCTGCGCACGGTCGACGCCGTAGACGACGACTTCGACCCGGGTACCGAACACGAAGGATTCCTGCCGCTCGACCGGCTCGCGCGCGCAGCCCGCAAGCAGCCCGCACAGCCACAGCAGCGCGAAGAAAGCGCTAGCGCGTTGCCGCACGTTCGAGCGCGTCGATGAACATCGCAGCGACATCGAAGCCGGTCTGTTCGGTGATCTCCACGAAACAGGTCGGACTGGTGACATTGATTTCGGTCAGCCGGTCGCCGATCACGTCCAGCCCGACCAGCAGCAGGCCGCGCGCGGCGAGCACCGGGCCGAGCGCGCGGGCGATCCGCCAGTCGCTGTCGGACAGCGGCTGCGCCACGCCGCGCCCGCCGACCGCCAGATTGCCGCGCGTTTCGCCGGCCTTCGGGATGCGCGCGAGACAGAACGGCACCGGCTCGCCGTCGATCAGCAGGATGCGCTTGTCGCCCTGCGCGATGTCCGGGATGAAGCGCTGCGCCATCAGTGTGTCACGGCCGTCGCCGGTCAGCGTTTCGATGATGACGTTGCGGTTCGGGTCGTCGGCGCGCACGCGGAAGATGCGCGAGCCGCCCATGCCGTCGAGCGGTTTCAGGATGCTGTCACGATGCAGGTCGATGAAGGCATTGATCGCCGCCACGTCGCGCGTGACCAGGGTCGGCGTGATCAGCTCGGGAAATTCGCAGATCGACACCTTTTCCGAGTGGTCACGCACCGCGCGCGGATGGTTGAATACGCGCGCCCCGCCGGCCACGGCGCGCTCGAGCATCCAGGTGGCGGTGATGTACTCGAAGTCGAACGGCGGGTCCTGGCGCATCAGCACCGCGTCGAAGTCGCACAGCGCGCGCGTCTCGACACCGGCCGGGCTGTACCAGGGTTTGTCGCCCGGCACGAGTTCGATGCGCAGCGCACGGGCCGACAGTTCGTTGCCGGACAGGCTCAGCGCCTCGCGCTGCACGGTCCATATCCCGTGGCCGCGCCGCGCCGCCTCGCGCATCATGGCGATGCTGGAATCCTTGACCGGCTTGAGCGCGTCGAGCGGATCGACGATGAAGGCGAATTGCATGATCAGCCGCGCAGTGCAGCTTCGACGGCTTCATCCTGGCCGTCGAGCGGCACACCGCGGTCGAGCTCGATGCTGGCCGCCAGCAGCGCCAGGCGCGCCACCACCCCATACGCGTAGAACCGGTTCGGCGGCGCATCCGGCTCGCAGCCCGGATCGGGCATCGTGCAGCAGGATTCGAACGCCAGCGGCTTGAAGTGCATGCCGGGCGCGTTCAGGTTTTCGTCGCGACCGCGCTCGGCATGCACGCGGTAGAAACCCCCGACGACGTAGCGGTCGATCATGTACACCACCGGTTCGGCAACGCCGCCATCGACCGTCTCGAAGGTGGGCACGCCCTCCTGAATCAGCACGGAACTGACTTCCATGCCTTCCTTGATGACAGCCATCTTGTTGCGCTGCTTGCGGTTGAGGCCGACGATTTCGGACGGGTCGCGCACCGTCATGATGCCCATGCCGTAGGTGCCGGCATCGGCCTTCACGATGACGAAGGGGTCGTGATCGATGCTGTGCTGGGCGTACTTTTCGCGGATGCGCGCCAGCAGCGCGCCGACCCGTGTCGCCAGACACTCTTCGCCGCTGCGCTCATGGAAGTTGATGTCGTGGCAGACATCGAACATCGGATCGATGAGCCAGGGGTCGATGTCCATGACCGACGCAAAGCTGCGCGAAACCTCGCTGTAGGCCTCGAAGTGCTGCGACTTGCGACGGGTCGTCCAGCCGGCATGCAGCGGCGGAATGACGGTCTGTTCGCGCACGTTCTGCAGCACCTCGGGCACGCCGGCCGACAGGTCGTTGTTGAGCAGGATGGCGCACGGATCGAACCCTTCGACGCCGATGCGACGCCCGCCGGGCAGGCGGATCAGCGGTTCGAGCAGCAGGCTCTGGCCATCTCCCAGGTCCAGCGTGGTCGGCTCGGTGATGTCCGGCAGCACGCTGCCGATGCGTACGTGCAGCCCGGCCAGCTTGAGAATGTGCGAGAGCCGCGCCACATTGCGCAGATAGAACAGGTTGCGCGTATGGTTCTCGGGCACCAGCAACAGGTTGCGCGCTTCCGGACACAGTTTTTCTATGGCCGTCATCGTCGCCTGCACGCACAGCGGCAAAAAGGCGGCGTTGAGGTTGTTGAAGCCACCGGGAAACAGATTGGTATCGACCGGCGCCAGCTTGAAGCCGGCGTTGCGCAGATCGACCGAGGCATAGAAGGGTGGCGAGTGCTCCAGCCACTGCGACCGGAACCACTGTTCGATGTCGGTCTGGCGTTCCAGGAAACAGCGCTCCAGCGCGAGCAGCGGGCCGGTGAGCGCGGTGGTCAGATGAGGCACCATGGGCGTGGGCGGTCGCGATCCGCATTGAAATTCAGGCCGCGAATTGTACCCCCGCAGCCCCCCCTGTCACCTCCGGACCGCGCCGACGCGGACGGCCGCCCGGTACGCTCCGGTACAATCCCGCCTCTTGCGCATCCGCGCGTTCAACTTTCCGTGAGTGCCATGCTGTCCGCTTCCAACATCACCATGCAGTTCGGTGCCAAGCCGCTGTTCGACAACGTCAGCATCAAGTTCGGCGGCGGCTTCCGCTACGGGCTGATCGGCGCCAATGGCGCCGGCAAGTCGACCTTCATGAAGATCCTCGCCGGCGTGCTCGAACCGACCGCCGGCAACGTCGTGCTCGATCCGCACGAGCGCATGGCCTTCCTGCGTCAGGACCAGTTCGCCTTCGAAGACCTACGGGTGATCGACGTGGTCATGATGGGTCATGCCGAAATGTGGGCCTGCATGCAGGAAAAGGATGCCCTCTACGCGAACCCGGACGCGACCGAAGAGGACTACATGCGGGCCGCCGAACTCGAAGGCGAGTTCGCCGAATACGACGGCTACACCGCCGAGGCGCGCGCCGGCGAGTTGTTGCTCGGTGTCGGCATCCCGACCGAACAGCACACCGGACCGATGCGCGAAGTCGCACCCGGCTGGAAGCTGCGCGTGCTGCTGTGCCAGGCGCTGTTCGCCAACCCGGATGTGCTGCTGCTCGACGAACCGACCAACAACCTCGACATCAACACCATCCGCTGGCTCGAGCATGTGCTGAACGAACGCAACAGCACGATGATCATCATCAGCCACGACCGTCACTTCCTGAACCAGGTGTGCACCCACATGGCGGATCTGGACTACGCGACCATCCGCGTCTATCCGGGCACCTGGGACGACTACATCGAGGCGTCCACGCAGGCGCGCGAGCGGGTCGCCGCAGCGAACGCCAAGGCGAAGGAACGCGTGGCCGACCTGCAGAGCTTCGTGCGCCGCTTCTCGGCCAATGCATCCAAGTCCAAGCAGGCCACGTCGCGCCTGAAGATGATCGACAAGATCAAGATCGAGGAATTCAAGCCGAGCTCGCGCCAGTATCCCTGGATACGTTTCGAGTACGACCCGAAGGAAAAGCTGCACCGTCAGGCGGTCGAACTGGAAAACGTCGTGTTCGGCTACGACGGCGGCCCGCAGATACTGAAAGGCTTCACTGCCACCTTCGACGGCGGTGACCGCGTCGCCATCATCGGCGAGAACGGCGTCGGCAAGACCAGCTTCCTCAAGCTGCTGGCTGGCGAGCTGGCGCCGCAGCACGGCGCGATCAAGTGGGCGGAGAAGGCCCGGCTTGGCTATTTCGCGCAGGACCACTCGGCCGACTTCGACAGCGACCTGAATCTGACCGACTGGATCAGCGGCTATGTGCGCGAGGGCGGGTACGAGGGCGACGACGCGATCACGCTGATCCGCGGGACGCTCGGCCGGCTGCTGTTCGGCGGCGAAGACGTGAAGAAAAAGGTGCGCGTGCTGTCCGGCGGCGAACAGGGGCGCATGATGTTCGGCCGGCTGATGCTGCAGCGGAAGAACGTGCTGCTGCTCGACGAGCCGACCAATCACATGGACATGGAATCGATCGAGTCGCTGAATGCCGGTCTGGACGCTTTCGAAGGCACGCTGTTCTTCGTGTCGCACGACCGCGCCTTCGTGTCGACGCTGGCCACGCGAGTTCTGGAAATGCGCGCCGATGGACAGATCACCGATTACCGCGGCGGCTATGAGGAATACCTCGCCAGCCAGGGCATCGAAGATTGAGCGCCGACGAATTCAAGCCCGATTGCCCGATCTGCGGCAATGCGCCCGGCCATCACTGGCTGTGGCGCGACGAGCGGCTACGCATCATCGATGCGTGCGATGCCGACCATCCCGCTTTCCTGCGCGTGATCTGGAATGCGCATGTGCGCGAAATGACCGATCTGACCGACCCCGACCGCCAGCACCTGATGGAGGTCGTGTGGCAGGTCGAGCGCGCCGTGCGCGAAATCGCCCAGCCGGACAAGATCAATCTGGGCAGCCTCGGCAACATGGTGCCGCACCTGCATTGGCACGTCATCGCCCGCTGGCCGGACGACGCGCATTTTCCCGGCTCGGTCTGGAGCGCCAGGCAGCGCGAAAGCGCCGCCCGCCCGCGGATACCCGCCGCGCTGTGGCGCGCCACGCTGCTGGCTCGACTGGGATTGCCGGCGGTCGCCGTGCCGCCCGAGCTGATCGCGGCCTACGAAGCCACGGCGTATGCGGCAGACCTGCCCGGCGGGCCCGCCACGCTGCGCATCGGCACGCCTGAACCGCTGCTTGAGCACTGGCTGGCCGAGCACGGACAGTCGCGCTGGGCCGTGATTTCCGCTGCCAATCCGTGGTCGTCGCGCTGCGACAAGGAGTCCAACCGCGTCGCGCATGGCGCGCTGCGCGCCCTGCTGGTGCAGCGTGGCCTGCCGGTGTGCGAAGCGATGAACTGGCCGGACGACGGCGTCGCCGGCTGGACCGAACCGGCGCTGCTGTGCGCCGGCCTCAGCCCGGAAGAAGCCATGCGGATAGGGGCGGCCTTCGGACAGAATGCCGTGCTGTGTGGCGGAGCGGGCGAATCGACACAGATCATGTGGTGCGTACGCCGCAACATCTAGGATCCGTTCGCATGTGATTCGTGCGTCACATGGCCGTTGGGCCGGGTGTGCAGCCAGCGCGTGATGTACGAATGAAACACGAACGACTCCGGACCCGGCGGAAGCCGGGGCAGGGTCAGCAGCTGATGCCGCCGTCGACCGTCAGCGTCTGACCGGTGATGAAGCCGGCTTCCTCGCTCAGCAGAAACATCACCAGCGGAGACACGTCGTGCACCGTGCCCAGCCTGCCGAGCGGAGTACGGTTGATGATCTGCGCGCGCTGGCGCTGTTCCAGCCCGGCCGACATGTCGGTCTCCAGATAGCCGGGTGCGACCGAATTGACCGTGATCTGTCGACGTCCGACCTCGCGTGCCAGCGCGCGTGTGAGTCCGTCAAGCCCCGCCTTGGATGCCGAATACGCCGCCAGGCCGGTATATCCGCGCGAGCCGATGATGGAACTGATGTTGATGATCCGTCCGCCACACCGTGCGCCCAGCATGTGGCGCAGCGCCAGCCGGCTCATGCGCAGCGAACCGAGCAGATTGACCTCGATGATGCGCGTGCTGTCGACGTTCGGCAGCGTGGCCAGGATGCCGTCCTGCGCCACTGCAGCGTTGTTGATCAGGGCATGCACCTTGCGCGGCCCCGCCCACTCGATGACCGCGGCGAAGAAGGCCGCCTCTTCGCCTTCGTCACCGATCGCCGCAGGTACCCAGAGCAGACTGGACGAGCCGTGCTGCTCGATCAGCGCCTGCAGTTCCGGTGTCGGGTGGCGACTGCATGTCGCGACAGCGTATCCCGCCTCGAACAGCCGATGAATGATGGCAAGCCCCAGACCGCGGCTGCCGCCGGTGATCACGACGCACTTCTGTTGCTGATTCATTGGACCCTCTGTTTCTTTCCGCTCGCCGACACGACGATCCGGTCTTTCACGGTCAGCACGCGCGGTACCTTGAAGGCCGGCAGGCGCGAACGCGCATGCCGCTGGACTTCAGCACGCGTCGCGTCGACGTTCAAGGACGAATCACTCAGAACGACCTCGGCCACGACGAGCTGACCGGTAATCGGATTGCTCTTGCCGAAGACGCGCGCTTCGGCAACGCCGGCGCACTCGAGCAGTACCGCCTCGACCTCTTCGGGGAACACCTTGGCGCCTCCCACATTGATGACGCTGTCGATGCGACCCATGAACAGCGCCCGGTCGGCGCGAACGTCGACCAGATCGCCGGTGCTGAGCCAGTCGCCTTCACCTATCGGCGACGGCGGTCCGCCGGACAGGTAGCCCTGCATCATCCGCGGACTGCGCACTTCAAGCAGGTCACCGTTCAGCCGCAGCTCGATGCCGTCAGTCACCTGGCCAAGCCAGCTCGCCGGGAACCCGGCCTGACCATCCCGGACCGCGAACAGCGCGCCCGCCTCGGTGGACGCGTAGATATGCGCAATGCCTGCCGTGGGATACACCGCAGAGATCCTGTCGAGCGTTGTCTGATCGACCGTCTCACCTCCGAGGGTGACCTGCTTCAGCGGCAATTCAGCCGCGCGCCCGCCCAATGCGAGCAGAAAGCCGCGCCAGAATGTCGGTGTGCCGCTGATGTGCGTGGGGCAGGCATCCAGCGCCACCCGCGCAAGGTCGGGCACCGTGGCATGGGTGCATGCGGCAAGTGTTCCCCCGGAAACGAGCGCGGTCAGCAGCACCTGCATGCCGGCGAAGCTGGCAGGGTGATAGGTCAGCAGCCAGACCACACTTGTGGCGTCGCTCTTCGGCGGCCGTATGCGCCCCAGCAGGCGGTCCAGGCTGTGGCGGGCCGCCTTGGGCTGTCCTGTCGTGCCGGAAGTGGTCAAGACCAGATGGAAACCGGTGTCCAGCTTGCGCGCGGATGGGAGAGGCCGGATGGCCAGCGCATCGTCGAGCCGCACAGCAACGTCCCAGTGTGCCCACAGCGACGAATCATCGGGAAGACTGTCGCGCAGAAGCAGCAATTCGCAACCGATCGACTGACAGGCAATCATGGTTGCCACGATGTCGCGTACGCGTGCGCTCGCGAGCGCAACCCGGCACCCTGCGAACGGCGCAAGGCCTTCGGTCAGGTGCCGCGAAAGTCGGGCGATCGCGTCCGCTTCATGCAGCTCTCCGTCCTGCCGGATTCGTAGCAGATCCGGCGACAAGGATATCTGCGCAGACACTGTCAGTCGATGTAGAGAGCCGCCAATTCGTCGACGGTGCGGAACTCGATGAAACCACTCTGGAAGGGATCCTTTCCGAATGTGGCTTCGAGTTGCACCACCAGCGTCGCGAGGTCGAGCGAATCGATCGATATCGGCCCGCCCAGCAATCGGGTGTCGCCGGCGATTTCGGGCAATGCCTCGCCCCTCTCGATGAGGATATTTCCCACGAGGTCGATAATCGTCGATCTAACCTGGTCGATATTCATGATGTGTTCTTGGTGAAGACAAGGCGGGGAAACGCGTCTCGAAAGCGTGCAGTAAGCATCAGCGCCCAGCAGATTACGAAGTTGGGCGGTGCGGGGAAATATATTATCGGCAGTTCAAGCGCGATGCCGCGCCGCCCGCCAATTTCCAGCACGATGATGCCAACTCTTTCCGGATTCGATGCCGCAAGCCTGTGCGAAACCTTGCGGGCACGACTCGAGCAGGACTTCCCGCAGATCATCGAGCCGTGCCCGCCGGATGACTACATCGCTGCGCTGGATTCCATCGAGGGCTATGGCGGCTATCGGGAATTCGGCAACGAAGCGACGCGGATCGCCGGCCGGGTCGAGCAGCTCGCGGGTCTGCCGGGCATCGAGCTCTATCACCGGTTCGTCCTTGCGCGACTGATGTCACGGTTCGAACGGGACTGCATCCGGCATGCATTGCCTGCTTCCGTGAAAGATCAGTACCTGATCGAATTCCAGCGCATCGCGAAATTCATGACGGTTGCCCGGCCAGGCACCTATCTGCCCCGGAACGATGGCTTCTGCAAGGACCTCGCGATCTGCCGCGGCAAACTGCTGCCCTGCGGCGCACAGCTGGTGGATGTGCGATCCGGTGTTCCGCGGCGCATTCTGGGCGGCGGAGGCCTGAGCCAGGCCATGGCCGCTTTGCATTTCTTCGGCATGCGCACCGGCGGCTTCAGACCCTTTTACGAAATGCACCTCGATCCACGCGCGATGTCCCAGTTCTCGCCCGCCGGCTGGGATGCGTGTTACCTCCGCATTGCCGAACTTCTGGAACTGAACCCTGGCATCCGCGGCGTGTTCGGCAGCAGCTGGTGGTTCGATCCCGAGGTCGAGCGGAACAGCCCCACGATCGCCTGGCTGCGACGGCGTCCACTGGATGCAGGGGCACGCGTCTTTCGCGCCGGATCGGGTGAATCAGCCGTCAACGATGCGCTGAAGTTCTCGCCGCAACGCAAGGCGCTTTACGACGCGGGGCGCTATGAACCCACGATCTGGTCAATGGTCTGGGCGCGCAGCGATCTCCTGGCCTGGGCGAAGTCGGTCCGCAACCCGATTCAGGGACGCTGACTTGAGCACGCGCCAGCGGGTACTGGAAGCGTGCCGCACACTCGGACTGTTCGCGCTTGCGCGCAGACTGACGTCCGGCGGACTGCGCATCTTCTGCTATCACGGCATTTCGCTCGAGGACGAGCACGCATTCCAACCCAAGCTCTTCATGCGGGCCGACACGTTTCGCAGCCGGATGGAGCTGCTGGCAAGCCAGGGTTATGTCGTGATGACGCTGGACGATGCACTTGCAGCACTCGATCAGAATCGCCTTCCGCCGTTTGCGACGGTCATCACCTTCGATGACGGGTGGCTGGGGACCGGAACGCATGCAGCCCCCATCCTCGCGCAACTCGGATTTTCTTCGACGTTGTACGTCACGACACACGAAGTGGTCGAGGACGTGCCGGTTCTGAGCGTCGCACTGGCGTACCTGCTGTGGCGCGGCCGCACCGGCCAGATCGATCTCGGCACATGGTTTCCGGACGAGCCGACACATTCCCTGTCATCGGCGCTGCAACGCGAACAACTTGCCGAACGCCTGAAATTGCGATTGAGGAATGAAGGCCGAAGCGCCGTGTTGGCGGCGCTGGAACAGATCGCCGACCAGGTGGGGGTCGACTGGCCGCTGTTTGAACGTTCATCGATGATGCGCCTGATGACCTCCAGCCAGCTTGCATCGCTTGCAGAGCAAGGGATGTCACTTGAACTTCACACCCACAACCATCGCATGCCGTCAGACGAGCGCGCGGCCGTGGAAGACGAGATAAGGAAGAACCGCGATGTGCTCCTGCCCATCGCGAAGCGGGAACTGCGCCACTTCTGCTATCCGAGCGGCGATTACGATCCGCGACATTTCGAATGGTTGCGCGCACTGGGCGTTCGCAGCGCAACCACCTGCAAAGCAGGATTCACCTACCGGAACACCGAACGCATGGCGCTTCCGCGTTTCCTCGACGGTCAAAACATCTCGACCGTCGAGTTCGAAGCCGAACTGTCGGGCTTTCTCGAAATCATGCGCAGGCTGCGCGGGCTGATCGCGTCCCGGGCGGCCCCGGCCCACTGACCGGGGCTGTCGACAGTCAATAACCTTTGGGGCTGTAACTGGGTCCGCTGTCGGGTGTCTCCGCAGGTCGGGTGCGGGCGACGTGCCAGGTGCCGCCCAGACCATCGCCGCTGGCCTGTCCGGGTTTCACATCGCCTGCGAAGTAGTACAGCGGCTTGCCGCGATGCGCCCATTGCAGGCTGCCATCGTCGCGGCGCAGCAGCGGGAAGGCGGGTTTCGCCGATGCATCGCGCGGCGCGGAAAAAGGGGGCCACTGCACGGCGCACTCATCCTTGCAGGCGCTTGCACCCGCGCTGTCGCGATCGAACGTGTACAGCACCCGGCCGGCCGGGTCGGTCAGCCGTCCGTCTGCACCCTCGACCGGCTGCGCCAGCGCAGTCGGGCTGCACGCCACTATGACGATGCACAGCATGCCTCTCGATAACATGTCGATCTCCCGGTCAGTGACTGGACGCAGGCAGCGCGTACCCACGCGGGTTGCGATGCCGCGATCGGTCAAAAAAAGCGCGCGTTCAACGCGGGTGCGCGCACGCAAACAGCGGCACGCACATAGAATCAGGTATCGGTATCCGCTGCAAGATCGCAATGCACCCGTTCGCCCTGCCTGCCACCGCACTGACGCACCCGCCCGAGCTCGCCACGGCCCGGGCGGCGCGCGACTGGCTGCTGCAGCTCGACAGTACTCAGCCGCTGAATGCGCAGGCCAGCCTGCTCGGCCAGATCAACCTGCTGAACCGCTATCGCATGACCGCGGGCGAGCGATTGCGTGTGATCGAAGAGTTGCGCGATGCCGTGCTGCATGCGCAAGCCGGCGCGTCGAGCCGCTTTGCAGGGCGGCCACTGCCGCTGTCGGCCGGCGAGCGCGCCGCCTTCGATGCCAATCAGGCGATGTGGGATGCGCTGGCGACGTCCTACCTGCATTGCCTGGCCGCTGCGCTCGATGGCGACGGTGGCGTCGCCGGGCAGGTCGGGCTGGTGGCACACCGCGCGCTGAGCGCGCTGTCGCAGATGCAGCTCGACGCGCTGCGCGCCGCCCATCTGCCGCCGTCCGGCTACTGGCGGCGCACGCATGCCTGCTACGAGGCGGCGGAAAAGCTCGGGGCGGCCGAGCGCAAGATCCAGGACGACACGCTGAACGAGGAACGCCCCACCAGCGTGCGCGCCGCCTATGTGCTGTGCGTACTGATGCACACCGCAAGCCCGTTCGGCCTGACGCACCGCCAGTTGCGCATGCTGCACCGCTGGCTCGGCAAATGGTCGGGCAAGGTGGCACTGCTCGACAGTGCGATCCACCAGTGTGCGCTGCCGCCGCTGATGCTCGACCTGTCGAGCGATGAGGCGATCGCGCGTGCTGCACAGCGTGAGAGCTCGCTGCGCTGGCTGGTGCTGGACGAGTTTTCGCACGGCATCCGCAAGCGCCTGGGGCTGCTTGCGCAGGGTGAAACGCCGGTCGCGCTGCGTCTGGGTGACGAACTGAGCCCGGCCCAGGCAGACCGGCTGCTGCGCCACCTGCACACGCACTGCTGCCGCGGCGGCCTGACGCGCGCCGAACCGAGGCGGCCGCTGCAGCAGAATGCATCGGTTGTTGTCGGCATGCTGGCGGTGCAGCAGTTTCTTGGCGGCGGCACCCCTGCGCTCGACGCAGTGCACTCGCCCAGCCCGCCGGTCACCACCGCCACCGGGTATCTGGTCGAGGACTGGCGCATCCTCGATGACAGCGCCACCGGTCTGCGGCTGGGTCGTCGCATCGGCGGCGACGGCATGCGCGTCAGCAACGGCATGCTGCTGGCGGTACGGCCGGACAACGCCCCGCAATTCATGCTGGCCCACATCTGCTGGGTCATGGCAAATGGCATCGAACTGCAGATCGGCATCAGCCTGCTTGCCGGCACCCCCCAGCCGGTCGGACTCGCCCGCACGCCCGACGGCCAGGGCGATCATCAGGGACACGGACTGCTGATGCCGGCCGTCGAGCGCATCGGCCAGCCGGAATGCGTCGCGCTGCCGTCAGGCTGGTATCGCAAGTCACGCGACATCCTGCTGTCAGGTGATGCGGGGCGGCGGCGCGTACGGCTGGTTGAATCGCTGGAACGCGGCGCCGATTTCGACCTCGCCCGCATCGAGCCCGCAGCATGACCGACGTTCCGCCGCTGCCCGGTACGCTGAACTACCGCGACGCTCGCCAGTGCAAGGCATTGATCGCGGAATTGCCGCTGACCAATGTGCCGCGCGTGCGCGATACCCTGACCCGGCTGCTCTACGGCCTTCGGCAGACGCCGCCGCGCAGTCCGGATTACCTCGACGTGCTCGAAGCCATGCGCGCACCGCTGCATTTCCTGCAGGAAAGCCTGGCGGTGCGCTACAGCAGCCGGCCGGTGATTCCGGGCGGCGCCGAAGACCCGGTGCTGCGCCAGGTCGTTGCCCTGTGGCTGGGCATGGCGCAGGCGTATGCCCAGGCGGCCGAGCAGACCGGCGTGCATCCACTGTCCGATACGCAACTTGCGCTGGTCTGCCAGCGCTGCGTGCTGTATGCCGGCCGGGCGGTGATCGAATACTTCCGGGCCAGGCGGACCATCCCGCGCGGCATGTGGCTCGAGCTGCACGGCTACTTCAGCACAGCCGACGAATGGGGATTCGCGACGCAGCCGGTGGCCGACAGCCTGAAGGAAGGCGGCTATCCCCAGAGCGCGGCCGAGTCCTACTGCTGCGTGCTGCTGATCGACCTGTCCAACCCGTATGGCCGCAGCCCGCGCGAGTTCGAATGGGTCTGCCGCTGGTCCGACCAGTACGCGAGCCTGACCGAAATCATGCCGGTGTTCGGCGGCACCGACGCCAAGACCTATGCCATCGACCTGAACCGCGACAACGGCGCCAAGCCGCTGGAGGTTTTCCCGCGTGCGCCATCGCTGCGCCGGCTCGGTTCGGCCCGGCTGGCCAGCGAGATCGAGCGCGTCGTGGCGGGGCTCAAGCAAGGTCTGTCACCGGAACATCTCGGTCTGGGCGCCGATTGCCACCCTGTTTCGGCAGGCCGCCTGCTGCTGCTGCTTTACAAGCCGTGGTGCCACGCCGCCAACCCGCGCCGCTTCCAGCGGCGGGTCGGTGCCGGCGACATCGATATCGCCCTCGGCTTCGAAGCCATGCACTTCCTGATCAGCGGCAGTGAATTCGTTCAGCCGCCGCCGGCCCGCATCTACAGCCACAGCGACTTCATCGACATCGCCACCTTCGGCGAACGCGCCCACGATGGCGCCGGTCTGGCAGTACGGCAGGCCAGCGCGCGCGCGCACTATCCGACCCAGCGCTGGGCCATGCTCGACCACAGCGTGATGGGCTATCGCCTGCGCGCACCACCTGACACCGGCCCGGTCGAGCACGCGCAGATCGTGGCCGTGTTCGGCCCGGACGCCGAGCACTGGCGACTGGCCCGCGTGTCCTGGTTGATGGTCGAAGGCGACGCGCGCCTGCTGGTCGGGCTGCATGTGCTGCCCGGCACGCCACGTGCCATTGCGATACGGCCGAAAGCCGAAGAGGGCGCGCCGGCCGAGCGCTTCGTCCGCGCCTTTCTGCTGCCGTCCGTACAGGTGATGGGCGAGGAGGCGACACTGGTCCTGCCGCGCGGCTGGTTCCAGCAGGACCGCACGCTGGAAATCTATTTGAACGACAACTTGCTCGGCGTGACCCTTACGCGGCTGAATACCTTCGGCATCAACTACGAACGGGTGGCCTTCAGCGAACGGACGAAGTAGCCGGCGGTACGATTCGCGGGAGCGGCGTCGTGTGGGAGCGGCGGCCTCGCCGCGAGAGGCACTCCGCACAACGACGGTCGCTTCTCGATCGCGGCGAGGCCGCCGCTCCCACCGGGGCCGCCCCCATGGCCGACTGATCATGCGGAATCCGCGGGGGCGGGCCCTGCGGAAACCTAGGCGGCCACCGCCTGCGCCGGCCTCAATGTGCGCCGGGCCGGAAAGCGAACGGTGAAGCAGCTGCCCTTGCCCGGTTCGCTGACGACATTCAGCGTCGCCTGATGGCGTTCGAGCACATGCTTGACGATGGCAAGGCCCAGGCCGGTGCCGCCGGTTTCGCGCGACCGGCCGCGATCGACGCGGTAAAAGCGTTCGGTCAGGCGCGGAATGTGCTGCGCATCGATGCCGATACCGTTGTCTTCGACCGAAAATACGCCGCAGCCGTCGACCACCGTCCAGCCCAGTCGCACCCGACCGCCGTCCGGCGTGTAGCGCACCGCGTTGCTGGCCAGATTGCCGAGCGCGCTGCGCAGGTCGCGCGCGCAGCCGGTGAGCGCGCCGGGCGGGCTGTCCAGTTCGAGCAGCACCTCGTGCCGCCCGCCCGACAGCGCACGTGTTTCGATCATCACGATATCGAGCAGATTGCGCATGTCGACCGCCTCTTCCGGCATCGGCGCATCGGTTTCCAGCGCCGACAGCGTCAGCAGGTCGTCGACCAGGCGCTGCATGCGCACCGACTGCTGCTGCGCCATTGCGATGAAGGACAGCGCCTGCTCGTGTGGCAGTTCGGGCAGCGCGTCCTCCAGCGTTTCGAGGAAGCCGTGAATCACCGTCAACGGCGTCTTCATTTCGTGGGACACATTGGCAACGAAATCGCGCCGCATCGTTTCGAGCTTTTCGAGTTGCGTGATGTCGCGCGACAGCAGCAGCTTCTGCTCGTCGCCAAACGCGACCACCCGGATCTGCAGTGTTCGGCCCGGCTGCCGCGGCGAAGGCATCGACAGCGGCTCGGCGTATTCACCCGATTGCAGGTAGCTGGCGAACTCCGGCTGACGCAGCAGGTTCAGCAACGGACTGCCGATATCGCGTTGCCCGTCGAGTCCCAGATGCTGCTCGGCCATCGGATTCAGCCACTCGATCACCTCGTCGCGCGACATGATCAACGTGCCGTCCGGCATTGCACGGCTGGCTTCGCGCATGCGCTCGAGCCGGCTGCGCAGGTCTTCGCGCAATTGTCGAGCGTTGCGTTCGCGCCTGGCCAGCTTGGCGAACAGGAATTCCCACTGACCGGCGCCATCGGGCAGCGCGGTATCTACAGTCGAATTGAGCCAGTGATCGAAGCGGCCGATTTCGTACTGGTCGCGCAGGCTTCCCGCCAGCAGCAGCGCCACAGCCAGCACCAAGCCGAACACCACCGACCCGGCGATCAGCCCGGCCAGAACGCAGGCGCCGACCAGCACGACGCGCAGCAGGACGCGAAACCAGAATTCACGCATGGCGGGATGATCCGTTCATTCGCGGATTATCGCGCGCTATTCCTTCTGGCAGGACAGTCTGTAGCCGCTGCCGCGCACGGTCTGGATCAGGGCGTCGTGGCCGCTCGCTTCGAGCACGCTGCGCAGGCGGCGGATATGCACATCCACGGTGCGCTCCTCGACGAACACGTGATCGCCCCACACGCTGTCGAGCAGCTGGGCACGCGAATGCACACGCTCCGCGTGCGTCATGAAGAAGTGAAGCAGGCGGAATTCGGTCGGGCCGAGCATGACGGCCGCGCCGCGCGCCGTGACACGATGGGTCGCCGGGTCGAGGCGCAGCCCTTCGATCTCGACCGGATCTTCGGTGGCCTGCGGCTTCTGGCGGCGCAGCACCGCCTTGATGCGGGCAGCCAGTTCGCGTGGCGAGAAAGGCTTGGTGACGTAGTCATCGGCACCTGTTTCAAGCCCGGTCACCTTGGACTGTTCATCTCCGCGCGCGGTCAGCATGATGATGGGCACGCCGCGCGTACGTTCATCGCTGCGCAACCTGCGTGCAAGATCAATGCCGCTTTGCCCGGGCAACATCCAGTCGAGCAGCACCAGATCGGGCAGTTCGGCCTGCATCAGCCGCAGCGCGGTTTCGGCGTCGAGCGCGCGCAGCGGATCGTGGCCGGTGCGCGTGAGGGTCACGCTGATCAGTTCCTGAATGGACGGTTCGTCCTCGACAACGAGTATGCGGGCCATGACGATGAAGGTCGTTCCGGTGATGGATCGCTGCGCAGTCTATTTCAGTACGATGACGATTTAGTGACAGCAGCGGCCGGCTGCACGCGCGTCTGCAGGGCTGTGCGGGCGGGCGCGCGGTATCATCGTGATCCTTCGCATCGAATGCAGAACATCATGGCCGGTCTGGACAAGGACACCCCGATTCCCACGGAAATAAAAGTGCAGCAGAAATCGAAGCTGATGGACGTCAGTTTCGACAACGGCCGGCACTTCAGCTTCAGTTTCGAATTCCTGCGCGTGTGCTCGCCATCGGCCGAGGTGCGCGGCCACGGGCCGGGGCAGGAAACGCTGCAGGTCGGCAAGCGCGACATCGACATCACGCGCGTAGAACCGGTCGGCTCGTATGCGGTGAAGCCGGTGTTTTCCGACGGCCACGACAGTGGTATCTACTCCTGGGACTATCTGTATCTGCTGGGCGAAAACCAGGAAGCACTGTGGTCCGACTATCTGGCCCGCCTCGATGCGGCCGGCGCCAGCCGCGATCCCGCACTGACGCCGCCGCCCGCAGCCAAGGGCGGCTGCGGCACCGGCGGTTGCGGCCACTCTCACTGAGCGAAGCATGAGCGAAGCATGAGCGAAGCATGAGCGAACCGTCCACCGATTTCGGATTCGAGCGCGTCGCCGAAGCGGCGAAGGCAAAGCGCGTGTCCAGCGTATTTTCGTCGGTCGCGCGACGTTACGACATCATGAACGACCTGATGTCCGGCGGCCTGCACCGCAGCTGGAAGGCCTTCGCCATCCAGATGGCCGGCGTGCGCCCGGGCCAGCGCGTGCTCGACGTCGCAGCCGGCACCGGCGACCTGACCATTGCGCATGCCCGGCGTGCCGGCGAAACCGGCGAGGTATGGCACACCGACATCAATCCGGACATGCTGCGCGAAGGCCGCGACCGGCTCACGAATGCCGGCCTGCTGCTGCCCAGCCTGCTGTGTGACGCCGAGAAGCTGCCGTTCCCGGACAACCACTTCGATTGCGTCACGGTCGCCTTCGGTCTGCGCAACATGACGCACAAGGATCGCGCGTTGGCCGAGTTCCGGCGCGTGCTCAAGCCGGGCGGCCGCGCGCTGGTACTGGAGTTTTCGCGCGTCGCCAAGCCGCTGGAAAAGGTGTACGACCTGTATTCGTTCAAGGTGCTGCCCTGGCTGGGCCGACAGGTGGCGAAGGACGAAGCCAGTTATCGCTATCTGGCCGAGTCGATCCGCATGCACCCCGACCAGGACACGCTGGCGGGAATGATGCGCGACGCGGGTCTGGGCCGGGTCGAGTACTTCAACCTGAATGCCGGGGTGGTCGCACTGCACCGCGGCTTCAAGCTCTGAACGCCTGCCGCCGTCCGTCGTGAAAGAACAGAACCTTCCGCGTATCCCGTGGTCTGTTAGTGTGCTAATTTTTGGGCGGTGATCCGGAAGCCGGAAAGGCACCGTTTTCACGCCTTACCCGAGGAGACAACAGAATGAAGAAGTTCCTGCTGATGCTTTTTGCCACCGTCGTCGGTTTCGGCGGCATGACCTACGAAGCCGAAGCCAAGCGGCTCGGCGGCAGCAAGTCGTTCGGATCGCAGCGCGATTCGTCGGTGATGAAGCGCGACGCCACCCCGGCGCCGGCACAGAACACGTCGTCCGCGACGCAGCAGTCAGGTGCCGCCGCCGGCGCCGCAGCACAGCCTGCCAAGCGTTCGTGGATGGGTCCGCTGGCCGGTCTGGCCGCCGGTATCGGTCTGGCCGCACTGGCGTCGCACCTCGGGTTCGGTGAAGAACTCGCGTCCTTCATGATGATCGCGCTGCTGGTCGTCGGCGCGCTGGTGTTGTGGCGCATGTTCGCCCGTCGCAAGTCGCCGGCTCCGCAGCCGGGCATGCAGTACGCGGGTGCCGCCGCCGGACGTCCGACCTACGCACCGCCGCAGACTCAGCCCTTTGACGCGCCGGCTGCCGGTGGGTCCGCTGCAACGACCGCGCCGGCGCACATCCCGGCCGATTTCGATGTGGCCGGTTTCCTGCGCCAGGCCAAGTTGAACTTCGTGCGCCTCCAGGCCGCAAACGACGCCGGCGATGTCGAAGACATCCGCAGCTTCACGACGCCGGAAGTGTTCGCCGAAATCCGCATGCAGATCCAGGAGCGCGGCAGCGAGCCGCAATCCACCGATGTGGTGCAGGTCGAAGCCGTGCTGCTCGATGTCAGCACCGAAGACACGCAGTACGTCGCCAGCGTGCGCTTCTACGGCCTGATTCGCGAACAGGCGGATGCGTCGCCGGAATCGTTCGACGAAGTGTGGCACCTGTCCAAGCCGGTATCGGGCGACCGCGGCTGGCTCATCGCCGGCATCCAGCAGATGGAATGAGCGGGAATGAGCGCGCTGCTCGGTGCGACCGCTCTGAAGGTGCTCAATCACCTGCTGGCCCAGACGCCGGGCGCGCAGGAAAGATTGTCTGCACATGCCGGCCGTCACGCGCGGCTGGCGGTCGGAGACGTCGCTGTGGCGTTTGCCATCGCTCCGGATGGCACGCTGGCCGTGTCGGCGGAAAGCACCCCGTCCGTCACGCTGCGTCTGCCCGCGGATGCGCTGCTGCGACTGCCGCACCAGGGTGAAGGCGTACTGCGCGAGGCGCGCATCGAAGGTGACGCTGCACTGGCGGAAACGCTCGGACAGGTGCTGCGTTCGCTGCGCTGGGATGCCGCCGAAGACCTCAGCCGCGTGGTCGGCGATGTGGCAGCCGAGCGCATGGTCGGCGGCGCCCGCTCGATGTGGTCCGCCGGCGGCGATCTGGCGAACCGGTTCGCCGGCGCAGGTTCCGAATACGTCGCCGACGAAGCGCAGATGCTGATCCGCCCCGCGGCGTCCGCGGCGTTCGCGTCGGATGTGGACACCCTGCGGGACGATTATTCCCGTCTGCAGAAGCGCATCGAGCTGCTCGAACGCAGGGTTCAGGCGAAGGACTGAGCGCACCACCACGAGGAAAATGCCGCCCGTTGTGCGGGTGACATGCGCACGCCGCACCGGGTGCGGCGCCACATCACGTCTTCGGCGTCGGTCGCCCACTCGTGTGCGGCACACCAGCGCGCCTCTGCCTCGAACAGGCCCCCGCCGAAATCGCGACCCCGGTCGCCCGTGCCGCAGGTGTACTTCCCGATCAGCTGGGCAGCCAGTGTCCCGTGACGACGCCACAGCGCGTCAATCCAGTCCGTCGGGAGGATGCCGCCGGCCTCCCGGTGCAGGGTGGCGAGCGCGGACGCGGCGGCAGTGCCGGACCCGGGGAGGGCCCGCGCAGCGGTCGATGAGCGGGTCCCAACGCCGAGCGGGCCGTTCAGCAGATCGACTGCAGTTTCCGCGAGCCGCCGATAAGTCGTGAGCTTTCCGCCCTGCACGGTGAGCCAGGCGCGCCGGCCATCCGGCGCGTCCAGCGACAGTCGATACTCCCGACTCGCCGTGCGGGCATCCCGTTCATCCCCACCGATCAGCGGTCTCATGCCGCTGAACGCCCACTGGATGTCATCGGTGTGCAGACGCCGCCCGAAGGCGCGACGGATTGCCGTCAGCAAGTAGTCGAGTTCAGCGGCGGTTGCACCCAGTGCGGACGGAGAATCGAGCTCCGTTTCGGTCGTACCGACCAGGTGCGAATGCGCGTCCCATGGAATGACGAACACCACGCGCCGATCGGGCTGCTGCAGCAGCCATGCATCGTCACCCGCGTGCAGCCGTGGCAGCAGAATGTGCGTGCCCTGCACCAGCCTCACCGGGGGTGCAGTCGCACCGCGCAGTTCTTCCACTGCTGCCACCCATGGTCCGGCGACATTGACCACGCAGCGGGCGTGAATCTCGCGCCTCCCGGCGCGTCCGGACAGCGTGCATCGCCAGCCCCCCGCCGGGTCGGCGCTCACCGCGACCAGCGCATGCCGGGGCAACACCTCCGCGCCATGTGTTCGGGCATCCATCAGATTGGTCAGCGTCAGGCGGGCATCGTCGACCCAGAGGTCGAAGTAGGCGTGGGCGCCGGACACCGCTCGATCGAGTTGGCGAAGCAGCGGAAAATCCGGCGGCAGCCGTTGCGAAGCCGGCAGACTGTGACGACCGGCGAGCATGTCGTAAAGCCTCAGGCCGATCGCGAGCATCCAGGCCGGACGTTCGCCGGTGTGCGGCACGATGAAGCGTTGCGGACGAACCAGGTGAGCGGCGATGCGTCCGAGAACTTCGCGCTCGCGCAGGGATTCGCGCACCAACCCGAACGCTGCCTGCTCCAGATAGCGGATGCCGCCGTGGATCAGCTTCGTGGACGCCGACGAAGTGGCCCCCGCAATATCGCCACGGTCGCAGACGACGACCGACAGACCCCGCAACGCGGCGTCACGTGCAATACCTGCACCGTTGATGCCGGCGCCGACGATCAGCAGATCATGCAAAGGCGAAGCCATGGTCGGCATTCTGCGCCGGAACAAATGGCGGCCTCAAACGAAAAAGGCAGACTGAAGTCTGCCTTTCCCGTGTGTTGCACTGCCAGAGCGCTCAGTGGCGCTTGCGCAGCTTCTGGATGGCTGCCAACTGGGCCACGGCGGAAGCGAGTTCCGCCTGCGCTGCCGCGTAATCCATCGAGGCGTTGCGGTTCGACAGCGCCTCTTCGGCCTGGCGCTTGGCGTCGAGCGCCTTGGCTTCGTCGAGATCGGAACCACGGATCGCGGTGTCCGCCAGCACGGTCACCAGACCCGGCTGCACTTCGAGCAGGCCGCCGGCCACGAACACGAATTCTTCGGCGTCCTGGTTCGGCAACTTGATGCGCACTTCGCCCGGGCGGATGCGCGTGATCAGCGGCGTGTGGCCGGGCAGGATGCCCAGTTCGCCGCTTTCGCCCGGCAGCACGACGAATTCCGCCAACCCGGAGAAAATCTTCTCTTCCGCGCTGACCACGTCGACATGTACGGTCTTGGACATAAGTACTCCGTGAATGCTGCCCGTGTGCGGCAGCGGGCAGGCCCGTCACCGCACACGCCGGTGCATTACTGCAGGGTTTTCGCCTTTTCGAACGCTTCCTCGATGCCGCCGACCATGTAGAAGGCCTGTTCCGGCAGGTGGTCGCACTCGCCATTGACGATCATGTTGAAGCCCTTGATCGTGTCGGCCAGCGGCACGATCTTGCCCGGCGAACCGGTGAAGACTTCGGCCACGTTGAACGGCTGCGACAGGAAACGCTGGATCTTGCGCGCACGCGACACGGCCAGCTTGTCTTCCGGCGACAGTTCGTCCATGCCCAGAATGGCGATGATGTCGCGCAGTTCCTTGTAGCGCTGCAGCGTCATCTGCACCTTGCGTGCGCAGTTGTAATGCTCTTCACCCACCACCAGCGGATCGAGCTGGCGCGAAGTCGAGTCGAGCGGATCGACCGCCGGGTAGATGCCCAGCGAAGCGATGTCACGCGACAGCACGACGGTGGCGTCCAGATGCTGGAAGGTCGTGGCGGGCGACGGGTCGGTCAAGTCATCCGCAGGCACATACACGGCCTGGATCGACGTGATCGAACCCACCTTGGTCGAGGTGATGCGTTCCTGCAGACGGCCCATTTCGTCGGCCAGGGTCGGCTGGTAGCCCACCGCGGACGGCATGCGACCGAGCAGCGCGGACACTTCGGTACCGGCCAGCGTGTAGCGGTAGATGTTGTCCACGAAGAACAGGATGTCGCGGCCTTCGTCGCGGAACTTCTCGGCCATGGTCAGGCCGGTCAGCGCCACGCGCAGACGGTTGCCCGGCGGCTCGTTCATCTGGCCGAACACCATCGCGACCTTGTCCAGAACCTTCGACTCTTCCATCTCGTGGTAGAAGTCGTTGCCTTCGCGAGTCCGTTCGCCCACACCGGCGAACACCGAAAAGCCGCCGTACGACTTCGCGATGTTGTTGATCAGTTCCATCATGTTCACGGTCTTGCCGACACCGGCGCCACCGAACAGACCCACCTTGCCGCCCTTGGCGAACGGGCAGATCAGGTCGATCACCTTGATGCCCGTGGGCAGCAGGTCGACCGACGGGCTCAGCTCGTCGAACTTCGGGGCCTTCTGGTGGATCGAGCGGCGCTCGTCCGTCGGGATCGGGCCGGCTTCGTCGATCGGGCGACCCAGCACGTCCATGATGCGGCCCAGCGTCGCGCTGCCCACCGGCACGCTGATCGGCGCGCCCGTATTCGCCACCTTCATGCCGCGGCGCAGACCGTCGCTGGAACCCAGCGCAATCGTACGAACCACGCCGTCGCCCAGCTGTTGCTGGACTTCGAACGTCAAACCCGCTTCGGCGGTGTGCGTGCCATCTGCTTCGTCGAGTGTCAGAGCTTCAAACACTTTCGGTATCGAATCGCGCGGGAACTGGATGTCCACGACTGCGCCAATACACTGAACGATGTTTCCGGTATTCATCGTCTATCCCCAATACAAAAAATCATTGTGCGCGATCAGACTGCAGCGGCGCCGCCGACGATTTCGGACAGCTCCTTCGTGATCGCCGCCTGGCGGGTCTTGTTATAGACCAGCTGCAATTCGCCGATGACATTGCCCGCATTGTCGGAGGCCGCCTTCATGGCCACCATGCGCGCGCTCTGTTCGGACGCCATGTTCTCGGCCACTGACTGATACACCAGCGCCTCGACGTAACGGACAAGCAATTCGTCGATCACCACCTGCGGGTCGGGCTCGTACAGGTAATCCCACGTGCCCTGCGGCGTACCGAGGCGATCACCGGTCAGCGGCAGCAGCTGTTCCATCACCGGCTCCTGCTTCATCGTATTGATGAAGCGGGTGAAGGACATGTACACCGCGTCGAGCTCGCCGGCCTGGAAGGCATCGATCATCACCTTGACGGTGCCGATCAGCTTTTCCAGGTGCGGTGTGTCGCCCAGTTGCGTTGCCTGCGACACCACCTTGGCGCCCATGCGCTGCATGAAGCCCAGACCCTTGTTGCCGATGGCGGCAACGCGGATTTCGGTGGCGCCCTTCGCTTCCCATTCCTTCATCGAATTCAGGGCAAGGCGCAGCACATTGGTGTTCATGCCGCCGCACAGACCCTTGTCGGTCGTGACGACGATGATGCCGACGCGCTTGACTTCGCCGACGGTCGCCAGGAACGGATGCTTGTACTCGCTGGCGGTGGCGGCGGACAGATTGGCGGCAAGGCGACGGATCGTGTCGGCGTAGGGACGGGCAGCCCGCATCCTGTCCTGCGCCTTGCGCATCTTCGATGCAGCCACCATCTCCATCGCCTTGGTGATCTTCTTCGTGTTTTGCACGCTCTTGATCTTGGTACGGATTTCTTTTCCGCTGGCCATGGTTATCTCCGGTCCGCGCGCTTACGCCCAGCTCTTCTTGAATTCGGCCACCGCGGCAGCGAGCGCCTTTTCCGATTCGCCATCGAGATCCTTGGTGGTCTCGATCTTGTTCATCAGATCAGGGGTCTTCTGCTGCAGGTATTGGTGCAGGGCCGATTCAAAAGCGAGCACGCGCGGCACTTCGACGTCGTCGAAGTAGCCGTTGTTGGCGGCGTACAGCGACACACCCATCTGCGCGACGGACAGCGGCGAGTACTGCGGCTGCTTCATCAGTTCCATCACGCGGCGGCCACGCTCGAGCTGCTTGCGGGTCGCTTCGTCGAGGTCGGACGCAAACTGCGCGAAAGCGGCCAGTTCGCGGTACTGGGCCAGTGCCAGACGCACACCGCCACCCAGCTTCTTGATGATCTTGGTCTGGGCTGCACCACCGACGCGGGACACCGATACGCCCGCGTTGATGGCGGGGCGGATACCGGCGTTGAACAGGTCGGTTTCCAGGAAGATCTGGCCGTCGGTAATCGAAATCACGTTCGTCGGAACGAAGGCGGACACGTCGCCGGCCTGCGTTTCGATGATGGGCAGCGCGGTCAGCGAGCCGGTCTTGCCCTTCACTTCGCCGTTGGTGAACTTTTCGACGAAATCCGGATTCACGCGGGCGGCGCGCTCGAGCAGACGGCTGTGCAGGTAGAACACGTCGCCCGGGTAGGCTTCGCGACCCGGCGGACGGCGCAGCAGCAGCGAAATCTGACGGTAGGCGACGGCTTGCTTCGACAAGTCGTCATAGACGATCAACGCATCTTCGCCGCGATCGCGGAAGTATTCGCCCATCGTGCAGCCGGCATACGGTGCGAGAAACTGCATCGCTGCGGAATCGGATGCCGTGGCGGCGACGACGATGGTGTAGGCCATCGCGCCGTACTCTTCCAGCTTGCGCACCACGTTGGCGATGGTCGAGGCCTTCTGGCCGACCGCCACGTAGATGCAGGTCATGTTCTGACCCTTCTGGTTGATGATGGCGTCGATGGCAACCGCGGTCTTGCCGGTCTGGCGGTCGCCGATGATCAGCTCGCGCTGGCCGCGGCCGACCGGTACCATCGAGTCGATCGACTTCAGGCCGGTCTGCACCGGCTGCGAAACCGATTGACGTTCGATCACGCCCGGGGCGACCTTTTCGACCTTGTCGGTCATCTTGGCATCGATCGTGCCCTTGCCATCGATCGGCTGGCCGAGCGAATTGACCACGCGGCCGATGAGTTCCGGGCCGACCGGCACTTCCAGGATGCGGCCCGTGCACTTGACGGTCTGACCTTCGGAAATGTGTTCGTAGTCACCGAGCACCACCGCGCCGACGGAGTCGCGCTCGAGGTTCAGTGCGAGACCGAACGTGTTGCCTTCGAATTCCAGCATTTCACCCTGCTGCACGTCATCCAGACCATGCACGCGCACGATGCCGTCGGTCACCGAAACCACGGTGCCTTCGGTACGCGCCTGCGCGGTCAGGTGCAGGTTCTGGATCCGGCTCTTGATCAGGTCGCTGATTTCAGACGGATTGAGGTTCATCAAAAAACTCCTAGTTCTGTAGCGCAGTGGCCATGGCGGCGAGCTTGCCGCGGACCGAGGCGTCGATCACTTCATCACCGACCGCAACCTTCACACCGCCGATCAATTCCGGATCGATGCTCACCCGTGCCTCGAGGCGACGGCCGAAACGCGGTTCCAGATCGGCCAGCAGACGCGCCACGGTGGCGTCGTCCATCGGAAAGGCCGAACTGACGTAGGCCACGGCGTTGAGCTCGTGATCGTTCTTCAGGCTGACAAACTGCTCGCACACTTCGGGCAGCAGCGACAGCCTGTTGTTCTGGGCCAGTACGCGCACGAAGCTGCGGTGCTCGTCGGTCAGTTCGCCCGGTACCGCAGCGAGGAACAGGAAGCCGCGATCCACGGATGTGCGGGTGGGATCGGACAACAGCTGACGAACGGCCGGGTCGGACGCTGCGGCCGCCATGCAGCCCAGCGCATCGGCCCAGGCAGACAGCGCACCGGCCTCCCGGGCGAGCTGGAAAGCCGCTTCGGCGTACGGTCGCGCGATGGTGACGTTCTCTGCCATGGTGTCAGCTCAATTCCTGTTTCAGGTTGGAGAGCAGATCGGCGTGGGTTTGAGCGTTGATTTCGCGGCGCAGGATGCGTTCGGCGCCGGCGACTGCAAGCGCTGCCACCTGATCGCGCAATGCGTCCTTGGCCTTCTGGGCAGCGGCACCGGCTTCGGTGGTCGCGGCTTCGCGGGCGGCGGCGATGATGCGATTGGCTTCCGCACGGGCATCCTCGACCAGCTTGCCGGCCTGCTTTTCAGCGCCTGCGCGGAGCTCGGCGGCAGATTCGCGCGCGGAGCGCAGCTCTTCCATCGAGCGCTTCTCGGCATTGGCCAGATCGGCCTTTGCCTTGTCCGCAGCAGCCAGTCCGTCAGCGACCTTCTTCGCACGCTCGTCGAGTGCCTTGACGATGGGCGGCCATACGAAATTCTTCGTAAACCACACGAACGACAGGAACACCACGAGCTGGATGATGAGCGTTGCGTTCAGATTCACGGCAACTTTCCCTTCAATGAGTCGGTGTTGGGGCGGTTGCCTGTCTTACTTCAGGAAGGTCGACGTGGCGAACCAGAGTGCAATACCGAGACCGATAATGAACGCAGCGTCGATCAGGCCGGCCAGCAGGAACATCTTGACCTGCAGCGCGTTCATCAGCTCGGGCTGGCGTGCCGATGCTTCGAGGTACTTGCCGCCCATCAGTGCGATACCGATACAAGCACCCAGAGCGCCGAGGCCGATGATCAGACCGCAGGCGATAGCAACGAATCCCAGTTCCATAACAACTCCTTAATGATAAGAATAGAAAAACAACAACAACCTGATGAACTGCAAATCAGTGACCGTCATGCGCCTGGCCGATGTACACCAGCGTCAGCATCATGAAAATGAATGCCTGCAGCGTGATCACCAGGATGTGAAAGATCGCCCAGGACAGACCGGCAACGAGGTGGCCGGCGGCGAGCAGGATGCTCGGTGCGTTCATGCCGGTCCACGCGCCACCCATCAGCGCGATCAGCATGAAAATGAGTTCGCCGGCAAACATGTTGCCGAACAGCCGCATGCCGTGCGACACGGTCTTTGCGAGGAATTCGATGACGTTCATCGCGAAGTTGAACGGCGCCAGCAGGATGTGGTTGCCGAACGGCGCCGAAATCAGCTCATGGAACCAGCCACCGGCACCCTTGATCTTCACGTTGTAGTACAGGCACAGCAGCAGCACGGCAATCGACATGCCCATCGTTGCATTGATGTCGGCGGTCGGCACGACACGCATGTAGGCGTGATGCGGATCGTGACCCGCGGCGGCATAGACACCTTCCCAGATGCGCGGCAGCAGATCGACCGGCAGCAGGTCCATCGCGTTCATGAAGAAGATCCAGACAAACACGGTCAGCGCGAGCGGGGCCACGAAGCGGCGCGATTCTTCGCTGTGGATCATGCCCTTCGCCTGATCGGCGACCATTTCAACGAGGATTTCGACGGCGGCCTGGAACCGGCCCGGAACGCCCGACGTGGCCTTGGCGGCGGCGCGGTGCAACAGGAACACCGTAAGCAGGCCGAGCACGATTGAATAGAACAGCGTGTCGACGTTGTACAACCCGAAATCAATCAGGTTGGCCTGCATCTCGCCGGAATTGTTCAGGAACGTGAGGTGGTGGGCGATGTATTCGCCCGCGGTGGGAGCGGCGTGCGTCAGTTCGGTTCCGGATGCCATGTCAGTGTTTGAGCAAGAAAGCAAAAAAACCAGCCTGCAGCGCGACGGCCAGACCTCCGACAAACCAGCCCCACATGAGGTCCGGCACGAGGTAAAGGCTCAACGCCAGCAGTCCAATCGTCGAGAGGATCTTGATCGCCTCGCCGAAGAAGAATTCGAGCGGATATGCGTTGCCGGACGCCGAGGCAACTCTCGTCAGACGGTTCAACCTGAGGGCGAACAGCAATGACGGGAGCGCGTAGCTCAAACCGCCCAGCAGCACCGACAACCCTGCAAGCGTCCCACCGAACAACAGCGCACAACCGGTAGTGACCAAAATCAGCGAAAGCTGCAGCATGACCGCCTTCAGCATGCCCGCTCTTTCCGTTGCACAGCGACTTTCCGGCCCACTGCGCGAACCTGTCCGATCAACTACGCCAGCGTCGCTTGCGCGACATCCCCATCTGCATTGCAGCGGCGCACATGGAACTTATGCGCCACACACAAAGTCCGCGATGATACATGAGCTTACAAGACCGGTCAATTGAAGCGGCGCGCAGATTCAAGGTGGCCGCGCGCCCTGTACGTTGCGCCGCAACATGGTCCGGGCTTGACGCAGTGCGCCAATTAGTCGATATTTTTCGACATGAAAAACGCGTACCGATCGGACATCCCGCCGGAGTGGCTGCACCTGTCGCAAGTCTTTGCGGCGCTGGGCGATGAAGAACGCCAGCGCATCCTGCTGCTGTTCGAGCCGGGTGCCCAGCTGAACGCCAGCGACATCGCCCGGGCGTCGACGTTGAGCCGGACGACCGTATCGCATCACCTGAAGCTGCTGTGCGACGCCGGCATACTCGAGCGGTCGCGACACGGTCGCGAAATTCATTTCCGGCTCTGTGCCGCAACATTGATCGGCCACCTGACGAGCGTGATCGACTATCTGGAAGATCACCGATGACCGCCGCCGCCACGCTTTGCCGTTCGCCCTCGACGGGCGCGCCGTTTCCAGCCTTCGCCGGACTCGATGTTGCGGCGCTCGCCGATCGCGTCGGCAGCACACCATTCTTCGCCTACGACGCCGCGGCGATCGACTGGCGCATCGACACGTTGCGCGCACAGCTGCCGGCGGACACGCTGCTCTGTTATGCCGTGAAAGCCAATCCGCTGCCGGCGTTGCTGCGCCGGCTGGCGCCACGGCTGGATGGCGCCGACGTCAGCTCCGGCGAGGAGATACGGCGCGCGCTGGCGGCCGGGTTCGACGGTGCGCAACTGGGTTTCACCGGTCCGGGCAAAAGCGATGCGGACCTGACGCTTGCGGTGCGCCAGGGCGTGCGCCTGTGCGCGGAATCGATCGGGGAGATCGGTCGCATCGCGCGCATCGCGGCACGCGAAGGCCTGCCGGCGCGGGTGGCACTGCGCGTCAATCCGGATGTCGCCGTGTCCGGCACGCAGGTGCGCATGAATGAGGCGGGTGTGTTCGGCATCGACAGCAACCTGCTTCCGGCGTCACTGCGCGCTGTGCGCGACCACCGACTCGTATTCGCAGGCTTCCACTATTACTGCGCGTCGCGCATGCTCGACGCCGATGCAGTGATCGCGCTGCATGCGTTCTGCACGGCCGACGCGCTGCGTGCCGCCGATGACGCCGGGCTGACGCTCGACTGGCTCAATCTGGGGGGTGGCTTCGGCATCCCGGCCAGTGCGGACGAGGCACCGCTCGACATGGCTGCGGTCACCGCGCACCTGCACCACATCGACGCACGGCTGAAGGCAGCGCAGCCGGCTGCGCGCCTTGCGCTCGAACCGGGTCGGTACCTGGTCGGAGAGGCCGGCATCTACGTCTGTCGCATCCTCGACCGGAAGACGGTGCGCGGACGCACCTGGCTGGTGGCTGACGGCGGCGCCCATCACCACCTGCACGCCACCCTGCAGCCCGATCGTACGCACGCCGCCAATCTTCCGATGACGCTGCTGCAGGCCGTACCGGACGCCGGGGCCGAATGCGTCAGCATCGCCGGGCCGCTGTGCGCGCCCTTCGATGTGCTGGCACGCGACATCACGCTGCCGGTCGCGCAGCCGGGCGACCTGCTCGTGGTGTTCCAGTCTGGCGCCTACGGCGCGAGCGCCAGCCCGGTGAATTTCCTGGGTCATCCGCCGGCTGCGGAGATCGTGCTGTGACGTCCGCCGCGCGCCATCTGCTTACACTGGGCCTGATGATGACTTTCGCGCACCCTGCTCTGCCCGCGTCCGACGCAGTGTCCGGCGGACGACTCGGTCTGCATGACGCGACCGGTTTTCGCGCCGTCAGAGGCGTCTGTACAGGATGCGCAGCAGCGTCGCAGGCACTGTGGTACTTCCAGGATGACTGGATCGCCGTGCCGCTGGCACCGGCGAGCAGTTTCGATCCTGCGCTGGCTGCGCAGGACGATGTACGCACGTGGGCACAGGCGCAGGATACGGGCGCCGAAGCGACGCATCCGCCGCTGATCTGGATCGGCTCGCCCCATGTCCTGACCGGCGCCCGCCTGACTGCCGACGGCACCCGGCTCGACGTCGGTGACGACGAAAGCCTTGCATTTTTGCTGGTGCCGCAGCTGGCGTCGAACGTGTCCTGGTTCAACGCCGACAGCGTGGCGTGGCTGCAGGGCCAGTCGCTGACGCTGCGCGGGGAGGCGAGCGCCGGCGGCTTCACCGCGCGCACCCTCTGGCCGCACGGTTTCGACATCGACCTCACCGCACTGCGCGCCGACCCGCTGCGCGAGGGCGAAACGCTGGCCACGCTGGTGCGCGCCAACGAGGGCGGTGCGCGCCAGCCGACCTCCGTACGCCTGCTGTGGGAACGCACGCCGGGCGCGGCGCGCGCGGCCGGCGGCAGGCCGGTGCTTGCCCTGGTGCTCAATGGCGCCCAGGGCGACGATGACGAAGCGCACGGCGGTCATTTCGCCCTGGCCACCGGCGTGCTCGGCGAACACGGCCAGTGGAACGACTGGCTGGTGAACAATTTCTACAACCTCGATGCCTGGAGCGAAAAGGGCATCGTGGCCGCCACGCTGCCGATGGACGCCTACCTGACCGATCTCAACGCAGGTCAATCGTGGTACCGACCTTCCGCGGTGCTGGTCGCCGTGCTGCGCGAGCCGCGCGCCGCCGCCCGCGTGCAGCAGGGCCTGGACCGCGTGTTCAGCCACTTCTACCGGCACGACTTCAGCTACCGCCACGCCACCGCCAACTGCGCCGGCATCAGTCTCGACACGCTGCGTTCGCTCGGCTGGGCGGTGCCGCAGCTGGGCCCGACATCGAAACCGAAGGCCTGGCTCGGCCTGCCCTGGATGACGCTCAAGGAGCTGAGCCTGACCAGCGGCCTGCAGGCCTTCGACTACATGAGCGCGGAACGCAGCGGCCTGTTTCCGTTCGTCGCCTTCAACGTCGCCGGCAGCGACCTGCTCGGCCGGCTGACTGCCGGCAAGGCGGCCGAGCAGGGGCTTGAGCGCCTGCTGGCCGACGACGTCGAAGCGCTGCTGTACATCCACGTTCCGCAGATTCCGTCGTCGCGTGCCTTCGGCAGCGCGCCGGTCACGTCCTATGACGAGTACGCCGCGCGGGTGCCGGCCGAACGCTCGCAATGGGTCGTCCGGCCGGCGCCGCCGCGGCCCTTCCCCGATGACCTGCGTGATGCCGCGGCTCCGAAGGAGGCGCCGCCGGCGTCGCGCCGTGCGCTCATCGTCTGGCTGGTGGCACTGGGCGCGGTCGCGCTGTGGCTGCTGAGCCGGCTGTTCCGCCGCTGACCGGGGCCCCGCATGAGTTCTCAATTCCACCTGTTGAAGGAAAGCCGCTTCCGGCCCTTCTTCCTGACCCAGCTGCTGGGCGCGCTGAACGACAACGTCTTCAAGACCGCATTGATCACGCTGCTCACCTTCCGGGCCGGCAGCATCACCGACCTGTCGCCCGGGCTGCTCGCCACCGTGCTACCGGGCGTGTTCATCCTGCCCTTCTTCCTGTTCTCGGCCACTTGCGGCCAGCTCGCCGACAAGTACGACCGCGCCATGCTGGCCCGCCTGAGCAAGCTTCTGGAAATCGTCGTCATGGCACTCGGCGCCTGGGGCTTCATCGCCGGCAACCTGCCGGCGCTGGTGCTGGCACTGTTCCTGATGGGCACGCAGTCGACGCTGTTCGGACCGGTCAAGTACGCCTACCTGCCCCAGCATCTTCATGACGGCGAACTGGTCGGCGGCAACGGGCTGGTCGAATCGGGCACTTTCGTCGCCATTCTCGGCGGACAGATCCTCGGCGCCTGGCTGGTCGGCAACACCTCGGCCGGCGCCATCGCGCTGGTCGTGCTCGCGCTCGCCGTGACCGGCTGGTGGACCAGTCGCGGCATCCCGCCGTCGCCGGCGCCGGAACCGGCGATGCGACTGGACTGGAACCCGCTCAGCGCCACGCGCGACACGCTGCGCTTTGCCACCGGCAACCGCACGGTGTGGCTGTCGCTGCTCGGCGTGTCGTGGTTCTGGTTCTACGGCGCGACGCTGCTGGCGCAGTTTCCGGTCTATGCCGCCGACGTGCTGGGCGGCGGCGAAGGCGTGTTCATCGTGCTGCTTGCGGTGTTCTCGATCGGCGTGGGCGCCGGTTCGCTGGCGTGCGAAAGACTGTCCGGCGGCAAGGTGGAAATCGGTCTGGTGCCGTTCGGCGCCATCGGCCTGACGCTGTTCGGCATCGATCTGTTCTTCGCCACGCCGGCAGTGCCGGCCGCGTACGACGGCAGCGCGGCGGGCTTCCTGCAGCAGACCGCGCACTGGCGCCTGCTGATCGACATCGCGCTGATCGGCACCGCCGGCGGCATCTATATCGTGCCGCTGTACGCGCTGATCCAGAGCCGCTGCGAGAAACATCATGTCGCACGCGTCATCGCCGCCAACAACATCCTCAATGCGGGTTTCATGGTGGTGTCGGCGCTGGTCAGCCTGCTGCTGTTCCGCGCCGGCCTTGATATTCCGCAGCTCTTTCTGGTGACCGCACTGTTCAATGCCGTGGTCGCAATCTACATCTACACGCTGGTGCCGGAGTTCCTGATGCGCTTCATCGTGTGGATATTGATTCACACGGTATACCGGCTCGACACGCGTGATCTGGAACGCATCCCGGACGAAGGCCCGGCCGTCGTCGTGTGCAACCACGTGAGCTTCGTCGACGCACTGGTCATCACGGCCGCGTGCCGGCGACCGATCCGCTTCGTCATGGACCACCGCATCTTCCGCACGCCCATCCTGAGCTTCGTGTTCCGCACCAATCGCTGCATTCCGATCGCCCCGGCAAGGGAAGATCCGGTGCTGCTCGAACGCGCGTACGACGACATCGCCGCGGCGCTCGAAGCCGGTGACCTGGTGGGCCTGTTCCCGGAGGGACGGATCACCGATACCGGCGAGCTGTACCCGTTCAAGCCGGGCATCACGCGCATCGTGGGGCGCACGCCGGTGCCGGTCATTCCACTCGCGCTGCGAGGCCTGTGGGGCAGTTTCTTCTCGCGCAAGGACGGGCCGGCAATGCGCAGGGTGCCGCGGCGCGGTCCGTTCAGCCGCATCGAACTGGTGGCCGGTGACCCCGTTGCGCCGGATGCCGCGACACCGGCGGCGCTGCAGGCCAGCGTCGCTGCGCTGCGCGGCGAACGGCGATGAGGTGCCGGCGATGAGGCGCCTGTCATGCTGACCGCCATGCTCTGTCTGCTCGGCCTCGTCGCGGGGGCTGCGCACGGCGAGATCGAAAGCTTCTTTGGCGGCGCCGTCGGCCTGGCCGCCGGCCTGTGGATCAGCGCCCGAAGTGCGCGGCGGGAACGCGACCTGACACAGAAACTGCGCGAGCTCGATGACAAGTCACGCTGGCTGTACGACGCGCTGACCGCCCTGCAACGCGAGCGCAGCGCTGCGCCGCCAGTCGCGCCGGCATCACCGGACATCGCGGCCACAGGTGCGGCACCGGTGGTCGATCCGGTGGTCGATCAGAACCCTGCGCCGGTGATTCCACCGACGCCGCAGGCCGTCAGCGCGCAGGCGGCCCCGCTCGATGCGCTGCACGCGCCCGACGTACGGGTCGCTGCGGCCACGGCGGCACCCTCCGGTGCTGCGCCATTGACGGCCCTGTGGGCGCGCCTGATGGGTGGCAATCCGCTGGCGCGCATCGGCGTCGTCGTGCTGTTCTTCGGTGTCGCGTCGGCGCTGCGGCTGGCCGCGCAGGCCGGCCTGCTGCCGCCCCAACTTCGCCTGGCCGGCGCGCTGGCGGTCGGACTGGTCATGATCCTCGCCGGCTGGCGCATGACCGGCGACGGGCCGCGCCGCATGTTCGCGCTGGCGGTGCAGGGCGGCGGCTTTGCGCTGCTCTATCTGTCGGTCTATTTCGCGCTGGCGAGCTACGGCTTCATCGGGCCGGCGCCGGCCTTCGGACTGTTCGCCGCGCTGGGTGCCGCCTGCGCGCTGATGGCCGCGCGCCAGTCGGCGCAAAGTCTGGCGCTGCTCGGCCTGTCCGGCGCCTTCGTGGCACCACTGCTCGCCACCACCGGGCAGGGCGACCACATCGTGCTGCTGTCCTACATCCTGCTGCTCGACATCTTCATCATCGCGCTGTCCTGGCGCCACGCCTGGCGCGCACTGATACTCGCCGGCTTTCTGTTCACCTTCGTGGTCGGCACCGGCTGGGGACTGCGCAGCTACACACCGGACGACTATCTCGCGTTACAGGGCTTCCTGATCGCGTTCTTCCTGCTGTTCAGCGCCACCCGGGTCGCGCTGACGGTCGCACGTGCGCCGGGTGAAGCGGTCAAGGAATCGGGCTGGAACGGCGGCAGCCTGCTGTTCGGCCCGCCGCTGGCGGCCGGCTTGCTGCAGAGCGCGCTGATGCAGCCGTTCGAGTACGGCGATGCGCTGAGTGCGGTCTCCGCCGGCCTGTACTACCTCGGGCTGGCCTGGCTGCTGCGGGCGCGCGCGCCGGATGCTTCACTGGACTTCCGTGCGCACGCCGGCATCGGCGCGGCGCTGCTGACGCTGGCCGTGCCGCTGGCGCTCGACCTGCAGATGACCGCTGCGGTCTATGCCGTCGAGGGAGCGGCTGCACTGTGGTACGGCTGCGTGCGCGGATCCAGGCTCACGCTATGGGCCGGCGCGGCACTGCAGGGGCTGGCCGGCCTGTGGCTGGTCGCTGCGCTGCCTGAGCTGACGCTGGCCTGGCCGCTGGTCAATGGCCGCATGCTGGGCTGCCTGCTGATGGCCGGTGCAGCACTCGCATCGGTGCGCGTGCTGCGCGTCACGGCGGCAACCGGTGACGGACTGCCGCAGGCACTGACCGTCTGGCTGGCCGGCTGGCCGGCTGGTGGCTGTTCGGCGGCCTGGCCGACATCGATGATTTCGCGCCGTCGGCGCTGCAGCCGGCACTGGCGCTGCTGTTTGCGATGGCCAGCGCCGCCTTGGCCGAACAGCAGGGACGGCGCCGCAACTTCGTCACCGCACGCGCACTCGCCGCACTGTCGCTGCCGGTGCTGTGGGCGGGCAGCCTGGTCGGCTGGGACATGCAGCACCACCTGCTGTTCGGCGCGATGGCGCTCGCGCTGCCACTCGCCTGGGCCACCCATCTGTGGATCCTGCGCCGGCAGGACGAAGACAATACCGGCCTGTTCAGCGGTTCCCGCCATGTCGCGACGGCCTGGACGCTGCTGCTGTCGGTCGGCGTCGAAGCCGGCGGCTGGCTGGAGATGTGGCTGCCCGCGCAGGACCTGTGGCGCTGGCTCGCCTGGATCATGGTCTGGCTGGTGGCCGGTATCGTGCTGCAGCGCGCCCTGGCCGACGATCGCGACGAATGGCCCTGGAGCGCGCAGCGCGACCGCTACGAAGGCTACGTGCTGCGACCGGTCGCCGCGCTGCTCCTGCTGTCGGTCGCGGCACTGCAACTGGCGCACGATGGCGGTTCGGCATTGCGCTACCTGCCGCTCGCCTCGGTCCTCGATGTGGTCAGCCTCGCCGCGCTGCTGTGGCTGGCACGCGGTCGGTCACAGCGCCCGCTTCTGCTGCCGCTCCAGCGGCCACTGACCGGCGCCGTCGGTCTGCTGTGGGTGTCGGCGCTGGCGGCGCGCAGCGTGCATCATCTGGCCGGGGTGGCCTGGTCGGCCGAAGCCATGTTCCAATCCACGCTGCTGCAGGCCGCGCTGTCGCTGACGTGGACGCTGACCGCACTCGGACTGATGATCCACGCCACCCGCAGCGGTGCGCGTACCCTGTGGTTCGCCGGTTTCGCGCTGCTCGCCGCGGTGGGTGTCAAATTGCTGATGGTCGATCTGGCCAGCGCAGGCACCGTCGAATGGACCGCTTCCCTGCTCGGGATCGGCGCACTCATCCTGATTGCCAGTTACGTCGCGCCGGTGCCGCCTGCCACCGATCCCGAAGGAGCCACACCTTGAATACACGATTGACCGCCGCACTCACCCTTGTCCTGTGCGCTTTCGGCAGCGCACACGCCGCCGACATCAAGCCTGGCCTGTGGGAATTCAAGTCGAAGCTGGCGATGCCGGGCATGCCCGACATGTCGGCGCAGATGGAAATGATGCAGCAGCAGATGAAGAACCTGCCGCCGGAGGCGCGCGCCATGATGGAGAAGCAGATGGCTGCCCAGGGCGTTGCGATGGGCAGCAGCGGCGCGCTGCAGGTGTGCATCACGCCGGAAGATGCCAAAGGCGCGAACGTCTATACCGGCAAGACCGACGGCGACTGCCGCTACACGAACGTCACCAACAGCGCGACCCGGGTCAAGGGCACCATCACCTGCACGAAACCGAAGGCCAGTGGCGATTTCGAAGCCCTCATCGACAGCCCGACCCATTTCACGTCGAAGGTGAACATGCAGTCGGCCGAAGGCGCGATGACTGCCGACACCGACGCGCGCTGGCTGGCCGCCGACTGCGGCAAGATCAAGCCGACGGCGCGTTGAACCCCGGCTGGCGCCGGATCGGCGGCCTCGGCCAGACGCGCCTTGTCTGCGGGCGCCATCGGGGAACCGGCGTGCGCTGATGGCCTCGAAGCTGACGCAGACCCTTGAATTCACGTATCGTCCGCGCTTCGACTTCCGGTGCCGGCGCTGACCGCACCGACTTGTGCACCTTCCCCCTCCGCATGCTGCCGGCGCGCGGCCAGACCTGAAGATGGCTTTACACCGCCGACGACATCCTTCCACGCTCGGCTTCGACGCGTTCGACATGGCCTGGGAGACGACCCCGCCGGGCGTCGTCTACCTGACCCTGCGCGTGCGCCGCAGCGTGCTGTTCGCGCTGGCGGTGGCGGTGTGCCTGCATCTGGCGCTGCTCGGCTGGATCCTGCACAAGGACAGCATGCCCGAGCTGCCGCTGACCGGTACGCCGAGCGAAACCATCAGCGCCCGCCTGGTCCAGCCGGAAGCCCCGCGTCCGCGCGCCGAACCGCAACCGCCCGCGGTGCAACCGGCGCCCGTTCCGCCGCCGCCGACCCGTCAGGTCGAGCGACCCAAGCGCGACCGCAAGCCCGCGCCGGTCAAACCGCAACCTGAAGTGCTGCGTGCGCCGGTGCCCGACCCGGCCCCGGCCCCGCCGCCGCCGGCGCCGACCCGGCCGAAACTCGACGACGAACCGACCGACATGGCGTCATACGTCAATCGGCAGCGCGAACGACGGCAGGCGGCCGAAGCTTCGGAAGGGCGAGAAACCGCTGCCGGCATTGCACGCGAGCGGGTGCCCAGCGCGGACGAGATCGCCATGGCGAACATCAAGCGCAACCTGCAGTCGGGCACCAGCGGCGTATTCCAGATCACCCGCAAGGGCGTGCGCACGGCGTCCTTCGTGTTCCGCGGCTGGACCACGGACGCGGTCAACGCACGCCGTGAATACATCGAGGTCGATGCCGGTGTCGGCGGCGACATCGAGCGTGCGCTGGTCAAGCGCATGATCGAACTGATCCGCCGCTACTACCAGGGCAACTTCAACTGGGAATCGCGCGTGCTCGGCCGTACCGTCGTACTGTCGGCGGCACCCGAAAACAATGCCCAGCTGGAGGATTTCCTGATCCGCGAGTTCTTCCGCAGCGGCTACAGCTATCCGCCCTGACGCGCCGCGGGCGGGTTCGCGCCCCGGATCAGGCCGGCGTGATTGGTTCGCTGTCGCACGGAACAGGACCGACGGGACGCCTATGTTCGGTCATCCGGCTGCGCCAGCTCGGCCAGCCGGCCCACCCCACTTGAGGCACATCCCATGAAAACATCGAACATGCTTGTTGCAGGCTTCACCGCGCTTGCACTATCGGGCTACGCACTTGCCCAGTCCACCCCGACCGACCCGGCAAGGGCGTCGGGCTCCAGCGGCGCGGTCAGCAGCCCGCTGATCGCTGATCCGGCGACGACGCAAACACCCGCGCCGCCTGCACACCCTGCGGTCGACAGCACGCAGAAGACGCTCACGACCTCTCCGGACGCGGTCCGGGGCAGCACGGCGCAACCGCGTTCCGCTGCACAGGAGCGGATGAACAACACCAGCGCCGACGAACGGCTGCGCATGAATTCATCGAACGCCGCTTCGACCGACTCGGCGGCTGAAGCGCGCAGGCTGTCGGATGAAGGTGCGACCGGAGCAGGCGACAGCACAACCCGCACGCGTGCCGCGCGTGCCGACCGCAACTGAAAGCGCCTGATACGCGGTGCGCGCACGCCGCCCCAGGGCCGGCATGGCGACGATTTCAGTGCCGCGTCCGGGGACGTGCCGCCCGCTTCGTCACACTGGCCATGCTTGCGGGACTGCCCGGACTGGCGGGCGCAGCCGGACCGGGCGCCGATCCGGCGCTCGCGGCGGCATCGCCCGAAGTGCGCCACATCATCCTCCGGATCAAGGAATCGCAGGACAACGCCGGCGCGCCGTTCCATGTCATCGACAAGAAGCAGGCACGCCTGTTCGCCTTCGACGCGGACGGCCGCCTGCTCGGCACGACTGCGGTGTTGTTGGGCGCAGCCGTCGGCGACCACTCGGTCCCGGGCATCGGCAACCGGCCGATGGGCCAGATCAGACCGGAGGAACGCACCACGCCCGCCGGTCGCTTCGTTTCGGAACAAGGTACGAATCTGAAGGGCGAGGACGTGACCTGGGTTGATTACGACAACGCGGTGTCGCTGCACCGCGTCCGCACGGGCAAGCCCGCCGAACGGCGGCTGGAGCGCCTCGCGACGGCAACACCGGACGACAACCGGATTTCGTATGGCTGCATCAATGTGCCGGTGGCCTTCTACGAACGCCACATCCGGCCCGGTCCGCAATCGAAGCGGCCCGCCGTGATCTACGTGCTGCCCGAAACCGGCTCTGCAACAAACGCGTTCGCGCCCGGCCACTGACACGCAACCACGACGCACAGGAGATTTGTGCGCTGGCAGACGGACAGTCCGCTGACAACGCGCTACGGTCGGTATCGGCGTGCCGGCGATATGCCTGCACGCCCTGTCAATCCGACTTCACCTGTACCCGGACTTCCTACATGAACAGCATTGTCTATATCGTCGGCGCCGTCGTCATCGTTCTCGCCGTCCTGTCTTTCTTCGGCTTCCGCTGACCCGCCCGGACGCCTGAAGCATTCAGGCGTCCGGCGTGTGTACCTGCGCAAGAAAGAAGCGCAGCATTTCGCGCGTGGCATCCGGGCCGCCGGCATCCGTATAGGAGCCGGCGGCCTGTCCGCCTGACCACGCGTGGCCTGCGCCGTGCACCACCCAGTGCTCGGCGAGCGCCGCACCGTCGTGATCGTCATGCACGATGCGCGTGTAGTGCCGCCCCTTTTCCGACACGCCCTGCTGCGTGTGCGTGCGGCGCTTCTCCGGCTGACCTGCAACGCGGCCGAGCGCGGCGGCAATCACCTGTTCGCCATTGCGCGGGTGCACCGTGTGGTCCCGATCGCCGTGAAACACGATGGTCGGGACCCCGCGCACTGCCGGCTGAGCCGCGCCGCGCCGCTTTTTCATCGCGCCCGCAAGCGGTGCGGTGTCCGGCGTACCGCCCGACATCACCGCGAACGCCTCGGCAACGCTGCCCGCCGCGCCGCATGGCAAGCCGGAATGCACGCCCGCTGCCGCGAAGATGTCCGGATAGGCGTTGGCAACGATGTCGGCCATCGCCCCCCCTGCCGACAACCCGGCAACGAACACGCGCCGGGCGTCGATGCCATGTGCCTGTATCACCGACAGCGTCAGCGCGGCCAGGGCCGCGGGCTCACCGCCGCCGCGCTTCTGATGGGCGTGTTCGAACCAGTTCCAGCAGCCCTGCGGATTGGCCGCCTGCGACTGTGCCGGGTAGAGCACGACAAAGCCCAGCTCGTCGGCCAGTGCGTTCATTCCGGTACCTGCGGCAAAATCATCGGGGTTCTGCGTGCAGCCGTGCAGCATCACCACCAGAGGCAGCGCTTCGCCGGTGCGTCCAGCCGGCTGGTACAGCTTGTACTGGCGCGCCACCCCGCCGTGCATGAAACGCTCGTCGGTGAAACGACCGACCTGTGCCGCCGGCGCAGTCGGGCGCTCCGCCGGCCGATCGGTATCGAGCAGGCTGGACGGCATCTGCTTCACCTCGAAAGCTTCGCCCTCGAAGGTATGGGAAGGCATGCCGGCCTCCGCCGCCACCCCCTGGAGCGCGCGCTGGATGACTTCGGTGGCTTCGTTCAGCCGACCGGCCTGCGTCAGCCGGGTGGCATCGCGCATGAAAAGCTGGAACTGGGTGTTCATGGGAACCTCATTCATGGAAGCGGGTGTCGTCGGGGCTCAGGGCGCGCGATCGGCCAGTGCGGCTTTCACCGCGGGGCTCGCGTGCAGCGCACCCAGCACATCGATCGAGGCGATGGCAGCGCGTGCCAGTTCGGGTGTGACGTCGTCGGCCAGCGTGACCAGGCCCAGCACGCGTATCTGAAGCGTTTCGCCGCCGTCGCACACGGCCTGCAGGTCGGCTGCACTGAAATGCTGCAGGCCCAGCACGAACATGCGGCGCGTCACGACATGCTTCACCGCGTCGGCGTGGCTGGCGAGGTGATTGCGGATGGCCGTACGGATGAAGTCGCTGCGGTTGCCGTAGAACCCCTCGGCGACCAGCAGATCGATCTGGCCAAGATCGACAAAACCGAGATTGATGGTGATCTTCTCGGAGTCGGCTGGCTTCATCTTGACGGCGGAGAGCGTACGGGCTGTATTCATGCAAACCATCCTAACACCATCCGTATGGATGGCCTAGGGATGTTTTTCACTTTTGCGGCGCGCGCTTCGCGGCCCCTCGCCGGACCAGCGCCGCACAGCCGGCGGCGAGGCGGTCCGCTTCGTCACTGTTGCCGGCATCGACCAGCGGCAGCAGGGCCGCCAGCGGATTGAGCAGCGCCAGCAGCGCGGCGCCCGCCACCTTCATGCCGATCGGTGCCTTCTCCAGCGACACTTGAGGATTGGCCAGACTGCCCTGCACCCGCAGCGGCGAGCGCAGGGTCAGCGGACTGAAATCCTTCGGCAAGGCAATAGCGGTCAGGTCCAGCGTCTCGGCCGCAAGCGATATGGAGCCGCTGACCGACACGGTCGAATCCTCCGTGTCGAGCACCATGACCTGAGGGCGCAGCACGCCTGCCTCGGCCTGAATGTCGGCCACCGCGCAGTCCAGCGGCAGCGTGCTGTCGCCGCTGATCAGCAGGCCAAGCGCTTCGGCCAGATCCAGCCCGGCCGCTTCCACCACCAGATGCGACATGCGGCCGTCGCGCAATTGCGCCCGCACCCGGCCTTTCAGGCTGGCGAGGATGTCCGCCGTCGACCGCCCCTGACCGGTCACCGTGGCGCGCCCGCCGAGACGGCCGGCAACATACGGCGGTGCGTCGGTGCGCGCCTGGCGCAGCCACTTTTCGAGCCGGACATCGCCCCAGCGCAGATCCGCCGACCACAGCGCGAGGTCGCCCCGGCCATCGAGTCCGATGTCGCCCTTGAGCCAGCCCTCGGCGGTGCGTGCCTCGAGTTCGCTGATCGACAGCACGCCGGCCGCCAGCTTGAGCTGCGCGCGCAGCGGCTGCAGGGCGCCCAGCAGGGGTGTGCCCAGATCGACTTCGGCAATGTCGATGGCGATGTCGGCGTCCATGGCGCGCAGCGCGGCCAGATCGAAGGCGCCACCTGGCAGCACCTTGCCTTCGCGAAGGGCGGGCCTGGCACCGCCGAGCGCCGGACCCAGATCGGCCAGCAGCAGGCGCGCACCGCCCAGCCGGCCGCTCAGCAACGGCCGGTCGGCGCCCGCGCGATAAAGGAAGTCGCCTTTCAGCCGGCTTGACCCCACCGTGGCGTCATCGATGCCCACCCGCCACTCGCCGCCGGACTTGGTCAGTGTGCCGGTGGCACGAAACGGCGGCGTACCCGGCAGCGTGACGCCGATCGGGTCGCCGATTGCCGCCAGCGACGGCCCGGCAAGCCTGAATCGGCCGGCCAGCCCGGCGAAATCCTGTACGCCGCGGGCACTGCCGGTGAAGTTCAGTGTGGCGCGACCGATCGAACCGCTGACCGTCAAGGCGACTGCCGTGGTCTGCGCTTCGGACGCGCTCTCCGGTCGGGTACCGCTGGCGCGCAGCGTGACCTGTACCGGCTGGTCGCGGTAGGCGCCGGTCAGATCGACCTTCAGGACGCTGTCCGCCTGCTCGCCGCCGACTGAAACGCGCGCTTCGAGCGTGACGTCGTGCCGCAGGTCGCTGTAGCGCAGCAGACCGTCATTGATCCGGAACTCGCCAAACCGCGGCCATTCGGTGGTTTCATCCGGTGAGCTGGCGGCGGCGAACTGCCACGATGCGCGCCCGTCAGCCAGCCGCTCGAGGTGGGCGTCGAGCGCGCCCGCGTGAAGGCTTTCGATGCGCAGCGGCTGCCCGCGCCAGGCACGCCACAGATCGATGTAACGCAGCCGCAGAGCGACGTCACGGCCGTCCAGCAGATGCGGAGCGGTGCTCCAGGACGTGCTCGCGATGTCGAGCCGGGCGCTGTGCAGGCGCACGCCGCCGATGAAACGCACGGCGAAAGTCCCTGGCGCATCGTCGATGAAACGCACGCGCCGCTCCAGCTGTCCGGACAGCAGGTTCTGCAGTGGCGACGCAAGGAAGGGCCAGCCGCGCCACTCGCCGATTGCGATGCCGGTCATCAGCAGGAGCAGCAGGGTGATGGCGACGACGCGCGGTCGGCGCCAGGGACTGCTTGATGAATCAGACATGAAGGGTACGGGTGAGGAAGCCCACGATGCGGCCGGCGTAGGAGCCTACCGCATTGCTGAGGTCATGACCGGCGTCCACCGGCAGCAGTTCGGCCCGGCCACCGCTGGCGGCCTGAAGCCTCAGCGCATCGGCATAGGGCACGACCTCGTCGTCCACGCCATGCACCAGCAGTACCGGACAGGTCAGGGCCGGCAAGGTCGTGACCGGTGCGATGTCGTCGAGACGGGCGCCGATGACGTGCTGCACATAGCGCGTGAGCGCCCAGCCGAGCGGCATCCACGGTACGCGCCGGCCGGTCAGCATGCGGCGCATCAGCGCAGTCGGGTGGGCGAATGCGGACAGGCTGACGACGGCCGCCACATCGCTCCGCCGCGCGGCGCACAGCAGCGCGGCGGCGGCACCGACCGAATGGCCGAGCACCGCCAGCCGCGTCGCATCGACCTCGGGTCGCTGATGCAGCCAGTCGAGGCCGCTGGCAATGTCTTCCGCAAAGCGCGGCATTGACATGAAATCCTCTTCGTCGCTGGCGCCGTGGCAGCGTGCGTCGATCAGCAGCACGGCCATGCCGGCCGCGTGCAGCGGCAGCATGGCCGGCAGCATCATGGCGGCATTGACGCCCCAGCCGTGGATCACCAGCACCGCAGCCGATGGCAGGGCGGCGCGGGTGGCCGTCGGCACCCACCAGGCGAACAGCGTTTTCCCGCCAGTGGCCGGGATGCGCAACGGACAGGCCGTCAGGCCAAAGTCTCCTGGCGTCTGGTGATGCGGACGTCGCGGTGCGGCAAACCCGCGCAGCAGCCGCGACCGCGCGGCGCTGCTCAACGCCCACCGTGCGGCGACGAAGGCGGCGGCACCGCGCTTCACGACCGATTGGGTCGATGAATGCCTGACCGTTGAATGATGGGCCGCGCTGGCGGCGTGCCTGATCTGCGTATCGCCCGGCCGCATCAATCCGGCTTGACGCTGAGTTCGTCGCGCACCGCCAGCACGCCGTCGACCGCGCTGGCGAGCTTGATCGCGCGATCAGCCTGATGCCGGTGATCGACGACGCCGACCAGGCTGGTACGGCCGGTCAGCGTGATGACGTCGATGTCGAAGCGGCTGACACCGGCATCCTGCAGCAGCGCAATCCTGACCTGCCTCGTCACTTCCGCATCCTTGCGCAGGGTGGACCGGACGCTGGTCACCAACGGGTCCTCGATGACTTCTGCAGACGCCCGCGGCGGCGCGGCCGGCAGGGCCGCGTCGCCTCGCCCGCCGCAACCGGCGACCGACACGACACCCAGACCGGCAAGCACCACGGCTCCGGACCGCCAGCGGGAAGATGCTTGCATTTCAGCCATACCGCGCAGGTCAGCCAATTGTGACGCTCGGACTGTGTGCCGATCGCGCCGGATGCTCTGTGCGCTGGCGAACCCATTCCAGCACGAGCGTACGTGCCGCCCGCATTGCGGGGCGTCGGCGGAACAGCCTTCGATGGGCACATAATCTGCAGGAAACCGGACAGGAGCCCGCGATGCCGAACAGAACCACTCCGGAAGGGACGGAACCGGACAGTCCCGAAGAGACAACCGTGCCTTTCAACGGCCTGATCCGCTACGAGCGGCAGATGCCGATCCACCAGATCTCCTACTACCTGTGCGGCGACATCGGAGAGCCGCAGCACTACACCGAACTGTTCTACACACTGCGCACAGCAAGCGAGACCGACCTGATCTATCTGCACCTGAACTCGCCCGGTGGGGAATTCGATACCGGGCTGCAGATCATCAACAACATCCTCGCGTCCGAAGCACACGTGATCACCGTGCTCGAAGCACGTGCCTACTCGATGGCGGCGCTCATCTTCCTGAGTGGCGACGAACTGGTCATCCATGACAACTGCCAGCTCATGTTCCACATCTATTCCGGCAGCTTCGCGGGACGTGGCAACGAACAGCAGGCTGAAGTGATCGCCGTCGGAAAGTGGTTCGAAAAGGCGATGGCCCGCATCTGCACACCTTTCCTGTCCGACGGAGAGATCAGGAAGATCCTGAAGGGCAGCGATCTGTGGATGGATTCGGACGAAATCCAGCGTCGCCTGATGCGTCTGCAGCGCGCGCGGTCAAAATCCGGTGCGGCGCGGAAGAAATCCGGAATCACGCCGGGCGGCGCAGCCTGAGAAGCCCGGGCTCCCGGGCGACGACATGGGCCCGACCACCCGGCATCGACCCGATCACCTCAAACACGGCCGAGGCCCGCGCGCCACGGGAGAAAGGTCAGCGCCCTGCCGGATCCGGGCCGAACACGTGTTCCGGGACCGGCTGCAGCATCGCGCCGTCGTCGCCCAGCCAGATCTGGCCTTCGTTCACGATGCACTGCAGGTTCAGCGCGCGCTGCGCCAGCCCGGCCAGCGCCAGCGTATCGGCCGTCGCCAGGCGGAGCACGGTGAGATTGTTCAGCCGCGCCAGCGTGGACTTCGACTGTTCCCACCATTGCACCGCGGTGCGGCCGTAGGTCACGACGACCACCTTCCCGGCGCGCGAGGCGGCGCGACGCACCAGCTTTTCGTCCGGCAGGCCGACATCGAGCCACAGCCGGATGGCGCCGGTCAGGTCGGCTTCGTACAGATCCGCTTCGTCCTCGGCGCTCAGTCCGCGTCCGAAGCGAAGGTCTTCGGACGCGTACAGCGCAAAGGCCAGCACGCGCACCATCAGGCGCTCATCGTTCTCCGACGGATGGCGCGCAACGGTCAGCGCATGCTCGGCGTAATAGCCGCGGTCCATGTCCGACACGTTCAGATTGATCTTGTAGATGGTGGATTTCAGAGCCATGGCCGACAATGCTGTCCCGTGAGTGTTCCGGCGCGTCGAAGGTGCGCCGGAGCCGTGAAACAAGACCCGACAGGATACCGACTTGAAGAAGACCGATCTGTACAAGAATGACCGCCTGAAAGTGGTGGCGCAGATGAAGCACGCCGCCGGACAGCGCACCACACTGGGCGAGGCGCCCGCACCGGACCGCAAGGAGCAGCGCAAGCTGGATCAGGCACGCGGCCTGGTGCCCTTTGCGGTGAAGCTCGATTCGACCCTGGCGGCGCGGTTGCGCGATCTGGCAACCGAGCGGCAGATGTCGCTGAACGACCTGACCGATGAACTGCTGCGCAAGGCGCTGGATTAGGTTCCGGTGAGCGGCGGGATATCGATCTGGGTCGACGCCGACGCCTGCCCGGCGCCGGTGAAGGACATCCTGTTCCGCGCCGCCACGCGCACCGGCCTGCGGCTGACGCTGGTGGCCAACCGGCTGCTGCGCGTGCCGGCGTCGCCGCTGATCCGCGCCGTGCAGGTGGCGCATGGATTCGACGCCGCGGACCGCCACATCGAAGCGGCGGTGGTCACCGGTGACCTGGTGATCACGTCCGACATTCCGCTGGCGGCGGCCGTGCTGGCGCGCGGTGCGCATGCACTGGAGCCGCGTGGCGAGTGGTTTTCACCCGGCACCATCCACGAGCGGCTGCAGATGCGCGCACTGATGAATGACCTGCGCGACAGCGGCGTCATGAGCGGCGGGCCGTCGGCATTCTCGGTCAGCGACGGCCGCGCCTTCGCCGCGGCGCTGGATCGCTTTCTGGCGCAGGCGCGCTGACCGGCGGCCGGACCGCGCCTCGGGTCAGCCGAGCCGGTACAGCGCGAAGCTGCCGAGGAAGTTGTGTTCTTCGGTCACCGGCTTGCCCGCGTCGTCGAGCACCAGCCGCTCACGCACCGCAATGCCCAGCTTGTCGCACAGCGCCTCGAAGTCAGCGACGGTGAAAAAGCGGACGTTCGGCGTGTCGTACCACTGGAAGGGCAGCCGGTCGGACACCGGCATGTGGCCGTCCATGATGGCCACGCGGTGCTTCCAGTAGGCGAAGTTCGGAAAGCTCACCACTGCTTCGCGGCCGACGCGCAGCATTTCACGCAGCAGCTTTTCGGTACGGTGCAGCGTCTGCAGCGCATTCGAAATGATGACCAGATCGAAACTCTGGTCCTCGAAGTCGTACAGCCCTTCCTCCAGATCGATCTGCAGTACGTTGATGCCATTCTTCATGCCGGCGATCACGCGATCGACGTCGATCTCGACACCGTAGCCGCTCGCGCCGCGCTTGTCCTTCAGATAGCGCAGCAATTCGCCGTCGCCGCAGCCCAGGTCGAGCACGCGCGCGCCTTCGGCGACCCAGGAGGCGATGACGTCGTGGTCGATGCGGATGTCCAGTGTGCTCATGTCGTCCTCACACCGTGATGTTGTCGAAGTAGGCGCGCAGCACCGCGTGATAATGCGGGTCGTCGAGCAGGAAGGAATCGTGGCCGGCGCTCGATTCGATTTCGGCATAGCTCACGTTGCGCCGGTTGCGCATCAGCGCGTCGACGATTTCACGCGAACGCGCCGGCGCGAACCGCCAGTCGGTCGAAAACGACACCAGCAGGAAATCCGCCCGGGCCGGCGCGAAGGCCGCGGCCAGATCGCCACCGGCATCGCCCGCCGGATCGAAGTAATCGAGCGCGCGCGTGGCCAGCAGATAGGTGTTGGCATCGAAGCTGGCGGCGAACTTGTCGCCCTGATAGCGCAGGTAGGACTCGACTTCGAATTCGACCTCGAAGCTGAACTTGCGGCCGCCTTCGCGCAGCCGGCGGCCGAATTTCTCGGCCATGAGATCGTCCGACTGATAGGTGATGTGGCCCAGCATGCGCGCCAGCCGCAGGCCGCGGCGCGGCAGCGTGTCGTGCTCGTAGAAGTGACCACCGTGGAAATCAGGGTCGGTGATGATGGCCTGACGCGCCACTTCGTTGAACGCGATGTTCTGCGCCGTCAACTTGGGCGCCGACGCGATCACGATGGCGTGGCGCACCCGCGCCGGCAGGTGAATGGCCCAGGCCATGGCCTGCATGCCGCCCAGGCTGCCGCCGATGATGGCGGCCCAGCTGTCCACGCCGAGCCGGTCGGCCAGCAGCGCCTGCGCGGCCATCCAGTCTTCCACCGTCACGACCGGGAAATCGGCCCCCCAAGGCCGGCCGGTGTCTGGATTGGCACTCACCGGACCGGTCGAGCCGTGACAGCCGCCCAGGTTGTTGATGCTGACGACGAAAAATTTCGACGTATCGAGCGGCTTGCCCGGACCGATCAGATTGTCCCACCAGCCCGTGTTGTTCGGTGCGTCGGCATGCACACCGGCTGCGTGGTGGTGGCCGGACAGCGCCGGGCACACCAGCACTGCGTTCGAGTGCGCGCCGTTGAGCGTGCCGTAGGTTTCGTACATCAGCTCGAAACCGGGCAGTACGGCACCGCTCTTCAGCGTCAGCGGCGTGTCGAAACGGGCCGACAGCGGTGCAACGACGCCGACGCTGCCGGAAGAAAGGGGGAAATCGTTGGCCATGAAAAAACCCGGTAGGCCAAAGCCAGGACCGGGTCGCCCTCGCTTTAGCCGTATTTATTATGCGCCCGCAAGCTGAGACAAATCGGCGCACCACACTGAACCCGCATTCTGGCGAAACGGGCGGGTTTGTCAATCTCGTGCCGGCTCGGTCAGATGCTGACCGCGGTACCGCTGACGCACACCATCAGCATGCCGTTGTCGGCACCGAGCACTTCGTAGTCGATGTCGATGCCGACGATGGCGTTGGCGCCGAGCTTTGCGGCGACCTCGCCCATTTCCGCCATCGCGGCTTCGCGCGCGTCGGCCAGGGTGCTTTCGTAGGCGCCGGCGCGGCCGCCGACCACATTGCGGATGCTGGCGAACATGTCCTTGAAGATGTTGGCGCCGATGATGGCTTCACCGGTGACGACGCCGTAGTACTGACGTATCGGTCGGCCTTCGAGCGTCTGCGTGGTGGTCATCAGCATGTGTCGTTTCCCCTGGTTGGTCAGTCTTCGTCCATCACGGCGGTGGTGTAGACGTCCTGCACATCGTCCAGACTGTCCAGGGCATCCAGAAGTTTCTGCATCCGGGCCGTATCGTCGCCGGTCAGGACGTTCTCGCTGAGCGGCTTCATCGTCACTTCGGCGAATTCAGGCTTGAAGCCGGCCTTTTCAAGCGCGTCCTTCACGGCGACGAAATCGTTCGGCGGGCTGAGCACTTCGATCGAGCCGTCGTCGTTGCTGACGACGTCTTCGGCGCCGGCTTCCAGCGCGGCTTCCATCAGCGCATCTTCCGGCGTGCCGGGCGCGAAGATGAACTGGCCGCAGTGCTTGAACATGAACGCAACCGAGCCGTCGGTGCCCAGATTGCCGCCGTACTTCGAAAACGCGTGGCGAACGTCCGCCACGGTGCGTATGCGGTTGTCGGTCAGACAATCGACCATGACCGCCGTACCGCCGATGCCGTAGCCCTCGTAGCGGATTTCCTCGTAACTCACGCCTTCGAGCTCACCGGTACCGCGCTTGATGGCGCGCTCGATGTTTTCGCCCGGCATGTTCTCCGCCTTGGCCTTGTCGACCGCCATGCGCAGGCGCGGGTTGAAGTTGGGGTCGCCGCCACCCATGCGGGCGGCCACGGTGACTTCCTTGATCAGCTTGGTGAATACCTTGCCCCGCTTGGCGTCCTGACGCCCCTTGCGGTGCTGGATATTGGCCCATTTCGAATGACCTGCCATGAATGACTTCCGTCCGTGTTGTGCGAGGCGTGATTTTAGTCGACAGCGTTGCTCGCGCACGCTCAAGTGGAGCGCAGGGTACCCGTTAACGCTCTTCGGGAAGGCGTTCCACGCCCGGACCTTACGGACTTTTGCCTCGACGCATGAAAACTCGACACTCGACCACCCTTCGTCTGCTGGCCATCCTCCTGACCCTGACGGCCAGCAGCGCCGCGTGCGCCGAAGCCGGCACCCAGGAACCCATCTGGCGCTTCGGGGGATTCGGCACGCTGGGGGCCGGCTATCACGGCAGCGACGGCCTCACCTATCGGCGCGACCTGGAACAGGCCGGCGGCCATGACGGCGGCCGCCTCGGCTTTCGCGGCGACAGCCGGATCGGGGTGCAGGCCAGCGCAAGCTTCGACGCCCGCTGGTCAGCACAGATCCAGAGTGTGAGCCGGCTCGACAGCGAAGGAAAATGGACGCCGCAACTGTCCTGGACCTTTCTCCGCTACACGCCTTCGGACACGCTGGACATGCGCATCGGCAGGCTGGGCGTCGACCTCTATCTCGATGGGGACTCGCGCCATGTCGGCTACGCCTTCACCACCGTGCGACCGGCGCCCGAAGTGCTGGGTGTCGTGACGCAGGACCTGTTCGATGGTGTTGATGTAACGGCCCGACATCCAGCCGGCGCAGGGCTGCTCAGCCTGCGCCTGTATGGCGGGCGTTCGCGCGGTGACCTGTCGTTGTACGGCAGCCAGTACCGTCCACCCGACGCACGACGGCTCGGCGCCACACTTGACTGGGTGAGCGAGGGGTTGACGCTGCGTGCCGCCTGGGGCGATACCTACACTTCGCAAGACACCGTTCTGCAGCCGCTCGCCAGCGCGTTGCTGTCCGCCCCGTTTCCGCTCGCGCGCGCCCGCGGGGCGCAGTTCGACACCTCCCATCACCTGACTTTTGCCGGCCTTGGCTTCCTTTACGAGCAAGGCCCGTTCTCGGCGCAGGGCATGTTCAGTTGGTCGCGTTTCTCGCAGTTTCCGACCTATCGCGGCCAAGGGGCGAATGTCACCCTGGCCTATCGCGTTGGCGCCTTCAAGCCCTACCTGACGTACTCGAACATCTCCTTCGACCCCAAGGAGCCACGCGACCTTTCTCTGCCCGCGCCCTACGCCGCGCTGCAGTCGGCCTATGACCGGGCGGTAGACCGCCTGACGATGAACCAGCGCTCGATCGGTGTCGGCGTTCGGTACGACTTTGCGCGTGACTACGCGCTCAAGTTCCAGGTGGATCGCATCAATGCCGCCGAATCGATACTGATCATCGATTCCCGCGGCATGCCGGCGCGTGACGTCGGGATGACGCTCTATTCGATCACGCTGGATTTCGTCTTTTGAAGCCAGCTACACTTCCGATGCTGCGCCTGTTGCTGGCGCTCTGGCTCGCGCTATACGGCGCCGCGGCCGCGGCCAGTGGCATCGCGGTGATCGTCAATCCCGACAGCGGTATCGACAGCATCAGCCGTGAAGAGGTGAGCCATCTGTTTCTCGGTCGCATCAAGCATCTGCTTCCAGGCAAGCCTGCGCTGGTCATCGATACGGTGCCACTGCGCCAGACCTTCTATCAGGCGCTGGTCCGACGAGGCATTCCGGAGATCGACGCCTATTGGGCGCGTCTGCGCTTTTCCGGCCGCACCCAGCCACCCCTGCAGATCGAAAGCGCCGAAATGGTGATCGAGCGCGTTGCCCGCGACCGCAACGCCATCGGCTACATCGACGGCGCCCTGGTCGATTCGCGCGTCAAGACGGTGCTGCGCCTTGAGGACTGATCCGCTGACGCGAGCCCCGGATGTCGGTTCCGGGCCGACGCCGTCGCACCGCTTCGGTGCCAGCGTCGTCTGGCGCACCACGCTGCTCATCCTGTTCTTCGCCGGACTGGTCGGCATCCTGGTCGCGCTGGCCAGCACGGTGATGGTGGCGCGCGAAGAGCGCCAGCGCATGCAGCAAAGTCTGGTCGAACTGATGGAAACGGTCGAGCGCACCGCCAGCGTGGCGGCCTTCGCCCGCGACGAGCAACTGGCCAACGAGGTCGCGCGCGGACTGCTGCGCAACGGTACCGTGTCGCGGGTGGTCATCCGCGAAGGCGAAAACGAGCTGGCGGCTGTCGGTGAGGCCTCGGTCGATACCCGGACAGTGACACTGCCGGTGCTCACGCTGTCGCTCGCGTCCCCCTTCGACCCGACGGAGCGGGTCGGCGATCTGCAGCTGTGGCCTGCCGGTGAGCGGATCGAGCACGACGCCGGCGCCTATTCGGGCTACATCGCCATCATTCTGCTGGTGCAACTGGTCGTCGTCGTGCTGGCGGTCGCCTGGGTGGTGCTCAATGTGGTGACGCGTCCGGTCAAGAAGCTGTCCGACGACCTGCACCAGCTCAAGGTGGGCAGCGGCGAGCAGATCGTGCTGCCGCCCGGCCACCGGAACGATGAGATCGGCCGGCTGACCGAAGACATCAACAACCTGATCGGCCGCACCGGTGATCTGCTGGCGGCTGAACGCGACATGCGGGCGCAGCGCGAGGAATCGGAACGCAAGTTCAGGCTGCTGTTCGAAAGCGCGCAAACCGGCATCTTCACACTCGACGGCGAAGGCGTGCTGCATGACTGGAATCCGTGGTTTTCTCGCATGCTGGGCCTGCCGGCGCACGGTGACGCCGAGCGCCGCTATGCGCTCGGTACGCTGCTGGGCGACGACGCGTCGCGACTGGATGCGCTGATGGTGCGCGCGCTGAGCGACCAGCGCCCGGCCGCAGCCGATTTCGAAATACCGCACGGTACGGCGGGGTCGCTCTGGCTGCATCTGGTGCTCAATCCGATGCCCGGCAACCTGATGCAGGGCATCGTCAACGACGTGACCGAACAAAAGCGGGCCGAAGCCAGCGCCATCGCCATGGCCGAGCGCGACCCTTTGACCGGTCTGCTGAACCGGCGCGGCATCGAACACCGGCTCGGCGATGCACTGGCCATGCTGCGGCCCGACTCCGGCCTGGCGCTGATGGTGGTCGATCTCGATGGCTTCAAGCAGGTCAACGACACCATGGGTCATGACGCCGGTGACCGCGTGCTGGTCGCCGCCGCGCGCCATCTCGAGGCGGTGGTTCGGCGCACCGATCTGGTCGCACGCGTCGGCGGCGACGAATTCGTCGTCGTGCTGTGCGCGCTCGAAAGCGCCGACACCGCCCGCTTCATCGCGTCGAAGATCGTCAGCACGCTGGCGCGGCCGGTCGATTGCGGCGACGGCCAGTCGGCGACCATCGGCGCCAGCGTCGGTGTGGCCTACACGGCGACGCCGGCCGATGCGGCCGACAAGCTCATGCGCCGGGCCGACGACTCGATGTACGAAGCCAAGCGCGCCGGCAAATCGCAGTTTCGCTTCGCGGCCGGGAGTTGAGTTGACGGCCCCCTGGGCCGGGCGATGCCCGGCCCCGCCCCCCGAGGGGGGCTCGTCGCCTTGGGACGGCCCGGCGGCGACTTGACGGCCCCCTGATCCGGGCGATGCCCGACCCCGCCCCCCGAGGGGTGCACGTCGCCTTGGGACGGCCCGGCGGCGACTTGACGGCCCCGTGAGCCCGGCCGGGCTGGGCGGGAGCCGCGTCGCGCTTGCCAGCCGGGCAGCGTCCGCTGGTAGCATCGCGACATCCCTTCCGAAGGACTTGAAGCCATGGCCGATCCGCTCTACGTCGCCCGCGCGGGCGATCTCTCGCTCGCCCTGCTGCCCAACATGGCGAATCGTCATGGACTGATCACCGGCGCCACCGGCACCGGCAAGACAGTGACGCTGCAGTCGCTGGCCGAGCGCTTCTCCTATATAGGTACACCGGTTTTCATGGCCGACGTGAAGGGCGACCTGTCCGGCATGGGGGCGGCAGGCAGCGTGAGCCCGAAGCTGCAGCAGCGGCTCGACCTGCTTGGCATCACCGATTTCACGCCCTATCCGAGCCCGGTCTGCTTCTGGGACGTGTTCGGCCAGTCCGGCCACCCGATCCGCGCCACCGTCAGCGACATGGGCCCGCTGCTGCTGGCGCGCCTGCTCGGCCTCAACGACACCCAGACCGGCGTGCTGACGATCGTGTTCAAGGTGGCCGACGATCACGGCCTGCTGCTGCTCGACATGAAGGACCTGCGAGCGCTGGTGCAGCATGTCGGCGACAATGCGGCGCAGTTCAAGACGCAGTACGGCAATGTGTCGACGGCGTCGATCGGTGCCATCCAGCGCGGCCTGCTGACGCTGGAGGAACAGGGCGCCGACCGTTTCTTCGGCGAGCCCATGCTCGACATCGCCGACCTGATGACGCACGACGAACACGGTCGCGGCACCATCAATGTGCTGGCGGCCGACCAGCTGTACAACTCGCCCAAGCTGTACTCCACCTTCCTGCTCTGGCTGCTGGCCGAACTGTTCGAACAGCTGCCGGAAGTCGGCGACATGGACAAGCCCAAGCTCGTGTTCTTCTTCGACGAGGCGCACCTGCTGTTCAACGATGCGCCGCCGGCGCTGCTGGAAAAGATCGAACAGGTGGTGCGGCTGATCCGCTCCAAGGGCGTCGGTGTGTATTTCGTGACGCAGAACCCGCTCGACGTGCCGGACACCGTGCTCGGCCAGCTCGGCAACCGCGTGCAGCACGCGCTGCGCGCCTTCACGCCGCGCGACCAGAAGGCGGTCAAGACGGCCGCTCAGACCATGCGCGCCAATCCGAAGTTCGACGCCGAACAGGCCATCATGGAACTGGGTACCGGCGAGGCGCTGGTGTCCTTCCTCGACGAAAAGGGCCGGCCTGCGGTGGTCGAGCGCGCGTTCGTGCTGCCGCCGGCGTCACGTCTCGGCCCGCTGACCGAGGCCGAGCGTGCAGCCATCATCCAGCACTCGCCGATGCGCGGTCGCTACGAACAGACGCTGGACCGCGAATCCGCCTACGAAAAGCTGACCGCGTCGGTGGCCGCCGGCACATCGGCAACGCCATCATCCACGGCGTCGGCACCGACCGCCGGCACGCCCGCCGCAGGCGAAGGCGGTCTGCTCGGCGGTCTGAACGATCTGGTGTTCGGCTCGACCGGACCGCGCGGCGGCCAGCGCGACGGCATTGCGCAGATGGCGGCCAAGACGGTCGCGCGCACCATCGCCAGTTCGGTCGGCCGCGAAATCATGCGTGGCGTGCTCGGCTCCATCCTCGGCGGGCGACGCAAATAGCCACACCACCTGCCGCCGCAGACGCACGGCTGGGCATCTGGCTGGCCGTCATCGCATCGGCCGGATTTTCGCTGAAGGCCATCCTGGCCAAGCTGGCCTATCCACATGGCGTGGACCCGGTGACGCTGGTGGCGCTGCGCATGCTGCTGTCGGCGCCGGTGTTCATCGTCGTCGCGTGGCGCGAAGCACGGCGCGGTCAGCCGCTGACCACCGGTGACTGGGTGACGGTCAGCGTGCTCGGCCTGTTCGGCTACTACGGCGCCAGCATGCTCGACTTTTACGGCCTGCTCTACATCTCCGCCGGGCTGGAACGTCTGGTGCTGTTCACCTACCCGACGCTGACGCTGCTGATCGGCTGGCTGGCGCAGGACCGGCGCATCACGCCGCGCGAAATCGTCGCCAGCCTGCTGTGCTACGGCGGCATCGCACTGGCCGTGGTGCACGACATCGAAGTCAGCGGCGAAGCGGCGACCATCGCGCTCGGCTGCCTGCTGGTGTTCGGTTCGGCACTCAGTTTCGCGATCTATCTGACCGGGGCGGGCGCACCGATCCGCAAGCTCGGCGCGACGCGCTTTTCCGCGCTGGCGACATTGGTGTCCACGGTGGCGGTCGGCATTCACTTCACCGCGGTGCGGCCGTTCGACGCGCTGGCGCAACCGGCGCCCGTGTGGTGGCTGGCCGCGGCGATGGCCCTGTTCGCCACCGTGCTGCCGGTGTTCCTGCAGTCTGCCGCGATCCGCCGCATGGGGGCGCAGACCGCCGCGCTGGTCGGCAGCACCGGTCCGGTCATCACGGTGTTCCTTGCCTGGTGGCTGCTCGCCGAGCCGGTGTCGGGCCTGCAGCTTGCCGGCACCGTACTGGTCGTGGCGGGCGTACTGTGGGTCGGGCGCCGCTGAAAAATGCGCCGGATGGCATGCTGTAGCCTTTCTCCTTCAACGTTGCGCACCATGACTGTCCGTCTTCCGCTTTACGCCGTGCGCTGCCTCGCGGCACTGTGCTGCCTGCTGCCGGGCCTCGCCGCCGCCGAGCCTTTCGACTGCCGTTCGGTCGATCCGCGCAATATGAACAACACGCTGAATGACGGACGCCTTGTCGAGGGGACGAACATCGTCGATGCACTGTGCGCGCTGGCGGAACAGGAAGGCGTCATCGCACGCGACCCGTGCCTGAAGAACCCGAACGCACGCATGAAGGCGGCGGCGCGGTTCCGCTGTTTCGCACCCGGCAATGACGGCGACCGGCGCAGCGCGCCCGTGCCAGGCTCGAACAGAGTATTCGGTGGTACGCCAACCGCGTCGGGGCAGCCCGGCGACAATCCGATGAATCCGACCCGCGCGGAGCTGGCCGCCTGCAAGGCAGAAACCGAAAGCTGTCGTGCGGCCTGTCAGGCGCAACACAACAACCCGGACGCATTCAATTACATCCGCTGCATGCAGCCGTGCGAGGTGGCGCGCGCAACGTGCCAGAACAACCGGATGCGCGAGCGCCTGAAGCTCGACTGAACCCGGTGACTCAGGCGGCGATAGACGGCAAGCTGGTTTCGGTGTCGCCCAGCATGAAGCAGAACGTGGCCCCGGCGCCCGCCTCGGAACGCGCCCAGACGCGGCCGTTGTGGCGGCGGATGATGCGCTGGACGAGCGCCAGACCGATGCCGGTGCCGTCGAACTCGCCTTCGCGGTGCAGCCGGTTGAACGGATGGAACAGCTTGTCGGCATGTGCCATGTCGAAGCCGACGCCGTTGTCCCGCACGTAGATCACGGCCTGCTGGCCCTTGCCTTCACTGCCGACTTCGATCTGCGCGTGCGCAGTCGGGGCGGAGAATTTCCATGCATTGCGCAGCAGATTGTCGAGCACGATGCGCAGCAGGCCGACGTCACCGGCGACCAACAGACCGGGCTGGATACGGATGTCGCACTGGCGCGAAGGCTCGGCGTTGCGCAGCGCATCGGTGATGTCCTGTGCCAAGGCGCTCAGATCAACCGGCTGACGCTGCAGCGGCAGGCGCGTGACACGCGCGAGTTCCAGCAGGTCATCGACCAGGTGTTCCATGCGCAGCGCAGCGCGCAGGATACGTTGCAGCGCATCGCGAGCACTGTCCGGCAGGCCGGATACGCCGGGACTGTTCAGTTCGGTGTCGAGCACGCTGGCGAAGCCGTGGATCGCACGCAGCGGCCCGCGCAGGTCGTGCGACACCGAATAGCTGAAACTTTCCAGTTCTTCGAAAGCGGCCTTCAGGCTGGCGGTGCGGCTACGCACCCGCTCGTCGAGCTCCTGATTGAGCGCGCGCAGTTCCTCTTCGGCGCGCACCTGCCGGCTGACGTCGCGCGCGCTGCCGCGGTAACCCGCGATGTGGCCGGTGGCATCGCGCCAGGGGCGGGCGGACAGCGCCATGATGCGTACGCTGCCGTCCTGCTGGCGCCAGTCGATCACGACATCGCGGAAGCTGCGCACCTCGCGCGCCAGCTGGGCCGGATCGTCCGGCCGCGGCAGGCCGGGCCGGCGCATCGCGAACAGGCCGTTCAGCGTGAGCCCGCGCAGCGGCCAGGCGCCGTCCGAGGTATGCACGATGACGCCATCCATGTCGGTTTCCCAGAACCAGTCGGCTGCCGCTTCGGCGAAATCGCGCAGCCGCGTACGTTCCTCTTCCAGTTCGGTGATCTTCTTGTCCAGCTTGTCGCGCAGGCGCTCGGCGTACAGCGCGTCGGCGTCGGACGGGACCGGCCGGATCGCATTGCGGCTCGCGGCCGATTCCAGCTCGAGGATGAGCTTGTCGATTTCGCACGGCTTGACCAGGAAAAGGTCGGCGCCGAGCTGGTAGGCCAGTTCCTCGTCGCGCCGGTCGGTGAAGGTGGCGGTGTAGAACACGAACGGGACGCCCGACAGCTGCGGGTGGGCGCGCACTGCGCGGCACAGGCCGTAGCCGTCGAGTTCCGGCATCAGGATGTCCGACACGATGAGGTCGGGCGTGCCGGCCAGTGCCAGTTCGAGGGCCTGCCGCCCGTCCGGCGCGGCCTGCACCTCGTGGCCCCGCGCTTCGAGCGCCGTGCTGAGCATCAGGCGGGAGTTCTCGTCGTCTTCGGCAATCAGTATGTGCATCAGATGGCCTGCATCAGGACGTTTTCGATCTGCGCCATCACGCGCATCGGATCGACCGGTTTTTCGATGTAGCCGTTGCAACCGGCCGCCAGCACGCGTTCGCGGTCGCCCGCCATGGCAAACGAGGTGATGGCGATCATCGGGATCGGTGCGCCGGTTTCGCCGGCCCGGATGCGACGCGCCACTTCGAGGCCGTCGATGTCGGGCAGCTGGATGTCGAGCAGGATGAAGTCGGGGCGTTCGCGCAGCGCTTCGGCCACGCCGTCGAGCCCGGTGATGGCACTGCGCGTGGCATAGCCGCCTGCATGAAGAATGAACGTGATCAGTTCCAGATTGTTCTCGTTGTCCTCGACCACCAGCGCTGTCTTCATGGCTTGACCCCGTTGCTGGCGCGCCCCGAACCTTCGCGCGGCACGTGCAGCGTGAAGCAACTGCCGAGCCCCGGCGTGCTGCTGACCTCGACCGAGCCGGACAGCAATTCAGTGGCGATCTTGCGCGTCAGGTAGAGGCCAAGGCCGGTGCCTGGGGTTTTCACTCTAAGGTGGGAATCGATGCGTTCGAAGGGCTGGAACAAGCGGCTCAGCCCGGCTTCATCCACGCCGATGCCCGTGTCTTCAACGCTGATGTCGAGCCAGTTTCCACGCACACACGCCTCCACGGTGATATTCCCTTCGACGGTGTACTTTACCGCGTTGCTCATGAAATTCAGCAGGCATTGCAGCAGCCTGCGCCGGTCAGCCTGCACCATGATTCCGGGCGGCACCGACACCCGGATTTCCAGCTTCTTCTCGCGTGCGGCCGGCTGCACGGTCTGCACGGCTTCATCGACCAGCGCCGACACTTCGATGCGCTCCTCGAATACGTCGATGAAACCTGCTTCGATCTTCGAAATGTCGATCACGTCGGTGATCAGGGCGAGCAGGTGCTTTGCCGAACCGTAGACCCGCTGCAGTTGATCCTGCTGACGCGCCGTAAGTTCGCCCGCCATGCCGGCCAGCACGACACCCGTGAAGCCGATGATGGAATTGAGCGGTGTGCGCAGTTCGTGTGACATCGACGCGATGAACATGGACTTGAGCCGGTCGAGATCCTTCAGCTGCTCGTTCGCCTGCGCCAGTTCGGCGGTACGTTCGGTGACGCGCTGTTCCAGCGTTTCGTTGGCCACGCGCAGCGCGATCTCGTTGCGCTTGATGTCGCCGATGTCGCGCAGCACGCTGGAAATGTATTGCACCTTTCCGCTGCCATCGAGATGCGCAAGCCGCACCGCCGACATCGGCACCAGCGTGCCGTTGCCTGCGCGCAGGGTTGTTTCGCCGATCCAGATGCCGTCGCGCAGCACGGTCGGCAGCTGCACATCGATGTAGTGGCGGTAGCTGTCGGCCGGATAGAAGTCCCGGACCTGGAGCCGTTCCGGCAATCCGTCCAGCGGCAGCCCGAGCATGCGGCGCGCCGCCACGTTGAGATAGGACACATTGAGGTCGGTGTCGACGGTGGATACGTAGTCAGGGGTTGCATCGAGGATCGCCGACAGGCGCGCCTGTTCCTCCTGCGCGAGACGCCGCTCGCGTGCCACCAGAAAGCGCCCCAGCTGCGAGGCCAGTTCGGCGGCGAACCGGGCTTCGTCATGCGCCCACTCGCGTATCCGGCCGCGCTGTTCAAGACAGACCACCCCCGCCAGCCGTCCGTCGAGAAAGGCCGGGGCATCGAGCATGGCGGCGAGGCCTTCCCGGTCGAGATAGCTGCCGGCGAGCAGCGCGGTGGCCGGGTGCGTGCGGGCGTCGCCGGCACTGATCGTGCGACCGCTGCGCAGCGCCGAGAAATAGTCGGGGAATGCGGCGGCATCCAGCACCTGACCCTGCGTGTGGCCGCGCGTGACCGCCAGCTGGTCGACGTCGAACAGATCGAGGCAGACCAGTTGTCGCGTCTCGTGGTCGAGCCGCCACACGCTGGCGCGGCTGACCGACAGCGCAGCCGCGGCGGCTTCGGTCAGCGTGGCCAGCGCATCGTCGTCACCCGCCGACAGCGCGGCGTCCGTGCTCAGGCGCATGATCGCCGCCAGCTGCCTGTCCTGCCGCTCGAGCCGGCCGCGCTGTTCGCGCCGCGCGCGCAGGTCGTCGGTCACGTCGATGAAGGTGGCCTGGATGGCCGGCTCGCCCCGCCACATGACCTGCCGGATGTAGGCGTCCAGCGTGCGTCGCTCGCCGTCCGCGCGGGTCACGCCGGCCTGCATCGGCAGGATGCGGCCGGACGACAGCTGGCGCCGGTTGCTGTCGCTGTCGACCACCGGCAGATCGTCGGCGACGATCATGTCGGCCAGCGAACCTTGCGCCATCAGATCAGCCACCGACTGGAAGCCGAGCAGCTCGGCGGCCCGCCGGTTCGCGAACAGCGGCTGGAAACGCCGGTGGATGAGGATGCCCTGAATGGAGCCGTCAAACAGGTCGAGCAGCTGCGCTTCGCGCGTGCGTGCCCGGCGCGATGCACTCGCACGCTCGTTCAGCGTGATCGACAGGGCATAGGACGCGATCGACAGCGTGATGATGAAGGTCTGCAGCAGCAGCAGCGCGCGCAGCGGCGTGTCGTTGCCGAACGGTCCGGCGCCCTGGCTGGTGCCCCAGAAGGCGAGCCCTTGCATGAGCACCAGCAGCAGGCTCATCCAGCGCACCTTGAGGCGGATGGCCGACAGCACGAGCACGGCCGGCAACAGGAACATGAACGGTTCCGGGCCATCCAGCGCGCGCAGGAAGATCGCTGCCGCGGTCAGCAGGGTCAGCGCGAACCACGGCAGCACCTGCGGCAGGTCGCCCGCCACACGCCGCCAGTCCAGCCGCTCCTGCCAGCCGGCCACCAGCTGCACCGTCAGCACAGCGCCGGCGAAGCTGGCGGCCGCATGCAGCGTCCAGTCCGACACATAGAACGGTGCGCCGGGATGCCAGGCCACGCGCGCGCCATGGATCACCGACATCGGCAGCGCGACCGCGAGGAACCACATGTAGTGATCGGCCCGCATGCGCGGAAAGGGCTGCACCGGACAGTGGCGCAGCACCTGGGTACCCGCGGCAGTCAGCAGGCCGATGACGCTGGCCGAGCCGAGCGCGGACAGCGGCGTCTGGCCGGCATACAGCGCCAGCGCGAGGTCGGTCAGCATGATCGCGGGCAGGTGACGCAGGCCGAACAGCAGCACGATGGCGAACGCGACGCCCAGCGTCAGCTGGATGACCGGCGGCTGGCCGTCCGACAGGCCGAGCAGCGGATCGACCAGCACCGCGGCGGCGTAGGCAGGCACGGCGGCGAGCAGCGGAACGATCTTCACGGAGTGGGGCACGATCACGCGTCGGCGATAAACTGATCTGCATGTTAACGTCGTTCCGTACCGGCCATGTGTGCGGAACGAACGCCCTGACGATGCGTCCACCTGCGCGATGCCGGTGGCTGCCTGCAACCGGATTCTGTCCCCGACGGTCTCCCGGTCCCTTTTCCACTTCCAGCTCACCTCAACTGCCCACCCCACCTGATGACCTTGCGATGCGATCAATGATGCGGACGGCCGCCCTGTGCGGAGGACTCCTTCTGGCGCCTGCGGTACCGGCGGCTACCTGCGTGACGCCCGGGAGCTGGCTGGAACCGGGGCAGGGCGCGACCGAAAGTGCCACGCTGATGCGCCGCATGAGCCGGCAGTCGGTCGTGCTGCTGGGCGAAACACATGACAGTGCGGCCCACCATGACTGGCAGCTCGACACGCTGCGGGCGCTGCATGCGCTGCGTCCGCGCCTGGTGATCGGTCTCGAAATGCTGCCGCGCAGCGCCCAGCCGGTACTCGATGCCTGGGTGCGCGGCGAACTGAGCGAAGCGGCGCTGTTCGAGCGCACCGACTGGAAGCGTGTCTGGGGCATGCCGCCCGAGCTGTACGCCGGCATCTTCCGCTTCGCGCGCGACAAGGCGGTGCCGCTGCGCGCGCTCAATATCGACCGCAAGGTGGTGCGCGAGGTGTCGCGGCTGGGCCTGGCCGGTGTGCCGGCGGCGAGCCGCGAGGGGGTCGGCACACCGGCCGGTGCGCAGCCGCCCTATCGTGACTGGCTCAGACAGATCTGGAGCGACCATATCCCGGCCGGCAAGTCGCTGCCGGACGACGCCTTCGGCCGCTTTCTCGATGGTCAGCTGCTGTGGGACCGCGCCATGGCCGAGGCGCTCGCCGGCGCCGTGCGCGAACAGCCGGACGCGCTGGTGGTCGGCCTGATGGGCAGCGGTCACGTCATCCACGGCTATGGTGTGGAACACCAGCTGCGCGACCTCGGCGTACCCGACGTCGGCAGTCTGCTGCCGTGGGACGCCGACGGCGACTGCGCCGATCTGGTCGCCGGGGTGGCCGATGCGGTGTTCGGCATCGTGCCGCCGACGCGCCGCGCTCAGCCGTGATACCGGTGCCGGGCTGGCGTGCGCTTGCCGGGCAGCTTGCCGTGGCGTTGTGCGCGGCGCTGCCCGGCCTGGCGGCGCTCGCTGCGCCGCAGCTCGACCTCACCGTCAGGCTGGAACCGGCGCAGGGCAGCCTGAGCGCGCATGCGCTGATTGCGCTGCCGGCACACGAGGCGATCGACCTGCGCATCGATGCCCGCCACCGCATCACGTCGATGCAGCTCGACGGCGGTGCGCTGCGTGCCTCGACCGACGGCGGGCTGCAGCGCATCCGCATCGCGGCGGCAAAGCAGCCACGCCGACTCGAATTGCGCTGGGCCATCCGGGCCGATGCGCCGGATGCGGCCGCCTCGCACCGCGACACGCTGACCGCGTTTGCGCCGCAGATCGGCGAAGCCGGCAGCTTCCTGCCCGCCGGTGGCGCCTGGTATCCGCTGCCCTTCGACAGCGCCGGCCCGCTGCTGCACCGTTACCGCCTGAGCGTCGACCTGCCGGCTGCGCAGCGCGCGCTGGCGCCCGGCGACCGCCCGCTCGACACGGTGCGCGACGGCCGGCGCACGGTGCGTTTCGACATGGCACAGGACAGCGAAGGGGCCGACCTGATGGCCGGACCGTGGGTCGAAGCCGAGCGCAGCGTGCGCTCGATCGATGGCCGCACGCTGACGCTGGCCACCTTGTTTCACCCGGACATCGCCGATCAGGCCGAGGGCTACCTGGACGCCGCCGCAACCCACCTGGCGCGCATCGAACAGACCCTGGGCGCCTACCCTTACAGCCGCTTCAGCATTGCGTCGTCACCCACGCCGACCGGATTCGGCATGGCCGGCCTGACCTATCTGGGCATCGACGTGCTGCGCCTGCCCTTCATCCGCCACACCTCGCTGCCGCACGAAATCCTGCACAACTGGTGGGGCAACGGCGTCTATCTGGCGTTGGCGGGCGGCAACTGGTCGGAAGGGCTGACCACGTTCATGGCCGACTACGCGCTGCGCGAGGCGAATCAGGGCGAAGAGGGCGCGCGCGCCATGCGGCTCGACTGGCTGCGCGGCCTGTCGGCGCTGTCGCCGGCGGCGCAGGGCAGTCTGGCCCGCTTCGGCGGACGCACGCACGACGCGTCGCAGTCGATCGGTTACCACAAGGCCGCGCTGGTGTTCCTGATGCTGCACGACACGCTGGGCGCATCGGCATTCGACCGTGCGCTGCGCGACTTCTGGCAGGCACACCGCCACCGGCGCGCCGGCTGGCCGGATCTGCGCGCTGCGTTCGAACGCGCGTCCGGCCGCGATCTCGGCCGCCACTTCGCGTTGTGGGTGGACGGCAGCGGGCTGGCTGCGCCCTCAATCGCCAGCGCCGTGGCCGGATCCAACGGTCTCACCGTCACGCTGCAGCAGCCCGCACCGCACTACCCGCTGGCGGTGCCGCTGCATGTGCGGATTTCAGGGGAAACGCGGGTCGAACAGGTGGCGCTGCAGGGTGCGCAGGCACAGGTCAGCGTGCCGCTCACGGTGGGCTGCGCCGAGCTCGCACTGGACCCCGATTTCCGTCTGGCCCGCCGCCTGGCGCCGGGCGAGGCGCCGCCGGTGCTGCGAGAAGCCACGCTGGACGACACGCTCGGCCTGACCGTGCTGCCGGGCGACGAGCGCCTCGCGGCGGCGGCCCGCACGCTGACCGCACAGTGGCTGGATCGCGCACCCGCCACCATCGACGCCGCGCAGCCACCCGGCCGCGCGTCGCGCATGGTCATCGGCAGTTTCGCGGCCATCGACGGCTGGCTGGCACGGCATCGTCTGCCGGCGCGCAGCCAGGAAGGCGAAGTCGTTGCGTGGGCGATGCGCGCACCGGCCGGCGGTACGCTGGCGCTGGTTGCCGCACGCGATGCCGACGAGCTGGCCAGGGCGACGCGTGCCCTGCCGCACTATGGCCAGCAGGGCTGGGTCACGCTGGCCGGCGGCCGCGCCGCAGCGCGCGGACAATGGCCGGCGGCGACGGCCTGGACGAAGGTCTGCGTGCGCTGATCGTATCTATATATGCGGGGCGTGTTCCGGGTGGCGAATCAGCCACGCGGCGTAACGACGCTCGTAATCGAGCTTGTCTTCCTGATAGACGGTCCATACGCAGCGTTCGCAGGCGGATTCGCAGCATTCGGAATCCATCGGCATGCTGGGCGGCACGGGCGCCGGGTCGTTCGAAATGGAAGGGCGGGCGATGGTCAGTTCGGTCATGGTCGGATCAGTAAGCGGATATGGCAGGCGGCACGGTTGTAGCAGGCATCCAGTCGCGACAGTTCGGCATCCAGGTCGAGCGCCGGATCGGCACCCTTCAAGTGCTTTTCGAGGGTGCGTGCCAGTTCAGACAGTTCGATCGCGCCAACGTTTCCGGCGCTGCCCTTCACGCCATGAATCGCCTTGATCAGCGTGTCCGGCTCGCCGGCCTGCCGTGCCCGGCGCGCGACGGCCAGAAAGGCGGGTGCGTCGTTGAGCCAGATGCGCAGGATGTCGTCCAGCGCGTCGCCGAGCAGCGCGCGCAGGTCGTCGAGCCGTGCCGCATCGATGACCCGGCTCGCCGCAGTTTCGGGATCGGGCGGCATGCGCTTTTCCGACGGATGGATGTTTCGTTATCGGCCGCATTCGCCCCGGCTGAATGCCGCTCAGCTTTCCCAGATCACCGGCTGGTTGGCACGCAGTGACCGTTCCAGCTGTTCGATCAGCGGGACCGCGCGCTGTGCCAGCGACACCGGCACCGGTGCGCGTGCGGGATCGACATCGTCCGGTTCGGGCTGGCCGCGCTGCGCGGCACGGCTGCTTTCGGCCGCCTCCCGCAGCCGCTCGATGGCGTCCGGCAGCTGTTCGAGTGTGATAATTCCGCGCGGCTCGAAAGCCTTGCCCATCAACGACAGCAGGTCCTTCGCGACATCGCCGAACATGATGGTGTCCGCAGTGGCCCGGGATTTAAAGGTGATGATCATGATGGTTCCGCCGTCGGATGAAGAAGCCCTGATTGTCGCATCGCGCAGGAGGCCGCATGCGCATCGGCATTGATCTGGGTGGAACAAAGACCGAATTGATTGCGCTGGACGGCAACGGTACCGCGTGCCTGCGCCGGCGCGAGCCGACGCCCTCCGGCGACTATGCCGCGACGGTCGCCCTGATCGTCCGGCTGGTGCGCGACGCCGAAGACCGGCTGGGCGTGCCCGCCACGGTGGGCATCGGCACGCCGGGTTCGCTTTCGCCGCTGACCGGACGCATGCGCAACGCCAACTCCACCTGCCTGAACGGCCAGCCCCTGCAGCAGGACGTCGAAGGCGCGCTCGGCCGCGCGGTGCGCATGGCCAATGACGCCAATTGCTTCGCGCTGTCCGAAGCGGTGGACGGCGCGGGTCGGGCGGCACCGGTGGTGTTCGGCGTCATCCTCGGCACCGGCGTCGGCGGCGGCATCGTCATCGATGGCCGGGTGCTGGAAGGCGCCAATGGCGTGGCGGGCGAGTGGGGTCACAATCCGATGCCGTCCGGGCCGGATACCGAAGGCAGTACGCCGCCGCCGTGCTACTGCGGTCGCGCCGGCTGCATCGAAACCTGGCTGTCCGGTCCGGCACTGGCGGCCGATCACCGCCGGGTGACCGGCGAGCCGCTGGCACCGGAGCAGATCGTCACGCGCGCCGCAGCCGGTGATGCCGCGTGCGCGGCCACGCTGGCGCGCTACGAAATCCGGCTGGCGCGCGCACTGGCCGGGGTCATCAACCTGCTCGACCCACAGGTGATCGTGCTCGGCGGCGGGCTGTCCGCCTTGCCGGGTCTGTATGAGCGGGTGCCGCAGCACTGGATGCCGCATGTCTTTTCCGACCTGATCACGACCCGGCTGTGCCCGCCGGTGCATGGCGGTTCATCCGGCGTGCGCGGTGCCGCGTGGCTCTGGTAGCCCATGCGGATTTTTTCCATGGTGCGGTAAGGTTCGGTGCGCCGCAGGGTCTACTGCGGTGCAAACCACATGACCGGTTTGATTTTTCCACCCTCAGGAGATCACACATGAACAAGTCCGCCGCTCTTTCTGCCGCCCTCGCATCCGTGTTCGCCCTTGGCATCGTGACGAGCCCTGTTGTCGCGGCTGCGGAAGGCAAGGAGAAGTGCTACGGCGTAGCCAAGAAGGGCGCCAATGACTGCGCGTCCGCCAATGGCTCGCACAGCTGCGCGGGTCAGGCCAAGGCCGACAATGATCCGAACGAATGGGTGTTCGTCGCCACCGGCACGTGCGAAAAGATGGGTGGCAAGACCGCCGCGCCGAAGAAGGGCTGATACGCCTTGAGGGATGCGGCTGGACGGCCGCATCCCCGCCCGGTGATTCCCATGATCCCGCATCTTGCTTCGCCGACCGGGCTCGGTCTGCGCCAGCCGCACTACGCCCGCGTACTGGAAGAACGTCCGCGCATCGGCTTCGTCGAGGTGCACAGCGAAAACTTCTTTCATGACGGTGGCGCCGCGTTGCGCACGCTGGAACGCGCCCGCGAATGCTATCCGGTCAGTCTGCACGGCGTCGGTCTGGCACTCGCGTCGGTCGACGCGCGCCATGATGCCCATGTCGAACGGCTGGCGAAGCTGGTCGAGCGCATCGAGCCGGTTTTCGTGTCCGAGCACCTGTGCTGGGGTGCGGTCGATGGCGTCCACTTCAACGATCTGCTGCCCTTTCCTTATACCGGCGAAGCACTGGCGCTGGTCGCGGCGCGCGTTAACGCGCTGCAGGAGCGCCTGCGTCGCCCGGTCCTGATCGAAAACCTGTCGGCCTACGTGCAGTTTCGCGACGCGCAGATGACCGAAGCCGAATTTCTCGCCGATCTGGTCTGCCTGACCGGTTGCGGACTGCTGCTGGACCTGAACAACCTGTACGTGAATGCCCGCAATTTCGGCACCGACCCGATGGATGCCCTCGAACGGCTGCCGATGCACGCGGTACGGGAGATCCATCTGGCCGGTCATGCGGTGACCGTATACGGCCTGATCGACACCCATGGCAGCGCGGTATGCGATGACGTGTGGGCGCTGCTCGCCGCCGTGCGTCGGCGTGGCGTCGGCGCACCGGCGCTGATCGAATGGGATACCGATCTGCCGGAACTCGACATCCTGCTGGCCGAGGCAGCCCGGGCCGATCGCATCGGAGCCGACGCCGGCACATCGGACGGAGACCGCCATGTCTGCGCTGCTTGACGCCCAGCGGCGCTTTGCGGGTGCCTTGCGCAGCGCACAGGGCGAACCGGCGATGCTGCCGCTGCTCACCGGCGATGCCGAACGCAACCGCGGCCTGCTCGGCGTCTATCGCGGCAATGCGGTGGCCAACGCCAACGCCGCGCTGACGCTGGCCTACCCGGTGTGCCGGCAGATCACCGGCGGCGACTACTTCGATGCGCTGGTCCGCCGCTACTGGGCGCAGACGCCATCGAGCGATGGCGACCTCAATCGCTACGGCCACAGCTTCGCCGACTTTCTCGACGGCTTCGAGCCGGTGCGCGCGCTGCCCTACCTGCCCGACGTGGCCCGCCTCGAATGGTCGGTGCATGTCGCGACGACGGCGGCCGATACCGCGCCGCTGGGTGGCGAGGCCTTCGCCGGCCTCAGCCCCGATGCGCTGGCCACGGCCCGCCTGCACATGACGCCCGGCTTCGCGCTGCTCGGCAGTGCATGGCCGGTTGCCGACATCTGGCTGCAGCATCGGCCGGACGCCGCCAGCGGGTCGGGCGACGCCTTCGACATCGATCTCGAGCAGGCCCAGTACGCCGTCGTGTGGCGTGACGGACTGCGTGTGCGGGTGGCGTCGCTGTCCGTCGGCGCCCACGCATTCTGGGCCGCCATCGCGCTGGTGGGTGCCAGCTTCGGCGACGCCTGGGCCGGCGCCGCCGGGACCGAACAGGATTTCAACCTCGCAGCCGCCATCGAACAGGCCATTGCATGCGGCTGGCTGCACCACATCGAAACCAGGGGACATGAACAATGAACGCTGTAACCCGCGCATACGACCTCGGCGCGCCGCTCGCGCGCCTCGCCGACCAGGTGCAGCCGCTGCTGCTGCTGGCCCTGCGCCTGTATATCGCCTGGGTGTTCATGAAGGCCGGTCTGACCAAGATCGAGGACTGGGACACCACGCTTTTCCTGTTCACCGAAGAGTACAAGGTGCCGCTGCTGCCGCCCGCGATCGCAGCCTTCATGGGTACGGCCGGCGAGATCGTGCTGCCGCCGCTGCTCGCCATCGGCCTGGCCGGACGCTTTGCCGCGCTGGGCCTGTTCGTCGTGAACATCATGGCGGTCGTGTCCTACCCCGCACTGTGGGAATTCGAGTGCCCGGCGGCCGTGGAGGCGCACCTGTGGTGGGGTGTCGGGCTGCTGGGGCTGGCCGCATTCGGACCCGGCGCGCTGTCGGTCGATCGGCTGCTGGGCCGCCGCCGCGACTGACTCGACGCGGATGCCGGGCGGGCCGTGCGCGTCCGCGCTGAAACATGGTGCAACACAGCAAAAGCGCCGCCGGGGAACGCGCGGCCGTTTGCGTTGCCCGACCGGTATTGGTTATCGGGCTTTCGTTTTGACATCTTCCTTCCGCTGCATCCTGTTGTGCGCGGCCTGTCTTGCCAGCGGTGCCGCCTCGGCCGATGCCACCACACCGTCGCACCGCATCGGCCTGCAGATCGGACCTTATGTCCACCACTGGGACCGCGATCCGGACCACAACACCACCCCGGCCCTGTTCGGTCTCGAGTACGAGTCGCCGACGCGCTGGAATGTCGGTGCAGCCTGGTTCCGCAACTCCTATGAGCAGGCCAGCCAGTATTACTACGCCGGTCGCAGCTGGCCGATCGACGCGGTCAGCCCGAACCTGTACGTGAAGGTGACGGCCGGCGCGCTGCTCGGCTATACCGGCGAGTACGAAGACAAGATTCCATTCAACCGCAAGGGCGTGGCGTTTGCGGTCATTCCGGCGCTGGGCTACCAGTACGACCGCTACAACGCCCAGGTCGCGCTGCTCGGCACGGCCGGCTTCATGGTGACCTTCGGCATCGATCTGGGGCGCTGGTGAAGCTCGGGCTTGAAACGACAGGCCGACGGTGCGACCGGCATCGGGTCCGTCACACCGGCAGCGTCGGCTCGCTGCCGCCGCGCTGCAGGATGACGCCGCAGCCGCGGGTTTCATGCAGGTCAAGCCGGTCGAGCGAGGGGATCAGCGGCGTCGCCAGCGTCATGATGCGGCGTGCCAGGCTGGCGGTGTCGGCGTCCCGGCCGTGCTCATCCATCAGTTCATGCAGCGGCGCGTGGTCGAGCCGCTCGAACAGCGGTGCGAACTGCGCCTTCACGTCGCCGAAATCGACCGTCCAGCCCATGACCGGGTCGAGCGGGGCAGCCAGATGAAGCCGCAGGGTGAAGGTGTGACCGTGAATGCGCCGGCGCGGATCGCCGTCGGGCGCGCGCTTCAGCCGCACGGCACTGTCGAGCGTGAATTCCTTCCACACCCGATGCTGCCGACCGTCGAACTGTGCACCGCAGCTGGCGGTTTCGTAGACGGTGACCCAGCACAGGCCGGGCAGCAACGGCTTCAGTTGCTGCCAGATCCAGGCTGCGATGTTTTCGCTGGTCGGGTTCTCTAGCCCGGCGATGTCGTTCAGGCAGGCCAGATGCAGTTGCGCGTGCAGCGGCGCCCACAGCGCGTCGAGCCGGTCAGGGTCGACCGCTGCATCGGGCGCCGCCTTCGCGTGCAGCAGCACTTCGAAGCCGTGGCCGTGCATGCGGCCGCACTTGTGGCCGGGTGCCACGCGCGGCAGCTGGTGCGCCGACTGGAACACGTAGCGGCGCCACACGTGGGCGTCGCCGTGCCGGTCCAGCTGCACGCCGGCATGGCGGGTGCTGCGCACGCCGACCGCGTGCACGTCGGGCAGGTCGAGCTGTCCGCGCAGCCAGCGCGCGAGGTCTTCGTCGCCGGGCCGGGTAACGGTGTCGTTCAGCAGCCGGTAGTCGAGCGGCGCGAGCACCGTGCGCAGCCGAGCCGCCAGCGCATCGACCTCGCCGCCGGCGACACCGCCCCAGCCCTCGGGCAGCGCGGCGCGCACGCTGCCGGTGAAGCGGTGGCCGTGCAGCGCATGCGCGCGGTGGTTGGTCGGCAGGTGTTCGAGGCGGCGCGCGGCTTCGAAGTCCGCGGCGGCAACATGGAGCAGGATGTCTTTCATGATCGGGGGTCGGGTCACACGGTTGCGGCAGCGCCGCAGTGTGCCTGAGTGCGCAGTACTATCAGTATCGATCGAATTGCGGAAGGAGCACACCTCATGTCCATCAGTCTGCTCGGCGCGGTGAAGGCCGTGCCCTGGGGCGACGTCATCGCGGCAGCCCCGAGCGTGGTGCAGGGCGCCAATGCGCTGTGGGACCGCGTCGCGAAGAAGCGGCCGAAGGGCGAGCCGGCGGACGCACCGTCGACTGCACCGGCGGGCGCGCCGGCCGAGGTGCGGCTGGCCGCGCTCGAACAGGTGGTGACCGAACTGCAGAAGGAGGCGCTTGCCTCGTCGCAGCTGATCCGCTCGCTGGCCGAACAGAATGTGCAGCTGGTACGCGAGATCGAAGTGCTGCGCCTGCGCTCGCGCGTCATGCTGGCCGCCGCCGTGGTGTTCAGCGTGGCACTGGCGGCCAGCCTGTATTTCGCGCTGGCGGCACGCTGAATCCGGCGCGTCCGGCCCGGGGTTCCACCGGTTGCCGGCCAGCATGGCCATGACGCCCCCCGACATCCTCACACCGCGCCTGCGGCTGCGCGCCATGGGTGCCGATTTCCTCGCTGCGTCTGCCGACGGGCGCGACATCGACGAACTGTCCGCGCTGATCGGACTGAAGGTGGCCACCGCGTGGCTGCGTGAATCCGATCTGGCTGCACTGCGACTGCAGGACGTGACGACCGACCCGGCCAGCCTGCCCTGGTCGGTGCGCGCGCTGGCCCTGCGCGACAGCGGCGAAATGATCGGCCACGCCGGCTTTCATTCCCGCCCGGCGCCCGATTATCTGGCGCCTTACGCGGCCGACGCGGTCGAAATCGGCTACACGATCTACCCGCGCCACCGCCGGCAGGGCCTGGCGCGCGAAACGCTGGTCGCGCTGATCCGCTGGGCCCACGTCGAGCATGGCGTTCCGCGTTTCGTCGCGTCGGTCAGCCCGGACAATCTCGCATCGTGCGCGCTGCTCGCCACTGCCGGTTTCCGGCGCATCGCATCGTTCATCGATGAAATCGACGGGCTGGAGTACGTGCTGCTGCTCGACGCGCCCGACGTGGTGCGTCTGCTCGGGACGTGAAAAAGCCGACCCCCGGGGGCCGGCTTCCCTTGCCGGGCGGTCAGATGACCGCCCGCTTCATGCAGCCCGATCAGGCGGCCGCGCGGTACTGGTCACGCAGCGTGCGGATCTGGTCATGGTTGCGCTGCGCGCCGATCAGCTGGCGCTGCACCAGAGTACGCAGCTCCGGCGGCAGCGGCTCTTCCAGTGCCTTGCGGTAGCGCGCCAGTGCGCGGTCCTCGCCACGTTCCGCTTCCTCCAGCATCGCCACATCGTCCTTGCCCGGCAACGCACCGCGCACGCTCACCCAGCCACGATGCAGCGCACCGACCACCGTGCCCGACGTGTCCGCCTCGCCGCCCGCGCGCACCACTTCCGTCTGCAGCTCCTGCGCCGCGGTCAGGCATTCCTGCGCCCGCTGCCTGAACATCGACTGCAACTTCACCGAGTCCGCCTGATCGGCGCACGTGTTGAATCCGTACTCGCCATCCTTGCAGGTTTCGATCAGGCCGTTCAGCACTTCAATCGTTTCGCTCTGGTTCATGATGTCTCCTTGGGATGAATGACAGCCAACTGCGCTGTCGAGACTTCATCCTAGGCGTGTGCTGCCGGGAAGGCTGTGGGTGTCCGGCGTAGGACAGCGTAGTCCTGCGCCGACCCCGGCGACCTCTGGGCAACCTGAGCGTGCCTACAGCTTGAAGCGCCCCACCAGTTCGCCGAGATGATCGGATGCGCGCCCGATCTGCGACAGCGTAGCCGAGGTGCGCTGTATCGCCTCGTCGGTGTTCTGCACGACTTCGGATGCCTGCTCCGCCGACTGCGCCAGCGCGGTCGTGGCAGCTGACTGTTCCTGCGTCGCCTCGGCGATCTCGCGCACCCGTTCGGCGGCGCGCTGCATGCCGGCCTCGATGCCGCCGATCTCCTCGGCCACACGGGTGGCGCGCTCGACACCGGATTCGACCGCTTCGCGCGTGCTGTTCATGCTCTGCACCGCGCGGTCCGTTTCGCCGTGCATGGCGGCGATCATGTCGCGGATTTCGGTGGTGGCGTTGCTGGTGCGCTCCGCCAGCTTGCGTACCTCGTCGGCCACCACTGCAAATCCGCGGCCCTGTTCGCCGGCGCGGGCGGCTTCGATGGCGGCATTGAGCGCAAGCAGATTGGTCTGGTCGGCGATTTCGCGGATCACCTGCACGATGCCGTTGATCTGCACCGAACGTTCGGCCAGTCCGGTCAGCGAACCGGCCAGCGCTTCCATGCTGCCGGCGATGTCGCGCATGTGCGTCTGCATGCCGCGTACCGCCTCGCCACTGCGCTGCGAGGCGATATGCGTGTCGAGCATGACGCCGTTGGCGTCGTTCGCATGGCTGGCGATGTGGCCGATCGACACGGTGATTTCCTCTATCGTTGCCGCGTTGTCGCCGGTGGTGCCGGCCAGCGAGCGCGAGCTGTCGGCGATGTGACGGGTGGCGTCGGATGCGTCGCGGATGCCGCCGACCAGCGCATGGCTCTGATCGCGCACCTCGATGAACATGCGTTGCAGGCTGCCGAGGAAGGCATTGACCGAGGTGGCGACGCGACCCAGTTCGTCACGGCTGCCGGTTTCCGGCAGACGGCGCGTCAGGTCGCCTTCGCCGCCGGCCAGCGCCTGCATCGCTTCGGCCAGGGTTTCCAGCGGTCGGGTCATCGCGCCGAGCAGCGCGAACAGCACGCCTGCGGTCAGCAGCACGCTGGCGACGCCCATCGCGATGGCGGTGTGGCGCAGCGAATCCGCTGAGGCGGTGATCACGTCTTCCGGCACCGACACCACGCTGCCCCACCAGGCCTCGCTGTCGCTCAGCGACACGCGCTGCAGGAAGTGAAGCACGCCGGCGGCGTCACGCCACTGCAGGCTGCGACCTTCGCGCAGCGCGGCCAGTGCATCGGCCGGCAGGTCGGCGGCCGGCTTGCCGATGCGGACGGCATCGGCGTGCGCGACCACGAGGCCGGACGGCGCGTACAGCGCCACCGTGCCGACGTCGAGCGGCTTGATGCGGCCCAAATCGTCGGCCAGCCGGTCGAGCGCCATGTCGACGCCGGCGATGCCGGCGAAGCGGCCATTCACGACAATCGGCTTGACCAGCGAGGTGATGAGCATCTTGCTGCCGCCGACCACGTATTCATAAGGTTCGGCGAGATAGGCGCGGCCGGTCTGCTTCGGCTGCTGGTAATAATCGCCGGCACCCGGCTTGTCGTAATCGATCAGCGCTTCGACCGACAGCGTGTCACCGCTGCGACTCCAGTAGGGCACGAAGCGGCCGCTGGCGTCATGACCGGCGGCACCGGCGAAGTCGGCGTCGCGAGCGTCGAAGGCATTGGCTTCCCAGCCGGTGTAGACGCCCAGCAACGCCGGGCGGCCTTCCAGCGTGCGACGCAGCACGCGGCTGATGGCGTCGCGATCCGGCGTGCCCTTTGCGTGCAGGCCTTCAAGCGCCAACGCCAGTGTGGACGACACCGCCATGGCCTCGTCCAGATTTGCGCCAACATCACGCGCGACCGAGGTGGCCACGCTTTCGGCGCGCGCCAGCCCCTGTTCCAGCACGGCCTGATGGCTGCGCCAGGCGAGTACGCCCAGCGTGACCGAGAAGCAGAGCAGGACGGTAATGACGGTGGAGGCCAGCAGCTTGGTGCGCAGATTCAGGGCGTGCAGATTCATGATCGGGCTCGTTTTCGGTGACAAGGCGTTGACGACGATCAAGAAAGTTTCTTTAGGAGAACAATTTTTGAGCGGGGTGCATTATTCAGGCACCGGCTCAAAAGGCCGCGCCCGACCGCCAGTCTGGTCAGCCTGCACCGCTGGACGTGGTGCGTCAGCTCGGGACGTGAAAAAGCCGACCCCCGGGGGCCGGCTTCCCTTGCCGGGCGGTCAGATGACCGCCCGCTTCATGCAGCCCGATCAGGCGGCCGCGCGGTACTGGTCACGCAGCGCGCGGATCTGGTCATGGTTGCGCTGCGCGCCGATCAGCTGGCGCTGCACCAGAGTGCGCAGCTCCGGCGGCAGCGGCTCTTCCAGTGCCTTGCGGTAGCGCGCCAGTGCGCGGTCCTCGCCACGCTCCGCTTCCTCCAGCATCGCCACATCGTCCTTGCCCGGCAACGCACCGCGCACGCTCACCCAGCCACGATGCAGCGCACCGACCACCGTGCCCGACGTGTCCGCCTCGCCGCCCGCGCGCACCACTTCCGTCTGCAGCTCCTGCGCCGCGGTCAGGCATTCCTGCGCCCGCTGCCTGAACATCGACTGCAACTTCACCGAGTCCGCCTGATCGGCGCACGTGTTGAATCCGTACTCGCCATCCTTGCAGGTTTCGATCAGGCCGTTCAGCACTTCAATCGTTTCGCTCTGGTTCATGATGTCTCCTTGGGATGAATGACAGCCAACTGCGCTGTCGAGACTTCATCCTATGGAAACCCGGCCGGCCCGGCTGCGGGCGATCATGAAGCCCGCTGTAGGGGATGACCGACCCGCCGGTTGCATCCTGTTGCAGTCATCGCCGCGTGCGGCGTGCCGCAGCACCGACCAGCGCGAGGCCCAGGCCCAGCATCGCCCAGGTGGTCGGCTCGGGGACCGGCGTGATGTTGACGATGTCGAAGGCGTTACCGCGGATGATGCTGCTCTTCGGAATGATGTTCACGTCCGGATCGGCATTGCTGTAGCGCAGCACCAGACTCAGGAAATTGAAATCGTCGATGTCGAGCGCGCCGGGCAGGGACTGCTCATCGGCCAGCAAGGCGGCGCCGCGAAAGTCGAAGCTGATCGATTCGAGCACGAAGGCGCTGGCGCTGAGCGCCGGATTGATGACTGCAAAGGGCGCGATGCTGCCGCCATTGGAGCCGCCCCAGCCGCCAGTCAGGAAGTCGCCGTCGATCTGCTGCCAGCGACCGTTCTGCGCCTGGATCGTGAAGCTGCCCAGATTGGCGTCGCTGATGTCGATGACCAGATCGTCGAGCGCGCCGCTCCAGGTCGGTGTGGCACCCGTGGGCGCGACGCTGGCGTCGATGCGGAAACTCATGCTGAACTGTGCGCCCGCACCGGCCGAAAACGGGCCCGGATTGGTATCGCTGTTCTGCGTCCGTACCTCGACCAGGATGTCGGCGGCCAGCAGCGGTGCCGATGCGAGGCCCAGACCGGCCGCGAGCAGCAGCGCGCGGGACGTCGAGGAAAAGGCGGGCAATGTCATCAAAGCATCCTCCGGATCGTGGAGCCGGCGACTCACCGGCGGAAAAGACCGAATTCGATACCAAGCAAACATCGCGCCTCCTGCCGCAACCTGCCTTATGCCGTGGCGTTCATGCCGGCAGCCTGCAATCTGTAAGATTCTTCGACGCCCGGATGCGCTCAGTCCGGCAGGCCGAACACGATGACGGCGTCACCCTGCCGGTAGCCCCAGATGGCGCTGCCGCCTGCAGCCACCGCCACATACGGCTTGCCGTCGAGGGTGAAGGCAATCGGCGGCGCATTCACGCCTGCGCCGGTCTGGAAGCGCCACAGCCGCTTGCCGCTGACGCTGTCGAAAGCGGACAGGTGGCCATTGCCTTCGCCGGTGAACACCACACCGGATTTCAGTGCAAGCACGCCGCCGACCAAAGGTTCATCGGTTCGGGCAGTCCATCTGAGCTTGCCACGCTGCCTGAGGTCGATCGCCGCGAGCACGCCCCACTTCGCCTCGTCCGACGGCTCCATGCTGTCGTAGCGCTGCGCCGGCTTGCCCGCCGTGGCGGCACTTTCCTTGATCCAGTAGCGCATCGGCATGTGCATCGCAGCGACAAAGGCCAGGCCGCGCCCGGCGTCGACGGCGGCCGGCGACCAGTTCACGCCGCCGGCCACGCCCGGCGTGATGCGCGTGCCGTCCTTGCTCGCCGCAGCGAACAGATTGTCCTGCTGCACGAAGGGCTCCGACTTGTACAGCAGCGCGCCACTGGCGCGGTCATGGACGTAGAACCAGCCCAGCTTCGACGCCTGGCCGACCGCCGGCACCATGCGGCCATCCGGTTCGCGGTGGTCGAACAGCACCGCCGGGCTGGCCACGTCGTAGCCCCACTTGTCGTGCGGAATCTGCTGGAAGTGCCAGGCGTAGTCGCCGGTCTTCGCATTGACGGCAACCAGCGACGCGGTATAGAGATTGTCGCCCGGGCGCGTGGTGTCGTTGATCTGCGGGCTCGGGTTGCCGGTGCCGAAGTACAGCAGGCCGCTTTTCTCGTCATAGGCCGGCGCATTCCACACCGAGCCGCCGCCGTACTCCCACGCATCCTTGTGCTGCGGCGCGCTGGCACGCTCGCCGGCGATGTCGCGGTTCAGCGGCAGGCCGTCGGCGGTCTTCTCGACGAAATCGCCCTCCCAGCCGCCATCCTGCGGCTTGCGCACGGTGTCGAACTGCCACACCCGCTGGCCGGTCTTCGCGTCGAAGGCGGCCAGAAAACCGATGCCGCCGTACTTGCCCGCCATGCCGACCACCGACGCGAGTTGGCCGGCGCGGCCGGGCACGTCCAGATGCAGCCCGTACCCCACGCCGTTGATGCCGACGATCACCTTGCCGTCGACCACCAGCGGTGCAGCCGCTGCGCCAACCCCCGAACCGCCGCCAACCTCGCCCTTGATGCCCTCGCTGCTCTCGGTCGTCGCGTTGTCCGGCCGCGCCAGTTCGATGTCCCAGCGCGGCTTGCCGGTGGCGGCGTCGAGCGCAACCAGGCGCGCGTCCACGGTGGCGACGAACACGCGGCCGTCGTCGAACGCCACGCCCCGATTCGCCGGGCCGCAGCACACCTTCTCCGTGCGCTTCTTGTGCGTGTAGCGCCACAGTTCGACACCGGACCGCGCGTCGAGCGCCACCACGTGCGAACCGGGCAGCGACACATACATCTTTCCGCCCACGACCAGAGGCGTGGCCTGGAAGGTCTGCGCGATGCCACTCTGGTAGATCCACTTCGGCACCAGCTTCCGCACGGTCTTGGGTGTGACGCCCGGCAGGTCGGCGAGGCGCGTGTTCGCGTGATCCAGTCCGAAGGTGGGCCATTCCCGGTCTTTCGGCGGGGCGGCGAAGGACAGCCCGGCGTGCAGCGCGAGCGCAAGCGCAAGAGTGGAGCGGATCATGATGAGGAACCCATTCGAGATTCGACGAAGGCTCTGATGATAGGGTCTGTTGACCGTGAATCGCAGGCCGCGTTTTCCGTCATCAGACCCCGGCGCACTGACGATAGCCCGATGCCGCACGCGCGTACCGACGTAAAATCGCGGCCATGAACGACATCAGCCCTGCAGCAACCGCTTCCACGCCGGCCGCCGGCACCGCCTTTGTCCATCTTCGCGTGCACAGCGAATTTTCCATCGTCGACGGCATCGTCACGCTGGACGCGGCCGTCAAGGCGGCCGCGCAGGACCGCATGCCGGCGCTGGCCATTTCGGACCTGACCAATGTGTTCGGCCTGGTGAAGTTCTACAAGGCCGCACGCAGCAAGGGCGTGAAGCCGATTGCCGCGGTCGACGTCTTCATCACCAACGAAGCCGAACGCGACAAACCCCATCGCCTGCTGCTGCTGGCGCGCGATCGCGAAGGCTACGGCACGCTGTGCCGCCTGCTGACCCGCGCCTATCTGGAAAACAAGCACCGCGGCCGGGCGGAAATCCGGCGCGAGTGGTTCGAGGCGGCCGACACCGGCGCAGCCGGCCTGATCGCGCTGTCCGGCGCGATGCAGGGCGATGTCGGGCTGGCGCTGCTGGCCGGCAACATGGAATCGGCGCGCCGGCTGGCGGCCGACTGGTCGCGCCTGTTCAATGGCGATTACTGCATCGAGCTGCAGCGCGCCGGCCATCCGAACACCGAGGTGTATGTGGCCGATGCGTGCGCGCTGGCCATCGAAACCGGCATTCCGGTGGTGGCGACGCACCCGGTGCAGTTCATGGCGCCGGACGATTACAAGGCGCACGAGGCGCGCGTGTGCATCGCCCAGGGCTATGTGCTGACCGACAAGCGGCGGCCGCGCGATTTCACCGAACAGCAGTACTTCAAGACCTCGGCCGAAATGGCCGAGCTGTTCGCCGACATCCCCGAAGCGCTGGACAACACGGTCGAGATCGCGCGCCGCTGCAATCTCACGCTGACGCTGGGCAAGAACTACCTGCCGCAGTTTCCGACGCCACCCGGCATGACGATCGACGACTTCATGATCGCCGAGGCAAAAGCCGGCCTCGAGACACGGCTGGCGCTGCTGTTTCCGGACGAGGCGGTGCGCGCGTCGCGACGCGACGAGTACGAGGCACGGCTCACGTTCGAGTGCGACACCATCATCCAGATGGGTTTCCCCGGCTATTTCCTGATCGTGGCCGACTTCATCAACTGGGCCAAGAAGAACGGCGTGCCGGTCGGGCCGGGTCGCGGCTCGGGCGCCGGCTCGCTGGTCGCCTACTCGCTGGGCATCACCGATCTCGATCCGCTCGCCTATGCGTTGCTGTTCGAGCGCTTCCTGAATCCGGAACGGGTGTCGATGCCCGACTTCGACGTCGACTTCTGCCAGGACAAGCGCTGGATGGTGATCGAGTATGTGCGCCAGAAGTACGGTGCCGACGCGGTCAGCCAGATCGCTACCTACGGCACGATGGCCTCGCGTGCGGTGATCCGCGACGTCGGCCGCGTGCTCGACATGGGCTACAACTTCTGCGACCAGTTGTCGAAGCTGATTCCGGTGGTGCAGAACAAGCCGCTGTCGCTGGCCGAGGCGCGCGAACAGGCGCCGCAACTGGCCGAGCGCGAACAGAACGAGGAAGAAGTGCGCGAACTGCTGCGCCTGGCCGAGCCGCTCGAGGGGCTGGCGCGCAATGTCGGCATGCACGCCGGCGGCGTGCTGATCGCGCCCGGCAAGCTGACCGATTTCTGTCCGCTGTACCAGCAGGACGGCGACGATGCGGCGCCGGTCAGCCAGTTCGACAAGGACGACGTCGAAGCCATCGGCCTGGTGAAGTTCGACTTTCTGGGCCTGCGCAACCTCACCATCATCGAACTGGCCGTCGACTACATCTTGCGCATGACCGGCGAGCGTCCCGATCTGCTGAGCCTGCCCTTCACCGATCCGGCCGCCTACCAGGTGCTGAAGGAAGCCAACACCACGGCCATCTTCCAGCTCGAATCGGAAGGCATGAAGAAGCTGCTGTCCAAACTGCAGCCCGACCGCTTCGAGGACATCATCGCCGTGCTGGCGCTGTACCGGCCGGGACCGCTGGGCTCCGGCATGGTCGATGACTTCATCCTGCGCAAGAAGGGTCAGCAGGCGATCGACTACTTCCATCCGGATCTCGAAGGCTGCCTGTCACCGACCTACGGCGTCATCGTGTATCAGGAACAGGTGATGCAGATTTCGCAGATCATCGGCGGCTACACGCTCGGCGGTGCGGACATGCTGCGCCGCGCCATGGGCAAGAAGAAGCCGGAAGAAATGGCCAAGCACCGAGAAACCATCGCCGCCGGTGCCGCCACCAAGGGTTACGATCCGGCGCTGGCCGAACAGCTGTTCGACCTGATGACGAAGTTCGCGGAGTACGGCTTCAACAAGTCGCACACCGCCGCCTACGCCGTCGTCACCTATCACACCGCCTGGCTGAAGGCCCACCACTGCGCCGCCTTCATGGCCGCGTCGCTGTCGTCCGACATGGACAACACCGACACCGTGAACATCTTCTTCCTCGATGCGAAGAAGAACCGGCTCACCGTGCTGCCGCCCGACATCAACCAGTCCGAATACCGCTTCGTGCCGGTGTCGCGCAGCGAAATCCGCTATGGCCTGGGTGCCGTGAAGGGCACCGGCGAACAGGCAGTGAACGCCATCATCGAGGCGCGTACGCGCGGCGGGCCCTTTGTCGACCTGTTCGACTTCTGCCTGCGCGTCGACCGGCGCGCGGTGAACCGCCGCACGATCGAGGCGCTGATCCGCGCCGGGGCGTTCGACGCGACGCGCGAGGGCGCCAACCCGGACCGCAACATCCTGATGTCCAGCGTCGCACTCGCCATGGAAGCGGCTGAACAGGCGGCCGCCAACGCACACCAGGGCGGCCTGTTCGACGACGCGCCGGCGGGCGTCGGCACCCGGGCGCCCGAGTACGTGAGCTGCAAGCCGTGGACCGAGCGCGAAAAGCTGCAGAACGAGAAGCAGGCGCTGGGCTTCTACCTGTCCGGTCACCCGTTCAACAGCTACGCGCAGGAATTCTCGCGCTTCGCGCGGCGCAAGCTGGCGCAGCTCGAATCGTCGCGCGACCCGACCGTGGTGGCCGGGCTGGTGGTCAGCTCACGCGTGCAGATGACGCGCCGCGGCAAGATGGCGTTCGTGGTGCTGGACGACGGTACGGCGCAGGTCGAGGTATCGGTGTTCAACGAGCTGTTCGACGCCTCGCGCAACAAGCTGCGCGAAGACGAAGTGCTGGTGATCGAAGGCCGCGCGCAGTTCGACGATTACTCCAATTCGATGCGGGTCGTGGCCGAAAGCCTGCTGACCGCCGGTGAGGCGCGCGCCCGCTTTGCGCGCCGGCTCGAACTCAGGGTCAATGGCGAAGTGGCCGGCGCAGGCGGTGCGCGCGCGGCCTGCGCGCGCCTGCGCAGCCTGCTCGAACCGTTCCGCGCCGAGACCGGTTGCCGGGTGCGGCTGCACTACAGCAGCGGCCAGGCGATCGCACCCCTCGATTTCGGGGACCAGTGGCGGGTGCGACTGGACGACGCCCTGTTCGACGGGCTGCGTGACTGGTTGCCGCCCGAATCGGTCGGCGTCACCTATGCCTGAGCACGCACCATCGCGCACCCGGCTGATCGATCTGGCCACATTCGATGCACTCACCGCCCGGGCGCAGGCCAGCCCGCGCCGGCGCATGAATGAAAATCTGCATCCGCACGACGGCCATCCGGCGCACCGCCTGCTCAATGCCATCGAGCCGGACAGCTATGTCCAGCCGCATCGCCATCTGGACCGGGCGAAAGACGAAACCATCCTGTGTCTGCGCGGCCGCTTCGGCTGCATCCTGTTCAACGACGCGGGCGCTGTACAGTCGCTGCATCGGCTGGGTGCGGGCCACGCCTGTGGCATCGACATCGTCCATGGCCAGTTTCACAGTCTGGTCTCCCTGGAATCGGGCTCGATCATGTTCGAAGCCAAATCAGGGCCCTATCTGCCGCTGAACGCCGGGGAACTGGCGCCCTGGGCACCCGGCGCCGGAGATCCCGCGGCCGAGGCCTATCTGCGCTGGATGACGGGTCTGTTCGCTGCCCTGCAGGCGGGCTGACCCCGCTGTGGCATACTCGAATGTCCATTGAGCGGTATCCGGTCACGCTTCAGGCGGCATTTATCATGCATTCCGGCCCTTCAGTCCGCGACATGCCTGCCGTCAACCCTGTCTGACCCGCTCATTTCAACGGATACCCATCCCGCCGTGCAGACTGCCCGAATAGCTTTGCTGGAAGACGACCCGGTCCAGGTTGAAATACTGGGCACCTGGCTGCGTGCCGCAGGTCACGATGTGCATGTGTTCATGCGTTCCCGTGACCTGATGCGCGAAGCGGTGCGTGAAAGTTACGACCTGCTGCTGATCGACTGGGAATTGCCCGACCTGCCGGGTGCAGATGTACTGCGCTGGCTGCGCAACGAGCGCCAGCTGCAGACGCCGGTCATTTTCGTGACGGCGCGCCAGGACGAGAACGACATCGTCACCGCGCTGGCAGCGGGGGCCGACGACTACATCGTCAAGCCGGCGCGACGCCTGGAACTGCTGACCCGGATCGAGGCTGTGCTGCGCCGCAGCCGCCCGCCGGCGGACCAGCCGGTGGTTGAAGCCGAGCCCTACCATTTCGACCTGAATTCGCACACGGCGCGCCTGCACAACGAGGTTGTCGACCTGACCGAACGCGAGTTCGAGCTGGCTGTATTCCTGTTCCGCAACGTCGGTCGCCTGGTGTCGCGCGGCCACCTGCTGGAATCGTTGTGGGGCCGCAAGGGCGATGTGCCGACACGCACCGTCGATACCCACATGTCGCGCGTGCGTTCGAAGCTCGCCCTGCGACCGGAGAACGGTTATCGACTGGCATCGACCTACAACTATGGCTACCGGCTTGAGCGGGTGTCCGGCGATGCACGGCCAGCCGAGGGCGAAGCGGTGGACTGAGCCGCACAACGCGCAGAACGACAATAAAAAAGGAGCCATCGGCTCCTTTTTTGTTGCGTGCCCGATCCGGACTACTTCGACAGCGAATCGCGGATCTGGCGCAGCAGCACGACTTCTTCGGGTGGCTCGGCCGGTGCCGCCGGTTCCGCCGCCTCTTCACGCTTGAGGCGGTTGATCTGCTTCACCATGATGAAGATGATGAAGGCAAGAATGACGAAATTGAGCGCAATCGTCAGGAAGCTGCCCCATGCAAACACCGGCACGCCCGCCTTCTTCAGGTCGGCCAGCGTTTCCGGCACGCCAGGTGGAATGTCCTTGAGCACGATGAAGAACTGGCTGAAATCCAGGCCGCCGAAAATCGCACCCACGATGGGCATGATCAGATCGGCGACGACCGAGTCGACGATCTTGCCGAAGGCTGCGCCGATGATGACGCCCACCGCGAGGTCGACGACATTGCCCTTCATGGCGAATGCCTTGAATTCCGAAACGAAGCTCATGCTGATCTCCTTGTTGATATGGCTGCACTTCGCGCGCGGGCGGCGCGCGCGAACCGATGACTTCCGGCGGCGAGGAAGATAGCACACGGCCGACGTGGCGCCGGTCCGGGCTGCCCACCGCCATCTCTGATACGCTCGCCAGCCACCGTGCCGCTTGCATCAGCCGGATCGAGCACCGTCCGGCAACGCGGCACGTGTCATCAGCCGGTCTGTTTCGTATGGAGAAGGCATGAAGATACTCAAGCTTGCCGCTTTTGCGCTCGGCGGCATCGCTGCGCTGCTCGCCGCGGCCGTGCTGTATGTGGCGATCACCTTCGATGCCGTCCGCGTGAAGGAAGAACTCAGGCGGGTCGTGCTTGAACAGAAGCAGCGTACGCTGGACATCGAAGGCGACGTGGACCTGTCGTTCTATCCGAACCTCGGCCTCAAGCTGGGCCGCACCGCGCTGTCCGAACACAATTCGACCGAACGTTTCGCTGCGATCGACAGTGCGCGCGTATCGGTCGCCGTGCTCCCGCTGCTGTCGGGTTCGCTGGTCATCGACGAGATCCGGGTCGAGGGCGCCAGCGTCGCACTGGTCCGCTACAAGGACGGCTCGTTCAACTTCGAAGACCTGCTCTCGGCCGAAAAGGACGAGGGCTCGCCGGTCCGCTTCGACATCGCCGGGCTGAAGCTGTCGCGTTCGGCGCTCGCTTTCCGCGACGAGGGCAGCGGTGCGGCACACACGCTGGGCGACATCGAGCTGGCGGTCGGCAAGCTGTCGAATGCGGCACGCGGCAAACTCGACATCGCAGCGCGCTGGACGTCGGCGCAGCCGACGGCCGACATGCGCATCGTGCTGACTGCAGGCTATGACTATGACCTGCCGACCCAGCGCTTCGCGCTCGAAGCGCTGAGCGCGACCATGGACGGCACGCTGCTCGACCTGACGGACCTGCGCGCCGCATTGACATCGACCCGGCTCGAAGCTGGCGCCGAAGGCCGCATCGACATCCAGAAGCTGGCGTTTGACCTGTCCGCCAGACGGGCCGGCGAGGCGCTGTCGGCGAAACTGGAAGCGCCTGCGCTGCAACTCGATGCCAGCGGCGCGCGCGGCGACGAAATCAGTCTGGCCGCAAAGATCGATTCGAGCGTCCGCATGGCGGACATCAAGCTGCAGCTCAAGGGCATCGAAGGCAGCCCGCAGGCGATCCGGGTGAGCGGACTGACGCTGGCGCTGGATGCCCGTCAGGACACGGCGACCGTCAAGGCCACCCTGGCCACGCCGCTGAGCGTTCAACTGGACGGGCCGTCCGGCGAGCTGTCGGCACTCGAGGGCTCGATCGACATCGCGCATCCGTCATTGCCGATGAAGAGCGTCAAGCTGCCGGTCAAGGGCTCGGCGCGCGCCGACCTGAAGGCGCAGACCGCAGCGCTCGATCTCGACACACGGCTCGACGACAGCCACATCCTGCTCAAGCTCGCCGCGACCCGCCTGCAGCCGCTGGCGCTGACGTTCGACGTCGACATCGACCAGCTCGATCTGGATCGCTACCGCTCACCCGCGCCGGCTGGCGATCCCGCCAGACCCGCAGCAGGCAACCCGGACGACACGCCGGTCGACCTGTCCGCGCTGCGCGACATCAATGCCAGCGGCCGCGTGCGCATCGGTGCGCTGCAGCTGGCCGGCGTGAAGATGACGAAGATGACGCTGAATGTGAAGGCGTCGAACGGAAAGCTGGAGGTGTCGCCCTATTCGGCTGCGCTGTATCAGGGCGCGGCCAGCGGTGCGCTCAGCCTGAATGCCGATGGCAACCGCATCGCGCTGAAGCAGACGCTGTCGGACATCGACGTGCATCCGCTGATCCGCGACGCAGCCGGCAAGGACCTGCTGGAGGGGCGCGGCACGGTCATGCTGGATATCGCGACCTCGGGTACAACGGTCGGCGCCCTGAAGCGCGCACTCGATGGCAATGCGTCGCTGAAGCTGCGCGACGGCGCGATCCGCGGCATCAACCTGGCGAAAAGCCTGCGCGAGGCGAAGGCGAAGCTGGGCGGCGGCGCCACCGTGCAGCAGGCCAGCGCCACCGAAAAGACCGACTTTTCAGCACTCAGCGCCAGCTTCCGCATCGACGACGGCATCGCCCGCAATTCGGATCTGACGGCCAGCTCGCCCTTTCTGAGGCTGGCCGGTGCCGGCACCGTCAATCTGCCCGACGCCAGTGTGGATTACCTGGCGCGCGTCACGCTGGCCGCGACCAGCAAGGGGCAGGACGGTCGCGCCGTCGACGAACTCAAGGGCGTGACCGTGCCGGTGCGCCTGTACGGGCCATTCGCGAGCCTTGACTACAAGATCGAGTTCGCCGACCTGGTGAAGGGCGCGGCCAGAACGGCGGTCGAACAACAGAACCAGAAACTGCAGGAAAAAGCCCGTGACAAGGTGCAGGAACAGGTCGGCGACAAGCTGAAAGGGCTGTTCGGCCGCTGAGCTCCCACAGGATCTCGCCCGTAAGGGCTCTTCAGACCGGCATTTCCCAGCTCGCCCCGATGGCCGCGATGCCGGCGCGGGCGACGATGGCATCTTCGCTGGACTTCACGCCCGATACGCCGACCCCGCCGACGCATTCGCCGTCCACGATGATCATTTCGCCGCCTTCCAGCGGCAGCACCGGCATCCGCAATGCGGCCAGACGGCCGCTGTTGACCACGTCCTCGATCGCCTTGCTCGGCTTGCGCGCCAGCGCGCAGGTGCGGGCCTTCTCCGGTGCGATCTGGGTGCTCATCGGCGGCGCACCGTCAAGGCGTTGCAGCCACATCAGGTTGCCGCCGTCGTCGACGATGGCGATGGTGACGGGCCAGTTGCGTTTCAGGGCTTCGGCTTCCGCCGCGGCCGCAATCTGCCGCGCGTCGTCGAGCGTCAGGGTGAGGCGGGTTCTCATGGTCGTACTCCGTCAATGTCAAGAGAGGGCGTTGAACCCCGACGACGGTGCTGCCCCGCAGCGTTGCGGAGAAGGCCGGTCAGGGGTTTTCATGCGACGCTTGGCCGTGACGGGTGGTCCGGCGGGTGCGCGGGCCGGCGGGCGGATTGCTCACCGGCACTGTGCGTCTGGCTGACTACTGTGGTGCATGTTCCGCGCGGCGAGCGAACTGGTGGGCTGCCGCGGGGCCGGCAATCTACCGGCGTCACGGTGAGCATCCTACACTGTCGGCCTGCCCGCGCGAGACGGGTTCCGCACACAAAACCGACAAGGAGCACGCATGGCCAGCAATCTGGGGATCGATCTGTACTCGCCGAAGGAGATTGCCGAGAAGGTCGAGAACATCGGCATCGTCAAAGCCAACCTGCCGGTGCGCACGATGTTCATGCTCGGTGTGCTGGCCGGCGCCTTCATCGGCTTCGGTGCGCTGTACTTCACGCTGGTGGCCAGCGATGCCTCGCTCGGCTTTGCGCTGACCCGTGTGCTCGGCGGGCTGGCCTTCTCGCTCGGCCTCATTCTGGTGGCCGTGGCCGGCGCCGAGTTGTTCACCGGCAACAACTTCCTGGTCATGGCCTGGGCCGAGGGGCGCATTCCGTTCAGTCTGCTGGCGCGCAACTGGGCCATCGTCTACGTGGCGAATGCAGTCGGCGCGCTGGGCATGGTGGCGCTGGTGTTCCTGTCGCATCACGGCGACATGAATGGCGGCGCGGTGGCGGAAACCTATGTGAAGGTGGCGGCGGCCAAGACGGCCACACCTTTCCTGATCGTGTTCGTGAAGGGCATCCTGTGCAACGCGCTGGTCTGCCTCGCGGTCTGGCTGGCGACCGCCGGGCGCAGTGTGACCGACAAGGTGCTGGCCATCGTGTTTCCGGTGTCGGCCTTTGTCGCCGCCGGCTTCGAACACTGTATCGCCAACATGTATTTCATTCCGATGGGCATGCTGCTGCACGCCAACGGCGTGCTCCCGGCAGGCGTCGATCTGTCCGGCCTGACCGCGGCCGGGCTGGCCGGCAATCTGGTCGCGGCGACGCTGGGCAACATCGTCGGCGGCAGCATCCTGGTCGCCGGCGTTTACTACATGACCTTCCGCCAGCGCGCCTGACGCGGTCCGGGCGTCCGGCCCGGTGCCGCGGTGCAGTCCCGGACTTCAGTCCTGATGCTCGGTACGCCGGCCAACCGGCAGCCCGAGCTGCTTGAGCTTGCGGTACAGGTGGGTGCGCTCGAGCCCGGAGCGTTCGGCCAGTCGGGTCATGTTGCCGCCTTCGCGTTCCATGTGGTGTTCGAAATACAGCCGCTCGAACGCCTCGCGCGCATCGCGCAGGGGCTGGTTCAGACCGGGCAACGCCGCGTTGCCGGCCGGACGCAGCAGCGCGCGCAGTGCGCTCGCGTCGAGATCGTCATCGAGGGTGGCCAGCGCGGCCGAGCGCAGCGCCGACACCAGTTCGCCGTAACCGCCCGGCCACGGATGCTGACGCAGCAGCGGACGCGCCGACTCGGCCAGCGCGCGTGACGGAATTTCGCCCGCGTCCGCCATGTGCTTGAGCACGTCGTCGGCCAGATCGGCGATTTCGTCGCGCAGTTCGGCCAGCGTAGGCAGCGGCAGCACGACGTCGAACAGCCGCGACAGCACGGCGTCATCCCAGCCGGCGGCCTGCAGCTCTGCCGGCGCCTGGGCGCAACTGGCAACCAGTCTCGCATCGAGCCGCTCCAGCCGGTCGACCGCAAAGGCGAGGTTCTTCTGCTGCATGCGCGACAACGTGGCAATGTCGCCGGCGTGGATGACGCCGCCGCGCGCCGCGTCGAGCTGTTCCTGCGTGATGGCGCCGGGAATGCCGGCCAGTTCGATCCAGCGCCGCCCGGGCACCGCCAGCGTGCGTGCGGCCAGTTCCGCGAAGCTCGACGGGCCGCAGCGCAGCATGATGATGCGCGAGCGGCTGGCCATCTGTTCCAGCCGGCGGCGCAGGTCGCGCAGCGCCCCGCCGCGCGTGACGCCGGCCAGCGAAGGGGCGGCCGGGCGCTGTTCGGCCGGCGCACTGCGGATCAGCGCGCGCTTCACGCTGGACAGCAGCTTGGCCAGTGCGATCGGCTTCTCGAGGAAATCGAGCGCGCCGATGCGTGTCGCCTCGACCGCCGAATCGATGGTGCCGTGGCCGGACATCATGATGACCGGCATCGTCAGTTGCCCGCCCGAGGCCCATTCCTTCAACAGCGTGATGCCATCCGTGTCCGGCATCCAGATGTCCAGCAGCACCAGATCGGGTCGTGCGGCCAGCCGCGCAGTGCGCGCCGCCGCCGCGTTCTCCGCCAGCGTCACGTCGTGCCCTTCGTCCCGCAGGATTTCGGACAGCAACTCCCGGATGCCCATCTCGTCGTCGACCACCAGTATGCGAGCCATGTCTTCCTGACTTTCAGGCTGCCAGCGGCAGCGCTATGCGGATTTCAGCGCCTTGCGGCGCGATGTTTTCGATTTCGATACGACCAGCGTGCTCATCCACGATCTTCTTCACGATGGCCAGCCCCAGGCCTGTGCCACGTGCTTTCGACGTGACATAGGGTTCGAATGCGCGCGCCAGCACATGGGCCGGAAAGCCATGGCCGTTGTCGCGCACCGACAATTCGACGCGATTGCCGCGGCGGCGTGTATGCACGCTGATCTGCGGCGCGCCGGCATCGGCCGAGGCGTCCTGCGCATTCTGCAGCAGGTTGTGGATGACCTGTCGCAGCTGGCCGGCGTCTCCGCTGATGTCCGGCAGGTCGGCCGCCAGATGCCGCTCGATGCGCGGCGTCGAGGTTTCGTACAGACCGAGCACTTCGTCGACCAGCCGGTTCAGGTCAAGCGGCGTCAGCACCGGCTGCGGCAGGCGCGCATAGTCGCGGAAGGAATTGACCATGTTCTTCATCGCCTCGACCTGGTCGACGATGGTCGAGGTGGCACGCGCCAGCAGGCGCTGGCCATCCTCGTCGAGCTTGTCGGACAGCTTGAACTGCAGCCGCTCGGCCGACAGCTGTATCGGCGTCAGCGGATTCTTGATCTCGTGCGCCAGCCGGCGCGCCACCTCGCCCCATGCAGCGCTGCGCTGGGCGGCGATCAGCTGCGTGATGTTGTCGAACACCACGACGAAACCACCGCCGCCGGCCTGCGGCAGCTGCGAGCCGCGCAGCAGCAGCGTCTTGCCCGGGCCGAACGGATCGGCGATGTCGATCTGCCGGCTCCACGACTCCTGCCCCTCGTCGATGGCCGCCAGGATGGTGTCGCGCAACTCCGGATGACGCGGCCATTGAGCCAGTGCAATGTCTTCCCAGCCTTCGAGCCGGTCGTCGAGGATGGCCAGCGCGCCCTGGTTGGCGGCGCGCAGCCGGGTGGACGGACTGAACGCCAGCACCCCGGTCGACAGGTTGCCGAGCACGCCTTCGAGGTAGGTGCGTGCCGCCTCGGTTTCGCTGCGGCTGCGCTCGGCCTGCGCGCGCGCATCGTTGAGCTGTTCGGTCATGCGGCGGAACGACTGGGTCAGCGTGCCCAGTTCGTCGCGCGTGGCGAGCGCCGGGATAGGGCTGAAGTCGCCCTGCATCACGGCATCGGTCCCGCGCGCCAGGATGGACAGCGGCGCCGACATGCGCCGGCTGATGACGAAGGCCACGGCCAGTGCCGACAGCAGCGCGAGCAGCAGCGCCAGCGTCAGCGTCAGCGCGAAGATGCGCTTGAGTCCGGCGCGCGCCAGCGACAGCTCCTGATAGTCGCGATAGGCGCTCTGCACCGCTTCCGCGTTCAATGCCAGCGAAGCCGGCAGCGGCTGCAGCAGCTGCAGCACCGGGGCGTCGGACGCCAGCGTCGCGCCGCCGATGAACACCAGCGCACGCACGGTCAGGCCGTCGTTGCTGTCGGTGTCCACCGTGGTCAGACCCATGCCCTGCCGCGCCCGCCGCAGCTGCGACGGCGACGGCAACGCCGGCACCAGCCGGGTGGCCGACGAACTGGTCGTGACCACCTGTCCCTGCGGTGAAAACAGCGTCGCACTGGCCACACCGGCCTGCTCACGCAGCACGTCGAGCCGTGCGCTGCGCTTGAGCGGCGGTGTGTCGGACAGGTCGCGCGCCATCGTGCGGGCCTTGTCCAGCAGGTCGGCCGACAGGTAGTCGAGCGTGTTGCGCCCGAGGATGAGACCGCCTTCGAGGGCCTGTTCGATGCGCACGTTGAACCACGAATCGACGGAGCGCGAAACGAAATTCACCGACAGCACGTAGATCAGCGCACCCGGCGCCACCGCCAGTGCAGCAAACGCCGCGAACAGGCGCAGCTTCAGGCGCGAGCCGAACACCGCGGCGCGGTGCTCGCGCAGCAGGTGCGCCACCAGCCACGTCACCAGACCGAGCAGACCAAGCGCCACAGCCACATTCAGGCCGAGCAGCAGCGGGTAGCTGCGCGCGAACAGCGCGGTATTTTCGCTGGCCAGCGACAGCAGCAGCAGCAGCACGCCACTGAGCGCCGTGCTGGCGAAGATGAAATTCCTCATCGCCGCACCGCCTGCTGCGCGGTGAAGCCCCAGCGCTGCCATTCGGATTCCAGCGTCCAGTCGCGGTTGCTCATCGCGCTGAGCTGGAACGGTTTGGGCAGCTGGGTCACGTCGAGCCGCAGGCGCAATGCGGCGACATAGCTGTCACCGGGCTTCAGACGCCCAGAATCGATCACCGGCCAGCTGCGCAGCCGGCCGATCAGATTGAGCGCTTCGTCCAGCGTGTCGAAGCCCTGATGCAGCGCGCCGGTGGACACCCGGTACTGCTGGGTCAGTGCGTGATAGCTCAGACGGTAGGTCAGCGCACGTTCCACCACGTCCTCATCGAGCCAGTACCAGCGCGGCCGGCTGATCTCGAATTCGAGCACGAAGTACAGCGCCACGCCACGCGTCACCGCTTCGGCCAGCCGCGGCGACAGCGTGACGCCGATGTCGGTCGACAGCTGATAGCCCTCGTCACCGTGATCGAGCCGGACGTCGCGCATTTCCACACCGGCCGTGGCCGGGCCGGACGTCAGCAGGCAGACCGTCAGCAGGCAGGCCAGGATGCCGCGCCAGACCCCCGGCCAGAGCGGGAGCCGTTCAGGCACCGGGGGTCTTCTGCAGCAGGGCGTAGTAGAACCCGTCATGCTCGGCGTCCGGCAGCAGTTGCAGATCGAATGCGCCGCATGGACTCAGGCGTTGGCAGTCGGCGTGGCGGGTCACGAAGGCGGCGACCTGTTTGTGGTTTTCCGCGCGGAACACCGAACAGGTGGCGTAAAGCAATTTACCACCTGGCGCCAGCACGCGCCAAAGGCTGTCCAGCAGGGCGCGCTGCTGCTTCGCAAAACGGGCGATGTCGTCCGGCCGGCGCAGCCACTTCGCATCCGGATGGCGCCGCACGACGCCGGACGCGCTGCACGGCACGTCAGCCAGGATGCGGTCGAACAGCCTGCCGTCCCACCACTTGTCGACCGCCGCGGCATCGCCGATCTGCACCCGACCGTCCAGCCCGAGCCGCGCGAAATTCTCGCTGATGCGCTGGGCACGCGGCGCGCTGTGGTCGAGCGCCAGCAGTTCGATGTCGGCGCATTCCAGCAGATGGGACGCCTTGCCGCCCGGCGCCGCGCAGGCATCGAGCACGCGCTGCCCGGCACGCACGTCGAGCAGCCCGGCGGCGCGCTGGGCGCCCAGATCCTGCACCGACATCAAACCGTCGGCGAAGCCCGGCAGGCGGGCCACCGGGCACGGCTTGTCGAGCAGCAGGCCGGCATCGCCGTGACGGGTCGTTGCGATGTCTTCGGCCGCCAGGCGGGCCTGCACCTCATCCACGGTGGCGCGCCGGAGATTGACGCGCAGTGCCATCGGCGGATGGGCATTGCCCTGCTGCGCGATGTCCTGCCAGTGGCTCGGGTGGTCGCGGCGCAACCGGTCAAGCCACCAGCGCGGGTGTTGCAGGCGCGCCGCATCGTCGCCGGCGACTGCGGCATCCAGTTCGGCGTCGCGCCGCTGCGCGCTGCGCAGCACTGCATTCATCAGCCCGCCGAAGCGGTCACCGCCCAGCGTGCGCGCCGCGTCGACCGCCTGACTGACCGTGGTGTGCGCGCTGTCCGGTCGCGCATCGAGGCGGCACAGCGCGACCAGCAGCAAGGCACGGCGATCAAGTTCGCGCAGCGGCTTGGGCACCAGTACGGCGAGACGGGTTTCGATGGCGGCGTGCGCACGCAGGCACTGGTAAGCCAGATCGCGCACGGCGGCGGTATTGGTCGACAGGGCGTCAGGCGTGCGGCTGAACGCGTCGTCCAGCGCATCACCCTTCAGCACGGCAGCCACGGCGTGGGCGGCGCCAAGCAGGGCCGCCGCCAGTGAATCGGCGGCGACCGGTTGGCCGGCGGAAGAAGCGGAATTCAAGGTGTGTACACCGGCAGTAGGCGAGTCATGGCCCGCTCCGGAGCGGCTCCGGAATCGGGGGTGAACCGGATGATCAACCCGTCCAGGCGTGCTGGCGCAGCGCTTCGATCGACGCATAGCGCAACGCAGCCTCGTGCGTGGCGACCAGGATCACCTGCGGTGCCTGACCGGCGTCGAAGGCTTCCCGCCAGCGTGCGGCGCACAGGCACCAGCGGTCGCCCGCCCGCAGGCCGGGGAAGTCGTACTCCGGGCGCGGCGTCGACAGGTCGTTGCCACGCGCGCGGGAAAACACGAGGAAGTCGTCGGTCAGCACGGCACACACGGTGTGCGAGCCGAAATCGTTGTCGTCGGTGTTGCAGCAGCCGTCGCGGAAAAAACCGGTCAGCGGCTTGAACGAACAGGGCTCGAGCGGCCCGCCGAGCACGTTGCGGGCATTGCCGTCGGGCCGCCAGTCGCGATCCATGTCAGCGGGCCAGCGCGCGCAGGCGCGCCACGCGTTCCGCCGTTGCCGGGTGGGTGCTGAACAGGCCGCGCAGGCCGCCGCCCGAAAGGGGATTCATGATCATCATCTGGCCGGTCTCCGGGTGCGCTTCGGCGGTTGCCATGGGGATCCCCCGCGCGTAAGCGTCTATTTTAGTGAGTGCGTCGGCCAATGCATGCGGATCATTCGATATTTCCGCACCACCCCGGTCGGCCCCGAACTCGCGCGTGCGCGAGATCGCCATCTGGATCAGCATGGCAGCAATCGGCGCCAGCAGGGCAACAATGATGCCGACCACCGGATTGGCCGGACGGCCTTCCGCATCGCGGCTGCCGCCGAACAGCATGCCGAACTGCGCCAGCGCCGAGATGGCGCCGGACACCGTGGCCGAAATCGTCGAGATCAGGATGTCGCGGTTTTTCACGTGCGCCAGTTCGTGCGCCATCACGCCACGCAACTCGCGCGCGGACAGCATGCGGACGATGCCGGTGGTTGCCGCCACGGCTGCGTTTTCCGGGTTGCGGCCGGTTGCGAAGGCATTCGGTTGCGCTTCGTCGATCAGGTAGACGCGCGGCATCGGCAGTTCGGCCCGCTGCGCCAGTTCAGCCACCATGTTGTACAGATAGGGCGACGAGGCGGCGTCGACTTCGCGCGCGTTGTACATGCGCAGCACCATCTTGTCGGAAAACCAGTAGGCCCAGACATTCATCGCACCACCGAACAGCAGCGCGAGCAGCATGCCCTGCTGCCCGCCGATGGCCGCGCCGACGACGCCGAACAGCGCGACGATGCCGGCCATCAGGATCGAGGTTTTCAGCCAGTTGCCAAACATTGTGCTTTCCCGTCAGTGAAAATCGGACGCCATATAGATTGCGCGCAAAGCGGAAAATTCAAGCGCACCCGGCCGACGCTCAGCCGGGCAGTTGCGCGTGCTGGCCGGGCGCCAGAGGATGGCCGCGCAGGAATTCGGCCACCGGCAGCCTGCGCCCGCCGGGCTTCTGCAGTTCGGTGATGCACAGCGAGCCTTCGCCGCAGCCGATCACCACGCCGTGACCATCGACCTGGCTGATCAGGCCGGGCGTGCCCGGCCGGCCCAGCACCTCGGCCCGCCACAGCTTGATCGGCGTGCCCTCCACCGTCATCAGCCCGCCGGGGAAAGGATCGAAGGCGCGCAGCCGGCGACCCAGCTCGGGCGCCGGACGACGGAAGTCGAGCGCCGCTTCGTGCTTGCCGATCTTGGCGGCATAGCACGCGCCCGCCTCCGGCTGGGCGCGCGGCGCGATGCGGCCGGCCAGCAGGTCGGGCAAGGTGTCGATCAGCAGCCGCGCGCCGGCTTCGGCCAGCCGGTCGTGCAGCGAGGCAGCACTGTCAGTGTCCGTGATGTCGACCGCGCATTCGGCCAGCATCGGGCCGGTGTCCAGACCGATGTCCATCTGCATCAGCGTGATGCCGGTCCGGGCGTCGCCGGCTTCGATGGCGCGCTGTATCGGCGCGGCGCCACGCCAGCGCGGCAGCAGCGAAGCATGGATGTTGATGCAGCCGAGGCGCGGAAGGTCGAGCACGGCGTGCGGCAGCAGCAGGCCGTAGGCGACGACCACCAGCAGATCGGGCGCGGCCTCCGCGAGGGGCGCGCGCTGCTCCGGGGTCTTCAGCGTGTCGGGCTGGGCCACCGTCAGGCCGTGTGCCAGGGCACGTGCCTTCACCGGGCTGGGCGTGAGCTTCATGCCACGACCCGCCGGCCGGTCCGGCTGGGTCAGCACGAGCGGGATGTCGCAGTCGAAGCCGATCAGCGCGTCGAGCGCGCGGGCGGCGAATTCCGGGGTGCCGGCGAAGGCGATACGCGGCCGGTCCGTGGGGGTGCGCGGGGGCATCAGGCGCTTTCGCGGGCCTGCTTCGCGATGCGGTTCTTGATGCGGCTCTGCTTCAGTTGCGAGAGGTGGTCGACGAACACCTTGCCCTGCAGGTGATCCATTTCGTGCTGGATGCACACGGCAAGCAGGCCATGTGCCTCGATCTCGTGCTCGGCGCCGTCGAGCGAAAGCGTGATGACCCGGATGTGCTCCGAGCGCGTCACCTTCTCGTAGATGCCGGGCACCGACAGACACCCTTCCTCGTACACCTGCTCGCCATCGCGCTCGACGATGCGCGGGTTGATCAGCGTGATCAACCCGGTCTTGTCTTCACTGACGTCGATCACGATGACCTGCTTGTGCACATCGACCTGCGTCGCGGCCAGTCCGATCCCGGGTGCGGCGTACATCGTTTCCGCCATGTCGGCCGCCAGTCTGCGGGTGCTTTCGTCGACCCCCTGCACCGGCGACGCCTTCTTGCGCAGACGGGGATCGGGAAACTTCAGTATCGGAAGTAGTGCCATAAAAGTCGTGCTGATTTAATGGATTAGCAGTGAATTTTCATGCAGACTGTCATTAGTTGACGCAGCTTGCTACACTGATGCATGCCGATGGCCTGAGCCTTGCCTGCCGTCATGCGACGTGTGCCGCAATCCCTGATGCAACCCATGATTTCCGGAGGCGGACGCACGACATGCGCAGCTCAAGTCGCCGCGCACGCTGCCGTAGCAAACGCTTGAACCAATATCGAGAGGCAAACCCCCGGCCGGGTTCCGGCGGTGCAACACGAAACGTGGCGTCCATCCGTCCGTAACCGTTGTGCTACCGGCATCCGCCAGTGCGAGGCCACAACATGCGCAAGATTATATGCTCCCTGCTGGTCGCCCTTTCAAGCGTGACCGCCTTCGCCCAGTCAGACCGTGCGCCCGCAATCGCCAGCAACGCGCCTGACCGCCATGTCGTCAAGCCGGGCGACACGCTGTGGGGCATTGCCGGCGTGTTCCTGAAGGAGCCGTGGCGCTGGCCCGAGGTCTGGCGGATGAATCGCGAACAGATCCGCAACCCGCACCTGATCTATCCCGGGCAGATCGTCTATCTGGAAGATTTCAACGGCTCGCCTCGCCTGCGCGTCGGCCAGCCGGTCAAGCTGTCACCCAAGACCTACGAAGAAGCGGTACCCGAACCGATCGCCTCGATTCCGCACAAGGCCATCGAACCCTTCCTGACCAAGCCGATTGCGGTCGAAGCCAGTTTCAACGAAACGGCGCCGCGCATCGTCGGCACGCAGGAAGGCCGTGTCTATCTCAGCGCGGGCGATGTCGCCTACGTGACCGGCGTGACCGACAACCAGTCGCTGTGGCACGTCTATCGGCCGGCCGCGCCGATCCGCGATCCGGAAACCAAGGCCGTGCTGGGCTTCGAGGCCGAATACCTCGGCGATGCGCGGCTGACGCGCGAAGGCGACCCGGCGACCTTTGAAGTCGAATCAGCACAATTCGAAATGGGCAAGGGCGACCGGCTGATCCCGGCCCCACCGGCTGAACTGGTCGCCTACGTGCCGCGAGCCCCCGAAAAGGACATCGAAGGCAGCGTGGCGCGCATCGTCGGCGGCGTGGCGTCGGCCGGACGTCACAACGTGGTGCTGCTGAACCGCGGCGCGAATGATGGCGTCGAGGTCGGCCACGTGTTCGCTGCCTTCGTCGCCGGCAAACAGGTCACCGAGCGCCGCGACCAGCAGATCAATACCTTCCAGATGCCGGACGAGCGCTCGGGCGTGGTGTTCGTGTTCCGGGTGTTCGACACCATTTCCTACGCGCTGGTGATGGATGCCAAGCGCCCGATCGCCGTCGGCGACCGCGTCCGCAAGCCCTGAGCACCGTCGGCTCGATTGCGCGATCGCCGGTGGAGCCCGTATCGGACGCATCGCTCGCAGCCTGGCTCAGGCTCACGCTGACACGCGGACTCGGACTGGAGGCGCAGCGCCGTCTGCTGTCGTCGTTCGGTCCGCCGGAGCGGGTGTTCGCTGCGTCCGGCCCGGCGATCGCGGCAGCGGTGGGCGACAAGGCGGCGCGCCTGCTGGCCGCTTTCGATGACGATGCAGCGATCGCCCGTACGCTCGACTGGGCGCGCCAGCCCGGCAACCACCTCGTGACGCTGGCCGACGCCGCGTATCCGCAAGCCCTGCTCGAGATCCCCGATCCCCCGACGTTGCTGTATGTGAAGGGCCGCGTCGAGCTGCTGAACCAGCGTGCGCTGGCCATCGTCGGCGCACGCAATGCAACGGCGCAGGGCGCGCAGACGGCCGAACAATTTGCGCGCGAGCTGTCGCGCGGCGGCCTGACCATCGTCAGCGGCCTCGCGCTGGGCTGTGACGCCGCCGCTCACCACGGCGCCCTCGACGGACCGGGTTCGACCATTGCCGTGATCGGCACCGGTGCCGACCGCATCTACCCGCCGCGCAACCAGGATCTTGCGCGCCGCGTGGCGACGCATGGCGCCGTGGTCAGCGAATTCCCGCTCGGCACGCCGGCGCTCCGGGAAAACTTTCCGCGCCGCAACCGCATCATTTCTGGCCTGTCACGCGGCGTGCTGGTGGTCGAGGCGGCCGCGCGCAGCGGCACGCTGATCACCGCCCGTCTGGCCGGCGACCAGGGGCGCGAAGTGTTCGCGATTCCCGGCTCGATCCACTCGCCGCTGTCCAAGGGCTGCCATCAGCTGATCCGCCAGGGGGCCAAACTGGTGGATGACGCACGCGACATCCTGTCCGAGTTGCAGCCCGAGGTGGCACCGACCGCAGCCGCCTCCCCGGCACCGGTCACCGACGAATCATCGGGGCTGCTCGATGCAATGGGCTTCGATCCGGTCGGAATCGACCTGCTCGCGCAACATACCGGCTTGACGGCAGACACCCTCTCCGCCATGCTGTTTTCGCTGGAACTCCAAAGCCGGGTCGCGTTGCTGCCCGACGGGCGATTCCAGCGCATCAGGTGATACGGTTCGGGTCTGCCCGAGCCGGGTGACAAACCGCCGGCGGGCTTTACCGCCAACCGGCACGCGCGGAGCCGAATCATGATCGACGTTCTGGTCTATCTTTTCGAAACTTACGCGCATCTGGACAGTTATCCCGAGCCCAACCAGCTCGCTCGCAAGCTCACGGCTGCCGGTTTCGAGCAGGACGAAATCGAGGAGGCCATGGGCTGGCTGTCCGGTCTTGAAAGCGCCGGTGGCGCCGACAAGCCGCTGATTGCCGAAGAAAGCCGCTCCATCCGGCTGTACTCGGCCGCGGAGCAATCGCGGCTCGACACGGAATGCCGCGGCTTCCTGTCCTTCCTCGAAGATGCCGGCGCGATCAACGCCCTGACCCGCGAAATCGTGGTCGAGCGTGCGCTGGCGCTGGAGGACGACGAAGTGTCGCTGAGTCAGCTCAAGGTGATCGTGCTGATGGTGTTGTGGAACCAGCAGGCGACCACCGACACGCTGGTCCTCGAGGAGCTGCTGTCCGACGAAGACGAGCCGCGCGCCCCGCATTGATCCGGCGCGCGACGCGGCGGGCACGGCAAGCTCCCGCGTATTCGCTTGCCTGTTCGGAATTTTTGTCCCTATCATGCGCCGCTTTCACGCCGCTTGATCCGGCGCGCACCCGGTGCGCCGCAGTCGGCGATCGGGTCATCGGGCAGGCATGGGCAAAAAACTGATCATCGCGGAAAAGCCGTCGGTCGCGCAGGACATCGCGCGCTCCGTCGGCGGGTTCACGCGCGAAGGTGACTACTTCGAAAGCGACGACTACGTGTTGTCGTCCGCAGTCGGCCATCTGCTGGAACTGGCCGTGCCCGAGGAATACGAGGTCAAGCGCGGCAAGTGGTCGTTTGCCCACCTTCCGGTCATCCCGCCCCGTTTCACGCTCAACCCGATCGACAAGACCGCCGAGCGACTTCGCCTGCTGACCCGGCTGATCAAGCGCAAGGATGTCGACAGCCTCGTGAATGCCTGTGACGCGGGTCGCGAGGGCGAGCTGATTTTCAATTACATCGTCGAGCACAGCAAATCGACCAAGCCGATCGAACGCCTGTGGCTGCAGTCGATGACCACGACGGCGATCCGCGACGGCTTCGTGAAGCTGCGCAGCGCGCAGGAGGTCGAAGGTCTGCGTCAGGCCGCGATGTCGCGCGCCGAAAGCGACTGGCTCATCGGCATCAACGGCACGCGCGCGATGACCGCGTTCAACTCGAAGACCGGTGGATTCCACCTGACGACGGTCGGCCGGGTGCAGACGCCGACATTGGCCATCGTCGTGCGGCGCGAGGAAGAAATCCGTCGCTTCAAGTCGCGCGACTACTGGGAAATCGAAGGTCGTTTCGGCGCCGTGGCCGGTGAGTACACCGGCCGCTGGATCGACGAGAAATTCAAGCGGCCGGAAGGCGACGAGCACGCCCGCGCCGAGCGCGTGTGGGACGAGGCGAAAGCGCGTGCCATCCAGGCCAAATGCGCCGGCAAGACCGGTACCGTCGAGGAAGAAGCCAAGCCATCGACCCAGCTGTCGCCGCTGCTGTACGACCTGACGTCGCTGCAGCGCGAGGCCAATGGACGGTTCGGCTTTTCTGCCCGCGTCACGCTGCAGATCGCGCAGGCGCTGTACGAAAAGCACAAGGTGCTGACCTATCCGCGTACCGATGCGCGCGCGTTGCCGGAAGACTATCTGCCGACGGTCACCGACGTGCTGGCACGCCTGCCGCAGACCTACGCGCCGCATGCCAACGAAATCGTGAAGCACGGCTGGGTGAAGCCGAACAAGCGCATCTTCAACAACGCCAAGATTTCCGATCACTTCGCCATCATTCCGACCGGCACCGAGCCGAAGTCGCTGTCCGAGGCCGAAGCGAAGATCTACGACTTGGTGACACGCCGTTTCCTCGCGGTGTTCTTTCCGGCGGCCGAATACCAGATCACCACCCGGATCACCCGCGTCGAAGGCGAAGCCTTCAAGACCGAGGGCAAGGTGCTGGTGAATGCCGGCTGGCTCGCCGTGTATGGCAAGGAAGCGGCCCTGGTCGATGACGAAGCCAAGGCCAAGGGCGAAACCGTTGCGGCCAGTCTGGTACCGGTCAAGCCGGGCGAGACGGTCAAGGTCGAAGACATGCTGGTCAAGGCGCAGCAGACGCGCCCGCCGGCGCGCTACTCGGAAGCGACGCTGCTGTCCGCGATGGAAGGCGCCGGCAAGACCATCGACGACGAAGAGCTGCGCGCCGCGATGGCCGGGCGTGGTCTGGGCACACCGGCCACCCGCGCGCAGATCATCGAGAACCTGATCCTCGAGAGTTACATGCTGCGCGAAGGTCGAGAGCTGATTCCGACCGCCAAGGGTTTCCAGCTGATGATTGCGCTGCGCGGCCTGAAGATCGACGAACTCAGTTCGCCCGAACTGACCGGCGAGTGGGAGTACAAGCTGTCGCAGATCGAGCGCGGCGAGCTGTCGCGCGAAGCCTTCATGGGCGAGATCGCCGACATGACGCAGCGCATCGTGCATCAGGCGAAGAGCTACGAAAGCGACACCATTCCGGGCGATTTCGCGACGCTGGAAGAAAAGTGCCCGCGCTGTGGCGGCGTGGTGAAGGAAAACTACAAGAAATTCCAGTGCCAGAGCTGCGACTTCGCGCTGTGGAAGATCGTCGCCAGCCGTCAGTTCGAAACGCACGAAATCGACACCCTGCTGCGCGACCATCAGGTCGGACCGCTGACCGGCTTCCGCAACAAGATGGGCCGGCCATTCAATGCGCTGATCAAGCTCAACGACAAGATGGAGCCGGAGTTCGACTTCGGCCAGCCGCGCGATGACGAAAATGCCGAGCCGGTCGATTTCTCGTCGCAGACACCGCTCGGCGCCTGCCCGAAGTGCGCGGCGAAGGTGTACGAACAGCCGATGTCCTACCTCTGCGAAAAGGCGGTCGGTCCGGAAAAGTCGTGCGACTTCCGCTCGGGCAAGATCATCCTGCAGCAGCCGATCGAACCGGAACAGATGCAGAAGCTGCTGGAGGCCGGTCGCACCGATCTGCTGAAGGGTTTCGTGTCGTCGCGCACCAAGCGCAAGTTCTCGGCCTTCCTGGTGCGTCAGCCGGACGGCAAGGTGGGCTTTGAATTCGAGCCGCGCGCGGTCAAGCCCAAGGCCGGGGCGAAGGAGGCCAAGGCGGCAGCGCCGGGCGCCGACGTGGCGGAGAGCGAATCGCCTGCCGGAGCGGCGGTGAAGAAGGCAGTCGCAAGAAAGGCTGCCCCGGGCAAGACCGCAGCGAAAAAGACCGCGCCGAAAAAAGCTGCGCCGAAGAAGGCCGCTGCGAAAAAACCGGCCTGACGGAAGCAGCCTGACGGCGGGGTTCGCTTCTTCGCCGATGTGCTGCGCCCGGCGCATCCGGTCGCGTGATGTCAGGTGTTTGCGGGCCGGCCGAGTGATCGGTGGCGGCCAAAAAAATGCCCGACTCGAGGCCTGAGTCGGGCGAAGCGGGAAGGGTGAAGCGCGGTACTACATCTTCTTCTGCACGTCGCGTGCGGTGTCCTGCACCGCCTCGCCACCGGACTCGATGTCCTTGCCGGCACCGGCAATCGTGTTGCAGCCCGCCAGTGCAAGACCGGCACTCAGAATAAGTATCGTCATCAGCTTGTTCATGCTTGTCTCCGTTGGGAAAGTGGGTGCTGCGTTCAAAAACCTGGCCTTGTCTTTCAGATCGTGCTGCGCAACTGCGATACGGCGGGCAGGATTTCACCGTCATCGTCGCCCGCAGCCGCATCATCCTCTGTATCGGGCGTCAACATCAGACCGTCGTCCACCGCCTGCAGACGGTAGGCAGGCACCGCCAGACGCAGGCCGGCGTTGCCCGAGCGCGACACGCGCACCATGGCGTAACGCGCGCTGCGTTCGCCGTGGCGCCCGGACACGGTCTGCTCGACCACGCCCAGTGTGACGCCGTCGGTGTCGAACACCTCCCGTCCGTCAAGCTTCGACAGTGCAGATGCGCTGTCGAGTGCAGCCGTGCCACGCCCCATCTGGAACGCGGTCAGCAGTGCCGCGCTCAGCAGGGCGCCACACAGCGCCGACATCAGCAATCGAATCGTCATGATGCGTTTCTCCGTCTGCATGACACGACTGCAGTATGCGCAGCGGCCACGGCGCCGCCTGTCGTCCGCCCGGCGGGGTGGCTGTAGGACGATTCCCGCATCGACGCAGGTGCGCACGGCCCGTCTCGGGTACGCTCGCGCTCTGATCCTTGCTCTGACCCCTCTCGTGGAGAAAATGTGATGGCTATGCTGGTACTCGGTCTGGTGTTGCTGCTCGGCGTCCACTCGACTCGGCTGATTGCGCCGGGCCTGCGCGACGCGGGTGTCGCGCGCCTCGGTCTGCTGCCGTGGAAAATCCTTTATGCGGTGCTGTCGCTGATCGGCCTGGTGCTGATCGTGCAAGGCTATGGCGAAGCGCGCATGGCGCCGACGCTGCTGTGGGCACCGCCGGTGTGGACGCGCCACCTGGCCGCGCTGCTCACGCTGCCGGCCTTCGTGCTGATGGCCTGTGCCTATGTGCCGGGCACACGCATCCGCGCAAAACTCGGCCATCCGATGGTGGCGGGCGTGAAGATCTGGGCGTTCGCCCACCTGATCGCCAACGGTACGCTGGCCGACCTGCTGCTGTTCGGCAGCTTTCTGGTGTGGTCGGTCGTCATGTTCGCCACGCTGCGCCGGCGCGACCGTGCAGCCGGTCTGCGACGCCCGGCGGGCAGTGCATCACGCGATGCAATCGCCATCGTCGCCGGTATCGCGGGCTGGGCGGTGTTCGCCGGCTGGCTGCATCTTGCGCTGATCGGCGTGAAGCCTTTCGGCTGAACGTGCGGCCATGATCACCCTGCACATCGAGCGGCTGCGCCCGGGCGATGATCTGCGGCGCAGCCTGGAAGCCGTCGCGCGCCGGCAGGACATCGGCGCCGCGTTCGTACTGTCGGCGGTGGGCAGCCTGGCGCCCGCCATGCTGCGTCTGGCGGGTCGCGACGCGGCCACCGTCATCGACGGCGACAGCGAGCTGCTGACGCTGTCCGGAACGGTGAGCCGGCACGGTGTCCATCTGCACATGATGGTGGCTGACGCCGACGGGCGCGTCACCGGTGGTCACCTGGTGGCGGGCAGCATCGTGCGCACGACGATGGAACTGGTGCTCGGCATCGCCACCGGATGGGACATCCGGCGCGAGATCGACCCGGCAACCGGTCACGAGGAAATGGTGGCCGAGAACCTGCACGAACTGCTCGGCGCCCGTGGCCCCGATTGAGCACGCTGCCTGCAAATGAGGCGTCGTGCCCACATCCTTGCTGGCGGCGGCGCTGCCCTCGCCATACAGCTTTCGCCCACAGCCTTGTCCACAGAAACTGTGGATGGACTGAGTCGCCCGGCGGCGCGAGCGGCCGCATCAATTGTCCGCACTCTGCCTCATTAATGAGCAACCCTATTGACACCGTTGCGGCGTGCGGCGCTCCGGCCGGTGTTACCGCGTGATGACGCATCTTGTCCACAGATACTGTGGATAACCGGCGTGTGCCGCACGGTGATCGGCGCACGCCGTGTAAGCTCGCACCGATCTGACGACAGGACGCAACTCGTGGCAAAGGTGGTACCCGATGGCTGGCGCGAAATGGATGGCGGCAACGACGCCGGCGACGCCATCCGTCCGGGCGCCGCAGCAGAGCGCGAACGCGCCACGCTGGCGCTGCTCGAACGCGCACTGCCGGCGGCCTACACCGTCTATCACGGCGTGCACTGGACGCGTCTCGATCAGGGTTTCTCGATCTATGGCGACATCGACTTCGTGATCGTCAATGCCGCCGGCAACCTGCTCGCCATCGAACAGCGCAGCGGCTATCTGGAGGAAGGTCCGCACGGCCTGCTGACCCGTCACCGCGGACGAGACCGCAACGTCGCGGTCGGCATCGCGCGCTCGCGCCACGCCCTGCACACCCGTCTGGCATCCCGTCTGGGCGGCACCGATGCCGCACTGCCCAGTCTCGAATACCTGCTGTACTGCCCCGATCACTTCGTGCGTCAGGCACATACCGCCGGCATCGAGCCCGAACGCATTGTCGATGCGGCGCTGCGCGACACGCTGGCGGCGCGCATCCAGTCGATTCTTCCGCCGGGCGAACACGGCGCACGCGCGGCCGAAGTGCATCGTTTCCTGCGCGACGAAATCAAGCTCGAAGCCGACGTCAGCGCGCGCATGGGCATCGCGCGCGAGCGCGTGACCCGGGTTGCCGGCGGCCTGTCGCAGTGGGCGCGCGCGCTCGACTTCACACCCTACCGGCTGCGCGTCGTCGGCACAGCCGGCTCCGGCAAGACGCAACTTGCGCTCGCCGAGTACCGGGCGGCTGTCGAAACCGGCCTGCGCCCGCTGTATGTCTGCTTCAACCGGCCGCTGGCCGATCACCTCGCGCGCATCGCGCCCGAAGGCGGGCTGGCGTGCACCTTCCACCACCTGTGCGAGCGCGTACTGGCCGAGCACGGCGAGCGGCCCGACTACGCACGCCCCGACGCATTCGACGCGCTGATCGCGCGCGCCGGCGAACTCGACGTGCCGGACGCGCTGCGCTTCGACACGGTCATCGTCGACGAAGGTCAGGACTTTTCCGCCGACTGGGCGACCCGGCTGTGGCGCCATGCCGCCGACGAGGCACGCCTGATCTGGCTGGAAGATCCGATGCAGAACCTGTATGGCCGTACGCCGATCGATCTTCCCGGCTGGGTGACGCTGCGCGCGCGCAGCAATTTCCGCAGCCCGCGTCCGGTCGTGCACATGCTGCAGACGCTGCTGCAGGACGTGCTGCCCGAGGCCGCGCAGATCGAGGCGGCGTCGCCGTTCGATGCCGACGACGTCGAGCGGCTGGTGTATGACGCCGGGCATCCGCTGACCCAGCGCGTCAAGGAGGCGATCCGCCTGTGCTTCGCTGCCGGCTTTCGCGCCGAAGATGTCGCCATCGTCAGCTGGCGTGGCCGCGAACAGTCGGAACTGCTGCGCCACGACCGGCTCGGCGCCAACGCGCTGCGCAGCTTCACCGGCCAGTTCGACCTGCTCGGCCAGCCGGAGTATTCAGAAGGTGATGTGCTGATCGAATCGGTCTACCGGTTCAAGGGTCAGTCGGCGCCGGCGGTCATCCTCGCCGAAGTCGACTTCGATGCGCTGGACGAGCGCACGCTGCGCAAGCTGTTCGTCGGCGCCACACGCGCCATGATGAAGCTGGTACTGGTGGTCAGCGAACGTGCCGGGCGCACGCTCGACGAACGCCTTGGGCGGGGCTAGCGACACATGTCGATCCCTGCTGACGCCATGCAGCCCCCCGCGTCCGTGCGCACCCGCGCGCCGCGCCGCCGCACCCTGGCGCTGCCGCTGCTCGCCGTCGGCCTGTTGCTGTCAATCGCGCTGTCGCTGTCGCTCGGCAGCGTGCCGGTCAGCCTTGCGCAGCTGTGGCAGATCGCGACCGGCGGCGATGCCGGGGTGGCCGGCGACGTGGTGCTCGGCCTGCGACTGCCACGCGTGCTGGCGGCGGCCGCCTGCGGCGGACTGCTCGCGATGGCCGGCGCGCTGATGCAGGTGCTGCTGCGCAATCCGCTGGCCGACCCTTACGTGCTCGGCATTTCCGGCGGCGCCTCGGTCGGTGCGCTGCTGGCCATGACGGCCGGGCTGGCCGGTGCGCTGTTCGAACTGTCCGCCTTTGCCGGCGCGCTGGCTGCGATGGCGCTGGTGTTCGGGCTGGCCCATGGCGAGGGCGGGCGCACGCCGACCCGGCTCCTGCTGACCGGCGTCATCGTGTCGGCGGGTTGCGGCGCGGCGGTGTCCTTCATGCTCACCGTGGCGAACGAGCAGTCGCTGCGCGGCATGCTGTTCTGGCTGATGGGCGACGCCGGTGTGGCCGCGCCGCCCGCGGCTGCGCTGTGGGTGCTGGCCATCGGCGTGCTGGTGTGCCTGCCGCTGGCGCGTGACCTGAACCTGCTGGCACGCGGCGACCTCACCGCGCAGACGCTCGGCGTACCGGTGCTGCGCCTGCGCCTGGCGATCTATCTGATCGCGTCGGCGCTGACCGCCGTCGCGGTGACCACGGTCGGCGCGGTCGGCTTTGTCGGTCTGGTCGTGCCGCACCTGATGCGGCTGGCGCTCGGCAACGACCAGCGCCTGCTGCTGCCGACCAGTGCGCTGGCTGGCGCCCTGCTGCTGCTGCTGGCCGATACCGCGGCGCGCACCCTCATCGCGCCGGCGCAACTGCCGGTCGGCGTGCTGACGGCGCTGCTCGGCGTGCCGGTGTTCCTGTTCCTGCTGCATCGCCGTCAATGAGCACCGCCCCGCCCCTGCTCGTCGCGCGCGGTGTCAGCGTCGGCATCGACGGACGCACCTTGTGCGCCGCGCTTGACCTCGACATCCGGCCGGGTGAAATGCTCGCCGTCATCGGCCGCAACGGCATCGGCAAGTCCACCGTGCTGAGCACGCTGGCCGGGCTGCGCGCACCGCTTGCCGGCACGCTGACGCTCGACGGCGTACCGATCGCGTCGATGGCGCCGCGCGCGCTGGCGTGCCGGCGCGCGCTGCTGCCGCAGTCGCACGAAGACGCCTTCGCGTCGACCGTGCTCGACACCGTGCTGGTCGGCCGTCACCCGCACATCGGCCGCTGGTCGGACGACAGCGCCCACGACGTGCAGGTCGCGTTCGACGCGATGGGCCGCGTATCGCTCACCGGCTTCGAGGCACGCGATGTGCGCACGCTGTCCGGCGGCGAACGACAGCGTGTGGCCATCGCCGCACTGCTGGCGCAGGACGCGCCGCTGTGCCTGCTCGACGAGCCGGTCACCCATCTCGACCTCGACTACCAGATGGACACGCTGTCGCTGTTCGCCGGCATGGCGCACGACGAAGGACGCGCCGTGGTGGCCGTGCTGCACGATCTCAATCAGGTGCTGCGTTTCTGCGACCGCGTGCTGCTGCTGACCGGCGGCGGCGAGTGGGTGTGCGGAGCGGTCGACGCGGTGCTGCAGCCGGATACGCTGTCCCGCGCGTTCTGCCACCCGCTGCGCGAGCTGCGCGACGGTGAGCGTCGCTATTTCGTGCCGGCATGATGCGTCCGGCCTGGCTGCTGATCGGACTGATGCTTGCCGCAACGCCGGCACGCGCCGCCGTCAGCGTCACCGACGACGCCGGACGCCGCGTCGTGCTGCCGGCCCCCGCGCAGCGCATCGTCAGTCTCGCGCCGCACGTGACCGAACTGCTGTACGCCGCCGGCGCAGGTGCGAAGCTGGTCGGCGCGGTGGAGTACAGCGATTTTCCGCCGGCGGCGCAGGCGCTGCCACGGGTCGGCAGTTCCAGCGCCGTCGACATCGAGGCGGTCGCCGCGCTGAAGCCCGATCTGGTCATCGCCTGGCAGAGCAGCACCCGCGCCGCGCAATACGGTCAGCTCGACCGGCTGGGCATTCCGGTTTTCGTCAGCGAACCGCGCTCGCTGGATGACATCCCGCGCACGCTCGAACTGCTCGGCCGGCTCGCCGGTACGTCGCAGGTCGCGGAGGCCGCGGCGCTCGACTTCCGCACACGACGCGACAGGCTGGCCGCCCGCTACGCGTCCCGCCCGCCGGTCGGCGTGTTCTACCAGATCTGGGACCGGCCGCCGATGACGGTCAATGGCGAGCATCTGATCAGCGCCGTGATGGCGCTGTGCGGCGGACGCAATGTGTTTGCCGATCTGGCCATCCTCGCGCCAACGGTGACCGAAGAGGCGGTGCTGGCCGCCGCACCCGAGGTCATCGTCGCCAGCGGCATGGCCGATGGGCGCCCCGAGTGGCTGGACGCGTGGCGGCGCTGGCGCAGCCTGCCGGCCGTTGCCCGGGACAATCTGTATTTCATTCCGCCGGAACGGCTGCAGCGCAATACGCCGCGCGTTCTCGACGGCGCGGCGCAACTGTGCGAACAGCTGGAACAGGCGCGCGCGAAGCGACGCTGAACATCCGCAAGCGATCGCGCAAAGCGTCGGGCACCCGGAAACAGGCGCCGCCTTGACCCTTGCTACCTGCCCCGTTCCGCCCGCGCCGCCAGCCAGACCAGCGCCAGCACCGGCACGCCGAGCAGCGCGGTGCCGGTGAAGAAGAACTCGTAACCGCGCGCGTCCACCACCACGCCGGAAAAGCCGGCGATGAATTTGGGCAGCAGCAGCATCAGCGAACTGAACAACGCGTACTGCGTGGCCGAGTACGCCACATTGGTCAGCCCTGACAGATAGGCCACGAAGGCGGACGACGCAATGCCGGCCGACAGGTTGTCGGCCGAGATCGCGAAGATGAGGCCGCTCACGTCATGGCCGCGACCGGCCAGCCAGACGAACAGCAGATTGGTGACCGACGACAGCAGCGCACCCAGAAACAGCGTCTTCATGACGCCGATGCGGGCAGTCAGCACACCGCCGATCACCGCACCGGCGATGGTCATGCCCACGCCGTACACCTTGGCGACCGTCGCCACCTCATCCTTCGTGTAGCCCATGTCGACATAGAAAGCGTTGGCCATGATGCCCATGACCACGTCGGAAATGCGGTAGGTGCCGATCAGGGCCAGCAGCAGCACGGCCTGCCAGCGGTAGCGGCGGATGAAGTCGAGCAGTGGCGACAGCGCGGCGCCGTGCAGCCAAGCCGCCAGCCGCAGCAGCGGGCCGTGCAGGCCTTCGCGCACCAGCCAGTCGCGGGCGCGCGCCTCGCGCTGCACGGTTTCGGCCGACACCACCACCTCGGGCTCGCGGATCAGCAGCGTGGTCACCACGCCGACCGACATGCTGGCCGCCATCACCAGGTAGGCAAAGCGCCAGGGCGCGTGCTCATAGACCAGCTCGGTGGCATCGACCGAGGCCGCCAGCCACAGCACACCGGCGGAGGCGACGATCATCGCGATGCGGTAGCCGCCCTGGTAGGTCGCTGCCATCGCGCCCTGCAGCCGCTGCTCGACCGCCTCGATGCGGTAGGCATCGAGCGCGATGTCCTGCGTCGCCGACGCAAACGCAACGGCCAGCGCGCAGTACGCCATGCGGCTCAGGTTTTCCGCCGGATCGGTTGCCGCCATGCCGAGCAACGCCAGCGCAATGGTGAGCTGCGACGCCAGCAGCCAACTGCGACGACGACCGAGCAGACCGGTCAGCAGCGGCAGCGGCAGGCGGTCGACCAGCGGCGACCACATCCACTTGAAGGCATAGGCGAGGCCGATCCAGCTGAAATAGCCGATGGTCGAGCGATCGATGCCCGCCTCACGCAGCCAGTACGACAACGAGCCGAGCACCAGGATCAGCGGCAGACCGGCGGAAAAGCCGAGAAACAGCATGCCGGCGACGCGTGGGTGGGCATAGACCTTCAGACTGTCGAGCCAGCCGGCATCAGTGGAGTGCGGGGTCACGGGCGAGGCACAGGTGCGGGGCGGGAACAAGGCCGGAAGATACCAGCCCCACCGACCGACCGCGCGACTGCGCCGGTCCAACAGCCGCGGGTCAGGCGTATTCCGGGAAGAACAGGCCCATGACCGCCGCCATCGAACTGCCTGCCTCGGCGCATGCGCCTTCGAAGGCCTGCGGTTCCAGCCGGGTCATGTGCCACGCCTCGGGGACGACGGTGGCCACGATCCGGGCCGAATCGAGCAGTTCGGCGTCCTCACCCACCGCGCGGCGCGCAAAGTGCAGCAGGCAGGCTTCGAATTCATGCGGCGCACCGCGTGCCGGATCGATCTGCGCACCGATCGCCGTCGAAAAGCTGGTCGGCAGTTGCCATGCCCGCAGCAGTTCGGCACCGACGGCGGCGTAGTCGCATCCGATCAGCGCACGTTCAATCTGTTCGGGGGGTACCTCTGCCGCGCGGCTTTCCAGCAGCGCCGCCTCGGCCAGCTGCGGTACGTGCATGTACATCACCATGTGGCCGATGTCGGCCAGCAGACCGCCGACGAACAGACGTTCGGCATCGAGCAGCCCACAGCTCTTGGCGGCCGCGCGCGCCAGCAGCCCGCGCATCGCGGACGCGCGCCAGAAGCGTGCGACATCCATGCGCTCGGGGCGCATGCCGGAGAAGACTGCGGTGACCGTGGTGGCCAGAACGATGTCGTGCACCTGCTGCATGCCAAGGACGCTGACCGCGCGCGACATGGTTTCCACCTTGCCGGGAAAGCCGTAGAACACGCTGTTGACGACGCGCAGCACACGCATCGTGATGCCGGGATCCGCCACCACCACCTTCGCGAGGTCGAGTACCGAGCCTTCCGGGTCGTCGAACACCTGTTTCACGCGGTGGTAGATGGCCGGCAGGGTCACCAGCTCTGTCGTGCGCTGCGCCAGTTCCTGTGCGGTATGGGAGGACATGTCGGATGTCGGAACGATGGCAGTGAGCTGAATTCGGCAATCTTGCCGAAAACTTGAGTTACCGGCGCTGATCCGGGGCCCGCCGGCCGGCAATTCCGATCCGGGCGCGGATCACGATCGCCGGCTGCCGGACCCCAGCCTGTGCTGCACCTGCTGCAGCAGGCGCCAGCCACCCCACAGCCTCAGGCCCCAGCGCCAGACGCGACGCGGCCGCAGCAGGAAGATGCCGACCGCTGCCGCGGCGATGACCTCAGGATGTAGCCGCACCCACTGCACACCATCGCGCACCGAGTCGCCAAAGCGCAATGCCGGTGACAGCGCGGCCGATTGTTCCACCGCAATGCCGCGCAGCAGACGGGAACGCTCGAGCAGCCGCTCGCGCGCCAGAGCAAGGCGCATGCGTTGCGGGTTCATGGGCGCAGGCTGTCGCGGTCGCGTTTCAACTCGTCGAGCGACGACGCAAACAGACGCGTGCCCTCTGCCATGCGCGCCCGCGCGACGACCGCGGCAAGCACACCGAGCGTGATGAACAGTGTGGAAAACAGCGTCAGCGCCAGCAGGCGGTGACTGTCCCACAGAAGAACCGTCAGAAGCACCGCCACAAAGGCGATGCCGAAGGTCAGGAAGGCGATGGCCAGGGCGCCATACACCAGCAATTCGGTCAGACGCAGCGCTTCATCGCGCGCCTCGACCGTGATCAACTCCAGCCTGACATGAACAAGTTCGATCAGGCTGGAGAAGAAGCCCTTCAGCGATACCGCGAGACGCTCGGGCCGTTGCGATTCCGACATCGCGCTCAGCGACGACCGATCAGGAGCCCGATCAGCAAGCCGGCACCCGCCGCAACGCCGATCGCCTTCCACGGATGATCGTGCACGTAGTCATCGGTGACGCGTGCCACTTCGCGCGACTTTTCCTTCAGCGCGGCTTCGGCGTCGGCCAGCTTGTGGCGCGCGGCCGTCAGGTTCTCCTGCATGCGCACACGCAGTTCGCCGACTTTTTCGCCCGCCTGGTTGGCCGTCACCTTGAGCAGTTCTTCGGCGTCGGCGATCACCACCTTCAGGTCCGCGATCAGCTTTTCCTTGGTGACGGTTGATTGATCGATGAGTTCGGACATTGATGTTCTCCTTGTTGAATGGGGTGCCTCGAAAGACACGAAGTTAACCCCTTAAGTTGCCTCATGCAACGCGCCTGTGTGGGCCTGCACCCTTGAAGCACGTAGGCGACCGGCTACGCCGATCAGGCCAAGACCGGCCAGCAGCATGGCCCAGGTCTGCGCCTCGGGCACCGGCGCGAGCGCGGATGCGAAGGCGGACGCGACCTGCTGGTGAGCTGCCGTGGTGATGTGCACACCATCCCAGAACAGATATCCGGCACCGTTGCCGTCGACGCAGGACACGCTTTCGATGCAGGCGTCCGTCGCGTTCGTGAAGCCGAACGCTGCCGGATCGGCATTGGCCGCGGTGGTCAGTGCGAAGGTGTCGGCGGTGAAGAAGTTCGCGTCCGGCAGCGCAGCGTCGAGATCGGCCAGCAGATCGGCCAGTGCGGCATTGTGTCCAAGCGATATCTGCGTGGCCACCAGCGAAATGAAGGGATCGTCATCGGCCAGTTCGGGCACCAGCCCGAGATTGGGCAGGTTCGGGATCAGGAAATTCTTTGCACCTGCGGCATACAGCGTGGTGACCGAGCTGTAGAGATTGCCGATGGCGTTCGTCACGTAGTCCGCGGGATCGACCGAACCCGGTGTCGCTTCGGACAGCATGAAGTAATCGTTCGGGCCGGCCCAGATGAAGTACAAACCGCTCGCACTGGCGGTTCCGCCGCTGCCGCCCAGGTAGCCATTGACCTGCGCCACGACGCCGGTGCCGTTGAAGAAGTTCGGCGGAAACACCGACTCGTCGTCATCGATGAAATTGTCCGAACCGCCGCCGACCGGTGTGCCGGTACGGGCGCCCGCCACGGCAAAGTTCGACAGTCCGGCGCCGAGCGTGTCGGCCAGGTACTCGACCGCCGTGATGCCGTTCGACAACCGCCCCCCGAAGTAGGGAAGGGGCGGATAGAGGTTTCCGGTCAGTGCGTAGAGATTCCCGTCATCCGACAGACTGTCGCCGAAGGCGTAGATGCGGTCGTACGCCGAAGCCGGCAGCGGCAGGGCGAATGGTGCGGTCAGCAGGGCGAACAGCACGACACGGCTTGTCTTCATGAAGCACTCCTGTGATGAACGGAAATCCCGATGGCTCGAGGCAGAAAGGTCAGGGCAGACTGACATCGTAGTCGACAATCAACGGCGCATGATCGCTGAATCTATGGTCCTTGAAGACCCGCGCTGCGCGGGCCTTCGCGGCGATTCCCGGGGTCGCGATCTGGTAGTCGATGCGCCATCCGACATTGTTTGCGCGCGCCTGGCCGCGGTTGCTCCACCAGGTGTAGCAGTCCTCGGTGGCGTCGGGGTGCAGGCTGCGATAGACATCGACCCAGCCGCCCTGCCCGAGCAGGGCACTCATCCACGCCCGCTCCTCGGGCAGGAAGCCTGAATTCTTCAGATTCCCCTTCCAGTTCTTCAGGTCGATTTCCCGGTGCGCGATGTTCCAGTCGCCACAGATGACGATTTCCCGGCCGCTGGCGCGCAGCGCCGCCAGATGCGGCACAAAGGCGTCGAGGAAGCGGAATTTCGCCTCCTGCCGCTCCGGTGCGCTGGAGCCGGACGGCAGATAGAGCGAAATGACCGTCAGATCACCGAAGTCGGCTTCCACGTAGCGGCCTTCGTCGTCGAATTCCTGCACGCCGAAGCCGGTGATCACACGCGAAGGCGCGCGCCGCGAGTAAATCCCCACGCCGCTGTACCCCTTCTTCAGCGCGTAGTGGAAATGGCCGGGCAGACCGCCGAGGGCGGCGGGCGCGCGCATCGCATCGTCGAGATCGGCCGCCTGCGCCTTCAGCTCCTGTACCGCCAGCACGTCCGGCGATTCGCCCGCCAGCCAGGTCCACACACCCTTTGTCGTGGCCGAGCGGATACCGTTGAGGTTGAGCGACACGATACGTAACATGGCCGGTTTATCCGATTCGTTGGGAAATTCCGTGGATTCTAGACGTTCATTCGTGCAGTTCGCCTGTGACACCGGCGTGCTGCGCTTCGGCCGCTTCACCACCAAGGCGGGCCGCCAGTCACCGTATTTTTTCAACGCCGGATTGTTCAACAGCGGCGCGTCGGTGCTAAAGCTTTCCGAGTTCTATGCCGAAACCATCCTGAACCGTGCGCCTGCGTTCGACATGCTGTTCGGCCCGGCCTACAAGGGCATCGTGCTGGCCGCCGGCGCGGCGATGCAGATGGCGCAGCGGGGTCGCGACGTGCCATTCGCGTTCAATCGCAAGGAAGCGAAGGACCATGGCGAGGGCGGCACGTTGATCGGCGCGCCACTCAAGGGTCGCGTGCTGATCATCGATGACGTGATCAGCGCCGGCACGTCGGTGCGCGAGTCGGTCGAACTGATCCGTGCCGCCGGCGCGACCCCGGCCGGCGTGGCCATCGCGCTCGACCGCATGGAGCGCGGCAGCGGCGCCTTGTCAGCGGTTCAGGAAGTGGAACGTTTGTATGGCATACCGGTGGTGGCCTGCGCCAGTCTCGATGATCTGGTGGGCTATCTGCAGCTCACCCCCGGCATGGAGAGCAATCTGGCGGCGGTACAGGCGTATCGCACGCAATACGGAGTCGGCACCTGAAGATGATCACCCTGGAACTGCGTCACCTGCTGCCCGGCCTGGCCCTGATCGGCCTGGTGCACGCGCCGCTCGCCGAAGCGCGCGTCTATTGCTGCAAGGACGCGCGTGGACATCAGGTATGCGGCGACGTGCTGCCGGAATCCTGTGCCGACCGCAGTTATCGCGAGCTGAACAAGCAGGGCGCGACCGTGAAGCAGGTCGATGCGCCGATCAGCGCCGAACAGCGCGCAAAGCGCGACGCCGAAGCACTGAAGGCCAGCGAGGACGATCGCGCGCGCCAGGAGCAGCGCCGGCGCGACGCCACGCTGCTCAACACCTATTCCAGCGAGCGCGACATCGACATGGCGCGCAAGCGCCGCGTGACCGACATTGAGGAACTGCTGACGCAGTTGCGCGACCAGGCGCAGACGCTGAAGCAGCGTCACGTCAAGCTGGAAGCCGACGCCGCGCGCTTCGCCGGCAAGCCGGTGCCGCCGGTCATCAAGGACCGGCTCGAAACCAACGCGCAGGACATGCGCCTGCTGGCCGACAACATCGCCTCGAAAGAGCGCGATCTGGTCGAGACGCAGCAGCGCTTCCAGGACGACCTCGTGCGCTTCCGGCAGCTGGGCGGCCAGCACTGAAGCCGCGGCCGCAGGCCTGTCGATACGTCATCGCAGGTCCTGACGTACCGGTGCGTCGAGCGCGCGCCGGTACTGGATGGCTTCGGCCACATGCGCCGGGGCGATGCAATCCATGTCCGCCAGATCGGCGATCGTCCGCGCCACCTTGAGACAACGGTGATAGGCGCGCGCCGACAGGTTGAGCGCCGTCATCGCCTGACCGAGCAGCGCACGCGCCGGATCGGTCAGCGCACAGTGCAGATCGATGTCAGCCGCCTCCAGTGACTGGTTCGGCCGTGCCTGACGCACCCGCTGCCGGCTGCGTGCCGCCAGCACCCGCGCACGCACCACCGACGTCGGCTCGCCCGCACCGGCGCGCAATTCATGCTCGGCCAGCGGTGCAACGGTCACCAGCAGGTCGATACGGTCGAGCAGCGGGCCCGACAGGCGGTGCCGGTAACGCGCCACCTGATCCGGTGTGCAGCGGCAGCGCGCCGACGGATGGCCGAGATAGCCGCACGGGCAGGGGTTCATCGCCGCGACCAGCTGGAAGCGCGCCGGAAACTGTGCCCGGTGGGCCGCGCGCGCAATCGTCACATGGCCGGTTTCCAGCGGCTCGCGCAGCGCTTCGAGCACGCGGCGGTCGAATTCGGGCAGTTCGTCGAGAAACAGCACGCCGTGGTGCGCCAGCGAAATCTCGCCCGGCCGCGGCACGGCACCGCCGCCCACCAGCGCAGCTGCGCTGGCCGAATGGTGCGGCGCACGGAACGGCCGGTGCGTCAGGCGGGCGGCATCGAACAGGCCGGCGCCGGACAGCACGGCCGCTGTTTCCAGCGCCTCGGCTTCTTCAAGATCCGGCAGCAGGCCAGGCAGACGCGCCGCCAGCATCGATTTGCCGGTGCCGGGCGGTCCGCTCAGCAACAGAGAATGACCGCCCGCAGCAGCGATTTCCAGCGCACGGCGGGCCTGCAGCTGGCCTCGCACATCGGCCAGATCCGGCCAGACCGGTGCTGCGCGCTGCGAGGGCGCCTTCGCGCGGGGCAGCGCCTCGCGACCGCACAGGTGGGCGCACACGTCGAGCAGCGAGCGGGCGGCGCGCACATCGATGCCGGCGACCATCACCGCCTCGGCTGCCGATTCCGCCGGCAGCACGAAACAGCGACCGGCGTCGCGCGCGCCCAGGGCCATCGGCAGCGCCCCGCGCACCGGGCGCAGCGCGCCGGTCAAAGACAGCTCGCCGGCAAACTCATGATGGTCGAGCGTGGGCGCGGCGAGCGCACCGGACGCGATCAGAATGCCGAGCGCGATCGGCAGGTCGAATCGACCGGATTCCTTCGGCAGATCGGCCGGTGCCAGATTGACGGTGATGCGCCGGGCCGGAAACTCGAAGCCGGAACTCAGGATGGCTGCGCGCACGCGGTCGCGCGCTTCGCGCACTTCCGCATCGGGCAGGCCGACCAGCGAAAACGCGGGCAAACCGTTGGCGACGTGCACTTCGACCGCGACCTCCGGTGCGTGCAGGCCGGCCAGCGCGCGGCTGCGCAGGATGGCGAGTGACATGTGATCGTCATGGTATGCGATGGGCGCAGTCTAGCGCACACCCTGCCTCACCATGCCATGGGAATCAGTCGGTCGTTGTACTGCGGCGCCGGGCGGTCACTTCGATCTCGATCTTCATGCGCGGGTCGGCCAGGCCGGCGGACAGCATGGTGGCCGCCGGCCGCACGTCGCCGAAGTGCTTGCGCAGCACCGGCCAGCACTGCGGAAACGACGTCGCATCGGGCACGATGTAGGTCACGCGGACGACGTCCGCCAGCGTCGCACCGGCCTGTGCCAGCGCGGCTTCGATATTGCGGAAGCACTGTGCGGTCTGCGCGACGAGATCGTCGGCGATCGTCATGGTCGAATAGTCGAAGCCGGTGGTGCCGGACACGAAGATCCAGTCGCCGTCGACCACGGCGCGCGAGTAGGCCGCCTGCGCCTCGAAGGTGGAACCCGAATCGATCCGTCGACGCATCATGATCTCTCCCGCTCAGGCAGGGCGCTCAGGCCGCCCGGTACAGCATGACCGCCAGCCCGGCCGCCAGTGCCGCCACAACCATATTCACCCAGGCGCCCCAGCGCGCGCCATAGCCGGGTGGAAATTCGGCCGGTGTCAGCGTGCGGAGCAGGCGCAGGTACTGCCGCGACGACCACCCGGCCACCCATGCGCCGAGCACGATGAACGCCAGCCCGAACCACAGCGACGCGCCGGACAGGCCGGCCCCCTGCTGTGCCGGCGACACCAGCCGGATCAGGATGCCGGCGCGTTCGACGACGAAGCCGAAGGCGATCAGCGCCAGACTGGTGCGGTTCCACGCCAGCAGCGTCCGCTCGGCGGCAAACAGCACACGCGGGTCCTTCAGGTCAGACACGATGGTGGGTCCTCACGGGTGGTGACGCGGCATGCGCGCACGGTGCATGCCAGACCGGACGTTAGCAGACCCGACGAACGCTGCCCTGACGGGTTGCGCGGGCCGATCGAGCGAACCGGCGCGCGGTGATTTAGAATCGCGGGCCTTCGAGTACGCACGGCCCGGCCACCCGCCGACCGACGACCCGTCGAATCGTCACAGGCACTGCCCTGCCGCCGCCACGAGCGACGGCGCGGTCCTGTCACACCACCTCATCTATCCGGAGAACACCGTGCCCAGCCTGTTGCCCAATGTCGACCCCCAGGGGCTGCTCGAATATTCGGTCGTGTACACCGACCGCGCGCTGAACCACATGTCGCAGTCCTTCCAGGGCGTCATGAAGGACATTTCGCGCGTGCTCAAGCAGGTCTACAACGCGAAATCGGCGGTCGTCGTGCCGGGCAGCGGTACCTTCGGCATGGAAGCGGTGGCGCGCCAGTTCGCCACCGACAAGAAGGTGATGGTGATCCGCAATGGCTGGTTCAGCTTCCGCTGGACACAGATTTTCGACATGGGCCGCATCCCGTCCGAGTCCGTCGTACTGAAGGCGCGCCAGCCGGTGCCCGGGTCGCAGAAGGCGTTCGCGCCGCCGCCGATCAGTGAAGTGGTCGCCGCCATTCTCGAACACAAACCGGCCGTGGTATTCGCACCGCAGGTCGAAACGTCGGCCGGCCTGCAGCTGCCGGATGACTATCTGCGCGAAGTCGCCGCCGCGGTTCGCGAGGTCGATGGCCTGTTCGTGCTGGACGCCATCGCCGCCGGCACGCTGTGGGTGGACATGGGCGCACTGGGCATCGACGTCGTCGTCAGCGCGCCGCAGAAGGGCTGGAGCGGTTCGCCGTGCGCCGGCCTGGTCATGCTGGGCGAGCGCGCCCGCGCACGCATCGATTCGACCACCAGCACCAGCTACGCCGCCGACCTGAAGAAGTGGCTGCAGATCATGGAAACCTATGAAGGCGGCGGGCATGCCTATCACGCCACGCTGCCGACCGACGGTCTGACGCAGCTGCGCAAGGTCATGCTGGAAACCGAAAGCTTCGGTTTCGACAAGGTGAAAGCCAACCAGATCGAGCTGGGCCGCCAGATCCGTGCACTGATGGAAGCGCGCGGCTTCGAAAGCGTGGCCGCCGAAGGTTTCAAGGCGCCGTGCGTCGTGGTCAGCTACACCAGCGATCCGGATATGCAGAACGGCAAGAAGTTCATGGCGCAGGGTCTGCAGATCGCCGCCGGCGTGCCGCTGCAGGTCGATGAACCGGCCGACTTCCGCAGCTTCCGCATCGGCCTGTTCGGTCTGGACAAGCTGCAGAACGTCGAACGCACGGTGCAGAACTTCAAGGCGGCGCTGGACAGGATCGAGTAGTTCCCGCCGACTCGTCCGTCGGACACCGCTTCGGTTCGCCGTCCGACGGGTCGGCCAGTCACGCACTCCGTCAGAAGCGGGCGCTCAACGTGAGGCGCAGGCTGCGCGGCTCGACCGGATGGAAGTGGCGGTCGTCGACACCGCCAGCCGCCTCGCCGCGCAGGCGCGAGGTGTAGAAGTACTCGATGTCGTTGTCGCCGCTGTCGAACAGGTTGAACACGTCGAGCATCAGCCGCAGGTCGCGGCTGAGGCGGTGACCGACGCGTAGGTACGCCAGCGTGGTCGAGCCCGAACGGACCGAATTGTCTTCGACCAGCGGACGCGGGCCGACGTGGCGAAGTTGCAGGTGACCGAACCAGCCGCGGACCAGCGGGTTGTCGTCGGTCAGGCTGAGGCCGGCGGCGACCACGCGGTCGACCGCGCCCGGCACATGATTGCCGGCTGGATCGTCCTCCGTGAAGCGGGCGCGCGACGCGGCGATGTCGAGGTCGAACAGCAGCCACGGACGCATCGTCCAGCGGTTGTTCCATTCGATGCCGCTGCGCCGGCTGGCGCGGTTGGGCTCGGTTTCCCCGGCGTCGCCGACGAACAGCAGTTCCGAATCCAGCTTCAGCGTCCACACGGCCAGCGAGCTCTGCAGGCCGGGCACGAACTCGGTGCGCACGCCGACTTCGCTGCCTTTGCTACGCACCAGCGCGTCCACCGGATCGGCCGGCAGCCCGCCCCGGGCGGTGACGCGTGCCGTGGTGCCGCGGGCGTCGTTGCTGTGGAAGCCATGGCCGTAGTTCACGAAGTACTCGGTGCGCGCCCACGGCCCGAAGATGAACGACAGCTTGGGCGAGGCGATGTGGTCGTTCGCGTCGCCGCTGTTGGCGGCGATCGAACTTGCGACGTCGAAGTCGTGGTGGTCGAGCCGCAGCCCGGCCAGGCTGCGCAGCCAGGGCGTCCATTGCACGCTGTTTTCGCCGTACAGGCCGACACTGGTCTGGCGTACGTCGCTCTGCTGGGTGACGCCGGTGGTGCGGCGGGCGACCGTGGTGTAGAGCCCGACCGGGCTCAGGCGGTCGTGCCGCATCTGCACGCCCAGCGTGTGGGTCATCGGCCGGCCGGCGAGCTGGCCGTCCCAGCTGCGGCTCATCGCCATGCCGAGCACGGTTCGCCGTTCGGACTGACGGAACTGGTCGCCGTCAGCCGGGTTGTCGAGGAAGTAGGTGAAGTTGGACCACAGGTCCAGTTCGGACTGGATGGCGTAGGCGTTGAAGCGGAAGGCGCCGTCGTCCCAGGCGCGCTGGTGGTCGACCGACAGGCTGTAGCGCTGGGTCTTGCCGCCGTCGGTCGGGTCCACCGTGCCGTAGCGGCCGATCCGGCCGGACTGCACGGCGCGCAGCGGAATCTGGTCGGTCGAGTCCCAGCGCGCGGTGTACGCCATCGCGGTGACCGAGGTGCGGTCCGCGCCCTCGCCCAGCGTGTAGCGCAGCACGCCGTTGATGCGGCGGAAGTCTTCCGGATTGTCCCAGGGGCCGTCGCTGCGCGAGGTCTCCAGCGCGTAGAGCAGCGTGCCGGCGCCGAGCGCGTGCGAGTTCATCAGCAGACCGCGCCGGTGACCATCCTGGCCGATCGTCACTTCGGCGGTGCCGTAATCGAGGCGATCGACCAGCCGCAGCCGTGCCGAACCGGCCGACGCGAAGTCGCCCTCTTCGGCGTAGTACGGGCCCTTGCGGTAGTCGATGCGGCCGACCAGCTCCGGGATCAGCCAGTTCAGATCGGTGTAGCCGTGGCCGTGCGCGTGCGTCGGCATGTTGGCGGGCATGCCATCGATATAGGTGGCAAAGTCGGTACCGTGGTCGAGGTTGAAGCCGCGCAGGAAGTACTGGTTCGCCTTGCCGCCACCGCTATGCTGCGTGACGATGACGCCGGGCACGAATTCCAGCACCTCGGCCGGACGCAGCGTCGGCCGGTTCTCGATCAGCCGCGCGGTGACGCGGCCTTGGCTGGCCGCGTCCGAAGTGCCGACCGCATTGTCGTAGTGGCCCTCGACCGTCACCGTGTCGAGGTGGTGAGCGGACGGCGCCGCTTCGTGCGCCAGCGCGGTGCCCCATGCCCCGATGACGGGCACGCACAGCAGCGGCAGAAATCCCTGCACGGTCGCCGACGGCGCCCGCAACACCTTCCCGGAGAAGTCTTTTTTCCCGTTCATCTTTTTGTATGAAGATTTTGAGCAGTCTTCATACGCGAGAAACGTGCCAGTCACGGCATCGCGCCTGGCCAGCGTTTCACCGAGACAGCCGGAGGCGGAGCGGGTCAGTGCGCTGCCATTCCGATCGATGCGGCGGCAGCGGTGCTTGCGTCAGGTGCTGGGCTTGATGTGCACGTGGCCCTGCCCGCCGCGTTCGTGCCGCCGTGTGTAGCGGTGCCCGCCCGGCCCCGTGTGGTGGTGGCCGGCATCCAGTTCGACGCTGATCAGGTTGATCTTGCCGTGATGCACGCCGCGCTCTGCGCACACCGCGTCGGCGAACTGCCGCACCGCGGCGATCTCGCCCTTCAGGATGACGGTTTCAAGGCAGTAGTCGTGGTCGAGGTGGGCGTGCATCGACGACACCGTGAGGTCGTGGTGCGCATGCTGCAGGCTGATGATGCGTTCAGCCAGATCGCGTTCGTGGTGGTTGAACACGTACGACAGGCAGGCCACACAGTGCGTCGCGCTGCCGGTCTGCTGCGCCGTGCGGTCGAGTTCGGCACGAAACAGGTCGCGCACCGCCTCCGAGCGGTTGCCGTAGCCGCGCTGCGCGATCCAGTCGTCGAACTGGGCCGCCAGCTGGTCGTCGAGGGATATGGTGAAGCGCTGCATGTCATGACTCCGCTGACTTCATGTTGATCGATCCGCCCTGCCCGGCCGGGCGCGCGACCCGCTGAACGCCGCTGCGCGACATCACGGCGTGCCGCGCCGTCCGAACAGGAAGCCACGGCGCGCCGGGCGGGCCGGCAGTTCCGTCGGCCCCCTGGCCACTTCGGGCACGGGCTCCCGCAGCCTCGCCAGCACCGCCTCTGCCGTGGCAACGGCCGTCTCGTGGGAGGTGAACTCGAACATCAACGAAAACAGTGGACAGGTGTCGAAGGTCCCGATGGCGGCCTCGTGCGCGCCGGAGAAATCGAACTGCTCGCGCCCGAGCGCCAGCCGGCGGGTGAGGCCGACGCGGCCTGGATTGTCCTCGCGCGCCAGCGGCATACGCACCAGGTTCATGCACCATGGCGTCACCAGCACGCCGCTGGCCGCGGCCGGCAGATCAAGCTCCGGGGGGCACAGCTCGAACCCGACCGCCTCGACGCGCAACGCCGCGTTCGCCATCGGCGACCCGGCCATGCGGCCGTCGGCGATCTGTCGAAACAGCACCGCAAGGGCGCCAATACGGTAGACAAGCATCGGGTCGGTCATGTCATCAGGCTCAAGTCCCGCGCGCTGACCACGGGTTGTCCAGGCGGCCGAAGTGCGCCGACCGCCACGTGGCGATCCGCGTCAGACCGGCGCGCGCAGCAGCTGGTCCTGCACGTGCTTCTGGCCGTGTTCGATCAGGAACTGTTCGAAGGCAGCGGCCACCGGTGCGAGCGTGCGTGCGGCCAGATGGATGACGAACCACTCGCGCTCGATTGGGTTGCGTTCGACCGGCAGCAGCGCCAGTTCGCCCGATGCCAGTTCGTGCCGGCAAATGTGCTGCGACATGAAGGCGAGACCGAACCCGGCGGCGCACATCTGCTTGATCGCCTCGTTGCTCGACAGCTCGGAACCGACGCGCAGATTCAGCTCGGCGTCGCGGAACAGCTGTTCCAGCGTGGTGCGCGTACCCGAACCGCGTTCGCGCACCAGCAGGTCTTCCTGCGCCAGATCGCGCAGCAGCAGCGGGCCGCGCGACATCAGAGGATGCGACGGCGCGGCGATGAAGGCCATCGTGTGGCGCGCAAACGGCGTGGCCTGGGTTTTCAGCTCCTTGGGCGCGCGGCCCATGATGACCAGATCGACCTCGTGGCTCGACAGCAGGCGCACGATTTCATCGCGGTTGCCCACCTTGAGCTTCACTTCGACGTTCGGATTGTCGCGCGCGAACACGACCAGCATGCGCGGCACCAGATATTCGGCGGTGGTCACCACGCCGATGCGCAGCCGGCGCGACACGACGCCGCGGTGCGCAGCCATTTCGTCGCCCACCTCGCGCCACAGTTCGAGGATGCGTCCGGCGTAGTCGGCCATCACCTCGCCGGCCGTCGTCAGCCGGATGCCGCGTCCTTCGCGTTCGATCAGCGGCGTGCCGGCCGACTCCTCAAGCAGCTTGAGCTGGATCGACACCGCCGGTTGCGTCAGATTGATTTCACTGGCCGCACGCGACACGCTGCCCAGTCGGGCGACTGCGTGCAGTGCGGAAAGCTGGCGAAGCGTGGCGTTCTTGAGCATGTACACACTCCCGGACAGGGGATCACAGACACCCGACCTTCACAGGCAGCGCGGCACCGACCGGCGGATACGTCGCGCTGCAGCACTTTGCCAGAATTCCATCAAATCAAGACCTCTTGCACAGCACGCCGGCCTCAGCGCCGATGAACTGCTGCGCTGCGACATTCTGCTGCACCTTCGGTCCATAAGCGTAACTTAATATCAAAAGGAAAAAAACAAACTTTTCTTATCCATAAGTTCTCCTTATCGTCGGCGCCTCGGATCGAGCTTGCAGCACACAAACGACCGGCAGGGCGCCGGAACGAATCATCAGGGAGGAAGACATGGGCGACATGAACACCCCGACGCAGATCACCGACGCGAAGAAGCGTTATTCGGCCGGCGTCCTGAAATACGCACAGATGGGGTACTGGGACAGCGACTACGAGCCGAAGGCGACCGACATCCTCGCGCTGTTCCGCATCACGCCGCAGGACGGCGTCGATCCGATCGAAGCCGCCGCCGCGGTGGCAGGCGAATCGAGCACCGCGACCTGGACCGTCGTGTGGACCGACCGCCTGACCGCCTGCGACATGTACCGCGCCAAGGCCTATCGCGTCGATCCGGTACCCAACACGCCGGGTCAGTTCTTCGCCTACGTCGCCTACGACCTGAGCCTGTTCGAGGAAGGTTCGATCACCAACGTCGCCGCATCGATCATCGGCAACGTGTTCAGCTTCAAGCCGCTGAAGGCGGCGCGGCTGGAAGACATGAAGTTTCCGGTCGCCTACGTGAAAACCTTCGCCGGCCCGCCGACCGGCATCATCGTGGAGCGCGAGCGGCTGGACAAATTCGGCCGCCCGCTGCTCGGCGCGACCACCAAGCCCAAGCTCGGCCTGAGTGGCCGCAACTACGGCCGCGTGGTGTATGAGGGCCTGAAGGGCGGGCTGGATTTCATGAAGGACGACGAGAACATCAACTCGCAGCCCTTCATGCACTGGCGCGACCGCTTCCTGTTCGTCATGGACGCGGTCAACAAGGCCAGCGCCGCGACCGGCGAGGTCAAGGGCAGCTACCTGAACGTCACCGCCGGCACGATGGAAGAAATGTACCGGCGCGCCGACTTCGCGAAGGATCTGGGCTCGGTCATCGTCATGGTCGATCTGGTGGTCGGCTACACCGCGATCCAGTCGCTGTCGCACTGGTGCCGGCAGAACGACATGATCCTGCACCTGCACCGCGCCGGCCACGGCACCTACACGCGGCAGAAGAACCACGGCGTGAGCTTCCGCGTCATCGCCAAGTGGATGCGCATGGCCGGGGTCGACCACATCCACGCCGGCACCGCGGTGGGCAAGCTGGAAGGCGACCCGATGACGGTGCAGGGCTATTACAACGTGTGCCGCGACACGCACACCGAAGTCGACCTGCAGCGCGGCATCTACTTCGACCAGGACTGGGGCGCACTGAAGAAGGTGATGCCGGTCGCGTCCGGCGGCATCCATGCGGGCCAGATGCACCAGCTGATCGACCTGTTCGGCGACGACGTGGTGCTGCAGTTCGGCGGCGGCACCATCGGCCACCCGCAGGGCATCCAGGCCGGTGCCACGGCCAATCGCGTGGCGCTGGAAGCCATGGTGCTGGCGCGCAACGAAGGCCGGAACATCGCCGAAGAAGGCCCGCAGATCCTGCGCGACGCCGCGAAGTGGTGTTCGCCCCTGGCCGCCGCTCTCGATACCTGGGGCGACATCACCTTCAACTATGCGTCGACCGACACCTCGGACTACGCGCCGACGCCGTCGGTGGCGTGACGCCCGTAGGAGCGGGCCCTGCCCGCGATCCGGTCTCCATCGACGCGCCGGCGGTCATTCGAGGCCGCCATCGCGGGCACGGCCCGCTCCTACGAAGAACGTCGCGATCGACGCGCTTCTCCCCTCTCCCGCATCAGCGGGAGAGGGAATGATGAAACCGTATCAAGGAGAACACCATGCGCATCACCCAGGGCACCTTTTCCTACCTGCCGGACCTGACCGATTCCCAGATTGCGGCGCAGATCGACTACTGCCTGGACCAGGGCTGGGCGGTCGGCATCGAGTACACCGATGACCCGCACCCGCGCAACACCTTCTGGGAAATGTATGGCAACCCGATGTTCGACATCCGCGACTCGGCCGCCATCCTGATCGAGGTGAACGCCTGCCGCGCCACCTTTCCGCAGTACTACATCCGGGTCACCGCGTTCGACTCGACGCACGGCACCGAATCGGTCGTGCTGTCCTTCATCGTGAACCGGCCCGATGCCGAACCCGGCTTCCGCCTGATCCGCACCGAAGAGCCGGGCCGCACCGTGCGCTACAGCATCGAAAGCTATGCCGTGCAGGCGCGTCCGGAAGGCGCGCGTTACTGAAGGAGGTTTGCCTCATGGACGCCGTCACCGCCCCCCCGACCGGCATCGCATCGCCGCGTTCGATGTTTGCATCGTCAGGCGTGCAGGCGCTGCTCGACCAGCTCGATGACGAGCTGATCGGTCTCGCGCCGGTCAAGAGCCGCATCCGCGACATCGCGGCGCTGCTGCTGATCGACCGGCTGCGCGCCGAACAGGGCCTGCAGTCGAAGCCGCCATCGCTGCACATGTGCTTCACCGGCAACCCGGGCACCGGCAAGACCACGGTCGCGCTGCGCATGGCCGAGGTGCTGAAGCAGCTCGGCTATGTGCGCAAGGGCCACATGGTGGCGGTGACGCGCGACGATCTGGTCGGCCAGTTCATCGGCCACACCGCGCCCAAGACGAAGGAAATCATCAAGAAGGCGATGGGCGGCGTGCTGTTCATCGACGAGGCCTACTACCTGTACCGGCCGGAGAACGAACGCGATTACGGGCAGGAAGCGATCGAAATCCTGCTGCAGGTGATGGAGAACCACCGCGACGACCTGGTGGTGATCCTGGCCGGCTACCGCGACCGCATGGACACCTTCTTTTCCAGCAACCCCGGCATGGCGTCGCGCATCGCGCACCACATCGATTTCCCGGACTACGACCAGGACGAATTGATGCGCATCGCCCAGCTGATGCTGCGCAACCTGAACTACCGCTTCGACGACACCGCCGAATCGGCGTTCGAACGCTACCTGGGCCTGCGCCGCCAGCAGCCGCACTTCGCCAACGCGCGCTCGGTGCGCAACGCGCTCGACCGCATCCGGCTGCGCCACGCCACCCGGCTGTTCGCCACCGACACGGCGCCGACGCGCGATGCGCTGTGCACGCTGTACGCCGAAGACGTGCTGGCCAGTCGCGTGTTTTCGATGAACCGACAAGACAGCTGACATGAACCCCGACACCCTGAACCACATCCGCGCGATCGCCTTCGACCTCGACGGCACGCTGGTCGACAGCGCACCCGACATCTGCGCCGCGCTCAATGCCGGCCTGACCCAGGCCGGCCTGGCGAGCGCCGATCTCGACACCGCACGGGGCTGGATCGGCGGCGGCCCGGATCTGCTGATCCGCCGTGCGCTGGCGCATTTCGGCATCGCCGACAGTGACGGCGCACTGCAGGCGCAGCTGCGCCAGTCCTTCGACGACGCCACGCTGGCCGCACCGCTCAAGTACGGCCATGTGTATGACGGCATCGCCGACATGGTCGAAGGGCTGTACGGCGTGTTTCCGCTCGCCGTGGTCACCAACAAGCCGACCCTGCTGGCGCGCGCTGTGCTCGGGGCGGCCGGCCTGCTGCCTTTCATGGCGTCGGTGCATGGCGGTGACCGGGCGGAAGAGCTGAAGCCGTCGCCGGCGCCGCTGCTGGCCGCGGCGCAGCGGTTGCACGTTGCGCCGCACGAGCTGCTGATGGTGGGCGACAGTTCGGCCGATCTGCTGGCGGCGCGCGCCGCCGGCTGCCCGGTGGTGCTGGTGGGCTGGGGCTATGGCGCACATTCGCTGCCCGAAGGCATCGAGCCCTGGCATGTCGCATCGCCCGCGCAACTGCTGCAGGAAATGGTGTCGCGCTGCGCCGAACCGCGTTAGCGCGACCGGGATGGAGAGGGAAGAGCAGGCAGCACCCCGGCCGGACCGCGCCCGCAGAGGCGCGGCCGGACAACCGGGCATAAAAATGACCTGTGCAACGACCTGAGCAATGATCTGAGGGGAGACCGAAATGCCGACAGGCGGACGCAGCACGTTGATCCAGTTCCTGATCGAGGAGCGGCGCCGGCACCCGGGCGCCACCGGCGACCTGAACGGCCTGATTGCCGACGTCGCGCTCGCCTGCAAGGCGATCTCGCGCAAGGTGGCGTTCGGCGGTCTGGCCGACGTGCTGGGCGACCACGACAAGAGCGGCTCGGGTCGCGCGATCAACGTACAGGGCGAAACGCAGAAGACGCTCGACGTGCTGAGCAACAACATCTTCCTGCGCGCCAACGAATGGGGCGGCCATGTCGCCGCCATGGCGTCGGAAGAGCTGGACGACATCCACCTGCTGCCGGGCCACTATCCGCGCGGCAAGTACCTGCTGGCATTCGACCCGCTCGATGGCTCGTCGAACATCGACGTGAACGTGTCGGTCGGCAGCATCTTTTCGATCACCCGTGCCGTGCGACCGGGCGAAGACGCGACCGGCGCCGACTTCCTGCAGCCGGGCACGCAGCAGGTGTGCGCCGGTTACGCCATCTACGGCCCGTCCACCATGCTCGTGCTGACGCTGGGCAACGGCACGCACGCCTTCACGCTCGACCCGGTGCTCGGCGAATGGGTGCTCAGCCACGCCAATCTGAAGGTGCCGCGCAGCACACGCGAATTCGCCATCAACGCGTCGAACAGCCGCTTCTGGGAACCCGCGGTGCGCCGCTATGTCGATGAGTGTCTGGCTGGAAAAACAGGTCCGCGCGGCGAGGATTTCAACATGCGCTGGATCGCCTCGCTGGTGGCCGAAACGCATCGCATCCTGATGCGCGGCGGCGTGTTCATGTATCCGCGCGACACCAAAGACCCGTCGAAACCGGGCCGGCTGCGCCTGCTGTACGAGGCGAATCCGGTGTCCTTCCTGATCGAGCAGGCGGGTGGCATGGCGAGCACCGGGCACAGCAGGCTGATGGAGGTGCAGCCGACGTCGCTGCACCAGCGCATTGCGTTCGTCTTCGGCTCGGCCGAGGAAGTGACCCGAATCGAGGCGTATCACCGCGAGCCGCAACCGGACACCTATGAGTCGCCGCTGTTCGGGCGGCGCGGCCTGTTCGCCGGTCAGAACGGCTGAGCGGTACGCACGGAACAGAATCCAGTCATCACGAGGTTGCCATGTCAGTCAGACACCCCATCGTTGCGATCACCGGCTCGTCCGGCGCCGGCACCACATCGGTCACCCGAACTTTCGAGAGCATCTTCCGCCGCGAAGGCGTGGCCGCGGCCGTGATCGAGGGCGACAGCTTCCACCGCTACGACCGCGCCGAAATGAAGCGTGCCGCCGCCGAAATCGATCCGAAGGAAAAACCGCACTTCAGCCATTTCGGCGAAGAAGCCAATCTGTTCGACGAGCTCGAAACGCTGTTCCGCACCTATTCGGAAACCGGTACCGGACGCAGCCGCAAATACCTGCACAACGACGAAGAGGCCGCCCCCTGGGACCAGCCGGCCGGCACCTTCACGCCCTGGGCGGACCTGCCGCCGAGCGAACTGCTGTTCTACGAAGGCCTGCACGGCGGCGTGAAGACCGACACCATCGACGTGTCGCGCTACCCCGACCTGCTGATCGGCGTGGTGCCGGTCATCAATCTGGAATGGATACAGAAGATTCACCGCGACCGCAGCACGCGCGGCTACTCGACCGCCGCGGTGACCGACGTCATCCTCGGCCGCATGCACGACTACGTGCATTACATCTGCCCGCAGTTCACGCGCACCCACATCAACTTCCAGCGCGTGCCGGTGGTCGACACCAGCGACCCCTTCATCGCGCGCACCATTCCGACCGCCGACGAAAGCCTGGTGGTGATCCGCTTCTCCAATCCGCGCGGCTTCGATTTTCCCTACCTGCTGAGCATGCTGCATGACTCCTTCATGTCGCGTGCCAACACGCTGGTGGTGCCGGGCGGCAAGATGGAACTGGCGATGCAGCTCATCTTCACGCCGATGATCCTGCGCCTGCTGGAACGGCGCAGGCAGCAGCGGGCGGCATGAACGGCATGGTGACCCACCCGAACAGGCGGCGACGAATGCCGCCGCAGCGGACATGGTGAGGCGGATCGCCATCGACGGCTGCGGAGGCACCGCGCGCAACGCGCGCGCGGCGATCGGCGCGCACGCGGCTTTCTGCGCCAACGGCGGGCTGGAACTGGTCAGCGTGGCGGCACGCGACGATGCCCCCGGCGATGCCACGCCGGCCTGGGGCAAACATGGTGTCGACATCGTGCTCGATTGTTCGGGCGGCGATCCGCGGCGGCACCTCGCGGCGGGCGCGACCAAGGTGCTGTGCGGCGCACCCGCCGGCGGCTTCGCCTTCGACGGCATGGTGGTGTTCGGCGTGAACCACATGCGGATCGACGGCTCGCACCGCCTGCTGCACGGCGCGTCCAGCGCCACCCACGGCATCGCGCCGGTGGCGCGCCTGCTGCATTACGCGCTGGGCATCGAGCACGCGGTCATCACGCCGATGCTCGACGTGCAGCACTGCGCCGGTGTCGCCTGCGAGCGCGAAGGCAATGTGGCCGCGCAGCTGCAGCAGGTGCTGCCCCGCCTGCCGGGCGCGCTCGACGAAACACCGCCGGTGCATGTGCCGGACTGCGATCTGGTGCTGCTCGGCATGGTGTTCGTCGCCTCGCGCGACACCAGCGTGGAAGAGGTGAATGCGCTGATCCAGTGCGCCAGCTTCGGCGCCTACGGCGAACTGCTGCGGTACTGCGACGGCCCGGACGCCGGCACAGCGGCCGCGAACGACATGCACTCCTGCCTGTTCCAGGCGGCGCTGACCCAGGTGTCGGGCCGCGTCGTCAAGGTATGCGCGGGCTACCGCAGCGAACTGGGCTACGCGTGCCGGCTGGTCGACACACTGGAAGTGATGGCGCGCGTGTGACCCTGCCCGGCTCGCGGCGCAGGCCGTGTTCGGCCCGGTGCCGGATGTGCTCAGCAACCCGTGCGTGCGCAGGCCACCCGTCGCCAATGACCGGGCGGCAGGCCGAAGCGCTGCGTGAAGCGGCGAGTGAACGTGCTCTGGTCGGCGAAACCGGTGTCGAGCGCGATGTCGCCGAGCGCACGTGACCTGTCGTCGAGCAGGGCGAGCGCGGCGTCCAGACGCAAGCGGGTCAGGTAACGATGCGGAGCTTCGCCGAAGGCATCGACGAAAAGATCGTGAAAGCGGCGCGGACCGTAGCCGAAGCGGGCCGCCAGATCCTTCAGCGGCGGTGCGTCGCCGGCGTGGCGGCGCAACCAGGCGTCGACGCGTGCGACCGGAAAACGGGGCGCGTCGTCGTTCGCCGGGGCGACGTGCAGGCAGTGCGCCAGGTCATCGGCAAAGCGGGTGGCCAGCAGCCAGTGACGCGGCCGCGATACGCGCTCGCCGGCCAGGCCGAGCAGCGGCTGCACGCGCCGGCGCAGGGGCGCGTCGATGACGAAGGCGCGCGGACGCCGGAACAGCGAGGCGGGCAAGGCGACCGACGCCGCCGGCAGGTCGACCACCAGCTGGCGGTTTGCGGCGTCCAGCCCGCGGTAGTCGTGCCGGGTGCCGGCCGGGATCAGCAGGCCGGCGCCGGCATCGACCCGGTGCAGATGGCTCTCGAGCTCCAGTTCGGTACCGCCGTCGCCGCCCAGCACGACCTGGTGGAAATCGTGCGCGTGTCCGGCCGGTTCGGCCGCGTAGCAGCGGGTATCGACGTTGGGATCGGTGGCATGCATGACAAGGCCTTCAGCGACGCCGGCACAGTAGCACGCCACCCAGTGCCAGCGCGAAACCCGCCATCTGCAGGGGCGCCAGCCGCTCGCCGAACAGCAGGGCGGCCTGCACCGCGGCCAGCGGCGGGGCCAGCAGCACCAGCACGCTTACCTTTGCGGCCGAACCCCGGCGCACCATCCACACCAGCAGCGTGCTGCCGATGGCCGACAGGCCGAACACTGCCCACGCCAGTGCCGCCCACAGTGCCGGGCCCGGCACCCACAACGACTCGCCGAGCGCCAGCGCGACGGTCAGACAGACCAGCGCGCCACCGGCATTCTGGATCGCACTTGAACTGAACAGGTCGGCGGCGGCGATCGAGCTTTTCTGCACCAGCGTGCCGGCGGTGATGCCGGCCACGGCGACCAGCGCCACACCGACCACCAGCGGCGACAACGCCTCCGGGCCCACGCTGGCCAGCCGCGGCGCCAGCACCAGCACGACCCCCAGCGCGCCGGCCAGCAGACCGGCCCAGAAATGGCGGCCCGGCGGTTCGTTGAACAGGCGCTGCGCGATCAGGGCGGTGAACATCGGCTGCAGCGTGGCCAGCAGCGCCATCACCGCCGGCGACAGCCCGTGCGCCACCGCCCAGTAGCCGCCACCCATATAGACGCCCTGCAGCAGCGCACCGGCCAGCAGGTGCTTGGGCCACTGGCTGCGCGCCGGCCAGGCGACACGCAGCGCGCCGGCGATGGCGGCGTACATCAGCGTGGTCAAGGTGAAACGGGCGAGCAGGAACAGCGCCGGATCGGCCACGCCGTCGATCGCCCGCGCAACGATGAAGCCGGTGGACCAGACGACTACGAACAGGGCAGGGGCGACGACGGCGAGCACGACACGGGACCTGGAATGAAGGGGCTGCCAGTCTGCACGGCCACTGCAGCGAAGTCTTGTCGAAAACTGCAATCGCTGCCTGCGGCTTGCGCGTCACCCGACAGCGTCTGGGTGTCTGCGCCGGGCACGGTGAGAGGGGGAGGGGCGGATGGGGGTGCTTGAACTTTGGAGCTGGACCTGTGGGAGCGGCGGCCCCGCCGCGATCAGTGCCGCGATGGTCGCATTGCAGAGTGCGTATCGCGGCGAGGCCGCCGCTCCCACAGAACCGCCGCCGCTCCCGCAAGGGGCACCCGCGGGGGCCGATCGCGGCAGGCGGCGGTACGCTACAGGCTGCCGCCGGAGAACAGCGCCTTCCTGATCACCGCGTGTACGCCCCAGTTGCCATCCACCACCTGGGTTACGGCGAAGTCGACGCCGACCGACAGCAGCGAAATCGCTTCGTCCTCGGTGAGCTTCTGCGTGTCCATCAGGAAGGCGCGGCTCTTGCGGAAGGCGTCCTTCAGTGCGAGGTCGACCGACGATTTGGCGTAGATGTCGCTCTGCGCCTTGTCGCCCAGTTCGGCCAGGTAGTTGGCGAAGCTGAAGCCGTGGATCACCCATTCGTCAGGTGTTTCGAGCAGCGGGTAGGCGAGCTTTTCGAGTGCGGTGCCGGCGAGGTCGGCCTTCTTGTGCAGGATGAACTGGAAGGTGCCGGTCAGCGAACATTCGATGGCCGTGCCGCACAGTTCGGAGTCGCCCTGGCCCGCATGCGGGTCGCCGACCGAAAACAATGCGCCCTTGACCGCGACCGGGTAGTACATCGTTGCGCCCTTGCCGATGCGCCAGTTGTCGATGTTGCCGCCGGTATAGCTGGGCGGGATGGAATCGACCATGTCGGCTTCCTTCGGCGCCACGCCGGTCACGCCGAAGTGCGGCCGCGTCGGCACGCGCACGTTCTTCAGCACGCCGTGATTTTCCTTGACCGTCGAGTGGTCGACGATCACGCCCGGGTAGTCGATCGTCTTGTGCACCACGCCGAACGGGTCGGTCTGCGGCGTCCACTGGAAGTTGTACACCGCCTGCGCCCAGTTCTTCTCGCTGCTGGCGTCGATCTCGTAGATCGTGATGACTTCGCGTTCCTTCGGCTCGGTGATCAGTTCCTTGAAGTGGAAGCCCCACCAGGCCGCGGCATTGACGCCGAAGCTCTTGCCCTTGTACTTCGGGTTGGCGCTCGGCCGGGGCGTGACGTCGACGATGCGCACCTCAAGCACGTCACCCTCTTCCGCGCCCTTCACGCACACCGGACCGGTGCATATATGTACACCGAGACCTTCGCCGGCGCCGCGCCCGAACAGGCTGGCGTCCATCGGCCCGGCACCGCGGCGGATGACGCCCTTCTTTTTCTTGTCCCAGTAGAAAACGCTTTCCGCGCCCGGGTCACCCTTGATCATGCGGTCAAAATCGTCGCCCGCGTGGTGGGTCAGCGTTTCGATGGTGACGAAATCACCCGGCTCGACCGTCACCTGCGGCTTCAGCGACTTGCTGAAGTAGCCCCAGTGCACCGTGTCGGCGCTGGCCGCGATGTAATAGTGATTGACCGCCTTCATCGTGCCGGTGGCCGCGTCCTTGGCCATCGCCGAGCCGACCCAGCCGGCGCTCAGCGTGCCGAAGCCGGCCGCCAGCGAACCCTTCAGCAAGCCGCGCCGCGACGGATCCGGCGGCGCCGGCGTATCGAGCGCCGCCTCGCCGTTGCCGTCGACCTGTACCGTCAGGCGACCTTTTGCATCACAGAAACTGCAGTGCTGATGTGCGGGATGAGTACAGCTCGACATGCGGACGCTCCTTCTTGACAGTGGGGGATGTGCAGCACCGCGTGTTGCAGTGCATCAACCGTGCCAGAGGGAAAATCCTTATGAATCAATGGGTACGTGTGTGAAATTTGCCCGCTTGCGGTGCGTTGCGCACTGCAACAGGGCTCGCTGCGGCGAGCATCGACCCGAAGCCTTCGATCCGGCGGTCGATGCCACGAACGTCATCGGCCCTGGCCGCAGCGCTCAGTCGTCGGCCAGCCGTATGACCAGCTTGCCGAAATTCCTGCCTTCGAGCTGGCCGATGAACGCCGCGGGGGCGTTCTCCAGACCGACGACGATGTCTTCGCGCGCCTTGATCCGGCCCTCGTTCACCCACGCGCCCATCGCGTCCGCGAACTCGTTCCAGCGTGGCCCGTAGTCGTCGAAGATGATGAATCCCTGCATGCGGATGCGCTTGCGCAGCAGGGTGCCCATCAGCAGTCCGAGCCGGTCGGGGCCGGGCGGCAGGCCGGTGGCGTTGTACGCCGAAATGAGCCCGCACACCGGAATGCGCGCCCTGGTGTTGAGCAGCGGCAGCACGGCATCGAACACCGGCCCGCCCACGCTTTCGAAGTACACGTCGATGCCTTTCGGGCAGGCGGCGGCGAGGCGACCGGGCAGGTCGTCGGCGCGGTGATCGAGGCAGACGTCGAAGCCCAGTTCGTCGACCACGTAGCGGCACTTGTCCTCGCCGCCGGCGATGCCCACCACGGTGCACCCCTTGATCTTCGCGATCTGTCCGACGACCGAGCCGACGGCCCCGCTGGCCGCGGCGACGACGACCGTTTCCCGGGGGACCGGGCGACCGATGTCGAGCAGCCCCATGTAGGCGGTGAAGCCGGGCATGCCGAGCACGCCCAGGGCGCGCGACGGATGCGTCTCGTCGGCGGGCAGCGGTGTCAGGCCCTGGCCATCCGACAGCGCGTAGTCCTGCCAGCCGCTGGCGCCCAGCACCCACGCGCCGGGCTTGAAATCGTCGTGACGCGACGCCTCGACGCGCGAAACGGTGGCACCGACCATGACGTCGCCGATCGCCAAAGGTGGCGCGTACGACGGTCCGTCGCTCATCCGGCCACGCATATAGGGGTCGAGCGACAGGAATACGGTGCGCAACAGCAGCTGGCCCGCTTCGGGCGTCGGCAGCGGACCGCTTTCGAGCCGGAAGTCTTCGGCGGTCGGTGTGCCGCGCGGCCGGGCGTTCAGAACGATGCGTCGATTGACGGTCTTGCCTTGCGACATGGCGCGTGTCCTTTCGGGGTTGATCGGCTTACTTCAGCGCCTTGACCAGTGCGTTGAACTGCACGTGGAGCGATTTGTCATGCGGCGTCACCGGCGGAATCGGCTTCACGATGTCGAGCAACTGGTACACCACCATCTGCGCTACCCGCACCGAAAACTCCACCGTGAACACGGTATCCAGCGGGATGTCCACGAACTGGCTGATGAAGGCGAAATTCTTCGTGTCGGGCGGCACCGGCAGCGGGCGGTCGCCGGGCGCGCGCGGCATGAACATGCTGGTGATGTAGGGCATGCGGCAGGGGATGCAGTTGGCGGTGTCCATCGTTTCCAGGTCGAAGCGCAGATGGCCGCACAGCTCCTGCAGCAGCTCGGCGCCGGTGCAGTCGGCCATCGCCTTGGCGACGAAGTTGCCGATGCGGTCGGGGAACAGCCCGTAGCCCCAGAACACCTGCACGTCGGCCGGCTGGTTGGCGAAGTGCGGCTGGTGCGCCAGCACGATGGACATCAGCCAGTTCGAATCCTTGAACGTCACCAGACCGCCGGTGCCGGCCTCGTTGCCGCTGAAGCGCTGCATCAGGTCGAAGAAGGCCGGGTCTTTCAGCGTGACGGTGAACGACGCCCAGTCGGATTGCGCGACGCAGCTGTTGAACGCCGCCGGGTTGCCGAACGACGGCCGCTCTTGGGCGAGCGTTTCCCACAAGGTCCAGCTGCCGTTGCGCGCCTTCTTCAGTTTGGCCGGTGCCGCACGCATCGAGCCCAGGCTGGAGGCATCGGTCATCGAACCGTTCTGCAAGAAGGTCAGATCGCCGTCGTCAAGCGAAAGGGTCTGTGCCTCTCCCTTCACGGTGCACTGAATTGCGCTCGCTTCGAACGGGCCGTCGGGTGTCCGCTGTTCGAGCCCGGTGACGGTGCAGTCATTGATCAGGCGCACGCCCTGCGCTTCGAGCCAGCGCTGCAGCGGCACCACCAGCGAGTCGTACTGGTTCAGCACGGTGCGCTTGACGCCGGCCAGCGTTTCGATGCGCGAGAACTCCAACATGAAGCGGTGCAGGTAGCGCCTGAACTCGACCGCGCTGTGCCAGGGCTGGAAGGCGAAGGTGGTGACCCACATGAACCAGAACTCGGTCTCGAAGAAGGCGGGTGACAGGTGGTCGGTGATGCAGCTCGAGCCGAGCGACGCTTCGTCGGCATTGGCGAGCTTGAGCAGTTCCACCCGGTCGTGCATCGAAAAGCCCATGGAGGCCACCGGCACCCGGGCGCGGCGGCTGTCGACCAGGCGCGCCATCGCGTTGGATACGTGCTCTTCGTTGAATTCCAGCGTTTCCTCGAACACGCTGAGACCGGGTCGTGCGAGCGACGGAATGGACTTGAACAGCGCCCAGGTGCACTCGTAGTTGTCGGTGGTGAGCATGCGGCCGCCGCGCATCGAATAGCCGCGATCGGCATCGCCCGCGCCGTCGAGGCTGCCACCCATCACCGGGCCGGCTTCGAGGATGGAAATCTGGCTGCCGGGCATGCCGCCGTCACGGATCAGGAAAGCGGCGGCGGCCAGCGAGCCGATGCCGCCACCGACGAAGAAGGCCTTGCGTGTCGACGTCGTGGTCATGGATTTCTCATAGTCCGTCGGTTGCCTAGATGGCCGGGCTTTGACGTTATGCGACACGCCTATCGGGGTCTGTACGGTGGGCAACATGCCGGCGCGCCGAAGCATTGCGTACGCCATCGAACAGACCCGGAAAGCGGGGCCGTTCAGCCTGCGAGGTCCATCCCGCCCTCCGGCTGCCGAGGCGTGTCGCGCGCGACACGACGATCCCGCTCCGGCGTCCCGATCCACGCACCCCGAAGGACACCCTCCCCATGGCCTACCAAAGCATCAACCCCAATGACGGCAAGCTGCTCAAGAGCTTCGAGCACATGAGCAGCGGGCAACTCGACACCGCACTGGCGACGGCAGAATCCTGCTTCCAGGTGTGGAAGCACACCGGCTTTGCCGAGCGTGCAGCCATCGTGAACAAGGCGGCGACGCTGCTGCGCGCCCATGTCGATGACTTCGCGCGGCTGGCCACGCTGGAGATGGGCAAGCGCATCGATGAAGCGCGCGGCGAGGTCAGATTCAGCGGTGACATCCTGGCCTACTACGCCGAGCACGCGGAATCCTTCCTGGCGCCGGTCACGCTGCACCCGAAGGTGGGTGAAGCGCACATGGAAAACTCGCCGATCGGTGTGCTGTTCTGCGTGGAGCCGTGGAACTTCCCGTTCTACCAGCTCGCCCGCGTGGCCGGTGCGCAGTTGATGGCCGGCAATGTGCTGGTCGTGAAACATGCCGGCAGCGTGCCGCAATGCGCCATCGCGTTCGAGAAGCTGCTGCTCGACGCCGGCGCACCGGTCGGCGCCTACACGAATCTGCTCATTTCCTACGAACAGTCCGACCGCGTGATCGACGACCCGCGCATCAAGGGTGTGGCACTGACCGGCAGCGTGCCGGCGGGGCGCGCCGTGGCCGCCCGCGCCGGCAAGAACCTGAAGAAATCGACCATGGAGCTGGGCGGCAGCGACCCCTTCATCGTGCTCGACGATGCCAACCTGGACCACACCATTCAGTGGGCCGTCTGGGGCCGCATGTACAACACCGGCCAGACCTGCTGCGCCGCCAAGCGCTTCATCGTGCAGGAGGCCGTCGCCGACCGCTTCATGGCCGGATTCAAAGCGGCACTGGAAGTCCTCAGGCCGGGCGACCCGATGGACGAGCGCACGACGCTCGGTCCGCTGTCCTCGGAAGCGGCGCTGGTGCAACTGCTGGCGCAGGTCGATGCCGCCGTCAAGGACGGCGCCACGCTGCTGCTGGGCGGCGCGCGTCTGGACCGCCCCGGCGCGTTCATGCAGCCCACGATCCTGACCGACATCGCGCCCGGCAACCGGGCGTTCCGGGACGAGTTCTTCGGCCCGGTGGTGTCGTTCTACCGCGTGAAGGATGAAGACGACGCCATCGCGCTGGCCAACGATTCCGACTTCGGCCTCGGCGGCTCGGTGTGGACGCGGGACGAAGCCCGCGGCCGACGTGTGGCCAGCCGCGTCGACACCGGCATGATGTTCATCAACAACCTCGACTGGAGCGATGCCGAACTGCCGTTCGGCGGCATCAAGCACTCGGGCTATGGCCGCGAACTCGGCGACCTGGGCATCCAGGAATTCGTCAACAAGAAGCTGGTGCGCAGCGGGCACACCGCCGCGCCCGTCTGATCACGCCCGCCGGAAAGTGACCACCATGCACACGCCCGCCCCCCGCCTGCTGTCCGACGAAGCGCCCGTCTGGTTCATCACCGGCTGCTCCACCGGCTTCGGTCAGGAACTGGCCAGGCAGGCCATCGCGCTGGGCTACCGCACGGTGGTGACCGCCCGCGACCCCGCCAAACTGGACGACTTGGAAGACAGCGACAAGGTGCTCGTGCTGAAGCTCGACGTCACCCGGCCGGATCAGGTCGCGGCCGCCATCGAGGCGGCCGAGGCCTGCTTCGGCGGCGTCGACGTGCTGGTGAACAATGCCGGCATCGGCTATTTCGCCGCGATCGAGGAGGGCGAGGCCGCGGAAGTGCTCAGGATGTTCGAGGTGAACGTGTTCGGTCTGACCGCCATGATCCAGGCGGCGCTGCCGGGCATGCGCAAGCGCCGCAGCGGCTGCATCGTCAATCTGTCGTCGCTGGCGGGCCTGCGCGGCATGCCTGCCCTGGGGCAGTACAACGCCACCAAGTTCGCGGTCGAAGGCTTGTCGGAAGCACTGCGCCGCGAGGTCGAGCCGCTGGGCATCCAGGTGATGGTGGTCGAACCCAGCGGGTTCCGCACCGACTGGGCCGGACGCTCGGCCAATGAAAGCGCGCTGCAGATCGATGACTATCAGGCCACCGCAGGCGCGGTGCGCAGTGCCATACGCGAGTCGTCCGGCAAGCAGCCGGGCGACCCGGTGCGTGCGGTCAAGGCCATCATCGAAGCGGTCAGTTCAGGTCAGCCGCCGCATCACCTGCTGCTCGGCAACGACGCCTTCGAAGGTGCCATGGCCAAGGTGGACGAACTGCGCGAGGCCTTCACCGCGGGCGAAAAAGTGGCGCGCGCGGCCGACTTCCCGGCGACAACGGCATGACGCCCACGATGCGGGTGGCACAGGTCGAGCAGTTCGGCAGACCGCTGATGCTCAAGGACATCGACATCCCGACGCCCGGAGCGGGCCAGATCCTCGTCAGGACCGAAGCCTGCGGCGTCTGCCACACCGACCTGCACGCCGCGGCCGGCGACTGGCCACTGAAACCCGCGCTGCCGTTCACACCCGGGCACGAGGGCATCGGCATCGTCACGGCACTGGGAGCCGGCGTCACCGGCGTGAAGGAAGGCGACCGGGTCGGTGTGCCCTGGCTCTACTCGGCCTGCGGCCACTGCGAATTCTGTCTGGCGGCACAGGAACCGGTGTGCGCCGGTGCGCAGTTCGGCGGGTACACGAAGAACGGAGGCTTTGCCGAATACATCGTCGCCGACCCGAACTACGTTGCCCACATCCCGGCGGGCCTTGCCGCCCGCGATGCGGCGCCCTTGATCTGCGCCGGCATCACGTCATACAAAGGCCTGAAGGAAACGCAGGCCCGCCCGGGACAATGGGTGGTCGTGTCGGGCATCGGCGGCCTGGGGCACCTGGCGGTGCAGTACGCCAAGGCCATGGGCCTGCACGTGTGCGCGGTGGATATCGATGACGGCAAGCTCGACCACGCAAAACGCCTGGGCGCCGATGCCGTGGTGAATGCCCGGGCCGGTGACCCGGCAGCAGCGGTCAGGCACATCACGGAGGGCGGTGCGCATGGCGTGTTGATCACGGCGCCTTCGCTGCCGGCGTTCAAACAGGGCATCGCCATGACGCGCAAGCACGGCACCTGTGTGCTGGTGGGCATACCACCCGGGGAATTTCCGACGCCGCTGTTCGATGTGGTGGCCAACTGCATCACCATTCGCGGTTCCTTCGTCGGCAATCGGCAGGACATGGCCGAAGCACTGGCATTCGCTGCCGACGGCAAGGTGAAGGCAGATATCGAAGTGCAGGCCCTGTCGGCGATCAACGCGGTTTTCGAGCGTCTGGCCAAAGGCGAGGTGCCATCGCGGGTGGTGCTGGACTTCACGGCTTAAGCCGTCGATCCGGCAGTCGATGTCCTGATCGCCTTCGATCAGGCGGATGTTCTTCACCTTGGTGTCCAACATCACGTGCCGAGCAGAGCACACACGCGTCTTACACCACCGAAAAGCGGGTCATTTCAATAGCCCATATTCAGTTCTTGTGCCTGGGCCGTCAGTTCCTCCAATGCCTTCAATCGTTCCGTATCGACGTGGTTCTTGTAATTCACCAGATCCTGGTAATACACGCGCCGATGGGTACCCACCTTGTGGAAGGGAATGCCCCCACCATCCAGCAACTTGACCAGATACGGACGGGAGACATTGAGCATGTCGGCCGCCTCTTGTGTTGTCAGCTCCGCGCGCACCGGGATCAGGCTCACCGATCAGGCGTTGCAACAGGCTCACGTTTCACTGAGACCCGTCGAGCGGATCGACGCCTTCGTTTCCGGTCTTGTTCGATCATGGTTTCGGCCGATTCTTCAGGGTGTTTTCCAATGCCTGCAATTCGGCTTCGTCCTGCTCGTCGGCTTGGCGCGCCTCGTCCTGTTTGCGGCGCTGGTCGTAGTCGTCGTAAAGCGCGCTCGTGGTGCGCTCCATCTGCGCGTGGCTCACCTTGCCCGCATGCGTGAGCACCGGAAAGCCGTTGCCGGCGATGATCTGATCCACATTCTGGCGCCAGAAGCTCATCCGGATTTCCTCGCGACGCTTGGTGCGCAGTTCGGCGGTTTCCAGAAAGATCACCACCAGGCGGTTCAGCGTGTCGATCTCGTCTTCGGTCAGGTAGTTCTTGGCGACCAGGATGTCCTGCTTGCGCACCCGGGCGCCCTGCCAGTTCAACAGGCCGAAGTGTCGATCGTCGGGGTTGGCGCGCGCCGTGATCAGCTCGGCTGCGGTCTGCTGCGTGACGGCGTACAGCAACAGGTGCTGTACGGTAGCGAAGAAAATCTGCGTCGCCTGGTCGCTCTTGTCGTAGTCGCTGCTCAAGGCAAACAGGTCGCGCACCTTCTGGTAGAAGCGCTTCTCCGAGGCACGGATGTCCCGGATGCGCGCCAGCATTTCATCGAAGTGGTCCGGGCGGCCATCCGGGTTCTTCAGACGCTCGTCGTCCAGCACGAAGCCCTTGAGCAGATACTCCTTGAGCACCGTGGACGCCCAGCGGCGGAACTGCACCCCGCGCGGCGAGCGCACGCGGTAGCCGACGGCCAGGATGGCGTCGAGGTTGTAAAGCTGCGTCCGATAGCGTTTGCCGTCCGCGGCAGTTGTCAAGGATTCCTTGACAACTGAATCCTCGCTCAGCTCCCCGTCTTTAAAAACGTTCTTCAGATGCAGCGAAATGTTCTGCTTGGTCGCGTCGAACAGCTCGGCCATTTCCAGCTGTGTCAGCCAGACCGTCTGCTGATCGGCCCGCAGCCTGATCTGGCTGAGGCCGTCTTCGGTGGTGTACAGAATCAGCTCGCTCATGGCTTACCCGGCTCAGATGCAATTCAGTTTTCGAACATGCATATATATATGGCGTAATCGACGGCTGACCCGTCGTGGCGAGAATGCGCTCGACCACAGTGCGCAGAATGGGCAGCGGGCGATCCTACGGCACGCGTTGCTCCAGGCTCACGTTTTACCGAAACCTGTCGAGCGGATCGACACATTCGAAAATCGTGTTCAAAAACCAGTCAAAAATCGACACGTTTTACGGACATGTCGATTGCGTCGACGCGTTCCGCGCTCAACCTGCCAGTTCGTTGAACAGGGCTTCGTTGATGTAGTACTTCTCCCGGCCATGCTTTTGTTCGCGCAGGATGCCCAGCCCGGCGAGGTGCTGCAGGTAGGTTGAGGCGGTCTGCCGCTTGGCGATGCCCGCGTCGACGACGCACTGAATCTTCTTGTACGGGTGCCGGAAGATGACCTCGATCAGATCCTTGCTGTAGATCGCCGGCGCTTCGGTCTGCACCCGTGCGCGCACGCTTTCCATCAGGGCGCGAATCCGCTGCACCTGGTCATGGGTCTGCTGCGCCGTCGATTCGATGGCGCGCAGCATGAACAGAATCCAGTTCTCCCAGTCCTGCGCTTCGGTGACGCGGCGCAAACCTTCGTAGTAGGCAGCGCGGTTGGCGATGATGTAGCGCGACAGGAACAGGACCGGGATGTCGAGCAGCCCCTTCTCGACCAGATAGAGCAGATTCATGATGCGCCCGGTACGGCCATTGCCATCCGCGAACGGATGGATCGCCTCGAACTGGTAATGCATCACCGCCATCTTCACCAGCGGGTCGATGCCGTCGTCGGCATGGATGAACTGTTCGAGATTGCCCAGCTTGTCGCGAATCACCGCTTCGCCCACCGGCGGCGTGTACACCACCTCGCCGGCCTCGTTCTTCAGCGCCGTACCCGGAATCGCCCGGACGTCGAGTTCGGTCTGCTTGATCAGACGGACGATTTCGATGAACAGATTGGTCGTCAGCGGCCGAGCCTTCAGCGCCTGAAAGCCGTGATAGAGCGCTTCCCGGTAGCGCAGGTCAGCCAAGAGCCAGTTCAGCAGCCATCATTTCAGCCTGCTTGAGCACGGTTTCTGTAGCCAACAACTGCATGTCTGGTGGGTAGCCAAACTGCCGCAACGTGCGTTTGACGATCACCTTGAGCTTGGCCTTCACGTTTTCCTTGATCGTCCAATCGATGGATGCGTTCTCCCGAACGCGCTGGGTCAGTACCACAGCCAACTCCCGCAGTTGATCCTGTTGCATCAACTCCTTCGCACTGTCGTTGTTGGCCACCGCCGTGTAGAACGCGTATTCGAAGTCGGTCAGCCCCAAGCTCTTCGCTTCGTTGTCTGAGGCCACGATTTCTTTGCTCACCTTGATGAGCTCGTCCATCACTTCTGCTGCCGTCAAGATCTTGGCGTGGTACTTCCGGATGGCAGCTTCCAGCATGTCCATCAGCGAACGAGCCTGCACCAAGTTGCGCTTGGCCCTTGCCTTGAGCTCGTCGTTCAACAACTTCTTGAGTACCTCCAGCGCGACGTTCTTGTGTTCGTAGCCCTTCAGTTCCGCAAGGAAGTCATCTGACAAGATCGAGATGTCTGGCTTCTTGATGCCGGCCGCATCGAACACATCGATAACCTGTTCTGAGACCAACGCCTGATCAATGACCTGGCGGATGGTCGTCTCAAGTTCTTCGGTGCTGCGCCCGCCAACCGGGCTGTCGAACTTCACCAGCCGCGCCTTCACCGCCTGGAAGAAGCCCACCTCGTCTTTCGCATCAAGAGCCTGTTCGTGCGGCACAGCGATAGCAAAGGCTTGCGACAGTGAAGTGACCTCGTCGAGATAGCGTTTGCGCCCTTCATCCAATCCGAGGATGTGCTCCTCCGCAGCCAAGATCAGGGAAAGCTTCTGTGCCGTATCGGCATCGAAGTAGTGCTCGTAGGCGAAGCCATGGAAGAGCGATGAGACCACCTCAATCTTTTCCAGGATCAGGGCTACCGCTTGCTCTTGTGCCAAGGTTGGATCGCCCTTGCCCCCTGCGTCCGAATAGAACGACAAGGCCATCTTCAGATCGGCCGCAATACCCAGATAATCCACCACCAAGCCACCCGGCTTGTCCTTGTAGACCCGGTTTACCCGCGCGATAGCCTGCATCAGGTTGTGGCCCTTCATGGGCTTGTCGATGTAGAGGGTGTGCATGCTGGGCGCGTCGAAACCCGTCAGCCACATGTCGCGCACGATCACCAGCTTGAGCGGGTCGGCATCATCCTTCATACGCTCGGCCAATAGCTTGCGCTGCTCTTTGGTTGTGTGATGCTGGGCCAGGGTGGGGCCGTCGCTGGATGCGGACGTCATCACCACCTTGATCGCCCCCTTCGTCAGATCGGTATCGTGCCAGTCGGGGCGCAGCTTCACGATTTCCGCATAAAGCTCTGCCGCAATGCGGCGCGACATGCTCACCACCATGCCCTTGCCGGTGAACACCTCCTGCCGCGCCTCGAAATGCGCCACGATGTCCTGGGCGATGTTGCGCACGCGGGCCTCGCTGCCAATCAGCGCTTCCATCTTGGTCCACTTGGCCTTGGCCTTCTGCGTCTCGGTCAGCTCATCCTGTTCCAACTCTTCGTCCAGCTCGGCCACCATTTGCCGGCCTTCTTCGCTCAAGCGGACCTTGGCCAAACGGCTCTCGTAGTAGATGCGTACTGTGGCGCCATCTTCCACAGCCTGGGCAATGTCGTAGATGTCCACGTAGTGGCCAAACACCGCGGGGGTGTTCACATCGGCCTTTTCGATCGGTGTCCCCGTGAAGCCCAGATAGGTGGCTTGAGGCAAGGCATCGCGCAGGTATTTGGCAAAGCCATAGACCACTTTCTTGCCCACCACCTCGCCAGCTACATTCGTCTCATCCACCGTCTTGGCGGCAAAGCCGTACTGTGTGCGGTGGGCTTCGTCGGCAATCACCACGATGTTGCGACGGGGCGAAAGCTCATCGTGGATGTTCCCGCTTTCAGGTTGAAACTTCTGGATGGTCGAAAACACCACCCCCCCGGCCGCCACCTTCAGCAAGGCCTTCAAGTGGTCGCGGTTCTCGGCTTGTACTGGGTCTTGCCGCAGCAATTGCCTGGATGCGGAGAAGGTGTCGAAGAGCTGATCGTCCAGATCGTTGCGATCGGTTATCACCAGCACTGTGGGGTTGTCCATCACCTGCACGATCTTGCCGGTGTAGAACACCATGGAAAGCGATTTGCCAGAACCCTGGGTGTGCCACACCACGCCGGCCTTCATGTCACCTTTGGGCTGGCTTTTCACACCCGGCACACCATAGCTGGCTGGGTTCTCTCGCACAGCGGGCGGTGTGCTGAGGTCGGCGGCGCGCAAAGTAGAAACGACCGCTGCGTTCACCGCGTAGTACTGGTGATAGGCCGCCAGCTTCTTGACCGTGCCGATGCTGATCTGGCCGGTTTCAGGGTCTTCCTTGCGCGCCTTCTCGAACACGATGAAGTACCGCAACAAGTCCAGCAAGGTGGCGGGGTTCAACATGCCCACGATCAAGGTTTCCAGCTGACTCACCAGGTGTGAAGCCTCGGCCTTTCCGTCGGCGCTCTTCCAGGCCATGAAGCGAGACAAGCCCGCCGAGATCGAACCGGCCTTGGCTTCCAATCCATCCGAGATCACCACCCACGCGTTGGGGCCGAACAGGGCCGGAATCGTGTGTTTGTAGGTCTCGATCTGCTGATGGGCCGTCTTGAGCGTGGCCTGTTCATCAGTGGCGTTCTTCAGCTCGATCACCACTAGCGGCATGCCGTTCACGAACAGCACCAGGTCCAGCCGCTTCTTTTGCTGGTTCTCCACCACCGTGAACTGGTTGACCACCAAGAACTCGTTGTTCTCTGGCCGGGCAAAGTCGATCAGCCACACGCGTTCACCACGCTCGTCGCCATCCTGTTGCCGACTTACCGGCACACCCTCGGTCAGCAGTCGATGGAAGGCCTCATTGCTGGCCAGCAGTTCAGGTGAGCCGGTCCTCCGCGCATCTTTCACCGCCACATCCACCAAGTCAGCGGGCAAGCGGTGGTTGATGCGTCTGGCAGCCTGCGTCAGGCGCCCGCAGAGCAACACTTCGCCATAGTGGCCGCGCTCTGCACGCTCGTTGTCCGGTGCCAGTTCCGGGCCATGCACGTAGCTATAACCCTGGCGCTCCAGCAGCTTGATGGCGAAGGCTTCGATGGCTGATTCGGTAAGCATGTGGGCTCTCTCGTGCGACAGCTCTCTTCAATTCAGGCGGGTGCACGCCCGCAAAGAGATTCTAAGTCATTGATTTTTATTGGACTGGTGAGAGGCGTCTCTCATCGTGCTCTCATTCGCTCTCATCGAATGTCGTGGCGAACGAGAGCCCAAGACGGGCGGGTGTCGCTGCCCTGGTTGACGATGCGTTGCTTTCTTCTCAACTCCGCGATCAGGTTCCCCACCTTGATCTTGCGCTGCTTCTCATCCATCCACTCCGGCAGCTTGTTCCAGAGCAGTTCATCGATGTCCTTGCGCGCCAGTGAGCCATGCTCTTTCACAGCCTTGCAGATCAGGTCGAGGTAGTACTGCTTGTCGAAAGCCAGGTTCTTGCTGTAGCTGGCCTTCTGGCCTGTCTGCTGCGCCAGCGACTTGGCAATGAAGTAATTGGGCTTGCGTCCCTCGATCAGGCCACCACTCTTCAACCGACGCTCTTCGTCAGCAGTCAAGGCTTGACGTTTCTGCACCTTGTCCAACGCCATGATGTCCGGCAAGGCCAAGCCGCCATCGCGGGCCAATATGCGGGCGTAGTCTATGTCCAGCACCTTGCCGGTCAGCGTAAGCTGCACGCGGTTGCCCGACAAGTCGTAATCCGGCATCGGAAAAAATCGCTGCCGCTGAAACATAAACAGCTTGCGAATGCCACCGCCGGCCGTGTCGACCATCTTCAGGTTGAACATGGCCGTGGCCAGGAAGCGGTTGCGGTAATACTCCTCGGGCGCGTCTTCCATCACCACGCGCTGAACGTCGCCCGGCACAAAGCTTCCCTTGTTGGTGAAACTCAGGCTCTCTTCACGCTCCACCACATTGATGCGGCTGGCCAGCGTGTAGTCCTGGTGTGCGATGCAGTTGTTCAGCGCCTCGCGAATCGCATAGGGCTCGTACTGGTCGATCTCTTCCGGAAACAGCGTACCTTCACGGATGTACCGGTATTTGAGATTGCGGATCTTGGCGTAGACCTTGTCCACCGCCAGCAACATCGGCATGCCGAACAAGGCGTAGTCCCGGTCATTGCCCGCATGGTCCTTGAGCAGCCAGCGGATCTTGGCCTCGGCGGGCAGCAAGAAATGTTCAGCCTCTTCACGGCCCAGCAGCAGCAATGAAGCTCGCGTCTGCTTGCCCTTGATCGTCAGCTTGGCCTTGTTCAAGAAGGTCTGGTCGTCCCACCCATCGACCTCTGCGGCCTTGTCGGGGAACTTGGCTCTGTAGTTGCGGCGGGCCACGGCCAAAGCTTCTTCGTCCAGATCAGCTAGGCTGGCCTCTGGCACGACGACGGCACTCCAGTCATCCACGGTGGATTGGGCACGGATGCGCTCGATCTCTTCCAGATTCAGCGGGCCCAGCTCTTCCCCATCGCGCCCGTGATAGTGCCCCTCGAAAGCCACCGGCAGACCTCGAGGCGCGGCGGGGATTTCCAGCATCACGACGCGGCCCTCGGGCCTCACCACTTCATGGATCTCGACGAAGGTGATGTGGTTCGTCGTCTTGTTGGCGATCTCGCCCTTCAGGTGGTCCAAGTCCTTGCGTGCAAGCCGAAAGTTCGAGCCCACTACCTGCCGCCGGTCGTTCACACCCAACACCAGCCAGGCTGCAGACACGCCCTTCAAGTTCGCTTCATTACACAGCGCCGAGAAGTACTTGCCCAGCTTGGTGAAGTCGTAGCTGTTCTTGGCCTCTTTGAACTCGACCACCTCGTTCTCGGCAGTCAGCGCCAATAGGCTGCTCAGCTTGGCATTGATGTCCAGGCTCATGCGGTGTCTCCCATGGCTTCTCCGGCAGACTCGTCTCCCAACTCCTTGAAGGCTTTGCACTCCACCGCATAGGCCTGCGAATCCAGTGCGAACAGAACTTCGCTAGCGGTGAAGTTGTAGTCGCCCATCCCAAACTCACCAAAGGACTCGTCCCAGAAGTTGTTGAAGTCTTCGTTGTCGTCGTAGCTTGGCCCATCGTCGACTAGCGGCTGGGTTGCCGGCAACGGCATCGCCACCGCTTGGCGCTCTTCAAACGCACGAATCAGGAACACCGCCACCACCAGGGTGCTGTCGATCAGGAACTCGCGGGTCAGCAGATCAACTTTGTTGTTACGGTCCCGCAATTCATCAAGCGGTTTCCCGTGTGAGGTAGGGCTGATCTGGTTGCGCAGCTCGCCCACGTTCTGGCCGATAGTAGCCAGTGCGGTGGATACCTGCCGCACCATGTCGTCTCCGGGGTAGCCCAGGGCCGCAAATGCCTTTTTTAGCACGCCTTGTATCGGGCTGCTGGGCTCCAGCGCCACCGCCTTGGCACTGCAAATCTCTTTGCCAATGCTTTCCAGCAGCGCCTTGGCGTTTTCCAGGGCAGTGCTGAAGTCGGCTTCGAGATGCGCCTCCATCCGGTCCACATAATCGCCCAGCGTGTCCCAGCGGCTGTACTGCACCAAGGTGTCGCGGATCTTTTGCATCAGCAGACCACCCGCACTTCACCGCTCATCAGCTTGGGCAACAGGGTGTCGCGCAGCTTTTCCAGCGCGTGCACTTGGTCGATGTTCGCAAACTGCTTATTGAGCAGGGGGGCCACCAACTTTGAAAACTCTTCCGCCAATCCAATCGACGGCAAAGATGTCTTGATGTTGAGGATGTCTTCTGGACGTACTCGCTGGTGGCTGCCGCTCGTCCCTGATGCCGCCATGGTGAGGGCATCCCTGGCGTCACGTGAATTGAGCAAACAGTAGAGATAGCTGAAAAGATCCCTTGATCTCGGCCTCAGCACTTGAAACTCTGTCGAACAAACGGCTTTGTCGCCCGGCCCAATCTCCGCAACAGGCCATATGCGTGGCACTCGCGGGTTTAGCTTGGAAATGAGCACAACCCATGATTCAACCTTGAACTTATTGCTGAGAATTAGGCTACCAATCTCACGCGCTGGTCGCTTCCCCTTGTCGAATGCAGGAAGGCTGTAGTGCGAATAAAACGCCTCTGGTTCACTCGCCGGATTGATCGGAGTCCTCAAATGATCTACAAATTGATCGACAGAGAATTCAGTCCAGTCCTCCTCCGCCTGCTCCACAAACCACTGCCGGAACAGTGTCTCAGCCATGGATTCAAGCGTCTGGTTCTGACGATGTAGCAGGTCAATTTTGTCGTCAAGACTTTCCAACACGTCAGCAATGGCGTTCTGCTCGTTGACGCATCCCGGCAGCACGACCGGTAACTCGCGCTGTGCCGTAATGCCGACATAGGCGCGTGTCGATCCACTATCACCATGATTCCGAAGGACGTCCTGAAAGATTGGCGATTCGAAAAAATACCGTAGATACCGATTGCTTAACTTTTGCGGATTGACCACTCGGTAATAAGTGACCTGGGGTGTGAGCATGATGTACGGGGTCTCTAGTGACCCGACGATCGCCACCCTGCCGAGAGTTGCTTTGTGCGTCAATAAAACATCGCCGGAAACTGAAAATCCTTTACTCAAACTATCAGCTTGCACCTTCGAAATGAACTTGCAATTGACTAGATCAATCTTCCCATTGCTGATGTCGGTAGCCATGACAAACGGGATGCCATTCGCAACAAAATCATCTCCCTTGGGATGAATTCCCCCGTGATTGCCGTCTAGGGGCTTCGCAATCACCCCTCCTTCGACCAATTCCCCAACGGTTTGAACGTTCCAGGTAGACGGCAGTGCTCCGAACTCGGCCTCATCCCAAGTTCGCGATGCAGGCTCAGTTAGGAGATCTTTCACTGCAGCACCTTTGCGAGGTTATCTGCAATGGCAATATTGAGTTGCGCTTCTTCCAGCAACTGTTCTTCAAACTCCGTTTTGAGCGCTGTAAAGCGCTCAGCGAAGTCGAAGTCGTCCTCTTCATCACGCAAGCCAACATAACGGCCCGGCGTCAGCACGTAATCCAGCTCCGCCACGCGCGCCAAAGGCACGCTCGCGCAAAACCCCTTCTTGTCCTCGTAGTCGCCCTCACCGGTGCGCCACGCGTGGTAAATCTTCGCGATGTCTTCGATATCCTGCGGGCTGAGTTCGCGCGTGCGCCGGTTGATCAGATGCCCCATGTTGCGAGCATCTATGAACAGAATCTCGCCCTTGCGCGGGTGGCCGTTGTTGCGTATGCGGTTCATGAACCACAGGCCCGCTGGAATCTGCGTGTTCAAGAATAGCTTGGCAGGTAGGTTGACGATGCAGTCGATCAAATTGCCATCAGCCACCAAGGCTTTGCGAATCTCGCCTTCGCCGCTGCTCTTGCTGGTCAGCGCGCCTTTGGCCAGCACCACGCCAGCCCGGCCATTGGGGGCCAGATGGTGGATGAAATGCTGAAGCCAGGCGAAGTTGGCATTGCCCGCCGGGGGCACACCAAACTTCCAGCGGCCATCGCCGCGCAGTAATTCGCCGCTCCAGTCGCTCACATTGAAGGGCGGGTTGGCGATGATGAAGTCGGCCTTCAGATCTTTGTGGGCGTCGTTGAGAAACGAACCCTCGTTGTTCCATTTCACCTGAGCTGAGTTGATCCCACGGATGGCCAGGTTCATCTGCGCCAGGCGCCAAGTGGTCTGGTTGCTTTCCTGGCCGTAGATGGAGATGTCGTCGACGCGGCCTTGGTGCTCGGCCACGAATTTCTCTGACTGCACGAACATGCCGCCCGAGCCGCAGCAAGGGTCGAACACCCGGCCCTTGTAGGGTTCCAGCATGGCCACCAGCAATTCGACAATGGAGCGTGGCGTGTAGAACTGGCCGCCCTGTTTGCCTTCGGCCAGCGCAAATTCGCCCAAGAAATACTCGAACACGTGGCCCAGCACATCGGCACTGCGGGCCTTGGCATCCCCGAGGGCGATGTCGCCCACCAATTTGATCAGGCCACCCAGGCTGATCGGGTCCAGGCTTTGGCGCGCAAACACCTTGGGCAGCACACCCTTGAGCGAAGGGTTCTCCTTTTCAATGGCGTCCATCGCGTCATCGATGTGACTGCCGATATCGGGCTGCGTGGCCTTGGCCAGCAGGTAAGGCCAGCGGGCTTCCTGCGGCACAAAGAACGCCCTCTCGGCCGCGTACTCATCTTTGTCTTCGGGGTCAGCGCCGGCATATTCACCTTCGCCCGCATTGAGTTTGGCGAACACTTCCTCGAATGAATCCGAGATGTATTTCAGGAAAATCAGCCCCAGCACCACATGCTTGTACTCGGCTGCATCGATGTTCTTGCGCAGCTTGTCAGCGGCTTTCCACAGTTGCCGCTCCAAGGGTTCTTCTTTGTTTGCGGACGATGATTTTTCTGATGCCATGGGGAATTCTCCGTGCATTTGTACTGTTTGAGCCGACTGTAACCGCAGCATTCAACTGATTGGCAAGTTCATGGCAGATATGAAAAACGCCCAGCAAGGCTGGGCGTCGGCACGTTTCTTCTCAATGTCTTCGTCAGCAGCTTTTCACTTTCCTGAGGAAGTTTTCACCTTCGTTTTCATTCTGTCATCCGACACGATCACACATCAATATTCCGCGCATTCAGCGCATTGTTCTCGATAAACGCCCGACGCGGCTCAACGTTGTCGCCCATCAGCGTGGTGAAGATTTCGTCGGCGGCGATGGCGTCGTCGATCTGCACCTTCAGCAGGCGGCGCACGGTCGGGTCCATCGTGGTTTCCCACAGCTGTTCCGGGTTCATTTCGCCCAGGCCCTTGTAGCGCTGCTTGCCGAGGTTGCGTTCGACTTCGTTCAGCAGCCAGCGCGTGGCTTCGGTGAAGCTGGCGACTTCCTGCTGCTTGTCGCCGCGCTTGACGATGGCGCCGGGGCCGACCAGGCCGGCGATCAGTTCGGCGGCGTGGCGGATGCGCTGGTAGTCGCCTGACAGCAGGAATTCGCTGTCGACGCGGCCGACCTTGCGGTTGCCGTGGTGCATGCGCTCGATGCGCAGCTGCCAGGCTTCGGTCTTGTCGTTGTATTCGGCCAGCAGCGTGACATTCGGCGGGAGCTTGGCCGCGAGCCGGGCGGCGCTGTCGCGGGCGGCGGCTTCGTCGTCCAGGCTGAGCGAGATGTTGTGTTCGAGCAGCGTGCGCAGCAGTTCGCCGTCGGCGTACTCGGCCAGACGTTCGACGATGGCTTCGGCCAGCAGGTATTCGCGCGCCATTTCTTCGAAGGCGCTGCCGGACAACGGCTCGGCGCCCTCGCGCGGCACCAGGCTGGATTCGTCGAACGCCAGCTTGAGCAGGTACTGGTTCAGTTCGTGGTCGTCCTTCACGTACAACTCGGTGCGGCCGTGCTTGATCTTGTACAGCGGCGGCTGCGCGATGTAGATGTGGCCGCCTTCGACCAGCTCGGGCATCTGGCGGTAGAAGAAGGTGAGCAGCAGGGTGCGGATGTGGGCGCCGTCGACGTCGGCGTCGGTCATGATGATGATGCGGTGGTAGCGCAGCTTTTCCGGCTTGTATTCGTCCTTGCCGATTCCGGTGCCCAGGGTCTGGATCAGGGTGACGATTTCCTGGCTGGAAATGAGCTTGTCGAAGCGCGCCTTTTCGACGTTCAGGATCTTGCCCTTCAGCGGCAGGATGGCCTGGAACTTCCGGTCGCGGCCCTGCTTGGCGGAGCCGCCGGCGGAGTCGCCCTCGACCAGGTAGAGCTCGGCGTTGGCCGGGTCCTTCTCCTGGCAGTCGGCCAGCTTGCCGGACAGGCCGAAGGAATCGAGTATGCCCTTGCGACGCGTCATGTCGCGTGCCTTGCGGGCGGCGTCGCGCGCACGGGCGGCTTCGACGATCTTGCCGCAGATGGTCTTGGCGTCGTTCGGGCGTTCCTGCAGGAAGTCGGTGAGCTTCTGCGCCACCACTTCCTCGACTGCCGGCCGCGCTTCGGATGACACCAGCTTCATCTTGGTCTGCGATGCGAACTTCGGGTCGGGCATCTTCACCGACAGCACGCAGGCCAGGCCTTCGCGCATGTCGTCGCCGGTGATTTCGACCTTGGCCTTCTTGGCGATTTCGTGTTCTTCGATGTACTTGTTGATGATGCGGGTCATCGCCGCGCGCAGCCCGGTCAGGTGGGTGCCGCCGTCGGTCTGCGGAATGTTGTTGGTGAAGCACAGCACCTGTTCGGCGTAGCTGTCGTTCCACTGCATCGCGACTTCGACGTCGATCTGCACATTGCCCTGCATCGACGCGCCGGCGCTGCAGAACACATTCGGGTGCAGCGCCGTCTTGTTGCGGTTGATGTATTCGACGAAACCGCGTGCGCCGCCGAGGAAGGCGAAATCCTCTTCCTTGTTGTTGCGCTGGTCGATCAGTTTGATCTTGACGCCGTTGTTCAGGAAAGACAGTTCGCGCAGCCGCTTGGCCAGGATGTCGTAGTGGAATTCGATGTTGTCGAAGATGGTTTCGTCGGCCAGGAAGTGCACTTCTGTGCCGCGCTTTTCGGTCGTGCCGAGCACCTTCAGCGGCGATACCTCGACGCCGTTCTGAATTTCGAGCCGGCGCTCGACCGGCACACCGCGCTCGAATTCCATGAAGTGCTTCTTGCCGTCGCGGCGCACCGTCAGGCGCAGCCACTTCGACAGGGCGTTCACGCAGCTCACGCCCACGCCGTGCAGTCCGCCTGAAACCTTGTACGAGTTCTGGTTGAACTTGCCGCCAGCGTGCAGTTCGGTCAGCGCGATTTCGGCCGCCGAGCGCTTCGGTTCGTGCTTGTCGTCGAACTTGATGCCGGTCGGAATGCCGCGGCCGTTGTCGGTGACCGAGATCGAGCTGTCGGTGTGGATGGTGATCACGATGTCGTCGCAGTGGCCGGCCAGCGCCTCGTCGATCGAGTTGTCGACCACCTCGAACACCAGGTGGTGCAGACCGGTGCCGTCGGACGTGTCGCCGATGTACATGCCGGGGCGCTTGCGCACGGCTTCCAGCCCCTCGAGGATCTGGATGCTGCCTTCGCCGTAAGCGTCGGCGTTGGGCGCACCGGGGACCATCGGCGTTTCGGGGGCGTTCGGTGTGAGCTCGTCAGACATGGCGTATTCCGGTGCTGCGCACGAGGTGCGCGGGGTCCATCAAAAAACACGAAGCCCGGCGCGAAGGCCGGGCGGTGGTACAGGCGGCGCGGCTTACACGCGCATCGGCATCACGACGTACTTGAAGCCGTCGGTGCCGGGCAGCGTGATCAGCGCGCTGCTGTTGCCGTCATTCAGGCGCAGGCTCAGGGTGTCGCCGGCCACGTTGCCGAGCACGTCGAGCAGGTAGCTCACGTTGAATCCGATGTCGAGGGCGTCGCCGGTGTAATCGACCTCCAGCTCTTCCTGCGCCTCTTCCTGCTCGGCATTGCTCGAAATGAGCTTGAGCAGACCGGACGACAGCACGACGCGCACACCCTTGAACTTTTCGTTGGTCAGGATGGCGGCACGCTGCAGTGCCGGCAGGAAGGACGCGCGCTGCAGCATGATTTCCTTCGGGTGGTCCTTCGGAATCACGCGTTCGTAGTCGGGAAACTTGCCGTCGATCAGCTTCGAAATGAGCTCGACCGAGCCGAAGCGCAGGCGCGCCTGGTTGCCGCCCAGTTCGATGTCGACCGGGTCGTCGGTGTCGGCCAGCTGGCGCGACAGTTCGAGCACGGTCTTGCGCGGCAGGATCACGTCGAGCTTGTCGGTCACGCCGGGCAGCGCTTCGGACACGTAGGCCAGACGGTGGCCGTCGGTCGCGACCAGCCGCAGTTCCTCGCTGCCGACCGCCAACAGCAGGCCGTTGAGGTAGTAGCGGATGTCCTGCTGGGCCATCGAGTACTGCACCAGCGACAGCAGCCGCTTGAGCTTGCGCTGGGTCAGGCTGAGCTTGACGGTTTCACCCTCGGCGACCTGCATGCGCGGATAGTCCTGCGCCGGCAGCGTCTGCAGCGTGAAGCGGCTCTTGCCGCAGCGCACCGTGAGCTTGCGGTCGTCGGCGTCGAGGCTCACCTCCTGCCCTTCCGGCAGGGCACGCAGGATGTCCTGCAGCTTGCGGGCGGCGACCGTCAGCGCGGCCGGCTGGGCGGCGCTGATGTTGCCGGTGGACCGGGTACGGATCTGGATTTCGATGTCGGTGGCCAGCAGCGTGAGCGCATCGCCCTCGGTTTCGATCAGGACGTTGGACAGGATCGGCAGGGTGTGGCGCTTCTCGACGATGCCGCTGACCGACTGCAGCGGACGCAGCAGCTGTTCGCGTTCTATCTTCATTAAGAGCATTTTATAAACCTCTGTAAACCGTTAACGTCGACCATTTTCTGTGGAGAACACCTTAATTCTTATTATTTTCAGTTGCTTGCAGTATGTATCGTTGTCTGTACAACTGCCATTTCTGCGCTTGAACAAATGTGGATGAAAGTGTGACCCGCTGAAAAGACCCCGCTTATCCACAGCGGCCATACAGGGAATCACACCTGTTTATCCGTACAGCTTCGATACCGCTTCATCCACACCCTTCCTGCGGTGTTTTCCGGCTATTTGCGCAAGGTCTGCACGAGCACGTGCAGGTCATGATTGAGCACTTCGTCCTTCAGCCTCAGGTCGGCGATGGTGCGGCAGGCATGCAGCACGGTCGTGTGGTCGCGCCCGCCGAACGCTTCGCCGATCGCCGGATAGCTCTCCGGTGTCAGTTCCTTGGCCAGCCACATGGCGACCTGACGCGGTCGCGCGATGGCACGCGTGCGCTTCTTCGAATACATCTCCGACACCTTGATCTTGAAATAGTCGGCGACGGTCTTCTGGATGAACTCAAGCGTGATCTGCCGGTTGTGTGCGCCCAGCAGGTCCTTCAGCGCCTCGCGCGCCACTTCGAGCGTGATCGGCACGGTGTGGAAGTGGGCGAAGGCGATGATCTTCTTCAGCGCACCTTCGAGTTCGCGCACATTGCTGCGGATGTTCTTGGCGACCAGGAAGGCGACGTCGTCACCCACCTTCACCCGCTCCATTTCGGCCTTCTTCTTCAGGATGGCGACCCGCATTTCGAGTTCGGGCGGCTCGATCTGAACCGTGAGTCCCCAGCCGAAGCGCGTCGTCAGGCGTTCTTCGACGCCCTGGATGTTCTTCGGGTAGGTGTCACAGGTGATGACGATCTGCTTCTTGCCGTCGGTCAGCGCGTTGAACGCGTAGAAAAACTCTTCCTGCGTGCGCGTCTTGTTGTTGAAGAACTGGATGTCGTCGATCAGCAGCACGTCGAGCGACCGGTAGTAGCGCTTGAAGGCGTCGAAGCTCTTCTGCTGGTAGGCGCGCACCACGTCGGCGTAGTAGTCGTCGGCGTGCACGTAGCGGATGACCGCGTCCGGGTTGTGCCGCATCACCTCGTTGCCCAGCGCATGCACCATGTGCGTCTTGCCCAGCCCCACACCCCCGTAGATGAAGATGGGGTTGTAGGACATGCCCGGGTTCTGCGCGACCTGTATGGCGGCTGCGCGCGCCAGTTCGTTGGCACGGCCGGTGACCAGATTGTCGAAGGTGAAACCCGGGTTCAGGCGCGAGCGGTCGCGTTCGTCGGGCCGGCCACGGTTGCGTTCGTTGCGGTCGGACTGTGCGTCGCCATTCGACTTGATGATGGCCGGCGGCGTGACGCGGGTGGTTTCTTCGCCGTCGGCACGCAGATGCGTCTGGCGCACGCGCGGCGCGTCTGACGACGACGACGGCACCAGTATGGGCGCGTCGGCGGCGTCATTCGCCTGGCTGCCTGCCTGGGGCAGACTCAGGCGCACCGATACCGGTTGCGAAAAATACTCGAGACCGAGCGCTTCGATGCGCGACACATAGCGCTCGCGCACCCATTGCAGAACGAAACGGTTTGGGGCGACCAGCGCCAGTGATTCGGTTTCGGCATCGGCGCACGGATCGATGCGCAAGCCATTGATCCAGGTGTGAAATTGTTGCGCGGGAAGTTCCTGCTCGAAGCGGCTGAGGCAGACTGCCCAAAACTGTTGCATCATGGTCTGCGAGGTCGCCGGGTCGATTTCTAGGGGGTATGGCACAGCCTTGTGACCTGACCCGGAACAGTCGATCCGTGATGAAGGATCGTCTCTTTGCGGTGTTCCGGGCACTGCGGTGACCGGTGGCCCGGGTCCGCTTTTGCCAGCTGTTTTGAGTGACGGATTCTAGCGCTTTCGGCCCTGCTTATCCACACCGGCCAAACCCGCGCCGCTGCGGGGCGATTGACAAGGCGCTGATGTTGCGATGTAATCGCGGGCTTTTCCGTATACATAGTGAGCAGGCCATGAAACGCACTTACCAGCCGTCATCTGTCCGCCGTGCCCGCACCCACGGTTTCCTCGAACGCATGCGCACCCGCGGAGGTCGCGCCGTGATCCGCGCACGTCGCGCCAAGGGCCGCGTCCGGCTCGCGGTCTAAAGCAGGCAGACCTTTCCAGCCGCCGCCTGTGCCGCCATGTCCGTGATCGTCCGGTCGTCTGCCATCAGGCAGCAAGCCGGAGGTTGAGCGTACAGTGAGCGAAGCAGGCACGGCCGATTCATCGGAAACGCCAGCGCGAGGAACGTACAGTTTCCGCCCGGTCTTCCGGCTCAGAAAAACGGATGAGTTTTCATCCGTTTTTGCTTTACGGCGCACGCAGCGCAGTCGTCATTTCGTGATCCATCACGGTCCGGTCAAATCGTCCGGCCCGGATGCCGAGACTGGAGCACGGCTGGGTGTCGTGGTTGCGAAGCGACACCTGAAGCGCGCGCATGACCGCAATCTGGTCAAGCGGCTGGCGCGGGAAGCGTTCCGCCACGCGCGCTCGGGATTGCGGCCGCTCGACATGGTGCTGCGCCTGAATTCGCGGCCCGAAGGTCTGGACCGCAAGGCGCTGCGGGCGGAACTTGATCAGCTTTTTGGCCGGATGCGCCCGCCGGCCGTAGCGCCCGATGCCGGGCCGTCCAGCGGGAAGCCGCCTGTTTCGGAGCCAGCCAGTTGAAAAGTCTTCTGCTGTCCGTACTTGCCGTGTATCGCTACGCCATCAGCCCCATGCTGGGCGCGAATTGCCGTTTTCTGCCCAGCTGTTCCGAATACGCCACCGAAGCGATCCGCCGCCATGGCAGCCTGCGTGGCGGCTGGCTGTCGCTCAGGCGCATTGCGCGCTGCCATCCGTGGAATCCCGGGGGACATGATCCGGTGCCGTGAGCACCGAACCTCCCGCGCCGCATCCACGATCGCTTTCCACTCAACGACGCATTTTTAGACGATTCCCCAGATGGATACCCAACGCTCCGCCCTGTTGATCGTTTTCCTGTTTTCGCTGTTCATGCTGTGGGACGGCTGGCAGCGCCAGTCGCTCCCTCCTGTCGCCGTGGCACCCGCTGCCGATGCCGTGGCGCAGTCTCCCGGTGCCCAGGCACCGGTGCCGACCGTGAGCACGCCGGCCGGTGCAGCCGATGTGCCGGCCGTACCGGTGGTGGCGCAGAAGACCGCGACCCGGGTGGTGACCGATCTGTTCATTGCCGATGTGTCGGCTGAGGGCGGTTCGATCATCCGGCTCGAGCTGCTGCTGCACAAGGCAGGCCCCGAGGCGACCGGCAACTTCGTGCTGCTCGACAACGGAGGTGCCCACCTCTATCACGCGCAGAGCGGCCTGATCGGTGAAGGGCTGCCGACCCACAAAACCGTTTTCCAGTTGCCGGAAGGTGAACTGGCGCTGGCCGATGGCCAGGACAAGGTCGAACTGCGCATGACGGCACCCGGTGGCGAAGGCGTCACCGTGACCAAGGTACTGACGTTTACCCGCGGCAGTTATCAGATCGGCACCCGCTATGAAGTAGCGAATGCCTCGCAGGCACCGGTCAGCGCGCATGCTTACTTCCAGCTGCTGCGCGACGGCAAGCCGACCGCGGGCGGCAACGCAATGCTGAGCACCTTTACCGGTCCGGCCTTCTATACCGATCAGGGCAAGTACCAGAAGATCGACTTTTCGGACATCGCCGACAATTCGGCCAAGTTCGTCAGCAAGGCGCCGGATGGCTGGGTGGCGCTGGTGCAGCACTATTTCGTCAGTGCCTTCGTGCCGCCGAAGGGCGCCGATCGCGAGTTCTTCGCGCGCAAGGTCGGCAATGACTTGTACACCGCGGGCGTCGTCGTGCCGCTTGCTGCGGCAGCACCGGGTGCCACTTCGTCGATCGAGGTCCCGCTCTATGCCGGCCCGCAGATCCAGGAGGATCTGGTCTCGCTCGCACCAGGCCTCGATCTGGTGGTCGATTACGGCTTCCTGACCATCATCGCGTCGCCGATGCACTGGGTGCTGGAGAAGCTGCATGACATGGTCGGCAACTGGGGCTGGGCCATCATCCTGCTCACCGTACTGATCAAGGCCATCTTCTTCCCGCTGTCGGCTGCAAGTTACCGCTCGATGGCCAAGCTGCGTCTGGTCACGCCGCGCATGCAGCAGATCAAGGAACGCCATGGCGGCGACCGCATGCGCATGCAGCAGGAAATGATGGAGCTGTACAAGACGGAAAAGATCAATCCGCTCGGCGGGTGTCTGCCCATCGTCGTGCAGATCCCGGTGTTCATCGCGCTGTACTGGGTGCTGCTGGGTAGCGTCGAAATGCGCAACGCGCCGTGGATCGGCTGGATTACCGACCTGTCGATCAAGGATCCCTACTTCGTTCTGCCCATCATCATGGGTATCACGATGTTCGTGCAGACCAAACTGAACCCGACGCCGCCGGACCCGATCCAGGCCAAGGTGATGCTGTTCCTGCCGATCGTGTTCACCGGCATGTTCCTGTTCTTCCCGTCCGGCCTGGTGCTGTACTGGGTGGTGAACAACGTGCTGTCGATCGCCCAGCAGTGGCAGATCACCCGCATGATAGAAAGTGGCAAGACCGCCAAGACCTGAACCGACGGCCCCCTGTTCCGGCGTCGAAGGCGCCGCGACTGCAATCACCCGCGACGGGTTGTATTGTGGGCGCGGCGCCTTCTTCGTTACCGGACTCCCGACCATGCATCCAGCCAGGCATCCCACCGACACGATCGCAGCCGTCGCCACGGCGACCGGCCGCGGCGGTATCGGCGTCGTCCGCGTGTCCGGCAGCCGGGCGGCCGATGTCGCACACGGTGTGCTCGGCCGGCTGCCGCCGGCGCGTACGGCCTCTTTCCTGAAGTTTCTGGCGGCCGACGGGGCCGTGCTGGATCACGGCATTGCGCTGTGGTTTGTGGCCCCGGCGTCGTACACTGGAGAAGACGTGCTTGAGTTGCACGGCCACGGTGGCAGCGCGGTGCTGCAGGCGGTGCTTGCACGGTGCTTCGAGCTCGGCGCCCGCCCTGCCCGTCCGGGCGAATTCACCGAACGTGCATTCCTGAACGACCGCATCGATCTGGCCCAGGCCGAAGCGGTGGCCGACCTCATTGACGCGAGTACGTCATCGGCGGCCCGCGCTGCGATGCGCTCGCTGGACGGTGAGTTCTCGCGCCATGTCCATCAACTGGAGGACGCGCTGGTCAATCTCCGGCTGTTCGTCGAAGCGACGCTGGACTTCCCCGAGGAAGACGTCGAGTTGATCGAACAGGCGGGGGCTCGGCGCAAACTCGACGAGGTGATGCGGGCGGTCGGCGCGTTGCGCGAAAGAGCGCGCTGCGGTTCAGTGCTGCGTGATGGGCTGACGGTCGTGCTGGCTGGCGCGCCGAATGTCGGCAAGTCCAGCCTGCTCAACGCGCTGTCCGGTGAGGATCGTGCCATCGTGACCGATATCGCCGGCACCACGCGCGACACCCTGCGCGAGCTGATTTCCATCGACGGCGTACCGCTACACATCATCGACACGGCGGGGCTGCGTGACACGACGGATCCGGTCGAACAGGCCGGCATTGCCCGCACGCGGCGCGAACTCGATCGCGCGCATGCCGTGGTTCACCTGATCGACGCGACGACCGGGTTCGATGCTGTGGCGCGGCGCATTGACGAGGGCTTGCCGGTCGGACTGAAGCGCATACGCGTATTCAACAAGATCGATCTCACCGGTGGCTCGCCCCACTCCGAGCGCGCGGGCGATGTTGTGTCGGTGTGGCTGTCCGCCCGCGAAGGGTCGGGGCTTGACCTGCTTCGCGCAACTTTGCTCGATTCCATTGGTTGGCACGGCGGCGCGGAAGATGCGCTGTCTGCCCGTGCCCGGCACCTGCATGCGCTTGATGCGGCGATAGGCCGACTCGACGCGGCGCGTGCCTGCATCGCGGGTACGGTGTTGCAGCTTGATCTGTTCGCTGAAGAATTGCGGCTCGCCCATCGCGCCCTGGGTGACATCACCGGTGAATTCACACCGGATGATCTTCTGGGTGAAATTTTTTCCCGCTTCTGCATCGGAAAGTGATGTTCCACGTGAAACATCCGGGCGTGTGTTGTGATCGCTGATTTCACCCTGCTGTTCATTGGCGCATTCTTCGCAGGTCTTGTCGACGCCATGGTCGGTGGCGGTGGGCTGGTGCAGATACCGCTGCTGTTCAACGTGTTTCCGGGCGTCGCGCCCGCGACACTGTTCGGTACGAACAAGGCCGTAAGCATCGTCGGGACCGCCTTTGCGGCGCGCCGCTACCTTGGCAAGGTCGACATGGACTGGCGTGTGCTTTGGCGTGCTGCGCTGGCGGCATTCGTTGCGTCCTTTGCGGGTGCTGCGGCCGTCGGTCTGTTTCCGCCGCAGCTGCTGCGACCTTTGGTCATCGTGCTGCTGGTCGCAGTACTCGTCTACACGCTGAAGAAAAAGGATTTTGGCGCGTCGTCGCACAGCGTCGGCCGTAAGCCGCGGCCGGTGCTCGCGCTGTTGCTGGGCGCAGCGATTGGTTTCTACGACGGCTTCTTCGGGCCGGGCACTGGCAGCTTCCTGATCTTTCTGTTCATCCGCTGCTATGCGTGGGATTTCCTGCGCGCGTCGGCGGCCGCCAAGGTGGTCAACGTCAGTACCAATCTCGCCGCGCTGTGCTGGTTCGTGCCCGTGGGCGCCATCATGGTCAAGGTGGCATCGCTGATGGCGCTGGCCAATCTGGCGGGCGCCTGGGTCGGTGCTCACCTTGCGATGAAAAACGGCGCACTGTTCGTGCGCCGCGTGTTCATCGTTGTAGTGGGTGTGCTGATCGCGCGTCTGACTTGGGATGTCCTGTCAGCCTGAACGTTGTTTCACGTGAAACAACGCAATCAGGGATCAGCGCGAACCATCAATGCCCGAAGCGGATCGGCGGCAGCACGATGGTCACACCGCCACCCCCACGATGGCCGTGGTGGCCGTAGCCGCCATAACCGTAATAGCGCGGCGGCGCGACATAGTAGGCAGGCCCGCCATAGTAGTGGTGGCTGATGCGCGGGCCGTGATGTCGGTGGCCGTAGCTGCGGTGATGGCGTCCGAAATCATGGTGCCCACGATAGTCTTTCTGGTAGCCATGATGGCGGTCGCCGCGGTGCCCACGCCAGTCGTCGCGGTCAGCCATGGCGACTCCGCTGAAGGTCAATGTAAGCGCAGCAAGTACCGAACTGAGGGTTTTCATGGTTCTTACTCTTGGTGAACACGACACAAGCGTAGTCAGAGCGGACGCTTTGCGCCGTAAGCAACTGTAAGAACTTGCAAGGCTGCAAGGTCGTGCGACCTTGGTAATCGATGCCTTCGGTCGTATCATTCAGCCCCTTCGCCTTATTTTGCATTGCAGCGAAAATGGATTTCCCGACCCGTTACGACGTCATCGTCATCGGCGGCGGCCATGCCGGTACCGAAGCCGCGCTGGCGGCTGCGCGCACAGGCGCCCGTACGCTGCTGCTGACGCACAACATCGAAACGCTGGGCCAGATGTCGTGCAATCCGTCGATCGGCGGCATCGGCAAGGGTCATCTGGTGAAAGAAGTCGATGCGCTCGGCGGTGCGATGGCATTGGCCACAGACGAGTCTGGCATACAGTTCCGCACGCTCAACGCAAGCAAGGGCCCGGCGGTGCGCGCTACGCGCGCCCAGGCCGACCGCGTTCTGTACAAGGCGGCCATCCGCAGCCGGCTTGAAAATCAGCCGAACCTCGATCTGTTCCAGCAGGCCGCCGCCGACCTGATCATGGACGGCGACCGCGTCGCCGGCGTCGTGACCGAAGTGGGTATCCGCTTTCGTGCGCGGTCGGTCGTGCTGACGGCCGGCACCTTCCTGAATGGCCGGGTACACGTCGGTCTGGAAAATCACTCCGCCGGTCGCGCGGGCGATCCACCCGCGATACGGCTGGCCGAAAAGCTGAAGGACCTTGCGTTGCCGCAGGGCCGTCTGAAAACCGGCACGCCGCCGCGCATCGACGGGCGCAGCATTGACTATTCGGTCATGGAAGCGCAGCCGGGCGATGACCCGGTGCCGGTGTTCAGCTTCATCGGCAGCCGCGCCATGCACCCGCGCCAGGTGCCCTGCTGGATCACGCACACCACGACGCGCACGCACGACATCATCCGTGGCGGTCTTGATCGTTCGCCGATGTACACCGGCGTGATCGAAGGCGTCGGTCCGCGCTACTGCCCGAGCATCGAGGACAAGATCCACCGTTTCGCCGACCGCGACAGCCACAACATCTTTCTGGAACCGGAAGGCCTGACGACGCACGAGGTCTATCCGAACGGCATTTCAACTTCGCTGCCGTTCGATGTGCAGGTCGATCTGGTGCGCAGCATTCCGGGTCTGGAGAACGCCCATATCCTGCGTCCCGGCTACGCGATCGAATACGACTACTACGATCCCCGCGGTCTGAAGTCGTCGCTGGAAACCCGCGCCATCGAAGGCCTGTTCTTCGCCGGTCAGATCAATGGCACGACCGGCTATGAAGAAGCCGCGGCGCAGGGCCTGCTGGCAGGCCTCAATGCGGCGCGTCAGGTGCGTGGCCTCGACGCTTGGTGCCCGGCACGCAGCGAAGCCTATCTGGGCGTGCTGGTCGACGACCTGATCACGCGCGGCGTGTCCGAGCCCTACCGCATGTTCACTTCGCGCGCCGAGTACCGGCTCAGTCTGCGCGAGGACAACGCCGACCTGCGGCTGACCGACATCGCGCGCGACATGGGGTTGATCGACGACGCGCGCTGGGATGTCTACAACCGCAAGCGCGACGCGATCGCCGGCGAGACGCAGCGGCTGCGCGCGACCTGGGTACGCCCGGACACCGTGCCGGCAAGCGACGCCATCCGCGTGCTCGGCAAGCCGATCGAGCACGAGTATTCGCTGTTCGAACTGCTGCGCCGACCGGACGTGAGCTATGCCGCGCTGATGACGCTTCCGGGCACGCCCCAGCCGATCACCGATGTCGATGCGATCGAACAGCTCGATATCCTCGCCAAGTACCAGGGCTACATCGATCGCCAGCAGGACGAAGTCGAGCGCCTGCGCGCCACCGAAGACATGCGCCTGCCTGACGATATGGATTACGCCGCCGTGACCGGCCTGTCGCGCGAGGTGCGCCAGAAGTTGGTCCAGCACCGCCCGGAAACGCTGGGCCAGGCTTCGCGCATCCAGGGCATCACGCCGGCGGCGATATCGCTGCTGCTGGTGCATCTGAAGAAGCGTCAGGCCGTGCGCAGCGCAGCCTGAGCCGTTGAGTCGCCCCCCGAATTGAAGTTGCCCCAAGCGATCTGCCCATGACCCTGCAAACCGAACTGGCCGCCGGCCTCAACGTCCTCGACCTGTCGATTCCCGCTTCCGCGCACACGCGACTGCTGCGTTTCATTGCGCTGATGGCCAAGTGGAACGCGGTGTACAACCTCACCGCGATCCGCGAAGAGTCGCGCATGCTGACGCATCATCTGCTCGATGCGCTGTCGATTGCCCGCTTCATTCCGGACGGATCAACGCTGATCGACATCGGTTCCGGCGGTGGCGTGCCGGGCATTCCGCTGGCCATCGCGCGGCCCGACCTCGACGTGCTGTCGATCGAGCCGAATTCCAAGAAGGCGTCGTTTCAGCAGCAGGTACGCATCGACCTCGGCCTGGAGAATTTCGACGTGCAGGTTGCCCGCGCCGAAGCGGTCGAACTGCCGCACAGCCGTGATTTCATCGTGTCGCGCGCGTTCGGCGATCTGGCCGACTTCATCAAGGTGGCCGGGCATCTGCTGAAGCCCGATGGCCAGATGCTGGCGATGAAGGGCGTTTACCCGGACGAGGAAGTGCGGGCCATTCCTGCCGGCTGGGTCTTGCGTCGGGCCGAGGAATTGCAGGTACCGGGCGTCGAGGGCGCGCGCCATCTGCTGTGGCTTGCCCGCGCGCCCGCTGCAGGCTGACCGGCCGATGCCGCGCATCTTCGCCATCGCCAACCAGAAGGGCGGGGTCGGCAAGACGACGACCAGCGTCAATCTGGCCGCCGCGCTGGGTCAGGCCGGCCAGCGCACGCTGCTGGTCGACCTCGATCCGCAGGGCAACGCCACGATGGGCGCCGGCGTCGACAAGCGCACGCTCAAGTCCAGCGTCTACCCGGTGCTGCTGGGTCTTGCCTCGCTCGCCGACGCGCGCGTCACCAGCCCGCATGCCGGTCTGGACGTGCTGCCCGCCAACCGGGATCTGGCGGGCGCCGAAGTCGAACTGGTCGAGATCGAGAATCGGGAAAACCGATTGAAGAAGGCGATTTCGGAGTGCGCAGACGATTACGACTTCGTGCTGATCGACTGCCCGCCCAGCCTGAGCCTGCTGACGCTGAACGGCCTGTGCGCGGCACATGGCGTCATCATTCCGATGCAGTGCGAGTACTACGCGCTCGAAGGCCTGTCTGATCTGGTGAACACCATCAAGAAGGTGCACGCCAACCTGAACCGCGACCTGAAGGTGATCGGCCTGCTGCGCGTCATGTTCGACCCGCGCAGCACGCTGTCGCAGCAGGTGTCGGCGCAGCTCGAATCGCACTTCGGTGACAAGGTGTTCAGAACCGTCGTGCCGCGCAACGTCCGTCTGGCGGAAGCCCCCAGCTACGGCGTACCGGGCGTGCTGTTCGACAAGAGCGCCAAGGGTGCGCAGGCCTACACGGCCTTTGCGCAGGAAATGATCGAGCGGGTGAAAACCCTCTAGCTGCGTCCATCCGCAATAAAAGAAGAAGGCAAACAATGACCCCACCCAAACAGAAAGGTCTCGGCCGCGGGCTGGACGCGCTGCTGGCCGGAAATTCGGGCGAGGCCGGCAACGCCGGCGAGCTGCGCACGCTGGCGGTCGGTGCGCTGCAGCCCGGCAAGTACCAGCCGCGCACGCGCATGGACCCTGGCTCGCTCGAAGAGCTGGCCGAGTCGATCCGCTCGCAGGGCATCATGCAGCCCATCCTGGTGCGCGAGGTGGCGCGCGAACGCTTCGAAATCATCGCCGGCGAGCGCCGCTGGCGTGCCGCGCAACTGGCCGGGCTGACCGAAGTGCCGGCGCTGGTGCGCGAAATCGCCGACGAAGCGGCGCTGGCGATGAGCCTGATCGAGAACATCCAGCGCGAGAACCTGAATCCGCTCGAAGAGGCGGCCGGCGTGCAGCGGCTGATCGACGAATTCGGCATGACGCACGAACAGGCGGCCAATGCGATCGGCCGCTCGCGGTCGGCCACCACCAATCTGCTGCGACTGCTGCAGCTGGCCGAGCCGGTACAGGAACAGCTGATCACCGGTGATCTGGACATGGGTCATGCGCGCGCGCTGCTGACGCTGCCGCGCGCCGACCAGATCGCACTGGCCAATCGTGTCGTGGCGCAGGGCCTGACCGTGCGCGACACCGAAAAGCTGGTGGCGCAGGGCGGCGTGGCCGAACAGGGCGGCAAGCGCGCGGCCAGCGCGCCGCGCGATCTGGCGCAGCTGGAAGAGGAACTGTCCGATCTGCTGGGCGCCGCGGTCAGTGTGCAGGCCAACGCGCGTGGCGCTGGCAAGGTCGCCATCCGTTTCAATGACCTCGACCAGCTCGACGGCCTGATCGCGCGCCTGCGCGGCTGAGCGCCCAGCCCGGCGTTCTGCCGTCGTCCCGACGCCGCATGCGTTCAGCCATCGAATTCCTGCTGCTGGGTCTGGTCTGGGGGGCATCGTTCGCGTTGTACCGCGTGGCGATTCCGGAATTCGGCCTCGCCGCGACCGTCAGCCTGCGCCTGCTGCTGGCGGCGACCGCACTGTGCCTCGTGTTCGGTTCGCCTCTGCGCCGCGTCGCGGCCCTCGACCGGCGACGCACGCTCGGCTGGCTCGCGCTGATCGGCGCCGGTACCACGGCGCTGCCCTTCACGCTGTTCGCGGAAACCGTCATGCGCTCAAGCGCCGGATTTGCGGCGGTGCTCAATGCCAGTTCGCCGCTCTTTTCCGCCCTGCTCGCGGTGTGCGTCTGGCACGAGGCGCTGTCCCGCAGCAAGGCGGTGGGCCTGCTGCTGGGCTTTGCCGGCGTCGCACTGCTGGCCAGCCTGCGCGAGCTCGGCCCGTTGCGCATCGGAATCGACGCCGTGCTGCTCGGCCTCGCGGGTGCCGCCTGCTACGGGCTGGGTGTGCAGTTGGCGCGGCGCAAGCTCGGCGATCTGAACGCATCGGCGGTGGCCACCGGCTTTGCGGTCACCGGCGCGTTGCTGCTGCTGCCCTGGGCGCTGGCGTCGCTGCCAGGTGCGCTGCCGTCCTGGCCGGCGATCGCCGCGGTGCTGATACTGGGTCTGGTGTCGACGGCGCTCGGCAACTTCATGTATTTCCGGCTGCTTGGCCGCATCGGCGCGACACCGGCGCTGAGCGTCACGTTCGTGATTCCGCCGTTCGCCATGCTGTGGGGCCACCTGCTGTTCGAAGAGGTGCCGACACCCGCGATGCTGGCCAGCACGGCCGTCATTCTGGTCGGTACCGCATTGACGCTCGGCTGGCGGCGAACGCCCGGGTGATATTCCCGGTCAACGGACTGCACCGGACTGCCGTTATCCGCAAGGGTCGGCGCGTTTCGCATGGCTTGTTCACCGTCTGCGGCTGGACTAGACTTGCGACCCGCGCCGCCGAGTTGATGCCGGAGAGCCCGGCCCCGCGATAATCATTGGTTAAACAACTGTCGAGGAACGTCATGAGAACGATCATTTCTGCCGCCGTCTGTGCCATCGCGCTCGTGAGCGCACCGGCTTTCGCCAGCAAGGACCTGGCGACCGCCAAGGGCTGTCTGGGCTGTCACGCCATCGAAAAGGCCGGCGTCCTCGGCCCGGGCTATCAGGCTGTGGCGAAGAAGTACGAAGGCCAGAAGGACGCCGAAGGCAAGCTGGCGGCCTTCATCCGCGCCGGCACGCCGGCCGGTTCCAAGCTGATGTGGGGCGGTGCGGTGCCGATGCCGGCCAATCCGGGCGTCAGCGAAGCCGACGCCAAGAAGCTGGCCGCCTGGATCCTCGCAGGCGCCAAATAAGGCGGCAGCGCAGGTTGCGCAGCAGAAGGCCGGCTGGCAACAGCCGGCTTTTTCTTTTGTTGCGCCGGAATAGCGGCCCTTACACCCCCCATCATCGGGCCAACGGGCGACGTTGAGCTTGCTAAGCTCGGGACCGACATGTGTCTGTCAGGAGAAGTCGAGCATGAGTGCAACGGCCCCGCCGCGCGTCCGTTACGGCAAGCAGGTCACCGAATCGATCAACCAGACCCGGGTGCGCTACGTCATTCTGTTCGGCTGCGCGGTCGCCACCCCCTTCCTGTTTCCGCCGACCTGGCCGCTCGTGCTGCTGGCCGTCGCCAGCTACGCGCTGCGCATGTTCGGCGTCGAAGCCATCTACCACCGCTACTTTTCGCATCGCGCCTTCAAGTGCTCGCGCCCGGTGCAGTTCGTGCTCGCGGTGATTGCTTCGCAGTGCGGCCAGCACGGGCCGCTGTGGTGGGCATCGGTGCATCGCGTCCATCACCAGAATGTCGAACAGCCGGACGATCCGATCTCCCCGCGCCAGCACGGGCTGATGCAGTCACACGTCGGCTGGGTCTGGTGCGAGCGCTACAAGGACACCGATCTCGACGTGGTGCCCGACTTCGCCCGCTTTCCGGAAATCCTGTGGGTGAACAAGCACTACACCCTGCTCATGCTGTCCGGCGCGTTCTTCATCTGGCTGTTGGCGACGGCGGGCGCCTTCGGTTCGACCGTGACCGGCGGTGCGGCGCTGATGTGGGGCTTCTTCCTGCCGACCGCGCTGGGCGTGCAGACGGTGTCGCTGGTCAACTCGATCGGTCATTTCGGCCATCTCCCCGGTGGCTATCGCCGCTTCGACACCGACGACGATTCAGTCAACCGCCCGCTGCTGGCGCTGCTGACGATGGGTGGCGGCTGGCACAACAATCACCACCGCTACGGCGCCAGCGCACGCGCCGGCTTCGCCTGGTACGAGATCGACCTGACCTACTACCTCCTCAAGCTGCTGGCCGCGCTGGGCATCATCCGCGACCTGCGCGACCAGCTTCCGGATGACGTGCGGGAAGAAGGCGGACTGGCGCCGGCCGCCGCAAAGGTCGGTGACCTGCACTGAGGTGACGGCGTGTCGCACTTTTTTACAGAGTGGACGGCAGTGCTGCAACGCATCACCGGAGTGCCTTGTTCCGGTAACGCATTTTTATGACAGCACTGTGATGGAACGATAGTTGCTGAGCTCCCATATTGCGTTCAAGGAGCTCCACCATGGTTTTTCGCCGTCTTGCCCTGCCCCTGCTGCTTGCCTCGCTTGCCGGTTCGGCACAGGCCATTCCGCTGCTCAATTTCGGCGTCGGCCCATCCGGCTTCGGTACCGCGTTCCTGCCGGACAATGACGATCAATCGACCGGCCGGCTGTCGCTGCCGTTCGAGATCAACTTCTTCGGCCAGACCTTCAACAACTTCTTCGTCAACAACAACGGCAACATCACCTTCAATTCGGCACTCGGCAGCTTCACACCGCAGCCTTTCCCGGTGTCGGCGCAGCCGATGATTGCGCCGTTCTGGGCCGACGTGGATACCCGGGGTACGGGCGACGTGTGGATCTTGTCGCCCAATGACGACACGCTCGCCATCACCTGGGCGTCCGTCGGCTATTTCTCCCAGGCGACGGACAAGACGAACAGCTTCCAGCTCGTCCTGCGCAACCGCGCCGATACCGGCGCCGGCAACTTCGACGTCGATTTCCGCTACGAACGCCTCGAGTGGACGACCGGTGACGCCAGCGACGGTGAGTTCGGCCTCGGCGGTACACCGGCGCAAGCCGGCTACGATGCGGGCGACGGCACGAATTTCCTCGTGCTGCCGGGCTCGCGTACCGCCGCCGTGCTCGATCTGCAGAACCAGAGCAATGTGTCGCCCTCGACCCCGGGTTTGTGGACCTTCGCGATCCGTGACGGTGTCCTGCCAGGCTCGTCGCCGTCCAATCCGCTGCTCCCGATCGCGACCGACAGCGGCTGGCAGTTTGACTTCAACGTTTCGCTCGGTCAGATGTACTTCATCGACCCCGACATCGCCATCGGCTACGACTACTTCCTCGAAAGCGGACCGTTGTTCGCCAGCGTGCTGCTGCCGGAGCTGGGTGACAACGCCTATGAAGTCTGGCTGTGGAACGGCACCGAATGGGTGTTTGCCGATAACGTGCTGGCCGGCGAGGAATACACGCTGAGCGAAGGCGTCGATCGTTTCCGCGTGCTCGGCATCGAAGAGAGCGTGGCCCTCGATCCGCTGAACCCGACCGCCTTCGTGACCGGTCTGACCTTCGACGGCAGCGGTGCGGTCCAGGTGTTGCAGAACCCCATCGTGCTGTCGCTGCCGGTACCCGAGCCGGAAACGTATGCGATGTTCCTCGCCGGTCTGGGCCTCATCGTGGCGGCGCGCCGCCGCGTGCCCAGCTGACGCAGGCGCGTTCCAGGAGTGCTGAAAGCCGGCGTGCGAGCTGACGCAAGCGCACGCCGGTGATTTTGTCCGACGCCCATCCGGCGCCGCAGCGCACAAACAAAATTGACGCTGCCCGCAGCCGCCCGCAAAATCCGGCGCTGACCTTCTTTCAGCCTTGCGGAGACTTTCCATGACCCAGCCCTTCCCGTCGCGTCCCCTGCCTGCGCTCCTCGTTCTGTCGGCCTGCCTGCTCGCGGCGTGCGGCGAGCAGTCCGATACCGCGCCGTCGGCGGCATCCGCGGGCGGCGTACCGGCGATGGACGCGCCGCTGATCGTGCGGCTGGGTCATGTGGCCCCGCTGACCGGGCCGCAGGCCCATCTGGGCAAGGACAACGAGAACGGCGCCCGGCTGGCCATCGATGACCTGAATGCCGAAGGCTTCCAGATCGGCGACAAGCCGGCGCGTTTCGAACTGCTCGGAGAAGACGACCAGGCCGACCCGCGGCAGGGCACGACGGTGGCGCAGAAGCTCGCCGATTCGCGCGTCAACGCGGTCATCGGTCACCTGAACAGCGGCACCACCATTCCGGCGTCGCGCATCTATCACGACGCGGGCATCGTCCAGGTGTCACCGTCGGCGACCAATCCGCAGTACACCCGCCAGGGTTATGCCGGCGCCTTCCGCGTGTTCGCCGACGACGTGCAGCAGGGTGGCGCACTCGGCGCGTTCGCGATGAAGAACCTGAACGCGCGGCGCATCGCCATCATCGATGACCGCACCGCCTACGGCCAGGGTCTGGCCGACGAATTCGAGAAGGCCGCCAAGGCGGCCGGCGCTGAAATCGTCACCCGCGAGTACACGACCGACAAGGCGACCGACTTCGCCTCCATCCTGACCAAGGTGAAATCGACCTCGGCCGATCTGCTGTTCTACGGCGGCATGGACACCCAGGCCGGCCCGATGGCGCGCCAGCTGAAGACGCTCAACCTGGGCATCCCCATGCTGTTCGGAGACGGCGGCTGCACGGTGGAATTCCACAAGCTGGCCGGCGAGGGCGCGGAAGGTCACTACTGCTCGCTGCCCGGCGTGCCGCTGGAAAGCATGGCGGGCGGCACCGCCTTCCGCGACCGCTACAAGGCGAAGTTCAACACCGACATCCAGCTCTACGCGCCGTATGCGTACGACGCGGTGCGCGTGGTGGCCGAGGCGATGAGGAAGGCCGGCTCGACCGACCGCATGAAATTCCTGCCTGAACTCGAACAGATCAACTACCCCGGCCTGACCGCGCAGATCGCCTTCGACGAAAAGGGCGACATCAAGAACGGTGCGGTGACGCTGTACCAGGCGAAGGCCGGCGCCTGGTCTCCGCTGGAGACGATGGGCGGCGACGCGACGCCGTAAGCGCCGCGTGGACATTTTCATCCAGCAGATCATCAATGGTCTGGTGCTCGGCAGCATCTACGCGCTGGTGGCACTGGGTTACACGATGGTCTACGGCATCCTCGGGCTGATCAATTTCGCGCACGGCGAGGTGGTGATGATCGGTGCGCTGACGGCGTTGACCGCCATCGGCCTGCTCGTGCCGTCGGGGCTGCCCGGCCCGGTGGTGGTGCTCGGCGGCCTGCTGATTGCGATTCCGGTCTGCATGGCGGTCGGCTTTTCGATCGAGCGCATCGCCTACCGGCCGCTGCGCAACGCGCCCCGGCTGGCGCCGCTGATCACCGCCATCGGCGTGTCCATCGTGCTGCAGCAACTGGCCATGATGGGCTGGGGCCGCAACTATCACACCTTCCCGGCCATCCTGCCGACCACGCCGCACCAGGTGTTCGGCGCCGCGATCACCGACCTGCAGATCCTGATCGTCGTCACCGCCGCCGTGCTGATGGCCGCGCTGCTGTGGCTGATCACGCGTACCCGGCTCGGCCGCGCGATGCGCGCGACGTCCGAGAACCCGGCGGTGGCGCGGCTGATGGGGGTCGACGTCGACCGCGTCATCGCCTACACCTTCGTGCTCGGCTCGGCGCTTGCGGCAGTGGCCGGCGTCATGGTCGCGGCCAACTATTCGATCGCTCACTACGCCATGGGCTTCATGCTCGGCCTGAAGGCGTTCACCGCCGCCGTGCTGGGCGGCATCGGCAATGTCGGCGGTGCGATGCTGGGCGGTCTGCTGCTGGGCGTCATCGAAAGTCTGGGCGCCGGCTACATCGGCGACCTGACCGGCGGCTTCCTCGGCAGCCACTATCAGGACGTGTTCGCCTTTTTCGTGCTCATCCTGGTGCTGGTGTTCCGCCCGTCCGGCCTGATGGGCGAGAAGGTGGCGGAGCGGGCATGACGTTGCCCGGCGACCCGAAGCTGCGCGCCCGGCTGGGCATCGTGCTGATCGGCATCGCGCTGGCGGTGCTGCCCTTCGTCGTCGGCGCGAACTTCGGCAATTCGTGGGTGCGCATCATCGACTTCGCGCTGCTCTACATCATGCTGGCGCTCGGCCTGAACATCGTGGTCGGCTTCGCCGGCCTGCTCGACCTGGGCTACATCGCCTTCTACGCGGTCGGCGCCTATCTGTATGCGCTGCTGTCGAGCCCGCATCTGGCCACCGCATTTCCGGCGGTATTTGCCAGCGCGCCGGCCTGGTCGGTGTGGCTGGTGCTGCCGCTGGGTGCGCTGGTTGCCGGCCTGTTCGGTGTGCTGCTGGGCACGCCGACCCTGAAGCTGCGCGGCGACTACCTCGCCATCGTCACGCTCGGCTTCGGCGAAATCATCCGCATTTTCCTGAACAACCTGAATGCACCGCTGAACCTGACCAACGGACCGCAGGGCATCAACAACATCCAGTCGGCGCAGATCGCCGGCCAGTCGCTCGGCCGCAGCTTCGAACTGTTCGGTCTGCAGATCCCGTCGGTCACCGCGCACTACTACTTCTTCCTGGCGCTGACGCTGGCGGTCATCTTCATCTGCGTGCGCCTGCAGGATTCGCGGCTCGGCCGCGCCTGGGTCGCCATCCGCGAAGACGAACTGGCGGCGCGTGCGTGCGGCATCAACACGCGCAACGTGAAGCTGCTGGCGTTCGGGCTGGGCGCGACGTTCGGCGGCGTGGCCGGCGGCCTGTTCGCCGGCTTCCAGGGCTTCGTCAGTCCGGAGTCGTTCGGCCTGCTCGAATCCATCATGGTGCTGTGCATGGTGGTGCTGGGCGGCATGGGCCACATTGCCGGCGTCATCCTCGGTGCGCTGCTGCTGGCGTTGCTGCCCGAACTGCTGCGCTGGGGCGCCGCACCGGTGCAGCAATGGCTGTTCGGCAAGGTGCTGGTTGATCCGGAATCGCTGCGCCTGCTGCTGTTCGGCGTGGCGCTGGTGCTCGTGATGCGATGGCGACCGGCCGGCCTGTGGCCGTCGGCGCTGCGCAAGCGCGAACTGGCCGCGCACGCGGAGGCGACATGAGCGACCCCATGGGCACGATCGCGCAGGACGCCGTGCTGCTGTCGGCCAGCGGCGTGTCGAAGCGCTTCGGCGGCGTGCAGGCGCTGCGCGAGGTGTCGCTGACGATACGGCGCGGCGAGGTGTATGGCCTGATCGGACCGAATGGCGCCGGCAAGACCAGCTTCTTCAACGTGCTGACCGGCCTGTACAGCCCGGACGAAGGCCGCGTCACCTTCGACGGGCACGACCTGCCGCCGGGCGTGCCGCACCGCATCGCCGGCGCCGGTATTGCGCGCACCTTCCAGAACATCCGGCTGTTCGGCGCCATGAGCGCGCTCGAGAATGTCATGGTCGGCCGGCACATCCGGCTGCGCACCGGCGTCATCGGCGCCATCCTGCGCACGCCGTCCGCGCGCGCCGAAGAAGCGGCCACCGAGGCGCGTGCGCATGCATTGCTGCGCTATGTCGGCATCGATCAACTGGCCAACCAGCAGGCGACCCATCTGAGTTACGGCGACCAGCGCCGGCTCGAAATCGCCCGCGCGCTGGCGTCCGAACCGAAGCTGCTGGCGCTCGACGAACCGGCGGCCGGCATGAATGCCACCGAAACCGCCGGTCTGCGCACATTGATCGAGAAGCTGCGCGGCGACGGGCTCACGGTGCTGCTGATCGAGCACGACGTGAAGCTGGTGATGGGCCTGTGCGACCGTGTGGCCGTGCTCGACTACGGCGAGAAGATCGCCGAAGACGTACCCGACGTGGTGCGCCGCCATCCGCGCGTGATCACCGCCTATCTGGGCCAGCAGGCCGACCCGGAGGCCGCCTGATGCTGGAAGTACGCGGTCTGACCGTGCACTACGGCGGCATCCGGGCGGTCAAGGGCATCGATCTGGACATCGCGGCCGGCGAGAAGGTGGCGCTGATCGGCGCCAACGGCGCCGGCAAGACCAGCACGCTGAAGGCGCTGGCGCGCATGCTGCCGGCCGGCGGCGAAGCGCGTTTCGACGGCGGCGACATTTCGCATGCCCCGCCGCACACGCTGGTCGGTCGCGGTCTGGCTTTGGTGCCGGAAGGCCGAGGCGTGTTCGCCCGCCTGTCGGTGCGCGAAAACCTCGACATGGGGGCCTATGCGCGCGACGACCGCGCCGCCATCGCGGCCGACCTCGATCGCGTCTTCACGCTGCTGCCCCGGCTGAAGGAACGCGCCGGTCAGACCGCGGGTACCTTGTCCGGCGGCGAACAGCAGATGGTCGCCATCGGCCGCGCATTGATGAGCCGGCCGCGCCTGCTGCTGCTCGATGAGCCGTCGATGGGCCTGTCGCCGGTCATGGTCGATACGGTGTTCGACGTCATCCGCGACATTGCGCGCGACGGCGTCACCCTGCTGCTGGTCGAACAGAACGCGCGCCTTGCGCTGTCGCTGTGCGACCGCGGTTACGTCATGGACAGCGGGCGCATCACGCTGGCCGCCGCGTCGGCCGAGCTGCTCGACAACCCCGCCGTGCGCGCCGCCTACCTGGGCGAGTGAGAAGACAGCCGCCGTCGCCCGGCGCAGCGATGAGTGCAATCGGCTGATCGACAGGACATGACGGTGATCGACAGCCTGCGCGGCGGTCGCTGACCGACTCGCAGGCTGCCTTGCTGCAACGACGTTCAGGCCCTGGTGCGGCGGCGACGCGCCACCATCAGCAGCAGGCCCAGACCGGCGCCCATCATCACTACCGACGACGGCTCCGGCACCGCACTGATCTGCAGGAAGGGGCGCATCGAGGCATCGGCCGACGCCGACGACGCATAGAGCGCACCGACGTAGCGGCTGTTGCCGTCAACATCGAATTCCACCACGTCGCGCTGTGCCAGCAGCACACCGTAGTTCGACGACGGATTGTCGAGCCAGCTGCGCACCAGCGCCGTGGCATCGAAGCTGACCCAGGTATTCACGCTGTTCTGCACCGTGCTCGAGCTGGCCGCCATGGCGGTCATCGGCGCCGTTTCCCAGGTCACGCTGCTTTCGTTCCACGCTTCGAGGACCTGGAACATTTCGGTGGTGGCCGGATGTTCGGCACTCGGGCTTTCGAACGGCGACAGCGACGGCACGCCATACAGGTTGATCGTCGCGCTGCCGACGCCGGCCGACGTCAGGTTCAGCAGCCCGAGATCAAAGCGGATCAAGGTTTTGGTGTCGTGCGCCCGCTCGACGCCGCCTTCGCCGAAACGCGGGTCGGTGTCCGCGGTGCCGAGGAAGTTGCCGAATGGCACGGCGGCCGGCGGGTTCAGCGCCGACAGCGTGGTCGTGTCGAGATTGGTGCGGCGCGGGGCCGGAATACCGAATACACCGTCGATGCCGAATTCGTAGATGAACACGTCTTCGCTGGACGCTTCGTCCGGCTGCAGCGTGACATTGACGGCGGCGTTCGCGGCGTGGCCGAACGACAGGGCGGCTGCCAGGACAGCCGGTGCAAACAGGGTTGAAGCTTTCATCTGAACCTCCGGAGTGTTGTGGGGTGACTGCGTCATGCGGGAACCGGACCGGTGTCTGCGACACGGTCAGGCTCGCGACGTCTACGCAGCCACTGCGCCGTCAGATGCAATGTCACCCTCGATCATCGAACGTCCTGCTGCATTGATGCCATCGACATGTTCGGGCTAAGCTTGGCGTCCCGCTTCCCGAGGAATCGCCAGCATGGTCCGCCTGTCCGCATGGCTGCGCTTCGTGCTGTGCGCACTGTTGTCGATGCAGGGCGCGCTGGCTGAACCGCCGGCGCTGATGCACGCGCAGCGCCATCACGACGGCATCGATCCGGCCGCCTACTGGGTCAGCGAAAAGCTGGACGGGGTGCGCGCCGTGTGGGACGGGCGGATGCTGCGCTTTCGCAGCGGGCGCCCGATTGCGGCGCCGGCGTGGTTTACCGCGTCCTTGCCTGCGCACCCGCTCGATGGCGAACTGTGGATCGCCCGCGGCCGCTTCGATGTGCTGTCGGGCATTGTTCGACGCGATGTGCCGGACGACGCCGACTGGCAGCCGGTGCGCTACCTGCTGTTCGACCTGCCGGGCGCACCGGGCGACTTCAGCCAGCGTCTCGAGCGCCTGACCCGCATCGTCGCCGACGCGGGTCTGCCCTGGCTTCAGGTCGTGCCGCAGTGGCGCGTCGCCGACCGGGCCGAACTGGCGTTGCGCTTCAACGAGGTGGTCGCCGGTGGCGGCGAAGGGCTGATGCTGCACCGGGCCGACGCGTTGTGGACCGCCGGGCGCAGCGATGCGCTGCTCAAGCTCACGCCCTTTCTCGATGCCGAAGCGACCGTGACCGGCCACGTGCCGGGCAAGGGCCGGCACCGCGGCCGGCTCGGCGCGCTCGAGGTGATGGACGCCGAAGGCCGGCGCTTTCGCATCGGCAGCGGCTTCAGCGACGCGGCACGCGCCGCGCCGCCGGCCATCGGTGCGCAGGTGACCTACCGTTATCGCGAACTGACCACCCGCGGCCTGCCGCGCTTCCCGGTTTTTGTTCGGGTGCGCGACCTGCCGTAGCGTCTCCCGTGGGAGCCGCCCCTGTGGGAGCGGCGATCCACGGTTGGCCCTGCATGGCCAACCGGCTCCGCGGGCGGCGAGCAGTGCTCGCCGAAACCCCCGCTCCGCCCTCGCCGCGATATGCACTTCGCACTGTGATGGTCGTTGCACTGATCGCGACGGGGCCGTCGCTCCCACGGTCCCTGCGCTTTAGAGCTCGCTGTGGTCTCTTGGCGCGCTGCCCTTTTGGGGGTGGCGGCCTCGCCGCGATGCGCACTTCGCACTGCGATGGTCACGGCACTGATCGCGACGGGGCCGTCGCTCCCACAGTCGCTGCGCTTGCGGGCTCGCTGTGTGCGCGGGTGGCGCGTCCTACAGGCTCCCCCGCTCCCCGGGGGCCTGTCTCCGGGCTCAGTTCTTCGCGAACGGGGTCGGGCGGGGCGTGCTGTCGGCTGACGGCGGCAGGATGGGCAGCGTGAAGCTGGGCTGGTCACCGGTCAGTGTCTTCAGGAAGGCGACGATGCGCGCGTTCTCGTCCGGCGAGAACTTTCGGCCCAGTTGCAGCCGGCCCATGATGGTGACCGATTCGGCCAGCGTATTGGCCGCACCGTCGTGGAAGTAGGGGTAGGTCAATTCCACGTTGCGCAGCGTCGGCACCTTGAAGTTGAAACGGTCGATGTCCTGGCCCGTCACCGCCGAGCGGCCTTCGGCCGAACTGGATGACTTGTACGGCTCGACCAGACCCATCTTCTGGAACGTCGCGCCGCCGACCGCCTCGCCGTTGTGGCAGGCAATGCAGCCGCTGTCCTTGAACAGCTCGTAGCCGGCCAGTTCCTGCGCGGTGAGTGCGTCGTTCTTGCCGAGCAGCCACTGGTCGAAACGCGAGTTAGGCGTCACCAGCGTCTTCTCGAATTCTGCGATCGCCAGCGTCACCTGATCGATGTCGATCTTCTCCTTGCCGAACACCTGGCGGAACTCGCGCACATAGCCCGGAATGGTGCCCAGCACACTGATGGCCAGCGTGTGCGAGAACGCCATTTCACCCGGATTGGCGATCGGGCCACCCGCCTGTTCCTTCAGGTCGGCTGCACGGCCGTCCCAGAACTGCGCGACATTCAGGCTCGAATTGAGCACCGTCGGTGCATTGATCGGCCCTTGTTGCCACCTGTCGCCGATCGAGGTCGGAATGTTGTCGGTGCCGCCCATCGACAGGTTGTGACAGGAGTTGCACGAGATGAAGCCGGACTTGGACAGTCGCGGATCGAAATAGAGCTTCTTGCCCAGTTCGACCATGCCCAGATTGATGTTCTGCGGTGGACGGATGGGCTTGATGGGCTCCTCCCTGAAGGCCTGACTGACCGCCACACCCGACACCGCGGCGATCGCCGCGGCCAGAAGAATGCGTTTCATGCTGGATGCTCCCTCTCAGTTGACTGATCACAGTGTGGTCAATCTGGACTCAGTCCAGACTGACCAAAGTCAACGATGCTTTTTGGTCAGCGCAGTCACGCCGATGTGGCGAGAAAGGCCATCAGCGCTGCGCGCGCGTGTGGCAGTGCGGCACTCAGGTCATGCTCGGCATCGAGGGAAATCAGCGGTGTGCCGGGCCGCGCGGCCACCAGCCGGTGAGCTTCGCTGATCGGAACGGTGCTGTCGCGCAGACCGTGCGCCAGCAGCACCGGGCAGCGGACTTTCGGCAGCGTGGCCAGCGGCGCAATGTCGTCGAAGCGGGCACCGATCACGTGCTGCACGTGGCGTGTGATCAGCGCACCGAAGGGGCGCCACGGAATGCCCATCGTCCGCAGGTAGCGCCGCATCATGTCCTGCGGGTGCGCGAAAGCCGACAGGCTGATCACCGCCTGCGCACGCGGATGGCGGCTGGTTTCCAGCAGCACTGCGGCGGCGCCGACCGAATGGCCGATCAGCGACAGCCGCGCCGGATCGACGTCATCACGCGCGCACAACCAGTCCAGCCCGCTGGCCACGTCGTCGGCGAAGCGCGGCAGCGACATGAAGTCGATGTCATCGCTGTCGCCGTGGCCGCGCGCATCGAGCAGCAGCACGGCATGGCCGGCCTCGTGCAACGGGCCGGCCAGCGGCAGCATCATCGACGCATTGGCGCCCCAGCCGTGCATCACCAGTGCGGCCGGTACGCGCGGTCCGGTGTCGGCCGGCACGAACCAGCCGTGCAGGCGCCTGCCATCGCAGGCCGTCAGCCATACGGTGACCGCCGGCAGTCCGCAGTCCGCCGGTGTGGTCGCATGCGGCTCGCGGGCGGCCGCAAAGCGTCGCAGCAGCCAGCGGCGCCAGGGCGAGGCGCTCACTCGGGAATGCAGATGCGGCCTTGCAGCGCCGCCTGCACGGTTTTCGTCACCAGTGCGACCAGCACCAGCGTGAGCACCGCAAGCAGCGCAAGTGCCAGCACGCTGTAGAAGCCCTGACCGGTGCGCACGCCCATTTCGAAGGTGGCGATGGTCATCGCTGCCAGCGGAAACGAATACGCCCAGGCAGAAATGAAGAATGGCAGACGGAAGAAGCGCAGCGCATTGCTGGCCAGCAGCAGCGTCAGGAACAGCGCACAGAAATAAAGGATGCGTGCGAACGCGTCGACCTCGCCGCTCAGCGCGACATATGACAGGAAGCCGACCGACGGGGGCGCGATCAGGATGAACAGTGTCGGCGCAAGACGTGCCGGCAAAGGTTCGTGAAAGAACAGGCGGTACAGCACCAGCGTCATCAGCACGATCCAGAACACCAGACCGATGCTGAAGAAGAACCAGCTCACATCGGCCGGCGCAAAGCGCACGCCCACGATGGGCACCAGGATGTTGCCGACCACCGGGATGAACCAGGCCGGGTTGGCGTGCTGTATCGCGTAGTGCGTGTGGTGCAGCCAGCTGCTCATGACGTACAGCGTGAAGCCGAGCTGCAGCGCGGCACCGATGCGCCACATCCAGCTGGCCGCTGCAGGCGCGTCGGGCGCCCACGCAATCGCCAGCAGGATGAGTCCGATCGAGATGGCCGGAAAGAAATTCAGCCGCACCGGGTGCCGTCGCTCCGCCGCCACCTCCGCCGGATGACGCACCAGCTTGGCGGCGTACATCGCGAGCAGGAAGAGGTAGAGCGCCGACGCCACCCAGCGCAGCAGCTGCGTGATCTCGACGGGTGCGCCGAGCGCGTGGTGCGCCTTCATCCACGCGATCGCAAGTCCGGCAGTCCCCATCACGATGGCGAACAGCGACACCGGAAAGTGGGCCAGGCGACCGGCGTGCGCCGCGGTTTCGTTGAAGGTGGCATCACTCATGGTTTTTGTTTCCCTTGCGTTGATCGTCGGTTCCGACCGGCCACGCCCAATGGCCGGTCGGATACCGGTTTTTTTGCCTACAGTGTCCTGGTCGAGAAGTACCAGTCCACCGTGTCGTAGCCTTCGGATGCGCGCTTTTCGGCGGCTTCGGCGGTTTTCGGCGGCGGCACGATGACCGGCTGGCCCGGACACCAGTTTTCCGGCGTGGCGACGCCATTGGCATCCGAGGTCTGCAGTGCCGTCAGCAGTCGCACGAATTCGTCGATGCTGCGGCCGTTGCTCATCGGGTAATACACCATCGCGCGCAGTACGCCGTTCGGGTCGATGAAGAAGGTGGCGCGCACGGCCTGCGTGTCGGCGGCACCCGGATGCACCATGCCGTAGGCGCGGGCGACGTCCATCTTCAGGTCTTCGATGATCGGAAACGGAATGTCGACGCCGAACTTCTCCTTGATGTTGCGCACCCAGGCGAGGTGGGAGAACAGGCTGTCGATCGACAGGCCCAGCAGTTCGCAGCCCATCCCGGCGAATTTCGGTGCCGCCTTGGCGAAGGCGATGAATTCGGTCGTGCACACCGGCGTGAAGTCGGCCGGGTGCGAAAACAGGATGAGCCACTTGCCGCGGTAGTCCTCCAGCTTGCGGTCACCGTGCGTGGTACGGGCGCTGAAGGCCGGAGCCGGTTCGTTCAGGCGCGGGAAGGTCGATTGCTGGGTGTTGTCCATTTCAGTTCTCCAAGTCTCGAATGCATGTGCCGGTGCGGTGTCGTCTGCCCGGCGGATCAGGTCGGCCACGCAATGCACGGCCGGCATGTCGTGTTATCAAGTTGTGTGCCACCTGTCCGGCTTCGATGAATATTTAGAGAAACCAAATAATTTCAATAACTTGAAGACATTCCCCTGCGCGTGACAAGGGCATTTCAGGCTGCCAGGGCAGCGTGCGGCAGCTGACCTGACTGCCAAACATGGCGCTCGTGCCCGTCATGTCGGGCACGTCTGCCGTGCCACCGCGACTGGCGCATCGAAGCAGGATCGGAACACGTCGACGGCGCGTGCTGCCAACGCCGTCAGTGCGCTGGCAGCCTGGCTGCCAAAGGCAGCCGGATCCGCCGGGTGCTGCCGCATGCGCGGCCCTGCATCCCACTGATTCAATGGGCGTTCTGCTCTGGTGAGCGCGGCTGGCACGACCCTTGATAGGACAGTGCACGACATCCTTCGCGCACTGCCGAGCCCACCGTGTATTTCCACCCGATCGAAGACCCTGACGCCGGCCACATCGGTTATCTGCTGGCTGATGCCGGCTCGCTGGACGCCGTCATCATCGATCCGCCGCCGCGCAGCACCGAACTGCTGCTCGCGCTGCTGGCCGAGCGCCGATTCCGCTTGAGTCATGTGCTGCGCACCCATGTCCATGCCAGCCAACCGCTGAACTGCAGCGCGCTGAGCGAGCTGACCGGTGCCACGCTGGTCATCGCCGATGGCGTCGGCATCAATGCCGCCTGCCCGGCGAAGGTCGAGCGCGCGGTGCACGGCAGCACGCTGGTGTTCGGTCAGGAGGTGCTGCGCGTGCTGGCCACGCCCGGCCACACCGCGCACTGCGTGAGCTATCTGTGGCGTGATCGCCTGTTCTGCGGCGATGCCTTCGATCTGGGGAGTTGCGCCGATGGCGGCGATGACGCCGATGCCGGCCTGCTGTACGACAGCCTGACCTGCCGCCTCTTCATGCTGCCGGAACAGACCCTCGTCTTTCCGGCCCATCCGCTGCGCGGGCGCCGCGTGGCCACGCTGGGCGAACTGCGCCTGCGCAGCGCACCGCTGCTCGCCGGCAGTCGCGACGCCTTCATCACCGACATGACATCCAGACGCGCCGCACTGCTGCGGCACGCGCGTCCTTCGCCGACAGCGAAGCGGCGCTGAAGCGCCACACCTTCCACTCACCACCCGGAGACTCACCCATGAAGAAAGTACTCGTCACCCTCGCACTCGCCACCCTGTCGTCGGTCGCACTGGCCGACAAGCAGGCCGTCACCGTCATCCTCAGTGCCGAAAGCGGCATGACCCAGGGCATGGCCATGGTGCTGGCCAACCAGATGCAGGAACAGGGCGGTCAGGTCGACATCCTGCTGTGCGACAAGGCGGGCGACCTCGCACTGAAGGGCGCCGGCGGCACGCCGCTCAAGCCCAAGGACGTGACGCCCGCGCAATTGCTGGATGCCGCCATGAAGAAGGGCGCGACCGCGTCGGTGTGCGCGATCTATCTGCCGAACACCGGCCACAAGCCGGACATGCTGAAGGACGGCATCGCGCCGGCCAAGCCGGATGCCATGGGTCGTGCGCTGATGGAGCCGAACCGCAAGGTCGTGGCGTTCTGAGCGGCGCGGCGGGCGGTCTGCGACAGGCGGATGTATGCGGTGCTCATGCCTTGAGCACCAGCAGGCCGTCGGCTGATCGGGACACCCAGGGCCGGTCGCCGCCCGTCGGCAGCGTGGCAGGATCGAGCGCGGCCGCCCAGAGCATCGAGGCCTCCCGGCCAAGCTGCAGGCACAGGCGTACGGTCTTGACGCTCGTGCAGCGCTGCAGCAGTTCGCGCAGTACGTCGGCGCGAAGGCTGTAGCTGCTCTCCACGAGTTCGCGCGCCTCCTGCAGAGCTTGGCGCACACCCACGTCGCTCAGCAGTTCCAGCAGCGCGCGTTCAGGCGTCGATACCTGCGGTGCCCCGCTGCGCTTCTCGAACGGGCCAGCGTGCAGCAGAGCGTCGGGCTGTTCGTCGAACAGGCGCTTGCGGTGGTACTCGGCCGGGAAGCGCTCGGTGCACCACTCCGGCAGGCGCCCGGCTGCCCAGCCATATAGTTGCAGCACCGGTTGCTGCGCCACGTACTGACGCACGTCGTACCAGTCCAGCGCCGACTTCCCGCCCACGTGCAGACCGGCGAAGCGGCGCTGCAGCAGCACCAGGCTCGGATGCAGGGCCAGCGCGTCGTTCGGGCGGCAGAACATCCCGCGCGTCAAACGCGTGAGCCAGCCTGCGCGCACGTAGTGCACGGCCAAGTCTGCCGAAATGCCCAGACCCGCCAGGTCGGCTGAGGTCAGGGGCGCTCCGGGCGGCAGGCCGGTATAGAGCGAGTTTAGTTTGCTTGTTCCAGTCGTAGCCATACTGCGATTCAAACACTTTATTCAAATGCCCCGTCAATTTGATATTTTGAGTTGAATCGTAGTCCAGCTGCGGTAGCGATGAACTTTCCAGGCTGGTTGGGCAAGACGTGCTCACGCGTGTTTGCCAATTGTTGGCTTCTGGCTACGAGGCCGCTAAAGCATCCGTGAGCGAGCATGGGGGTGACCGTCCGGCAAGCTTCGCTTCCCGTCAGAGCGCCGATGTTGCGTCTTCGAACCGCGCAAGTTCGCGTATTGCCCTCAGAAAGACTTTGCCCGGATATCAGCCACGAAGTCCCGCAAGCTTTGTATGAACTCGCGCTGCTGGGCGTTATAAGTGGGATGAATTGATTCCGGTACGACCAACTGCAGGTTTGCCGCAGCCATTTCGGCTGTTTGTGCTGTGCTGATTGCCGGTTCAAGTGTTATGAGGTGCTTGTGTTCGATGCGCTCGGCCTCAGCCAGAACCTGTCGCCAGCGATCTTTGCAAGTCGTTTTGGCCCCCAGCATGGTCAGGCGCTCCGCTTGAAATTCTGGATCGTGATATGCGCCGAAGTCCGGAAACATGAAATCAGGTCTGGAATTGTTTTCGGTCACCTTGCCCTTTCCACGAGCTCGCTCGAACTTCAATCCGTTGAACATGAATAGGTGCTCGAGATGCCCCTCGAACGCATGTCCAACACGCGATTTGCGCCGGTTCTGGACGCTCAACGAATATCCGATGAACGCATCAACGTCGTCGCCGTCCTCGCCGAATCCCTGACGCAACCTCTGTTGCACGATGTGGCGCTCATAGATACGAAACAGGAACTCCTCATGATCCATCCACGCCATCAGTGCAGTGTCGGGATCCGCAACAGGATCGAGCTCGCCGCTCAGAGTCTTCCGTGCCAGAGCCGAGAACTCGGTGGTGGCCGGAAAAAACTCGCCGCCAAAGTTCTCGACAAGAAGTTCCAGCCATTGACCGCGTTCATCCTGTTCCCGGGTGACAAGGCCGATATCTTCCAGCAAGAGCCTTACCGGAAGGATCAGTGCAGAAACAGATATCTCACCGCTCCGGAATGAGTCTCCAACAGCACCCAGCCCGAATACAGCTCGCAACTGCGCCTCGACCGTAGATTCCGGAGGACAGAAAACCAATAGCAGCGTCCCGTCTGTGCGTTTTGCAATCAGAAAGAAGTCCCCTTCTGCCAGCTGCGACGTGACGGCATTGGTGGGGTAGTACAGGCGATACTCGAGGGGGCGTTCGGGATCGCGACGCGTTGCGCCGTACCATGTCACGGCGTCTTTGCACATGACAGGCGATTCGTCTGCATCCGACAAGTAGACAAGACTTGCTTCGAAGCGGTTGATCTCGCCCCTTAGCGGCTCCCCGAGGAACTGCTTGAAACCAACTTTTACCAGCCCACCGATCTCGTGCTGGTTCGATCGCTCGGGGCGCGCGTCAACCGCGCTGAGGTGCTTGGCAGCCACGCCTTCGAAGTAATTGGCAATCGAGTCCGAAAACATCAACCCTCCAGCATTCCAGTCTCATTCAGTTCTGCGCTGATTGCCCCACTTCGCAGCCATTCGGATATGAGTGCGATGACGTCCAGTGAAGGCTTCACCTTACCGCCAGCTCTGATCGCGCATTCCCAGACAACCAAGGTCCGCCAGCCTTTTGCTTGCAGACTGGCAAGGTTCCGCGCGTCACGAGCGCGGTTCTCTTCGATCTTCTTCAACCAGAAATCCGTGCGCGTGGTTGGAACCTTGAAATAGCGGCAGTCGTGACCATGCCAGAAGCATCCCATTATCGATATCAACGCCCCGTACTTCGGTAGAACGATATCAGGACTTCCCGGAAGACCCTTGACGTGGAGGCGGTAGCGGAAGCCCTGTGCATGCAGGCCTTTCCGTACAAAAGTCTCGGGGTAGGTATCCTTCGACCGGATACCCGACATCATCCGGCTACGCGTTGCCTTGTCGACAACATCAGCCATGAAGAGTCGCATGAAATGTCAGTTGCATTCGAATAAGCAGAAGGCGACTTACATTCGCGTTGCCCCCAACAAAGGCGGGTTCGATTGCTTGAATCACGAAACACCCCAACGCGAGGAGGCGAACCCTGGAAAGTACGCCTCTGCCTGCATAGGTGACGTCAGGCGTTCTTGAAGCGCAAAGGGAGTTCAGGCTCCTGCCCGTCGGAAGTCAGCGCGGGCTTCATCAGGCTTGCGACATGACGAATCACATCAACAACTACTGAATTTCCGAACTGCTTGTAGGCACGAGTATCCGACACTGGAATCCTGTAGGTATCAGGAAACCCCATCAGCCTTGCGCATTCTCTTGGTGTAAGGCGTCGAGGATTCCGGCCCTCACCCTGCCAGACAAGAATTTCCGAACCATCCTTGTAGTAACGCGCCGACAATGTGCGCGACACACTGTCCGGAAACACCAGTCCGAAGCCGAAGCCATTGCCTTTAGCCTTGTGCTTGTCTGCGTAACGCTGCAGATACGACCACAGCTTGTCCGTGAGCGTGTATTTGTCGGGGACCTTGCAACCCGTGTGATCGAAAAAACGATCACCGTCCGCCTCGATCTCAGGTTCGCTGCCGTCCGTGCGGTGCAGGATGTCACGCATGACCTTGCTGCCCTTGGGCGTCAGTGGGAGCGCATCGAAATCGAAGGCTGAGTTCTCGCGGAATCCGACAATGATGATCCTCTCCCTGTGTTGCGGTGTGAAGTGTGCACCATCGATCACGCGGGTATGGATGAAGTAGCCAAGTTCCTGAAGCGATCTGCGGATGACGTCAAAAGTGCGGCCCTTGTCATGTGACACGAGGTTCTTGACGTTCTCCAGCAGAAAAGCGCGCGGCCTCTTCTCATCGATGATCCGGCATACGTCGAAGAATAATGTTCCTTGCGTTTCGTCGTGGAAGCCGTGCGCCCGCCCGAGTGCGTTCTTTTTGCTTACACCGGCAATCGAAAAAGGCTGGCACGGAAAGCCTGCCAACAATACGTCGTGGTGCGGTATGTCGCCCGCAGCGATCTTGGTTATGTCACCTGCGATGAGATGTCCGTCAGGAAAGTTCTCCGCGTAGGTCTTCTGCGCGTAGGTGTCCCACTCACTTGTAAAGACACAACGTCCGCCGATTCCCTCAAAGGCTGCCCGGATTCCGCCCACTCCCGCAAAGAGATCAATGAAGGTGAACTCGGCGTCATCGGTTTTCGGCATGCCGAACGGAAGGATCAACTGACGCAGGGCATGCGTCAGATAAGGCTTGGGCATCGATTGCCGGGCCTCCCAACGCTGGACGGTTTTGACATTGACGTCCAGATACGAGGCTATGTCAGCTTGTGAATGATGCTGCCGCGCGATTGCGAGGTACCGGTACGCAGCGTCGATGTCGATCTCGAGTCCTGTTCTTAGCTCTGTTGCCATGCTTGCCACCACATTTCATCGCTGGGAATGGTTGCGGACATTACGCCCTGCGAAGCATCCTAGCAATACGCTTGTCTAAGCCCATGAAGTGTATGTATTTACAGCCTTTGCACGGGTGGTGCGGTAGCTCACAGAAGGTGATGAGGCCACACCAGCCCATTGCGCTGGCTCCTCTGTGCTTACATCTGACAGCGATACATCGCCGCTCGGGATAGCCTGTTCTCATCGGGTCGGGAATACCCTGCTCCCGCCCTCCACCCTTGGGGCACTGATCGGTGCGGCGTGCACGCTCGCGTCGGTGCATAGGCGGGCTGCTGCGCTTCGTGTCGCACGAGCGCGGCAAGCAGAATGATGGCTTCGCCGATCACGCCGCGACACGGAGAGCGGCTCGAAGGCCTCTGGGACGACGATCCTCGAAGCGTGCCCTGACCCGCGCCCGATCAGTCTTTTCGGTCGCCGGGGTGCGTTTTCAGCCAATCGCGGAGCGCACTGTTGATACGCGTCTGCCAGCCCACTCCGCCATCCTTGAATGCCTCAAGAATGTCCGCATCCAGGCGAATGTTGACGTGCGCCTTCGGCTGGAGCGTTACGGGTCGTCCTCGCTTGGGCTTCAGCATTTCTTCAGCCACGTCTTCGCCCATCAACTCGGCCAGCACGCTTTTCGCGGGCCGCGCTTTCGCGAACCATTCCTCGGTGGCCTCGGGTGCATCGGCGTCCAGGCGTTCAGGGTCGGGTTTGCGCTTCATAACGAGTCCTTTCGCGTTTGTTGGCCCGGCGCAGGCTGATCACGTGCAGTGCGCCTTCGCGTGGTGTGAACACCAGCATGCACAAGTGCTCATCGATGAAGCCCAGCGCCTGAAAACGCCGCTCCGGGTGCGCTTGCCGAGTGTCCTCGACGATGAGGGCGAGGCTCCAGTCGAACTGTTGGGCAAGCGCGAATGGCATGCCGCGCTCTTGACATTACGCTCACTTTTGGCGGGGTCGTAGGTCAGGCGTACCGATTTGTTGTATCCACAAAAATCGGATTGTCCACTGGGCCTTTGCCCGCCTCGCGACCACTGCCGCGATCGACTTCGGTTCCCGGCTTCAGGCCGCGGTCGCGCCGTCGTCGCCGATCAGCAGCCGCGTATCCGACAGCCACTGGTAGGGCGGCACTTCGAGGTTGGTCGGCGCCGGCTGGTTGCGGAACACGCGTCCTGCGAGGTCGAAGGTCGAGCCGTGGCAGGGGCACAGGAAGCCGCCCGGCCAGTCGTCGCCCAGCCCCGAACTGCTGCCGGTGTCGATCTTTTCGGTCGGCGAGCAGCCGAGGTGGGTGCAGATGCCGATCACCACCAGATAGTCGGCGCGGCGCGCGCGCTCGCGGTTGGCGGCATAGCCGGGCTGCTGGGCTTCGGCCGATGTGGCGTCGGCCAGCCGTGCTTCGTGCCGCTCTAGCGCGGCCAGCATGTCGGGCGTGCGGTGCAGCACCCAAACCGGTTTGCCGCGCCATTCGACGGTCATCATGCTGCCCGGCGCCAGCTTGCTCACGTCGGCTTCGACCGGCGCGCCGGCGGCGCGCGCCCGATCGGACGGCGCGAAGCTGGACAGGAAGGGAACGGCGGTCGCCGCCACGGCAATGGCGCCGACGCCGGTGGTGGCGATCAGCAGGCGGCGGCGGTCGGCGCACATCGCGTGCGGGAGGAGGGTGGGCAGTTCGGTCGTGTGGGTCATGGCACGGGCTCCGGTGAAGCATGCGGAAAAGGACGAAGCCGGCGACCCGGGTCACGGCGGGCATCGGGGCCGCACGCACGGGCTGCGCGAGTCTGGAAGCGCGCGGCCCGCACGGTCGAACGGGGCGCTGCCTGCCCCCGGTTGCCGGTTTCTGTCACGGGACATTCGCAATCCGCGTACCACCCGGTACGCGCACCGCTGCGCGCCGTTTGCGGGCGAAGCACCGGTGGGCATCCACTGCCGCACTGCCAGCGCAGGCAGGGCTGCCTGCCAGCGATGGCGCAGTCGCGCCGCCCGCAGCGCCGGTTTCAGTCCTGCGCAATGCCCAGCGCGCGCAGCCGGCGGTACAGCGTGCGTTCGCTGATGCCGAGCTTGCGGGCGAGGTCGTGGCGGCTGCCGGTGTGGTTGCGCACCACGCGCGCGAGCATCTGACGCTGCGCCTCGTCCAGATCGACCGCGCCCTCGCCCTCCACCGGCAGACCGCCTGTCGCGTCACGGCGGGCAGGGCCGGCGCAGCCGATGCAGATTTCCTCATCGAGATGCTGCGTGCCGATCTCTTCGCCGTCGCACAGCAAGCTGGCGCGTTCCAGCACATTGCGCAGCTCGCGCACATTGCCGGGAAAGGCATAGGCCTGCAGCGCGCGCATGGCCGCCGGCGCCACGGTGAGCCGGCGGCCGGGTGCAACGCGTGCCAGCAACGACTCGACCAGCAGCGGCAGGTCTTCGCGCCGTTCGCGCAGCGGCGGCACGACGATGGGGAAGGCGTTCAGTCGGTAGTACAGGTCCTGCCGGAAGCGGCCTTCGGCAATCATCTGCTTCAGCGGCCGGTGCGTGGCCGACACCAGGCGGACGTCGGCGCGCATCAGTTCGGTGGAGCCGACGCGGCGATAGGTGCCGGTCTCCAGCAGGCGCAGCAGCTTCACCTGCATGGTCAGCGGAATGTCGCCCAGCTCGTCGAGGAACAGCGTGCCGCCGCTGGCCGCCTCGACCAGACCCGCCTTGCGTGCGATGGCGCCGGTGAAGGCGCCCTTCTCGTGGCCGAACAGCTCGCTTTCGAACAGCGTGTCCTGCAGGCCGGAACAATCCACCGCGACGAAGGGGCGGTCGGCGCGCCGGCTGGCGTCGTGCACCGCCTGCGCCACCAGTTCCTTGCCGCTGCCGGATTCGCCCTGCAGCAGCACGCTGGCGTCCGACGGCGCGACCCGCGCCACCAGTTCGAGCATGCGCTGGAAGGCGGGCGCGCGGCCGATCAGGCCGCTGCGTTCGGACACGCCGCGCGCCACCTTCAGCGGCTCCATCTTTTCGATGAACCACGCGATGTCGCCGCTGACGTTGCGCACCGGTGTCAGTTCGATGTTCACGTACTCCTCGCCGCGCGGCGTCTGGTGCAGATGCAGCACGCGTTCGCGCTGCTCCGATTCCAGGCTGCGCGCCAGCGGGCAGGCCTCGCCGGCGCGGTCGCACGGCACGCTGTAGTGGTGCGACACGTCGTAACAGGTGCGCCCGACCACGCTGCGCCCGCCGCCGTACTGCGCGCGGTAGGCCTTGTTGGCGGCGATCACGCGGTAGTCGCGGTCGAACAGGATGTGCGGTTCGGGTGCCAGTTCGATGAAGGACACCAGTTCGGGCAGCGGACGCAGTTCGTCTGACATGGCACTGACAGTTCTGACGTGATCGGGCTGTCAGTCTGTGTCGCTGTCAGCCACAAGGTCAAGCACTGCATGCTGACCAAGATCACAAGCCACTGATCGGCAACATATTTTTCAACACCAGTCCGGGTGGCACGACACTTGATAGGTCATGGCTGTTCAAGCGGAGTGCGCCATGAATCTGGCAGACCGGAAGTTGATGCGTGACATCGTCGTCGTCGTCGTCCTCAAGCTGGTGGTGCTCACCGGCCTGTGGTGGGCCTTCGTCCGCGATGCGCGCGTGACGGTGGATGCCGCAGCGGTCGCCGTCCAGGTGTCAGCGCCGTCCCGCATTGAATTCCCTTCGACCACTGGAGACCGTCATGGTCAGTGAACAACTCGTCGATCTGTCCCGGCTGCAATTCGCGGCCACCGCGATGTACCACTTCCTGTTCGTGCCGCTGACGCTGGGCATGGTCTGGCTGCTGGTCATCATGGAAAGCGCGTATGTCATGACCGGCAATGTGATCTACAAGGACATGACGCGCTTCTGGGGCAAGCTGTTCGGCATCAACTTCGCGCTCGGCGTGACCACCGGCATCACGCTGGAATTCCAGTTCGGCACCAACTGGGCCTACTACTCGCACTACGTCGGCGACATTTTCGGCGCGCCGCTGGCGATCGAGGGGCTGATGGCCTTCTTCCTCGAATCGACCATGATCGGCCTGTTCTTCTTCGGCTGGGATCGCCTCTCGCGCCGCCAGCATCTGCTGGTGACGCTGCTGATGGCCATCGGCACCAATCTGTCGGCGCTGTGGATCCTGATCGCCAATGGCTGGATGCAGAACCCGGTCGGCGCCGAATTCAGTTTCGTCACGATGCGCATGGAATTGACCGACTTCTGGGCTGTGGTGTTCAACCCGGATGCCCAGGCCAAGTTCGTGCATACCGTGTCGGCCGGTTACGTGACCGGTGCCATGTTCGTGCTGTCGATCTCGTCCTGGTATCTGCTGCGCGGTCGCGACACCGAATTCGCCAAGCGCAGCTTCCGCATCGCCGCCGCCTTCGGCTTCGCCTCGGTGTGTTCGGTCATCGTGCTCGGCGACGAATCGGGCTACACGGTGGGCGAGGCGCAACAGACCAAGCTGGCGGCGATGGAAGCGATGTGGGAGACCGAACCCGCGCCGGCCGGCTTCAACGTGATCGCGATTCCGAACGAGGCGGAAATGCGCAATGACTACGCGCTGCACATTCCCTACGTGATGGGCCTCATCGGTACGCGCTCGCTGGACAAGGAGCTGCCGGGACTGAAGGACATCCTGGTCCGCAACCGCGAACGCGTGGTGACCGGCATCGAGGCGGTGAAACTGCTCGACACCCTGCGGGCCCATCCGGAGAACGCCGATGCACGCCTCGCCTTCGACAAGGTGAAGGCCGATCTCGGCTTCGGCCTGCTGCTGAAGAAGTACGTCGCGTCGATGGACGAGGTGACACCGGAACTGATCGACCGAGCCGCCCGCGACACGCTGCCGCGCGTCACCCCCCTGTTCTGGACCTTCCGCATCATGGTCGCACTGGGCTTCGCCATGCTGGCGCTGTTCGGCCTCGCGCTGTGGTCCTCGATCAAGGGTGATTTCGCACAGCGGCCCTGGCTGCTGAAGTGGTCGCTGTGGTTTCTGCCGATGCCGTGGATCGCGTCGGAAATGGGCTGGTTCGTCGCCGAATACGGGCGTCAGCCCTGGACCATCTACGGCGTGCTGCCGACCCACCTGTCGGTATCGACGCTCAGTGTCGAAAGCCTGTACGGCTCGCTGGCCGGCTTCGTCACCTTCTACACCGTGCTGCTCATCGTCGAGATGTACCTGATGGTGAAGTTCGCCCGTCAGGGCCCGGGCAGTCTGGGTACTGGCCGCTACGACCACGAAGCGGCACACGCCACTCCCGCCCCGCCCGCACACGCCTGAACGGAGAACGATCATGTTCGACTACGAAACCCTGAAGATCATCTGGTGGCTGCTGGTCGGCGTGCTGCTGATCGGCTTCGCCATCATGGACGGCCACGACATGGGCGTGGGCACGCTGCTGCCCTTCGCCGGGCGCAGCGACGAAGAACGTCGCGTCATCATCAACACCGTCGGCCCGCACTGGGATGGCAACCAGGTGTGGTTCATCACCGGCGGCGGTGCGATCTTCGCCGCCTGGCCGCTGGTGTACGCCACCGCGTTCAGCGGCTTCTACTGGGCCATGCTGGCCGTGCTGTGGGCGCTGTTCTTCCGCCCGGTCGGCTTCGACTACCGCAGCAAGATCCACAACGCGACCTGGCGCAGCACCTGGGACTGGGGGCTGTTCATCGGCGGTGCGGTGCCGCCACTCATCTTCGGCGTGGCCTTCGGCAACCTTCTGCAGGGCGTGCCCTTCTACTTCGAAAACACGCTGGTGTCGCACTACACAGGCAGCTTCTGGCAGTTGCTCAACCCGTTTGCGCTGCTGTGCGGCGTGGTGAGCACGGCGATGATCACGATGCACGGCGCCATCTATCTGGCGCATCGCACCGAAGGCGACATCCAGCGCCGGGCGCGCACCGCCGCGCTGCTGTTCGGCCTCGTCATGCTGCTGGGTTTCACCGCTGCAGGCATCTGGATTGCAGCGGGCGATTTCGGCTACGCCATCACGTCGGTCGTCGACACGGCGGCTCAGCCCGATCCGTTGGCCAAGACTGTGGTGCGCCAGCCGGGCGCCTGGCTGGCCAACTACGCCGCCGCACCCGCGACCCTCGTCGTGCCTGCGCTGGCCTATGCCGGCGCGATACTGGCCCTGCTGGCCGTGATGCGCGGCCGAACGCTGATCGCCTTCGTCGCCTCGTCGGTCGCCATCACCGGCGTCATCGGCACGGCGGGCGTGTCGATGTTTCCCTTCGTCATGCCGTCCTCCACCGTGCCCGGCGCCAGCCTGACCGTGTGGGATGCGGTGTCCAGCCAGCGCACGCTGGGAATCATGTTCTGGGCCACGCTTCTCTTCATGCCCCTCATCGTCGCCTACACCAGCTGGGCCTACAAGGTGATGGCCGGCAAGGTGACCACGGCGTGGCTGCGCGAGAACGAACATTCGGCCTACTGAGTCCCTGCAATCAAAGGAGATGCACATGTGGTATTTCGCCTGGGTACTGGGCATCGGCTTCGCGGTGCTGCTGGCCATCCTGAACACGCTGTGGGGCGAGAACGAGGCGGCGCGCGAGCAGTCGCGCCTGGATGCCATCCGCGCACGCGGGGAGAACGACCATGGCCGCGACGCACACGCCGGCTGAGCCGGCAGCCGCCGGGTCGATACGACCGCTGCCGCTGCTGGCGGCCATCGCCATCATGCTGGGCATCACCGTCTGGCCGCATGCGCTGGCTGCGCCGGCCGGCGGCGCCGACCACTGGGCGGCGATGGCGCTGTTCTGGGCGATGAGCGCCGGCTTCGTGTCCGGCGTCGGCTTCCGCCCGCGATTCATTCTGTGGCGAGCAGGCTTTTCGGGTCTGGCCTGCTTCACCGGCATCGCGCTTGCCGTGCTGCGCCTGCAGACCCTTTCCTAGAAAGCCATACACGGCAGCATGCCGGGAGGAGACCTTCATGACACAAGGCAAGCAGGACGTCGCATTACCTACAGCGCCGCCGGACATCGGCCGGCGGCGCTTCATGCTGCGCGCCTCGGCACTGCCGCTGGGCGCTGCGGCACTTGGCGCTGCAACACCGCGCCCCGCGCGGGCGGGGGTGAAGACCTCGGCGCACATCGTCATCGCCGGCAGCGGGCTGGGCGGCGTGGCCATCGCCAATCGCCTTTCGCGCGAACTCGACGGCGCGAAGATCACGATTGTCGACCGCAAGGAAATCCACAACTACCAGCCGGGCTACACGCTGGTGGCGACCGGCATCTGGCCGGTGGACAAGGTGAGCGACCGCAACGCCGACCTGCTGCCCGGCCGCGTCGAATGGGTGAAGGACATGGCGGCCGGGTTCGACCCCGACGCCAACACGCTGATCACCGAAGGCGGCCAGCGCATCCGCTACGACTACCTGGTGGTGGCGACCGGCCTGCATCTGGATTACGCGCAGATCGAAGGCATGGACGTATCGGCCATCGGCGCCAACGGCCTGACCAGTGTCTATCCCGGACCGCGGGCGGCGCAGGCGACCTGGCTGGCGATGGATGCGTTTCGCCGGCAGGGCGGCGAGGCGCTGATGACGCTTCCGGCAACGCCGCTCAAGTGCGCCGGCGCGCCGCTGAAGATGACCTTCATGCTGGCGGACCGCCTGCGCGAAGCGGGCATGCACGCGTCGTCGAAAGTGAGCTTCCACTCTGCGCTCGACAACATCTTCAGCGTGAAGCCGGTCAATGACGACGTGCTCCGCCGCTGGGCCGACCTGGACGTGCCGGTCACCTTCAACAGCAAGCTGGTCGCGATCGACATCGGCACACGGCGCGCCACCTTCCTGACACCCGAGGGCGAGCGGAACGAACTGGGCTACGACTTCATCCACGTGGTGCCGCCGATGCGCGCACCGGACGCGGTGAAGAACAGCCCGCTCGCCTGGCAGGACGGTCCGTTCGCCGGCGGCGGCTGGCTGGAGGTCGACAAGGACACGCTGCGCCACCGCCGCTACCCGAACGTGTTCGGTCTGGGCGACATCAATGGCACGCCGCGCGGCAAGACGGCGGCGACGATCAAGAAGAGCGCGCCGCTGGTCGCACGCAACCTGCTCGACGTGATTGCCGGCGGCGAGCCGTCGCAGCGCTTCGACGGCTACACCTCCTGCCCGCTGCTGCTGCGCGAAGGCTCGGCGCTGCTGGTCGAGTTCGATTACGAAGGCCGACTGGTGCCTTCACTGCCCATGATCGAACCGCTGCAGGACAGCTACTTCGCCTGGTTGATGAAATACCGCCTGCTCAAGCCTGCCTACATGGCGGTGGCCAAGGGCAGGGTGTGAGGAGAACGACATGTACGAAATATGGCTGGGCCTGAATATCGTGTTCGAACTGGCGCTGACCGCATTGCCGTGGCTAGGGGGTGCCGCCGCGGTATGGATCGCGCTCATGTCGGCGGCGCTGTTGCGCCGCCACGCCCATTGGCGGGAAGCGCTTCCGGCATCGCTGGTGATCGGAGCAACCTTTGCCGCACTGGCCGTCTGGCTGGTGCCGTTCGTGACCCGGTCTTCGATCAGCGAAATGGGCTACTGGGTCGACTGGGCCAATCTGATCGGCCTGTCGGTGGCAGTCGGCGTTCTGGTGTTCGCATTCGTCTGGCCGCTGCTGACCGCGGTGTCCGGCCCGCGCCATGACACACACACGCCAGACGCACACGCATGAAGGCGGCTGCAGGTCCGCTCGGCTCGGTATGCAAGCGTCTCCGGGCCCGGCGCAGAACACCCCGCGCGTTCCGTCGGTGATCGCAGTCACTGGCAGGCACGCGCGAATGGCGCACGATGAAGCCATGCATCCGCACTGACCCTGGAGAAGACACATCATGAAAAGACTGTTCCTCGCTGCCGCGCTGTCGCTGGCAACGCTCACCGCATCCGCCGTCGACATGGCGATCTCGGCGGCCGACGCGCACGCCGCCGTGCAGAAGGCCGACAGCAAGGTGCTGCTGGTCGATGTGCGCGATCCGGTCGAAATCATGTTCGTCGGCTTCACCGACGCGGCGCACGTGAACATTCCCTACCTGATCGTCGATCGCACGAAGTGGAATGCCGAAAAGAACGTGTTCAAGACCTTCCAGAATCCCGACTTCGCGGCACAGATCAAGGCCGAACTGGACAAGCGCGGACTGGGCGCCGATGCCGAAGTCATCACCATGTGTCGTTCCGGCAGCGAACGCGGCGAACCGAGCGCGACCTTTCTGCGCGCCAATGGATTTCCGAATGCGCGCTACGTCGAACATGGCTTCCAGGGGGCGCCGATCAAGGACGGCCCGCAGAAGGGTTTCCGCCTGCAGAACGGCTGGCAGAACTCCGGCCTGCCGTGGAGCATGAAGATGAATCCGGACAAGATGTACCGCAGCGACCGGCCGTAACAAGGGCGCGATAATCGGGCGCTCCTCAAGGCGGCTGTTGCCCGATGACCTTCGCCCGCATCCGAACTGTCCTGCTGCATCTGCTGTGGTGCGTGCTGCTGGCCGTGTCCGCGACGGCCGTCCAGGCCGGCGACGCGGATGACACGCTGCATGTCTATGTGCAGCGCGGTTGTCCGCACTGCGCCGAGGCAAAGCGCTTTCTCGACGATGTGCAGTCCTCGGCGCGGCCGGGGCTGCGCATCGTCTATCACGACGTGATTGCCGATCAGGCGGCGCGCGATGAACTGATCGCGCTGTCGCAGCAGGCCGGCATCTGGCCGCCCGGCGTGCCCACCTTCGTGCTGGGCGGGCGGGTGATCAGCGGCTTCGAGGGCGGGCCGGCGCTGCTCGCCTTCATCGCCGACACCGGCCGGGGCCCGCCGTCCGCCACACTGCACCTGCCGCTGATCGGCGAACTGGATGTGGCGCGGCTGGGCCTGCCGGCATTCACGCTCGCGCTCGGCCTTCTGGACGGCTTCAACCCGTGCGCGATGTGGGTGCTGCTGTTCCTGCTGTCGCTGCTGGTGCGGCTGCAGGATCGCCGGCGGATGGCGCTGATCGCAGGCGTCTTCGTGCTGGTCAGCGGTGCGGTGTACTTCGCCTTCATGGCGGCCTGGCTCAACCTGTTTCTGGCGGTCGGCCTGACGCCGCTGGTGCGCGGCGCACTGGCGTCGCTGGCGCTGCTCATCGGTGCGATCAATGTGAAGGATTTCTTCGCCTTCGGCCGCGGGCTGTCGCTGTCCATCCCCGAGTCGGCCAAGCCCGGCCTTTATGCGCGCATGCGTCGCGTCGTGCAGGCACCGTCATTGCCGGTGTCGCTGCTGTCGGTGGCCGCGCTCGCCGTGCTGGTGAACCTGATCGAGCTGCTGTGCACGGCCGGCCTGCCGGCGCTCTATACCTCGGTGCTGGCGCAGCATGCGCTGAGCCCATCGGCGCACTACGGCTATCTGGCGTTGTACATCGTCGGCTACATCGCCGACGACGCGCTCATGGTCGGTACCGCTGTTGCCGCCTTGGGCAGCGGCAAGCTCACCGAGCGCGGAGGCCGCCTGCTCAAGCTGGTGAGCGGCCTGGTAATGCTGGCGCTCGGCGCAGTGATGCTGCTGCGCCCGGACTGGCTCGTCTGATCAGCAACTTCTGCGGGAGCGGCGATCCACGGTTGGCCCTGCATGGCCAACCGGCTCCGCGGGCGGCGAGCAGTGCTCGCCGAAACCTCGCTCCGCCCTTGTGGGAGCGGCGGCCTCGCCGCGATGCGCACTTCGCACTGTGATGGTCACGGCACCGATCGCGACGGGGCCGTCGCTCCCACAGTCCCTGCGCTTGAGGGCTCGGTGTGGTTTCCGGGCGCGCTGCCCTTTTGGGGGCGCGGCCATCGGTTACAGGAGCGGTCAGCGGCCGATATTTACGCCGGCGGCGTGCGCCTGCTGGTCGGCGTGGTAGCTGGAGCGCACCATCGGGCCGCAGGCGGCGTGGGTGAAGCCCATGGCGTTCGCTTCGCGTTCGAACATCGCGAAGCCGTCCGGATGCACATAGCGCAGCACCGGCAGGTGGCCGCCGGACGGTTGCAGGTACTGGCCCAGGGTGAGCATCTGCACGTCGTGCGCGCGCAGGTCGCGCATCACCTGCAGGATTTCGTCGTCGGTTTCGCCCAGTCCGAGCATCAGGCCGCTCTTGGTCGGCACCTCCGGGTGCAGCGCGCGGAATTCCTTCAGCAGGCGCAGCGAATGCGCATAGTCAGAGCCCGGCCGCACCTGTGCGTACAGCCGCGGCACCGATTCGAGGTTGTGGTTCATCACGTCCGGCGGCGCGGCGTTCAGGATGCCGAGCGCGACATCGAGCCGGCCGCGGAAGTCGGGCACCAGCACTTCGATGGTCGTGCGCGGCGAATGGGTGCGCACTGCGCGGATGCAATCGACGAAGTGCTGTGCGCCGCCGTCGCGCAGGTCGTCGCGGTCCACGCTGGTGATCACCACGTAATTCAGCTTCAGCGCGGCGATGGTTTTCGCCAGCTTCTCCGGCTCGTCGACATCCAGCGGGTCGGGCCGGCCGTGGCCGACGTCGCAGAACGGGCAGCGGCGCGTGCACTTGTCGCCCATGATCATGAAGGTGGCCGTGCCCTTGCCGAAGCACTCGCCGATGTTCGGACAGCTCGCCTCTTCGCACACCGTGTGCAGGTCGTGTTCGCGCAGGATCTGCTTGATCTCGCCGAAGCGGCTGTCCGGGCGCGCGGCGCGCACGCGGATCCAGTCCGGCTTGCGCAGCGTTTCCGCCGGCACCACCTTGATCGGGATGCGGGCGGTCTTCAGCGAACCCTTCTGCTTGTGGGTCGGGTCGTAGGTGGTGTCGGTCATGGCGGTGTCGTGCCTGTCGGGTAGAGGGCGCGCTGTAGCGCGTCGGTCAGTTGCCGGCAGATCGCCTCCGGTGGGAGATCGATGCCGAGGTCGCGCGTCTGTGTCACGCGCAATCCACTGTAGCCGCACGGGTTGATCGCGGCAAACGGTGAAAGATCCATATCGACGTTGAGCGACACGCCGTGATAGGTGTGGCCATGCTTCACGCGCAGGCCGAGCGCGGCGATCTTGGCGTCGTCACCGGCCGGGCCGACATAGACGCCGGGTGCGCCGGCGCGCCGCCGGGCCTCGATGCCGTGCCCGGCGAGCAGGTCCATGACCGCCTGCTCGATGCGGTTCACCAGTTCGCGCACGCCGAGGCCGGCGCGTTTCAGGTCGAGCAGCGTGTAGATCACGACCTGGCCGGGGCCGTGGTAGGTGATCTGGCCGCCGCGATCGGATTCGACCACCGGCACGCCGATGTCGTGCAGCAGGTGTTCGCGCTTGCCGGCCAGACCGAGCGTGAACACCGGCGGGTGTTCGACCTGCCAGAACTGGTCCGGCAGGTGTTCCGCTGCGGCGCGTGCGTTGTACGCCTTCATCGCATCGAACACCTCGCGGTAGCCGGCCCGTCCGAGCGGCACGACCTGTGCCGTCACAGCACCACTTTCACCATCGGGTGGCTGCTCAGTTCGCGGTACAGCGCATCGAGCTGTTCGCGCGAGGTGGCGTTGATGGTCGCGGTCAGGCTGATGTAGCGCCCGCCCGACGACGGCCGCATCTCAAGGCTGGCCGGCACGAAGTCCGGTGCATGGCGCAGCACCACATCGACCATTTCCTGCGCGAAGTCGTCATGGCGCTCGCCCATGATCTTCAGCGGAAAGTCGGTCGGAAATTCGAGCAGGCTGTCAGTCATGTCAGCGTGTCACCAGCCGAACCACAGTCGTATCGTGTCCCAGATGCGGCGGAAGAAACCGCCTTCCTCGACCGCCGTCTGCGCCACCAGCGCCACTTCGCCGACCGGCTGGCCATCGACCAGCAGCTTCATCGTGCCCAGTTGCTGGCCGACGGCGACCGGCGCGATCACCGGCGTGGTCAGCACGATGTCGCGCGTGGCCTTGGCGGCCTGGCCGCGCGGCAGCGTCAGCACCACGTCGCTGGCCGGGCCGACCGTGACCTGCGCCGCGGCACCCTTGTATACAGCGGGCTGGCCGAGCGCCTCGCCGGCGGCGGCGAGTTTCGCGTTCTCGTAGGCGTTGAAGCCGTAGTTCAGCAGTGCGCGCGATGATTCGATGCGGCCGTTCTCGTTCGGCGCGCCGAGCAGCACCGACACCACGCGACGCCCGTCACGCTTCGCCGACGACACCAGGCACCAGCCGGCGGCATCGGTGAAACCGGTCTTCAGCCCATCCACGCTCGGGTCCATCGTCAGCAGGCGGTTGCGGTTGCCCTGCTTGATGTTGTTGTAGGTGTAGTCGAGCGTCGAATACAGCCCGTAGTACTCCGGAAAGTCGCGGATCAGCGCGCGCGCCAGCAGCGACAGGTCGCGTGCAGTCGTGAAATGTCCGGCTTCCGTCAGGCCGTTGGCGTTGCGATACTGCGTACCGGTCATGCCGAGGCGCTGCGCCTCGCGCGTCATCATCTGCGCGAACGCTTCTTCCGAACCGGCGATGACTTCGGCCAGTGCAACACAGGCGTCATTGCCGGACTGGATGATCATGCCCTTGAGCAGTTCTTCCACGGTGACCGGGCGATCCGGTGCGATGAACATTTTCGAGCCGCCGGTCTTCCAGGCCTTCACGCTCACCGGTACGGTCTGGTCGGGTTTGAGCTGGCCGGTCTTGAGGGCCTTGAAAGTCAGATAGGCCGTCATCAGCTTGGTCAGCGAAGCCGGCTCGACCTGTTCGTCCGGCCGCGATTCGGCCATGACGGTGCCGGAATCATGGTCGACCAGGAGCCAGGCCCTGGCGTCCGGCTGCGGTGGCGGAATCAGGTCTGCAAGGGCGGGAGACGGTATCAGCACGCTCAGGACGGGAAGGACAAATGCGGTGCAGCGCAACAACTTCAGCATGTAGGTTTACCGGTGTGGGAGAACAGCTGGCATAGTTTAGCAAAGCTGGCCGGGTGGCCGGCATGGATGCTGCTTGATGCTGTATCGTGGTGCACTGCAAAATCCGCGGCGCGCCAAGGGAAGGAACTTTTGACCGACGCCACGACTCGGAGGCCTCTATGGTTCTCGCACGTACACTGCTGTTCATCGGCTTGATGTTGATCGCGCTGTCGTCTCTCTGGACGAACGCGGATACCGCCGTTGACGACAGTTTCGATGCACCGTTCGGGTGCGAAACATGCACCGGCGTCGAAGCGTCGCTCGATGTGCCGCTCGACCCGCACAGCGCACTCAGCCATTTTCTCAGCATTGCGGGTGACCCGACCGATCCGGTCGCGGCCCACGTCATCCCCGGAAGATCCTTTTCTGCGCGGCCGGCGCTCGACGGCGAAGTGTTCGCCTTGCAGCAGCCCGAACCCGCGCAGGTTCTGCTGCGGCCGCCCCGGCTGGCCTGAACCGGCACCCTTCCGGGGTGTCACGCCCGGGCGCTGCCCGGTGCTCCCGACCGTTTCATGGCTGCGTGGCCGGACGTGCACGCAGCCGGTCCTGTCCATCGAAATCACTACGCAGACCCATGAAAACAAAAGCAATTGCCTTGCTGGCCGTCATTGGCCTTTGCGTGCAGGTGGCTCACGCCGCCGAGCCTTACACGCTGGAACAATTGAAAGCGCTGGCACTGGAAGCGAATCCATCGCTGGGCGCCGCACGGGCTGATGTCGAGGTCAGTCGCGCCGACACGATCACCGCGCGCGCCTACCCCAATCCGGAGCTGGAGGTGATGGGCGGCGACCGGAACTCGCGCGGCCCCAATCTCGCGCCCGGTTCGCTGGGCACGATAGGTCTGTCGCAGCGCTTCGATTACCCCTCGCAGCGCGACGCCCGGCTGCGCGTGGCCGAGGCTGGCGTGGTGTCTGCGCAGTCCGGCGTGCAGTCGTTCGAGATCGACCTGCTGGCGCAGTTGAAGCAGAACTACTATCTGGTCATCCGCTACCAGGCCGAGCTGCGCGCCGCGCGGGAAGATCTGGAACTGGCGCGCTCGATCCGCAACCGGGTCGAAGTGCGCGTCAATACCGGCGAGGCGCCGCGGTATGAACTGATCCGCGCCGACACCGAACTGCTCACCGCACAGAAAAATGCCGACGCCGCCGTGCTGCGCATCGTGCAGGCCAAGGCCCGGCTGCGCGCGCTGGTCGCCGGTCAGCTGCCGGAAGAATTCGAACTGCAGGGTGACCTGGAGCGTGATTTCGAGTTGCCGCCGCTGGGCCAGCTGCGCGACGACATGCTGGCGCGCAATCCGGAAATCTTCCGCCTGAAGGCCGAGATCGATCGTTTCACCGAACAGCGCGAGCTTGAGAAGCTGCGTCGCATGCCGGACGTGTCGCTCAAGCTGGCGCGCGACCGCGACCCGGAATACGACGCCAATCGCATCGGCGTCGCGGTGACCATTCCGATCTTCGATCGCCGCCAGGGCCAGATCGCCCAGGCCGGCGCGCAGGTCGAGCGCACCCGCCTGCAGCTGGACAACCGGCTGTTCCAGCTGCAGCAGCAGCTCGATGCCGCCTACCGCCAGTTCGAACTGTCGCGCAATCAGGTCAGCGCGCTTGAAACCGGCATCGTGCGCGAAGCTGAAGCCGCATTGAAGGTGGCCGAAGCCGCCTACCGGTTCGGCGAGCGCGGCATTCTCGACTTCCTCGACGCACAGCGCGTGTTCCGCGCGGTGCGCAACGAACTGATCAGCGCGCGCTATGACCTGAGCGCCGCCGTGGTCGAGATCGAGCGGCTCAGCGCCGTCCGCTGACGCGCCGCCTGCCCGCCCCGCTACCCATTCCAATCATCAAGATCCTGGACCGAACATGACTTCAATCACCCGTCCGCTGCTCTACGCCAGCCTGCTTGGCGCCTCACTGATTTTCGCCGGCTGCGGCGAAGCCGACAAGGCCGAACCGGCCAAGGCGGCTGCACCGGCCGACCCCAATCTGGTGTCGGCCGGCGAAAACCTGACCCGCATCATCCAGCTGGGTGAAGTGACCAGCGTCGAACTGTCCGACATGCTGCGCGTGGCCGGTCAGGTCGATTTCGACGAACAGCGCATCACCCGCATCGGCGCCACCGTCACCGGCCGCATCAGCGAACTGCAGGCCATGCTGGGCCAGCAGGTGAAGGTCGGCCAGACGCTGGCGGTGCTCAACAGCACCGAACTGGGCGCCGCCCAGCTTTCCTACATGAAGGCACGCGCACAGGCGCAGCTGAACCAGCGCAGCGTCGAGCGCGCCCGTCAGCTGCTCGATGCCGACGTGATCGGCAGCGCCGAGCTGCAGCGGCGCGAGAGCGAACTGGCCATTTCGCAGTCCGAACAGCGTGCCGCGGCCGACCAGCTGCGCGTGCTCGGCGTCAGCCAGCGGGCGCTCGACAAGCTGACCGAAACCGGCGCCATCAATTCGGTATCGCCGGTCGTCGCGACCATGGCGGGCACCGTGGTCGAGCGCAAGGTCACCCAGGGTCAGGTGGTGCAGCCCAGCGAAGTGCTGTTTTCCATCGCCGACCTGTCGCGCGTGTGGGTCGAAGCCGAAGTGCCGGAGCAGCAGGCCGGCCAGGTGCGGGCGGGTCAGAACATCCAGGTCGAAATTCCGTCGCTCGGCCAACAGCTCACCGCCAAGCTGATCTACATCGCCGACACCGTCGATCCGGTGACCCGCACCGTGACCGTGCGCAGCGAACTCGACAATGCCGACCGTTCGCTCAAGCCCGCGATGCTGGCCACCGTGCTGATCGAAACCCGTCCGACCAAGCGACTCGCCGTGCCGGGCAAGGCGGTCGTCCGCGAAAGCGACAGCGACCAGGTGTTTGTCGAAGTGGCGCCCGGCCAGTACCGCATGACGCCGGTCAAGCTCGGCCAGGCGATCGGCGAGGTGCGGCCGGTGCTGTCCGGACTGACCGAAGGGCAGCGCATCGTGGTCGACGGTGCCTTCCATCTGAACAACGAGCGCAAGCGCAAGGAAACGGATTGATGCCGTCTTCGCAACCTTGTCCCCACTCGCTACCGGATTGGATGAAACATGATTGAAGGACTTGTACGCGGGGCGCTCAAACAGCGCCTCGTGATAGTAGTGGTTGCGCTGTGTCTGCTGGCCTTCGGTCTGGACGCCGCGCGCAAGCTGTCGGTGGATGCCTTCCCCGACGTGACCAACGTGCAGGTGCAGATCGCCACCGACGCGCCCGGGCGCTCGCCGGAGGAAGTCGAGCGCTTCATCACCGTGCCGGTCGAAATCGGCATGACCGGCCTGCCCGGTCTGGTCGAAATGCGCTCGCTGAACAAGCCGGGCCTGTCGCTGATCACACTGGTGTTCACCGACAAGACCGATCTGTACTTCGCGCGCCAGCTGGTGATGGAACGCCTGCTCGAAGTGCGCGACCGCATGCCGGCGGGCGTCGTGCCGGTACTCGGCCCGGTGTCCACCGGTCTGGGTGAGGTCTATCAATACACGCTGGTGAAACCGGACGACGGCGACCGGGAACTGACGCAGGCCGAGCTGACCGAGCGACGCACCATTCAGGACTGGGTGGTGCGGCCGCTGCTGCGCTCGACCACCGGTGTCGCGGAAATCAATTCGCAGGGCGGCTTCCAGAAACAGTACAAGGTGCTGGTCAATCCGGACCGGCTGCGCCACTACGGCCTGACGGTGAAGGATGTGTACGAGGCGCTCGGCCGCAACAATGCCAACGCCGGTGGCGGCATCCTGCCGCAGAACGCCGAGCAGTACCTGATCCGCGGCGTCGGCCTGGTGCAGAACCTGGAAGACATCCGCCTCATCGTCGTGAAGGAGGTCGGCGGCACACCTGTATATATCCGTGACGTGGCCGAGGTCGCCTTCGGTCACGCGGTGCGCGTGGGCGCGGTGGTCAAGAACGGCACGACCGAGGCGGTCGGCGGTGTCGTCATGATGATGGCCGGCGGCAACGCCAAGGCCGTGGTGTCGGACATCAAGAAGAAGGTGTCCGAGATCAACGACAAGAACATGCTGCCCGGCGGCCTGAAGATCGAGCCTTACTACGATCGATCCGAACTGGTCGATGCCGCGCTCGCCACCGTCATCAAGGTGCTGATCGAAGGCGTCATCTTCGTCATCATCGTGCTCTACCTGTTCCTCGGCGACCTGCGCTCCTCCATCATCGTCATTGCCACGCTGGTGATCACGCCGCTGGTCACCTTCATCGTGATGAATCAGGTCGGGCTGTCGGCCAACCTGATGTCGCTCGGGGGGCTCGCGATCGCGATCGGACTGATGGTGGACGGCTCGGTCGTGGTGGTCGAAAACGCCTTCGAGCGGCTCGGCCACGCCAAGGAAGAAGGCGAAAGCCGCATCCGCGTCATCCTGTCCGCGGTGATGGAGGTGGCCACGCCGGTCATCTTCGGCATCGGCATCATCATTCTGGTGTTCCTGCCGCTGATGACGCTGCAGGGCATGGAAGGCAAGATGTTCGCGCCGCTCGCCTATACGATTGCCATCGCGCTGTTCGTGTCGCTGGTGCTGTCGCTGACGCTGACGCCGGTGCTGTCGAGCTATCTGCTCAAGGGCGGTGCCGACCACGACACCTGGCTGATCCGGATGCTGAAGAAGCCCTACCTCCCGATGCTCACGTGGGCGGTGGCCAACAGCAAGAAAACGGTGTCGCTGGCGGTGCTGGCGTTCGTCGGCGCCATCGCGATGCTGCCCTTCCTCGGCACCGCCTTCATTCCGGAAATGAAGGAAGGATCGGTCGTGCCAGCGATGGACCGGGTGCCCAACATTTCGCTCGAAGAGTCGCTGAAGATGGAGCGCGAGGCGATGCGCCTGGTGATGGAAGTGCCGGGCGTGAAGTCGGCGGTGTCCGGCGTCGGTCGCGGCGAGTCGCCGGCCGACCCGCAGTCGCAGAACGAGTCGACGCCGATCGTGTCACTGAAGCCGCGCGACGAATGGCCGGAGGGCTGGACGCAGGAAACGATCCAGGAGGCCATGCGCGAAAAGCTGGCCGCGCTACCCGGCGTCAACATCATCATGGCGCAGCCGATTTCCGACCGCGTCGATGAAATGGTGACCGGTGTGCGCGCCGACGTCGCAGTGAAGATTTTCGGCTACGACCTCGACACGCTGCGCGACAAGGGCGCCGAAATCGCGCGCGTGGCGCGCACCGTGCCCGGCGCGTCGGAAATCAAGATCGAGCGGGTGACCGGCCAGCAGTACCTCACGATCGAGATCGACCGGCGCACGATCGCCCGCCACGGCCTCAATGTGGCGGACATCAACGACCTGATCGAAGCGGCCATCGGCGGTCGCCACGTCACCGACGTGTTCGAGGGCGAGCGCCGCTTTGCCGCAGTGGTGCGTCTGCCCGAGCGCTTCCGCGACAACATCGAAGCGATCAGCAACATGCTGATCACCACGCCGGACGGCGCGCAGCTGCCGCTGTCCAGCCTGGCCAGCATCGACGTGCGCGATGGCCCGGCGCAGATTTCGCGCGAAACCGGCAAGCGGCGCATCGTGATCGGCATCAATGTGGCCAACCGCGACCTCGGCGGTTTCGTGGCCGAGCTGCAACAGAAGGTCGGCGCCGAGGTCGAACTGCCCGAGGGTTACTACTTCGAGTGGGGCGGCCAGTTCCAGAACATGGAGCGCGCGCTGGGTCACCTGTCGATCATCGTGCCGATCACGGTGGCGGCGATCTTCTTCCTGCTGTTCCTGCTGTTCGGGTCGGTCAGGTTCGCCACCTTGATCATCACGGTGCTGCCGTTCGCATCGATCGGTGGCGTGATCGGGCTGTTCATCAGCGGCGAATACCTGTCGGTGCCCGCGTCGGTCGGCTTCATCGCGCTGTGGGGTATCGCGGTGCTCAACGGCGTGGTACTGGTGTCCTACATCCGCAACCTGCGCAACGAAGGCATGGAGTTGATGCAGGCGGTCGTGCATGGCGCAAAGATGCGCTTCCGGCCGGTGATGATGACCGCAACCGTGGCGATGCTGGGCCTGGTGCCCTTCCTGTTCGCTACCGGACCGGGTTCGGAAGTGCAGCGGCCGCTCGCCATCGTGGTGATCGGCGGTCTGATCACCTGCACGCTGCTGACCCTCGTCGTGGTGCCCGCCCTCTATACCTGGTTTGACGACAAGCCCTACGAGGCTTGATTCAAGGAGCATTCAGATGAAGGAAATCAGAGCTGTCATCCGCCCGAACAAGCTGGCCCGGCTGCGAACGGTGCTGCGCGAAATGCCGGGCTTCCAGGGCATGACGATCAGCAAGGTCGAAGGCTGCGGTTCGCCCACGGAACATGTGCCGCGCGGCATCAAGGACGAACTGACCGACTACTCGGCCAAGGTGCGCATCGAAATCGTCGCGCAGGAAGAACTGGTCGATGAAATCGTGCGCCGCATCGTCAGCGTCGCCTGTACCGGCCAGACCGGTGACGGGCTGGTGTGGGTGGTGTCGGTCGATCGCGCGGTGTTCATCAACAAGACGACGGTGGGCTCACCGCTGGGCTGAGTGGCGCCGACAACGGTCCCGTTCGGCAGGCTGTCGTGACGACCGGCCGATCGGGTACTCAGATCAACGTGAAGGTCGTCAGCCACCCCAGAGCCAGCAGCTGGACCGGCAGCGTGTAGCGGGTGTGCGGACGTGCCGCGGTGCGGATCACCGATGCCGCAATGAACAGATTGTAGGGAATCAGCAGGATGAGGCATGCAACGGCCATTGCTTCGGGCAGCTTGTTTGCCAGCGCGATCAGGCCGGTCAGCGTCAAGGCGCCATTGAGCAGCGTGCCGATCGTCAGCATGTCCCACCACACCAGACGCGCGATGGGAACCCTTCGGTACCAGCGGTCAGAGAAATAGCCGGACATCAATGCAAGCCTGGGCGCCATTCAAACCTCGAAGCGTGATGCGGTCGGGTCCGTCAGGCATGACCGTCGTGCAGTTTCCCGAAGACCAATCAAGCCTGATTCATCATAAAACAAAGCTCGCCGGCTCATACTGGACGTCCGATTCACCCCGGGGCGAGGCGACTCAACGCGGGTGGCCTGATTCATGGACATAGCACTGCTCTTTGCACTGATTCTGTTGAACGGCGTTTTCGCCATGTCCGAAATCGCCATCGTCTCTTCGCGCAAGGCACGCCTGATCGGCCTCGCCGACGACGGCAACCGCGGCGCCCAGGCGGCGGTCCGCCTGCACGAAGATCCATCGAATTTCTTTTCCACCATCCAGGTCGGCATCACCTCGATTGGCATTCTGAGCGGGGCCATGGGCGAAACCGCGCTGGCCGATCCGCTGGCCGCGTGGCTGGCCGGCTTCCCGTTGATCGAGCCCTATGCGCGCACCATCGCGCTGTCCATCGTCGTGGTCGGCATCACCTACTTTTCGGTCGTGGTCGGCGAACTGGTGCCGAAGCGGCTGGCGCTGCTGGCGCCGGAAACCATCGCCTCGCTGATTTCACGTCCGATGGTGCTGCTGGCGCTGATCGCCCGACCGCTGGTGGTCGTGCTGTCGGTGTCGAGCAACACCCTGCTGCGTCTGGCCGGAGCGCGGCGCACCGAAGAGCCGCCGATCACCGACGAGGAAATCAATGTGCTGATGGGTCAGGGCGCCGAAGCGGGCGTGTTCCACCAGAGCGAGCAGCAGATCGTGTCCAACGTGCTGCGGCTGGACGAACAGCGCGTCGGCGCCATCATGACGCCGCGCAAGGATATTTTCGCGGTCGATCTCGACGACCCGGAAGACGAGATTCGCGCGCGCATCGCCGACAGCCCTTACAGCCGTGTGCTGGTGTGCCGCGATGGCGTCGAGCACGTGCTTGGCGTGCTGCAGACCGGCAGCCTGCTGAAGCGCTCGCTTGCCGGCATCACGATAGACCGCGCCAGCATCGAAGCCCTGCTGACGCCGCCGCTGTACGTGCCCGACACGGTCAGCACCGCGCAGCTGCTGGAAAACTTCCGGCGCACCCGCAAGCACCTTGCGCTGCTGGTCGACGAGTACGGCGACCTGCAGGGGCTGGTGACGGTGAATGACGTGCTGGCCGCCATCGTCGGCGATATTTCGGTCGAGGACGTCGATGAGGCGCAGGAGATCGTGCAGCGCGAGGACGGTTCGTGGCTGGTCGATGGCAGCACGTCGATCAGCAAGCTCAAGTCGGTCGTCGGCCTGGAAGAGGAACTGCCGGGCGAGGAAAGCGGCGGCTTTCATACCGTGGGCGGTTTCGTGCTGCACGTGCTGGGCCGCATCCCGGTGCCCGCTGATCATTTCGAACTGCCGGGTCTGCGGATCGAGGTGATGGACATGGATCGCAACCGCATCGACAAGGTGCTGGTGCAGCAGATTCGTGCCGAACCGTCGGACGCGCCGCCCGAGGCAGGCTAGAACGCCCGACTTGTCCGGCCGTCAGCGCACCGTGTAGTTGCGCGCCTCCAGACAGGCCGTCATCGCGCGCAGATAGGCCGCGCGCGCCGGGGCGGCCTCATCGGGCGGCACGCCACCGGACTCCCGGGTCGGGTCGTAGCCGGTCTGCGACGACGCCCAGTCGTGACACTCGAAGCGGTCGGTCGCCTGCTGTTCCGCGCTCTGGCCAGCCGCCGGATAGACGAACAGCTCGTCCGATCCGGCGGGCTCGCTGTCGGCGTACCGGCCTTCCGGCGGCTCGACCACCACATAGCCCTCGTCGCGCCGCGCGTAATACACGTCGTCGTAGCGGTAGTAAGGGCGTCCGCCGTAGTCGATCACCGAGTAACCCCAGGGCAGCACCGTGATGAAGGCGCCGATCGGCGGGCCGACCACCGAGAAATAGGCACCGCTCGGCCGGTACCACGCGCCGCTCGAACGGTAGTACGGCCGGCCGTGGTAATGATGAACATGCACGTCGCGCGGCAAGCGCTGCACGACCGTGCCACGGGACGGGCGGTAGGCGTGGTGGCCGTAACGGCCGCCCTGGTGCGAGGCCTGCGGCACCGGCCGTTCGAAGCGGTTCTGGTAGGCGGCGCGCGGCACCGCTTGATCGCCCCGCCGGTCGCCGCGCGGCCCGGCGTCGAAACGACGTTCGCCGCGGTCGCCGCCTCGCCCGTCGTTGCGTACCTCGTTGCGTGCATCGCCGCGCATGTCGCCGCGACCCGGGTCGCGTTGTTCGGCGCGCGCCTGCGGCCGTTCCTGGCTGCGCTGCGCGTTGCGTTGTCCGTCGCGCTGACCGTCACGCGATGCCCGCGTGCCGCGATCTTCGCGCGGGCCCTGCCGCTCGCCGCGCGATTCCTGACCTTGCCGTGCGCCACCGCGATCGCCCCGGTCACCGCCGCCTCGGCCCTCCTGCGAAAACGCGGCGCTGCTGACCAGCAGCAGCGCAACGAGCGCCGCGCCGGTGCGGCCGAGCCGGCTGTGACCGGTGTGCTGCGTGTCACCGTGTTTCATGATGCGTCGTCCCTGTGGTGAATGCGGTGTGATCAGCGCACGGCATAGCCGCGGCCTTCGAGGCAGGCGACCAGCGCGCGCCGGTAGCGATTCGCCTGTTCGCTGCCGGCGGCGTCGCGCTGTGCGGCACGCTGCGCATAGGCGTCCTCGACCTGGGCGGCACGCGCTTCGCGCGAGGCGTCCGATGCCGCACCGGCGGCTGCGCCGACCACGGCCCCGATGGCTGCGCCCTGCCCCGTGTGATACGGACTGCCGACCGCGGCGCCGATGACGGCACCGGTCACCGTGCCGGCAGCCAGCCCGTAGCCGGACGGCGGATCGGCTTCGACGCGCGGTACCGGTGTCGGCACAGTGCGGCGGGTTGCCGGATCGAAGCCGGATTCGCCGACCGCCCAGGCGTTGCATTCGTAGCGGTCGCGTCGCTGTGTGGTCGCGTTCTGGCCGCGCGACGGATAGACCGACAGATCGGTCACCGCCTTCACCGGCGGTGGCCGCGGCGACCCGGTGTAGGGCGCCGGCCGGGGCGGCGAAGCGCAGGCGGCGAGCAGGCCGGCGCACAGGGCGGCCGTCAGGCCGGATCGCCAGACAGGCTGAAGGCAATTGCGGGGGGAGGACATGGCGGACGCTGCCTGCGAAATGCGGTCACCGGAGCGGGACCGCGACGCATGCAGTGTTGCAGGCGGATGTAGCAAACTCTGTAATGGCTCGTATGCAGGTGTTACGGCGCCTCGCGAGACGTGCTCGCGGCGCGATCAGTGCACGATCGGCGGGACCGTCACCGGAACAACAGGCGAGGCAATCAGCGCGTGATGAGCAGCGCGTCCAGGCCGAGCTGGTCGCGCAGCGCGCGGGCGGCGCCCTGCGCTGCGTCGCGGCTGGCGAAGGGGCCGGCGCGCACGCGGTGGCGGTCGCCGTCGCTCGATACGCTGATCCGGTCGGCCAGTTCGCCGAGCGCTGCGGCGATCCGGCGCGACAGCGCCTGCGCGTTGTCGAGCGTGCTGAAGGCGCCCAACTGCAGCCAGTGGCCGTCGGTCGACATGTCGGCCGCGCCGTCGGCGGCCAGCGCGGCGATCACGTCGTCGGCGGGCGCCGCGGGGGCGGCAGGCCCCGGAGCGGGGCGCGCGATTTCCGGCTGTCCGGCGGCGCGCCGGGCCAGCAGGTCGCCGGCGCTGCCCGGTGCGAACACCGCCTCGACCTCGACGTCGGCGCTGCCGTCATTCACATAGCCGAGCTTGGCGGCGGCGGTCCACGACAGGTCGATGACGCGGCCGGGCTTGAACGGGCCCCGGTCATTCACCCGCACCACGACCGAGCGGCCGCTGGCCAGATGGGTCACCCGCGCGTAGCTCGGAATGGGCAGCGTGGCATGGGCGGCGGTCATGCCGTACATGTCGTACGGCTCGCCGCTCGACGTCTTCTGGCCGTGGAATTTGCGGCCGTACCAGCTGCCGCGCCCGCGCTGGCGGAACGGCCGGTGCTCGGTCAGCGGCACGAAATTCAGGCCGAGCGCGCTGTACGGCCGGTTGGCGAAGCGGTGCAGCGGCTCGTCGCGCGGCACGGCATCGGGAATCGTGGCCAGAGACTGCGCATCGGGTGCGTTGTCGCCCGGGCCGTCGTCGAGGTAGAAACCACCCGGGCGTGGCTTGGCGGCAGGTGCCGGGGAGGGCGCGGCGACCGGCGCGGGCGCCGGGCCGGCAGCAGGCGCCGCGGGCGGCTCGCTGACCGGCACGCCGGCGCAGCCGGCCAGCAGCGCACACAGCGCCACGGGCCACAGGTGGCGGGCGGCGCTCATCGGCTCAGCGGTCGCGTCGGCGCGACCGCCGGTGCGCCTCGATCGACATCAGCAGGCCGAGCCCGATGCACAGCGTGACCAGCGCGGTGCCGCCATAGCTCACAAAGGGCAGCGGCACGCCGACCACCGGCAGCACGCCGGTCACCATGCCCATGTTCACAAAGGCATAGGTGAAGCACGACAGTGAAATCGCGCCGGCCAGCAGGCGGGAGAACAGCAGCGGCGCGCTGGCCGCGATCATCAGGCCGCGGCCGATCAGCAATATATAGATGGCGAGCAGCACGAGGCAGCCGAGCAGACCGAACTCCTCGGCCATCACCGCGAAGATGAAGTCGGTGTGCCGCTCGGGTACGAATTCGAGGTGGGTCTGCGTGCCTTCCTTCCAGCCCTTGCCGAACACGCCGCCGGAGCCGATCGCGATGCTGGACTGGATGATGTGGAAGCCGCTGCCGCGCGGGTCGGCCGTCGGGTCGAGCAATGTACACACGCGCTGGCGCTGATAGTCCTTGAAGCCCGGCCACTTGACGCCTTCGGCGCACAGCGCGTCGCCTTCGACCGCCACCGCGGTGACCGCCACCACGCCGACCACCAGCACCGGAATGATGAGCTTCCACGACAGCCCGGCGAAGAAGATGACGAACACGCCGGCGGCCAGCACCAGGATGGCGGTGCCCAGATCCGGCTGATGGAAGATCAGGCCGACCGGAATGATCAGGATGACCAGCGCGACCAGGAAGTCGCGCACCCGCAGCTGCGATTCGTGGCGGTGGAAATACCAGGCGAGCATCAGCGGCACCGAAATCTTCAGCATTTCGGACGGCTGAATGCGCGTGAAGCCGATGTTGAGCCAGCGTTGCGCGCCCTTCGACGTTTCGCCGAACAGCTCGACACCGATCAGCAGCACGACGCCCAGCAGGTAGAAGGGCAGCGCCAGCTGCATCAGGCGCAGCGGCGGAATCTGCGCCACCAGCAGCATGACCGTCAGGCCCACCGCCAGATTGACCAGATGCGCTTCGAAGCGGAAGCCGAAATCGGCGGTGGCGCTCGCCATGACCAGGGTGGCCAGCGCCAGCAGCGTGCCGGCGATGATCACCAGCGGCAGATCGAGCTTGCCCAGCACGCTGCCCAGCGTGCCGCGCAGCCACAGCCACCTATTCGCTGTCAGTTGCATCGGTGTCCTCGGGTGCCGGGCCGGCCGGCAGGTCGCCCAGCAGATAGTAGTCAAACACCTGGCGCGCGATCGGCGCCGCCGATTGCGAACCGAAACCGGCGTTTTCGACCAGCACGGCCAGCGCTATTTTCGGGTTGTCGGCCGGTGCGTAGGCGATGAACAGTGCGTGGTCGCGCAGCTTTTCGGCCAGCTTGCTGGTTTTCAGGTCGCCACCACGCAGCGAGAAGGCCTGCGCCGTGCCGGTCTTGCCGGCCGCGACGTAGGGCGCCCCGGCAAAGGCACGGCTGCCGGTGCCGAAGCGGTTCACATCTTCCATGGCGCGCTTGATCACGTCGATGTCGGCCTGCTCGAGATCGACCCGGCGTATCGGTTCCGGTTCGATCAGCTGGATGGCGCCGGTGCGCGAATTCTCGATCTGGCGCACCACATGCGGCCGGTACACCACGCCGTCGGCGGCCAGGATGGCGGTGGCGTGCGCCAGCTGGATCATCGTGTAGGCGTTGTAGCCCTGGCCGATGCCGACCGATATCGTCTCGCCGGCATACCACTTCTGCTGGTCGGGCCGCTTGAAGCGCTTCTTTTTCCATTCCTGCGACGGCAGCACGCCGGTCGATTCGCCGTCGATGTCGATGCCGGTGCGGCTGCCCAGCCCGAGCTGTGCCATGAAATTCGAAATGCCGTCGATGCCCCAGTCGGCGGCGAGCCGGTAGTAATAGGTGTTGCACGACACCACGATGGACTTGTGCATGTCGACCGAGCCGTGGCCGCCTACCTTGTCGTCGCGGAAGCGGTGGCCGCCGAAGTCGAAGTGGCCCGGATCGGCGATGGCGAACTGCGGCGTGCGCTTGCCGGCGGTCAGCGCGCCCAGCGCCATGAAGGGCTTGAAGGTGGAGCCGGGCGGATAGGCGGAATAGATGGCGCGGTTGAGCAGCGGGTGATCGGGCGAGGTGTTCAGCGCGTCCCAGCTGGTGGTGTCGATGCCGTCGACGAACAGATTCGGGTCGAAGGTCGGCTTGCTGACCAGCGCCAGCACGCCGCCGGTCGACGGCTCGATCGCCACCAGCGCACCGCGCCGGTCGCCGAACGCGGTTTCGACGACGCGCTGCAGGCCCGCATCGAGCGTCAGCCGCAGATTGTTGCCCTGCTGCGGCGGCGTGCGCGACAGCACGCGCACCGCGCGCCCGGCGGCGGTCACCTCGACCTGCTCGACGCCGGTCAGTCCGTGCAGCTCGCTTTCGTAGCGCTGTTCCAGCCCGCTCTTGCCGATGTGGTCGGTGCCGCGGTAGTTCGCGGCGTCGTCCGATTCCTCGATGCGTTCCGCGTCGCGCCGGTTGATGCGCCCCATGTAGCCGAGCACGTGCGACGCCAGTTCGATGTTCGGGTACTGGCGGAACAGCCGGGCGCGCACTTCGACCCCCGGGAAGCGGTAGCGCTGCGCGATGAAGCGCGCCACCTCCTCGTCGCTCAGCCGGGTGCGGATGGGCAGCGAATCGAAGTTGCGCGATTCGTCCATCAGCTTGCGGAAGCGTTTGCGGTCGCGCGCCTCGATATGGACGATGGCCGCCAGCTCGTCGATCGTGCGCTCGAGGTTGTCGACGCGCGATGGCTGAATTTCCAGCGTGTACGCCGAATAATTGCGCGCCAGCACCTCGCCCTTGCGGTCGACGATGAGGCCGCGGTTCGGCGTGACCGGCAGCAGCGCGATGCGGTTGTCTTCGGCGCGCGTTCGGTAGTAGTCGTGCATGACCACCTGCAGCCAGACGAAGCGCGCCAGCAGCAGCGAAAAGCACACCAGCACCAGCGCGCCGGCGAACAGCACGCGGCGGCGGAAGCGGATCAGCTGGATTTCAGGGCTGTGCAGATCGTTCATCGTCGCCCTGCGAACGCGGTGAGCGTGGGGGTCGAGCGCCGCCCGCCGGGCCGCCCCCAAGGGCGAGCGCCGCCCCCTTGGTGGGGGTGAGACAGGGGTTTCGCAGCGCATGGCGCTGCGCCTGTCGAACGGGCCGGCTGTGCAAAGCCGGCCTCCGTCCCAAGGGGTTTCGCAGCGCATGGCGCTGCGCCTGTCGAACGGGCCGGCTGTGCAAAGCCGGCCTCCGTCCCAAGGGGTTTC
>NZ_JBHYCQ010000003.1:0-10547 GCF_051861465.1 Methyloversatilis sp. | reverse complement strand
CGCAGCGCGCTCAGATCGGCCGGTTTTCATCCTTGTCCTCCGGCCGGTACTGCGGCAGCAGCAGCACGAAGCTGATCGGATGCCACAGCAGCGCGGCGATGAGGCTGCCGGCGAAATAGCCCAGACCGGGGAATTCCGCGTCGGTCGACAGGCGCACGCACAGCATGACCAGCTGCGTGCCGACCAGCATGGGCAGCACGTGCAGCGACTGCTGCAGCGGTCCGAACCACAGGATGCGGCGCGAAAACGTGCCGGCGGTGTAGGCGAGCAGCACATAGGCCAGCGCGTGCTGGCCCATCAGGCTGCCATAGCCGATGTCCATCAGCAGGCCGAACACGAAAGCCGCGCCCATGCCCACGCGCAAGGGCTCGCGCACGCACCAGAAGCACAGCACCAGCGCCACCCAGTCGGGCAGCATCGGCGTGCGGCCGAGCGGCATCAGGTTGAGCAGCAGCGCGAACACCAGCGACAGCCAGATGAACCAGGGCCTGACCGGGCGCAGGATGCGGCGCGAACTGAAACTGGGCTGGTTCATGGCTTGACCGCCTCCGGCGCGGGGGCGCTGCCGGCGGGCGCGGCCGTGGCATCGGTGCCGGTGGTCGGCAGCACCGGCTTGCCGGGCGTCATGATGAGCACCGTGGAATGCGATTCGACGCCGGCCAGCGGCACGCACAGGATGCGCACGAAGCCGCCCGAGCCGTCGCGGTCGACCGATTTGACGCGCGCCACCGGCAGGCCGGGCGCGAAGACGCCGTCCAGCCCCGAGGTGACGATGCGGTCGCCTTCGCGCAGATCGACGTCGGTCGCGAGATAACGCAGTTCCAGCGTGCCGCTGCCGGCGCCGAACATCACCGCGCGCACGCCGGTGCGGGCGATCTGCACCGGCAGTGCCTGGTCCTTGTCGGAGATCAGCGTGACTTCGGCATTCAGCGGATAGACCCGCGTGACCTGGCCGATCACGCCGATGTCGTCCACCACCGGGCTGCCCGGTTCGATGCCCTGGGTCAGGCCCTTGTCGACCACCACGCGGCGCGAGAACGGGTCGCGCACCGCGTAGATCACCTCGGCCACCTGCGCATTCACCTGTACCCGTTCGCGCATGTCGAGCAGCGCGCGCAGGCGGGTGTTTTCCATGTCGAGCTGTTCCTGGCGCAGCCGTATCGTGCCCAGCGCCACCTGTTCGCGGCGCAGGTCCTCGTTTTCCGCCTGCAGCCGGGCGAGGTCGGCGAAGTATTCACCGGCCGACCGCACACCGGTGACCGGCATGCCGGCGGCGACCTGCAGCGGCGTGGTGACCACCGACAGGCCCTGACGCAGCAATTCGAGGTAGTTCAGGCGGTGATCGACGACGATCAGCGTGAGCGCGGCGCTTACCAGCACCACCAGGCGCACCAGCGGCGCCGGGCCGCGCCGGAAGAACGGGGGCGGGGAATGTCCGGCGACCGGAGAAGCCATGAATCAGGAAACCAGGGGGGTCGAAGCGTGCCCGCGGCGCGGGCGGTGCCGGTCCCGCGGCACCGTCGAGGCGGCGGGCAGGGACCGGTGAGCCATCATGCGGCGCGTCACTCGTTGGCGAAAATGCTGCCCAGCTGGTCCATCTTTTCCAGCGCGGTGCCCGAACCGCGCACCACGCAGGTCAGCGGGTCGTCGGCCACCACCACCGGCAGGCCGGTTTCTTCCATCAGCAGCCGGTTCAGGTCGCGCAGCAGCGCGCCGCCGCCGGTCAGCACCATGCCGCGCTCGGCGATGTCGGCGCCCAGTTCGGGCGGCGTCTGTTCGAGTGCGCTCTTCACCGCCGACACGATCTGGTTCAGCGGCTCGGTCAGCGCTTCGAGGATTTCGTTGGACGAAATGGTGAAGCTGCGCGGAATGCCTTCGGCCAGGTTGCGGCCCTTCACTTCCATTTCCTTCACTTCGGAGCCCGGGAAGGCGGAGCCGATTTCCTTCTTGATCGCCTCGGCCGTGGTTTCACCGATCAGCATGCCGTAGTTGCGGCGGATGTAATTGATGATGGCTTCGTCGAACTTGTCGCCGCCGACCCGCACCGAACCGGCGTACACCATGCCGCCGAGCGAAATCACGCCCACTTCGGTCGTGCCGCCGCCGATGTCGACCACCATCGAGCCGGTGGCATCCGACACCGGCAGGCCGGCGCCGATCGCTGCGGCCATCGGCTCCTCGATCAGGTAGACCTGACTCGCGCCGGCGCCGAGCGCCGATTCGCGGATGGCGCGGCGCTCGACCTGGGTCGAGCCGCACGGCACGCAGATGATGATGCGCGGGCTGGGCGAAAAAAGACGCGAATCGTGCACCCGCTTGATGAACTGCTTGAGCATCTGCTCGGTCACTGTGAAGTCGGCGATCACGCCATCCTTCATGGGCCGGATGGCGGTGATGTTGCCGGGCGTCTTGCCGAGCATGAGCTTGGCCTGCAGGCCGACGGCCTGGATGGTCTTCTTGGCGTTGGGGCCGCCTTCGGTGCGGATGGCGACGACCGACGGTTCGTCCAGCACGATGCCCTGACCGCGCACGTAGATCAGCGTGTTGGCGGTGCCGAGGTCGATGGCCAGATCGTTGGAGAAATAGGAACGCAGGAAACCGAACATGAAGTGTCTTATGTGGAAGCGACCGCAGGCGGTCTGTACGGGTTTGGGCCGGATCAGTCTTCACCCGGCGGTGACATCGAGCTGCCTCGATGCGCCGGGCGCGGCCGGAGGTGTTTGCAGCGGCCGGGCGGGCAGCCTGAATAGTTCATAATGATAACCCAACACACCCCGACCCCTTGAACTGAAACATCTTTGTCCGCGGGTGCCCCGGCATCCGGCAACCCACACAGCCCCGCCATGTCCCTGACCGACCAACAAGTCCGCCACATCGCGAAGCTGGCGCGCATCGAGCTTGCCGACGGCCAGCTCGAACGCACCCGCGACGCACTCGGCTCCATGCTCGGCCTGATCGAGCAATTGCAGGCGATCGACACCACCGGCGTCGAGCCGATGGCGCACGCCACCGACCTCGTGCTGCGCCTGCGCGACGACGCCATCAGCGAAACCGATCACCGCAGCGCCTACCAGGCGGTCGCGCCGGCCGTCGAGAACGGCCTGTATCTGGTGCCGAAGGTGATTGAATGAGTGATCGAACGATGGACACCGTGAAGCAGCTGTCTGCCCGGCTCGCGGCCGGCGACGTGTCGGCGGTCGAACTGGCGCAGGACTACCTGGCGAAGATCCGCACGGCCAATCCGGCGCTGAATGCCTTTGTCGAACTGAACGAGGCGCAGACGCTGAACGAGGCGCGCGCCGCCGACGCGCTGCGCGCGGCCGGCCAGGCCGGTCCGCTGACCGGCGTGCCGATCGCGCACAAGGACATCTTCTGCCAGACCGGCTGGCACGCCCGCTGTGGCTCGAAAATGCTGGAGAACTTCGCCGCGCCCTACGACGCCGGCCTGATCGAGCGCGCGCGCGCGGCCGGTCTGGTCACCCTGGGTCGCACCAATATGGACGAGTTCGCCATGGGCTCGACCAACGAGTCGAGCCACTACGGCGTGGTGCACAACCCCTGGCAGCTCGACGCCGTGCCCGGCGGCTCGTCCGGCGGTTCGGCGGCGGCGGTTGCGGCGGGCATCGCACCGGCGGCCAGCGGCACCGACACCGGCGGTTCGATCCGCCAGCCGGCCGCGTTCTGCGGCATCACCGGCATCAAGCCAACCTACGGCATCGTGTCGCGCTGGGGCATGATCGCCTACGCCTCCAGCCTGGACCAGGGCGGGCCGATGGCGCACACCGCGGAAGACTGCGCGCTGCTGCTCAACGCCTTCGCCGGCTTCGACACGCGCGACGCCACCAGCCTGGAACGCGCGCCGGAAGACTACACGCGCGCCCTCGACGCCCCGCTGGCCGGCCTGCGCATCGGCGTGCCGAAGGAATTCTTCGGCGAAGGCATGTCGGACGACGTGCGTGCCGCGGTCGACGCCGCGCTGGCCACCTTCCGCACGCTGGGCGCCACCACGGTCGAGGTCAGCCTGCCGCGCTCCGGTTACGCCGTGCCGGCCTATTACGTGATTGCGCCGGCCGAAGCCAGTTCCAACCTGAACCGCTTCGACGGCGTGCGCTACGGCTATCGCGCCCCCGAGTACCGCGACCTGAACGACATGTACGCCAAGACGCGCGCCCAGGGCTTCGGCGAGGAAGTGAAGCGGCGCATATTGATCGGCACCTATGTGCTGTCGCACGGCTACTACGACGCCTACTATCTGCAGGCGCAGCGCGTGCGCCGGCTGATCGCCGACGACTATCAGGCCGCCTTCCGCGACTGCGACCTCATCCTCGGCCCGACCACGCCGACCGTTGCCTACGGCATCGGCGACAAGGCGGACGATCCGCTGTCGATGTATCTGGGCGACATCTACACCACCTCGGTCAATCTGGCCGGCCTGCCCGGCATGAGCATTCCGTGCGGCTTCGGCGCCGGCGGCCTGCCCGCAGGTCTGCCAATCGGTCTGCAGATCGTCGGCAACTATTTCGACGAGGCGCGCATGCTGGGCGCTGCACACCGCTTCCAGCAGGCGACCGACTGGCACCTGCGCACGCCACCCCGGTAAGTCACCATGAGCACGTCACAGCGCTACCGCTACAACAGCGAACAGCTCACGCACATCCTCGAGCAGGCGGGCATCTACATGTGTGCCTGCCCGGCCCAGGTCGCCACCCAGATGATCGAGCTGCGCAAGCTGCACCAGTACCAGCTGAACTGCATGGACGAAATGCCGCAGCTGGCCGACACGCACCGGCGCATCGCCGAGGCGGCCGAGCACGCCCATGCAGTGCTCGAAGCCGCACTCGACGACGTGCTGCGCATCGAAGGCTGGGACGCGCAATCGCTCACCATGCCGGACGGCCTGCGTGCGCTGCGGGACAGTCTGCTGTGACCTGCCCGCGGCTGCGCGGGCTGCCGCTCGCGGGGGCACTGGCGGTGGCACTGATCGCCGGCTGTGCGCCATTCGCGCCGCAACCGTCGACCACCACGCGACCGCAGCCCGCGCCGACGCCGACGACCGCGCCGGAAGCCAGACGGCCAGCGCCGCCGATCAAGAGCAGCAAGCCGCTGCCGATCCCGGAACGGCCGCTGGCGGTGAAGACCGAATGCAGTTACCGCGACGACGTGGGCACCCAAGGCCGGCTGGTGCTCGACGTGCAGGCGTCGCGCGTGCAGCAATTCTGGTCGCAGGTCGACATGGGCAGCAAGGGCCGCTGCAGTTTTGACCTGTCGACGTTCCGGCAGACCACCTTCACGCCGTCGCCGACGTTGGTCGCCGGCGCGTGCACGGTGCGCATGTGGGAACAGGGTGACCAGGTCACGGTGTCGTATCAGAACTGCGCCAGCCAATGCACGCCGGGCGCGCATGAATACCTGTGGCCCACCCTGGTGAGCCGCAAGACCGGCACCTGCCGGTAACCGCAAGACGGAAAGAGACGGAAAGAGAACGCGATGAGCAGAGCCAACTGGGAAGTCGTGATCGGGCTGGAGACACACAGCCAGCTCAACACGACCTCGAAAATCTTCTCCGGCAGTCCGACGGCGTTCGGCGCCGCGCCGAACGTGCAGGCCAGCGCGGTCGATCTGGCACTGCCCGGCGTGCTGCCGGTGATGAACCGCGCCGCCGTCGAGCGTGCCATCCGCTTCGGCCTCGCGGTGGGCGGCGAAGTGGCGCAGCGTTCGGTGTTCGCACGCAAGAACTACTTCTACCCCGACCTTCCGAAGGGCTACCAGATCAGCCAGTACGAACTGCCGGTGGTGCAGGGTGGGGCGCTGACGATACGCGTCGGCGAAGGTGAGAAGGCCTACGAGAAGGTCGTGCGCCTGACCCGCGCGCACCTGGAAGAAGACGCCGGCAAGAGCCTGCACGAAGATTTCCATGGCATGTCGGGCATCGACCTGAACCGCGCCGGCACGCCGTTGCTGGAAATCGTCAGCGAGCCGGACATGACGTCGAGCGCCGAAGCCGTGGCCTACGCGCGCGCGCTGCATGCGCTGGTGCGCTGGGTCGACATCTGCGACGGCAACATGCAGGAAGGCAGCTTCCGCTGCGACGCCAACGTGAGCGTGCGCCGCCCGGGCGAGCCGCTCGGCACGCGGCGCGAAATCAAGAACCTGAACAGCTTCCGCTTCATGCAGCAGGCGATCGACTTTGAAATCCAGTGGCAGATCGAACAGATCGAAGACGGCCACAAGATCCAGCAGGCGACCGTGCTGTTCGACCCGGACACCGGCGAAACCCGCGCCATGCGCAGCAAGGAAGACGCGCATGACTACCGCTACTTCCCCGACCCCGACCTGCCGCCGCTGTTCATCGCCGCCGACTGGATCGAACGCGTGCGCAGCGAAATGCCCGAATTGCCGGTCGCACTGTCGGCCCGGCTGCAGGCCGACTACGGCCTGTCGCCCTACGATGCCGCCGGCCTGACCGCCAGCCGTGAAATGGCGCAGTACTACCTCGATGCGCTGGCCGTCGTCGGCGCGGCGCAGGCGAAGCCTTTGGCGAACTGGGTCATGGGCGAACTGGCCGCGCGGCTCAACCGCGAAGAGCGCGACATCGCGCACAGCCCGGTCAGCCCGGCACAGCTCGCCGGCCTGGTCACGCGCATCGCCGACGGCACGATTTCGAACAACATGGGCAAGAAGGTGTTCGAAGCGCTGTGGGGCGGCGAAGGTCAGACGGCCGACGCCGTCATCGAAGCCCAGGGCCTGAAACAGGTGACCGACGTGTCGGCCATCGAACCCATCATCGACGAGGTGCTCGCCGCCAACCCGAAATCGGTCGAGGAGTACCGCGCCGGCAAGGACAAGGCCTTCAACGCGCTGGTCGGCCAGGTCATGAAAGCCAGCAAGGGCAAGGCCAGCCCGGCGCAGGTGAATGAACTGCTGAAGAAAAAGCTCGCCGGCTGAGCGCGCGGTACCGAAAGTACGGGCGCAGCGTCCCGAGCGGCTTTCGGAGGGGTACTCGTGAGAGCGTGACTGTGGTGGCAGCGGCCGGTAGGAGGGCCTGTAGGAGCGACGGCCTCGCCGCGATAGTGCCGCGATGGTCGCTGATCGAAGTGAAGATCGCGGCGAGGGCGGAGCGGGGGTTTCGGCGAGCATTGCTCGCCGCCCGCAGAGCCGGCCGGCCATGCAGGGCCGGCAGTGGATCGCCGCTCCCACAGGCCGCTCCGCAAGGCCAGCATCCGCAGTCACTGCTCCACCAAGTCCAGCCCCCATGTAAACGGCCCGAACCTCACTTCGAAAACATACCGACAGCGCACATCGACACCGCACCCCGACAGCACCCCTGACAGCACCCCTGACAGCACCCCTGACAGCACCCCTGACTGCGCCCCGCCCTTCTTTACCGGATACCCCACACCATGCGCGTCCTCTTCTTCTTCGCCGCCCTCGCCTTCGCCATCGTCGGCATGTCCGGCATCACGCTCAGCCTGGTCAATGTCATCGATGACAGTCACAACGGCGGCTGGCCGCTGTGGCAGTCCCTGCCGCTGGCCCTGCTTGGCGTGGCCGGCTTCCTGTTCTGCCTGAGGAAGGTGATCCGCGGCGTGCATGAAGAGGTACCGCGCACGCCGGAGTGATCGCCCGCTTGCCGCCTGCGCGCCTCAGGGTGACAGCTCCGGCGCAGGCAGCGCATCCATCGGGCTGCGCACCCCGCCGCCGCCCACCTTCAGCACATGCGTGTAGATCATCGTCGTCGCCACGTCGGCATGGCCGAGCAGTTCCTGCACCGTCCGGATGTCATAGCCCGACTGCAGCAGCGCAGTGGCGAACGAATGGCGCAGCGTGTGCGGCGTTGCCAGTTTGGTCAGCCCGGCGCGAACCACCGCCCGCTTGAATGCGCGCTGAAAAGTCTGGTCATAGATATGGTGGCGGCGCACTACGCCGCTACGCGGATCGACCGACACATCGGCTTGCGGAAACACCCAGAACCACGCCCACGATGCACTCGCGCGCGGGTACTTGCGAGCCAGTGCATCCGGCAGATCCACCCCCGCGCGGCCGCAGCGACAGTCGTCGGCCCACAGCACCCGGGCGCGCGCCAGCTGCTCGCGCAGCGGCCGAATCAGGCTCTCGGGCAGCATCACCGCACGGTCCTTGCCGCCCTTGCCCTCGCGCACGATGACCGTGCGACGCTCGAAATCGATGTCCTTCACGCGCAGTCGCAGACCTTCGTTGATGCGCATGCCCGTGCCGTACAGAAGCTGAGCGAGCAGGCGATGTTCGCCCTCCATCAGACAGAGCAGGCGGGCCACTTCGGCGGGTGTCAGCACCACCGGCAGGCGACGCTTCGTGCGCGGCCGCCCGATGTCATTCATCCACGGCAGGTCGACGCCCAGCACCTTGACGTAGAGAAACAGCAAAGCCGACAGTGCCTGCTTGTGCGTCGAAACGGCCACACGGCGCTCATTCGCCAGCCACGACAGAAACGCCTCGATCTCCGCCCGCCCCATTTCGGCCGGATGGCGCACCCCATGAAACCGGATGAAACCCTTCACCCAATAGACATAGGTCTGCTCGGTGCTTATGGTGTAATGCAGGTAACGTATCCGTTCGCGCAGCTGATCCAGCAGGCGAACCGATTTCAGGGGCGGAAGCGGACGGGTGAGGTTTTTCATCGCTGTTTAATGCTGTATAAATACACAGCATAGGTCGACAAAACCTGCATGGCAAGGTCATTTCCTGCCGATCATTGCAGCCCGTTTACCCAGCAGCTTCCGGAGTTATGGCGCAAAACTGCGCCAGAAAACAAAGTTATGCGTCACATTGATCTTTCTCAGCCTTTTCCGCACCACTCCCCAGATCCGTTGATGCCATTCACGCATTTGAGAGACCTAGCCATCTCATCGTGCGTCCTTAATGGGTTCATTGCAGCAATGGTTCTGCCCGTTAATCAAGTCTGGGGCGCCTACGTTTATGCCTTTTGCACTTTGCTGTTCTTAAACGGCATTGTTGGCCACTACGTTTTTCGGACATCTTCTAAAGACTACTTTGGTTTTCGTGTGTGGTCCTTTATTAGCCAGGCTGTCGGCGTTTGTCTCTTGACCCTCACCGCGTATTTCGTGGTTTCACATAGCGGGGCATTAGTTTCCCTTGCACTTCTTGCTACTCCATATGTTGCCTCAGTCTCGCTGGCAATTTGGCTCATATTCAAGCAAGTTGAAAGAAGGCCTGCTCACGTTAATACAAAGGCTATTGCTCTCGGTCCATTGTTTGGCGTGGCTCTAGCATCCATTCCTTCGCTGGCAACCGGGTCCATTATGTCGGGTGTAGGTTATTTCCTGGTAGGGACCATGATCTTTGTCGCCATGCTTCAGTTGTCATTCGATCTGCGAGCGCTGGTTTGGTTTTATAAGGCGTCTAGGCTATGAGATTGGCCGTTACGCATAACCCGGCAATCCACCTGACCGCCTTCGGCCGCAGGTGATTTCTACGTTAGGCCGCACAGGACACTCAAGCAGCACACACCCGCACCTGCGAGTACACCGCACGAATGCAGAAGCAACTGATGGATGAGGAGCGTACGACAGCAATTGGGCTCGCGCGGTACGCTTATGAGTACATCGAAGCTGCGATGCTGGTCGAGCGCAACGATCCGACGGCCACACACATCTCCCCGATCCCGGCGTACTTCCTTGCGATGCACGGCATCGAGCTGACGCTGAAGGCCTATCTGCGTCACAAGGGAATGACCGTGAAGGACCTTCGTGGCCCGAAGTACGGGCACGATCTGCATGCCTGCCATAGGAAGGCAAAGGAGCTTGGTCTACTTTCCATTTTCAAAGAGCTGCCTACTGACGCCGACGCTATGCGAATGCTTGTTGGGCTGAACGAACATCAAGGCCTCCGGTACATTAAGACCGGTATGAAGCAATTTCCACTCTGGTCACTGGTCGAGCCATTGGCGGTGCGTCTACATCAGGCTGTCGCTCCAGAGGTCGGGTACAAGTCCTTCAACATCACGTATCACCACTAGACCACCGGTGACGCCTAACCCTTCCATCGAGCGGACAGTCAATGGCGGGCAACGTTTTCGCGCTCCGTCGCGGTTGGCGGCGCCGTTGCCCGCCGCTCATGTCAAACGTTGAGGCTGTAGAAAAACCCGCTTCATCGTCCGTTTACATGCCGTGGTTATGATCGGTCATCGCTTCGACGGAGCCCTGCGATGCCGCGTTTCAAGACGCCTGACTACGGTCTGAAGCTCATCCCGGTCGATTTCGCGCAGCAGGTGCGTCCCGGCACCTTCGAGTTCGCGCTCTGCCATCTGGTCGACAACGAGCTCGATCTCTCCACCCTCCGTTCCCGCTGCACCAACGACGCCGGTGGCGCACCGGCCTTCGATCCGGCAGTGCTGCTCAAGATCGTGCTGCTCGCCTACTCTCGCGGGCTCATCAGTTCGCGTTCCATTGCCGGCGCCTGCCGGAACAACGTGCTGTTCATGGCCGTCTCGGGCGACAGCGCGCCGCACTTCACGACGATTGCAGGCTTCGTTGCCGAACTGGGCGACG
>NZ_JBHYCQ010000002.1:0-502113 GCF_051861465.1 Methyloversatilis sp. | reverse complement strand
CGCCGCTGCAGGTTCTCGCGGAGGGCGATGTATTCCATCTCGGGCGTGATGAGGCCCTGACGGGCGTAGTGCATCTGCGAGACGTTGCGCCCGGGCAGCGCACGGCGCGGTGCGCGGTGCAGGCCGGGGAAGCGCAGGTGGGCGGTGGCGGCATCCAGGGCGCGTTCGGTGCCGAAGGCGGACGAAAGCCCCGACAGCTGCTCGGTATCGCCGCGCTCGGCAATCCAGCCCGAGCGCACGCCGGGCAGGCCGGAGCGGATGTCGATGGCGGCGGCCGGGTCCGAGTAGGGGCCGGAGCAGTCATAGACATAGACCGGCGGGTTCTTCTCGGCGCCGAAGGAGGCGGGGGTGTCGGACTGGGAGATTTCGCGCATGGGCACGCGGATGTCCGGGCGCGAGCCTTCGATGTAGACCTTGCGCGAATTGGGCAGCGGCGCGATGGCCGCCGAGTCGACGTGCGCCTGCGCGGCGAGGAAGGTGTCGCGGGAATCGCGGGAGTCTGGGGAAAGCGGGTCTTTGGCGTTCATGGAAGCTCCTGTGGTGTGCGGCTGCGGTGATGTCACCCCAGGCGCACGGTGTGCGTCTGTACGGTTCAGCAATTTCCAGTCCACGAAGCGGCCACATGACGCGGCGGCGGCGCGCGGACACGCGGCGCGGCGGTCATTCAATTCCGGCGCCGGAACGGCGTCTGCCGGGCGCACCGGGTGAGTTGTCATCCGCCCAAGCAACGGTCATCGGGCGTACGCCATGGCGTCTCGCGAGACACCTGCGACGCCCTTCGCGCGCTCGATACAGATGTCGCAGTTTCTCGGGCTTTGCCAAGACATCTGTCGCATGTCTCTCCGGGTGAATCTCAGGTTCCGGGAAAAATACCCAGTCAATTCAATGCCGTGAGCGTTGGCATGGATTCTGCCCTTGTGTTCCCCGACGAAGGCGTCGCCGAAAGCGGTGCCGCGTCGAAGCTCGAAGTTTCGACATCAACAATCGGAGGGGAGTATGAAAAAGAAGATCTCTGGCGCGTCGGCGCAGGGCGCACGCAACGCATGCACGCTGGCCGCCGCAGTCGCTGCGGCAATGATGATGGTTCCCGGTGCGGCGCAAGCCGACATCGTGATCGGTGAAGTGGCCGGTACCAAGCTGTCGATGTTCGGCATCATCGACGTTGGCCTGCTGTACAACAGCAAGGCCAACGCCAGCGGCGACAGCAAGACTTCGATGGAAACCAGCGGTCTGCGTCAGACCGTGATCGGTTTCAAGGGCGAACGCGAACTGCAGCCGAATCTCACTGCGTTCTTCAATCTCGAATCGCACTTCGATACCAACGACGGTTTCCTGCACGGCACCGGCGATGCGCCGCGCGGCGGCACGAACAACACGCCGCTGTTCCGGCGTCAGGCGAATCTGGGTGTGCGCGGCGACTGGGGTAGCGTGACGGTCGGCCGTCAGTATGGCCCGGCACTGCTGGCGCACATCGGTACCGAACCGCGTGCCTTCAAGGAGCAGTTCTCCAACCTGTATGCGTGGGCCTATGGTCAGTTGTTCACGACCGCCAATGCCGCAGGCGGCGATCGCAACACCAACAACGATGTGGGTATTTTCTTCAGCAACGCTGTGCAGTACAGACATACTGTCGGCCCGGTGAATTTCGGCGTGCTGTACGCGTTCGGCGGTCAGCCCGGTTCGGCCAAGGACAACAGCTCGTATGCCCTGGGCGCAACCTACAACGGCCCGATCACACTGTCCGCGTCCTACCAGGCGATGAATGACGAGCAGACCGGCAAGAGCAACATCGAGCACACGTCGCTCGGTTTCGCGATTCCGTTCGGCGACTTCATCTGGAAGAACAACTGGATGAATGCCAAGAACGACGCGCGCACCGGCGCCGAACTGGCCGACATCAACGGCTTCGGCACGGGCCTGGACTGGAAGTGGCACGCCAAGAATTCGGCCACGGTGGCGTACTACATCAACAAGGACGACAGGAACAAGACGGACGAAACGAAGTTCCTCGTCATCAGCAATGACTACCAGTGGCGGCCGGACACCACGCTGTACGTGCAGTTCGCTTACGCCGATGCCGATGCGGGCGCCACGCTCCGCACCAGCATCGTGGCGGCGGGCGTGACGGCCGGCGAGAAGAGCACGCTGCTCAACGTCGGCCTGAATTTCATGTTCTGAAGCAACGCGACTGTCTGAACACCCGGGGCTGAACCCGGGTGACTGAACCCAAGTGAATGGAGATTGATAGATGACCGCCTCACGCAAGATGTTCCGCCTGTCTGCTGCCCTTCTGGCAGGCTCGGCGCTGTCCTTCCTGACCGCGGCGCCTGCCATGGCGCAGGGCAAGGCCGGCTTTGAAGACCCGAACAACTGGCCCGAGTACCACCGCACCAGCAACGCCTGGCGCTTCAGCCCGCTGAACCAGATCACGCGCGAAAATGTGAAGAAGCTCAGGGTGGCCTGGGTGCACCAGCCGGGCAACATCACGCACGGCCTGCAGGCGACGCCGATCGTGATCGACGGCGTGATGTACTCGATCTCGGCCAACAACAATGTGTGGGCGATCGATGCCGCCACCGGCAAGACACTGTGGAACTACGCGCCGAAGCTCGACAAGATCGTCGAACAGGTGTTCTACGGTGCCGCCAGCCGCGGCGTGACCGTGGGCCGCGGCAAGGTGTTTGTGGGTACGCTGGACGGCCGCTTCATCGCGCTCGACCAGAAGACCGGCAAGGAACTGTGGTCGACCCAGCTGACCAACCCGAAGACGCAGTACGGCGCATTGTTCTCAGCGCCGCCGCAACTGGCCGGCAATGTGCTGTTCGGTGGCACCACCGGCGGCGACCAGCCGATCGCGGGCAAGATCTACGCGGTCAACGCCGACACCGGCAAGCCGGCATGGACCTTCGACGTGATCAAGAATGATCCGAAGAGCTGGCCGGGCGACAGCGGCAAGGTCGGTGGCGGCAGCGCCTGGATGCCGGGCACCTACGACGCGAAGACCGACACCATCTACATCGGTACGTCGAACGCTGCCCCCGACTACTACAACTACGACCGCAAGGGCGACAACCTCTATACGGCTTCGCTGCTGGCGATCGAAGGCAAGACAGGCAAGCTGAAGTGGCACCGTCAGGAAGTCCCGAACGACTCGTGGGACTACGACTCGGCGTACGAAGCGCTGGTCGTGCAGAAGGACGGAAAGGACGTCATCGTCCATCTGAACAAGGGCGGCTTCGTGTTCGTGATGGACAAGAAGGACGGGGCGCTCGAAAACGTGTGGCAGTTCTCCGAGAACGTGAACTGGGTCAAGGGCATCGACCCGAAGACCGGCGCACTGATTGATCCGATCTACCCGGAAGTCGACAAGGTCAAGACCTTCTGTCCGAACCTGCTCGGCGCGCGCAGCTGGAATCACGGCGCCTACAACCCGGGCACCGGCCTGTGGTACTCGCACGCGATGGAAGTCTGTAACGAAGTGGTCGCCGGCAAGGATGATCCGGACAACCTGAAGGCGGTGTCGGCGCTGTCGCTGGGCATCGAGTCGATCAAGCTGGTGGCGCCGCCCAACAGCAAGCCGCACGGCCGTCTGGACGCGCGCGATCCGCTGACCGGCAAGGTCAAGTGGTCGATCAAGTACGACATGCCCCCGCTGTCCTCGGTCCTGACCACGGCCGGCGGGCTGGTGTTCACCGGCGACCTGGAAGGCAAGATCTTCGGCTACGACGCTGACACCGGCAAGGAACTGTGGTCCTTCAATTCGGGCTCAGGCCTGCGTGGCGGACCGGTCAGCTACTCGGTGAAGGGCAAGCAGTACATCGTGTTCCCGACCGGTCTGGGCTCGCATGCTCCGGGCTTCCTCGCAGGTGCATTCCCGCAGATCAAGGATCTGCCGGGCGGCGCTGCGCTCATCGCTTTCACGTTGGAGTAGCAACGTTGGAACCCCCGGCGCGTGGCTCCGCGCCGGGGTGGCATGTCTCCTCATTCGCAGGCGGTCACTCATGTTGCTGCCTGTTTTTTTTCGTTCACACTGTTGCTGGGGTCTGCTGACATTCAATCGCGTCGTGATGGAATGTCACGAGACCCTGATTCGGAAACCCGACCAGGACTTCGAGCAATGACTCAGGAAACTTCACGCAATACCGTCGCAGGCCGGTTGACCGTTACCGCGCTGGTGATGGCCATCGCCATGATCTCGGCAGCGCCATCACCGGTCACGGCGACCGACAACCCCATCGTTGCACCGTCCTTCGATCTGACCGATCCGGAACGCATCGCGCTCGGCAAGAAGCGCTTCAACAAGACCTGTGCAGGGTACTGCCATGGTTCGGATGGTGTCGGCGGACGCGCGCCCGATTTCAAGGGACGCACCGACCTGGCTGACGAAGAGGCCTACCGCACGATTTTCCACGGACGTCGCACGTCGGACATCATGCCGCCCTGGGGCGAGGCGTTTACGCCCGATCAGATCTGGGAACTGGTGGCCTACATCAAGTTTCTCGGCACGCAGTAAGATGTGGCCGGAAGGGCTGCAGTGTCCGTCCCGCAGCGTGAGGTTGCTGCGGGACGGATGCCAACGGTTCAGCCCTGCTGAGCGGTCCGCTCGGCGCTGTCCAGGTAGTTGGGCGCCACGATGCGCAGACGTGCCATCTTGCGGTAGAAGGTGGCGCGCGACATGCCGAGCTGGCGTGCCGTTTCGGTCACCTTCCAGTGATTGCGACGCAATGCCTCAAGCATCTTCTGACGCAGCTGCAGACACACTTCACTCAACGGCTCGCCGCTGTCGTCTTCGCAGCTGTCGTACGCGATGGCGGCGACCACTGGCTGCTGCTCCGGCGGTGGCGGAAGGGCAACTCGCGTTGGCTTGTTGCCGGCGCGCAGTTCATGCGGGAAATGTTCGAGCCGCACCTGCGGGCCTTCCGCAATGGCGCAGGCGTAGCGAACGGCGTGCCGCAGCTGGCGGATGTTGCCCGGCCAGCTGTAGGCCAGCAGCACGTCCATCGTCTGCGCCTCGATCGAAATGCCCGTGCGTTCCATCGCGGTGCTCTCTTCCAGCATCACCTGCTCGATCAGCGCCCGCTTGTCCTCGCGCTCGCGCAGGGGTGGCAGCGTGAATGAAGCACCGTTGAGGCGGTAGAACAGGTCTTCGCGGAAGCGCCCCTCGCGCACCAGTTCCGGCAGGTCCTGGTGGGTGGCGCAGATCACGTGCAGGCGCACCGGCGTCGGCTGTTCGGCACCGAGCGGCACCACCTCACCTTCGGCCAGCACGCGCAGCAGCCGGCTCTGCAGCGACAGCGGCATGTCGCCGATTTCGTCAAGGAAGAGGGTGCCGCCGTCGGACTGCAGGATCTTGCCCTTCGACCCCTTGTTGCGCGCGCCGGTGAAGGCGCCGTCACGGTAGCCGAACAGTTCGCTCTCGATCAGGCTTTCCGGAATCGCGGCGCAGTTGAGCGCGACGAATGGCTGTTTGGCCCGGTCGCTGAAATCATGGATGCCGCGCGCGAACGCCTCCTTGCCGGTACCGGTTTCGCCCAGCAGCATGACCGGAATGTCGCGGTTGGCCACGCGCACTGCGCACCCTACATTGGCCTTCACGCGCGGGTCGCCCAGCGCCAGGTGGCGGAAACCGCGCGGTGCCGTCAGGTCTTCCGCCTCGGCGACCGGCTTGGCGGCAATCTGCGGCAGCGTGCGGGCGTGCGGTGCGCGCAGCACGGCAAACAGCCGCTGTCCGGTGGCGAACATGCGCAGCGGGAACGGTGCGCCCGGGCTGGCGTGCGCGGCGGCCATGATGCCGTTGGCGGTGCATTCGAACAGGTCGTGCAGGTATTCGGCGCGGCGCCCGTTGTGGTTGATCAGCTCGTGGCGCGCACGGCGGTTGCCGCCGACGATGCGACCGCTGTCGTCGAACGCGATCAGGTAGTCGGTCTCGACCGGCAGGAATTCGGCGATCGGGCCGAGCTGCAGGATCCAGTGGTTGCGCAGGCTGTAGTGGGCGTAGGCGTCCTCGATCAGACGCGCCTTGTCGAGCACCATGCGGTAGATCAGCAGCTGGCTTTCGCGCTGTTCCGGCGAGTACAGGGCCGATGCGTCGAGCACGGCGATCGGTTCGTCTTCAAGCCCGACGATGGGCACCGAACTGCAGGTGAAACTGATGTTGTGGGCGCGGAAGTGTTCGCCGCGATGGACCAGCGTGGGCTGGCAGTCGATCAGGCTGGTGCCGACGCCACAGGTGCCTTCGTGTTCTTCCGCCCAGCAGGTGCCGTTGCGGAAGCCTTCGTCCTTCAGTTCGCGTTCGAGGTGCGGCACGGTGCGGAAATCGACCGTCACGCCCTGCGCGTCGGTCAGCAGCACGCAGTAGTCGGCCAGCAGCACCTGCTGATGCAGGCGCTCGACGCCTTCGCGCGCGATGCGCATGAATGTTTCCAGACGGTCGCGATGCTCGCGCAGTTCGTAGGCCGTGACAACCTTCGGTGTCGTCGCCCGCCCGGGGTCGATCGAGTGCTTGTTCAGCGACCGGTGCCACGAGCGCTTGAGCCGGTCGTGCTCCGCATGCAGCGGAGCCGATCGGCTGGGTGCTTCGATGGCCTTGAGTACCCGGCCGACGTGATCCGAGATCGTGTGTCCGCGGTCCATGTCCTTCTCCTCCACATTCATCTCTGTATCGAAACGCTGCGTGCGACGGTGTCTGCCGCGGCGTTTCACTTTTGTGACTTGAGGGTAAGCCCTGAACCGCCTGAAATCAACGCGACGAATGTCTCCGAAAAGTGAGACAGGTGTCTCAATGGCCTGTTGTCGCAGTGGGCAGCGGTGCGACAGGTGGGCGGCCGCCCGTTGCGTCGACGCCGACGAGGTGCCGAAGAGCGCTTAAGAATCATCCGCTTGTCGGCTGCGGCGAGTCTGCCGGGACGCTGCTGGCACGGCCGATGCAATGACACCGGTAACCAACACCTGGAGTCGCATCGCCGTGCTGTCCGCCCCACCTCGTCCCGCCCTCGTCGGCATCATCGCGAACCCCGCATCGGGTCGCGACATCCGCCGCCTGACTTCGCGGGCGTCGGTGTTTCCGAACGCCGAGAAGGCCAGCATGATGGTGCGGGCGATCGCCGGGCTGGAAGCGGCCGGCGTGCGCGATGTCATGATCATGCCGGACTCGGGCGGCATCTGCGGCCCGCTGTTCCGTGCGCTGTCGGTGACCACCGGCTCCCCGGTCACGGTGCAGCCGCGCTTCATCGACATGCCGGTGACCAGCTCGGCCGACGACACGCTGCGGGCGACCGAGCTGATGTGTCAGGCCGGTGCCGGCGCGATCATCGTGCTCGGCGGCGACGGCACGCATCGCGCCGTGGCGGCGCGCTGCGGCCAGGTGCCGCTGCTCGCGCTGTCCACCGGCACCAACAACGCCTTCCCCGAAATGCGCGAAGCCACGGTCGCCGGACTGGCGGCCGGCCTGCTGGCCACCGGCGCCGTGCCGGCGGAGGTGGGCGTGCGGCGCAACAAGCTGCTGCGCGTGCGCTGCGACGACCGCACCGACATCGCCCTGGTCGATCTGTGCGTCACGCGCCACAACTACGTCGGCTCGCGCGCCGTGTGGGACAGCGCGCTGCTGGAAGAACTGTTCGTCGCCTTCGCAGGGGCCGATGCGATCGGCCTGTCGGCGATCGCCGGCCAGCTCGAGCCGGTCACCCGCAGCGCGCCGTACGGCCTGCATGTGCGCTGCGCCGACACGTCGCTTACACCGCAACAGGTGATCGTGCCGATTGCCCCGGGACTGATCAGCGCGGTCGGCATCCGCGAGTACGGCCGTCTGCTGCCCGGGCAGCCGGTCGTGCTCGCCCCGCAGAGCGGAACCATCGCGCTCGATGGCGAGCGCGAAATCGAATTCGATCCGTCGAACCGGATCAGCGTCGAACTCGAACTGCACGGCCCGCTGACCATCGATGTCGCCGCCGTACTCGAAAACGCAGCGCGTCGGCGCGTGCTGCGCCACTACGCAGGGTGCCCGGCATGAGCCGCGCGTGCGCCCTGTCCCGTCTCTCCCCGGAGGTGCCGGCGCCTGCCGCCAGCGCCTTCGTGCCCGGTTCGTCCGGCCAACCGCCCGCAGCTGCCGGAGATCAGCGGGCTTGTCATTCCATCCACAACGAGGAGCACCCATGAGCAGTTCATTGACCAGGGAAGGCCTGCTGCAGGCCTACCGGACCATGCGCACGATCCGGGAATTCGAGGAACGTCTGCACGTCGATTTCGCCACTGGCGAAATCCCCGGCTTCGTCCATCTGTATGCCGGCGAGGAAGCCTCGGCGACCGGCATCTGCATGCATCTGAATCGCGATGACTACATCGCCAGTACCCACCGCGGTCACGGCCACTGCATCGCCAAGGGCGTTGATCCGGTCGGCATGATGGCCGAGATATGGGGCAAGCGTACCGGCACCTGCAAGGGCAAGGGCGGCTCGATGCACATCGCTGATCTTGACGTCGGCATGCTGGGTGCCAACGGCATCGTCGGCGGCGGCGGCCCGTTGATCTGCGGTACCGCGCTGGCGTCCAAGCTGCGCGGCAGCAACAACGTCGGCGTGTGCTTCTTCGGTGATGGCGCGTCCAACCAGGGCACGATTTTCGAGGCCATGAATCTGGCCGCCGTGTGGAAGTTGCCGGTCATCTTCGTCGGCGAGAACAACGGCTACGCCGAAGCGACCGCCAGCAAATTCTCGGTCGCCTGCGAAAACATCGCAGACCGCGCCTCTGCCTTTGGCATGCCGGGCGTCATCACCGACGGTTTCGATTTCTTCGCCGTGCATGAAGCGGCCGGCGAAGCGGTCAAGCGTGCCCGCGAAGGCGGCGGACCGACGCTGCTCGAAGTGAAGCTGTCACGCTACTACGGCCACTTCGAAGGCGACCAGCAGACCTACCGCGCACCGGGCGAAGTGCAGAAGCTGCGCGAAACCAAGGACTGCCTGATGCAGTTCGCACGTCGCGTGACCTCCCGCGGCGAACTGTCGATGGCCGAACTCGAAGCCATCGATGTCGAAGTGAAGACCCTGATCGACGCATCGGTGGTGAAGGCCAAGGCAGATCCGCTGCCCTTGCCCGAAGACCTGATGGCAGACGTCTACGTCTCTTACTGAACCCACGCCACACGCTGACAGGAGAAATATCAGATGGCACGAAAGATCACTTACCAGCAAGCCATCAACGAGGCGCTGGATCAGGAAATGGCACGCGACCCGAGCGTCATCGTCATGGGCGAAGACGTGGCCGGCGGCGCCGGCGCACCGGGCGAGGAAGACTCATGGGGCGGCGTGCTCGGCGTCACCAAGGGCTTGTATGCGAAGCACCCTGGGCGCGTGCTCGACACGCCGATTTCGGAATCCGGCTACATCGGTGCCGCGGTCGGCGCAGCCTGCAACGGCATGCGCCCGGTGGCAGAACTGATGTTCATCGACTTCATGGGCGTCTGCTTCGACCAGATCTTCAACCAGGCGGCCAAGTTCCGCTACATGTTCGGCGGCAAGGCGAAGACGCCGGTGGTCATCCGCGCGATGTACGGTGCAGGTTTTCGCGCCGCCGCGCAGCACTCGCAGTGCCTTTACAACATCTTCACCCACATCCCCGGGCTGAAGGTGGTGCTGCCGTCGAATCCGTATGACGCGAAGGGCCTGTTGATCCAGTCCATCCGCGACAACGACCCGGTGATCTTCCTCGAGCACAAGGCCCTCTACACGATGGAAGGCGATGTTCCGGAAGAAAGCTACATCGTGCCGTTCGGCGAAGCCGCCGTGGTGCAGGAAGGCGACGACGTGACCATCGTGGCCTTCGGCCGCATGGTGAATTACGCCAAGGATGCGGGTACCAGCCTGCGCAAGAAGGGCGTCCAGTGCGAAATCATCGATCCGCGCACGACCTCGCCGATGGACTTCGACACCATTCTCGAAAGCGTCGAGCGCACCGGCCGTCTGGTCATCGTCGATGAATCGCATCCGCGCTGCAGCATGGCGTCCGACGTGTCGGGCTTCATCGCGCAGGAAGCGTTCCGCGCGCTGAAGGCACCGATCCAGATGGTGACCGCACCGCACGTACCCGTGCCCTTCGCAGCGTCGCTCGAAGATCTCTACATTCCCAGTCCGGCGCGCATCGAAGAAGCCGTGATGCGCGTCAAGGAGTACCGCTGATGTCCTCGATTCTGACCGTCACCATGCCCAAGTGGGGCTTGTCCATGCAGGAGGGCAAGGTCAACCTGTGGCTGAAGGAAGTCGGTGACTCGATCGCTCCGGGCGAGGAAATCGTCGAAGTCGAGAGCGAGAAGATTTCCGGCGCCGTCGAGGCGGCCGTCACCGGCGTGCTGCGCCGGCAGGTCGCCCAGCCGGACGAGGTGCTGCCGGTTGGCGCCCTGCTCGGCGTGATTGCCGACGCCGACGTGTCGGATGATCTGATCGATGATCTGATCGCCCGCTTCCAGGCGGAATTCGTGCCGCCGACCGACGACGAGGCCGATGCCGGACCGCAGACGCAGACGGTGCAGGTCAATGGCCGGCAGCTGCGCTATCTGAAGCGCGGTGAGGGCGGCACGCCGCTGCTGCTGATCCACGGCTTCGGTGGCGATCTGAACAACTGGCTGTTCAACCATGAAGCGCTGGCCGCTTCGCGCGCCGTCTATGCGATCGACCTGCCGGGTCATGGCGCGTCGACCAAGGTCACCGGTGCGGCGTCGCTTGACGATCTGGCCGATGCGGTGAGCGGGTTCATGGAGGCGGTCGGCATTGCATCCGCCGACGTCGTCGGTCACTCAATGGGCGGCGGCGTGTGTCTGGCGCTGACCCGCCGCGCGCCGCAGAAGGTCAAGTCACTGACGCTGATTGCGAGTGCCGGACTGGGCAGCGACATCAACGGTGCCTACATCGACGGCTTCGTTGCCGGCAATACGCGCAATGCACTCAAGCCGCTGCTGGCCCAGCTCTTTTCGGACGCCGGTCTGGTCACCCGTCAGCTGATCGACGACATGCTCAAGTACAAGCGGCTGGAAGGTGTCGACGAGGCGCTGGCCACACTGGCCGGCGGGCTGTTCCCCGGCGGCCGGCAGTCGGCGCTGCTGGCCGATGTCGCGGCGGCAAGCGGCAAGCCGGTGCTGGTGATCTGGGGCGAGAACGACCGGATCATTCCGGTCGCGCACGCTTCGGCCATCCCGTCGGCCAAGGTGGTGGTGCTGCCGGCACAGGGCCACATGGTGCAGATGGAGTCGGCCAGTGAAGTGAACAAGCTGATCGGCGAGTTCACGAACTGAGTACGAACGGAGCACCAACGGAGCCCGACCCGGGCTCAGGTTGAGCAGTCAGACCGTCCGCCCCGAACAGGGGATGGACAGGGCGGAGCATCCGTTGCGGGTGTTCCGCCTCGCTGCGGCATGCGCCGCAGCAACCCGATGAAGGACAAGAAATGAATTCAGCAGTCGTGGGGGAAGGCCTGCGCGGACGCGACAAGCTGGCCCGCATTCCGGTCAAGGTCCGCGAAGACGTGGCGTCGCCGGCGAAACCTGCCTGGCTGCGCGGCCGCGATCAGGACACAGCGGCGGTGCGCGCGCTGCAGGGCGTGCTGCGTGACCACGCACTGCATACGGTGTGCGAGGAAGCGGCCTGCCCGAACATCGGCGAATGCTTCGGTCGCGGCACCGCGACTTTCATGATCCTCGGTGCCATCTGTACGCGCCGCTGCCCGTTCTGCGATGTGTCGCACGGACGGCCGCTGGCGCCGGATGCCGACGAGCCACAGCGGCTGGCCCACACGGTGGCGGCGATGAAGCTGCGCTACGTGGTCATCACCTCGGTCGACCGCGACGACCTGCGCGACGGCGGCGCCGCGCACTTTGCGCAGTGCATGGCCGACATCCGCGCGGCGTCGCCCGACATCACGATCGAGGTGCTGACACCGGATTTCCGCGGCCGCGAGGCGGCCGCACTCGACGCACTGGCGGTGTCGCCGCCGGACGTGTTCAACCACAACATGGAAACCGTGCCGCGCCTGTACCGCGAGGTCAGGCCCGGCGCGAACTACGAAGGCTCGTTGAAGCTGATCCGCGATTTCGGCGCGCGCTTCCCCGGTGTGCCGACCAAGACCGGCCTGATGCTCGGTCTCGGCGAGACCGAAGACGAAGTGATCGAGGTGATGCGCGACCTGCGCGCGCACGGCTGCGACCTCTTGACGCTGGGTCAGTACCTGCGCCCGTCGCCGGCGCACCTGCCGGTGATCGAGTACATCACGCCGGCACGCTTCGATGCGCTGCGCGAGAAGGCGCTCGAACTGGGATTCAGCGAGGTGGCGGCGGGCCCGCTGGTGCGCTCGTCCTACCGCGCCGATGTGCTGCATCAGGCGCATGCCGATCATGACTGATCCGCGTCCTTCACTGGTCACCGTCAATGGACAGATCGAGCGGCTGGACGCCGTGATGTCCGTCGGCAGTCTGCTCGATGGCAAGGCCTTGCGCACACGCCGCATCGCGGTCGAGCGCAATGGCGAAATCGTGCCGCGCAGCGCATTTGACTGCACCTGGCTCAATCACGGCGATCGCGTGGAGATCGTTGTCGCAGTGGGAGGAGGTTGACGTGAATCCACCATTGAGCCCCTGTCTGAGCGACTCGCTGGTCATCGGCGGCCAGACGTTCGAATCGCGCCTTCTGGTGGGCACCGGCAAGTATCGCGACCTGACGGAAACCGCACGCGCGCTCGATGCCAGCGCCGCCGAAATCGTCACCGTGGCGATCCGCCGCGTGCCGCTGACGGCGCGCGATGGCGCGCCCGGCCTGCTCGACGCGCTGCCGGTCGGTCGCTACACACTGCTGCCCAATTCCGCCGGCTGCTACACCGCAGACGATGCGGTACGCACGCTGCGGCTCGCGCGCGAACTGCTCGACGGTCACGATCTGGTGAAGCTCGAAGTGCTGGGCGACTCGAGAACGCTGTTTCCTGACATGCCGGAAACACTGCGCGCAGCCGAAGTGCTGATCCGCGATGGCTTTCGCGTGATGGTGTACTGCTCGGACGACCCGATACAGGCGCGCGTGCTCGAGAGCATGGGCTGCGTGGCGGTGATGCCGCTGGCCAGCCTGATCGGTTCGGGCATGGGCATCCTGAATCCGTGGAACCTGAAAATCATCATTGCCGAAGCCGGCGTGCCGGTCATCGTCGATGCCGGCATCGGCACCGCGTCGGACGCGGCGGTGGCGATGGAACTCGGTTGTGACGGCGTGCTGATGAATACCGCGATCGCGCATGCGCGTGATCCGGTGCTGATGGCCAGCGCCATGCGCCACGCCGTCGCGGCCGGTCGCCAGGCCTTTCTGGCCGGGCGGATGGACGCGGTGCCGTATCGCGCCGTGGCGTCGTCGCCGCAGGTCGGACTGATCACCCAGATGCAAGAGATGTAAGTACAGCAGGAAGCACCCACTACAAAAACAGGGAGGAATGCAGATGTCTTCAGCAGGAACACGCAAGGTTGCACTGGTCACCGGCGCATCCCGCGGTATCGGGGCGGCCGTCGCCGGCCGGCTCGCACGCGACGGTTTTCACGTCGTCGTGCACTACGGCCGCGGGGCGGACGAGGCGCGCGCGGTGTGCGAAGGCATACGGCAGGCGGGCGGCAGTGCGTCGGTCGTGCAGGCGGATCTGGCGGCGCGCGACGGTGCCGACCGGCTGCTCGCCGGCCTGGCCGAACAACAGGTCGATGTGCTGGTGAACAATGCCGGGATCGCGCCCTTCGCATCGATCAGCGACATGGATGTCGACAGCTTCGACGAGCTGTCGGCGGTCAACATGCGGTCGGTGTTCTTCGTCACGCAGAAGGTATTGACGCGCATGGGCAGCGGCGGCCGCATCATCAACCTGTCGTCCGTGGTGGCGCGCACGGCATTCCCGGGCATGCCCGCCTATTCGGCCACCAAGGGCTTTGTTGACGTGCTGACGCTGCACCTCGCGGCCGAACTGGGCCCGCGCGGCATCACCGTGAATGCGGTGGCACCGGGCGTCATCGAAACGCGCCTCACCACCGGTCTGCTCGAAGGCGGTGGCGCCGATGCCGTGCAGTCCATCCAGGCGCTGTCGGGCATCGCCGGGCCGGATCGCGTGGCCGGCATCGTCGGCTTCCTCGCCGGTCCGGATGGCCTCTGGACAACCGGTCAGGTGATCGACGTCAGCGGCGGCACCAAGCTCTGAGCGCGGCGGCTGCGCCGGCTCACGCCACGCGCAGGTTCATCGCGATCCAGCCCAGCCATTCGTGCAGCGCGACCCATGATTGCGACAACGCGCGCATGCTCGGCACCAGATCGCCCGGCGACACGCCGCCCGTGCGGCGGATCAGGGTGGGTGCCGCGAGTGGCGTCAGTCCGGCGCGGCGGAAATGTTCCATCGCGCGCCGCATGTGGAAGGCGTGCGTCACCAGTGCCACACGGGTGATGCCGTCGCTGCCGAGCGCGGCAGCGGACAGTACGGCGTTGTCGCCGGTATCGCGCGATGCCGATTCAATCCAGCGTACCGGAACGCCCTGTTCCTGCAGAACGGCCGCCATCAGGTCTGCTTCCGGTTGGCCCTGCCACACCACGCCACCACTGACCAGCACCGGCAGACCGGTCCGGCGCGCCAGCCGGGCGCCGGCGCGCAGTCGTTCAAGGGCGAAGCCATTGACCGTCTGTCCGTCGTAATCGACCAGGTTGTCGGTACTGCCGGCGCCGAGAATGACGATGGCCTGTGCCTCCGACAGGTCGGCCACGCCATCGGTGGCATAGGTCGAACGCTCGAGCCAGCCCGATACCGCCGGCGTGGCGAGCAGCCACAGCGCAATCAGACCGCTCCACGCCAGCACCGCGCCGGTGCGGGGATGGCGCCGGTGCAGCAGCAGCCCGAGGGTGCTGGCCAGCAGCGGACTGACCGGCGGCAGCAGCAAGGTCGACAGCAGCTTCTTCAGGGCGAACAGCAGCGAAGCCAGCATGGGCGCCTATCCGGGCAAAAAGACTTATTATCCGGGCCAATGCGCCTTATGGCGACGGGAAGACCACGGCGCCCCTCTTGCCCGGAACGGCGCCTCAACGGAGCGTGCTCTTGATCGATGTATCGGCTATCGGCTGGAAGGAAGCGGCGCTCGTTGCGCTGGTCATCCTCGCCACATACATGGGTTATGCACTGATGCGCCTGTCCACCCTGAACGCCCGTCGCGTGCAACCCGAGCCGGAACCGGTTGCCGACCCCGATCCGCCGACCGCCGTGCCGGCTGCGCCTGCCCTGGGGTCTGACGAGATCGAAGCTTTGCTCGACACCCTGCTGGACCGCCGGCTGGCGCCGCTGATGCAGCAGATGGAAATCCGTCTCGATCAGGCCGAGTCGCGCATCGACGAACTCGGCCGCCGGGTGGAAACAGTCAATCAACTGCCGCCGGTGGCGCCGCAATACAGCGAGGCGTTGTCGCTCGCGGCACGCGGGTTGAGTGCGGAGGACATCGCCGACCAATGCGAAATGTCGGTCGGAGAAGCTGAACTGGTGCGCACGCTGGCCAAGAGCCGCGGCATGGGCGGGGGAGAGGAAACATGAGTGCGGCAGTGGCGCGGGCGCGTCTGGGCGTGAGAAGTGACGCCGAGGAACAGGCGGCGGAACAGCGCAGTGCGCTGCTGCGCCGGGTGGTGGTGGCAGGCGGTCTGATCGCGCTGCTGATCGGTGGCCTGGCACTGTTCGACGTGAGTCGCAAGCCGGCCGAGCCCTTGCCGCCCCCGATGGCCGGCGTTCAACCCGAGCCGGCTGTCGCCGAAGCCGAGCCGCCGGCCGAGGAGACTGCACTGCCACCGTTGCCACCGGCCGATGAAGGCTCAAGCGATCCGGGTGCCTCCGACGACGCTGCAGCGGAGGCAAGGACCGTCAATCTGCCGGATACCCCGCCACCGCTGCCCGAAGGCACGGCGCGTCCCGAAGCGCCCGCCGGAACCGCCGAAGCGGAGCCCGCTCCCGCCGCCGCCGCACCGGCCACGCCCGGCCGCCTGGTGATCGGTGAGGGCGAACCGCGTCCGTCGGCGGCGACGCAGCGGGCGCCGGCGCAGGCTGCGGCACGCGCGCCGGTCGCCCAGCCGATCACCCGCACGCCGCCGCCAGCGGCAGCCGGCCAGGGCGAAATCACCGGTTACCGGGTGCAGGTCGGCGTGTTCAGCAGCGTGGCCAACGCGGAAGACGTGCGTGCGAAACTGGCGCTCAAGGGCATTCCATCGCAGATCGAGGCGCGCGTGCATGTCGGCCCGTTCAAGACGCGCGCAGAAGCTGATCAGGCGCGCGCAAGCCTGCGCGCACTGGGCATGGACAGTGGTGCGCCGGCGCCGGTGCGTGCCACGTCAGGCCACCCGTGAAAACCGCCTCGCCCTGAATCCCGACAGACGCTAAAGCCCGTGTTCGATCCGGACGTAATACCGATCCCGATCAATAAAAACATGCGAGGCTGCGATGGCGCTTCTGGGCTGGGTGAAAAGGACGGAGCTGGAGGCTCTGGCGGATGAGGGAAAGCGTTTGCGCCAGGACGTCGGCGCATTGCGGGGGGAAATCGAGCGCCTCGAAGGCGAACGGGCCGCACTGCAGCGAACCAACGAGGACATCCGCGCCCAGTGCGGCTTCAACGCCGGGCTTCTGTCGAATCTGACGGCTTACGCCGGCTCGTTCCAGCGTTTCCGGACCACCCTGGCCTCACTGGCCGGAATCGTCACCGGCGAAGCGGAGCGCGCGGCCGACACCGCAACCCGCATATCTCAGACGGCCGAAGGCAGCCGGGTCATCGCAGCTGGCCTGGAGGGCTATTCGGCGCGGCTGAAGGACACTGCACTCAGCGTCGATACGCTGCGCGAGCGCGCTGAGCGGATCGGCGGCATCGTCGGGCTGATCCGCGAAATCGCCGACCAGACCAATCTGCTGGCGCTGAACGCCGCCATCGAAGCTGCGCGCGCCGGCGAACAGGGTCGCGGCTTCGCCGTCGTGGCCGACGAGGTGCGCAAGCTGGCCGAACGCACCGGTGCCGCGACGTCCGAAATCGTCGGGCTGGTCGATGGCATTCAGCACGACACCGCGCAGGCGACGGAACGCATGCAGGCGAATTCAGCCGACGCCGACGCCTATTCGGCCCAGGGGCTGGCCGCGAGTTCGCAGCTCGATGCGCTCAGCAGCCAGGCCGGCGCCAATGGCGCGCAGATGGCGGCGACCTCGCTGCGGACCTTTGCCGAACTGGCAAAGGTCGATCATCTGGCCTACAAGATGGACGTCTATCAGGCCGCCTCCGGCCATTCGGGTCTCACGCCGGACAGTTTCGCCAGCCATGTCCAGTGCCGGCTGGGCCAGTGGTATTACGAGGGCGAAGGCCGTCGTTGCCACAGCCACCTGGACGGGTTCCGCGAACTCGAAGGGCCGCACGAGGCGTTCCACCGCGTCGGCATCGAGGCGCTCGAACATGCCCGGGCCGGGCGTTTCGATGCCGCGCTGAGCAGCATCGCCCGCATGGAAAGCCTGAGCATCGACGTGATCAGCCAGCTGGACCGCATGAGCGAATCGGTCGATCACCGGCATCCGCACTGAGCGTTTTGCATGACGGGCACGCGGCGTTGCGCCGTGTGCCCGCGAATCCGCGATAATCCGGCGTCGTCCGGCGCGCGATCATCAGGTCGCCGCGCCGCATTCCCCTTGCAGACTTCCGGAGATACGCATGTCGCGCACCATCGTTTCGACCCCTGACGCACCCGCTGCCATCGGCACCTATTCGCAGGCCGTGAAGGTCGGCAACACGGTCTATCTGTCGGGCCAGATCGGTCTCGATCCGGTCAAGATGGACATGGTCGACGGCATCGATGCCCAGATCGCCCGCGTATTCGACAATCTGAAGGCGGTCGCCGAAGCCGCCGGCGGATCGCTCGACGACGCGGTCAAGCTCAATGTCTACCTCACCGACCTCGGCAATTTCGTCAAGGTGAACGAAGCCATGGCGCGCTACCTGAAGCAGCCCTATCCGGCGCGCGCCGCGGTCGGCGTGTCGGCGCTGCCGCGCGGTGCGATGGTCGAGATCGACGGCGTGCTGGTGATCGACTGAACCCGCCCGGGTGGTTGCCGGTCGTGCGGTGAGCACCCGGAGCGAAGCGCTCGCCGCGGCGCTGGACAAGCTCGGCCTCGGCGCGGACGCCGCGCTGGTGCTGCACTTTCCGCTGCGTTACGAAGACGAAACCCGCCTGACGCCGCTGGCGCAGGCGCGCGCCGGCGCGCCGGTGCAGGTCGAGGTCGAGGTGAGCGCCAGCGAAGTGAAGTTCAAGCCGCGTCGCCAGCTCATCGTCAGCGCCTTCGACGACAGCGGCACGGTGACGCTGCGCTTCTTCAATTTCTATCCGTCGCAGCAGAAGCAACTTGCCGTCGGCCGCAGGGTGCGTCTGTTCGGCGACATCACGCCCGGTTTCTTCGGTGCCGAAATGCTGCACCCCCGCGTGCGCAGCGTGGGTGAGGACACCCCGCTGCCCGATCGCCTGACGCCAATCTATCCGACCACGGCCGGCCTGTCTCAGGCCAGCCTGCGCCGCGCCATCGACGAGGCGCTGGCGCGCGTCAGCCTCGACGACAGCCTGCCCGACGCGATGCGCCGGCACTACCGATTGATGCCGTTCGCCGATGCGGTCGACGCGCTGCACCGGCCGCGACCGGGCGAATCGCTGCGCGACATGGACGACCGGCTCGCTCCCGCCTGGCGGCGCATCAAGTTCGACGAACTGCTGGCACAGCAGATCAGCCTGAAGCGCGCGCACGACGCACGGCGCAGCCGCGACGCGCCTTCACTGGCCGGCAAGGGTGCGCTCATCAAGCGTTTCCTCGCTGCGCTGCCGTTCCGCCTGACCGGTGCGCAGGCACGGGCCTGGAAGGAAATTTCCAGCGATCTGGCGCAGCCCTTTCCGATGCAGCGGCTGCTGCAGGGCGATGTCGGCTCGGGCAAGACGGTGGTGGCCGCGCTCGCCTGCCTGCGCGCGGTCGAAGCCGGCTATCAGGCGGCCTTCATGGCGCCGACCGAAATCCTCGCCGAACAGCACTACCGCAAGCTGGCCGGCTGGCTGGAGCCGCTCGGCATCCGCGTGGCCTGGTTGTCGGGCAGCCTGAAGGTGCGCGACAAGCGCGCGATGAAGGCGTTGATCGCCAGCGGCGAGGCGCCGGTGGCGGTCGGCACGCATGCGCTGATCGAGGACGCGGTCGATTTCGCGCGCCTCGGTGCGGCGGTGGTCGACGAACAGCACCGTTTCGGCGTGCGCCAGCGCCTGGCGCTGCGCGCCAAGGCCGGCGGCATCAGCCCGCACCAGTTGATGATGAGCGCCACGCCCATCCCGCGCACACTGGCCATGAGCTACTACGCCGATCTCGACGTGTCGGTCATCGACGAGCTGCCGCCGGGCCGTACGCCGGTGCTGACCAAGCTCATTTCGGCCGCGCGGCGCGAACAGGTGATCGCGCGCGTGCGCGATGCCTGCGCGGTCGGCGCCCAGGCGTACTGGGTCTGTCCGCTGATCGAAGAGTCGGAAACCCTGCAGTTGCAGACGGCGATCGACACCCATGAACAGCTGGTCGCCGCCTGTGCGGATCTGAAGGTGGGGCTGGTGCATGGCCGCATGAAGCCGGACGAGAAAGCGGCCGTGATGGCCGCCTTCGTCGCCGGCGACATCGATCTGCTGGTGGCGACGACGGTGATCGAGGTCGGCGTCGACGTGCCCAACGCCAGCCTGATGGTGATCGAGCACGCGGAGCGCTTCGGCCTGTCGCAGCTGCACCAGTTGCGCGGCCGGGTCGGGCGCGGCAGCCGCGAATCGGCCTGCGTGCTGCTGTACGAAGGTCCGCTGTCGCAGACTGCGCGCGAGCGGCTGCGCGTCATCCATGCCTATACCGACGGCTTCATGATCGCCGCCGAAGACCTGAAGCTGCGCGGCCCGGGCGAATTCATCGGCAGTCGCCAGTCCGGCCAGCCGCTGCTGCGCTTCGCCGACCTGCTGCTCGACGAGGCGCTGGTCGAACTGGCGCGCGAAGCAGCGGCGACCCTGCTGCGCGACGACGTCGCGGCGGCCGAACGCCATCTGGCGCGCTGGCTGGCCGGGCGGGAAGACCTGCTGAAGGCGTGAACGCCGATCAAATGTTTTCAGCGTGAACGGAAAAGGGGGCCGAAGCCCCCTTGTCACTGCGGTACCGGAGGATCAGCCGACGCGGCGACGCGCCATCAGACCCATCAGGCCGAGGCCGGCGAGGAACATGACATAGGTTTCCGGTTCCGGCACGGCCGTGATCTGCAGCAGCGTGTCGTTGCCGCTGTTCGGGTGCTGCACGTTCACGTACGCGACGTTCCGGTTGAACTTGTCGAAGTACAGGCCGGTCGGCTCGGCGCCCACGGTCGACAGCGACGCCCAGCGGCTGACCGATTCGGCCACGCCGTCGCGGTCTGCATCCTGCGCGAACCAGATGTCTGCCTGGCCACCCGGCTGGTCTTCGATGATGTAGATATTGCCGTTGGCATCGATGGCCAGATTGTCCGGGCTGGTGAATGCGCTGCCGACCGCTGCGCCGGTGACCGAATTGAAGGTGGAGCGATTGGCGAACACCTTCATTTCGCTGGTGGCGAGATTCAGCGAGTACACCTCATTGGTCGTCGTGGTGGCGATGTACAGCACCTCGTCGCCATTCGCGAGCACCTGCATCTCCAGATCTTCAGGGCGCTGGTAGTTCGTGCCGCCGACCATGTCAGCTGCGGCACGGCCATCCATCGAGAACACGCCACCGCCGACATTGACCATGGCATTCACGGTGCCGGCCAGCGGGGTGCCGGTACCGGTTGTGATGGCTTCCCAGGTCGCCGCGCCGACGGCATTCGAATTGCTACCGCCGTTGGTCTTCAGAACGAAGGTCTGGCCCTTGTCGAAGTAGCTGTTGCCGGTGCTGGCAGTCGGTGCGGCCGACACGTACTTGTAGATCGAGCCGCCGTTGAATTCGTCGATGAAGTAGAAGCTGTTGTTCTTGTCGAACGCGCCACCTTCGTGCGACACGCGCGGCACGACGTTGCGATGCACGAACTCGGCGTTTGACGTGTCGGCCAGCGGGTTGGTGATTTCGAACAGGCGGCCCTTGCTGCTGCCGGTGCCCCACGACTCTTCGGCCGTCATGTAGGTGCCCCACGGGGTCCAGCGCGAAAAGTCGCCCGCCACGAAGCCCTGGGTACCCGACGCCACGATGGTCTTGGTGACGCCGGTCCACAGATCGGTGCGCTGCACGCCGCCGGCGCCGGTTTCGAAGGGTGCGTAGAGGTAACGACCGGCATCGGTGCCGGTTTCGTTGGCGGTGATCATGTCCCAGTTGCCGCTGTTCGATTCGCCGAGGCCGAGCTGGGTGTTGCGATCGGCCAGGACCTTCTGCGAGAAGAAGGGCGACGACAGTTGCAGCGGTGCGCTTTCCGGCAATGAGCCGGCCGCGACGTTTCCGGCCAGTGCCGTGAAGTTGTCGAAGTAGGTGTTGTCGGCCGCGGAAACCTGGTGGGCGGAAGCGCCCATCAGGCCAATGGCGGCAGCTATGGCGAGTTTGCGGGACTGCATTTTTTGGACTCCCTGATTGAATGCCTTGCAGACGACAAGGTGAAAGCAGGGTAGTCAGCGTGCGTGAAGGGACCGTGATGCAGATCGATGGGGTCGCTGGTCCGATCGGCGCATCGTTTGTTAACCCTGCTTAATGTCCCGCAGCGCGAGCTGTGGATCGAGCGCTTGCGGGTTGAATCCGGAGCGCAGGTGCACCGGGCCGCGTTCATGCCGGGCGCGTCGATCCGTGCAGAAGGTTCCGCTACGGCCTGCGCCGGATCGATCGAATCAATGTGCCGGCCCGCATCGGCTCACGACCCCGCGGCTCCAGCCTGAAGCCCGCGGGGCTGCCGTTTGCCGTCTGGCTAGCGGTTGGCGTGGGTGGCGGTGAACACCGCCACGAACACTTCGCGCAGGAACAGACTCAGCGACAGGATCAGCGACAGCATGGCCAGTACGAAGAAGCCGGCCAGCAAGTCGGACAGCACGACCGTGAACAGCACGCCGAAGAAGGCGCACGACACCACCAGACAGACCATCAGCGCCGACAACACCGCGAACAGCACCGCCAGATAGACCAGGCGCGCACGCTGCGACAGCAGCGCAAGTTCGGTCGCGTTGCTCATCGTTTCGTCTTCGCACTGTTTTCCGCCACGCGCCAGCACCACACGGCGACGGTCGATGATGCGACCGAGCCGGTTGTTCAGCGTACCGATCAGCGTGGCGATCGCGGTCAGCAGGAAGACCGGTGCCACGGCCAGGCCGATGGCGTGCGTGATGGTGTCGATGGTGGTTTGCAGAACCATGGCCGTGCCTTACGGGATCTTGAAATCGAGTTCGAACTTTGCACCGTCGTCGAGCGCCAGCGTGCGGGTGAGCCAGGGCAGGACGGTCTTCAGCGTGGCCGGCAGTGTCCATGGCGGATTGACGATGAACAGGCCGCTGCCGTGCATGCCGAAGCCGTCCGGCGATGGCTTGCGCGTGGTCAGCGATACATGCAGCCAGGCCGGCACCGGCAGGCGCTTGAGTTTGGCCGGCAGGTCGCGCGATTCCATGCGGTGCAGCTGCGGATACCACAGGCAGTAGGTGCCGCTCGGAAACCGCGTGTTGGCGTCGCGCAGCGTTTCGAAGGCCAGCCGGTAGTCTTCGCGGATTTCGTAGGGCGGGTCGATCAGCACCAGCGCGCGGCGCGGCGGCGGTGGCAGCAAGGTGCGCAGGCCTGAAAAGCCGTCGGATTTTTCGACCTTCACGCTGCGACCGGCCTCTGCGAAGGCGGCGTTCAGCAGCTTGTTGTCGGCCGTGTGCAATTCGAACAGTCGCATCCGGTCGTCGTCGCGCAGCAGCGCGCGCGCAATCATCGGCGAGCCCGGATAGGCGCGCAGTTTGGGGCCGCTGTTGAAGGCGCGCACCAGATCGACATAGGTCGCGAGTTGCGGTGGCAGGTCGGGCGCCGACCACAGTCTTGCGATACCGGCGGCGTACTCGGCGTTCTTGGCCGCGAAACCGCTGTCCAGCGCGTAGCCGCCCGCACCCGCGTGCGTGTCGATGTACCAGTAGGGCTTGTCCTTCTGGTTCAGGTGCTGAAGCAGTTCAACGAGCACGAAGTGCTTGAGCACGTCGGCCGGGTTGCCTGCATGGAAGGCGTGGCGGTAGCTGAGCATGGCGGGGCGGGCGTGGTGGAGCGCAAGTATACGTCGCCGCCCGGTGCACCGGCCGGCGTTGTGGGGCGATGCGATACGATCGGGGCTTGGGCTGGTTGACTTCCGTTCGGGAAAGAAGTGCTTCGATGCCTATTCAGTACGTCCGGCAGCTGACTGGACGTGTCCGGACGCCGGACGCCAATCGTCACCTCGGCTTTGCGCTCGCGTTTGTCGCAGGCGCCATCAACGCGGGCGGGTTTCTCGCCGTCGCCCAATACACGTCGCACATGACGGGCATCGTGTCTGCGATCGCCGACGATCTGGTGCTGCGCGAATACGGACTCGTGCTCGCCGGGCTCGGTGGTCTGCTGTCCTTCCTGACCGGCGCAGCCTGCAGCGCGATCATGATCAACTATTCACGTGGCCGGAAGCTGCACGGCGAATATGCGCTGCCCCTGCTGCTGGAAGCCTGCCTGCTGCTGTGTTTCGGCTTGCTCGGGGCGCGCCTGTCGGAAATCCAGGGCCTGTTCGTGCCGCTGACCGTCATGCTCCTCTGTTTCATCATGGGCTTGCAGAACGCCATCATCACGAAGCTTTCGCACGGCGAAGTGCGCACGACGCACCTGACCGGTGTGATCACCGACATCGGCATCGAACTGGGCAAGCTGATCTATTGGAACCGCGGGCGCGCCGCCGACCAGCAGGTGAGCGCCGATCGCAATCGTCTGCGCGTCCTGCTGTCGCTGACGGGCTGCTTCTTTGGTGGGGGCGTTGCCGGGGCACTGGGCTTCAAGCACGTGGGCTATGTGTCCACGCTGCCTCTGGCGGCGCTGCTTGTCTTGCTGGCGCTGATTCCCGCGCTTGATGACCTGACGCCGCTCTTCCGGAGAGCGCCGAGGCGCTGATCCGGCGGGGCCGGCCGGGGGGCCGCGTCCGGAAACGCCCCCGACCGCGATACGAGAAACTCAGACCACGAAGCGGCCGACGTTCTCCTGCAGCTGGCCAGCCAGCTTTTCCAGACCGAGTGTTTCGCCGTCGGCGCGCCGGGTGACGTCGGCATTCTGCTCTGCCATGCCGGCGATGCGTTCCACGCCCTGCGCCACGCTCTGGCTGGCGCTGCTCTGTTCGCGCGTGGCGGCGGCGATTTCCTTCATTGCCGCAGCGGTGCGCTCACTTTGCTCGCTGATCACGCGCAGCACCGCACCCGCTTCGGTTGCCCGGCTCACGCCGGTGGCGACCTGACCGCTGACTTCGGAAATGCGCTGCACAACCTTGTCAGCGTCCGCCTGCACGCTGCTGACCATGCTGGCAATCTCCTTCGTCGAGGCGGCCGTGCGTTCGGCCAGCTTGCGCACTTCGTCGGCCACCACGGCGAAGCCGCGACCGGACTCGCCGGCGCGCGCAGCTTCGATGGCTGCGTTGAGCGCCAGCAGATTGGTCTGTTCGGCAATTTCCTGGATGATGCGGCCGACATTCGAAATTTCGCGCGTACGGCCGGCCAGATCGGTCACGGCGGTCGAGGCGTCGGTGATGTCGCGGGCGATGTGCTGCATGCCATCGACCACCGCGTGCAACTGCCGCTCGCCATCCATCGCGGCACTGCGCGCCTCGCGGCTGACCGCATCGGCCACGCCTGCGCTGTCTGCCACATGGGTGATGCTGACCGACAGTTCTTCGATCGCGGCGGCAAGTCCGGCAGCAGCGCTGCTTTGTTCGGTCGAACCTTCGACCACTTCGCTCGAACCGGCGCGCAGCGAACGCGCCGCTTCGCCCACCGCGCGGGCGGCGTCGGCCGTGGCGGTGATCAGTGCGGCAGTCTTGCGTGTCGCTTCGTTGATCTGCACGGTGATCTGGTCCAGTTCATTGCGACTTTCGCCGGACTTCACGGCGAGACGCTGGCTGAAATCGCCATTGCCCAATCGGGTCATCGCCGCCGAAACATCCTTCAGCCGCACCAGCCGGCTGTGTGCCAGCCACCACGTGAGCGCCGCCAGCAGCAGCGCTGCGCCGACGCAGATCATGATCAACTGGTTGCGCAACTGCACGCCAGCGGCCGTGAATTCCGCAACATGCGCGCCGGAGGACACCATCCAGCCCCAGGTGTCCGAGGTGCGGAAGGTGGCGATCTTCGGTGCCATGCTGCCGTCAGCGCGCGGCCAGTCATACACCAGCTGGCCATTCTTCATGTCGAGCTGCTGTGCGATGACGCCGGTCAGCGCCGGGTTGCCGATGTCGGCGATCGATTTGCCGGCATGTTCGGGGTGCAGGATCATTTCGCTCGCGTCCGCCGTTTCACCGGGCTTCAGGATGTGCAGGTAGCCGGTGTCGCCGATGCGCAGCGTTTTGAGCGACGCGAACAGCTGATCGATGCCCTGTTGCACGTCGACCCGCGCCGACAGCGCACCCACGACGGTGCCCGAGGCATCCTTGATCGGCTCCATCGAGGAAATGTAGAAGCGCCCGTTGCGCATCACGACTCCGGAATACGGCTTGCCGGCAAGCAGGGTTTCGGTTTCCTTGCTCTTGTTGATGGCCTTGCCGGCCATCGACTTGCCGTCCTTGTCCTTGAGCAGTGTCGCGACCCGCACGAAATCGTCGCCGACCCGCACCATCACGGCCGGATCGGCGCCGATCAGGTCGCGCAGCGAGGTGACCCGCCCGACGTCGCCGTTGATGGTCGCGCCATTGACGCGTGCGATGCGAACAGCACCATACTCACCCAGGGGCATCGTGTCGTCGCCAACCACGACATCGCCGCCCAGCCCGCGTTTCAGCGCGCTCATCCCCTTTTCGGCACTGGCCATTGCGTTCTGATAGCTCAGGTCGAGCAACTGCACCGTGGAATCGGCCTGGTCGCCAAGATGGGCCTCGGTCTGTTGCAGCGTCGAGCGCTGGGTGGATATCGATACGATGAGGATCAGCGACGCGAAGATGACTGCGCAGAGCAGACCGATCGAAATCGAAAGCTGATGTACCACCGACAGGCGGTTGAATGCGTTCATGAGAAGTCTCCAGTGGATGCCCGCAATGGCTTGACGAGCTATGCGAAGCAACGTGCCCTGCAATTCACGGCACAGGCACCGAAAACTGGAGTCAGACGATCCGGTCGGTGGTGCAGCCGGCCTGCAGCAGGCGCGCGAGCACGCCGTCCGGTCCGGTCAGGTGGGCGGCGCCGAAAGCGGCAAATACGCCGCCTTCGCGGATCTGCGGCAGCAGGCGTTCGACGAAACGCGCATTGCGCTGGCCGAGCAAAGACTGCAGGAACAGGTCGGCATGGCGGCGCAGCGCCGGGTCATCGCCGATCAGCCGGCTGTTGATGCGCGCCAGTTCGCCGGTGTCGCCGGCCAGCCAGGCGTCGGTCATCGGCGCCACGCCGGCCTGGATTTCGTCATGCCGGCGCGCGCTGTCGATCAGCAGCGCCATGATTGTCGCGTCGGGCAGCCGCGCGATCGCATCGATCTGTTCCTGCACGCTCTCGATCGGCAGGATCTTCCGGCCGGCGGCACGTGCGCGGCGCACCAGCACCTCATCGAGCGTGGGCTGCGCACCGCCGACCGGCTGCAGCAGCGTCACCAGCGCCGCCCACGGCCGCAACCGCGTCTGCACGCGTTCGTCGACGCCGTGCAGCGACAACCTCTGCGACACCCGCGGCCAGTGCTTCCTGCCCACCCTTTTCGACAGGTCGTCGGTGTCCGACGTACTGGCGGCCATGAAGGCATTCACGGCATCGGCGTCGGCCACCAGTTCCGGCATGAATACGCGTACCGCGTCTATATAGGTATACAGCGACGCCGCACGGTCGAGCACGCGCGGCTCACCGCTGTGCAGCGTGCCGAACAGATGGCTGACCGGCGCGTCACCGAGCGTGATCTTCCACAGCAGCCCTTGATCGTAGGGGCCGTTCGGTGCGGCGCGCAGTGCTGTCGGCAGCGTGCTTGCCAGAGCCACGGCACCGCACTGACGCAGGAACAGGCGGCGCGTCGTCATGTCGCCCAGGCGCCGCGGATCGCGGCGATGCCGTGCGCACCGCAGGCGTGTGCGGCCTGCCTGTGCGATGCATCGAGTCCGCCGATGGCAAACACCGGAATGCCGCATGTCGCAACCAGTGATGTCAGCGTGGCCCAGCCCATGCCCGCGGCGTCGGGATGGGTGGCGGTCGGCAAAACCGGGCCGACCACCGCGTAGTCGAGGCCGAGCCGCGCGGCCTGCGCCAATTCGTCGGCCGTATGGCAGGACGCGCCCACCCATTCGAAGTCGGGGCGGGCCGCCAGCGCGGTCAGCTGCGCCGACTTCAGATGCACGCCATCGGCCCCCAGCGTGCGGGCGAGTGCCGGATCGCCGTTGAGGACGACAGGCGAACCGCCGGCGTGCGCCAGCCGGATCGCTTCGGCGGCGAAGGCCCGCGTCGCGTCATCCATGACCGGTTCACGGATCTGCAGCATCAGCCGCTGCCGCGCGCAGGCGCGGCGGATGGCGTCGAGCTGCGCCGCATGGCCGATCTGCCAGGCGTGGCTGATGGCCATGAAACCGGGCAGGCGCAGCGATTTGAGCACCGGCCCGTTGGCCGGCAGCATCGGCCCGACGGTCAGCACATCGGCCTGCTGCCAGCTCAGCGCGCTGTGTACGTTGTCCTGCAGCGCGCCCTGCCAGGCTTCAACCCGGAAAAAATGCAGCCGCACGAAGGCGTGCTCGTATTCGTGCGACAGCGTCAGCCAGGGCGAACTGGCCGTAACCGTGATGCCCAGTTCCTCGTCCAGTTCGCGCTTGAGCGCATCGACCGGCGCTTCGCCCGCTTCCACCTTGCCACCGGGAAATTCCCAGAAGCCGGGATAGAAGGTGCCCGGCGCGCGCTGGCCGAGGAGGAATTCCCGTCCGCGTGCGGTATCCCGGAAAATGACGGCCGCTGCGACGGCGACCTGCTTGCGTTCGGTCATGCGTCAGCCCTTCAAGCGCTCACTTTGCCGCATGCTGCCCCGCCCAGTCGCGCGCGAACTGCCAGGCGACGCGGCCGCTGCGCGAGCCGCGTTCCAGCGTCCAGCGCAGCGCATCGGCGCGGCAGGCTTCGATCTGGTCCGGCGGCACGCCGAGTTTCTTCAGCCAGTGCCGCACGATGTCCAGATACGCCTCCTGATCGAAGGGGTAGAACGACAGCCACAGGCCGAAGCGCTCGGACAGCGAAATCTTTTCCTCGGTCGCTTCGCCCGGATGAACTTCGCCGTCGACATGCTTCGCTTCGCTGTTCTCGGAGAAGTATTCGGGCATCAGGTGACGCCGGTTCGACGTCGCGTAGATGAGCACGTTGTCGAGCACCGCCGACACCGAGCCGTCGAGAATGCTCTTCAGCGCCTTGTAGCCGGGCTCGCCGGATTCGAACGACAGGTCGTCGCAATAGATGATGAAACGCTCGGGCCGGTTGGCGATCAGGTCGGTGATATCGGGCAGGTCGACGAGATCGTCGCGGTCGACCTCGATCAGGCGCAGGCCCTTCTTCGAAAAATCATTCAGCAACGCCTTCACCAGCGAACTCTTGCCGGTGCCGCGCGCACCGGTCAGCAGCACATTGTTGGCCGGCTTGCCTTCGACGAACTGCCTGGTGTTGGTGGTGATGCGCGCCTTCTGCACGTCGATGTCCTTGAGGTCGGACAGGCGCAGCTTGTGCGGATGGGCGACCGGTTCCAGCCGTCCGCGACCGTTGCTGCGTCGCCAGCGGTAGGCGGTCGCCTTCCAGTCCGGTGGCGCCGGCGGCGCCGGGATCATGTGTTCGAGGCGATCGAACAGCGCATGCGCGCGGGCGATCAGGCTTTCGAAACCGTCACGGTCTGTCATGGTCATCCTTCTTGTCGGTGAGCGCCTTCGGCGGCTCGGTGTCGGAGGCGTCCTTTTCCTTGCGCGGCAGCGTCCACCACAGGATGAACAGCAGCAGGGCCAGCGCAACGCCGGCTTCGAGGAGGAATATCCACATGGGTGAAGTGTCTGCGAAACGTCCGTCTTGAATGCAGCGGTCCGGCAGGACCGCTGCTCGTTATCATTGCACCCTCAGCGTCTGCGGGCGCGCCAATCTAAAGCACATCACGATGTTCCAGCAAATCCGCCGCGGCGTCCGGCTTGCCCTGCTCGCTTCGGCCAGCGCATTGCTCGCCGCCTGCGCCTCGGCCCCGAGGCCCGGGCCGGCGAGCCCGGTCGCTGCGCAGTCCTGCCCGGATGTGCAGCCTGCCGCCGTGGCGCCGCAGGTCTGCCCGACCTGCCCGGCATGCGCTGCCTGCCCGGTCTGCCCGCCGGCGGCACCGGTGCCCGAGGCAAAGCGGCCGCCGCGCCTGGTCGCCGCCGAGTGGTCCGCGCTCGAAGGCTGGCCCGATGACGATCTGCGCGAGGCGCTGCCGGCGCTGCGCGCCAGCTGCAGCGCGCTGGCCAGTCGTGCCGAGTGGCGCTCACCGTGCGCCGCACTTGCATCACTCGTCCAGGAAGACAGCGCTGCGGTGCGTGCGTTCTTTGAATCGGCTTTCCGCCCGTGGCAGCTGCTCAATGGCGACGGCACCGACCAGGGGCTGGTGACCGGCTATTACGAACCGCTGCTGCGGGCGAGCCGCACGCGCGGCGGTTCCTACATGCACCCCATTCACGCGGTGCCGGATGATCTGCTGGTGATCGATGTCGCCAGCCTGCACCCGGATCTGAAGCATCTTCGGCTGCGCGGCCGCATCGAGGGGCGCAAGGTGGTGCCTTACTGGTCGCGCAGCGAACTGGATGCGCGTGCAGCCGAATTCGACCGCAAGGTGTTGTTCTGGGCGGCTGACGCGCTCGATGTGTTCTTCCTGCAGGTTCAGGGTTCCGGCCAGGTCGAATTGCCGGACGGCAGCCGTGTGCGTGTGGGCTACGCTGACCAGAACGGCCACAGCTATCAGTCGATCGGCCGCTGGTTGGTCGATCAGGGCGAACTGAAGCTCGAGCAGGCGTCGATGCAGGGTATCCGGCAGTGGGCGCGCGCCAATCCGTCGCGTGTCGCGACGATGATGGCGGCCAATCCGAGCTATGTGTTCTTTCGCGAACTGCCGATCGGCAAGCAGGCTCCGGGTCTGCCGGAAGGACCGCTCGGCGCGCTTGGCGTGCCGATCGCCGGCGAGCGGGTGATCGCGGTCGATCCGCGCAGCGTGCCGCTGGGCGCGCCGGTGTGGTTGGACACCACGCGCCCGAACAGCGTCGACCCGCTGCGCCGCCTGATGATGGCGCAGGACACCGGTGGTGCGATCAAGGGTGGCGTGCGCGCCGATTTCTTCTGGGGCTTCGGTCCGGAGGCCGGCGCGCTGGCGGGCCGCATGCGCCAGCAGGGTCGCATGTGGGTGCTGCTGCCGGTCGGCTTCACGCCGCCCTGAGCGGCGGGATGACAGGGAGGGGCGTATGAACGATCAGGCGGACGGCCACATACTCAGCGCGTGCGAACACGGTGTTGCGACGATCACCATTTCGAACCCGGCGCGGCGCAATGCGTTTTCGGTGGCCATGCTGCAGGCCATGCGCAAGGCGGTAGAGGCGAGTCTGGCCGATCCGGACTGCCGCGTGCTGGTGCTGCGTGGTGCCGGTGGCAGCTTCAGCGCCGGCGGCGACATCAACGATTTTCGCGCCACCCTTTACCTGGAGGCGCCGGCGCGGCTTGATGCGTTCCGGGCGCTGATCGAAAACTGGGTCAATCCGGTCATTCTCGCGCTGCGCCGTGCGCACCAGCCGGTGCTGTCGGTGGTGCAGGGCGCCTGCGCGGGCTACGGGCTGTCGCTTGCGCTGGCATCCGACTGTGTGATCGCCGCCGATGATGCGGTGTTCAGCACCGCCTACACCGGGCTGGCACTGCCCTGCGACGGTGGCCAGTCGATGTTCCTGATGCGGGCGCTGGGCGAGCGGCGGGCGCGCGAAATGATGTGGTCGGCGCGGCGCGTCGCGGCGCCGGAAGCGCTGGCGCTCGGGCTGATCGAGCAGGTGGTGCCGGTTGCCGGGCTGGAGGGCGCAGCGCAGGCGCGCATCGCACAGTTCGCCCACGGACCGCGTCACGCACTGGCGGAAATCAAGCGCCTGCTGGTGGCTGCCGGTCCATCACTTGAGGCGCAGCTCGCGGCCGAGGCGCTGGCGTTCGCGCGCTGCGCTGCGACGATGGATTTCGTCGAAGGGGTGACAGCGTTCGCCGACAAGCGCGCGCCGATGTTTCGCGGGCGCTGAACGTTCAGTCAGGCGACGCTGCAGCGCCTTCATGCCGAAACACTGGCCGGCATTCGCCGGATCGCCGTGCGGCCGGGGCGCCCGTCCACCTCGGCGGCATCCGTTGTGGCAGCCAGTCCGGCGACGGATTCAAGCGGGTTCTGCTCGAGTCGATATCAATGACGTGCCGCCATGGATGATTTGCCTTGGCGACGGCGCGGTGACGTTTCCCGACGGGCCTGTGGCAGGATTTTGGCCCGGTCAGCCGGCATTCCGAGAAACAGTTCCCAAAGGAATGGTCGATTCTGACCGTTATCGATAAAGAATTTGTTGTGCTGACCTGAGCGGGCGCAGCGCGAAGCGCGCCTGGGTTCCGAACCTACGATGCCGCGCAGCATCGACCACTGATTCCGGCAAAACGATGAACAACAGCGAAGCGGGCATGATCGAGGCGGTGGCGCAGGGCGCCAGTGCGCCCGGTGTCGTCAAGGACGTGCTGTTCAAGGACATCGGTCTCAAGATCGGCGACCGGCTCATTCTTGAACCGCCGCCCAAGCTCGGCGAGCAGCTCGGAATGGTCAAGCTGATCGGCTATGTCAACGATGTGAGCGTGCTGGTGACGATGCCCGACACCCGCGCCTGGGCCGGCCCGCCTATCGAAGGCGACGAGTTCGCGGTGCGCGCGTTTTCTGGCCGTCACGCCTATGGTTTCTCGACCACGGTGGGCAAGCGCTCGGTCAATCCCTTTGAATACCTGCATCTGCAATTCCCCCGCCGCATCACGATGCGCCAGATCCGCAATGCCGAGCGGATTGCCACGACCATCAGCGCGCGTGTTCTCGACGGTGCCGAGCCGGTGTCGACCACGGTGACCAACCTCAGTGCCACCGGTGCCGAAGTGCGTGCCTGGGATCCGCCGCGTGCCATCGGGGAAACAATCTCCCTGGAATTGATTCTCGACATCCACAAGGTGCGGACCCGCGTGGTGGTCAGCGCAACCATCCGCAACACACACGACATCGTCGATACCGGCGAGGCGGCTTACGGCGTCGAGTTTTCCGACGTCAATGCGCAGACCAACATTTTCCTGAAGAGCTTCGTTTACCAGAATCTCGTGGAGCAGCCGCACAAGCGCCTCTAAGTCGCTTGACCCCTTGATCTGGACCTGGTCCAGATGTATTACACTGCTGTCGTCGGAAAATGCCATGCAAGAATGCGTTGGCATTTTTTTTGTCACACAAGAACTGCCATGGCGGACACATGAATCAAGCGGGTCAGACAACTGCACTCCCGGGTGTCGTAGAGGCAGCCGTCGAGAATGCCGAGAAGAGCGTGCTTTTCAAGGATATCGGCATGAAGGTGGGCGACCGCCTCATCGTCGAACCTCCATCGAAGCTGGGCGAACAGGCGGCGGTCGTCAGGTTGATCGGTTATTTGAACGATGTAAGCCTGGTGGTGACAATGCCCGATACGCGCAACTGGTCGGGTGCGCCGATCGAGGGTGATGCCTTTTCGGTGCGCGCGTTCTCCGGCCGTCACGCCTATGGTTTCCTGACCGCAGTCGAAAAGCGCATCGTCACGCCCTTCGAATACCTGCACCTGCGTTTCCCGCGCCAGATCACGATGCGGCAGATCCGCAACGCGGAACGGATAGCGACCCGCCTGAATGCCCGGATTCTCGAAAGCACCCAGCCGGTGCCGGCCGTGGTGACCAATCTGAGCGCCAGCGGTGCCGAGGTACGAATTCCCGGCGCGGCCCGCAGCGTGACGGATGCGCTGGCCATCGAATTGATCCTCGAAGTGCACGAGGTGCGCACCCCTGTGCTGGTGAATGGCGTGATCCGCAACGTCAGCGCGCTCGCGGACGCCGACGGATTCAACTATGGCGTGCAGTTCGTCGATGTGAATCCGCAGGTCAACATCTTCCTGAAGAGCTTCGTCTACCAGAATCTGGTGGAACAGCCGCACAAGCGGCTGTGACGAGCGGGTCCGTTGCCCGGCGCAGATCGGCCTGCGTCAGCGGGCGCCGATAGGCGAGAACCGCGCTTGCGATGTACTGTCATGTCTGTCGAGGACAACGGGAACCGCAGTCATGGAACGTCACAGGCACACCACCCACATGCAAGCCGCGCCAGCCGGGCCTTTTGCAAAGCTGTTCGCCGCGCTGGCCGGCGTGGTCCTGCTGGTGCTCGGACTGATGTTTTCGGTGGTGATCATTGCGGTCGCGATCGCCTTCGGTCTGGTCATATGGGGCTGGATGTGGTGGAAGACGCGTGCGCTGCGCCAGCAGATGCGCGCACAGATGGAAGCTCGCATGGCGGCCGGTGAGGGCGCGCCGGCGTCGTACTCCGACGATGACGGATCGCAATCCAGCGGACGCGTGATCGAAGGTGAGGTCATCCGCGCCGACGATCCACCCCGACCGCCCGAGCGCTGATCGCGCGCAGCGCTTCGCCGGGGTGCCTGCCCCGGCGCCCCTCGTCACTTCAACGTCCCTCCGGAACAGTCCATGACAGAGTTCGTCCATCGCGTCGGCCTGGGTTTTCTTGCCGAGCCCTGGATCACCCGCATCCTCATCATCCTGACGGTCACGGCAGCAGCCAGTCTGCTGGCCGAATTCCTGCTGCGCCACGTCCGTCGTGTCACGGTGCGTACGGTCAACGTCTGGGATGACGCGCTGGTGGGCTGCGCCAGCCGGCCCACGCTGGTCGTGATCTGGCTCATCGGACTGTCACTGGCCGTTGACATCCTGCGACGCCACGTCGACGAACCCTTCCTCGAATATGTGGTGCCGTTGCGCAACATCGGCATCGTCCTCTGCCTTGGCTGGTTCCTGCTGCGCTTCATCGGGCGGGTCAGCGAGAACATCGTCGCCGCGCGACTGGTGCGCGGCGACGAGATCGATCGCACCACGGTCGATGCGCTGAGCAAGCTCGGTCGGCTGGTCGTGGTGGTGTCGGCGCTGCTGCTGTGTCTGCAGACGCTCGGAGTCAGTATTGCTGGTGTGCTGACGCTGGGTGGCATCGGCGGTATCGCGGTGGGCTTCGCCGCCAAGGATCTGCTGGCCAACTTCTTCGGCGGACTCACCATCTATCTCGATCGGCCCTTCAGCGTCGGCGAATGGATACGTTCGCCCGACAAGGCGATCGAAGGGACGGTGGAGTACATCAGCTGGCGCCACACGCGCGTGCGCGCCTTCAACAAGAACCCGATCTACGTGCCGAACGCGCTGTTCACCACCATTGTGGTGGAAAACCCTTCGCGCATGACCAACCGGCGCATCCGCGAAGTGGTCGGCGTGCGCTACGACGACCTGCCGAAAGTGGTCGCCATCGTGAACGACATCCGGACCATGCTGCAGACGCATCCCGACATCGATGCCACGCAGACGCTGATCGTCAATTTCAACGCCTTCGCCGCGTCGTCGCTCGACATCCTGATCTACACCTTCACCCGCACCACCGTGTGGGTCGAGTACCACATGGTCAAGCAGGACGTGCTGCTGAAGATCGCCGACATCATTGCCGAACACGGCGCGCAGGTCGCCTTTCCGACGCAGACGCTGCACGTCGAGCTGGAGCCGCCGCCGCCGGACGCCGTACCGGCTTGATCCGGATCAAGCGGGTTTTGAAGACGGGGTTTAAGATATACATAAAATATATGTTCAACCTGGTCTTCAACATCCAACCTCCGGAGCCCGATCATGGCCACCCTGCTGTCCATACAGGAAGCGGAACCGCCGCTGCCGCATGCGCCTTCGTGGTCCGCCTTTCTTGAACTCGGTTTTCGCCCGGTCTATCTGGCCGGCGCGCTGTGGGCGCTGATCGCGGTCGGGCTGTGGATCTTCGCGCCGCACTGGATGAACGGCCCGCTTGCCGGCGTGGCCTGGCACGCACATGAAATGCTGTGGGGCTTCGTGGCCACCATCGCGGTCGGCTTCCTGATGACGGCCGGCGCCGCCTGGACCGGCATCAATCCGGTGCAGGGCCGCGCGCTGGCGATCCTGTGCGCGCTGTGGCTGGTGGCGCGGCTGGGCTTTCTCGCCGGTGACGGAACACCGTTCCTGATCGCCACCCTCGCCGAACTGCTGTTCTTCGCCCTGGCCGCCGCGGCACTGCTGCGCGCCGTCGTCGTGTCGCGCAATGCCCGCAACTATGCCGTCCCGGTGCTGCTGCTGGCATTGGGCGTGTCCGATGCCCTGTTCCTGCTGGCTGCGCACGACGGCGACTACGCGCTGCTGATGCGCCAGTTCAATGCCGGCCTGCTGATCATGACGCTGATCGCGTTGCTGGTGGCGCGCCGGGTCATTCCGTTCTTCGCCATGCGCGCCGTGCCGGGCCTGCAGATTCCGATGCAGTTGCGCAGCGGCCACCTCCAGCTCGGCGCCAGCGGCATCGCTGTTGCGTGTCTGCTGGCCGACCTGCCGAGTGCACAGGCGCTGGCACTCGCCGTGGCGGGCGTCCTTTCTCTGCAGCACTGGGTCAGCTGGAAGCCGCAGGCCGTACTGCACAAGCCGCTGCTGTGGATACTGTATCTGGGCTACGCGTCGCTCGGCGTCGGCCTGCTGCTTGCGGCGGCATCCGTTGCGGGCTTCGGTGCGCGCCCGGCGCTGCACATCCACGTGATTGCGATGGGTGGCTTTTCGCTGCTCATCATCGGCATGATCACGCGCACCGCACTCGGTCACCTCGGGCGTCCGCTGGAAACCGATCGCAGCATGGTCGCCAGCTACGGGCTGGTGATCGCGGCCACCGTCCTCCGGCTGCTCGCGCTGCAGCCATCCGCCGCCGCCCTCCACCTGCTGCATGTTGCCGCGCTGCTCTGGATGGCGGCCTTCGCGCTCTATCTGTGGCGCTTCGTGCCGATGATGATCCGGCCGCGTGCCGATCGCCCGGCGCCGGCCGCCGCACCGGTGGCCACGCCTGTGACCATCGTCCGCCCGGGGCGCTGAATCATGCGTCTGACGACCATGACCGATTACGCGCTGCGCCTGTTGATGTACGTGGGCCAGCATCCGGAGCGCCTGTGCACGATTGCCGAAGTCGCGCACGCGCATCAGGTGTCGGTGGCGCACCTGATGAAGGTGACCCACCAGCTCGGGCTGGCCGGCTGGATCGAAACCGTCCGCGGCAAGGGCGGCGGCATGCGGCTCGCGCACGCGCCCGAGGCGATCGGTCTCGGCGCGGTGGTGCGCAGCGTGGAACCCGATTTCAGACTGGTTGAATGCCTCGATGGCGGTGGTCACTGCCTGCTGCAGGGTGGTTGCCGCCTGGCCGGAATATTCGATGACGCCCTGCAGGATTTCCTGGCCCGACTGGACCGCCACACGCTGGCCGACATCCTGCCGCCGGGCGTACCCGGGGTTGCCCTGCTGACCTTGCAGAAGGTGTCGTGATGCCCACCGAAGACATGTTGCGGGCCGCGCTGCACACCGTTGCGGACCCGGAACTCGTCGAAAGCATCGTCGAACTGGGACTCGTCAAGTCGATTGCCGTCGGTGAGGCGCGCGTCGACGTGGAGTTGATTCCGACCAGCGCGACCTGCCCGATGGGCGAGCTGATCATCGAAGATGCGACGTCGTCGCTGCGCGCCGTCTGCCCCCCGGGCTGGATCGTCCAGGTCGAATTCGACTGGGATTGCGAGTGGCACCCCGGCCGCATGAGCCCGGCCCTGCGGGAGCGATTCGGATGGTGAGCGCGACGATGCCAGCGATCTGGCGCTCCGGCATCGCGGTCTGTGCGCTGTTGGCGCTGTCCGGCATGCTCGCCGGCATCGCCGCCGGTCTGGCGCGCTTCGGCCTGTCGATCCCGTCGGCACCTGTTGCGCTGCACGGGGCGGTGATGATCTGCGCCGTCTTCGGCACCGTCATTTCGCTCGAGCGCGCGGTCGCGCTGCAGCGTCTGCCCGGCCTGCTGTCGCCGCTGGCGGCGGGACTCGGCGGGCTCGCCGCGTGGGCGATCGGTTCGGTGGTCGCGGCGCAGGTGCTCTGGGCCTTCGCCGCCGCGGTGCTGGTGCTGCTTTACATCCATGCCGGACGCAGCCGCGCGTGGTCGCTGCATCTCGGGGTCGAAATGGCCGGCGCGCTGTGCTGGCTGATCGGCGTGCTCGTCTGGGCGGCCGGTGACCTGTCGGCGGCCGTCATGAGCTGGATCGCCTTTCTCGTGCTGACCATCGCCGGCGAACGCCGCGAACTGATGCAGATGATCCGCCTGCCGCGCATCGCCCGCGTGCTGTTCGTGCTGGCGGTGGTCATGGTGCTGCTGTCGGTCGTCCTGTCACCGGTGCGGGCGGGCCTCGCATCGCTGCTGCTCTGGCTGGCCTGCGCGCTGCTCGCGCTGTGGCTGCTGCGTTGGGACTTGGCGCCGCGCAAGTGGACGGCACCCGGCTGGCCCGGCCATGTCGCGCAGTGCCTGACGGTCGGCTATGTGTGGCTGCTGGTCGGGGCGCTGCTCGGGCTGTACGGCGTGCTGTCACCGGGCCCGCTGCCCGCGGCCGGGTTGCACGCCGTGCTGCTCGGCTTCGTTCTGGCCATGGTGTTCGGCCACGCGCCCATCATGCTGCCGGCACTGCTGCGCCTGCGACCGGTGTATTCGGCCTGGGCGCGGGTGCCGCTGTGGCTGCTGGCAGCCAGCCTGTTGCTGCGCCTGGGTGCCAGCCCGTCCGGCGACTTGTCTGCGCTGGCACTGGCCGGCGTCGGACATGCGCTGGCCATCGTGCTGTTCGGCGCCGTGATGGTCGCAGCGGTCCGGCGCAAACTGTCATGATGCAGTCCGGGCGTGTCCCCTTCGATCCCCTTGTTGTTCCCGTGCTCACTCCACCTTGCGGAGACCTCTCTTGACAGCGACTTTCGACGGCCTGATCGCGGCCATGCGCGAAGAAACCGAACCGCAGCGACTGCTGATGGTATTCACCGTGGCCGAACTGCCCGACGACGCATCGGCCGAGGAGCGCGCGCGATTCGAAGCCGGGCAAGGCGGCGCGCTGGTGCCCTATGTCTGTGTGGACAAGACAATCGACGAGTTGCCGAGCTTCGCGGCCCTGCTCGAAGAGACGGCCGCCTTCGATACGCAGTGGGCCATCGTGTTCGTGGCTGCGCTGGCCGGGCACGACGGCCGGGCGCCCGCCAGTGCGGATGCGGACGCACCGCTGGAAAGCATGATCACCGCGATCCGTACCGGCCGCCTCGACAAGCTGATCGCCTTCGACCGCACGGGTGAAGCCGTCGATGTCGGCTGAGCGACATGCCGACACGCCGGTCGCATGAATCTGATCGACCTGTATCCGCTGGCGCGACAGGTCCACATCGGACTGGTCATTGCGAGTGGATCGCTGTTTGCGCTGCGCGGCATCGGCGTGCTGTCGGGCGCGCGCTGGAGCATGCAGCGCAGCGTGCGCATCGCGAGCCAGATCATCGACGCCGGCCTGCTGATCGCCGCGCTGTCGCTGCTCGCCATGCAGCAGCTGAATCCGTTCGCCGTGCCCTGGCTGGCGACCAAGCTCGTATTGCTGGTGGTCTATATCGTGCTGGGCAGCCTTGCGCTGAAACGCGCGCGCAGCGCGCGGGCGCGCCTCGTGTGCTTCATCGCCGCACTGCTGACCTTCGCCTTCATGCTGGGTGTGGCGCGCGCGCACCATCCGCTCGGGCTGTTGCACGGGCTGGCGTGAGGCCGGATCTGCCCGGGCGTTGAACATGGATGCGCATACCGATCTGCCGGACTGGCGGCGCACCGAACGGCAGCGACTGATCGCCGCGCGCGAGGGCGTGCCGGCCGGGCAGCGTGCCGCGCGCAACGGGGTGATCACTGCCTTGCTGGACCACGGCTTTCCGGCGCTGCGCCGGCTGATCGTCGGTTTCTGCTGGCCCTACCGCGGCGAATTCGATGCGCGCTTCCTGATCCATACCTTGCGCAGCGCCGGTGCACGCGCCGCGCTGCCCGATGTGGCAGCGCGCGCCACGCCGCTGGTGTTCCGCGAATGGTGGCCCGGCGTGGCCATGACGAAGCGGGTGTTCGACCTTCCGGTGCCGGACGGCACGGCGGTCGTGCAGCCGCAGGCGCTGCTGATTCCGCTGGTCGGGTTCGATGAACGCGGCTTCAGGCTTGGCTATGGCGGCGGCTATTTCGACCGTACGCTGGCCGCGCAGGCAATCCAGCCACTCCGGATCGGCATCGGTTTCGAACTGTCGCGCATGCCCACCATCCATCCGCAGCCGCACGATGTGGCCATGGATTTCATCGTCACCGAAGCCGGTATCCACAGCGTCGGCACCGGTGGACTCGAACGCATCGATACCGCTGAATGTGCGCACCGTGCGCAGGCCCTCTTCGAAGAACGTTTCTCTGCTGAATAGCGATTGGCTGTCATGAACACTTTCGAATCTGTGGCCTTGTCCGACCGTCTGCGCGGACTGGCCCTGCAACTGGAACGCGGGTTGGTCGAGCGCCGTGTGGTCGTTCGCCGCTGCCTGCTGACCGCGCTGGCGGGCGAGCACACCTTGCTGATCGGTCCGCCTGGCACGGCCAAGAGCGAACTGGCGCGCCGGCTGCGTGCGGCGTTTCGCGATGCGCGCTATTTCGAACGCCTGCTGACCCGCTTCACCGTGCCGGAAGAACTGTTCGGCCCGCTGTCGATCCGCGCGCTGGAACAGGATCGCTACGAGCGGCACACCGCCGGCTTTCTGCCCGATGCGTCGATCGCCTTCATCGACGAGGTGTTCAAGGCGAACAGCGCGATCCTGAATGCCTTGCTGACGCTGCTCAACGAACGCGAATTCGACAATGGCGCCGGCCGTCAGCGCTGCCCGCTGGTCAGCGTCATCGGCGCGACCAATGACGTGCCGGAAGACGAGGTGGGCGAGGCTTTTTTCGACCGTTTCCTGACCCGCCTGCCGGTTGCGCCGGTCAGTACCGACGGCTTCGCCGCGCTGCTCGACACCGGTTGCACCGATCCGTGGTCGCTGGCGGATGACGCGCTGGCGCTGGCCGACGCAGACCTTGCCGCGCTGGCGGCCGCGGCGCGCCAAGTGGCGCTGCCGGCCGGCGTCGTGGCGGTGCTGTCTGCGCTGCGCACGCATCTTGCAGCGGAGGGCGGTTACGTGTCCGACCGGCGCTGGGTGAAGACGCTGTGGTTGCTGCGCGTGGCCGCTGCAAGTGAAGGCCGCAGCACGCTGCGCGTGTGGGACCTGCTGCTGCTGCCCGCCTGCGTCGCCCCGGATGCGCCGCGCCAGGCCGCTGTGGCCGACTGGCTGACCCGGCACCTCGGGGTAGGCGAATCCTGCGCGCCGGCGCGCCTCGCGCGCGTGGTGCAGGCGTTCGAAGCACAGCTGGAAGCCGAACAGAAAGCGAATGATCTCGACTACGACGACGCCGGCCGGCTGCGCTTTTCGGCGTCGGACTTGTCGGCGGGCATGGCCGACGAGTGTGTCACCGATGTTGCCACCGACCTGGCGGAGAAGATCGGCGACGCCAAGGGCGGGGCCGGTGCATTGCGCATGCGCTACAGCCGGCAGCGTCGCTACGGCCCAGCGCACATCGGTGCGCGGACTGCACAGATCGATGATCTGCTCGCCCGCATCGCCGGCTACCAGGCCGAACTGCAGGCCGAACGCGCCAGCCTGGCGGACTGCCGGCGCAACACGCTGTGGCTGGACGATGCGGAACTGGGGCAGGTCGAGCGTCACCTCGCGGCGACCGCGTCCGCCATCGTTGATCTCGCTGCGCGCGCCCGCGATGCACGGCGCGGCTTCGAAAATCTGCCGCGCCTGCCGGCTGAGGCCGCGAGCGCGGCCGACGATGCGGTACCGGAGCCAGTGCTGCACGAGCCGCTGGCGTGAGTGCTGATCCGCAGCGCCTGTTCGCGGCGCGCGAGGCGCGTCTGGCGGCGCTCGACGCGCTGCCGCGCACGCTGTGGCTGTCCGGCCTGACGCATGCGCAGGGCACGCTCGAGCCACGACTGGCCGCGCTGGTCGCGCTGCGCGACGCACTGTTCGATGGCCGTGTACCGCCGGCCGATGCGTGGGGCTGGCCGTCACCCGACATCGTCGCCGCACTGTGCGACACGTTCTGCACGCTGGATCTTGCGGCGTACTGCAGCGCGCGCCGGGAGCTGACCGACACCGTCGTGCTGAGCCTGCTGTTCCATCTCGATTTCATCGACGACTATCGCGACCGTGGCGCCACGGCGGCGCGCGCCATCCGGATGGCCGTCGAGGCTTTCGAATCCGACTGGCAGGACCGGCGCGGTCAGATGGACGAACTGATCGATGTCTTCGGCAAGTTGCCGGACGATGGCAAGAACGCGCGCTGGGACCTCATTCCCGGTCTGCTGCGCAGCGAGGGCTGGCGCGAGGTGGTGCGCATCCGCCGCTTGCTGGAACGGCTGCCTGAACTGGCGCGCTGCATCCGTCGGCTCGGTCGGGCCCGCCCGGCGGACGAGACCGACGCCGCGCAGCGTGACCCGGTGACGGTGCTCGAGGACGCCGTCGCGCGACGCACCGAATCACGCAGCGTGCGGGTGCCCGACATGCCGGGCGAAACACGCGGCATTCATCGCGCCGATCGCATCGCCCGCATGCTGCCCGCCGAAGCCGTGCTGCTCGGTCATCCGGTGCTGCGCCTCGTGTGGCACGCGCGTCGCGCCGAGCGCACGCTGCTCTGTTACGAAGACGACGACCGGCTGCAGGAGGTGCGCCAGCTCGATGCGCCTGTACTGCAGCCGCGCCCTGACCTGCAAGCCGATCGCCGGCTCGAAATGGGCCCGCTGCTGGTGTGCGTCGACACCTCCGGTTCGATGCAGGGCGGCGCCGGTCAGGTTGCCAAGGCGGTGGTGCTCGAAGCCGTGCGTACCGCGCACGATCAAGGTCGCGCCTGCCACGTGTTTGCCTTCGGCGGTCCGGACGAGGTGGTGGAACTGGACGTGGCCGTCGATGCGTCGGGCATCGAGCGGCTGATCCAGTTTCTCGGCCAGGGCTTTCGCGGTGGTACCGACATCTGCGGCCCGCTGGAGCGCGCCATTGCATGGCTGGAGCAGCAGGCCTGGCAGCGCGCCGACCTGCTGATCGCGTCCGACGGCGAATTCGGCGCCACGCCGGAACTGGTCGCCCGGCTCGATGCAGCCAAGGCGGCGCTCGGCCTGCGTGCGCAGGGCGTGCTGATCGGCGATCGTGAAACCATCGGCTTTCTCGAACTGGCCGACGACATCCATCCGGTGCGCGACTGGCGCCGCTATGGCGACGATGCTCACGGCAATGGCGACTCGCCGTTGCACACCCACCGCCTGACCGCACTGTATTTCCCGGGCGCCCTGCGCACGCCGGAAAACCGCGACGCCACGGTCAGCGGCGAAGCGGCATCGTCCGCGGTGCGCGCCGGGCTGCGCCGCGATCAGGTGCAGCCCGGATCCTTCCTGAAACCCGACCCGGCCGACACACCATGAGCTTCGCCACCGACTACCTCGCGCAGATCGAAACCATCGCCGCACGCCTGCGACTGCCGCGCGTGCGCGCGTTGCACCTGCCGCCGGCGCGTCCCGACGAACCGTGTCGCGACGGCGCAAGCGGCCACGCCCGCGGCGAGTTCTGCGCGCTCGAACTGGACGACGGCAGCATCGGCCTGTCGTATGTACTGCTCGACGATACGCTGGAGCGCCTGCGCAACGGCCCCGGCCTCACCGACCTGAAAGGCGCCGACGCACTCGCGCTGGCGCGTCGCTACGTGAGCGGGCAGGGCGTGGACCGCACCCTGGGCTTCGTCTGCGCCAACGCCATCACCCGCTGCCTGTACGACCGCGCCGGCTACCGGCCGGACGGCTGCAGCGATTCCATCGGTCGGATGGACCCGCAGCCTGATGACGCCATCGGCATGATCGGTCTGTTCGGCCCGCTGGTGGAACGCATCGTCGCCGCCGGCGCCCGGCTCACCGTGATCGAACTGGACGAGCGCGCCGTTGGCGAGCGCGACGGCTGGCGGGTCACCACCGACGCCACAGCACTGGAATCCTGCGGCAAGGTGTTGTCCACCAGTACGCTGCTGCTCAACGACACCCTCGACCGCATGCTCGCTCACTGTCGCAACGCGACATGGTTCGCCATGGTCGGCCCCAGCGCCGGCTGCCTGCCCGACGCCCTGTTCGCGCGCGGTGTCACCCTGCTTGGCGGCAGCTGGGTCGAAGATCGCGCAGCCTTCATCGACGGGCTCACGTCGGGTGACAAGGACAACCGGAAGGGGCGCAAGGCGACAAGCAAGTTTGCGCTCACGGCAGAGGGATATCCCGGCTTCGACAGGCTGCTCGACCACGCAGTCGGCTGAATGATCAGCCGTCGGTTTCAGCGTGCGCTGCCAGCACCCTGCGACAGGCCCGGCAGACTGAGCCGGCCTTCTTCGCTGAAACGCACGGTGCCGAAGGTGCCGCCGGCGAGTTTGCCGCGCAGCGCGAAGGGCAGGTTTTCAAGTGTGCTGCCTTCAGTCATGCCGAGCGCCTGGCGCAGCGCCGACAGGGCCGATACGGTGACCGGCACGCTGATGACCGTTTCGCCGAAACGCGGCACGCTGCCTTTGGCGTCACTGACGCCGGTTGCGAATGAGCGGTTGTTCACATCGAGTTCGAGTGCGAGGCCGTCGTAGTCGATTACGCTGTCGTTTGGATTCTGCACCCGCAGCTTGACGGCAAAGCGCAATTCGAACCCTTCGCCCTGCAGCGGCTCGACGCCGACCAGATTGACCCGGACCGGATCGCGTGCGGCCAGACCGGCGCAGCCGGTCAGCGTGCACAGCAGCGCGACGCCGAACATGACGATGAACAGGCGCAGCGCGGGGCCGGGAGCAAGGCGGGGCAGCATGAATGGGAAAATGAAGGCGGGCACGCGGGTCACCTCTGCGTTGATCGATGGGCGTGGGGCGTGAACGGATCAGGGCCTGTCGACATTCAATCACGGTCCGCACGATTGAACGTCAACAGGCCCTGGGCGACCATGCGGTCGCGCCGTTCACGCCACCGTTGCAAGCGGGTCGGCAACCCGCCTGCGACGTTCAGGTGCGCGGTTCGGCGACGAAGATTTCGACCCGGCGGTTCTGCGCGCGACCTTGTTCGCTGCCGTTGTCGGCCACCGGTTCACGCGCACCGCGACCATCGATGACGATGCGGTTCGGCGCAACACCACGGTCGGTGAGGTACTGGCGGGTACTGCCCGCGCGGTTGACCGACAGCGGATTATTCACCGCGTCGCTGCCGGTGCTGTCGGTGTGGCCGATGATGCGGATTTCGGTATTCGGATTGGCATTCAGCGTCTGCGCGAATCGTTCGAGCACCGGGCGAAAGTTCGACTTGATGTCGGCACGACCGACGTCGAATGAAATATCGCTCGGGATTTCGAGCTTCAGCTGGTTGTCGGCGGTCTGCACGACGGCGACGCCGGTGCCGGCCGTGGCCTGTTCCATCGTCCGCTTCTGTTCTTCCATCCGGTTCGACCAGATGTAGGTGCCGATGCCGCCGACCGCTGCGCCGAGCAAAGCGCCGGTGCGCGTCGCGCCGCCGCTCCCGCCGAGTGAGCTGCCCAGTGCTGCGCCGGCGGCTGCGCCGACACCGGTGCCGATGGCCGTACGCTGCTGCGTTTCCGACAGGTTTGCGCAACCGGTGGCCACAAGGGCACCGATCGAAATGAGTGCAAGGGTTTTCTTCATGATGTTGTTTCCGGGTGAACCGCCGTGTTCTCAAGGTCGCCGGGGTGACAACCATTCAGACACTTGCCTGATGCGTTCAGGATCGACCTCGGCTGCATGTCTCCAGCCGCGTGCGACAAGTCAGTGTGGCAGACGCGACGCCCCGCGACGGTGCGCCAGCACACGCAGTAACAAATGAGGCACCGTGCGTCCTTGCGGATGAAGGGCTCACCTGCGCGGCAGATGCCGCACCGCGGGCCTGCGTCGTGACCGGGGTTCGGTGTCCGGCCGGCGGACGTCGCGCTGTCTGGCGGGTCGCCGTTCGTCTGCTGCGGCCCCTTCTCCTGCCGGCTCCCGCTGCGACGATGGAGCACGCGCGGCCTCATTGATCCGCATCATGTATCCGGGCGAACCGACGGATCATCATGGGTCGGACATCATCGGCCGGACAGCTCATGAACCATGGGCCGGACACCCGGGGGAGCGCGTACGTGGATTTCAAGGATTATTACCAGACACTGGGCGTCGCGCGCGACGCCAGCGCGGACGACATCAAGAAGGCCTTCCGCAAGCTGGCGCGCAAGTACCACCCGGACGTGAGCAAGGAACCGGGCGCGGAAGCGCGCATGAAAGAGATCAACGAAGCCAACGCGGTGCTGTCCGACCCCGAAAAGCGTGCGCTCTACGACCAGATGGGCAGCGGGCATCAGCCGGGCCAGCCCTTCCAGCCATCGCCGGGCTGGGACAGCAACTTTGAATTTTCGGGTGCCGACGCGGCGGACAGCAGCGATTTCTTCGCCAGCCTGTTCGGGCGCGCCGGGGGGGCGCGCCGGGCGGGGGCTTACCGCATGCGCGGCGAGGATCACCACGCGAAGGTCGACATCGACTTGCAGGACGCCTATCAGGGCGCGAGCAGAACGATCAGCCTGCGCCGACCGCGTGTGAATGAACACGGTCAGGTCGTGCTCGATGACCACACGCTTGAAGTGCGCATCCCGAAGGGCGTGAAGGAAGGCCAGCACATCCGCCTGAGCGGGCAGGGTGCGTCCGGCGAAGGCGGCGCGCCGGCAGGCGATCTTTACCTCGAGATCCGCTTCACACCGGATGCCCGCTATCGCATCGATGGCCGGGACGTGCATGAAACCGTACCGGTCACGCCGTGGGAAGCCGCACTGGGCGGGCCGATCGAAGCGCCCACTCCGTCGGGACCGGTGACGCTGACGGTGCCGGCGGGGTCGCAGACGGGCCGCAAGCTGCGTCTGAAGTCGCGCGGCATTCCGGGTGATCCGCCCGGCGATCTGTATGTCGTGCTCGAAGTGGTGCTTCCGCCGGCCGACAATGACATCGCTCGCCGCCTCTACGAAACCATGGCACGCGACCTGCACTTTGATCCGCGCCGCACTGCAGGAGCCTGAGCAATGACACACGACGACATCCTGACCGGCGAACTGCTTGACGACGCACGGCTCACCCTCGACGAACTGGCGCAGGCCTGCGCAGCCGAACCCGGCTGGATCATCGAGCGGGTCGAAGCCGGGTACCTGTGCTGCATGGACGCCGGGCACCCCCAGGCGTGGCGCTTTGCCAGCGCGGAACTGGTCCGTGCGCGACAGCTGCGCTCGATGGAACGCGACTTCGATGCCAACCCGGAGCTGGCCGCGCTGGTGGTGGATCTGATCGAAGAGGTGAGAGGGCTGCGGCGGCAACTTTCGCGTGCGCGGCATTGAGGGCGATGCGATGGCGATGAAACTGCTGTTCGGCGCGACGCGCTATCTGTTCTTCACCGGCAAGGGCGGCGTGGGCAAGACTTCGCTGTCCACCGCAACCGCGATCGCACTGGCCGATGCCGGCCGGCGCGTGCTGCTGGTGAGCACCGATGCGGCGTCCAATCTCGATGAAATGCTCGGCGTGCCGCTGAGCAACCAGGCCACGCCGGTGCCCGGCGTATCCGGTCTGTCGGTGCTCAACATCGATCCGGACGCGGCGGCCGAGTCGTATCGGCAGCGGGTGCAGGACAGGATGTCGCCGGACACGACCGATTCCGAACGCGCCGCCGTGCGCGAACAGTTGTCGGGTGCGTGCACGACGGAAATCGCCGCGTTCGACGAGTTTTCCGGCCTGCTCGCCGGTGCCGCCGATGGCTTCGATCATGTCGTGTTCGACACCGCGCCCACCGGCCACACGCTACGTCTGCTGAGCCTGCCGAAGGCGTGGAGCGGCTTCCTGCACGGCAACGACCGCGGTGCGTCGTGCCTCGGGCCGCACTCCGGGCTGAAGATGCAGGAAGCGCGCTTCAACACCGCCCTGAGTACGCTGAGCGATGCCGGCCAGACCACGGTGGTGCTGGTGACGCGCCCCGACCACGGCGCCATCGGCGAGGCGGCGCGCACTTCGGACGAATTGCGCACGCTCGGGCTGGGCAACCAGCGACTGGTGATCAACGGCCTGTTCAGGGCGACCGATCCGGGTGATCCGGTGGCGGCCGCCATCGAAGCGCTGGGGCGCAAGGCGCTGCGCGACATGCCGGACAGCCTGCGCGCGCTGGCGCAGGACATTGTGCCACTGCGGGCATTCGACACCGTCGGTCTGCCGGCACTGCGCGCGCTGATGTCCGACGCGCCGGTGCTTCCGGCGCAGCCGCCGCGGCCCGCGGCCGATGCGCCACCGCCCGCCGACTGTCTGGCAAAGCTGGTCGATGAACTGGCCGCCGGCGATCGCGGCCTGATCATGGTGATGGGCAAGGGCGGCGTCGGCAAGACCACGATTGCCGCGGCGCTGGCGCTGGGCCTGGTGCAACGTGGCAAGTCGGTGCATCTGAGCACGACCGATCCAGCCGCCCACCTCAGCGCAACGCTGGGCACCGAAGTGCCGGGGCTGAAGGTGGATCGCATCGATCCGGTGGCGGAGACGCGGCGCTATGTCGACAAGATCATGGCCGCGCGCTCGCCCGGGCTGGATGAACAGGAACAGGCGCTGCTGCTTGAAGACCTGCGTTCGCCGTGCACCGAGGAAGTGGCCGTGTTTCACGCGTTTTCACGCATCGTCGGCGAGGCGCGCAGCGCCTTCGTGGTGCTGGACACCGCGCCGACCGGGCACTCGCTGCTGCTGATGGATGCCACCGGCGCCTACCACCGGCAGACCCTGCGCGAATACGAAGGCCGCACCGGCGCGCACCTTGTGACGCCGCTGATGCGCCTGCAGGACGCGTCCTACACCCGCATCATTCTGGTCACGCTGCCCGAGGTGACGCCGGTATCGCAGGCCGCCGCGCTGCAGGACGACCTGCGCCGCGCGCAGATCGAACCGCATGCGTGGGTGGTCAACAAGTCGATTGTCGCCGCGGGCACCCGGGATCCGCTGCTGTCCGCGCGCCTCGACGGAGAACGCGCACAGATGGCGCGTATCGGCGCCGGTCTGGCGCGTCGCACGTACGTGGTGCCGTGGGTGATCAAGGCGCCGGTCGGGGTGGCTGCGCTGTCGGCACTGCTCGGCGCCCCGACCCAGCCTACTGAGGCGTGAGTTCGATCTTCGGAAGGTCGAAGCCCTTTGCAGCCAGTCGCTCCAGCAGCGCTTGGTAGCGTGCCGGATCGACGCGCGGCGTTTTCGACAGCACCCAAAGGTAGTCGCGGCCGGGCTCGCTGACCGCGGCGAGCTGATAGTCGACGTCGATGTCGATGACCCAGTAGTCGCCCCACAGGAAGGGAACGAAGGACAGCCAGGCCGGTGCGAAGCTCACCTTGAGCCGGGCCGAGTTGGTGCCGCCCTGTTGTAGCGCGGTGCCCTTCGCCTCGTCGAAGTCGTCGTTGGCCAGCCGGCAGCGGTTCAGCACCTTGAGGCTGCCGTCGCTGTCGAGCGCATAGTCGGCCGTCACCTGGCCGACGCACTTGCGCTGGAACCAGTTGGGATACCGTGCGATTTCGTGCCAGGTGCCGAGGTAACGCTGTACGTCCAGCGCGTCGATGGCGGTCAGCGGGGCGGTGGATGCTGCGCGGTTCTGTGAGTCCGGACGGGTGGACGGGCGATCCTGCGCGCCGGCTCCGCCGCATGCCAGGCAGGCGGACACGGCGAGCATGGACAGAAGACGAGCATTCATGAGGTGGCTTCCGGCTGTGCGCGCGGCGGCCGCCATCGTCCGGCGAGGCGGCCGCGTCGGCGGCATCAGCGGCGGATGCCGCCTTCTTCCAGCACGAAGTACTGCGGCTTCATGGCCGTCAGCGGATCGCGCAGCTTCGCGATTTCGGCTGCCGGTGCATGGACTTCGAGCTTGATCAGGTAGGCGATCGCGAGCGCTTCCTGCAGCAGCGCGCCGACGTTGTCGAGGTGATGCAGGATGGCTTCTGCATTGTCATAGCCTTCGCGGCAATGCGCCGTGCAGCCGCTGAACGAAAAGGCGTAATGCACGCAACCCGGTTCGCTGCGCGTGCGCTCGACGAAGCGTTTGCCGAGGGCCTTGAATTCATCGACCTTGTCGGCCGGCACGTCGAAGTACGGAACGAGGGTGCATACGGTGTCTTGATTCATGTCTGTTGCCTCCTGAGGTTCGAAATCTGCACGATATGGCTCATGCTCGCTGCCGCAATCCGACTGCCGGGATGCGGAGTGGCCGGAGTATGCCTCAGCCGGGCAGCGCTGGGCGCGCTGCCCGGCTGAGGCCGGCTTGCAGACAGTCACCTGCCGATCGAGGACGCAGACCGGAGGCGGGCCGCCTACCACTTTCCGATGGACTTGATGTAGGCCACCAGTTCCCAGATTTCCTCCTGCGTGAACACTTCGCCCCAGGGCGGCATCGGCGTGGCGCCCTTGCCGCCGTCGCGGATGGTGTTGAACACGTATTCCGCCTCCAGCCCCTCGCGTTCGATGAACAGCGCCGGCGTGTGACCGTGACAGTAGTCGGCGCAGGTCGACTGGAAGCGGTCCTGACCGAGCTTGATGCGGGCCGGATCGGCAAGATCGAAGGGGGCGGGGCCGGCAGGCGCTGCGCCATCCGCCGCCTTGTCCGGCAATACGGCGTTGAAGGCCATCGCCGACGCCATGCCGCTCATGAGTGCGGCGAAGATGAATTTCCGTATATCCATGGATCCGTTCCGGGTGTTGCGTGAAGTTCGAGGGTCGTGGGGGGGGCCCGCGCCCCACCCCCCCCCCCCCCGCGCGGGGGCCGGGACCAGCCCCGGCCCCCCCCCCCCCCCCACGACCCGGACGTCGGCGGGATTCAGTCGACCTGCACGGCCACCAGTTCCGCCGGCAGGCCGGCGCCACCGATGGGCACCACGACGTACTGCCTGCCGCCGGCGCGGTAGGTCATCAGTGCGCCGAATGCCGCACCCGGCAGCTTCACTTCGCCGAGCACGTCACCGGTGCGCGCGTCGTACGCATACAGGAAGGGCTCCTTCTCATCGGCGGTCGCCTGGGTGATCAGCGCATTGCCGCGCGATGACAGACCCAGCACCGAATTCGTGCCTTCCGGTGCGAGGAAGAGCACGTCGTCGGTCAGCGCGATGAAGCTCTCGCGCGGCACGCCCACACGGTCCAGCTTCAGGTCCTTGAGCGCCGGGTGATCGACCGGGCCCTTGCCCGCCGGCACGCGCCACAGGTGCTTGCCGGTGTTCATGTCGATCGCGGTGACGGTGGAGAACGGGGGCTTGAACAGCGGCAGACCCTGCGGACCGCCGACGCCGGCCCAGGTGCCGGTGTAGTCGTACACGCCTTCGTTCTCCTTCTTCAGCTTGATGCCGAACGGGATGGTGAAGGACGGCACGTACAGCACATTGGTCTTCGGACTGTGCGCGGCACCCGCCCAGCTCGCGCCGCCCAGCACGCCCGGTACCTGTAGCGTGCCGGCCTTGTCGGTCGTGGGCGGGAAGTACAGCGGGCCGTAGTTGTAGCGCGACAGGATCTTCTTCGCCTCTTCCTTCAGCTGCGGCGTCAGGTCGATCAGGTCGTCTTCACTCACGCCCTGCTGCACGAAGGGCGCAGGCAGGCTGGGGAAGGGCTGGGTCAGCGACGACCGCTCGCCCGGCACGGAAGATTGCGGCACCGGCTTTTCGGTGATCGGCCACACCGGCGCGCCGGTGCTGCGGTCGAAGGTGAACACGAAGCCCTGCTTGGTCACCTGCGCCAGCGCCTTCACCTTCTTGCCATTGACCGTGAGGTCCATCAGGTTGGGCGCGGTCGGCAGGTCGTAGTCCCACAGGCCGTGGTGCACGATCTGCTGGTACCAGGCGATCCGGCCGGTCTTCGCATTGAGCGCGACCACCGATTCGCCGAACAGGCCGTCGCCCTTGCGATGACCGCCGTAGAAGTCGTTGGTCGGCGTCGAGAAGGGCAGATAGACCAGACCCAGTTCCTCGTCGCAGCTCGGGCGCGACCACATGTTCGCCGAGCCCGTGGTTTTCCATGACCCGTCTTCCCAGGTCTCGTTGCCCGGCTGGCCTTCCTGCGGCGGCTGCTCGAAATGCCACACGCGCTTGCCGCTGAGGATGTCGAAGGCCTGGATGTCGCCCGGCGGATGGTTCTTCATCGGCGCGCGGCCGACGGCGAACGAATCGAGCACGGCCAGGCTGGGCACGATGGTGTTGCCGCACACGATGGGCGGCGAGGTCAGCGCAACGAGCGAGCGGTCGACGAAGCGGCGCAGGCCCTTGGTCATGTCGATGCGACCCTTGTCGCCCCAGGACTCGATCGGCTTGCCGGTCTTCGCATTCAGTGCGATCAGGTAGCCGTCGCCGGTGCCGACCAGAATGCGCTTGTCCTCACCGTTCGCCCAGTAGGACAGGCCGCGGCTGATGAAGCCGAGATTGGGCGGCGTGCCTTCGACATAGGCCCTGGGATCGTAGGTCCACACGGTCTTGCCGGTCTTGCCGTCGATGGCCGATACCATGGACATCGGCGAGCTGGAATACAGCACGCCGTCGATGGCCAGCGGCGTCGATTGATTCACCCAGGTGCGCAGTTCGGCGTTGTCCTGCCAGATCTTGTTGTCAGGCATGGCCCAGCGCCAGGCCACCTTCATCGACTTCACGCTCTGCGCGTTCACCTTGCCGCCGGCCAGATAGCGCGAGCCGGCCTTGTCGCCGTTGTATTCGGTCCAGTTGCCGTCGCCCGCAGCGGCCATCGTCAGCGGCGCAGCGCCGAGCATGATGGCCAGCCACAAAGTCTTCCTTGCTGCGCGGGGAAAAGCGCCCGCAGATTTCAGCATCGCCATGTTTCCGCTCTCCAATCGAGTTCGTTGTGTTCGTGTGTGGAACGCATCGGCGGCCTGCCGGTGCGTGTCACGACGACGCAAGATCGGTGCCGAAGGAAATCAGGGAAATGCTCCCGGAATGATTCGGGAAATCGGCGGTCGGGATACGGGTGTCTCGGATTTCGGGGCAAGTGCAGAGACGGCTGTATCGCCGCCCGGGGCGTTGTCTCACTGCGATGCACCGGTGCACGACGCACGCTCGGCCGTGATCTCCTGCATCGGAGTGGCGATGTTGTCGCGCCGCAATCCTGCGGTTGCGGTGATGACGTCCGGAGTTGGGCATCGCTGCGCTCACCCCAACCTACGTACTACACCGGGCGAAGGGCGGCGGGTACGGACACCCGATGTGCATCGCCGGCAATGGGATGGACCACGCCCGAAAAAGCGCCCGTATTGGGTGACAGGAGACAGCCGTCGTAGGTTGGGGTGAGCGCAGCGATGCCCAACAGGGTCGCCTGCGCCGCGATAACCCCTGAAGCAGGGGTCAGCTGCGTTGGCCGGGGCGCAGGTGGCGAAAGGCTGCCGGTGCGTGCGACACGATGGAGGACGCGACCAACAGCAGCCAGAAGATGCCGGCGGCGAGCTGGGGCAGCACGATCATCGCGGCCACGCCTGCGAGTTTGAGCGGGATGAACAGACCTGCAAGTTCCACGGCGTGGCGAGGCTTGCTCCACACTTCGATGCCGTACAGGCCGATACCGGTCACCAGCATCAGCGTGGCCGCTGTGTCCCGGTGTGCATCGTGATCACCGAGCAGCGCGGCGCCGACCAGCACGACGCCGATCAGATGCACCGAGCGCAGCGCGACCAGCAGCCAGCGGCGGCCGGGAAAGTCGCGCCGGTTGCTCGGCGCGAAGTCGTGGGGCAGATCGTGGGACGACATGGCGCGAGTATGAACGAGCGCCGGGTTCACCATGCATCCACCGGACTGATATCGTCGCCCGCAAAGGGCAGGAAGGGGCCGGTGCCGCTGTGTTCGGAACTGGACGCCGGCACGAAGGCGCCCTGATGCGCGTCGAACACATGCACTTCGCCCTCTTCGATCACATAGTGCCAGCCGTGCAAGGCTAGCCCGCCGGCGTCAACATGCTCGCGCACCATCGGGTAGTCCATCAGGCGCTCCAGTTGCAGCACCACGGCGCGCTGTTCGGTACGGCGCAAGGCCTCGGGTGTCACCTGCACCGGCAACGTGGCCTCGCGGCCCAGCTCGAGCCAGGCGGCGAGGTTGGTGGCCTGTGGCGGCACCCCTTCGTATAGCGCGCGGATGCCACCGCAGTGGCTGTGGCCGCACACCACGATGTGGGCCACGTTGAGGTTGAGCACGGCGAACTCGATGGCCGCGGCGGTGCCGTGATAACCGGCCGACCCATCATGGGGCGGTACAAAGGCGCCGACGTTTCGCACGATGAAGAGCTCGCCGGGGCCGGTGCCGGTCAGCAGGTAAGGCACCAACCTTGAATCGCTGCAGCCGATGAAGAGAATCGTCGGGTGCTGGCCTTCGCGCACCAGGTCTTGAAACTGGTTTTTTACACCCGGGAAGGTGTGCTCGTGGAAGCTGCGCAGGCGCTCCAGCAGATCGTCGGGCATGGCCGGAATGACCTGTCGAGGCCTACTGCACCAGCGGTGTATCAGCCGAGTCCAGCTCCACTCCCACCACCTCGGCCTGCCCCGCCTGCAACTGCAGGTACTGGCGCAGCGCCGTCACATAGGTCTGCTGGCGCAAGGCCATGGCCACCGCGCCGCGCACGGCCTCGAAGGGTTGTGCCACCCCACCCTCGCGCTCCAGCACCTCGACCACATGCAGCCCGAAGCGGCTGTGCACCAAGCGTGGCAGCACACCCACCTCCACATGGCCGAACAGTTCCTTGGCAAACTCGGGCGCGCAGTCGGTGGGCTGCAGCCAGCCGAGTTCACCGCCTTCTTCACCACTCGGGCAGTTGGACAACTCGCGCGCCGCCTTGCCAAAGTTGTCGTTTGCGCCCCCGTCGTGGCAACGCACGTCGAGCAGGCAAGTTTCTGCACGGTTGCGCAGGCTCACCACATCCACCCCCGGCGTCACTGCGAAGAGAACGTGGCGTACACGCACACGCTCACCGGTGCGGTAGCGCGCCGGGTGGGCGGCGTGGTGGCGTTGGCAGGCTTCATCAGAGGGTTCGGGCATCTGCAACTCGCGCTCCAGCAGGGCTTCGATCCCTTGCGAAGCGGCTTCGCTGATCACGCCGTCTACCGGCGCCACATCGGCCGCGTCGAGCAGGCCCGCCTGTATGGCGGCCTGGCGCAGCAGCTCGGTGCAGGCGCGCTGGCGCAGCTCTTCGGGCGACAGGGTCTCGGCCTCGTTGTTCAAGGCCACGCCGTTGATGCGGGCCACCCGTGGTGGTTCGGCCTGCGGGGTGGAAAAGCTGCTGAAGTCGACGGTTTCGCTGAGCATGTTGTTGCCCCTTTCAAACACGTGCGTCAGGCCGACGCGGTTCGTTGTGGCCGGCCGGCACGTTCAGGCGCCGGCTGCGCACCACCTGGTGCGGGCGGAACAGGAAGGCCACGGTGGCAAAGCCGCTCCACACGTGCACCAGCCGGCTGAACGGGAACAGCAGGAAGATCGTCATGCCCAGGATCAGGTGGATCATGTAGGGCCAGTCGAGCGCCACCAGCGCATCCGCGTTGGGCTGGAAGGTGACGATGCCTTGTGCCCAATTGGCCAGGATCAGCATCGCGCTTGCGTCCTCGTGCCCGAACGAATACGGCAGCGTGATCAACCCGATCACCAGTTGCACCCACAGGATGATGAGGATGGCGATGTCGGTGCGGTGGCTCGTGAGGCGGATGCGCGGGTCGAACAGCCTGCGGTACAGCAGCATGCTCAGGCCCACGAAGCACACGATGCCCGCCAGCCCCCCCGAGTAGATGGCCATGCGCTGCTTGTCGGGTGCGCTGATGAAACCTTCGTAGAACCAGTGCGGCGTCAACAGGCCCACGAAGTGCCCGAAGAACAGGAACAGGATGCCGATGTGGAACAGGTTGCTGCCCCAGCGCAGCAGGCCGCTGCGCAGCATCTGCGACGAGTCGCTCTTCCACGTGTACTGGTCGCGGTCGAAGCGCGCCAGGCTGCCCATCAGGAACACCGCCAGGCAGATGTACGGATAGACGGTGAAGAAGAAGTTGTGCAGGTAGGTCATCACGGGGTTCATGTGCGGGCTCCTTGTCGTGGGCCTTGGGGTGAGCTCTTGCGCACCACCTGGATGGGTTGCGGCTGGCCGGGTTTGGCCTGGCCCTTGGAAGAGCAGCCGTCGAACACCACCGGTTCGGCCCAGCTCTCATCGAGGGGTTCTTCTTCAGCGGGTTTGACCGGCTGCGCTTTTTCACCGGCCAGCTCCAGCAAGCCACCGAGCACGCTGGCGTAGGCGCTTTCGCGCTGCTGCAAGGCACCGAAGATGGCGTTGAAGATGTGCGCCATTTCGCCGAGAAAGGCCTTCGCCTCTTTCGGCGGTTGGGTCGAGACGAACTCGAGCACCGCCGGCAGGTAGTCGGGCAGCTCGCCTTCGGCCAGGATGAGCCCGGCTTTTTCGTAGGTCTGGCCGAGGTCGATCATGGCCGGGCCGCGGTCGCGCGAGTCGCCGTGGACGTGCTCGAACAGGTGCAGCGAGGTGGCGCGGCCGCGGTCGAACAGCTCCACGTAATCGGCTTCGGCTGCCAAGGGCTCGGCGCGCTGCAGGCTGTCCATCAGCGCGTCGAGCTCGGCCAGCCGCGACGCGGTGATGGCGCGCTCGTCTCGCAGCAGCGCCCTCATCTCGCCCAGGTAGCTGCGCATCTGCGCGTCGGGGTAGCCCAGCAAGGCGGCGAGCACGCGCAGGCTCTTTTCCATCGAATGTGAGGGTGATCCAAACATGATCAGATCTCCGCCCGGATGGGAATGGTGCGTTTCTTCTCGCTGCCGAAGAGGCTCGTCTCGGTGGTGCCTTCGGAGCAACCGTTGCCGAAGCTGAAGCCGCAGCCGCCGCGCACGTTGAAGGTGTTTTCCGCGTACTCCCGGTGGGTGGTGGGGATCACGAAGCGGTCTTCGTAGTTGGCGATGGCCATCACCTGGTACATCTCCTCCACCTCGGCTTGGCTGATGCCGACCTGCTGGAGCACCGCCTGGTTGATGCGCCCGTCAACATGCTTTTCGCGCTGGTAGGCGCGCATCGCGAGCATGCGCTCGAGTGCCCGAACCACCGGCACGGTGTCGCCAGCGGTCAGCATGTTGGCCAGGTACTTGACCGGAATACGCAGCTGGTTGACGTCAGGAATCTCGCCGTTGCTGCCCACATGGCCGGCGTTGGCCGCGGCGCTGATGGGCGACAGCGGCGGCACGTACCAGACCATCGGCAGCGTGCGGTATTCGGGGTGAAGCGGCAGCGCCACCTTCCACTCCACAGCCATCTTGTAGACCGGGCTGTTGCGCGCGGCGTCCATCCACTTGTCGGGGATGCCGTCCACACGGGCCTGCTCGATCACCTTCGGGTCGAAGGGGTCGAGGAAGATGTCGAGCTGCGCCTGGTACAGGTCGCGGTCGTGCTCCACGCTGGCCGCTTCCTGAATGCGGTCGGCGTCATACAGCAGCACGCCCAGGTAGCGGATGCGGCCGACGCAGGTTTCAGAGCACACGGTCGGTTGCCCCGCTTCGATGCGCGGGTAGCAGAAGATGCACTTCTCGGCCTTGCCGCTTTTCCAGTTGTAGTAGATCTTCTTGTACGGGCAGCCCGAGACGCACATGCGCCAGCCACGGCACTTGTCCTGGTCGATCAGCACGATGCCGTCTTCTTCGCGCTTGTAGATGCTGCCGCTGGGGCACGAGGCCACGCACGCCGGGTTGAGGCAGTGCTCGCACAAGCGGGGCAGGTACATCATGAAGGTGTTCTCGAACTGGCCGAGCATCTCCTTCTGCGTGCGCTCGAAGCCGTCGAGGTTCTTGTCCTGGCTGCGTTTGGAGAACTCGCCGCCGAGGATCTCTTCCCAGTTCGGGCCCCACTCGATCTTCTCCATGCGCTGGCCGGTGATCAGGCTGCGCGGCCGTGCGGTCGGCGTGGCCTTCATCTCGGGCGCCGATTGCAGGTGCTGGTAGTCGAAGGTGAAGGGCTCGTAGTAGTCGTCGATCTCCGGCAGGTTCGGGTTGGCGAAGATGCGCATGAGCATCTTCCACTTCGCGCCCTGGCGCGGCTGGATGGAGCCGTCGGCATTGCGAACCCAGCCGCCGTTCCACTTGTCCTGGTTTTCCCACTCCTTGGGGTAGCCGATACCGGGTTTGGTCTCGACGTTGTTGAACCAGGCGTATTCCATGCCGGGCCGGCTGGTCCAGACGTTCTTGCACGTCACTGAGCAGGTGTGGCAACCGATGCACTTGTCGAGGTTGAGCACCATGCCGATCTGAGCGCGGATCTTCATGGGGATGTCCTCCCCTCGTCCGATGAGTACATCGTCCGATCCCCCAAGGGGATGCGGGCCGGCTTGGGAGCGGCCCGGCGCTCGGCCCGCTGCTGTATGCGATTCATGCGACTTCTCCTTGCGCCTGCGTCGGCTTGATCAGTTCATCGGCGGCTGGCGTATCCAGCCAGTCGACCTTGCTCATCTTGCGCACCACCACGAACTCGTCGCGGTTGGTGCCGATGGTTCCGTAGTAGTTGAAGCCGTAGCTGAACTGTGCGTAGCCACCGATCATGTGGGTGGGCTTGAGCACGATGCGGGTCACCGAGTTGTGGATGCCGCCTCGCGCACCGGTGATCTCGGAGCCCGGCGTGTTCACGATCTTTTCCTGTGCGTGGTACATCATCACCATGCCCGGTTTCACACGCTGGCTCACCACCGCCCGCGCCGCAATGGCGCCGTTGATGTTGAAGAGTTCGATCCAGTCGTTGTCGACGATGCCGGCGCTCTTGGCGTCGTCTTCGCTCATCCACACGCACGGCCCGCCGCGGCTCAGCGTGAGCATCAGCAGGTTGTCGGTGTAGGTGCTGTGAATGCCCCACTTCTGGTGCGGCGTGATGAAGTTGAGCGCGATTTCCGGGTTGCCGTTGGGCTTGATGTTGTGGATGCCGGCCGTGGTCTTCAGGTCGACCGGCGGGCGGTAGCTGCAGAAGCCTTCGCCGAAGGCGCGCATCCACGGGTGGTCCATGTAGAACTGCTGGCGCCCGGTCAGCGTGCGCCAGGGGATCATCTCGTGCACGTTGGTGTAGCCGGCGTTGTACGAGACGGTCTCGCTCTCGATGCCGCTCCAGGTGGGCGAGCTGATGATCTTGCGCGGCTGCGCCTGGATGTCGCGAAAGCGGATCTTCTCGTCTTCGCGGTGGATGGCCAGGTGCTCGTGCGATCGCCCGGTCTGTTTGCTCAAGGCCTGCCACGCCTTCACCGCCACGTGGCCGTTGGTCTCGGGGGCGAGCTGCAGCACCACTTCGCAGGCGTCGATGTCGGTCTCGATCTTCGGCATGCCGCAGGTCACGCCGTCGGCAGTCACCACACCGTTCAACTCGCCGAGCTGCTTCACTTCGGTCTGGGTGTTCCAGGCGATGCCCTTGCCGCCGTTGCCGACCTTGTTCATCAGCGGCCCTAGCGCAGTGAAGCGCTTGTAGACGTTGGGGTAGTCGCGCTCCACCACCGTCATCTGCGGCGCGGTCTTGCCGGGGATCAGCTCGCACTCGCCGCGCTTCCAGTCCTGCACGTCGAAGGGCTGCGCCAGCTCGGCCGGGCTGTCGTGCATCAGCGGCGTCAACACGAGTTCGCGCTCCACACCCAGGTGGCCGACACAGACTTCGCTGAACTTCTTGGCGAAGCCTTTGTAGATGTCCCAGTCGGAGCGCGATTGCCAGGCCGGGTCCACCGCGGTCGACAGCGGGTGGATGAAGGGGTGCATGTCGCTGGTGTTGAGGTCGTTCTTCTCGTACCAGGTGGCAGTGGGCAGCACGATGTCGCTGTAGAGACAGGTCGTGCTCATGCGGAAGTCGAGCGTGACCAGCAGGTCGAGCTTGCCTTCGGGCGCCTTGTCGTGCCACACCACCTCTTCGGGCTTGGCTTCTTCGGCACCCAGGTCCTTGCCCTGCACGCCATTCGACGTGCCCAGCAGGTGCTTGAGGAAGTACTCGTGGCCCTTGCCCGAGGAGCCCAGGATGTTGGAGCGCCACACGAACATGTTGCGCGGCCAGTTGGCCGTGTGGTCGGGGTCGGTGCAGCTCATCTTCAAGCTGCCGTCTTTCAGCGACTTGACCGCGTACTCCTTGGCGTCCATGCCAACGGCCACCGCGTCGCGCACCACCTTCAGCGGATTGGTCTGCAGCTGGGGTGCCGAAGGCAGCCAGCCCATGCGCTCGGCGCGCACGTTGTAGTCGATCATGCTGCCGCCGAACGTGCTCTTGTCGGCCAGTGGCGAGAGCACTTCGTCGACCCCGAGCTTCTCGTAGCGCCACTGGTCGGTGTGGGCGTAGAAGAAGCTGGTGCTGTTCATCTGACGCGGCGGGCGGATCCAGTCGAGCGCGAAGGCCAGCGCTGTCCAGCCGGTCTGCGGGCGCAGCTTTTCCTGACCGACGTAATGCGCCCAGCCACCGCCGCTCTGGCCGATGCAGCCGCACATCATCAGCATGTTGATGACGCCGCGGTAGTTCATGTCGCTGTGATACCAGTGGTTCATCGCCGCACCGATGATGACCATCGACTTGCCCTGCGTCTTGTGCGCGTTCTCGGCGAACTGGCGCGCCACGGCGATCAGCTGCGCGCGCGGTGTGCCGGTGATGCTTTCCTGCCAGGCCGGCGTGTAGGGCGTGTCGTCGTCGTAGTCCTTCGCTGCCAGTTCGCCCGGCAGGCCGCGTGCCACGCCGTAGTTGGCGACCTGCAGGTCGAATACCGTGGCCACCAGCGCTTCACGCTTCTCACCGGCCTTGCCCAGTGCGATGCGCTGCACGGGCACGGTGCGCACCAGTACGTTGGTCTGCGTGTTGTTCGGGAAATGCTCGCTGACGATGCCGCCGAAGTACGGGAAGCCGACCTTCGCGGTTTCGCTGCTTGGCGCCTCGCCTTCGAGCAGCGACAGCTTCAACCTCACATCGCTGCCGTGGCGCGCCTCTTTCGCTTCGAGGTTCCACTGCCCTTCGTCGGCGCGCCCGTCCGCGCCCCAGCGGAAGCCGATGGCGCCGTTGGGCAGCACCACCTTGCCGCTGTCATCGATGGCGACGGTCTTCCATTCCGGATTGTTGGCCTGGCCGAGCTTGCCGTTGAAGTCGGATGCGCGCACATAGCGGTCCGGCACCATGATGATTTCGCCGTCGGGCAGCGTGTGCTCCTTGAGCATCACCAGCATCGGCATGTCGGTGTAGCGGCGCACGTAGTCGTCGAAGTAGGCCGACCTGCCTGCCCCCAGGCCGCCTGTCGGCGTCCGCCCCCCGAGGGGGCCCGACGAGCTTGGGGCGGCCCGGCGCTCGTCGGGCTCACCGCTTTCCGGAAAGTAGAACTCCTTCAGGATGACGTGGCCCATGGCCATCGCCACGGCGGCATCGGTGCCCTGCTTGGGGTTCATCCAGATGTCCGCCAGCTTGGCGACTTCGGAGTAGTCGGGCGTGATGGCAACCGTCTTCGCGCCCTTGTAGCGCACTTCGGTGAAGAAGTGCGCGTCCGGGGTGCGCGTCTGAGGCACATTGCTGCCCCAGGCGATGATGTAGGTCGAGTTGTACCAGTCGGCCGATTCCGGCACGTCGGTCTGTTCGCCCCACACCTGCGGGCTGGACGGAGGCAGGTCGCAGTACCAGTCGTAGAAGCTCATGCACACGCCGCCGATCAGGCTGAGGTAGCGGCTGCCCGCGGCGTAGCTGACCATGCTCATGGCCGGGATGGGTGAGAAGCCGATGATGCGGTCCGGCCCGTGCTGCTTGATGGTGTAGACGTTCGCGGCGGCGACTATTTCGTTCACTTCGTCCCAGTTCGAGCGGACGAAGCCGCCGAGGCCGCGCACCTGCTGGTAGTCGCGCCGCTTCGCGTCGTTCTCGACGATGGACGCCCAGGCCTCGACCGGACCGAGCGCCAGACGTGCCTCGCGCCAGCTCTTGAGCAGACGGCCGCGCACCATCGGGTACTTCACCCGGTTCGCGCTGTACAGATACCAGCTGTAGCTGGCGCCGCGCGCACAGCCGCGCGGCTCGTGATTGGGCATGTCCCAGCGGGTGCGCGGGTAGTCGGTCTGCTGGGTTTCCCAGGTGACGATGCCGCCCTTGACGTAAATCTTCCACGAGCAGGAGCCGGTGCAATTCACGCCGTGCGTCGAACGCACGATCTTGTCGTGCGCCCAGCGGTCGCGGTAGGCGTCTTCCCAGCTGCGGTCTTCGCCGGTGACGACGCCGTGATCACCCGAAAAGCTTTCCTTCGGGTGTGAAAAGTGGCTCAGGCGGTCGAGAAAGTGGCTCATGAGTGTTTCTCCGTGTGGCGTTCTGAATGGCGGCGTGTGCGGATCAGGGGTTCTTCACGTACGCGTTGCCGCGCAGGTAGAACCACCAGTTGAGGACCAGGCAGATGGCGTAGAAGGCGGCGAAGCCGTACATCGCGATTTCCGGAGCTCCCGCCTTGATCTGCTCGCCGATCACCACCGGAGCGATGAAGGCACCGTAGGCGGCGACGGCCGAAGTCCAGCCCAGCACGGGACCGGCCTGCGTGCGGTCGAAGATGACGCCGATGGTGCGGAAGGTCGAGCCGTTGCCGATGCCGGTCGCGGTGAACAGCACGATGAACAGGCCGATGAAGGCCGGAAAGTACTGCTCCGGCGTGGCCGAGGCGTAGGCCTGCATCATCACGTAGCCCACGGCGCCGGAGGCGACCACCATGACGGCCGAAATGACCTGGGTGACGATGGAGCCGCCGAGCTTGTCGGAAATCCAGCCGCCCAGTGGCCGCACGGCGGCGCCGACGAAGGGGCCGATCCAGGCATAGGTCAGTGCCGACGGGGCGTTCGGATTCTTCAGCGTGTGCTGCATGACGCCGGCGGCATCGGGTATGTGACTGGTGCCGAAGATGACCGTGATGGCCAGCGGCAGTGCCATCGAAAAGCCGATGAAGGAGCCGAAGGTGACGATGTACAGCGCGGTCATTGACCACGTGTGCTTGTTCCTGAAGATCGCGAACTGCTTCGTCACGCCTTCCTTCATCTCGCCGAAGGCGGCCACCTTCATGACCAGCAGCGCCAGAATGATGTCGAGCGGAATCGCGACCCACATGCTCAGCACGCCAAGGCCGGTCGGGGCGGGCAGGTACAGCCACAGCATGAAGATCGCGGGCACGAAAGCCAGCGTGTACAGATAGGTGATCTTGGAGAACGCGACGATCGGGTTGCCGGTATTCGGCGATACCGTCTTCAGGTTGTTCATGCCGAACCAGCACAGGATGGACAGCGGCACCAGCGACAGCACCCAGGCGAAGCCTGCGTTCTGTATCCAGGTCGGTGTACCGGCGGCGATCTTGCCGAAGATCCAGCCGCTGTCCTTCACCAGCGTCATCGGCTCGCCTGCGAAGGCACCGAACAGGCCGACCGTCATGACCAGCGGAATGACGATCTGCATGGTGGTCACGCCGAAATTGCCGAGGCCGGCGTTCAGGCCGAGCGCGGTGCCCTGCAGCTTCTTCGGGAAGAAGGTGCTGATGTTGGACATCGAACTGGCGAAGTTGCCGCCGCCGACGCCCGACCACAGTGCCATCAGCTGGAATACCCACAGCGGCCATTCCGGGTGCTGCAGCGCGACGCCGGTGCCGATGGCCGGTGCCAGCAACATCGCGGTGGTCAGGAAGATGGTGTTGCGGCCGCCGGCCAGACGGATCAGGAAGGACGCCGGAATGCGCATGGTCGCGCCGGCAATGCCGGCAATCGCAGTCAGCGTGAACAGCTCGTCCTTGCTGAACGGAAAGCCCAGATTGAGCATCTGCACGGTGATGATGCCCCACATGCCCCAGACGGCGAATCCGCACAGCAGGGCCGGCACCGATATCCAGAGGTTGCGGTAGGCGATCTTCTTGCCGGTGGATTCCCAGAACTGCTCGTCCTCAGGACGCCAGTCGGCGACATCCGGGCCGTCTGCAGGAGTGGCCGGTGGTGTCCCGGCGCGGCTGTTGGTCGTCACGTTAGTCCTCTTGTCGGAAGTGAGATGTCAGCCCTGAAAAAGGCCGGTTCCCGTAGGTTGGGGTGAGCGCAGCGATGCCCAACGAATCAGCCCTGCACACCGGACGGTTCCCCCATCAGCGGCGTGCGGCGCACTTCGGTGAAATACATCCAGATCAGCGACACCCACACCACCGCGTACATCAGCATGAAGGCGCTGGAACGTATGCCGGTGAGATCGACCAGCGCGCCGAACATGATGGGCAGCACGAAGCCGCCGAGACCGCCGGCCAGGCCGACGATGCCGCTGATGGCACCAATGTTGGCCGGGTAGTCGTCGCTGATGTACTTGAACACGCTGGCCTTGCCGAACGCCCAGGCGATGCCGAGGATGAACATCAGTCCGGTGAAGGCATACACGTTCAGGCCGATGTCGAAGGTCTTCGGGCCGTCGACCGTGACGATGGTGAAGTGCGTCTGCGGGTAGCTCAGCAGGAACAGGCAGATCCAGCTCACCCACAGCACCCACCAGGTGACGCTGTGCGCGCCGTACTTGTCACTGAGCCAGCCGCCGGCCGCGCGCAGCACGCCGCCGGGCAGCGAAAAGCAGGCGGCCAGCAGCGCCGCGGAGCGGATTTCCATGCCGTACTCGCCGACGTAGTACTGCACCATCCACAGGCTCAATGCGACATAGCCGCCGAACACGATGCTGTAGTACTGGCAGTACTTCATCACGCGCGGATCCTTGAGTGCCTTCAACTGGTCCGTGAAGCGCACGTTGCTCGGCACGAGGTGAGCCGGGTCGCTGTGGCTGAACAGCCAGAAGATGACGACCGTGCCGAGCATGATGGCCGCGTAGGCCTGCGGCACCATCGTCCAGCCGAAGGCGACCAGCAGGGCCGGGGCGACGAACTTGTTGACCGCAGCGCCTGAATTGCCGGCACCGTAGATGCCCATCGCGAAGCCCTGCTGGCCCTTGGGAAACCAGCGCGCGACGTAGGGCGTGCCGACCGAGAACGAACCGCCTGCAAGACCGACGAACAGGCCGATGACCAGGAAGTGCCAGTACTCCGTCGCGTAGCTCATCATCCAGATGGCCGGCACCGTGCTCGCCATCAGCAGGGTCATCACGATGCGGCCGCCGTACTTGTCGGTCCAGATGCCCAGCGGCACCCGTACCAGCGATCCGGTGAGCACCGGTGTGGCGGTCAGCAGACCGAACTGCGTGGCATTGAGATCAAGCGCCTTCTTGATCGGTATGCCGATCACGCCGAACATCATCCACACCATGAAACATACGGTAAACGCCAGGGTGCTGACGATGAGCACCGATAGCGCCTGCCCTTTCCTGGTCATGACCGAACCCTCCCTTGTCGTTGCGACGATGGTAGGCAGACGGCCCGGATGACAACATCCTTCCGTCGGGTATCGGGCATGCGGCAGAAGAACGATGGCGTGAGGGCACGCCATCGTTCGAAAGAGCTATCGGGCGAAAAACGCGCAGGAAGTTGCGCAGGATCAAGCCGGCGCAGCCGGCGAGCAGATCGGATCGGGCCGAAGGGACGTCAGGCGACGCTCATCTCAGCTGTTCCGGCTCAGGTCAGACCGCGTTCGACGGCGATGACGGCGACCTGCACCCGCGAAGAAACGCCGAGTTTGCGCAGGATGTGCTGTACGTGAATCTTCACCGTGGTTTCGGCGATGCCCAGATCGCGTGCGATCTGCTTGTTGCTGTCGCCGCGGGCGATACCGCGCAGGATGTCTGTTTCGCGCGGCGACAATGCGCCATTGCCGGCGGTATCGGCGGCACATCCCGCTACGGGTGCATCGCCAGGCGGCGCGGCCGCCGCCTGGCGATAGACCGCCACCAGCTTGCCGGTCATTTCGCTGGCGACGACGCTTTCGCCGCGCATCGCACGGTGGATGGCGCTGGCCAGCGCCTCGCCCTCCATGGTTTTCAGCAGGTAGCCGCAGGCCCCGGCGCGAAGGGCGGCCGCCAGATCGTTCTCGTCCTCGCTGATGGTGAGCATCAGCACGCTCGCATGCGGCGCAGCTTCGCGCAGGGCCGGCAGCGCATCGATGCCGCTGACACCGGGCAGATGATTGTCGAGCAGGATGATGTCGGGCTGAAGGCTTGCGGCCCGCCGCTGCGCTTCGCCCGCGTCGGCTGCATCGCCGACCACCTGCAGTCCGGGGTCGCGCGACAGCAGCGCCGTGAGGCCCCGCCGGAACAAGGTGTGGTCGTCTACCAGCAGGATGCGGATCGGCGTGTCGGCATCACGCAATGTGCGCTCAGTCATGATTCGGTGGCTCCCGCGGCAGTTGCCCTCTCGAACAGCTCGGTCGAGGGCGGCAGGGTGAGCACCACGGAGGTGCCGCGCTGCGGCGTCGAGAATACCTCCACCCGTGCGCCGATGCGTTCGGCGCGTTCCGTCATGATGCGCAGCCCGACGTGCGTTTCGTCGGCAGCGCCACGGCTGACGTCGAATCCACTGCCGTCGTCGCGCACCTCGAAAACCCACAGCGGCTGCTGCTTCACGTCGAGCCAGACCTGGCTCGCGCGGGCGTGCTTGCGCACGTTGGAAAGCGCTTCCTGCACGATGTGCAGCACCTGGATCTGGATGTCCGGCGGCAGCGGTATGCCGTGATCGTGCATGTTGAGCGTTGCATGGACGCCGCTCTGATGTTCGAACTTGCGCAGCGTACCGAGCAGCGCGCCTTCGATGTCTTCGGCGTTGGTGCGGGTGCGAAAGTGCAGCAGCAGTTCGCGCACATCGCCCGTGCTTTCGCGCAGGCCGGCGTCCAGTTCGCCCAGTATCCGCTCCGTCTCGAGCGTATCCCGTTCGGCCAGTGCGCCGCGCATCATTTCCAGCTGCATCTTCATGAAGGCCAGCGACTGGGCGATCGAGTCGTGCAGTTCGCTGGCCAGGAAGTTGCGTTCCTGCGATACCGCTGCTTCGTTCCGCAGTGCGGTCAGGCGCAGGTTTTCCATGCCACTCGCCAGATGGGTGGTCAGCGCCTCGAGCAGCGACCGTGCCGAGGGCGACAGATCGATTTCGGCATGGAAGAACAGATCGACCTCGCCCATCACCCTGTCCTTCAGACGCACCGGTATCGACACCAGTGTTTCAAAGCCGGCCTCGGCGCAGTACTGCAGGCCTCCGGGCGTCATCGAACGGATCGGGATGATGCGCGCGTGCGGCGAAGCGTCCGGCACACCGCAGTGGCATTCGTGTGCCTTCAGGCAGCGCTCGCCCTCGGTCATGTAGGCGGGCAGGCCCTGCGAAGCCAGCATCAGGTAACGCCGGTTCGATTCGTCGGACCAGCGCAGGCCCACACCATCCGCGTGCAGTGCCCGTGCGACATAGCCGACGAAGCCTTGCGCCAGTTCGTCGAGCGACCGGGCGGTGGCGATCAGCGAGGTAACCTCGTAAAGCGCTTCGAGTCGCCCCTGTTTCTCTTGCAGTTCCGCGGTCTTGGCAAGCACCTTTGCTTCGAGGTTTCGATACATGGCCTGGATCTGGTCTGCCATGCCGTTGAAGCCATCGGCCAGCGTACCGAACTCGTCATCGGTCGAACGCTCGACCCGGGCACCCAGATCACCTGACTGGATGCGCTCGATGGCCTGCTTGAGCTGTCCGACGGGTTCCAGCACGAACAGGTAGCCGACGTACAGCAGTACGCTGGCGCCCAGTACCGCAATGGCGATGGTTGCAAGCTGCAACAGATGAAGCAGTGCCGTCCAGCGCGACATGTGCGATTCGATGCCGGATACGAGGGCGTCGATGTCTGCGCTGAAGGCCGCAGTGTCGGCGCCCAGGGATTGCAGCTGCGCCGGCGGCGCATCCAGCCAGGTTGTGCGGTACTGCTGCCAGCCGGATTCCACGCGCGCAAAGCGGTCCCGGACCGCGTCGTCCCACGGCACGAAAAGCGGGCGTTCCGGGTCGCCGTTGCGCAGCAGCGCGACACTGCGCTCGAACTCCTTGATGGCTCCCGGCAGCGCGTCCAGTTCGTGGCGACTGACCAGCAGCGACAGCCGGTAAGCCTGCATGCGCATGCGGCCCGCTTCGTTGACGGCGGCCGCACCCCCGTCGAGCTGCCACGATACCCACAGCGTCAGCGTGACCGACAGCAGCGCGAGCAGCGCGAACGGCGCAGCCGACAGGGCGAGTTTGGCGCCAAGGCCCCGAAGTTTGCGAACGTTCATCGAACATAGTGTAGTCAAGCGGCGCGCGATGGGCATTGTCGCAGCGCAAGCCTGCGGCGTGCGGTCATTCCGGCAATTGCGCACGCTTGCCTGCTCTGTTCCAGTCTTTCGGCATCGCGACAGTCGGTAGTCTGCAGGTTGGCCTGATGTCCCGGCCGCAATGGAGCGGATGCTATTGAAGGACAGTCCTCATTCAAGACTGCAGGCGGCGATCAGCCGGGGCGGCCCGGCCGGCGCGGTGCTGGCCTGCGTGTTCGCGCTGTGGCTGCCGGCAGCGTGGTGGCTCGGATCCGACGCGATGGTGCCGCAGGCCGTCTGGGCGATCTGGTGCGTGGCGTGCGCGGTGCTGCTGCATCGGGTGCGCCTCAGGCCACTGGCAAGTGCGCCGGCGCCGGCGTTGCCGCCTGTCGAGGCCGATTCGGCCGACCACGAGATCGTGCAGGCGATTCCGCTGTCGATTTGCGTCTGTGCCTTGCCGGGCGGCGAAATCCTGTTTGCCAACGATGCCATGGTGGATCTGGCAGGCGAGCCGCGTGACAGCCTGCTCGGCCGTGCGCTGGGCGAGTTCTGCGCCCAGTCGCACGATCGGGAACGCCTCGGACTTGCCTTGGCGACCGGTCACGGCTTCGACGACGTCGAGCTACCGGTGCGCCGTGCGGACGGCAATGTACGCTGGCTTTCCGTATGCGGTCGCCCGGACGAATTCGCGGGGCGGGCGGCGCTGTTCGTCGTCTGTCACGACATCACCGTGCACAAGCAGGCGCAGCGCTCACTGATCGCCAGCGAAGAGCGCTTCCGCGTGCTGCTCGGTGCGCTGTCGGAATCGGTGGTGCTGTACGACGCGCAGGCGAAGGTGCTGACCCGCAATCGTGCCGCCGAGGCCTGTACCTGGCTGGACGATGCGCACGCCGGTCTGCCCGGCGGGCATGCCGAGGCGCAGCTGTTCGACGAGCAGGGGCGGGCGCTGTCGAATGTCCGCCATCCGGTGATGCGTTCGCTGACCGACGGCCAGCCGCAGCGCGAGGTGGTGATCGGTACCGGTCGCGCGGGCAGCCCCGTGCGCTGGTTGTCGGTCACGACGCAGCCGCTTTTTCATGCCGGTGCCAGCCGGCCGTATGCAGTAGTCGCGTCCTACTCCGACCTGACGGCGCGCATTCGCGCCGAACGCGCGCTGCGCGCCAGCGAGCAGCGCTACGCCCTGGCACTGCGCGGCATGAACGAGGGGTTGGCGGAATGGATCAACGGCAGCGAGGAGCTCTACGTTTCGCCGCGTCTGTCGCACATCATGGGCTATGACGGCGGCGGTCGCCGTATGCCGGTCAGGGATTTCGTTGCGGGCATCCATCCGGCGGACAAGCCGGGCTGGGATGCCATGATGGACGACCTGCTGGGCGGCGGGCACGACGTGTTCCAGCTCGAGGTGCGCATGCGCCACGCCGACGCCAGCTATCACTGGTTCATGGTGCGCGGCGTGGCACAGCGCGATGCGGCAGGCCGCAGCACACGGGTGGTCGGCACCATCGGCGACATTTCGCTGCGCAAGCGGCTGGAACAGGTCGATCTGGCCGAACGTGAGCTGCTCGCCCGGATCGCTGCGGGAGCACCCCTGGCGGACGTGAACGCACGGCTGGCCGTGCTGGTCGAGGGGTTGCTGAACGAAGATTCCCGCGTGGCCGTGCTGACCTGCGGTGCGTCGGCCGACGACAGCGTCGACGTGGTGGCGCCCGGGCTGTCCGCCGGTTTCCGCGCCGCGCTGGCGCGGCTGCCGCTGCCGTCCGGCGCCAGTGCGCCGCCGCTGGTGATCGCCGATCCGGAGGGTGCGCCGGGCGCAGATGCGCATCGCGCGGCGCTGGCCGAGGAAGGCCTGAACGCCCTGTGGGCGCTGCCGCTGGCCGGGCCGGGCGGCATTGCGCTGGGCGCACTGGTGATCTGTCACCGCCGGCCGTGGCGGCCGGGACGTTCGGACGAGAACCTGGTGCAGCGGCTGGTCGACATTGCGCAGTTGGCGCTCGAACGGGCGCGCGGCGAACGCCAGGTCAGGGAGCTGAACGAATCCCTGGAGCGGCGCGTCGCCGAACGCACCGCCTTGCTGGAACAGGCCAACAACGAACTGGAGGCCTTCTCGTATTCGGTGTCGCACGACCTGCGCAGCCCGCTGCGCGCCATCAATGGTTTCGCTCATCTGCTGACCGAGCACGCTGCAGCAACGCTCGATGACGAAGGCCGGGACATGCTTCAGCGCATCCAGCGCGGGTCGAACCGCATGGGCCAGCTGATCGACGACATCCTGCGTTTTTCGCGCATGGCGCGCATCGACATGACGCATGCCGATGTCGGGCTGGACAAGCTGGCGCGCTCGGTGGCGGCGGAATTGCTCGAGCAGTATCCGGTCGCGCGCATCACCGTTGCGCCACTGGGGCAGGTCAGCGGCGATCCCGCGATGCTGCGGCAGGTTCTCGCGAACCTGATCGGCAACGCGCTGAAGTTTTCGGTGCATGCCGAACAGCCGCTGATCGAGCTGTTCGTCGCCTTGCAGGATGGCGAGCCGGCGATCTGCGTGCGCGACAACGGGGTCGGTTTCGACCCGCTGTACGCAGACCGTCTGTTCGGCGTGTTCCAGCGCATGCACGGCGCAGAGGAGTTTCCCGGTACCGGTGTCGGGCTGGCCATCGTCAAGCGCATCGTCGAACGCCATGGCGGCCACGTCAGCGTGCAGGCCGTGCCCGGCAAGGGCGCGACCTTCTGTTTCACCCTGCAGGGTTTCGTGCCGACCGAACCGCTGGGCGGCGCGGTCGGCGAGACGCGTACCGGAACCTGATGGAACCCGATCAGCCGATCAGGCGGGTCAGCGCTTCGCGGTACTTGTCGCCGGTGCGCTCGATGATGTCGGCCGGCAGCGATGGGCCCGGCGCGCTCTTGTTCCAGTCCAGCGTTTCCAGATAATCGCGCACGAACTGCTTGTCGAACGACGGCGGATTGACGCCTTCCCGGTACTGGTCGGCCGGCCAGAAGCGCGATGAATCCGGGGTCAGCGCCTCGTCGATCAGGATGAGCTTGCCATCCGGATCGAGGCCGAATTCGAACTTGGTGTCGGCGATGATGATGCCGCGGCTCTTCGCGTAGTCCGACGCTGCGCTGTACAGCGCGATCGCGGTGTCGCGGACCTGCGCCGCCAGCGCCGGGCCGATCAGTGCTTCGGTCCGTTCGAAGCTGATGTTCTCGTCGTGATCGCCCACGGCGGCCTTGGTGGCCGGCGTGAAGATCGGATCCGGCAGCTTCGACGCCATGCGCAGGCCGTGCGGCAGCGCCACGCCGCATACCGCACCGGTACGCGAATAGTCGCCCCAGCCGGAGCCGATCAGGTAACCGCGCACGACCGCTTCGATCGGCAGTGGCTTGAGCCGTCGCACGACGATGGCGCGCCCTTCGACCTGGTCGCGCTCGTCGGCGGTCACCACCGACTCCGGCGCGATGCCGGTCAGGTGGTTGGGCGATACGCCGGCCAGTTTGCCGAACCAGAAGTTCGACACGGCGGTCAGCACCTTGCCCTTGCCGGGTATCGGGTCGGGCAGGATGACGTCGAACGCCGACAGGCGGTCGGTGGTCACGATGAGCATCGTCGCGTCATCGATCGCGTAGATGTCGCGCACCTTGCCACGGGCAATCAGCGGCAGGCTGTTGATGCGGGATTCGAACAGTGCGTCGGCCATGGTCGTGTTCAGATCACCTGCTGGGCGAGCTTTCCGCTGGCGTAGTTCTGTGCCACCTGAACCAGCGGAATGGCCTTGATCTTGCCGGCCTGACCTTCGCAGCCGAATTCGATGTAGCGCTGCTTGCAGATGCTCTTGGCGGCTTCGCGCGCCGGCTTCAGGTAGTCGCGCGGGTCGAACTTGCTCGGGTTCTCGAACATGTACTTGCGGATGGCGGCGGTCATCGCCAGGCGGATGTCGGTGTCGATGTTGATCTTGCGCACGCCGTGCTTGATGGCTTCCTGGATTTCCGATACCGGCACGCCGTAGGTTTCCTTCATGTCGCCGCCGTACTGGCGGATGATCGCCAGCAGATCCTGCGGCACGCTGGACGAGCCATGCATCACCAGGTGCGTATTCGGGATGCGCTTGTTGATTTCCTTGATGCGGCTGATGGCGAGGATGTCGCCGGTGGGCTTGCGCGTGAACTTGTAGGCGCCGTGACTGGTGCCGATGGCGATGGCCAGCGCATCGAGCTGGGTGCGCTTGACGAAGTCGGCGGCTTCTTCCGGATCGGTCAGCAGCTGGTCCATGGTCATCGTCGCTTCGGTGCCGTGGCCGTCTTCCTTGTCGCCCTTCATCGTTTCCAGCGAACCGAGGCAGCCCAGTTCGCCTTCGACCGTCACGCCGAGCGCGTGCGCCATGTCGACCACCTTGCGCGTCACCTCGACGTTGTAGTCGTAGCTGGCGATGGTCTTGCCATCGGCCTGCAGCGAGCCGTCCATCATGACCGAACTGAAACCGAGGTCGATCGCCCCCTTGCACACGTCCGGACTCTGGCCGTGATCCTGGTGCATGACCAGCGGGATGTGCGGCCAGCTTTCGATGGCGGCTTCGATCAGGTGCTTGATGAAGGGCTCGCCGGCGTATTTTCGGGCGCCGGCGCTCGCCTGCAGGATGACCGGCGCGCCGGCTTCATCAGCCGCGCTCATCACGGCCTGGACCTGTTCGAGGTTGTTCACGTTGAAGGCGGGTATGCCGTAGCCGTTTTCGGCGGCGTGGTCGAGCAACTGGCGCATGGACACCATGGGCATGGCAATTCTCCTGGCTGGATCAGATAACGGTCGAGAGTTGACGATACTCCCCGACCTTGACGATTTTCAGTGTATTGGTGCCGCCCGGCACGCCGATCGGCTCGCCGAACGACAGCACGATCAGGTCACCGACCTGCACGGCACCGCTGCGCAGCAGTTCCGCTTCGGCGTCGACCAGCATGCGGTCCCGGTCGGCATCCGGATCGAGCTTGATCATCAGCGGCGTGACGCCGCGGTACATCGACAGCTTGTAGCGGGTGCGCACTTCCGGTGTCAGCGCGTAGATCGGCACGCCGCTGTTCAGGCGCGACATCCACAGCGAGGTCGATCCGGACTGGGTCAGCGTGGCGATCGCCTTCACCTTGAGGTGGAAGGCGGAGAACAGCGCGGCCATCGCGATCGACTGGTCGATGCGGGTGAACACGCGGGTCAGGAACTCCTGGTCCAGCTTCACCTCGGCGGACTTTTCGGCTTCGACGCAGATGCGGCTCATCGCCTCGACGGTTTCCACCGGGTACTTGCCGGACGCGGTTTCGGCCGACAGCATGACCGCGTCGGTGCCATCCAGTACCGCATTGGCCACGTCGGACACTTCGGCGCGTGTCGGCACCGGGCTGCTGATCATCGATTCCATCATCTGGGTCGCAGTGATGACCAGCTTGTTCATTTCGCGCGAGACGCGAATGATGCGCTTCTGCATCGCCGGTACGGCCGCGTCACCCACTTCGACCGCGAGGTCGCCGCGCGCCACCATGGCGCCGTCGGACGCATCGAGAATCTCTTCCAGCGCCGGGATGGCTTCCACGCGCTCGATCTTGGCGATCAGCAGCGCGTTCGACCCGGCCGCACGCAGCAGCTCGCGCGCCTGGCGCATGTCGGCGCCGCTCTTCGGGAAGCTGACCGCCACGTAGTCGACATTCAGCGACGCCGCGATCTTGATGTCTTCCATGTCCTTGGGCGTCAGCGCCGGTGCCGACAGGCCGCCGCCCTGGCGGTTGATGCCCTTGTTGTTCGACAGCTCGCCGCCGTGGCGCACCGTGCAGTGGATCTGCGTGGCGTTGACCGACTTCACGTCCATCACGATGCGGCCATCGTCGAGCAGCAGCACGGCGCCCGGTTCGACGTCATTCACCAGTTCGGGGTAGTCGAGGCCGACACGGCCCTCGTCGCCCAGCGTGCATTCGATGTCGAACACGAAGGCCTGGCCGCCCTTGAGCATCACCTTGTTTTCGGCGAACTTGCCGACGCGGATCTTCGGACCCTGCAGGTCGGCCATCACGCCCACCGTGCGGCCCGCCCTGGCTGCGGCGACCGCGAGGGTTTCCACGCGCGCGCGGTGGTCGTCCGCCTTGCCGTGCGAAAAATTGAGCCGCACCACATCGACGCCGGCCTCGACAAGGCGGGTCAGGGTGGCGAGGTCGCTCGATGCGGGGCCGAGCGTGGCGACGATCTTGGTGAAGCGGTGCATGGCGGACGAACTCCTCGTGATGTCTTTGTTGTTCTAGTGGGCGGTGCTTTGCGCGAGCTGCGCCGGATCAGCCGCGGGCGCGCCGCAGCAGGATATCGACAGCCGGCAGCGTCTTGCCTTCGAGGAACTCCAGGAATGCGCCGCCGCCGGTAGAGATGTAGCTCACCTGGTCGGCGATGCCGTATTTTGCGATGGCGGCCAGCGTGTCGCCACCACCGGCGATCGAATAAGCCTTCGATGCTGCAATGGCGCGCGCCACGGTTTCGGTGCCGTGACCGAAGGCGTCGAACTCGAACACGCCGACCGGGCCATTCCACACGATGGTGCCGGCCGCCTTCAGCATGTCTGCCAGTTGGGCAGCCGCCTTTGGGCCGATGTCAAGAATCATGTCGTCGGCTGCGACGTCGTCGACCGACTTGACCGTTGCCGGTGCATCAGCCGCAAAAGTCTTGGCGCACACCACGTCTTCCGGCAGCGGCACTTTCGTCTTGGCCATCACGCGCTTCGCGGCGTCCACCAGATCGGCTTCGGCGAGCGACTTGCCGATCTGCTTGCCGGCGGCGAGCAGGAAGGTGTTGGCGATGCCGCCACCGACGATGAGTCGATCGACCTTGTCGGCCAGATTCTCCAGCAGCGTCAGTTTGGACGATACCTTGGAGCCGGCGACGATGGCCACCAACGGACGCGCGGGCTGGCCGAGCGCCTTGCCCAGTGCGTCAAGTTCGCTCGCCATCAGCGGACCGGCGCAGGCGACGGCTGCGTACTGGCCCATGCCGTAGGTCGTCGCCTCGGCCCGGTGGGCGGTGCCGAAGGCGTCGTTCACCCACACGTCACACAGGGCAGCGAGCTTCTTCGACAGTGCGTCGTCACACTTCTTCTCGCCCTTGTTTGCGCGGCAGTTTTCCAGCAGCACGACTTCGCCCGGAGCGACCGCAACGCCATCGACCCAGTTCGCAATCAGCTTCACCTCGAAGCCGAGCAGTTCCGACATGCGGCGGGCGATCGGTGCCAGCGAATCTTCCGGCCTCAGGTCGCCTTCGGTCGGGCGACCGAGATGGGACGTCACCATCACTGCCGCGCCAGCGTCGAGCGCGCTGCGGATGGCCGGCAACGAGGCGCGGATGCGCGTGTCTTCGGTGATATTGCCGGCGTCGTCCTGCGGCACGTTCAGGTCGGAGCGGATGAACACCCGCTTGCCCTTGAGGTCGAGATCGGAAAGTCGTGTGAACTGCATCGTGTGTCCTCTGCGATGGCGCGTGAAGGGGGGCTGACGGTGCGAATACGAGGTAGGACGGTCAAGCGGGGAAAAACGATGCGGGACGGACGAAACCGGGCAGGGACGCTGCCGCCCCGAACCCCGCCCCGGATCGGGGTGCCTTTACCTGGCCGCCATCAGGGCAACCGTCGTGTCCAGCATGCGGTTCGAGAAACCCCATTCGTTGTCGTACCAGGACAGCACCTTCACCAGCGTGCCGCCCATGACGCGGGTCTGCGTCGAGTCGAAGATCGACGAGCGGGCATCGTGGTTGAAATCGACCGACACCAGCGGCTCGACGTTGTAGCCCAGCACGCCCTTCAGTTCGCCTTCCGACGCGGCCTTCAGGATGCCATTCACTTCCTCGGTCGTCGTCGCGCGCGCGGCCGTGAAGGTGAGGTCGACGATGGACACGTTGATGGTCGGCACGCGCATCGCGAAGCCATCCAGCTTGCCGTTCAGGTCCGGCAGCACCAGACCGACCGCGGCAGCGGCGCCGGTCTTGGTCGGAATCATCGACATCGTCGCGCTGCGCGCGCGGCGCAGATCTTCATGATAGACGTCGGTCAGCACCTGGTCGTTCGTGTAGGCGTGGATGGTGGTCATCAGGCCATGCACGACGCCGATCTTGTCATGCAGCGGCTTGACCAGCGGTGCCAGGCAGTTGGTGGTGCAGCTGGCGTTCGAAATCACCGTGTCGCTTGACTTCAGCACGCCGTGGTTCACGCCATAGACGATGGTGGCATCGACGTCCTTGCCGCCCGGCGCTGAAATGATGACCTTCTTCGCACCGCCCTTGATGTGGGCCGACGCCTTTTCCTTGGTCGTGAAGAAGCCGGTGCATTCCAGCACGACATCGACGCCCAGCTCACCCCACGGAAGTTCGGCCGGATTGCGGTTGGCCAGCACGCGGATGCGGTCGCCATTGACCACCATGTAGTCGCCGTCGACGCTCACTTCACCCGGAAACTTGCCGTGGGCAGTGTCGTAACGGGTCAGGTGGGCGTTGGTCTTGGGGTCGCCAAGATCGTTGATCGCGACGATCTGGATGTCGTGGCGCTTGCCGCCCTCGTAGTGTGCGCGAAGCACATTGCGGCCGATGCGCCCGTATCCGTTGATGGCAACCTTGATCGTCATGTCTGCAACTTCCTTTCCAGTGGGTATGGATTCAATGAAACCTGCGGATTGTGCAGCGCAACTTGTGGTGGCGCTGCGCCGTAGTTGGCACCGTCCGCAGCGCGGTGCCCGGATGTGTGAGTCCTTACTTGGCGACCACCTTAAGGGCGGCGGCGGCGACCGCGTCGGCAGTGATGCCGAAAGCCTTGTACAGCTCGCCAGCCGGTGCCGATTCACCGAAGTGGTCCAGGCCGATGACGGCGCCGTCGAGACCGACGTATTTGCGCCACAGATCGGTCACGCCAGCTTCGACCGCCACGCGCGGGAGCGCGCGCGGCAGAACCATTTCGCGCCAGGCAGCGTCCTGCCGGTCGAACACGGTGGTCGACGGCATGGAGACCACGCGCGCGGCGACGCCTTCGGCCGCCAGCGCCTTCTGTGCGGCGAGCGCCAGGGCCACTTCGGAACCGGTACCGATCAGCACGACCTGCGCGCCCTCTGCATCCGACAGCACGTAGCCGCCGCGGGCGATGGCCGCAATCGTCGCGGCATCGCGCGCGGTGTGCGGCAGGTTCTGGCGCGAGAACATCATCGAGGTCGGGCCGTCATCGCGCTTGAGGGCACTGGCCCAGGCAACGGCGGATTCGACCGTATCGGCCGGACGCCACACGTCCATGTTCGGCATCAGGCGCAGCGTGGCCGTCTGTTCGACCGGCTGGTGCGTCGGGCCGTCTTCGCCGAGGCCGATCGAGTCGTGCGTGAACACGAACACCTGGCGAAGCTTCATCAGCGCCGCCATGCGCAGCGCGTTGCGCGCGTACTCGGAGAACATCAGGAAGGTGGCGGTATACGGGATGTAGCCGCCGTGCAGCGCGATACCGTTGGCGATGGCCGACATGCCGAATTCGCGCACACCGTAATAGATGTAGTTGCCGCCAGGGTTGTCGGCCGATATCCCCTTCGAACCCGACCACAGCGTCAGGTTGGACCCGGCGAGGTCAGCGGAGCCACCGAGCAACTCCGGCAGCGCCGGCGCAAAGGCTTCGATGCAGTTCTGGCTGGCCTTGCGGCTGGCGATGTTGTCGGCCTTGCCGTCGAACTTTGCGATCGTGTCGCTCACCACCTGATCGAAGTGGGCGGGCAGCGTGCCGTGCATGCGGCGTTTGAACTCCGACGCGAGGTCGGGGTGGGCTGCCTCATAGGCTGCAAATCGCTCGTTCCAGCCCGCTTCGGCCGTTTTGCCCGAGGGACGGGCATCCCACGCTGCATAGACGTCGGCCGGAACGTCGAACGGGGCGTGCGACCAGCCGATGAAGGCACGCGCCGCTTCGATTTCTGCGGCCCCCAGCGGCGCGCCATGCACATCGTGGCCGCCAGCCTTGTTCGGCGAACCGAGGCCGATCACCGTGCGGCAGCAGATCAGCGTCGGCCGCGACAGGTCGGCCTTCGCCGCGATCACTGCAGCGTTGATGGCGGCGCTGTCGTGACCGTCGACCGCCGGGATGACCTGCCAGCCGTAGGCTTCGAAGCGCTTCGGCGTGTCGTCGGAAAACCAGCCCTCGACGTGGCCGTCAATTGAAATACCGTTGTCGTCGTAGAACACGATCAGCTTGCCCAGACCTTGCGTGCCGGCCAGCGAGCAGGCTTCGTGCGATATCCCTTCCATCAGGCAACCGTCACCCGCGAAGGCGTAGGTGAAATGATCGACGACGGTATGGCCGGGTCGATTGAATTGCGCCGCCATGCCCCGTTCCGCAAGCGCCATGCCGACCGCGTTGGCCAGACCCTGGCCGAGCGGGCCGGTGGTGGTTTCCACGCCCGGTGCGTAGCCCCGTTCCGGGTGGCCCGGTGTCTTGGAATGCAACTGCCGGAAGGACTTCAGATCCTCGATCGACAGGTCGTAGCCGGTCAGGTGCAGCAGGGCGTACAACAGCATCGAACCGTGGCCATTCGACAGCACGAAGCGGTCACGGTCGGCCCACTCCGGATTGGCCGGGTTGTGCTTCAGGTGATGGCGCCACAGCACTTCGGCGATTTCCGCCATGCCCATCGGGGCGCCCGGATGGCCGGAGTTGGCTTTCTGGACGGCATCCATCGCCAGCGCACGGATGGCACCGGTGATCGGATTGAAGCCCCCGCGGGGTGTGATGGTCGGGACGGCGGTCGAGGCGGTCATAGGGCAAGGTTCCGGCCGGAAAAACCCATAATTATCCGCGAAAACAAGGCCTCTGGATAGCACGCTGCGTTCCGCAATCCGGCCGACTTTCCGTGTCCGGCCTTGCGGGATGCGCCAGAGGCGCGGGCTGAAGCGGCACGGATCGCACGAGGGGGATGCCGATGCCGGTCCCCGGGCACAAGGAATCGGCGTTGATCCGGTGCTTCAGCAGGCGCCGTGACGGCACGTTCAGTAGCGCGCCCGCGCCTTGCGCCCGTTTTCCACCAGCCGCAGGATCAGCGGCGTGAAGATGAGTTGCATGGCCAGTTCGATCTTGCCGCCCGGAATCACGATGGTGTTGGCGCGCGACATGAAGGAACCCTGCAGCATGCTCAGCAGGTACTGGAAGTCGATGCCGCGCGGATTGGCGAAGCGGATCACCACCATGGACTCTTCCGGCGTCGGGATGGCGCGTGCGATGAAGGGGTTCGAGGTATCGACCATCGGTACCCGCTGGAAATTGATGTGCGTGTTCTCGAACTGCGAACAGATGTAGTGCACGTATTCCGGCATGCGGCGCAGGATGGTATCGGTCACGGCTTCGGTCGTGTAACCGCGTTGCTCGCGATCGCGGTGCAGCTTCTGTATCCACTCCAGATTGATGATGGGTACGACGCCGATGCGCAGGTCGGCATGCTGTCCGACGTCGATGCGGTCGGTTTTCACGGCGCCATGCAGGCCTTCATAGAACAGGATGTCGGTACCCGCCGGAATGTCCTCCCAGGGCGTGAAGGTGCCGGGGGGCTGCCCGTAGGGCGCGGCTTCCTTGTCGTTGTGCAGATAGGCACGCGAGCGCCCCGTGCCTTCGGTGCCGTACTGCCGGAACAGCGCTTCAAGCTCTTCGAACAGGTTGGCGTCCGGGCCGAAATGGCTGAAGTGTTCGTTGCCGGCGGCCGCCTCGCGCGCCATGATGACCTTCATTTCCTCGCGGTCATAGCGATGAAAGGCATCGCCTTCGACGATGACCGGGTTGACGCCCTCGCGCCGGAAGATGTGCTGGAAGGTTCGCGTCACCGTGCTGGTGCCGGCGCCCGACGATCCGGTGATGGCGATGACAGGATGGCGTACCGACATCCGTCAGGCCTCAGAGCGTGGAAAACAGGCCACGGATGTTGAAAAGTGGCGAAGTGTATTCACGGTCCAGTCCCTGGTCATTTTCGTGGTGATATTGGGCGATCCGACGCACCTCGTCACTCGACCCGAAGATCAGCGGCGTGCGCATCTGCAGGCTGCGCGGCGGCAGTTCAAGGATCCGGGTCCGGCCGTTGGTCGCCTCGCCGCCCGCCTGTTCGATCAGGAAGGCGATCGGATTGGCTTCGTACATCAGCGAAATACGGCCCGGCGGCTGCGACGGCATGGTATCGGCGGGATACATGATGACGCCGCCGCGCGTCAGTACGCGATGGGTTTCAGCCACCAGCGAGGCGATCCAGCGCATGTTGAAGTCGGTGTTGCGAGGTCCGGTCTGGCCAGCCAAGCATTCCTCGACATAGCGTTTGACCGGCGGTTCCCAGAAGCGCGACTTCGACGCATTGATCGCGAACTCGTTGGTGTGCGCCGGAATGCGCATCTTCGGATGGGTCAGGATGAACGCGCCGATATCGCGGTCGAGCGTGAATCCGTCGACGCCTTCGCCGGTGGTCAGCACCAGCATGGTCGAAGGGCCGTACAGCGCGTAGCCGGCGCAGACCTGTTCGGTTCCGGGCTGCAGGAAGTCCGACAATTGCGGCTCGGCGCCCGGGTTGGGCGCGTGCAGCACGGAAAACAGCGTGCCGACGGTCAGGTTCACGTCGATGTTGTTGCTGCAGTCCAGCGCATCGAACAGCAACAGGTATTTGCCGCGCGGCGACTGTTCCGGTGTCGGAATGAAGCCGTCCAGCCCATCCGGCGCAAGCGCCGCGAGATGGCCGCCCCATTCGCATTCGCGCTGCATCGCCTCGTTGGCGATGGTGTCGAGCTTCTGCGTGACGCCGCCGGCGAGATTGATGGCCGCGCCGCTGCCGATCGCCTCGAAGCTGCCGAGCGAACCGACCAGCGCACCCTTGTTGACATTGTTGGCGATGATTTTCACCGCCGTCGCAACGGCATTCAGCAGACTCGAAAAGATCCCGCTCGCTTGCGGATGTCTTTGCTGGGCCTCGATGGTGTAACGCGTGAGGGTCTTGCGCCCTTCAGTCATGGCAACCTCCTTCGCAACCGGTGTCGATTTATCCTAGCTGTCGCCCGCCGTGCTGTCACATCGGCCTGTCGCGCTCCGACAGGTCATCGTGACAGCAAATCATGTGCTGCAACCATGGAACGGTCTGTTCCACGGTAAGCAACACAGTGTGCAAATGCAAAAAAATACCCCGGACTCTTGCGAGCCGGGGTATGAATCCACAAACAAGGTTGTGGAGGAGGAGCCTGGGTCACCTGTCGATTCTTGTTGAGCAGACAGGATTTGACGCTAAAATCGTGAGCTTCCGAAAACACGCTGTGCTTCTGTTGCGCGTCGTTTTCGACCGCTGTTGCAGTGCAATATATCTGGAATCTGCCGTGGTTCAAAATAAGTTGTTTTGATACGATCAATTAAATTTCCTGATACCGATTGATATGACAACTCAGTGGACACGAGGGGTGTCGCTTCGCCAGCTGCGGATTTTCGAAGCGGTCGCCCGTCTCGGATCGATTTCGCGCGCTGCCGAGGAACTGCATCTGACACAACCCGCCGTCTCGATGCAGGTGAAGGCGCTTGACGGGCTGATCGGACTGCCGCTGATCGAAACCCTGGGCAAGAAGCTGCGTGTGACCGATGTCGGCATGGAAATCGCCCGTCACGCACGCGCCATCGAGCACCAGCTGGCCGAGGCGGAAGCCGCGCTCGCCCAGATGGCGAGCGGTCATGCCGGGCTGGTGTCGGTTGGCGTGGTCAGCACCGCGAAGTACATCGCGCCGAAGCTGCTGATGGCTTTCCGCGAGCGCTTTCCCGATGTACAGGTGCGTATTTCGCTGCACAATCGTGACGACATCTTCCGCCAACTGGAAGACAACCTGATCGACCTCGCCATCATGGGCCGTCCGCCGGCTGCGCTGGGTTGCGAGGCGCACGTGTTCGCCGAGCATCCGCTGTCCATCCTCGCCTGCGAAGGGCACCCGCTGACCGGCAGCGGCATGGCCAGCGTGGAGGATCTGGGGCGTGAGGCCTTCCTGATCCGCGAGCGCGGCTCCGGTACGCGGGTGACGCAGGAAAGCTTCCTGATCGAACATGGCATCCGGCCGACCGAAATCATCGAACTGCCCAGCAATGAAATCATCAAGCAGGCGGCGATGGCGGGCATGGGTCTGGCTTTCCTGTCGGAACACACGTGCCAGCTCGAACTGCGCACCGGCGTGCTGCGCCGGATCGCCGCACCCGGTACACCGGTGATCCGCAACTGGCATGTGGTCTATCGCGACCGCAAGAATCTGCTGCCGGCCGCCCAGGCGCTGCGAGACTTCCTGCTGGCAAAGGGCGGTGGTCTGGTCAATGCGCAGGTGACGTCCGCACAGCCGGCGTGAGGCCGGATTTGCCTGTGCGGCTCAGCGCGCGCCGTGCGTGTTGAGCCAGTCCATCCATTCCCGATACAGCGCCGCGTTGGCGCCGACGACGACCGGCGTCTTGCGGCCGGGCGACATGTCCAGCGGTTCGCCGTCGAGCATCGAGCACTGCGCGCCGGCTTCAGCGGCAATCAGGGTGCCGGCGGCGAAATCCCACATCATCTGGCCGCCGTGCAGATAGACATCCAGCCGTGCAGCCGCGACAAAGCACCATTCGAGCGCACTGGAACCGAAGTTGCGCTGCGAGTAGAACGGCGACTGCGTGGCGAGCGCATCGGCCAGCGGCTTGGGGATGCGCTTGAAATCGACGCCGGCGACCGCGTCCAGCAGGTGGCGGGCCGGCGTGCGCAGCGGCAGTGCCGTACCGTTCAGGAAGGCGCCGCCGCCCTCTTCAGCGTAGAAGGCCTCGTCGGTCATCGGGTTGTACACCACGCCGTAGCGCGTCCGGCCTTCGGCGATGTAGGCGATCGCCACACCGAAGAACGGGATGCCGTTGACGAAGTTCGTCGTGCCGTCAATCGGATCGATGCACCAGATGCCGTCCTGGCCTTCGTGCCACAGACGCAACTGCAGCGATTCCGGCATTTCTTCGCCCAGTACCGGGCGATCGATGATGCGCGGCAGGCGTTCGATCAGCGCTTCCTGCGCCGCCAGATCGACCACCGTGAACAGGCTGCCGTCGTCCTTGGTGTTGCGTTGTGCCGTCAGGAAGTGCGGCATGATGACTTCGCGCGCCACGCTGCGCGCGGTGTCGACGATCTGGATGAGGGTAGGTGAGCTCATGGATTCAGTCCTGACGCCATTTGATGGAACAGCCGATGCCGGGCGTCTGCTCGCGCGGGCCGTCGCCGGTCAGTGCCACGAGGCGCATGGCCTCGAACAGGTCGCGCCGCGTATCCGGCGGTGCCGCTTCCTTGCGCGAGGCGTCGAAGCGACCGCGGTACTGCAGTTTCAATGCGCTGCTGTAGCCAAAGAAATCCGGCGTGCACACAGCGCCATAGGCGCGTGCCACCGATTGGTCGGCGTCCAGCAGATACGGAAAGGAGAACGCCCTGTCGCGCGCCAGCGCGCTCATGGCGTCAGGGCCATCCTGCGGATACTGGTCGATGTCGTTCGACATGATGGCCACGGCGCCGACGCCGAGCGCCTGCAACTCGCGCACCGTCACCACCAGCCGTGGCAGTATTGCCTGCACATAGGGGCAGTGGTTGCAGATGAACATCACCAGCAGACCGGCCGGTCCGCACAACGTGCCGGGCGAATGCTGGCGACCGTCGGCATCGCGCAACCGGAAGTCCGGCGCTGCCAGGCCGAAATCACAGACAGGTGTCGAAGTGCTGACCATCATGCTTCCATGGGTTTGCCCGCCCTGGCGGAGCGCGGGTCGTGATCCTCTCGCAGTGCACCAATGATAATACGATGAATCCTCGCTTCTTTTGCCCTCTGCCTGACGAACCCGCCGGCGTGCTTGTGCTGCCGGCTGCGGTCGCCCACCACGTTGAACGCGTGCTGCGCCTGTCGGCAGGCGACCCGCTGACCCTGTTCGACGGTCGCGGTTTCGAGGTCGAAGCCCGACTGGAAGGCAAGGGGCGCGACCTGCGCGCGGTGCTTGGCGAGCGTCGTGCGCCAGTGCGGGAGCCGTCGCTGCGGATCACGCTGATGCAGTGCCTGGCTGCGTCGGACAAGATGGACTGGATCGTGCAGAAAGCGGTCGAGCTCGGCGTTGCGCGGGTTCAGCCGGTGAGTTGCCGGCGCACGGTCGTGCGCCTGACCGGCGACCGTGCCCCGCGCCGGATCGAGCACTGGCGCCAGATTGCGGTGGCTGCCTGCGAGCAGTGCGGCCGCAACGTCGTGCCCGAGGTGCTGCCGCTGCTTTCCTTCGAGCAGGCCGTAGCGGGTGCCGACGGACAGCGCCTGCTGCTGCATCCGGAAGGTGGGGTAACGTTGCGCGAGGCGGGGCTGAAAGCCGATCAGCCGATCAGCGTACTGATCGGTCCGGAAGGCGGTTTCGACCACGAAGAGCTGCAGAGCGCGCGCCGCAGCGGATTTGCCGCACTCACCCTGGGCCCGCGCGTGTTGCGCACCGAATCCGCCGGCGTGGCTGTGGTGGCCGCGCTCAACGCCCTGATCGGAGACTTCTGATGTTCGATGCGCTGACCCCGCTTGAGGCGATGGACGATGACCGGTTCGATCGGGCGGTTGCGCGGCTGCGTGCCAACCTGCTCGATGCGCAGTACTCGATCCTCGAGCAGGCACGCACGCCGGTCATTCTGCTGATCGCCGGCGTGGCCGGCGCAGGGCGCGGCGTGGTCGTCAACACGCTGAACGAGTGGATGGATCCGCGCCACATCCGCACCAGTGCGTTCGGGTCGCGCGACGAAGCCGAACGCCTGCGACCCCACATGTGGCGCTTCTGGCAGGCGCTGCCGTCGCGCGGTCGTACCGCCATCATGTTCGAAGCGTGGTACAGCGAAACCATCCGCGATCGCGTCGACCGCCGCCTCAAGCGGCCGGCGTTCGGGCGTGCGCTGCAGTCGATACGGCGTTTCGAGCACATGCTGGCGATGGACGATGCGGTGGTGCTCAAGTTCTGGCTGCATCTGGACGCCGACACTCAGCGTGCCCGCTTCAAGTCGCTCGAGAGGGACGCCGCAACGCGCTGGCGCGTGACGCCGGAGGACTGGCACGAACACCGTCATCACCGCAGGCTGTGCAAGGTGGCGGAAGAGGCGATCCGCGAGACGGACGACCCGCATGCGCCATGGCATCTGATCGACGCACGGGACACCCGCCTGTGCGAACTGGCGGTCGGTCGCACCGTGCTGCGCGCGCTGCGCGCCACGCTGGCCGGGCGACCGCCCCGACCGGCACCGTTGTTGCCGCCGCCTTCAATGGCCGTTGCCGAGGCGCCGGCGGCACCGGTCGGTGAAGCAGCGGCTCCGTCGAGGCCGATGACCAAGGCGCAGTACCAGCCTGCGCTGGAAGCCCTGCAGGGGCGGTTGAACCTGCTGCTGCGTCAGCCGGCCTTCGACGCTCGCGCGCTCGTGCTGGTGTTCGAAGGCATGGATGCAGCCGGCAAGGGCGGTGCCATCCGTCGCATCACTCATGCACTCGACGCGCGGTATTACCGCGTTCATCCGGTCGCGGCGCCGTCGGAACATGAGCGCAAGTACCCCTGGTTGTGGCGCTTCTGGCGCGATGTGCCGCGCAACGGCCGGGCGGCACTGTTCGACCGCTCGTGGTACGGCCGGGTGCTGGTCGAACGGGTCGAAGGCTTTGCCGAGCCGGCAGACTGGGCGCGCGCCTACGACGAAATCAACGCCTTCGAGCAGGAATGGGTGGCGCATGGCGCCATCGTCTGCAAGTTCTGGCTCGACGTCAGCCCCGACGAACAGCTGAAGCGCTTCAATGAGCGCAGCCGCACCCGGTTCAAGCGCTTCAAGATCACGCCGGACGACTGGCGCAACCGCGAAAGGTGGACGTCCTACCTGCCGGCGGTTCGCGACATGCTGGCGCGCACGCACACCGAGTCGGCGCCGTGGGCGTTGATCGGCTCGGACGACAAGTACCGCGCCCGCCTGAACATCCTGCAGACCGTCTGCGACCGTCTCGAATCCGCGATCGGCTGAGCGTTCCGGCGGGCCGCGCTCGGATAGAATCGGGAACTTACCGGACGGAACCTGAATGCACGCTGATCCCGATTCACCGCGCTTCGTCGCCTGGGTGCGCAGCGCAGCACCCTATATCCATGCCTTCGGCGGCCGAACCTTCGTGGTCGCGGTCGGCGGCGAGGTGCTGAAGAGCCCGTTCGCCAATTCGCTGGTGCAGGACTGCAACCTGCTTGCCGCGCTCGGCATCAAGCTGGTGCTGGTGGTTGGGGCGCGCCCGCAGATCGAGGAAGAACTGGCGGCGCGCGGCCTGGAGCCCCGTTATCACAAGGGTTTGCGGGTGACCGACGCGCCGGCCATGGACTGCGTGAAGCGCGCCAACGGCGCCATCCGCATCGATGTCGAGGCGCTGTTCTCGCAGGGGCTGCCCAATACGCCGATGGCCGGCAGCACGATCGAGGTGGCGTCGGGCAACTTCCTGACGGCGCGTCCGGTGGGCGTGGTGGATGGCATCGACCACGGCTACACGGGGGCCGTGCGCAAGGTCGACGTCGAAGCGCTGAATGACGCGCTGGTCGACAGCGACATCGTGCTGATGCAGCCCTACGGCTATTCGCTGACCGGCGAGGTGTTCAATCTGTGCATGGAAGAAGTGGCCGAATCGGTTGCCATCGGTCTGCAGGCGACCAAGCTGATCTATCTGTGCGACGCGCCGGGCATCGTCGATGAAGCCGGAGAGCTGGTGCCGGAACTCACCGCTGACGAAGCATCGCAATGGCTGAAGGCGGGTCGCGGCATCACCGAAGACCTGGGCCTCTACCTGCCGCGGGCGATCCGTGCGGTGAAGATGGGCGTGGCCCGGGCGCACATGATCGACCGCGACCTTGATGGTGCGCTGCTGCTCGAATTCTTCACCACGCAAGGCGTCGGCAGCGTCATTTCGCGTGAACGGCTTGCGCTGATGCGCAATGCGCGCATGGACGATGTGCCGGCGGTGGCCGGCCTGATCGCGCCGATGGAGGCGGATGGCACGCTGGTCAGTCGTGGCCGCGAACGGCTCGAACGCGAGATCGATCGCTTCAGCGTGCTCGAACACGACGAAGTCATCATGGGCTGCGCCGCCTTCTACCCGTATGCGGAAGAAGAAATGGCCGAACTCGCCTGTCTCGCGGTCATGCCCGAATACCGTCGCCACGGCTATGGTGAACAGATACTCAGCTTTGTCGAGGGGCGGGCGCGGGCCGAGCGCATGAAGCGCCTGTTCGTGCTCACCACCGTGACGGCACACTGGTTCGTCGAGCGTGGTTTCGTCGAAGCCGGCATCGATGTGCTGCCGCGCCTGAAGCGCGAGAGCTATAACCCGCAGCGTCGCAGCAAGGTTCTGGTGAAGGTGCTCTGATGACGCGGCGGCCGCTCCACTGACATGAAGCCGGCCATGCTTGCGCGCATCGGCACGCTGAAAGCACGCCTCATCGGGTCGGCGATCGTGCTGGCCCTGCTGCTGGTCGCTGGCCTCGGGCTCACGCATCACCTGCTGGCCGGTCACCTGATTGCGCAGGAAGATGCACGCATCGATGCGCTGGCCGCCGACATGCAGAGCCGTCTGGCCGAGATCGTGGTGCATGATCAGACGCGGCTCGCGGCCGAAGCGGGTGCGTTTCGCCGGCTGGGTGGCCTTGGCTACATCGAGGTTCGCGATGCCGCGGGGCGTGTGCTGGTGGCGGACGGTGGTCCGGCCGTGCTCGGACCGCCGCATCCGGACCTGCATGCTGCACTGGCGGCCGGCCGCAGTCGCCACGATTTCCGGATCGAGCTGACGCCAGCCGACGCCGGCGCGCCGGTAGGCGTGCTGCGCGCCAGTGCGAGCCTGGTCCGTCTCGAAGCGGCACTCGCCACCTTGCGAACGTCGGTGCTGGTGCTCGGCATCGTGATTCTGTTGCTGCACGTGCTGCTGACCCGCTGGGTGCTCGGCGGCGTGCTGGATGGCGTGACCGCGATCGAAACGCGTGCCATCGCGCTGCGTCGTGCAGAAGTCGTCAATCCGTTGCCGGTGGTTGGCGACGACGCGCTGGCGCGCCTCACCCGTGCCTTCAACCAGATGGTTCAGGCGCTCGACGAGCGGGTCACGGCGTTGCGCAAGAGTGAGTCGCGTTTTCATGCGATCGCTGATTTCACCTTTGGCGTCGAAGCCTGGTTCGGACCGCAGGGTCGCCTGATCTGGGTCAATCGTTCGATCGAACGGGTGACCGGCCACAGCCCGCTGGATTGCCTGCTGAGCGAGAATCTCGCCGGCATGCTGGTCCATGAGAAGGACCGCAAGATTTTTGCCACCCGTGCGCAGGAAGCGCTGGCCGGCGCCAGCGGCGAAAATTTCGAAGTGCGTCTGCTGCGTCGCGATGGCGGGGTGGTGTGGGTATCCCTGAACTGGCAGCCGATCTACGACGAGGCAGGCGTTTGTCTCGGCGTGCGGGTGTCGGCCGACGACATCCAGAGCCGCAAGGAAGCCGAGCTGAAGCTGCTCGACACGGTGACCGCGCTGCGTCGAGAGCAGGGCTTGCGCGATTACTACCTCACGCGCAGCGAGGAAGAGCGTTCGCGCCTCGAGGCGTTGCTCGACCTGATCAAGCTGGGTGTGCTGTTCGTCGATCGCGACGGCCGCGCACAGCACGCCAACCGGATGCTCAAGCTGATCTGGGGCATGGCGCCGGACGAGAATGTTTCAGGCATGCGCGACAGCGTGCTGATCGAGCGCACCGCGCCGCTGCGTGCGGACGAAGAGGGCTATCGCGAGCGCATGGCGCAGATTCTTGCCACGCGGCTGCCGACCGAGCCGCTCGACATCGTGCTGCGTGACGGCCGCATCATCCGCGAGCAATCAGCGCTGGTGCCGTCGGCCACGCCCGGTCGCTTCCTCGGTCGCGTATGGATCTACGAAGACGTCACGGCGGAGCGGCGTGCAGCCGAGGCGCTCGTGAAGATGGCTGAACGCGATCCGCTGACCAATCTTTACAATCGGCGCCGCTTCCACGAAGAGCTCGAACGCATGATTGCCGACGCGAGCCGGCGTCACACACAACTCGGCCTGCTGTTGTTCGATCTTGATGGCTTCAAGCCGGTCAATGACCGGCACGGCCATCAGGCCGGTGATCAGGTGTTGATGAAGCTGGCGCGCGAAGTTGGCGCGGTGGTGCGGCGGAACGAAATCTTCTTCCGGCTTGGCGGTGACGAGTTCGGTGTGCTCGCCCCGGACACCGACGAACAGGCCATCACCGGCCTGGCGCGACGCATCGGCGAGCGCGTGTCGGGCATGAACTTCGAATTCGACGGCGAGCGTGCCTATGTGACGGTCAGCACGGGCATCGGCATCTATCCGGTTCACGCGTCGACCGGCGAAGCCTTGCTGGGCGCGGCTGACGCTGCGATGTACGCGGCCAAGAACGATGGCAAGAACGCTTTCCGGATGTACGAACGCCGACATGGCACCTGACCGCAGCGGCAGGGCACGCGCCGCTGATACGTAGATTCCGAACCCTATTTTTTCGAAGGAGTGACACGATGGCACGCATGGTCAATTGCATCAAATTGGGACGCGAAGCGGAAGGGCTGGACTTTCCGCCGGTGCCCGGCCCGCTCGGCGCGCGGATTTTCGAGTCGGTGTCCAAGGAGGCCTGGCAGCAATGGGTGAAGTACCAGACCATGCTGATCAACGAAAACCGCCTCAGCCTGATGGACGTGCGCGCACGCAAGTACCTTGCCGAGCAGATGGAGAAACACTTCTTCGGCGAGGGCGCAGACGGCGTGTCAGGATTCGTGCCGCCCGCTGCCTGATGTGATGTGCGCATGCCCGCGCCACAGTAATTCACGGCAAGCCTTTGCCCCGTCATGCTAATTTCGCGCCGATGAATGTTTCCACCCGCACTTCCGGCATCCTGCAGGGCACACGCGGCTGTCCGTACTGCATGAGCCGGAACACCAAGGACTCCAGCTGGAAGAACTCGGCCGAGAAGGCGGGGCGTTTCTGGTTGCGTCCGGTGCGCTGCCGCAACTGTCACAAACGCTTTGTGCGCTTCCGTCGTGTGCCGCTGGCCGCATTTGCAGGACTGGTGTTTCTGGGCATTTCGGCCCTCGTGGTCATCACCGTGCAGAGCGCGGGGTCGCGCATACCAAGTGAGCACGAAAGAAAGCTTGCCGAGCTCGATCCGCGTGATGTCGCCCGTATCCGCGCCGAAGCCGGCAGTTCGCTGGCGCAGTTCGAGTATGCGATGCTGCTGTCGCAGGGCGGAACCAGCGAACGCGAAGACCTGGTCGAAGCGATCAAGTGGTTCGAAAAGGCGGCGGCACAGGGGCACGCTCAAGCTCAGTACGAACTGGCTCTGGTCTACAAGCTGGGTCGCGGCACGCTGCAGGACTACGACGCCGCCGCCAGATGGTTCATGGAGGCGGCGCGCAAGGGACATGTTGCGGCGCAATATCACATGGGACGCCTGCACCGCATCGGTGAAGGGGTGGATCTCGATCTGATCCGGGCCTATGCATGGTTCAATCGCGCCGCGGCCCTCGGACATGGCGCTGCTCGCGGTGCGCGCGATGAAATTGCGGCCTCACTCAAACCGGAGCAGGTGGAAGCGGCGCAAAAATTGTCGCGCGATCTGCTGTCCGCACCCACCATCGCACCCACCGCCTCCGGTCCTTCGGCAGACGCATCCTCCAGCATCGAGCCGGACGTGACGGCGGAAGCACCTTCCGAGAGCGGACGGGTCATCGGCGTCACGGCCAGACCCTAGACTGCGGTCCGATGCGTCGGGTCGCCTCCCGATGCCCACGCTGTCATGTTCGCGGCCCTGCCCGACAGATGCGAAGATTGCAGATCCAGCACGGATTCAAGCAATTGGCGCTGCCGCGGCGATGTACGGCCAGTGCGGCAGCGGTCAGCAGGTATCGAGTCGCGGACAGCCGGGACTGTTGGCAGGTGCCGGCGGTATCCCACCATTTTCGAGTGCCTTGTCGAGCCGACCGGCGAGGTCGGTGTCGGCCAGCGCAAGCTCGTTGCGGATGTTTGCGGCTTCGTCGCTGCGGCCGATGCGCGACAGCGCCAGCGCGGTGTGGAACAGCATCTGCGGGTGACCCGGCGCGAGGCGGATCGCTTTCTGCAGCGCAGCCAGCGCGTCCGCGTGACGATCGAGGCGCGACAGCGCGACGCCTGACTGATGCCAGGCGTCGGCGTTGTCCGGCTGCGCCTGTGTCCATTCGCCGGCCAGTTCGGCGGCCGCCTGCCAGCGCGCCTGCGTCCCCATGCGTGCCACACGCAGGAACCACGGCTGCGCGGTATCCGGTTGCTCCCAGATGGCCAAACCGTCGATCGGCGCCACGTCGCGCTCGGGCAGCGTGCGGACACGCCGGATCATCTCCGCCGGCATGGCGAAGTAGCCGCCGGCATGGCCGGACGCGAGAAACGTGGTGATGCCCATCAGTCTGCCGCGGGCGTCGAACAGTCCGCCGCCGCTGCCGCCCAGTGCGAAGCCGCTCGAGGTTTCGATGACCGCCATGCCGTCATGCGGATGTGTGGTGGCCACGCGCCCGGGCGCGAAAAAGGCTTCGATCCCGCCCGAGTAGCCGTAGTAGAAGGACTTTTCACCCGCCTTCACGGACCCTGCGTCGCGCAGCTCGGCCACGCGCAGCGGCATCGGTCCGGTGCGCAGCAGGCACAGGTCGTTGGACATGTCGGCCTTCTGGCCGAATACCGGATAGACCAGCGCCCCCTTGGCCACCTCGATACGCACCGCCTGCCGGGTGACATGGCAGTTGGTGATGACCTCGTTCTCCGCCACCACGACGCCCGACCCGAAATAGCCCTTGCCGGCGCCATTGAGCACGCGCACCTGCACCACGCTGATCGACAGGCCGGTATAGAAGGCCGAACCGAATTCTTCCGCTGCATCGTTCGCCGTGGCGGTGGAAGACAGGCCGAAACAACAGACGAGCAGGGCGGACAGGCGGATCATGGGCGGCCTCGCAACGGGTGGCGGTGAAACGGCGGAAGATCGAACAGCCGTCATCGGAATGCCGTGACCGCGAAAAAGTTCGCGCGGCCGGTGCGCCGTCAGCCTGCGCCGCCGTCCGTCATCGGTCCGGTCACGAAAAAGGCGCCGCCCGCCACATGGTGGATCGTGCGCAGCGCGTCATGTCCCGGGCCGAAATGCCAGCGCCCGGCGCTGAATACACGGCTGTCGGCATGCGCCGCGACCACCTCGCCGATGAACAGGTCGTAACGGCTCTGGTTGTGTGTTTCGGGGACGACGCGACATTCCAGCCAGGCCACGCAGCCGTCGATCAGTGGTGCCGCGACCGCGTCGCCGGCGAAGGTCGTGATGTGCAGCTCGGCGAACTTGTCCCGCTCGCGGCCGGAATCGCTGCCGACCGCCACGGTGAGCGCACGCTGCGCCTGTGTCGGCACATTGATCGCGAACTCGCCCGACGCCTCGATCAGTTCGCGCGTGAAAGTGGATTTGTCGATCACCACCAGCAGTTTGGGTGGGTCGAAATCGAGCGGCATGCACCAGGCTGCCGCCATCACGTTGCGTCGCGCCCCGTGCGTGCTGCTGACCAGCACGGTCGGGCCGTGGTTCAGCAGGCGGTAGGCCTTCGCCAGCTCCACCGTTTCAACAGCTGATGCGGGCATGCGCTATCTGCTCCAGCTGTCCTTCAGCGTCACCGCCCGGTTGAAGACCGGACGGCCCGGCGCCGAATCCTTGCGGTCGGCAACGAAGTAGCCATGGCGTTCGAACTGGAAGCGGTCATCGGGCGCGGCCGCTGCCAGCCCGGGTTCGACGATGGCCTGCACCGATTTCACCGAATCGGCGTTCATCACGGTCAGGAAGTCGCGGCCGCCAGCGTCCGGATGGGCTTCGGTGAACAACCGGTCGTACAGCCGGATTTCGGCCGCCACACCGTCCATGGCACCGACCCAGGTGATGACGCCTTTCACCTTCACGCTGTCGGCACCCGGGGTGCCGCTTTTCGTGTCCGGCACGAGGGTCGCAAGCACGGCGGTGATGCGGCCGTCGGCGTCCTTTTCGCAGCCGGTGCATTCGATGACGTAGCCGTACTTCAGCCGCGTACGGTTGCCCGGGAACAGGCGGTGGTAGCCCTTGGGGGCCACCTCCATGAAGTCTTCACGCTCGATCCAGACTTCGCGCGACAGCATGAAGCTGCGCTGGCCGAGTTCGGGGTGGTGCGGATTTACCGGCGCCGAGCAGGTTTCGGTTTCGCGACCGGCGAACAGCGCGTCCCAGTTGCTGAGCTTGAGTTTCAATGGATCGAGCACCACCATCGCCCGCGCGGCGCGACCGTCGAGGTCGTCGCGCAGTGCGCCTTCCAGCGTCGCATAGTCGATCCACGAATCGGCCTTCGACACGCCGATGCGCTCGGCGAACAGCTGTATCGCCTCCGGTGTGTAGCCGCGCCGGCGCAGGCCGACGAGGGTGGGCATGCGCGGGTCGTCCCAGCCGCTGACGTGGCCTTCCGTTACCAGCTGCATCAGCTTGCGCTTGCTGGTCACCACATAGGTCAGGTTCAGGCGGGCGAATTCGTACTGCTTCGGCAGCGGGTGCGCGAGCAGACCCCCTTCCGCGAGGCGCTCCAGCACCCAGTCGTAGAACGGCCTCTGGTCTTCGAATTCGAGCGTGCAGATCGAGTGGGTGATGCCTTCAAGCGCGTCTTCCAGCGGGTGGGCGTAGGTGTACATCGGATAGATGCACCAGGTGTCGCCCGTGTTGTGGTGATGCGCGCGCTTGATCCGGTAGATGGCCGGGTCGCGCAGATTGATGTTGGGACTGGCCATGTCGATCTTCGCGCGCAGCACCATGGCGCCGTCGGCGTGCTGGCCGTCGCGCATGGCGCGGAACAGCGCCAGCGATTCCTCGCGCGGCCGGTCGCGCCAGGGCGACGCCTTGCCCGGCTCGGTCAACGTGCCGCGACTGGCGCGCATTTCGTCCGGTGTCTGCTCATCGATGTAGGCGTGGCCCGCTTCGATCAGGTATTCCGCGGCGCGGTACATGAAGTCGAAGTAGTCGCTGGCGAAATACAGGTGAGAGGCCCCGAAGGCGTCCCAGCCGAAGCCCAGCCACTGCACCGAATCCTTGATCGACTCGACGTATTCGACGCTTTCCTTTTCCGGATTGGTGTCGTCGAAGCGCATGTGGCACACGCCGTCGTAATCACGTGCCAGACCGAAATTCAGGCAAATCGACTTGGCGTGGCCGATGTGCAGGTAGCCGTTCGGCTCGGGCGGAAAGCGGGTCCGGATCTTCGCCGGGTCAGGCTCGCCTGCGGCGTGGTGCGCGGCATCGCCCGGGCTGCGCGCCCAGCGGCGGCTGGCGTAGGTGCCGGCGGCCATATCCCTTTCGATCACCGCACGAAGAAAATTGGAGACATGGGTGACAGCGTTGTTTTCTGACATGGGCAGATGGTGCGGTAAGTGAGTTTCAGCCCGGATTCTATCCGCTCGCAATCCGGACATTCGCCCCAAACATCGATGAAGGAAGCCGATATGGGTGGTTTGTGTCATCGTGAATGCCGCGATGCAGCAAGAGAACGGGAGGCGGAAATGGGCAGGAGACCGAAGTGCGCAGGAGACCCAAGTGAGTGAGTTGCTGGCCCAGTACGGCCTGTGGCTGTTGTTTGCCGTGGTGCTGGCGGAGCAGCTCGGGGTGCCGATTCCGGCCATGCCGCTGGTCATGCTGGCCGGCGCGCGCGTGGCCGACGACCCGATCTACGGGGTGATCGCCCTGCTGGTGGCGGTACTTGCGTCAACGCTGGGTGATCTGGCCTGGTACGTCGCCGGCCGCCGGCACGGCCATCGCGTGCTGAAGCTGCTGTGCCGCATTTCGCTCTCGCCCGACACCTGCGTGCGCACCAGCGAATCGACCTTCACCCGTTACGGTCTGGCGACGCTGGTGATCGCCAAGTTCGTGCCCGGCCTGTCCACGCTGGCGCCGCCGCTGGCCGGTGCCCTGGGCATGCGGCCGGGCGCCTTCATGCTGTTCAATACGGCCGGTGCCGTGCTGTGGGCCGGTGCCGCGCTGGCCATCGGGCTGGTGTTCCACGAACAGATCGGCGCCGTGCTCGACTATCTGGCCGGCCTGGGTTCGGTGGCGGCCGCGGTGGTCGGCACGCTGCTCGCGTTGTACATCGGGTATCGCTGGTTCGACCGCCAGCGCGCGATGAAGGCGCTGCGCGCGGTCAGGCTGGCGCCCGCCGACCTGCTGGACATGCTCGACAGCGGCGTCGACGTGACGGTGATCGACGTGCGCTCGGGGCTGATCACCGACGCCGAACCGGTGCGCATTCCCGGCGCGCTGCAGATCGCGCTCGAACGGATCGATGCCGAGGCGCACCGGCTGCCGCGCGACCGGCCGGTCATCGTGTATTGCGCGTGCCCGAACGACGTGTCGGCGGTGCGTGCCACCTTGAAGCTGCGCGCGGCCGGCATCGCCGACGCGCGTCCGCTGCTCGGCGGCATCGACGGCTGGAAGGCGGCCGGCTACCGGCTGGAGGCGATCGAGCCGGCCGCCGGCGTTTGACCCGGCATGCGCAGCGCCGTAGGCTGCGCGCCCTTGTTGTCCATGCACTGAACCTGAACACCTCAGTTGATCGCTTGAAACATCGATGGAAGACAGTGACTTTGCAACTTTCCTGCTTTCGCCCGGCCTTCGCCCTCCGGGTGAGCGCGCTTCGCCGCCCTGTGCACGGCCGGCGGGGTGCCCGGCTGCGTTGCTCGTCCTTGCAGGGAGCATCCTGCCGCGTCCTCGCGCCTTGCCGTACACCCCGCCAACCCTGCCCATGGCGTCGATCAAATGAGGTTTTCAGGTTGAACGCATCATGAGCCTGACCGCCTGCGGCATCGATTTCGGTACCTCCAACTCCACCGCCGCGGTGCACGACGGTGCGGTCGCCCGTCTGTTGCCGCTGGAAGCGGGTCGGCTGACGCTGCCGTCGGCCGTGTTCTTCAATCTCGACGAAGACACGATGTCATTCGGCCGCGCGGCGCTCAACGAATACCTCGAAGGCTACGAGGGACGGCTGATGCGCTCGATGAAAAGCCTGCTCGGCAGCGGCCTGATGGACACCGGCACCGATGTGGGCGGCCGTCACCTCGCGTTCCGCGACCTGATCGGCGGCTTTCTCGCCGAAATCCGCAAGCGCGCCGAAACCGCGGCGCGCTGCGGCTTCGACCAGGTGGTCATCGGCCGGCCGGTGTATTTCGTCGACGATGACCCCGAAGCCGACCAGCTGGCCGAAGACACGCTGGCGCAGATCGTGCGCGGACTGGGCTTCCGTGATGTCAGTTTCCAGTTCGAGCCGATCGCCGCGGCGCATGCGTTCGAACAGACCGTCGAGCGGGAATCGCTGGTGCTGGTGGTCGACATCGGCGGCGGCACGTCCGACTTTTCCCTGGTCCGCCTGTCGCCCGAGCGGCGCAACGCGACCGACCGCAGCGCCGACCTGCTGGGCACCAGCGGCGTGCATATCGGCGGCACCGATTTCGACAAGCGGCTCTCGCTCGCCTGCGTCATGCCCGAGCTGGGCATGGGTGGTCTGCTGGCCAGCGGCGCCATCCTGCCCAACACTACCTATTTCCAGCTGGCCACCTGGCACACCATCCATCTCGCCTATCCGCGCGCCGTGCTGGCCAGCCTGCAGGACATGCGGCTCGACGTGGTCGACACGAAGCGCTTCGACCGCCTGCTGCGCGTGGTGCGCGAGCGCAGCGGCCACCGCATCGCCATGCGTTCGGAAGCGGCGAAGATCGAACTGTCGCAGGCGCTCGCCTGCGAGCTCGATCTCGATGTGGCCGAAGCCGGCCTGGCGGTGACGCTGACGCGTCCGCAGTTCGAAGCCGCCATCGCCGCCGAGATCGAACGCGTGTGCGCCGCCGCGCAGCGCTGCCTGGATCACGCCGGTGTGCGGGCGGATACGCTCGACACGCTGTTCTTCACCGGCGGCTCGAGTGCCGTGCCGGTGCTGCGTGATGCGCTGTCCCGGCGCTTCCCGAAAGCACGCCCGGTCGAGGGCGACCTGTATGGCAGCGTCGGCTGTGGCCTGGCCGTCGTGGCGAGGCAGCGCTACGGTTGATTCACCGTTGCGGGGCGAGTTGCCGGGCAGCATGGCTGTGGCCGCGTCCCCGGAATCACGGCGAGGCCGCAAACGCAGGGCTGTGGGAGCGACGTCCCCGTCGCGATCAGTGCAGCGATGGCCGCGATGCGAAGTCCGTATCGCGGCGAGGGCGGAGCGGGGGTTTCGGCGAGCACTGCTCGCCGCCCGCAGAGCCGGCTGGCCATGCAGGGCCAGCAGTGGATCGCCGCTCACACCCAGCCCCACCGCAGCACGACAACACCCGGCACGCCCGCAGCAAGCCGTCGGCTCACCCACCTGACCGTGGCCGTTCGATGCCGAGCTTTTTCATGCGCGAGCGCAGCGTGCCGGCAGCCAGGCCCAGCGTGGCGGCGGCGCCGGATTTGCCTTCGATGACCCAGTTGCGGTCGCCCAGCACCTGGGTGATGTGGCGGCGCTCGACCGATTCGAGGTCGAGGGCGGTGGCCGGGGTCGCAGTTGGCGGACCCGTGTTGTCGCCCAGCGGGGGCACGTCGAGCACGCTGCCGCGGCACACGATGGTGGCGCGCTCGATCACGTTCTGCAGCTCGCGGATGTTGCCCGGCCAGTCGTAGGCCTGCAGCCGCTCCAGCGCACGTGCCGACACGCCGTCGATCGCCTTGCCATGGTCGGTCGAGAATTTCTTCAGGAAGTGCGCGACCAGCGCCGGAATGTCTTCGCGTCGCTGGCGCAGCGGCGGCAGCTCGACCGGGAACACATTGATGCGGTAGTACAGGTCGGCGCGGAAGCTGCCGTCCTTCACCATCGCCTTGAGGTCGCGGTGGGTGGCGACGACGATGCGCACGTCGACCTTGACCGTGGTCTGCCCGCCGACGCGCTCGAATTCGTGTTCCTGCAGCACGCGCAGCAGCTTGGCCTGGGTGTCCGGTGGCAGCTCGCCGATTTCGTCGAGGAACAGCGTGCCGCCGTCGGCCAGTTCGAAGCGGCCGAGACGGCGTGTCGCGGCGCCGGTGAAGGCGCCTTTCTCGTGGCCGAACAGTTCGCTTTCGACCAGATTCGACGGGATGGCCGCGCAGTTGAGCTTGATGAAGGGCTTGTCCCTGCGGTCGCTGCGGTCGTGCAGTGCGCGTGCCAGCGCTTCCTTGCCGACGCCGCTTTCGCCGAGGATGAGCACGGTGGCCGACGTGCCGGCGACCTGGTCGATGCGCGCCAGCACCTCGTTCAGCTTCGGGCTCTGGCCGACGATGTCCGATGACGGTGTCGCGGTCAGCATTTCCGCCTTCAGGTAGACGTTCTCGTCGGCCAGACGCTTGCCCAGTTCGCTGACTTGACCCAGCGCATCGTTCAACGCGCGTTCGGCGTCGCGTTGCGCGGTCACGTCCACCGGGTAGGCGTGGAATACCTGATCCTGTTCGATGTAGTGCGCCTTGCAGTGCAGGACGCGGCCGCCCACCGGGTATTCCCAGTCGGCCGACGGCGGAGTGGCCTCGCGCAGCGCGCGCAGCCGCTCGGCGAGATCGTCCGGCAACAGCCGCAGCGGCTCGCCGCCGGCGTGACCGACGCCCGCCAGCAGGTCCCGAGCACCCGGGTTGGCGTAGGTGACCACACCGGTGCTGTCCAGCCGCAGCACGGCCGATGGGTTGCGCTCGGGAAACAGCGCGATCGTGCGCTGATGGCTGCTGGCGTCGAAATAGCGCTTCAGGTTGAACGCCACCAGCGTGCCGAGCAGCAGCAGGAAACCCGAGTAGCCATAGACGATGAAGGCGATGAAGCGCGTCGCCGCGTGAGTTTCCTCGACGCTGGCGCTGAATTCGCGGCGGATGTCGTCGACGATGCTGGCCAGCTCACCCCCCATCTGATCGGCGTGCAGGCCGACCTGCGACAGCAGTGCCATGGCTGCGCCATCGTTCGGGCGCGGGCTGGACAGCGCGCTTTCGAGTTGTTCCGCCAGGCTCTGCACTTCGCCCAGGCCGATGCGGCAGATCGTCGCGTCCTGGTCGTCGAGCGCGTTGTCCAGCTTGTCCAGATGGGTCACCAGCATGGCGTGATTGCTGCGGTACCGCTGCCGGAATTCATTCACGTCGCGGCTGGCGTAGTAGCGATACAGGATGGCTTGCTGTGCCGCGATCGGTCCGCGCAGGCTCGAGATCGCCTCCAGCGCGGGCAGGCGCATCGTGAACAGTCTTTCCGACGCCTGTTCGAGCGCCCGCGTCTGCAGATACACCGCGCTGGCCAGCACCACGCTGATCACGGTCGCGACGATGAAGGCGATGACCAGGCCGCGGGCAGGCGGCTTCACCAGCACGCTGGCGTCGGCCGGGCGGGCTTCGTTCTCGGACAGCGGAAGGGGAAAGGGAATGGGCGGGGGCGGCAGGGGCATCGCGGGCATCGGTCATCACGGGTCGTTGGACCCTCGATCAGACCGGCGCGACGGCGCCAACCTTACCCTTCGGTGCCCGGCGTGCCCGCGACCGGTCGTGGCCGTGTGTCATCGGTCACGGCCGGCTGCCAGCCGCCGCCCAGCGCGCGGAACGATGCCACTGCGGCCCGGGCGGCGTCGGCTTCGGCCTGGATGCGCGCGTCGCGCGCGCGCAGCAGCCGGCTGTCGGCGTCGAGCACCTCGACCAGACTGACCACGCCGCCCTGCCAGGCCGCGAAGGCACGCGTGCGTGCCCGGGTCAGCGCCGCCTCGCCGGTGCTCAGCGTCGCCGCCTGCGCCTCGCGCTTGACCAGCGCGGTGAAGGCATTCTCGACCTCTTCGGTGGCACGCAGCACGGCCTGCCGGTAGTGCGCCAGCGCCTCGGCTTCGCCGCCGCGGGCGGCGGCCACTTCGGCGTCGACGCGTCCGAAGTCGAACAGGCGCCAGCGCAGGCCGGCGGCCAGACGTGCCTGCGCGGCGCCCGACGCGATCAGGCTGCCGCCGCCCGCCGTGGCAAAACCCAGCAGGCCGGTCAGCGCCATGCGAGGGTAGTACGCGGCGATGGCTTCGCCGATGCGCGCATTCGAGGCGGCCAGCCGGTATTCGGCCGCCATCAGGTCGGGCCGGCGCCGGATCAGGCTGGCGGGGCCGCCCGCCGTGGCGACCGCCGGCGCACGCGGCAGCGCAGCGGGCGGTTCCAGTTCTGCGCGCCAGTGGCCGGGGGCATCGCCGGTCAGCACGTCGAGCGCGAACATCGCAGCATCGCGCCCGGCTTCGAGTGCGGGCAGCGCGGCCTCGACTTCCGCCAGCGCGCCCTGTGCCTGATCGTGCTGCAGTTCGGCGGCCAGACCGCGCGACACCTGCAGCGCAATCAGCCCGACCAGACGGCGCTGCGTATCGATCTGTTCGTGCAGCACCTGCAGCCGCGACTGCAGCGCCCGCACATAGATATAGGTGTCGGCCGCCTGCGCCACGACGGCCAGTCGCGCGCCGGCCTCGCCGGCACCGGCCGCCAGATAGTCGGCGCGCGCGGCGTCCTCGCCGCGCTGCAGGCCACCGAACAGGTCCAGTTCCCAGCTGGATCCCGCATTGAGCGCGTATTCGTCGGCCGTGCGGTCAAAGCCGGGGCGCGCGTCGAGCAGGCGACCCAGCGGCATCTGCATCGAAAGTCGACCGGTGGCCGCCTCGGCGCCCAACTGGCCGGACGGGCGCTGGATGGCCGTACGCACCGCCAGCCCCGCACGCGCCTGTTCGAGCCGTGCCGCCGCGACCGCCAGATCGAGGTTGTCGGCCAGCACGCGTGCGACGATGCGGTCGAGCAGCGGGTCGTCGAAGCCGGTCCACCAGCGCGCGGGATCTTCGGCACCCGCCGGCGCGCTGCGCGCGTCGACGGCGCCGGCCGACACGAAATGCGTGCCGGCCGGTGGTTCGGGGCGGCGGAAGTCGGGGCCGACCGCGCAGCCGCTCAGGGTGAGGCCGGTCAGCATCCAGACGGCGGCGGTCGGCAAGCGGCGGAGGGATGACGGCATGGCGCACTCCTGATAAAGAGTTACAAGTTTATATACTCGTTACTCGTTGTCAATGCAGGGTCGACCTTGTAACCTTACTTCATGGATGACATCGCAGCCCACGACACCCCTTTGGCGACCGGTCAGCGTGGCCCGGTCGAACACGAACGGCGCGAGCAGATCATCGCCGCCGCCGACGAACACTTCCGTCACTACGGTTACCAGAAGACCACGGTGGCCGACCTGGCGCGCGCCATCGGCGTGTCGAGCGCCTACGTCTATCGCTTCTTCGAGTCCAAGCAGGCGATCGGCGAGGCGGTCTGCAGGATGACGCTGCAGCCGCTGGACGAACGGCTGATGGCCATCGCGAGCGAGGACGCGCCTGCCGCGGATCGGCTGAGACGCTTCTACCGCGCGCTTTTCGAAGAGGGCTTCGAACTGTTTTTCAACGAGCGGCGGCTGCACGACATCGTGGTTGCGGCGGTCGAAGAGGGCTGGGGCTCGGTGGCGCAGCACAAGGACGCCATCCTGCAGGCGCTGTGCCGCATCGTCGCCGATGGCCGCGCGCGCGGCGAATTCGAGCGCAAGACACCGCTCGACGAGGTGTGCCGCGCCATCTTCGTCACCACGTCGCCGTTCTGCCATCCGGTGATGCTCGAACAGACGCCGCGCGAAGAGATCGCCGTGAACGCGGCGGCGGTGTCCAGCCTGGTGCTGCGCAGCCTTTCGCCTTGAGCAACAGTTTTCAGGTTACTAGTTGACTTATTCGTAACTTGTTACGAAACTGGGCGCTCTCTTTCCGAAAGTGCCCGGTCATGGATGCCCGCCCGCTTCGCCTCCCCGCCGTCATCGGCGTCGTCTTCGCAATCCCGCTCGTTCTTGCCCTTGCCGCATGCACCCAGCCGGCACAACCCGACCCGCGCACCGGTGTGCCGCGCGTGGCGGTCGCCGTCGTGCAGCCGGATCGCGCGGCGTCGCAGTCCTACACCGGCGTGGTGACGTCGCGCGTGGTCGGCGATCTGGGTTTCCGGGTCGCCGGCAAGGTGGTCGAGCGTCTGGTCGATACCGGTGAGACCGTACGGCGCGGCCAGCCGCTGATGCGCCTCGATGCCGCCGACCTCGATCTGGCGCTCGCGGCGCAGGCCGCGGCGGTCGAGGCGGCGCGGGCGCGCGCGGTACAGGCGCGCGCCGACGAGCAGCGGCTGCGCGGAATGGTGGAGCAGGGTGCCGTGTCGGCCCAGGTGCGCGACCAGGCGGTCGCCGGCGCCGACAGCGCGCAGGCCCTGCTCGACGCGGCGCTGGCGCAGCAGCAGGTGGCGCGCAATGCGGCCGGCTACGCTCTGCTGGTGGCCGACAGCGATGGCGTGGTGGTGGACACCCTCGTCGAACCGGGCCAGGTGGTGCGCGCCGGCGAGCCGGTCGTGCGGCTGGCGCGCTCGGGCGCGCGCGAGGCGCTGGTCAATCTGCCCGAATCGGTGCGCCCGGCCGTCGGCTCGGGCGCCACCGCCACCTTGCACAGCCTGCCGGGCACCCCCTTCACGGCCCGCCTGCGCCAGTTGTCCGATGCAGCCGACCCGCGCAGCCGCACCTTCGAAGCGCGCTACCTGCTCGACGGCGCCGCGGCGCAGGCACCGATCGGCAGTACGGTGACCCTTGCGCTCGACCGCATGTCGGGCGAAGCAGCGGGCGAGCGGGTGCGGGTACCGATCGCCGCGCTGCACGACGCCGGCCAGGGCCCGGGCGTGTGGGTGATCGAACAGGCCGGCGACACCAGCCGCGTCGCCTTCCGCCCGGTCACGCTGGCCGGTCTGGGTCACGACAGCGCGTCGATCTCCGCCGGTCTGCGTGCCGGTGAACGCATCGTCGCGCTCGGCGCCCATCTGCTGCGTGACGGCAGCGCGGTGCGCGGCCTCGACACGGCCCTCGCCGCCGCGGGGCGCGTGCCATGAGCCGCCTCAACCTGTCGGCGCTCGCCGTGCGCGAGCGCGCGGTCACGCTGTTCCTGATCATCGCGGTGGCGGTGTCCGGCGTGTTTGCCTTCTTCAAGCTGGGCCGGGCCGAAGACCCGGTGTTCAGCATCAAGGTGATGACCTTCAGCGCCGCCTGGCCCGGTGCCACCGCACAGCAGATGCAGGATCTGGTGGCCGAGCCGCTGGAAAAGCGCATGCAGGAACTGGCCGGCTACGACCGGGTGGAAACCTTCACCCGGCCCGGCCTGATGTTCGCCACGCTGACGCTGAAGGATTCGACCCGCCCGGCCGACGTGCCGGAGCAGTTCTACCAGGCGCGCAAGAAGCTTGGCGACGAGGCGCGCCGCCTGCCGCCCGGCGTCTACGGGCCGTTCATCAACGACGAGTATTCCGACGTGAATTTCGCGCTGTATGCGCTCAAGGCGCGCGACCTGCCGCAACGCGATCTGGTGCGCGAGGCGGAGCGGCTGCGCGAGCGGCTGCTGCGCGTGCCCGGTGTGAACAAGGTGAACATCATCGGCGAGCGGCCGGAGCGGGTGTTCGTCGAGTTGTCGTACGAGCGGCTGACCACGCTGGGCATCGATGCGCGCGACATCTTCGATGCGCTGGCGCGGCAGAACGCGGTGACGCCGGCCGGCTCGGTCGGCACCGACGGCCCGCGCGTGTTCCTGCGGCTCGATGGCGCCTACGCCGGTGTCGACACGCTGCGCGACACCCCGGTGCGCGCCGGCGATCGCACCTTCCGGCTGGGCGACATCGCCGACATCCGGCGCGGCTTCGAGGATCCGGCCACCTTCCTGATCCGCCACGACGGTGCGCCGTCGATGATCGTCGGCGTGGTGATGCGGCCCGGCTGGAACGGCCTGGAGCTTGACCGCGCACTCGCCGCCGAAGAAGCGGTCCTCGCCGCCGAACTGCCGCTCGGGCTCAGCTTCACGAAGATTTCCGACCAGGCGGTGAACATCACCCAGGCGGTGGACGAATTCATGCTGAAGTTCTTCGTCGCGCTGGCGGTGGTGACCGGCGTGAGCTTCCTGTCGCTCGGCTGGCGCGAGGGCGTGATCGTCGCCGCGGCGGTGCCGCTGACGCTGGCGGCCGTCTTCATCGCCATGCTGATGACCGGGCGCGAATTCGACCGCATCACGCTGGGTGCGCTCATCCTGTCGCTCGGCCTGCTGGTGGACGACGCCATCATCGCCATCGAAATGATGGTCGTGAAGATGCAGGAAGGCATGGCGCGCGTCGAAGCGGCCGCACACGCGTGGACGGTGACCGCCGCGCCCATGCTGTCCGGCACCGCGGTGACGGTGATCGGCCTGATGCCGGTCGGCTTCGCCGCGTCGAGCGCGGGCGAATACGCCGGTAACATTTTCTGGATCGTCGCCTTTTCGCTGCTGATGTCCTGGCTGGTCGCCGTGGTGTTCACGCCCTATCTGGGCGTCAAGCTGCTGCCGGCCGTGGCCGTCGTGCCCGGCGGCGCGCGTGCCATCTACGACACGCCGCGCTACCGGCAGCTGCGCGCGCTGGTCGCGTGGTGCGTGCGGCGCAAGGGCACCGTGGCGCTGGTCGTGCTGCTCATGTTCGGTGCATCGGTGGCGGCGATGGTCGTCGTGAAGAAGCAGTTCTTCCCGGTGTCCGAGCGGCCGGAATTGATCGTCGAAGTGACGCTGCCGTCCGGCAGCGACATCACCGCCACGCAGCGCACGACCGAAACGGTCGAGGGCTGGCTGCGGCTGCAGCCGGAATCGAAGGTCGTCACGGCCTACATCGGGCAGGGTGCGCCGCGCTTCTTCTTTTCGCTGTCGCAGGAGCTGCCCGATCCGGCGTTCGCCAAGATCATCGTGCTGACCGCCGGCGCCGCGGAACGCGACCGTCTCAGGCAGCGACTGCGCGAACGCGTCGCCGAGGGCCTCGCGCCGGAGGCGCGCGTGCGTGCCACGCAATTGCTGTTCGGCCCGCCGGTCCCCTTCCCGGTGTCCTACCGCGTCAGCGGGCCCGACCTCGACCGGCTGCGCGCGATCGCCACCGACGTCGAGGCGGTGATGCGCGCCCACCCGGACATGCGCGAAGTGCACCGCGACAATACCGGGCCGGCCGCCACGCTGCGCTTCGTGCTCGATCAGTCGCGGCTGCGCCAGATCGGCCTGTCGCCGGCCGAGGCGGCACAGCAGCTGCAGTTCCTGCTCGACGGCGTGACGGTGACGGAGCTGCGCGAAGACATCCGTTCGGTGGCCGTGGTGGCGCGGGTGGGCGGCTCGATACAGGCAAACCCGCGAAGCGACCCGGCCACGCTGGATGCCCTGTCGCTGATCGCCGCCGACGGCCGGCGCATTCCGCTGGCCCAGATCGGCCGCACCGAGGTGCGGCAGGAAGAGCCGGTGCTGCACCGGCGCGACCGCCACCCGACCATCGTGGTGCGCGGCGACATCGCCGAGCACGTGCAGCCGCCTGACGTGTCGGCCGGCATCGACCGTGCGCTGACCGACCTGCGCGCCGCGCTGCCGGACGGCTACCGCATCGACACCGGTGGCTCGATCGAGGAAAGCAACAAGGCCAATCTCGCGCTGGCGGCGGTGTTCCCGGTCATGCTGCTGCTGATGCTGACGGTCATCATGATCCAGGTGCGTTCCTTTTCCGCGATGACCATGGTGTTCCTGACGGCGCCGCTCGGGCTGATCGGTGCGGCGCCCGCGCTGCTGCTGTTCGACCAGCCGTTCGGCTTCAACGCCATCCTCGGCCTGATCGGGCTGGCCGGCATCCTGATGCGCAACACGCTCATCCTGGTCGGCCAGATCGAAGCCAACAGTGCCGCCGGCCTGGATCGCTACGATGCCGTCGTCGAGGCCACCGTGCAGCGCGCCCGGCCGGTGCTGCTGACCGCAGTGGCGGCGGTCCTGGCGTTCATCCCGCTGACCACCTCGACCTTCTGGGGCGCGCTGGCCTATACCTTGATCGGGGGAACCGCGGTCGGCACCGTGCTGACGCTGCTGTTCCTGCCGGCGCTGTTCGCGTTGTGGTTCCGCATCGGCGCACCGGCCGCCGGACACGCCCCTTCGCGTCCCCCTCGCTTGCAGACGGAGCACTGAAATGCAGACATCGAACAGCGGCAACTGGGCCCTCATCACCGGCGCATCCAGCGGTCTGGGCGTCGAATTCGCCCACATCCTCGCCGCCCGGCGCATGAACCTCGTGCTGGCCGCGCGCGGCGTCGCCGACATGGAACGGCTGGCCGAGGCGCTGCGCAGCACGCACGGCATCGAAGTGGTCGTGGAAGGCATCGACCTGTCCCAGCCCGGCGCCGCCGCCGAGCTGAAGCGGCGCACCGATGCGCGCGGGCTGCGCATCGAAACGCTGATCAACAACGCCGGCTTCGGTCTGCACGGTCCGCTGCTCGACGCCGATACGGTGCGGCTGGCGCAGATGCTGCAGCTCAACATGGTCACACTGACCGAACTGACGCAGCAGTACGGGCAGGACATGGCGCGCCGCGGGCGCGGCCGCATCCTGCTGGTGGCCAGCCTGCTCGGCTTCATGCCGGCGCCGTTCTACGCTGCCTACGCGGGCACCAAGCACTATGTGCTGGCGCTCGGCGAGGCGCTGCACGACGAACTGGCGCCGGCCGGGGTGACGGTCACCGTGCTGTCGCCCGGCGTCACGAAGACGGCGTTCTTCAAAGGCTCAGGCCACCATGTGTCGGCCACGTTGAACCTGATGATGATGGCGCCGCGCCCGGTCGCCGAAGCGGGCATCCGCGCGCTGATGCAGGGCCGCGCCGGCGTGGTACCGGGGCTGGCGAACAAGCTGTCCGCCTGGTCCGCACGCCTCGCGCCGCGCAGCGTGCAGCGCCGCATCATGCAGGCGCTGCTCGCCTGAAGTGCGCCGCTGAATGAAGACCGCTGTTGGGCATCGCTGCGCTCACCCCAACCTACAAAAGCATCCGACGGCGGCGTGACGACCCGTAGGTTGGGGTGAGCGCAGCGATGCCCAACATCACCCCGTCATCGCGCGCGCCCACGTCGATTACCGCCCCAACCAAGCGCGCTACGGCGGCGCGCCGTGGGCGGCTGCAAGCATGTCGTCGACGCGCACGAACTTTTCCGCCGGCTTGTCACGCGCCTGCCCGCGCGCCTGTTCGACACGTTCGATGGCCTGCCAGGCGGCGAAATCGATGACCCGGTGCGACCGGCTCTCGAGCAGCGCCATCAGCGCCTGCCGACCCGGTCGGGGTAAGGCAAAGCCCTGCACATCCTGCAGCAGCCCGGCCACCGTGTCCAGGCTGTCGGCGCGGTTGGTGCCGATGACGCCGGTCGGGCCGCGCTTGATCCAGCCGGTGACATACCAGCCCGGCAGCGGCTGGCCCGCGGCATCGACGATGCGGCCGCCGGCGTTCGGGATCACGCCGGCGCGTGCATCAAAAGGCAGACCCGGCAGCGCAGTGCCGCGGTAGCCCACGCTGCGGAACACCAGACCGGCGTCCAGTTCGTACTGCTGTCCGGTCGGGACGGCCGACTGCTCACCCGGCTCGCCGGACAGTTGCTGCCCGGCCAGCGCGATCCTGCGCACGCGTTCGTCACCGTGCAGGGCGGCCGGCGCGCGCAGGAAGTGCAGGTGGATACGTCGCCCGGCTTCCATCGGCCGGGCGACGAAGCCGCGCAGGATGTCCAGATTCTTCGCTGCATGCACGACGCCGGGCAGCGCCAGTTCGCGCCGGCAGGCCTCGCCGGGTTCGAGCGCCGCCGGATCGACCACCGGCTGCCAGCCGGGCAGGGTGCCCAGTTCGCGCAGCTCCTTCGGTGTGAATTTCGCCTGCACCGGACCGCGCCGCCCCACGAGGTGGATGTCGCGGATGCGCGAGCCTGCCAGTGCGTCGAGCGCGTGCTGCGCAATGTCCGTGCGGCGCAGTTCGTCGACCGGCCGGGCGAGGATGCGGCACACGTCGATCGCCACATTGCCCTGGCCGATGACCACCGCCACCTCCTGCGACAGGTCGAACGACAAATGTGCGTGATCCGGGCTCCCGTTGTACCAGCCGACGAAATCGCCCGCCGCATGCACACCCGGCAGGTCTTCGCCGGGAATGCCCAGCGTGCGGTCCGCCCCGGCGCCGCAGGCCACGATGACCGCGTGGTACATCGCCGCCAGCTCGTCGGCGGTCACGTCGCGGCCGAGCGCCACATTGCCGAAGAAGCGCAGCTTGGGGTCGGCGGCGATCTGTGCGAACACTGCGCTGACCGACTTCAGCTTCGCGTGATCCGGCGCCACGCCGAAGCGCACCAGCCCGTAAGGCACCGGCAGGCGCTCCAGCAGGTCGATCTCGACGTCGAGCCCGCTCGCCAGCAGCGCCTCCGCGGCGTAGAAGCCGCTCGGTCCGCTGCCGACGATGGCGACGCGCAGCGGTTTTCCGTCATCGGACATCGCGATCAGAAGCCGAGCTGGCGGCGCTTTTCGTCGGCCCCGTCCAGCGGCGGCAGTTTGCTGCGGATCACCGGGTAGCGCTCCGCTGCCTTCGCATTGATGTCCATCCAGTGCAACTGGTCTTCCGGCAGGTCGAATTCCTCGACGATGGCGCGCACCGGGCAGGCCGGTATGCACGCGCCGCAGTCGATGCACACCTGCGGGTTGATGTAGACGCGCACCTCATTGACATGGAAGCAGGCCACCGGGCAGGACGTCACGCAGTCGGTGAAACGGCAGCCGCGGCAGCTTTCGGTCACGACATGGGTCATGGCGCCCTCATACCTTCCGCACTTCGACCAGGTTGTCGCAGTAGGTGCCGGCCTGACCCAGATTGCAGTGGCGCGCCGACGTGGTCGAATTGACCGCGGTGCCGCTGCGGTTCAGACCCGGCCAGTGGCCGACATTGGTCATCATCAGGCCGGGCGACACGTCCTCGCTCAGTTCGGCGCGCGCCTCGAAGGCGCCGCGCTCGTTGAACACGCGCACATAGCTGCCGTGCTCGATCGCCCGCTTTCCCGCATCGACCGGGTGGATCACGATGAGCTGTTCGCCCTGCCGGCGCTGCTGTGTCGGCTCGTTGGCGTACTGCGTGTTCAGGAAGGCGTGCGGCTTCGGCGACACGAGGTTCAGCGGATAGCGGCTGGCCGCTTCGGAGGCCGCGTTTTCGTGCGACGGGATGTAATTGGGCACCGCATCGACCGGCGTGCCCGGCTGCATGCCTTCATAGCCCGAGCGCCACACCGGCACGACGAAATTGCCGCCGGCCGCCGCGCTGGCCGCGAATTCGCACTTGCCCGACGGCGTCTTGAAATTGCCCTCGGCATGCGGCGCGCGCTCGCCCGGCAGACCGACGTTGAGCCGCATCCAGCCCTTGTCCTTGAGCTTTTCCAGCGTGATGCCCTGCATCGCCGGCGCGTCCCAGTCGTACGAGCGGCGGATCATTTCCTCGTCGCTCAGCGACCAGTGCTCGTCGGTGAAGCCCATGGCGCCCGCCAGCCGGCGGAACAGTTCGACATTGGGCACGCATTCGCCCGGCGGCTTGATCGCCGGCGTATTGAGCATCACGTACAGATGACCCCAGGTCACCATCAGGTCGAGCTGTTCCGCCTGCATGGTGGCCGGCAGCAGGATGTCGGCGTACTTCGCGGTGTCGGTGATGAACAGTTCGCTGGCCACCGTGAACAGGTCTTCGCGCATCAGCCCGGCCACGATCTGGCCGGCGTTCGGCGCCTGCGATACCGGGTTCGAGTTGTAGACGAACAGCGACTTGATCGGCGGGTCGAGCGGCATGGCACCGGTCAGCGCCGCGCCCAGATCGAGTTCGTTGATGACGCGCGTGCCCGGCTTGATCCAGTCCGGCCGGCACATGAAGTCGAAGCGGAACGGAAACTCCCAGATCGGCATTTCCACCGTGCCGCCACCGACATGGCGCCAGGCGCCGGTCAGCGCCGGCAGACAGGTGATGGCGCGGATCGCGTCGCCGCCGCCCGGGCTGCGCTCCACCGCCACGCCCTGGCGGATCGCCGACGGCTGCGTGGTGGCGTATTCGCGCGCCAGCGTCAGGATGTCCTGCACCGGAATGCCGGTGATCTCGGACACCCGCTCGGGCGGAAACTCGGCCGCGCGCGCCGCCAGCTGGTCGTAGCCCACGGTGTACTTTTCGACGTAATCGGCATCGACCAGGCCTTCGGCGATGATCACGTTCATCATGCCCAGTGCCAGCGCGCCGTCGGTGCCCGGCTTGATGCGGATGTGCCAGTCGGCCTGCTTCGCGGTGCGCGTGCGCACCGGGTCGATCACCACCACCTTGGCGCCCTTGGCCTTCGCCTCGACGATGAAGGGCCAGGCGTGCAGATTGGTGTTGAGCATGTTCATGCCCCACACGATGATGTACTTCGAATGGGCCAGGCTTTCCACGTCGAGCCCGCCGGTCGGGCCCACGGTCATGATCCACGCGGTCGACGAGCCGGATTCGCAATAGGTCTTTTCCGCCACCGACGAACCGAGCCGGTTGAAGAAGGCGTCGCCGGCGGTCAGGCCATTCAGCGTGCCCTGATGGCCGAGGTAGCCGTGCGGCATGATGGCCTGCGAGCCGTACTGGTCGATGATGTCGGTCCAGCGTGTCTTGATTTCCGCCAGCGCCGCGTCCCACGAAATGCGCTCGAACATGCCCGAACCCTTCGGCCCGACGCGCTTCATCGGGTACAGCAGGCGGTCCGGGTTGTAGTGGTGCTCGGCGAAATTCTTCAGCTTCACGCACAGCCCGCCACGCGTCATCGGGTGATCCGGGTCGCCCGTCACCTCGACCAGCTTGTCGTCCTCGACGTGGTACAGGAAGGCACAGGTGTCCGGACAATCCTGCGGACAGGCGCCGCGCACGACGCGCGTTTCACTCAGATGCACTGACATGGAAGTCTCCCGGGGGGCGTTGAAGGCTGGGTCGCCGGTCGCGTCGATGACGCACCGGCGGCGCTACTGCACCGACAGAAGATAGGAGACGAAGCACCTGAGGCGACAGGGCCAGTCAGCGAAAAAAGAGGGGTGCCAGGGGGTGGGGCGGTCTCAGACGGTGTGAAGCGCCTGCCCGAGCCGGGCGATCCCCTGTTCGATCTGCGCCTCGGTCAGATGCGTGTAGCCCAGCAGCAGGCAGCGGTCGGCATTCTCCAGATGCTCAAAGAACCACGCCGGGCTGTCGGCCAGTGGCTGCACACCCACGCCGAGTTCGAGCGCGGCCTGTTGTGCGGCGGCGGCAGTCGGTGCTTCGGGCGGCAGCGTGAGCAGTACGTGCGAGCCGGCGTCGGCGCCGCTGATGCGCCCGCCCGGCAGGTGGCTGCGCAGGGCGCTGACCAGGGCGTCGCGGCGCGCTTCGTTGGCGTGCAGCAGGCGACGCAGATGGGTGTCGAAGCTGCCGTCGCGCACGAACTGGGCGAGCGCGGCCTGTTCCAGCCAGGCGAGGCCGTTGTCCATCAGCGACTTGATGGTGACGGCGGTGCGCATCAGGTCGCGCGGCACGACCATGTAGCCGATGCGCAGGCCGGGGCCGATCGAGCGCGAGAAGGAATTCAGGTAGATGACGCAGCCGTTGCGGTCGAGTGACTGCAGCGACGGCAGCGGCGCGCCGTCGTAGCGGTAGTCGCCGTCGTAGTCCACTTCGAGGATGTACGCGCCGGCCTTGGCCGCCCATTCCAGCAGGGCTAGGCGGCGGTGCAGCGGCATCGTGACGCCGGTCGGAAACTGGTGCGACGGCGTGACGTACACCAGTTTCACCCGGCTTTCCGGCAACCGGCTGACGTCGATCCCGTGCGGGTCGACCGGCACCGGAATGATGTGCGCGCCATAGCTTTCGAACAGGAAGGCCGCGCCGCGATAGCTGGGCGCTTCCATCACCACCGGCGTGTGCGTGCCGACGAAAAGATGCGCCACCAGATCGATGCCCTGCTGGAAGCCGGCCACCAGCAGCACCTGTTCGACCAACGCCACCATGCCGCGCGTCGGGCCGAGCCGGCTGGTGATGAGCTGCCGCAGTTCGGGCAGGCCGGCTGGGTCGCTGTATTCGCTCATGCGCTCGGCCGCGCCGCCCAGGCATTCGACGATGAGCTTGCGCCAGATCTTTTCCGGGAAATTGCGCGCGTCCGAGCGGCCGAACACGAAATCGGCGATCAGGCGCGGCGAGCTGGGCCGGTGCAGCCCGGTCAGGCCGCGTCCGCCGTAGGGCAGCGGCAGGTTCATCGCGCGGTGCAGGCTGCCGCTGCGATGTTCCGGACGCGCCGGCGCCTGGCCGATCAGCGTGTCGGGCAGGGTTTTGCAGACGAAGGTGCCGACCGCCCGCTCGGTGTACAGATAGCCTTCACTGATCAGTTCGTCGTAGGCGGCGGTGACCGTGTTGCGCGATACACGAAGCTGTCGGCCGAGGTCGCGCGTCGCCGGCACCGGCGCACCGGGTGCCAGCCGGCGGTCGAGGATGAGCGCGCGCAGTTGCGCCACGATCTGCGACTGCAGTGTGGTGGCCGACGACGCATCGATGGAAAGGGGCAGTTGCAACGGCGCTCCGTCCGGACAGTGGTGAATGAAAGCCTGACCTTCAACCCGGCTTCGGCCGCACTGCCTGAACGTGGTTCCCGCCATGCTACCGACTCGCCCGGCTCCCCGGCGAACTTGGTGCTCTGGCTAACAGACCCGGCACGGACAGACGCGCATGCTCGGCCCGAAGACCGATTGCGAAGATCAAACGTGTCAGCGTCGGGCCGAACGACTGACGCCATGGCGCGTCAACCCTGTACGCCACGCATGGGTACATCGGCGGCTGAGCGATCCGCCCGCCGATCTGCGCTGCAACGGCATCCTGCTCCACCATCCGACACAGGAGATCCTCATGGACGCACCGGTACACAGCACTGCGCAACTGTTCGCACAGCTCGGTCTGCCCGCAGACCCGGGATCGATCTACCGCTTCATCGACACGCACCGGCCGCTGCACGACTCATTGAAGTTGGCCGACGCGCCTTTCTGGACGCCGGCTCAAGCAAGCTTCCTGCGCGAAGGCCTGCAGGCTGACGCCGATTGGGCACCGATCATCGATGCACTGAACGCGGCCCTGCACGAAACGACCGAGCCGCCTGTGCTCAACGCGCCTTGCGGAACGTGAGATTGATGCGGCACACCCCGGTCGCCGGGTGCGTGCCGCGGGCCAGCGGCAGCACGCCGTGAAAGCGCAGCCGCGCCGGTCCGCCCCACACCACCACATCGCCGTGTACCAGATGCAGTTTGAGCGTCGGGTCGGTGCGCTGGATGCCGCCCAACAGGAAGGTCGCGGGCAGGCCCAGCGACACCGACACGATGGGTGCGCCGAAGTCGCGTTCGTTCCTGTCCTGATGCAGCGTGAGCCGCGCACCGGGGGCGTAGCGGTTGATCAGGCAGGCATCCGGTTCGAAACCGGGGAAGCCGCCCTGCGCGGCCGCATCCCGCGCCAGCATGCCGAATAGTGCTGGCATGGCCGGCCACGGCAGGCCGCTGTGCGGATCGCGCGCGGCGTAGCGGTAACCCTGCGCGTCGGACGTCCAGCCCAGTTCGCCGCAACTGGTGGTGGCGACCGACATCGTGTAGCCGCCGGGCGTCACCATGTGGCGCAGCGGTGCAAGCGTGGCCACCGCATCGATCGCAGCGAGCAGGGCGGCGGCGTCGTCCAGCGCGAAGCCGCGCAGCAGGGCGGCACCCGGTACGAGGGTGACCACGCCGGCGGTGCGCTCCAGCGCATCGAACAGACCGTTCATGTCCCTTCTCGCTCGATCAGCGCGCGCTTGCGCTCGATGCCCCAGCGATAGCCCGACAGCGCGCCGTCGCTGCGCACCACGCGGTGACACGGGATGGCCACCGCCAGCGTGTTGGCCGCACAGGCGCCGGCGACCGCGCGCACCGCTTTCGGCACGCCGAGCCGCGCCGCCAGTTCGCGGTAGCTCAGCGTGTGCCCGGCCGGAATGTCGCGCAGCGCCTGCCACACGCGCTGCTGGAAGGCGCTGCCGCGAAGGTCCAGTGGCAGCGCGAAGCCGATCCGCGGTGCGTCGACGAAACCGACCACCTGTGCCACGCGCTGTTCGAACGCCGCATCGCCGCCGATCAGGCGCGCATGCGGAAAGCGGTCCTGCAGCGCGCGCGCCAGTGTGTCGGGGTCGTCGCCCAGCGAGATCGCGACCACGCCGAGCGGGCTTTCCGCGACCAGGATGGCGCCGAGCGAGCACTGGCCGAGCGCGAAGCGGATGTCGGTGTCGGCGCCGCCCGCGCGATAGCGGCCCGGCGTCATGCCGAGCAGGGCGCCGGACGTTTCATACAGGCGGCTGCTGGAACCGTAGCCGGCGTCGTGCAGCGCGTCGGTCACCGGCGCACCCTGCATCAGATGGTCGCGCAGGCGCTCGGCCCGGCGCGCGGCAGCCCAGGCGCGTGGCGTCAGACCGGTCACCGACTTGAACAGGCGGTGCAGATGAAAGGCGCTGACGCCGGCGTGCTTCGCCAGCGCGTCGAGCGGCGGGGGCGATTCGGAGTGCTCGATCAGCCGGCACAGGTCGGCGACGAGGGCGGCCTGCCGTTCGGTGCGCGGCGGCTGATCCGGTCGGCAGCGTTTGCAGGCGCGGAAACCGGCGCGTTCGGCGTCGGCCGCGCTCGCGTGGAAGGCGACGTTTTCGGGTCGCGCGGTGCGCGCGGCGCACGACGGGCGGCAGTACACGCCGGTCGTTTTCACCGAATAGAAGAAGTTGCCGTCCGCCGCGGCATCGCGCGCGACGACCGCCGCCCAGCGCGGGTCGGCCCGCGTGGCAGCCGCACGCGCGGCGACATCCGGTGCTTCATGGCGGGTCGATGCGTCCATCCGGAATCCTTCGCGCCTGCGTGTCGATGGCCGCACTGTAGTCGCCGTCCGGCGCGTGCGCACTCCGGTCCTTGCTTTCGAATTCGGTCTTGCCGGTGCGCCATCGCGCATCGATACTGCTCCGCCATGACGCACACCCGAGAAGTGCTGGACGCCGCCGAACGCCATCTTGCCGCCCTCGACGACGACTGGGCGCGGCTGATCGCGACCGTCGGCCCGTGCGGGCTGGCACCCGGCCCGGTGCGCGAGCCCTGGCAGGCGCTGGTGCGCGCCGTGGCCTACCAGCAACTGCACGGTCGCGCCGCGGACGCCATCATGGGTCGACTGCTGGCGCGTCACGGCGGCGATTTCCCGACGCCGCAGCAACTGTTCGATACGGATGTCGATGCCTTGCGCGCCTGCGGCTTTTCGGCGCGCAAGGCCGACACGCTGCGCGGCATCGCCGAGGGCGCGCTGAGCGGCCGGGTACCCGGCCGCGACGAAGCCCTGGCGCTGGCCGACGACGCGCTGATCGAGCGCCTGACCGTGTTGCGCGGCATCGGTCGCTGGACGGTGGACATGCTGCTGATGTTCACGCTCGAACGCAGCGACGTCCTGCCGGCCGACGATTTCGGCGTGCGCGACGGCTACCGGCGGCTCAAGTCGCTCGATGCGCTGCCCACCGCGCGGCAGATCGCAACACTCGGCGCGGCGTGGGCGCCGCATCGATCGGCGGCGAGCTGGTACTTGTGGCGGGTGCCGAAGTGACGGCACGGGCTACCAGTACTTCTCGAACAGCATGCTGCCGGCGTTGCCGCGCCGGCACGGCACGAAGTCGCGCCCGTTCAGCAGGGCGCGCATGTCGGTCGTGAAATCCGGATTGCCACACACCATGACGCGGCTGGTCGCGGGGTCGAGCGGTGTCTGCGCGTGCTGCGCCAGCGTGCCGTCGGTGATCAGCGCCGGAATGCGCCCGCTCAGCGCCGATGCGCCAACTTCGCGGGTGACGATGGGCAGGTAGTTCAGCCGCGCGTCGGTCGCCGCCAGCGCTTCCAGTTCGTCGCGGTAGGCCAGTTCGGCCGCCAGCCGCACGCTGTGCACCACGATGAGGCGCCGGTAGCGGTCCAGCGCGCCCGGCGTGCGCAGCAGCGACACATAGGGCCCGAGCCCGGTGCCGGTCGCCAGCATCCACAAGGTGTCGCCGGGCGCCAGTTGCGGTTCGAGGAAGAAGCCGAAGATGGCCGACGCGAGCTGGACCGACTGGCCCACCTCGATGCGCGACAGCGGCTCGCTGAACGCGCCACCCGGAATCAGCACGATGAGGAATTCGAGCTCCGGGTCGTCGGTGGCCGACACGATGGAATAGGGCCGCCACACGGTCTGACCGTCGGAGCCGGTCAGCCCGAGCTTGGCGTAGTGGCCGGGCGCAAAACGAAAGTCTTCCGGACGGTCGATGCGCAGCGACCACAGCATCGGCGTCCAGCGCTGCAGCGCAGTCACGCGCTGCAGCGATGCGCGCGGGGCGGTGGGATCGGCAGTCGTCATCGTTCGAGCCTCCGGCGTGTTGAGTTGCGGGCCTGCACATCGATAGGGCTGCCGACACCGGACTTCGTTCCTTCACCGCCGGCTCGGCTGACGGTTCGCGCGGCAGGCACAGTCCGCTATCATCGCTGCGCCCGCTGCCTGCGCCGATGCTGCTAACGGACAGGCACCCGAGACCGGCGCCACAACAACAGGAGGAGACAGCATGACGGAGCACGCCTATTACAACCAGGCCGTTCACGGCCCGTACGAAACCCACAGCATCGGTGACCACGTGCTGGAAGAGGGCGGCACGATACGCGGCTGCACGCTGGCGTACGCGACCTTCGGCACGCTGAACGCGGCGAAGGACAACGCCATCCTGGTGCCGACCTGGTACTCGGGCACGACCAAGATCATGGAGCAGGTGTACATCGGCGCCGGTCGCGCGCTCGATCCGGCGAAGTATTTCATCATCGCCATCAACCAGATCGGCAACGGCCTGTCGACCTCGCCGCACAACACGCCCTTCCCGGGTGGCGGCCCCAATTTCCCGCGCGTGCGCATCGGCGACGACGTGCGCGCGCAGCACACGCTGATCACCGAAAAGTTCGGCATCGAAAAGCTGGCCCTGGTGGTCGGCGGCTCGATGGGCGCGCAGCAGACCTACGAGTGGGCCGTGCGCTACCCGGACATGGTGCGCCGCGCGGCACCGATCGCCGGCACCGCGAAGAACACGCCGCACGACTACCTGTTCGCCGAAACGCTGATCGAAGCCATCACGTCCGACCCGGCGTTCAAGGGCGGCTGGTACGGCTCGCCGCTCGAAGTGCATCAGGGTCTGCGCCGCCACGCCAAGATGTGGGCGGTCATGGGCTGGAGCACGGAATTCTTCCAGCAGGACCGCATCAAGGCGCTCGGTTTTTCGTCGGTCGATGATTTCATCACCAACTTCATGAACGGCTATTTCGGTGTGATGGAGCCGAACGACCTGCTGTGCATGGCATGGAAATGGCAGCACGGCGACGTGAGCCGCCACACCGGCGGCGACCTGAAGGCGGCACTCGGCCGCATCAAGGCGAAAACCTTCGTCATGCCGATCTCGACCGACATGTTCTTCCCGCCGGCCGACTGCGCTGCCGAGCAGAAGCTGATCCCGAACAGCGAACTGCGCGTGCTCAACACGATAGACGGCCACCTCGGCCTGTTCGGCACCGACGCCGGCTACACCGAACAGGTGGACAAGCACTTGCGCGAACTGCTGGCTTCGGCCGCCTGAGCGCAGTCCGTCGTCACACCCCGGGCGGCTGCGTCGTGGCCGTCAGGGGTGCATCCGTCCGTCGTCGTGTGGAGGGAAGCGCATGAATCCGGTACCCGGCCAGATGATGCAGATGCCGCTGCTCATCTCGAACCTGATCCGCCACGCGGCGCGCCACCACGGCGACACCGAAATCGTGTCGCGCCGGGTCGAGGGCGACATCCACCGTACGACGTATCGCGACGCCGAACTGCGCAGCCGCAAGTTCGCACAGGCGCTGGCGCGACTCGGCACGCAGCCGGGCGAACGCATCGGCACGCTGGCCTGGAACGGCTATCGCCACTTCGAAATCTATTACGGCGTGTCCGGCTCGCAGCGGGTGTGCCACACCATCAATCCGCGCCTGTTTCCGGACCAGATCGCGTGGATCGCCAATGACGCGGCCGACCAGGTGCTGTGCTTCGATCTCACCTTCCTGCCGCTGGTCGAACAGATCGCCCCCGCGCTGAAGCAGGTGCGTCATTTCGTGCTGATGACCGACCGCGCCCGCATGCCGGCGGCGACGACGCTGCCCGGCCTGCTGTGCTACGAGGCATTGATCGACGCCGAGGACGGCGACTACCGCTGGCCGGAATTCGACGAGAACACCGCGTCCAGCCTGTGCTACACCTCGGGCACGACCGGTCACCCGAAAGGCGCGCTGTACAGCCACCGCTCGTCGGTGCTGCATGCCTACGGCGCGGCGCTGCCTGACGCGATGAGTTGTTCGGCCGCAGATGTCATCCTGCCGGTGGTGCCGATGTTCCACGTGAACGCGTGGGGTCTGCCGTACAGCGGGCCGATGGTCGGCGCCAAGCTGGTGTTCCCCGGCCCCTTCCTCGACGGCAAGTCGCTGCACGAGCTGTTCGAACAGGAACAGGTCACGTTCAGCGCCGGTGTGCCGACCGTGTGGCTGGGCGTCATCAACCACCTGAAGTGCGCCGGGCTGAAGATGTCCAGCCTCAAGCGCACCGTCATCGGCGGCGCGGCGTGTCCGCCGGCCATGCGGCAGACGCTCGAAGAGGACTACGGCGTCCAGGTCATCCACGCCTGGGGTATGACCGAACTGTCGCCGCTGGGCACGCTGTCGCGGCTCAAGGCACAGCATGCGACGCTGCCGCCGGATGCGCAGCGGGCGCTGCTGAACAAGCAAGGGCGCGCGATCTGCGGCATCGATCTGGCCATTGTCGGCGACGACGGCCGTGCACTGCCGTGGGACGGCCGCAGCAGCGGCGACCTGCTGGTGCGCGGCGGCTGGGTCATCGAGCGCTATTTCGGCGAAGCCGGCTCGGCGCTGCGCGAACTCGACGGCCAGTGGTGGTTCGCCACCGGCGACGTCGCCACCATCGATGCCGACGGCTACATGCAGATCACCGACCGCAGCAAGGACGTGATCAAGTCCGGCGGCGAATGGATCAGTTCGATCGAACTGGAAAACATCGCCATGGCCCACCCGGCGGTGCTCGAAGCGGCGGTGATCGCCTGCCGGCACCCCAAATGGGACGAGCGGCCGCTGCTGGTCGTGGTGAGAAAGCCGGGCGCCGAACTCGACCGCGATGCGATGCTCGCCTTCTACGACGGCAAGGTCGCGCGCTGGCAGGTGCCCGACGACGTGGTGTTCGTCGACGACATCCCGCACACGGCAACCGGCAAGATGCTGAAGCTCAGGCTGCGGCAGCAGTTCGAGAATCACGTACTGCCGTGAAGTCATTCCATCGCCGCACCGCACGTCCCGCACCGGTGCCCGTACCGAAGGCCGCCGCGCCGGACGACCGCGCAGGGCGCATGCGCGTCGACGCCCTGCTGGTCGAACGCGGGATGGCCCCGTCCCGCGCCGCCGCGCAGCGCCTGATCGCGGCGGGCTGCGTGTTTGCCAACGGTGGGCAGGTGTTCAAACCGTCGGTCGAACTGATGCCTGACTGCGTGCTGGTCATGAAGGACCGCTGATCGACGCACCGGTTCGCGATCAATGGATCGCTCCTGCAAGAGACGTCACGTGATTTTCGGGGGTGGCTTCGTGACAGACCGCGCTGCCGGGGTTTGGGACACCGCTCGACCTGCAGGAGCGGCCGACGGCTGGCCCTGCGGGCGGCGAGGCGTGTTCGCCGAAACCCCCGCGCCGCCCATTGATCGCGAACCGGCGCGTCGATCGGGCGCCTGCCGGCGTTCAATCATCATTTCTACGACATCGCGGGACTCAGCCGGTCGAGCAAGTATTTGCCGGCGGTTGCCGAAACCGCGCTGACCACGGTGCCCCACGCGATGTCGATCAGGGTCAGCTGCAGCGGCCAGTTCTTCAGCGTCGCGAGGTTGGTCAGGTCGTAGGTGGCGTAGGCGAAGAATCCGAACAATGCGGCACTCGTCAGGGTTTTCCCGAGCCCGGCGTGCGCGGCGTGCGGGACCAGTGCGAACACGGTCAGCCCGGTTGCATAGACCACGTAGAAGATGGCCGCGACTGCGATGTCGGGGCGATCGGCCATCAGGTGGCCGATGCCCTGCCGATAGGCGGCTTTCGCCACGACGCCCAGCCAGATCAGGTCGAGCGCGAGCATCACGACGAAGGTCGTTGCGCCGGCGGCGGCGATTTTAAGCCCGTCGTTCATAACCAGTACTCCCAGAGACGTGAAAACATTTCCTTCAGCCGCAATCCGATCGGTCGCCGCTGCCAGTCTTCCAGCGTGATGGCCTCGGATCCGGCCAGATCGCGTTCGAAAATTGCCTTCAACTGACTGCCGAATTCAGCCCCGAGCACCACGGCATTCAGTTCATGGTTGTGCAGGAAGCTGCGCCAGTCCAGGTTGGTCGACCCGACCGTCGCCCAGACATCGTCGATCAGCGCGGTCTTCGAATGCAGGATCACGCCCTGCCGTTCGTAGATTCGCACGCCGGCCTCGAGCAGTCGTGCGTAGTAGCCGCGCCCGGCATGGAAGACGAGCCAGGAATCGGTCTTGCTCGGCAAGATGAGCACCACATCTACACCGCGTGCGGCCGCGGCTTCGAGTGTGTCCAGCAACTGAGGGTCAGGTGCGAAATAGGCATTGGTGATACGCACACTTTTTTCCGCACTGCCGATGGCCGACAGCAAGGTCACGTAGATCTGGCTGTAGGCGTCTTCCGGTGAGCTGCCGATGGCCCGCACGATCTGTCGACCGGCATTTCGCGGCGCCGGAAACCATTTCCGCTCGTCCAGCGGCTCGCCCTTCTGTGCCGCCCATGCCGCCAGGAAAAGTTTCTGCAGTTCGGCCACCACCGGTCCGTCGAGCTGCAGGTCGGTATCGCGCCAGGCGAGCGCTTCGTCCGTGGGCGGGTTCGGGCTGCGTTTGTTGAAGGAGCCGCCCGAATAGACACTGCTGATGTTGATGCCGCCCAGGAAGGCGGTCTGCCCGTCGACGATCAACAGTTTGCGATGATTGCGCTGGTTCCACGCCCAGTCGTTCATCGCCACCAGCGGGTTGACCGGGTTGAATTCGAGTATCCGGACACCTTCGTCGGTCAGTTGCCGGAAGAAGGCGGAAGGCGTGTCGAAGGTGCCGGCGCTGTCGCGGATCAGGTTCACCTGCACGCCGGCGCGCTGCCTTTCGATCAATGCCCGTGCAAAGCGCTGGCCGACCGGGTCGTCGTCGAGGATGTAGGTTTCCATATTGATGTGGTCGCGGGCGGCGGCGATCGCCGTCAGCATGGCCTGATAGGTAGCGGGGCCGTCCTGCAGCAGTCGCACGGCATTGCCGATGGTGAGCGGACTGTCGACCAAGGCTTCTTCCCGCGCGAGATTGCGTTCGAGAAGGTCCGAATCCGGATTGCGCCGGCGCAGCCGGTCCAGGATGGCCGCGCTGTCGGCTGTCGAAAGCGGGCCGTGCATGCCACCGAGCTGCACCGAGCGTTCCGAGTGGCGGTTCAGATCCGGCACCAGCACGGGCAGGCTGCTGCAGGCTGCCAGACCCGTCAGGACTGCGGCAGCCACCCCGCCTGCAACCAGCCAGGCGCGCCATCGTCGGCTCGGGCGAAAGGCATTCATGGCCGTTTCATCCGCGCGGCGTCTTCAGCGCGCGGCCGTGACTCGCCAGATCGTGTTGCCGACATCGTCGGCCACCAGCAGCGCGCCCTTCCGGTCGAGCGCGACGCCCACTGGCCGGCCGTAGGCCTCGCCGTCCGGGCTCAGGAAACCGGTCAGCACATCGACCGGTGCGCCCGCCGGCCTGCCTTCGTCGAACGGCACGAAAATGACCTTGTAGCCACTGTGCGGCCGGCGGTTCCACGAGCCATGCTGGCCGATGAACATGCCGCTGGCGAATGCCGCGGGCAGCGTGGTGCCCGACGACGACGCCAGACCGAGCGAGGCGGTGTGCGGCCCCAGTGCATAGTCGGGCTTGCGGGCGCGTGCGACCAGCGCCGGCTGCTGCGGCTGCACCCGCGCATCGACATGCTGGCCGTAGTAGCTGTAAGGCCAGCCGTAAAAGTCGCCGTCGCGCACCGAGGTGAGGTAATCGGGCACCAGGTCGCTGCCGATTTCGTCGCGTTCATTCACCACCGTCCACAGCGCCTTGCGATGTGGGTCCCACGCCAGGCCATTCGGGTTGCGCAGGCCGGTCGCGAACAGGCGGTGCGTGCGCGTCGCCAGATCCACCTCCCAGATGGCGGCGCGGCCTTCTTCGGCGGCCATGCCGCGCTCGGCGACATTGCTGTTCGAGCCGGTCGTGACGTAGAGCAGGCTGCCTTCCAGATTGGCGATCAGGTTCTTCGTCCAGTGATGATTGATCGGCCCGGCGGGCAGATCGACCAGCTTGACGCCGGGTGCGGTGATTTCGGTGTTGCCGGTGACATATGGAAAGCCGAGCACCGCGTCGGTGTTGGCAACGTACAGCGTGTCGCCGACCAGCGCCATGCCGAAGGGTGAATTCAGTCCGGAAAGCAGCACGCTGCGCAGGTCGGCGACACCATCGCCGTCACTGTCGCGCAGCAGGGTGATGCGGTTGGCGCTGGGTACGCCGGCACCGGCCCGCTTCATGACCAGTCCGCTGATCCAGCCCTTGAGGCCCTTGCCGTCGTCCGGCGTTGCGGGTGCATTGCTTTCGGCCACGAGCACATCGCCGTTGGGCAGTACGTGCAGCCAGCGCGGGTGATCGAGGCCGCGTGCGAAGGCGGCGACCTGTGTACCGGCCGCAGCAAGGGGTGCGCCGCCCTCGGCCCAGCCGATGGCTGGCGCGATATTCACGGTCGGCAACAGGCGGCTGACCGGCGTCGGCAGCATCGGCTCCGGCCCGGTACCTGCGGCGACCTGAAGTTTCGCCGTATCGCCGCAGCCGGCGAGCAGCACGCAGAGCGCGAGCACCGCACCCGTCAGATGGCCCGGGCGCGATGCCGCAACCCTGCGCTGCGTCATATGCGACCCATCAGCAGCAGCACGATGAGCACGATGACGACCAGACCCAGGGCGCCGCTCGGGCCGTAGCCCCAGTTGCGGCTGTGGCCCCAGGTCGGGATGACGCCGATCAGGATCAGGATCAGCACGACCAGCAATATGGTTCCAAGACTCATGAATTGTTCTCCGACATATATTTATACGGGCTCGCATCGTGCTCATGGGCGCAATCCTTGTCTGTGCGCTGACGGACACAGCGCGGGTGGGGTATACACGGGCTGAAGGCGGACATCCGCATCGGGCGCGGCAACGCGTGCGCTGGCGAACAGACCTGATGGCGGCGGGTGAATACAACGGTACGCATGTTCCAGCGGACCGCACCTTCTGCTTCTGATGATCGCACCATGAACCGCCTGTTCCCCATCCTCGTGCCGTGTGCGCTCGTGCTGCTGTCCTTGCCGGCGCTCGCAGCCGGACCGATGACCCGCTTCGAGTCCGAACTTGAAACGGCACGCATCGCGTCGACCTTCACCCACGCGAGGGCGCTGTGCGATGCACTGACCAGCAACACCAAGGACATCTGCGTCGAGGAAGCGCGCGCCGTGCAGTCCATTGCACATGCCGAACTCGCATTCCGTCGCAGCGGCCATCTGTCGGATGCTGCAGCCATACCTGTGGTGCGCGCCGACGCTGCGTATGCGGTTGCGCGCGAACGATGCGATGAGCAGGTGGGCGCAGACAAGGCGCGCTGTCTTGCCGAAGCCAAGGCGGAACAGGCGAGCGCGCTGGCCAAGGCCAAAAGCGGCGCGGGAGGCAGCGTTGCACAGACGCCGGCCGACGCTCGCCGTGATGCCGACTACCAGCGCGCGGTCGCGAAATGCGAAGCCATGGCGAGCGATACGCGCAGCCACTGTCTCACGGCCGCCCGCAAGAAGGCTGGCAAGACCTGAAGCGCGCGCGCTCCAGGAATGACCGTCCGGCCGCGCTCTGCGTGAACCGGCATGCACCGCATTGAATGATCGGAGATCACCATGAACCATGTCACCACGCGCGACGGCGTGAAGCTTTACGTGAAGGACTGGGGGCAGGGCCGCCCGGTCGTGATGACCCACGGCTGGCCGTTGTCGGCCGACAGTTTCGACGACCTGTCGATGGCCATCGCCGACGCCGGCATGCGCGCCATCAGTTACGACCGGCGCGGCTTCGGCCGCTCGGACCAGCCGTGGACCGGCTATGACTACGACACGCTGTCCGACGACCTGGCCGATGTGCTCGAGCAGACCGGCGCGCATGACGCCACATTGCTCGGCTTTTCGATGGGTGGCGGCGAGGTGGCGCGCTACATGTCACGCCATGCCGGCAATCAGGTGAAACAGGCCGTGCTGGTGGCGTCGACCTTGCCGTTCCGGCTGAAGACCGACGACAACCCGGAGGGCGTCGAGCAGGCGAAGTTCGATGAAACCGCCGCTGCCATCGCGGCGGATCGCGCCGCCTTCTGGCCGCCCTTCTTCAAGAACTTCTTCGGCGTGGGCATGGTGTCGCACCCGGTCAGCGACGAGGTGATGGCGTGGGCCTGCTCGGTGTCGATGCAGGCCAGCCTGAAGGCGACGCTCGCCTGCGCGAAGGCGTTTTCGAGTACCGACTTCCGCGGCGACCTGGCGTCGTTCACCGTGCCCACACTGATCATCCACGGCAGCGACGACAAGATCGTACCGATCGAATCGTCATCGCGCCTGACCGCGCGCGCCATCCTGCATGCCCGCTTCATCGAGTACGAAGGCGCCCCGCACGGCCTGTTCGCCAGCCACAAGGAACGCTTCATCGCCGACGTGCTCGAGTTCCTGCGCGGCTGAACCCCACGCCACCGATTGCCTGCGCCTGCGCGCCCCACAGAACATCCGAAGGACACCCCGCATGAAGAAGCATGACAGCAAGGAAAAGACCACCACCCCGCAATCCGCCAACGCTTGCCCCGGCAACGGCGGCGAACTGCATCAAGTGGCCGGCGCCGATCATCCGGTACTGACCACGAATCAGGGGCTGGAGATTGCCGACAACCAGAACTCGCTGCGTGCCCATCCGCGCGGGCCGACGCTGCTGGAAGATTTCATCCTGCGCGAGAAGATCACCCACTTCGACCACGAGCGCATTCCCGAGCGCATCGTGCATGCGCGCGGCAGCGGCGCGCACGGCTACTTCGAACTGACGCACTCGCTGGCCGACTACACGACGGCGCCGGTGCTGACCGAAGTCGGCACGCGCACGCCGGTGTTCAGCCGCATGTCGACGGTGGCCGGCGGCTCGGGGTCGGTGGACACGCCGCGCGACGTGCGCGGCTTCGCGATCAAGTTCTACACGCAGCAGGGCAACTGGGACTTGGTCGGCAACAACATTCCGGTCTTTTTCATCCAGGACGCGATCAAGTTTCCCGATCTGATCCATGCCGTGAAAATGGAGCCGGACCGTGGCTTTCCGCAGGCCGGCTCGGCGCACGACACCTTCTGGGATTTCATTTCGCTGACGCCGGAATCGATGCACATGGTCATGTGGGCCATGTCCGACCGCACGCTGCCGCGCTCGCTGCGCATGATGGAAGGCTTCGGCATCCACAGCTTCAGGCTGATCGATGCGGCCGGCAAATCGACCTTCGTCAAGTTCCACTGGCGCCCGGTGCTCGGCCTGCAATCGACGGTATGGGACGAAGCAGTCAAGATCGCCGGTGCCGACCCCGACTTTCACCGGCGCGACCTGTTCGAGGCCATCGCCGCCGGCAATTTCCCGGAATGGACGTTTTCGGTGCAGTTGTTCACCGAAGAAGAGGCGGCCGCTTTCCCGTTCGACCATCTCGACTCGACCAAGCTGATTCCGGAAGAGCTGGTGCCGCTGCAGGAGATCGGCCGCATGGTGCTCGACCGCTGGCCGGACAACTTCTTCGCCGAAACCGAACAGGTGGCGTTCTGCCCGTCGCATCTGGTGCCCGGCATCGACTTCTCGAACGATCCGCTGCTGCAGGGGCGTCTGCATTCCTATCTCGACACCCAGCTGTCGCGTCTCGGCTCGGCCAATTTCCACCAGATTCCGGTCAATGCGCCGAAGTGCCCGTTCTCGAACCAGCAGCGCGACGGTCACATGCAGATGGGTCAGCCCAAGGGGCGCGTGGCCTATGAACCCAATTCGCTGGCCCCTGATCTGGCGCGCGAATCACCGGCCACGGGCTTCCGCAGCATGGCCATCGACGAGGGCGGGCAGCGCGGCCGCATCCGCGCCGACACGTTCGCCGACCACTACAGCCAGGCGCGCCAGTTCTGGCGCAGCCAGACCGAACATGAACAGGCGCACATCGCGTCGGCACTCGTGTTCGAGCTGTCCAAGGTCGAACACCCGCACGTCCGCGCCGCGATGGTCGGACATCTGCGCCACATCGACGAGGCGCTGGCGCGGCGCGCGGCCGACGGTCTCGGCATGATCGACCTGCCGGCGGCGCCCGCTGCGGCGCGCCCGGCGCAGGATCGCGAGCCGTCACCGGCGCTGCGCACCATCGGCAAGGGGCGCAACACGCTGACCGGACGGGTCGTCGCCATCCTGATGAACGACGGTACCGACGATGCGGCGATCGAAGCACTTCACACGGCGCTGGTCGAGGCCGGTGCGACCGTGAAACTCGTCGCGCCCAAGGTCGGTGGCGCGAAGCTGCGCGACGGTTCGACATTCGCCGCCGACGGCCAGCTCGCCGGCACGCCGTCCGTCATGTTCGACGCGGTGGCCATCGTGCTGTCGTCGTCGGGTGCCGTCGAACTGTCTGCCGACGCCGCGGCCATCGATTTCGTGCGCGACGCCTTCGGCCACCTGAAGGCGCTGATGCTCGACGATGGCGGCCGCACGCTGCTGAAGGCTGCTGGCGTCGTTGCCGATGCTGGGGTGTTCGATGTCGACGATCACGCCGGCTTCATCGCCGCCGCAGGCACCCGCCAGTGGGCGCGCGAAAAGACGGTGCGCAATCTGGCCTGACGCCCGGCTGCTCGCGCCTTGCAGGCGCGGGCGGCGGAGCGGCGTCGTGTAGAAGCGGCCCTCCTGTGAAAGTCGCTCCTCCCGCTGTGGAAGTGGCGCCCCTGTGGGAGCGGCGATCCACTGCCGGCCCTGCATGGCCGGCCGGCTCTGCGGGCGGCGAGCAGTGCTCGCCGAAACCCCCGCTCCGCCCTCGCCGCGATATGTACTTCGCACAGCGAACATCGCGACACTGATCGCGGCGGGGACGCCGCTCCCACAGCCAGTGGCTCACACAGTCAATGGCCCAACAGCCATCACCCCCAAAGCCGCCGCCCCAACCCGCGGCCGGATCGCCGCAGCCGGCAGCCCGCCTGTCCGCTGCGACACGGACGGCCTATTCCCTGATCGCCTCGACGGCGACATCGATCGTCACGTCGTCGCCGACGTGCGGGGCGTACTTGCCCATGTTGAAATCGGTGCGCTTGACGGTGACCGTGGCGTTGGCGCCGAGGGCGTCCTTCTTCAGGATGGGGTGCGGTATGGCCTGGAAGGACGTCACTTTCAGCGTGACCGGCCGGCTCACGCCCTTGAGCGTCAGCACCCCTTCGACGGCGGTCGGCGTGTCGCCGCTGAATACCACCTTGCTTGACCTGAAGGTCGCGGTCGGGTGCTTCGCGGTGTCGAGAAAGTCTTCCGCCTGGATGTGCTCGTCGAACACCGCGAAGCCGGTGTCGACCGAGGTCGTGTCGATGGTGATGTCGACCGCGCCGGTCCGGGCGGCGCGGTCCAGCGTCACTGTGCCGGTCGACCGGTTGAAGCGGCTCAGCTGCGTGGAAAATCCGAAATGGCTGTACGAAAAGCGCGGGAAGGTGTGGCCGGCGTCCAGCGTGTACGTCTCCGGGGCCGCCAGTGCGGGCGCGGTCACGGTGGCGCAGGCGAGTGCGGCGACGAGGGTTTTCAGCGGGGTCATGGCAGTGCTCCAGTGATGTTGCATATATAAAAGGTGTGTTGCGCTTGGCGGCTCAGCCGCCGGTGGTCATCTTCAGCAGCGTGCGATCACGCCTGACGAAGTGGTGGTACAGCGCCGCCGCGGCGTGGCCGGCGATCAGCAGCCAGATCAGCCAGGCACCGAGCACATCCTTGTGGATGAAGTCGATCGGCTTTTCGAAGGTCTTGAAATCCAGTCCCATGCCGTCGGCCACCACGGTCCGGAACAGCGCCGTGCTTTCGAACTTCGGTATGTCGAACAGGAAGAAGAAGTCGGTATCGACGCCGGTACCCAGATAGCCGGTGATCGGCGCGACGATCATCACGGCATACAGCGCCATGTGACCCAGATGCGCGGCGCGATGCGCCAGCGGCGTGCCCGGCTCGTCGGCCGGCTGTGGCGTGCTCAGGCGCCACAGCACGCGCAGCACGACGACGACGGCAATCGTCACGCCGACCGACAGGTGGATCTGCAGCGCGGTCAGGTTTTCCGGCGTCTGCTTCTCGGTGAACCACTGGCGGAAATAGACCGAGCAGTAGGCGGCGAGAAACAGCGCGGCGGTTGACCAGTGCAACCACTTCGCCATGCGGCCGTAGTTGTCGCGGGTGTTGGTGAGGCTCATGGCAGGTCTCCCTGTGTCGCGGGGGTGAAGGTCCAGGCATCCATCGCCAGCACGTGCTCGTCGATGCCTGCATGAAAACGCGTTGCCTGCGCGCCGTCGCCCGCCGCGCCCAGGGCAACGAACAGCGGCAGCAGATGCTCTTCGCTCGGGTGCGCCTGCACGCCGCCGGGCGCGCGGCGCCGGTAGTCGAGCAGCGCCGTCGTGTCGCCGGCGCTCAGCGTATCGGCCACCCACTCGGCGAAGGCGCGCACATAGGCCGGTGTGTCGGCGCCCAGATGCGATACGGCGTGCCAGTCGCGCAGGTTGTGCGTCAGGTTGCCGGAACCGATGACGAGCAGATCGTGCTGCAGCGCGGCCAGCGCGCGGCCGAGCCGCCACGCCTGATCCGGCCCGCCTGCGGTCTGGATCGACAGCGCGATCACCGGCACGTCGGCGTCCGGGAACATCAGGCGCAGCGGCACCCAGGCGCCATGGTCGAGGCCGCGTGTCGTGTCGAACCGCACCGGCAGACCGGCCGCTTCGATCACTGCCGCCACGCTGCGCGCCAGTTCGGGGCAGCCGGTGGCCGGGTAGCGCAGCGCGTGCAGCGCCGGCGGAAAGCCGCTGAAATCGTGGATCGTGTCGAAGCGGGTGGCCGCACCGACGGTCGGCACGACGGTGTCCCAGTGGGCGCTGACGATGAGGACGGCGCGTGGGCGGGGCCGGCGCGCGGCGATCGCCGTCAGCGCCGCGCCGGCGGCACCGGGTTGCAGCGCGAAGGTCGGCGCGCCGTGCGGCACGAACAGCGACGCCAGGCCGGCGGCGGTGCGGGGTGAGGCGGTCATCGGGGCGGTGTTGAAGTCCATGACCGAACCATAGCCGTCATCATTGCGCCGAAATAGGACACAATCAGTAATTGATCGTTGCTGGAACAACAACAATGGATCGACTGGACGCGATGCAGCTGTTCGTACGGGTGGCCGAACTGGGCAGCTTTTCGGCCGTGGCGCAGCAGCTCAATGTGGCGCGCTCGGTGGTGACGCGGCAGATCGCCGCGCTCGAAGCGCATCTCGGCGTGAAGCTGATGGCGCGCAGCACGCGCCGGCTGTCGCTGACCTCGGCGGGCACCGCCTATCTGGAAAAGTGTCGCGTCATCCTGAATCTGGTCGAAGCGGCCGAAACCGGCATCGGTGAGGCACGGCAGACGCCGCGCGGCGCGATCCGCCTCGGCGCGCCTCTCAGTTACGGGCTGAAACGGCTGTCGCCGCTGCTGCTCGATTTTGCACAGCGCTACCCCGAAGTCAGCCTCGACATCGATTACAACGACCGGCGGGTGAATCTGATCGAAGAGGGCATGGACCTCGCCATCCGTGTCACCGCACGGCTCGACCCCGCCACCGTCGCAAGGCGCCTGGCCACCAGCCGTCTCATCGTCGCCGCGTCACCCGATTACCTTGCGCGTCACGGTGCGCCGCAGCGCCCGGACGATCTCACCCACCACGAGTGCCTGGGCTACACCGCCAACGCCACGCCGAGCTGGACCTTCAGCGTCGACGGCCAGACGGTCGCCATCCCGCTGCGCGCCCGACTGACCGCCAGCAATGGCGACGTGCTGACCGAGGCCGCCGCCCGCGGCATGGGCATCACGTGCCAGCCCGACTTCATCCTCGACCCGTGGCTGGCGGACGGCCGACTGGTGGCGGTGCTGAGCGCCTTCGACACGCCAGAACTCGGCGTCTACGCCGTGCTGCCGGGCAATCGCCACGTACCGCACCGGGTACGGCTGCTGATCGAGGATCTGGCAGAGCGGCTGGCGCGATGAAGGAACCGCTCGCCTTCGACGTCGCAGCGTGTACCCGACGATTCAGGGGCGTCGCCCCGAACCGGCTTGTCGGTGTTTTTGACAGTCTGTGAAAGGCTGTCGTCGCTGGCCGCGATTCTTGTGCGGACAATCACAATGAATCAATGGCTTGCGTGGTTTCTCCAGGGCTGGCACGGCGGTTGCGTTGCTTCGTGTGCATCGTGACCTCGAGCATGCCGGTTCTGCGCGCGCGCGGGCACGACGTCTTCTCGCGGCCTCGGCACTCGATTCGCGAGCCCTTCTGGTTGCTTCGTTTCCTGGTCTCGCCAAAGGAGTGAAGATGTACTGCGCATCCATCAAACCCATCCGCAAGCGGGTCACCGCCCCCCTGATCGCACTCGCGCTCGCCGGTCTGTCGCCGGTCGCGCACGCCAATTTCATCGATCTCACGACCAACGTCGATTTCAGCACCTGGACCTTGGTGGGCGATGCCACTGCATTCAACAACGATCTTGGCGATGCAACGGACAGCTATGCGCAGCTCAATCGCGGCATCGGCGGCGGATCGGTCGGTGGGGCGTTCGCGCCGGGGCCGTTCATTGTCGATTTCAATGCGCCGTTCGAGGTTTCGTTCCGGTTCTTTGTCGCGCATTCCGGAGGCGTCGATGGCGAGGGCAACCCGGTGGGTGTGCAAGGCGACGGCCTGACTTTCTTCATGACCGGCAGCACGCCTGCGCTCGGCACGGGCGGTTCCGACCTAGGGTACGGCGGCAGCGGCATGAACGGCTATGCGTTTGCCGTCGATACCTTCAATTTCGACAACGAACCGCACGCGGTCAGCGTGCAGATTCTGGGCGACGGCAGCAGCAGCCCCCTGGCATTCACGGAAACCGGCCTGCCCGACATCCAGCCGGCCGACTACTACCAGTGGTTCGGTACGGTGGGCTTCACGCCGTCGGGTGACGAGGACGAAACAGGCACGTTGTCCTTCGAAATCCTGCAGGCCTTCACCAGTCAGAGCTATCGCGTCGAGTGGTCCTCGGCCGACTGGAGTTCCGTCGCGACCGACCTGTATGACGACGAGTCGAACTTCCTCGGCCGCGGCATCTACATCGGCTTCACTGCCGGCAACGGTCTGGCCGACGACGCGCATTTCGTCGGATCGCTGACCGCCGCCCCGCCGATTCCCGAGCCCTCGACCTGGGCCATGCTGCTGGCCGGCCTTGGTTTGGCGGGATTCGCTGCCCGCGCCCGACGGAACTGAGCCGCCGGTCAGGTACCACCGCTGCCCGCACCGCCGGCCATGACGCCGACCGGCTGATGACCTGTGCGAGTGCGGACGTCGGGGCGGCAGGGCTGGACGTCGGCGGCGTCAGCGGCTTGCGGTTGCGCTGCGCGGCGAACCCGGATGCCGTGCAGCACGTAAGCCGGTGCCTCTGGGCATATTGAAGGTTGCAGCAACCCGGCGGCGCGGCGCGACCGCCGGCTTCCACGTCGCGGGACGGCAGGAAAAGTCGGTGTCGAAGCGGTTCAGGTAGTCGGTCATGGCGCCGATGCTCAGCAGGTGCTTGAGGTAGACACGCGCAAGTTTCGGCGGCCAGCCGCGGCGCGCCGGGTCGATGGCGGCAAGATCCGCTCGCGCAGGGTAATGACGCTGGGCGAACGCCCGGTAGGCGCGCCGAAAGCGCGGCGGCAAGGTGCATGCGGTGTCGCGCCAGGGCTTGTTCGGTCCTATGAAGTGCACCAGTTTCGGCTCCACCAGATCCGAGAAGAAGCGCGACGACCAGGTGTATTGCCAGTTCCACACCGGACTCAGTTCCGTCCAGTCGCCGTCGAGCGCAAGGTTGAGCAGCGACTGGTCGTGCCGCAGCACGGCTTCGGGCGACTTGGCGAGCACCTGCAGACAGCGCCCGAGTATGCGTTCCGACTGGTAGCGTTCGACGTCGATCAGCAGCATGCCCGAGTTGAAGTAAGGCGAGGCCGGCCGGCCGAGCGTGCGGTTCTCCGGGACGCGCCGCCCTGGCGTGCGCCATTGCACGTTGTCGCGCACCGCGCCGATGACCGCGCCGAGCAGGTCGATCTCGAGCAACTGATCGATGCCCGCGCTCATCGGCATGATGTCGCTGTCGAGGTAGAGGATGCGCCGGTAGCAGCCCGTGACCTCGCCGGGAATCAGCAATCGCAGGTAGGCCGCCGCGCCGTGTCGATCGGCCTGGGTGCCCGTGCGGAACGGGTTGCCGGGCGGCAATTTCATCAGCTTGAGTCCGGTGCCGAGCAACCCCGGTGGCAGCACGAGGTCATCCTGCGAGAACAGGCAGATGTCGAAGGTGCGGTCGGGGTGCAGCAACGCAATCTGTTCGGCCATGAAGAACGCGTAGGGCGCGTAGTTCGCGTCGCACGCCATGACCACGGCAGTGTCGTGCGGCACGCCCTGTCGGATGTCATGGTGCGTCATGCGGTGGCGGTCCGGAAAGCTGCCCGTCTGAGCGGGCGGATGGACACATCCTGAACGCGCGACATTAAGTGCCGCTTAACGCAAGGTCCGGCCGCACGGTGGGGCGTATCCGGAAAGGATGCCGACGTGCGCAGGCGCGGCCACGGCACCGGTTCGCCACCGTACAGACCCGGCACATCGCAGCTGCCATGCTGCAGCGGTCAAAGCGCCCGGTGGTCGGGCGCGCGTCCATCGCGGATGTCGTCGGGCGCCCTGTGGCGCAGTGACCCGGCATCCGCATGGCATTCACAGAAAAGGGCCGTCATGACATCCATCATCGCCGGGCGCCTGCAGCGCCAGGACCAGGTTGAACTCGCCATCACCGAACTGCTGGCCGCGGGCTTCCCGCGCGACGGCATCAGTGCCTTCTATGTCAATCCGGCCGGGCAGCACGATCTGTATCCGGTCGGCGGCGACCGCGACGAATCACCCGGTGCAACCGAAGCCGACGAGGGCCTGCTGCGCGGCGCGGCCACCGGTGGTGCCATCGGTGCCGCCGTGGGCGTGGCCGGCATCGCCGTGATGGGACCGGTAAGTTCGGTCCTCGGCGCGGCAGTCGGTGCGCATATCGGCACGCTGGTGGGCAGCCTTTCGCAGATGAAGGAGGGCGGCGAGGACGAGGCCGGTACCGATAACGCGCTGCCGCAGCGTGAATCCGGGATGGTGGTGGCCGTGGCGATGAACGGGCAGGGCACCGAGGCACAGGTGATCGCCATCCTCGAGGCGCTCGGTGCCGACCAGATCGAACGCGCCGACGGCACGATCGCCGCCGGCGACTGGGACGACTTCGACCCGCGCGACACGCCGAACCTCATCCGGCACCCGGAGTGAATTCGTGCGGATGGACGCGCAACGCCCGCCGTGGACCGGCGCCCGCGAAGACCGGGTGCGCTCCGCGTAGGAGCGGACCCTGTCCGCGATCCGCACGTTGATCGTGCGCCGTCGCGTGCTTTGAGACCGGATCGCCTGCAGGGGCGGAGCGGGGGGGTCGGCGAGCACGGCTCGCCGCCCGTGGAGCCGGTCGGCCATGCAGGGCCGACCGTGGGACGGCTCCTACGAAAACCGCGACTGTGCTGCCCTTCGCAAGAGCCAATCCGTCCGCGCTGGCGACACCGCGCGCCTGAACTCGTGCATCGTCCCGGCTTCCGGCAACATGGCACTTCACTTCCCGCCCCACACTTCCTTCAGCCGCGCATCGCGGCCGCAGCTCCAGCGGTAATACTGGTAGCGCGCCGGGTTCTTCTTGTAATAGTCCTGGTGATAGTCCTCGGCCGGGTAGAAGGTGCTCGCCGTGTTGATTTCGGTGACGATGGGCGCCTTGAAGGGCTTGGTCTTTTCCAGTTCGGCCAGCGAGCGCCGCGCGGCGTCGAGCTGCGCGGCGTCATGCGCGAAGATGGCACTGCGATAGGAGTGGCCCGCGTCACAGAACTGGCGGTCTTTCGTGGTCGGATCGATGCTGCGCCAGAAATGGGCCAGCAGCTGTTCGTAGCTCACCTTCGCCGGGTCGTATTCGATCAGCACCGCTTCGGCGTGGCCGGTGGTGTCGGACGACACCGTCTTGTAGGTCGGGTTGGGGGTCTTGCCGCCGGTGTAGCCCGAGGTGGTCGACAGCACGCCCGGCACCTTGTCGAAATCGACCTCGACGCACCAGAAGCAGCCGCCCGCAAAAGTGGCTTTCGCAACCGCCGGCTGAGCGGCCGGTGCAGCGGCAGGCGCCTGCGCGAACACGACCGCGCACAGCGCGGCGCCGGCCAGTGCGCCGATCAGCTGTTTCGTCATGGCGCTCACGTCTCGGCCGGCGCGAAACGCAGCGCGATGCCGTTGTTGCAGTAGCGCTTGCCGGTCGGCGCCGGGCCGTCGTCGAACACATGACCTTGATGGCCGCCGCAGCGCGCGCAGTGGTATTCGGTGCGCGGCAGGATGGCCTTGAAGTCGGTCTTGGTGCCGAGCGCACCGGGCAGCGCCGTGTGGAAGCTGGGCCAGCCGGTGCCGCTTTCGTATTTCGTGTCGGACGAAAACAGCGGCAGATCGCAGCCGGCGCAGTGATAGGTGCCGCGGCGCTTTTCCTCGTTCAGCGGGCTGCTGCGCGGACGCTCGGTGCCTTCATTGCGCAGCACCGCGTACTGGCCGGGCGACAGGCGCTTGCGCCATTCGGCGTCACTGAGCTTGAGCGGGGTGGGTGCGCCGCCGGTGGCGACAGCAGGTGCGTCGGCCGCGATCACGCGGGCGGCGAAGGCGCCGAGCGCGCCGGCTGCGATCACGCCCAGCCATTCGCGTCGGTTGATGTGTCGGTTCATGCAGAATCTCCTCGTAGGTATGCAGTGCGGCGCAGGGCGCCTCAGCGGACATGCCCGGGTCGGGCAGCCTCATGCAGGATCAGACCGGCAGGGCAGGGTCAGGCTTACAACGGCCGGCGGCATGGGTACGCATTGCGACACGCAGCCCATGCGATGTTCGGGCGGAAATGCGCCCTGCTGTGTCGGACAGTGCGGAGGGCCGCGAAATCCCGCGGTGTGAAAGAGGGTGCGAACCGGCGGCGGTGCGCGGGCGGCGGGACCAGGGCGTTGCCGCCGGTTGCGGCGCTCGCACAGGTCCCGGCATCCGCTGCCGGATCGGCTGCGACTTCAGTTGCGTCCGCTCAGCCGCCCCCTGCATTGCGTGCGCAGTGTGCGGCGCGTTCGAGCAGCAGTGTGCGCTCGCGCCCGTTCTGCGTCAGTGCCGCCGCGCGCCTGAACTCCGCTGCCGCCTCGTCCAGCCGGCCGAGCTTGTCCAGCAGATCGCCGCGCACGCCGGGCAGCAGGTGATAGTGACGCAGCGCCGGGTCATCGAGCAGCCGGTCGATGATGTCGAGCCCGGCTTGCGGCCCGAAGGCCATGGCCAGGGCGACGGCACGGTTCAGCTCGACCACCGGTGACGGCGCCCGCTCGGCCAGCGCGTCGTACAGCGCAGCGATGCGGCCCCAGTCGGTATCGGCGGCGGTGGCGGCGCGCGCGTGGCAGGCGGCGATGGCGGCCTGCAGCGCATACGGGCCGTAACCGTCGGGTGAAGCGGCGCGTTCGAGTGCCGCCAGGCCGCGCCGGATCAGGAGCCGGTCCCAGCGGTTGCGGTCCTGCGCCAGCAGCAGGATGGGCGCGCCGGCTGCATCGACGCGCGCATGCAGCCGCGACGACTGTATTTCCATCAGCGCCACCAGTCCGTGCACTTCAGGTTCGGCCGGCGCCAGCACGGCCAGGATGCGGCCCAGCCGCAGTGCCTCTTCGCACAGCGTCGGTCGCATCCAGTCGTCACCGGCAGTGGCCGAATAGCCTTCGTTGAAAATCAGGTAGATCACCTTCAGCACCGACGACAGCCGTTGCGCCAGTTCGGCCGGCGGCGGCAGTTCGAACGGTACGCGCGCCTCGGCCAGCGTGCGCTTGGCGCGCACGATGCGCTGGGCGATCGTCGCTTCCGGCATCAGGAAGGCGCGCGCGATGTCGGGCGTGCCCAGGCCGCCGATCAGGCGGAGTGTCAGCGCCACGCGCGCTTCGAGCGACAGCACCGGGTGGCAGGCGATGAACACCAGACGCAGCACGTCGTCGCCGAGCGGGTTGTCGACGGCCGCTTCGAGCGCGGCGTCGGGTGCCGGCGGTGCGCCATCCTGCAACTGCCCTTCGAGTTCGAACGCAATCTCGTCCGCCTTGCGTGCGTGCAGGGTGCGCTGGCGCAACAGGTCGATCGCGCGGTTCCTTGCCGCGGTCATCAGCCAGGCGGCCGGATTGTCGGGGATGCCTTTCGCCGGCCACTGTTCGAGCGCCGTCAGCAGCGCGTCCTGCGCCAGCTCTTCGGCCAGGCCGACGTCGCGCACCCGGCGCGCCAGCGCACCGACGATGCGCGCCGATTCGATGCGCCACACCGCATCGAGCGTGCGGTGGATGTCGGGCGCGCTCATCGGCCGCGCCTGTGCGTCATGAAGCGCCGGCGTCCATCGCGCGGAAGCGGTCGATCGCCTCGCCCGGCGCGAAGTCGTCCAGCTCGAACAGCTGCCTCACTTCTATTTCGGCGTCGACGCCTTCGCCGGCCGGGTTCGGAAAGCGGCGCGTCCATTCCAGCGCTTCTTCGCGGCTGTTCACCTGGATGAGCGTGTAGCCGGCGATCATGTCCGCGCGCTCGGTGAACGGTCCGTCGGTCACGCTGCGCGCGCTGCCGCGGTAGCGGATGCGCCAGCCGTCGGCGCTCGGCTTCAGGCCGGAGGCGTCGAGCAGCACACCCGCCCGCATGAGCGCTTCGTGATAGCCGGCCATCGCGGCCAGCAGCGGTTCTTCGGGCATCACGCCGGCTTCGGTGTCGCGCGTGGCCTTGACGATGATCATGTAGCGCATGGCGGGCTTCCCCTGCGGTTGCGTGCGAATGCGACGGACGGACAGCGCACGGGCGGCCCTGCGCCGTCGCGTGCGTCACTCATCCTTTGTAACTCATCCCTTTTTCACTCAGCCTTCTTCACTCAGCCTTTTTCGAAGCACGGCCCGACGCCGCGCACTTCCACCGTCGACCAGGTGGCGGCCGGGCAGGCGCGCGCGATGTCGATCGCTTCCTGCCGGTTGTCGGTGGCCAGCAGGAAGAAGCCGCCGACCATTTCCTTGGCTTCGGCGAACGGCCCGTCGACCACGCTGGTGCGGCCTTCGCGCGTCTCCACGCGCGCGCCGGACGCGGTGGAGTGCAGCGATTCGCTGGCGATCAGCAGGCCGCGTGCCTGCAGGTCGGCGCCGAAACGCATCATGCTGTCGTACAGCGCGCGGCCTTCTTCTTCGGTGCGTTCGGCGCGCTGGCCGACCGGTTCGACGATCAACAACATGTGCGGCATGGTGTGCTCCTTCTTCGGGACCGGCGGTGCCGGTCGGTTGGATGAACGGGATACCGCTCCCCAGTGCGATCTCACTGGCCGCCCGGGTTGCCCGCATCGGTGCTGCACATCGCCCGCACCGCGGCCTGCAGTTCGTCCGGGCTGACGTCGCGCAGGTGGGTGGCGACCGACCACTCGTGTCCGAACGGGTCTTTCAGCTTGCCGTAGCGGTCGCCCCAGAACGCATCGTCGACCGGCATCGTGACGGTTGCACCGGCCGCCACTGCGCGGGCGACGACGGCGTCCACGTCGGCGACCTGCAGGTGCAGCGTGACCGGCGAGCCGCCCAGGTGAGTCGGGTCGAACAGGCCGCAGCCGGCAAAGGCATCGACCAGCATGACCGTCGAATCGCCGATGCGGATGGCGGCATGGATGATGTTGCCCTGCGGCGCGGCGAGGCGCATCTGTTCCTCTGCGCCGAAAGCGGACCGGTAGAAGGCGATGGCCGCGGCGGCGTCGGCGCAGACCAGATGCGGGGTGACGGTGTGCATGCCGTCGGGGATGGGCTTGATGTGGGACATGGTCGGGTTCTCCTGGGCAGGTGTCGGGCGCCCCGAAAGCGGGCGCTGCACCCTGACGACGAAACAGGCCGCGCCGGATCGACACGATACGCCCGCTTTTTCCGGCGAACGTCGGCCTGCCCGGCGCGGACCCGGTTCAGCCCCGGCGGTCAGGCGTCGGGAACAGCGCCTGGCCCATCGGCTGATAGCGCTGGGTGCAGTTGCGACCGCGGGCCTTGGCCTGATACATCGCCTCGTCGGCCCGCTGCAGCAGCGGTTCGGCCTCGTCCGCATCGTCCGGGAACGCCGCGATGCCGATGCTGGCGGTGACGATCGCGTGCTGGTCCGCGCCGAGCGAGAACGGCCGGGCCAGCTCTGCCGACACCCGTGCGATCACCGCTTCGTGTTCGTCGGCCTCTTCCATGTCGGTCAGCATCAGCACGAATTCGTCGCCGCCGAGCCGGCACACCGTGTCGTTCGTGCGCACGCAGCCGAGCAGCCGCGCGGCGACCTGCTGCAGCAGCAGGTCGCCCGCGGCATGACCCCAGCGGTCATTGACCGGTTTGAAGCCGTCCAGATCGAGGTAGCACAGCATCAACGGCCGCCGCGAGCGTCGAGCCTGACTGACGGCCTGGATCAGGCGGTCGTTCAGCAGACGGCGATTCGGCAGGCCGGTCAGGTCGTCGTGCAGCGAAAGGTATTCGGAGCTTTCCTGCGATTTCCGCAGCTGCGTGATGTCGGCGAAGATCCACAGCCATTCCTTGTGGTTGGCCGACATGCGGGTGCCGCTGGCGTCGATCCAGATGCGCCCGCCGTCCTTGCGCACCATCTCGAACTGCAGGCGGAACACGTCGCCCGCGCCGGCATGGGAATACACCTGATGCCCGAATACATCGAATGCCTTGTCATCGGCATACAGCTGTCGTGTGTTCCGGCCGGTCAGTTCGCCGGTCCCGTAGCCGAAGATGCGGTGCGTCGCCCGGTTGGCCCAGATGATCCGCCGGTCGCGCAGCTTCACGATGCCGACCAGATCGTTGTCGAGCATCGCATCCTGCTCGCGCGCCAGCTGGCGCAGCGCCTGTCGCGCCTCGCTCAGTTCGGTGATGTCGAACATGACCGACCGGCTCATCAGGAATTGTCCGTCGGCCCCGGTCACGGCGGTGGCGCTGGCATTGACACGGCGCAGGTCGCCGTCGAGGCTGACGAGGTCGAAGTCCAGATTGCTGACGGCGCCGCTGGCCTTGAACTTCTGGAAGGTTTCGGCGAAAAGCACCTGGCCTTCCGGGGTCAGCACATCGGGCAGCTTCAGTTTGCCGATGACGTCGCCGCGGGTGCGTCCGAGCCAGTTCAGCCCGGTTTCGTTCATGCGCAGGATGGTGCCGTCGGCCGACAGGGAGTAATAGGCACACGGCGCGTACTCGTACAGGTCGCGCAATTCGTTCAATGACTCAGCGAGCCGGGCCTCGAGGCGTTTGCGCTCGGTGATGTCGCGCCCCACGCTCTGCACCTCCAGCAGCGCGCCGCGGTCGTCGAAAAAAGCGTGGTTGGCGAACTGCGCCCAATGCACGCTGCCGTCGGCGACGAATACCCGGTTTTCGATGACGACCACCGGGGTGTCCGGCGACAGCCGGGCCAGTTCGCGTTCGATGTGCGGCAGGTCTTCGGGCACCACACGCGGGTGCCATTTGCCGCGCAAGATGTCGTCCGATGACGCGCCGAAGTAGCGGCAGTAGGCATCGTTGACATAGAGCACCTGACCGTCCGTCCTGAAGCGGCAGATGAAGTCGGTCTGGCCTTCGACGATGGCCTGATAACGGCCTTCGTTCAGTGCAAGCGCGTCCAGCGTCTTGCGGGTGGCGGCACTCGCCGACTGCAGCTTGACCACGACCAGTCCGATCAGCGCACTGGTCGCCGAAAACACCAGCAGCGACACGATGCCGTTCTGGCTGATGCCGAAACTCGAGTACGGCTGCGAAAAGAAGTAGACGCCGGCGATTCCGCCGAGCACCACATTCAGCACGCCCGGCCCCGGGCCGCACAGGTAGAAGGCGACGACGACGCCCCAGTAGAACGTCAGATAGACCAGCCCCGCGTCGACCGGCAGCAGCACGAGACGCAGCAGCGTGGCGAGCGCGACGAAGACCATCGACAGCAAGATGCGCGCCGTGAGCGGCAGGCGCGTGTGCAGGCTGTCAAGGGCAGGCATCGGTTTCGGTAAGACTGAAGATGAGGGGACCAATTGACATGATGCCAAGCTGTGCGGGCTTGTGCACACCGTTCAAGGCTTGAAGACATCAAATTGTGATTCCTGCGCAACGCCCTTCACGGGTTCGGCGCCGGTGTCGGCACAGGTGTCGATGGGCGGCGGCCGGACCGGGTGGATGGCGCCGCCGCATATATATAAGTGCGCGACAGAGCGTCGGCCTGTGGGAGCGGCGATCCACTGCCGGCCCTGCATGGCCGGCCGGCTCTGCGGGCGGCGAGCAGTGCTCGCCGAAACCCCCGCTCCGCCCTCGCCGCGACTGGCACCGACCCTGTGGGAGGGGCGGCCTCGCCGCGATCAGTGTCGCGATGGTCGTTGTGCAGCGTGCGTATCGCGGCGAGGCCGCCTCTCTCAAAGGCAAGTGCTCCCACAGGCAAGTGCCCAAACAAGCAGTGCCCGAAAAAGCAGTGCCCCCACAAGCCTTCAGGGGCGCCGTTCGCGATCAGTACTTGAAATTGCAACATCGAGCCCCTATTATTAGCACTCGTTGGCAGTGAGTGCTAACAAAGCGGTGTGCAAGGCGCGCCGCCCAGATATCGACCATCTCGCGACTTTGTCGCGATTTATTTTTCAAGGAGTCATTGCATGAAAATCCGTCCGTTGCACGACCGTGTGCTGGTCAAGCGTCTGGAAGAAGAGCGCAAGACCGCCTCGGGCATCGTGATTCCCGATGCCGCTGCAGAGAAGCCGGATCAGGGCGAAATCATCGCCGTCGGCGCAGGCAAGATTCTCGAAGACGGCAAGATCCGCCCGCTGGCAGTCAAGGCAGGCGACCGCGTGTTGTTCGGCAAGTACTCGGGCCAGACCGTCAAGGTCGATGGCGAAGAACTGCTGGTCATGCGCGAAGAAGACATCATGGGCGTGGTCGAGGCCTGATCGCCTCCTGCAACCTGAATCTTTCAAACTTTCAAGGAGTTGAACATGGCTGCAAAAGAAGTACGTTTTGGTGATTCCGCCCGTGAGCGGATGGTGACCGGTGTCAATATTCTGGCCAATGCCGTCAAGGTGACGCTGGGCCCGAAGGGTCGCAATGTGGTGCTCGAGCGTTCGTTCGGCGCCCCGACCGTGACCAAGGACGGTGTGTCGGTCGCCAAGGAAATCGAACTGAAGGACAAGTTCGAGAACATGGGCGCGCAGATGGTCAAGGAAGTCGCTTCCAAGACCTCGGACGTCGCCGGTGACGGCACCACGACCGCCACCGTGCTGGCCCAAGCCATCGTTCGCGAAGGCATGAAGTACGTGGCTGCCGGTATGAACCCGATGGACCTGAAGCGCGGCATCGACAAGGCCGTCACGGGCATTATCGAAGAGCTGAAGAAGATTTCGAAGCCCTGCTCGACCACCAAGGAAATCGCCCAGGTCGGCTCGATCTCGGCCAATTCCGACACGTCGGTCGGCGAGCGCATCGCCGAGGCGATGGACAAGGTCGGCAAGGAAGGCGTCATCACCGTCGAAGACGGCAAGAGCCTGAACGACGAGCTGGAAGTGGTCGAAGGCATGCAGTTCGACCGCGGCTACCTGTCGCCGTACTTCATCAACAACCCGGATCGCCAGATCGCCGTGCTGGAAAGCCCGCTGGTCCTGCTGCACGACAAGAAGATCAGCAACATCCGCGATCTGCTGCCGATCCTGGAACAGGTCGCCAAGGCCGGTCGTCCGCTGCTGATCATTGCCGAAGACATCGAAGGCGAAGCGCTGGCAACCCTGGTGGTGAACAACATCCGCGGCATCCTGAAGACCGTCGCCGTCAAGGCACCGGGCTTCGGCGACCGTCGCAAGGCCATGCTGGAAGACATCGCCATCCTGACCGGCGGCACCGTGATTGCCGAAGAAGTCGGGCTCACGCTCGAAAAGGCCACGCTGCAGGATCTGGGTCAGGCCAAGCGCATCGAAGTGGGCAAGGAAGAAACGACCATCATCGACGGCGCCGGCACGGAAGACGCGATCAAGGCCCGTGTTGCCAACATCAACACGCAAGTCGAAGCCGCCACGTCCGACTACGACCGTGAAAAGCTGCAGGAACGCAAGGCCAAGCTGGCCGGCGGTGTTGCGCTGATCAAGGTCGGTGCTGCGACCGAGTTCGAAATGAAGGAAAAGAAGGCCCGCGTCGAAGATGCGCTGCACGCCACGCGTGCTGCCGTCGAAGAAGGCATCGTGGCCGGCGGCGGTGTTGCGCTGGTGCGCGCACTGCAGAACCTGGGCAACCTGAAGGGCGCCAACGCCGATCAGGACGCAGGTATCAAGCTGATCATGCGTGCCGTCGAAGAGCCGCTGCGCCAGATCGTCGCCAACGCCGGTGAAGAGCCGAGCGTCGTGGTGAACAACGTGAAGGAAGGCAAGGGCAACTACGGCTACAACGCGGCCACCGGCGAGTACGGCGATATGGTCGAGATGGGCGTGCTGGACCCGACCAAGGTCACGCGCACCGCGCTGCAGAACGCCGCATCGGTTGCTTCGCTGATGCTCACCACAGACTGCATGGTGGCCGAGCTGGCCGAAGAAAAGCCGGCTGGCGGCGGCATGCCGGGCGGTATGGGCGGCATGGGCGGCATGGGCATGGACATGTAATGTCCGACGCGGCCACCGTAAGGTGGCTGCACCCGGTCACCCGACTCCGAAAAAACCCGCGCGAGCGGGTTTTTTCGTTAACAATCGGTCTGGGCCAGGCGTGTGGACGGCACTATCGTTCCGGACGAAGGGCCGGGCCTGGAACGGATTCGGGAGAAATACGGGAAACGACGAAGGAAAGAAAAGGTGGCGGAGGATGCCCCGTGCAGGGAAATGGGGCACCCTCCGGAGCGGGTGCCGGCGTGCCGGTTGCGCCCCCGAAGACCAAAAGACGGAGAACTGCAGAATATTCAGGTGGGCTTACATCTGCCTTACACTTGAATGACCAATGCAGTCACGCGCTCATCGAGGAGGCGGCCGCGAGGCCGTAGGCGACATGCACATACTGCTAGCAGAAGACGATCCGGTCATATCCGACGCCGTGGTACGTGCGCTCAAGCGCGCCGGCTACGCGGTGGACAGCGTGGCCAATGGCAGCGAAGCCGACGCCGTGCTGCACGGTCAGGGCTTCGATCTCGCCATCATCGACCTCGGCCTGCCGCGCCTGTCCGGCATCGAGGTGATCAAGCGCATGCGGGCGCGCAAGTGCACCGTGCCCATCCTGATCCTCACGGCGCAGGACGGCATCGATGACCGCGTGCGCGGACTCGACGCCGGCGCCGACGACTACATGTGCAAGCCGTTCGCGCTGCCCGAACTCGAAGCGCGCGTGCGCGCGCTGACCCGGCGCGGCACCGGCATGCCGACGCGCATCGAGGTCGGCCCGCTGGCCTACGATCAGGCCGACCACGTCGCCAGCGTCAACGGGCAGGCCATCGAGCTGTCGGCGCGCGAAACGGCGCTGCTCGAAGTGCTGCTGCTGCGCGCCGGCCGGCTGGTGAACAAGGAACAGCTGGTCGACCACCTGTGCGGCTGGGGCGAAGAGGTCAGCAACAACGCGATCGAGGTGTACGTCCATCGGCTGCGCAAGAAGATCGAGCACAGCGGCCTGCGCATCGTGACGCTGCGCGGCCTCGGCTACTGCCTGGAACGACCGGATGCCGTCGCGTGAAAAGCTGAGGCAGCGCCGCAACAAGGCCGACGAGAGGGCGGCCGGCGAACACAACTCGCTGTTCGGCGAAATCCTCGACTGGATGCTCGCGCCACTGATGTTCGTGTGGCCGATCAGCATCGCCATCATCCACAACGTGGCCGACGACATCGCTCACGCGCCGTACGACAAGGTGCTCGGCGACAGCGTCTATGAACTGAGCCGCCAGGTACGCTCGACGCCGGTCGGCGCCGCGCTGGTCAAGCCGCCGCAGATGCGCGACCTGTTCCACATCGACGGCGAAGACATCATCTACTACCAGGTGCTCGACGGCAGCGGCCGCCTGCTGGCGGGCGACGCCGAAATTCCCGACGTGCCGCAGCACCTGCCGTGGAAAGCCGGCGAACTGTATTTCCGAGAAGGCCGCGTGAACAACGAAGACGTGCGCATCGCCTACATGTTCCAGCCGGTCACCACCCTTCCGGATTCCTACGTGACCGTGCAGGTCGCCGAAACGCTGAACAAGCGCGAGGCGCTGACCTCGCGCATCCTGTCCGGCGTGCTGCTGCCGCAGTTCGTCATCATTCCGATCGCCGTGGTGCTGGTGTATTTCGGTCTGGCGCGCGGCTTGCGCCCGCTCAACCGGCTGCAGCGCATGATCGAAAAGCGCCGCCCGACCGACCTGTCGCCGATCGAAGTCCGGCGTGCGCCCGAAGAACTGCGGCCGCTCATCAGTGCGCTCAACGACATGATGCTGCGGCTCGAACTGAATCTGGCGGCGCAGCGACGCTTCATCGCCGACGCTGCGCACCAGATGCGCACCCCGCTGACCGGGCTCAAGAGCCAGGCCGAACTGGCGCTGCTGGAGAACGACCCGGCGCAGATCCGCGCCTGCATGGAGCAGATCTTCGTCAGCGCCACCAGCTCGGCCCACCTGATCAACCAGCTGCTCGCGCTGGCGCGCGCCGAATCCAGTACCGAAAAGGTGCATGTGGTCGAGCGGCTGGAACTGAACGGCCTGGTCGAACGGCTGGTGGCCGACTGGGTGCCGGCCGCCCGTCTGCGCCGCATCGACATCGGCTTCGAGCGCGCCCACGTGCCGTTGCATGTCGACGGCAATCCGGTGCTGCTGAACGAAATGTTCAAGAACCTGATCGACAACGCCATCAAGTACACACCGATCGGTGGCATGGTCACCGTGCGTCTGCGCGCCGACATCCGTGCGCTGTTCGAAGTCGAGGATTCCGGCCCCGGCGTGCCGCCCGAAGATCGTCAGCGCGTGTTCGAGCGCTTCTACCGCGTGCTCGGCACACAGGTCGAAGGCTCCGGCCTGGGGCTGCCCATCGTGCGCGAAATCGCCGAACTGCACCGCGCCGACGTCGAACTGCTCGACGCGCGCAGCGAGTCCGGCCTGCTGGTGCGCGTGTCCTTCCCGCGCGTCATGCCTGAAGCCGAAGCGCCGCGCGACGACGACGCACCGAGCTGGCACGCCGCCCCCGCAGGTGCCGGACGCCCGGCATGAGCGCCGGCGCCGATACGCTCGAATTCGCCCTGCGCGTCGTCGTCGTCCTGAAGGGGCTCAACGAGCTGCTGCTGCTCACCTTCATCGCCCAGGGCGCGCTGTGGCTGCTCGCCGGCAGCCAGCGCCAGCACAACCTGATCTACAACGCCTTCAACCTGGTCGGCGCGCGCATCCTCGCCCTCACCCGCCGCATCACCCCCCGCTTCGTGCCCGACCGCCACCTGCCGGCGGTCGCACTGTTCTGGCTGCTGTTCGCCGAACTGCTGCTCATCATCGCCAAGATCAGCCTCGTGCTCGAACTGCAGGCCCGCCCCGCCGCCTGAATACGCCAAACTCTTTGACACTGCCTGCCCGACGCATTACCATCGCGGCCTCGCGTGGCCTGGTAGCTCAGTTGGTAGAGCAGCGGATTGAAAATCCGCGTGTCGGTGGTTCGATTCCGCCCCAGGCCACCACGCACACAAGCCGGTTCCCGCTAACACGCGCGAACCGGCTTTTCTATAAAAGAGCTCGGATTTCTACAAAAGCTTGGGTAGCGTCAAGTAGCAGTATGAGGATGCGTGGCATTCAAGAACTGTGCCTGGCTTGCCTCGACCGTATCGCGCGGTCCGTACAACGCCCGCCGTGTCCTTGCGCCGCGCTACATTTAGTCAACTCCGACTTCAACAACGCGCATCGTCAACCCGCTGGACGCGGCCCCTCCTGCTCAGGCACGGCGCCGTCTTCGCCCAGCAGCAGCAGCACCTGATCGAACGCCAGCCGGCCCAGCGCCGCCTCTACGACATCGAATCGGTCACGGCCCAGCGTGGCCCGAAGCGCCGGCGCCAGATGCTCGAACTGGGCCAGTGCATTCAGGTCGTTCGCCTGCAACTGCGCCCGCCACAGCACGAAGGCAGCGTCGTCACACGGCAGCGCCACGGCCGGCACTGCGGCCTGGGTCTGTACTTCGCGCTGCTGGCGGGCCGCGGTGCGCCAGTTCGCGCTGGCGTCGAACAGCTGCTGCAGCGCCAGGGCGACATCCGCCACCGCCTGTGCCAGCGCATCCGGCGCGGCGGCGTGGCGCGCGGCGTCGTCGGCCACCATCGCCGCCTGCCGCAGGCGGTGGGCGCCGAGCAGGCCCGCGCTGCCCGCCAGCTTGTGCAGCCGTGCCGCCAAGGCGGCCTGCGCCATAGGTTCGCGCAGCGGGGGCGTGGGCTGCGCCAGATCGGAGAACTCGTCGTGCAGGCGATCGAGCAGGCGCGTGAAGAGGCGCAGGTCCCCCTCGAGCCGGCGGCAGACCTCGGCGCTGTCGATGCCCTCGATCGTGGGCCAGTCGGCCCGCGCGGCAGGCTCTGCAGCCTGGCCGGCCGCCGCCGCACGGGGCGCCAGCGGCAGCGGCCCGCCGCGGGCCTGCTCGACGAGCCGGTGCAGCAGGCCGACCAGCGCCTGCGGCTCGAAGGGCTTGCTGACGAAGCCGTCCATGCCGGCGTCCAGCGCGCGCTGGCGTTCGCTGAGCAGCGCGCCGGCGGTCAGCGCCACCAGCGGCAGCTGCTTGAGACCGAGCTCCCCGCGGATCTGCCGCGCTGCGGCCAGCCCATCGAGCACCGGCATCTGCACGTCCATCAGCACGATGTCCACCATGCCGGCGCTGTCCTGCCTGGCACGCAGCATCGCCACGGCCTCGGCGCCGTCGTGCGCCAACAGCACCTCGGCGCCTTCGCGAACCAGGATGCGCTGCGCCACTTCGCGGTTGATGTCGCTGTCGTCCACCACCAGCACGCGCACGCCCGGCAGCCGGGCCACGCCGGCCGCCTCGAGCGCACTGGCCAGCAGCACGCGCGTGCCGTCGCCGCTGCGCCGGGCCACCGCGGCGTACACCGCGTTGAACAGCGCCGAGGCCTCGATGGGCTTGCCCAGCAGTTCGTCGGCAAGGCCCACGTGCGGCGCCCGCGCCAGCGCGTCGCGCCCCTCCGCGCTGACCATCACCACGGCGGGTTCCTTGCCGGCTACCGCGTCTTCGTGCAGCGCCGCCAGGGCCTGCAGCCCGTCCAGGCCGGGCAGCCGCCAGTCGACGACCAGCGCTTCCGGCGGCAAGCCCTGGCGACGCCGCTCGCGCACGCGCTCGATCAGCGCCGGGCCGTCGCCCACCGCCTCCGTGCGCCAGCCCAGCCGCCGGCACAGGGCCAGCAGCGCCTCGCGCTGCTTGGCGTCGTCCTCCGCCACCAGCACCTCCACCGGTCGCGGGCCGGGCAGGTCCTCGGCATCGGCGCCAGCCGTTTCGAAGGGCAGCGTCACTTCGAAGCGGCTGCCCTCGCCCGGCGCGCTTTGCACCGTGATCTCGCCGCCCTGCATCGTCACCAGCCGCTTGACGATCGACAGCCCCAGCCCGGTGCCGCCAAAGCGCCGCGTGGTCGAGGCGTCGGCCTGCACGAAAGGCGTGAACAGGCGCTCCTGCACCTGCGGGCTCATGCCCATACCCGTGTCCTGCACGGTGAAGCGCAGTCGAAGCGGGTCGGTGTCGGCGTCGGCGGCGTCCACGGTCACCGTCAGGCGCACTTCGCCCTGGGGCGTGAATTTCAAGGCGTTGGACAGCAGGTTGGTCAGGATCTGGCGCAGCCGCGTGGCGTCGCCGCGCAGCCGCTGCGGCAGCGCCGCGGCCAGCACCGTGTGCACCCCGATGCCGCGCTGCGCGGCCTGCGGCCCGAACACGCCGGTGAGCTCATCGATCAAGCTTCGCGGGTCGAACACGACCTGCTCGATCTCCATCTCGCCGGCCTCGATCTTCGACAGGTCGAGCACGTCGTTGATGACCTCCATCAGCGCGCGGCCGGCGCTGTTGATCTTCCCCAGCAGGGCCTGCTGCTCGGCATCGAGCGAGGTCTGCTGCATCAGGTAGGACAGACCGATTACCGCGTTCATCGGCGTGCGGATCTCGTGGCTCATGTTCGCCAGGAAGCTCGTCTTGGCCTCGTTCGCGGCCTGGGCCTGCTGCGTGGCCACGCGCAGCGCCTCGTCGGCGGCGCGGCGCGCGGTCGCATCCTGGAACGCGCCGACCAGGCGCACCGCGCGGCCTTCGCTGAACTCGGCCGTGCCGGTGGCCCGCACCCAGCGTGCGTTGCCGAGCGCGGTGGTGAACGGCAGTTCCAGGTCCCAGGGCGTGCCGTCGGCCACGGCGCGGGCGATGGCCTGCTGCAGCACCGGCCGCACAGCAGGGTCGTAGAAGCTGATGGCGTTGTCCAGATTGGGCTGGAAGTCGGGCGCCACCTCGTGGATGGTTCGCGTCTGCGCCGACCAGGTCAGCTTGCCTGCCGCAATCTCGAGTTCCCAGCCGCCGACGCCAGCGATGCGGCCGGCGCGCTCCTGGAAGGCCTCGCTGCGCGCCAGGCGCTCGTTGCTGGCCTGCAGTGCGGCGGCGCGTTCCTGCAACGCTGTGGTCATCGCGTCGAAGGCCTGTGACAGCCGGCCCAGCTCGTCGCGGCCGCGGTAGTCGATGCGGCGGCCCAGATCGCCGCCCTGCACTGCCTGTGCGCCCCGCTGCAGCAGCGCCAGCGGGCGCAGCACGCGGCGTAACAGCACCCAGGCCAGCGCCAGCGTCAGCGCCAGCATCGCGCCTTGGGCGGCCAGGGCCTGGTTGCGCTGGCGCTGGCGGGCCGCGCCGCGGCGCTCGGTGACCTTGTGCAAGACCTCGAAGGCGCCGTCGCTGATGCGCCGCGTCTCGTTGAGCAGCTGGTCGGACAGGGTTTCGCGCCGCGCATCGGTGGCCGCCCCGGGCTGCGCGGTCTGCAGCTGCTGCAGGCCGTCGAACAGAGGCGGCAGGTTGGCGGCGACTTCGATCAGAGTCTCGACCTCGTCCTTCTGCAGCGCGCCGACCGCGGCGTAGTCCTTCATCGCTTCGTCGAGTTCACGCTGCACCGCGTTCCACTGCCGCACCGCGCGCGGGCTGGCGTGCAGCAGGTAGTCCTGCGTCAGCACCAGCAGGCCCGCAGCGTCGCGCGCAATCACCTCCATCGCCGCGCCCTGGCGATTCAGCGATGCGCCCTCGCGGGCATCGTCGGCCAGCGACAACGCGCGCAGGCCGACGATGCCCAGCGCCGCCACCACGCAACCCGTCAGCAAAACACGCAGCCGCATCGCGCTATTTCACCAGTGTCACCGCGCGGCGGTCCAGCGCGCGCAGCGGACCGGGGCGGATCCGGTCCAGGTAGTCGGGCATAGCCTTGTTTGCCACCACGCCTTCGCGTGCCGCCCAGCGCGACTCGGACTCCAGCGTCGTGACCAGGGTCTGCTCCAGCGTGATGCGGAAATCGTAGTCGGGCCACAGCGCGTCCACCACCGACGCGTCCAGCTTCAGTTGGCGCGCCAGCTGTGCGCGCGCCCGCGCCGGCTGCTCCTGGATCAGCGCGCAGGCCCGGCGCAACGCGCGCAACAGCCGGGTGGCGTCGTCGTCGCTGAGGCCCGGGGCCAGGCGGCCGACCAGGTTCATCGTCGCGGCATAGTAACGCGCGTCGGCCACCACCGCGCCCCGGGCCCCCAGCCGGCGGATGGCCTCCTGGGCCAGCGGCTGGTAGAGGCCGGCAGCGTCGATGTCGCCGGCCTCCAGCCGATCGACGATCTCGCCCGGCGCCAACGGCACCCGCGTCACCGTGGCCGGGTCTAGCGTGCCCAGTGCCAGCACCGAGTCCGCGAAGTAATGGCCGCTGGTACCCGTGAGGATGCCCAGGCGCCGGCCCTTCAGATCGGCCAGGCTGCGCACGCCGCGGTCGGCGCGGGCCAGCAGACGGTGTTCGCGTGAGGAGGTCATCGTGCCCAGGATTTCGAAGCGCGCGCCGGCATGCGCGGCGAAGACGATCGGCGTGTCGGCCACGGTCGCGGCATCGGCCTCGCCATCCGTCAGGTGCTGCAGGCAGCGGCGGCCGTTGATGCAATGGATGACCTTGAGGTCCAGGCCCTCGGCCGCGAAGTAGCCCTCGGCCTCGGCCAGCAGCGCCGGCGCGAACGCCGGCAGGTCGGCGATGGCCAGCGTCAGCGGCGCCGCCGGTGCGGCGATGGCCGCCAGGCACAATGCAGCGGCCGTCACCGCATGGCGCAGCGCAGCGAGCAGGCGGCAGGGCATCGGCATGGGCAGATTCATCGGATCACCTTCAACGCGCCAGGTTGACCGCGCGCGGCGCCACGGACTGCAGCGGCCCGGCCCGCACCCGCGCAAGATAGTCGGGCAAGGGGCCGGCCGGCACCAGTCCCTCGCGCTGCGCCCAGCGCGACTGGCTCTCCAGCGTCGCCAACAGCGATTGGTCGAGGTCGATGCGGAAGTTCATGTCATCGAAGGCCGCGCGGGCGACCGCCGGCTCGAGCTTCAGGCGCTGCGCCAACCAGGCGCGGCTGGCCGACGGCTGCTGCTCCAGCAGCTGCTGGCCGCGCAGCACGGCACGCAACAGCCGCTGCAGCGTGTCGTCGCTGACGCCCTGGTCGGCCGGCAGGCTGATCAGGTGGGCCGCCAGCGTATACACCCGCGCCATGGGCAGCACCACCGCCTGCGGCCCCAGCGCTGCCAGCGCGCGCGCGGCGTTGGGCTGGTTCAGGCTGACCGCGTCGATCTCGCCGCGCACCAGCGCGCCGACCACGTCGGTGTATTCGAGGGGCACCCGTTGCACCAGCGCTGCGTCGACGCCACTGAGCAGCAAAAAGGTGTCGAGGTAGTAGTGCGACACCGTGCCGCGCAAGAAACCGACGCGGCGGCCCTTCAGGTCGGCCGCGCTGCGCACACCGCGATCGGCGCGCCCGATCAGCTTGCTCTCGGCGCTGGAGCGTTCCAGCGTCGCAATGATGTCGAAACGCAGCCCGGCGTGCGCGGCGAAGACGATCGGCGTGTCGGCCACGGTGGCCGCCTGCACGCTGCCGGCGCGCAGCAGCTGCATGCATTGGAAGCCGTTGATGCACGTCACCGTCTTCACGTCCAGACCTTCGGCGGCGTAGTAGCCCTCGCGCTCCGCGAGCAACAGCGCGGCGTACTGCGGCGTCTGGGCCACCGCCAGCGTCAGCGGGGCAGCGGTCGCCGCACCCGTGGCCCCCGCCCCCGCCAGACCCAGCGCGACGCAGGCCCCCAGCCAAGCCCAAGCCCAAGCCCGACGGCAGGCGGCAAACCGGCTGATCACGGGCGGCCTCATCGGACGATGGTGACCGCGCGGCGGTCGATCGCGGCCAGCGGCGCGGGGCGCAGCGCGCTGAGATAGTCGGGCATCGCCGGATTGGACACCAGTCCGGCGCGCGCTGCCCAGCGCGACTCGGCCTCTAGCGTGCCGATCAGCGTCTGGTTGAGCTGCAGCCGGAAGTCGAAGCCTTCGACGACGGCGTCGACGAGTTTGGGGTCCAGCTGCAGCCGCGTGGCCAGCAGCGCCCGCGCGCGCGCCGGTTCGGCCTGCAAAAACACGCTGGCGCGCTGCAGCGCCTCCAGCAGCCGGCGCAGGCGGTCATCGTCCAGCCCTTGCGCGGCGGTCTGGCTGACCAAGTTCACCGTGGCAGTGTACAGCAGCCGCGGCGCCGGCAACAGCAGCGCCTGCGCGCCCAGCGTGCGCAGCGCCTGACGCGCGTGCGGCTGGTACAGCGCGGCGGCGTCAACCTCGCCGCGTGCCAGCTGCGCCGGCGCCTGTGCGGCGTCCAGCGGCACCAACGTGACGGTGGCCGGGTCGATGCCCTGGAAGCGCAGAAAGGCATCGGCGTAGAAATGCGCCGTGGTGCCGCGCACGAAGCCGATGCGGCGCCCGGCCAGGTCGGCCGCGCTGTGGATGCCGCGGTCGCGGCGGGCGATGAACTGGCTTTCCTGGGTCGAGGTCGCCAGCGTGGCGACGATGTCGAAGCGCCGCCCCGCGTGTGAGGCCATCACGATCGGCACGTCGGCGACGCCGGCCACCTGCGCCTCGCCGTCCAGCAGGTGCTGCAGGCAGCGCTTGCCGTTGACGCAGCGGATGACCTTGACGTTCAGCCCTGCGTCGGCGAAGTAGCCCAGACGCTCGGCGAGCAACAGCGTCGAGTAGTGTGGCAGCTCGCCGATGGCCAGCGTCAGCGGCGCCGCCGCCGCCCGGGCCGGCAAGGCGCCCAGCGACACCACCGCCAGCAGCCAAACGGCCAGCGGCCACCACAGGGCTTGCCGCAGAGCGAAGGCGGTGCGGCGCATCATGCGTGCCCCGCCGCGCCCAGCCGCAGCGCCGTGAGGCGGTTGCGGCCTTCGCCCTGTGACCGGGTCGGCGCGGTGCCGGGCCAGGCGTCCCAGGCCTGCAGTTCAGACAGGGCGCGGCCGAGCAGCCGCGCCGGCTCGACGCCGAGCCGCCAGCCCGCTGCGGTGTTGGCCAGTACGATCTGGGTGTCGGCGTCGACGGCCAGCCAGGCGTCGGGCGCCGCGGCCACCAGGTCAGCCACCCGGGCTTCGCCCAGCCGCTGCCAGGCGCTGCGCCGCGCCCGCTCGCCGGCCTCGGCCTCGTGCCGCTGGCGCAGCAGGTTGCGCACGCGCGCCTGCAGCACCGCCGGCGGAAAGGGACGCCCCATGAAGTCGCTGGCGCCCAGGCCGAAGGCCTGCGCATCGTCGCGCCAGTCGGCGTGCGGTCCCAGCAGCAGCGAGACGTGGCACAGCGCCGGGTCGGCGCGCAGGCGGCGGGCGAGCGCGAAGCCGTCCATGTCCCGCAGCTGCAGCGTCGCGACCAGCACGTCCACCGGTTCGCGCGGCATCAGCGCCAGCGCCTCGACCTCGTAGTCCGGCTCGCGGTGGCTGGTGACCAAGATCACCGCCACGCTGGCCAGCGCCAGGTCGGGCCGCTGCTCGCGGGTCAGGCGCAGCGCTTCAGCGTCGCTGCAGACGAAGTGCAATTCGCCGACACGGTCCAGCATGCGGCCCAGAGCCTGCACGGTGCTCGGATCGTCGTCGACGATGAGGATACGCGGCGCAGCAGCCGTCAGGGCCTGGGTTTCGAATGCCCGGGCGTCATGCGCCGTCACCGGCAGATCGTGGGGTTTCATGCGGGCTCTCCTTGCCTGCCTGGAGTGTCGGGCGCCGAGGGCGCCAACGGGGCCAACGCCATGGCCACGGCCTCGGTCTGGCTGAAGTCGCCGACCAGCATCTCGCGCTGGCCGGCCACGTGCAGCAGCAGCGCCGGCGTGACGTAGATGCGTTCGGCCAGCGCCTCTTCGGGCTCGGCCAGCACGTCCACTGTGCGCACCGGCAGCGTGATGTGCAGCGCGGCCAGGGCCGCCGTGAGGTTGGTGCGGGCGCGACGCGAGGCCGGGCTGTCACCCGCCAGATACAGCGTCAGGCGCGGGACGGGGGCGGTCATGCAGCCCTCCGGCGGCGTCCGGCCGCGGCGGTGGTTGGGGTGCGGGGCGGCGGCTCCGTGCCACGGCGCGCACCCAGGCCCACGCGGCGGGCCTGGTCCTGCGTGCTTTCGGCCAGCCGCCGTTCGCGCACCTCGCGCAGGCTGGTTTCGCGGCTTTCGTACTCGCGCTGCAGGGCGGCGATACGGATCGCCAGTTCACCCTGCGCGTCCGCCAGCGCGCGCTCGCTGGCCTGCGCCGCGGCGGCCTGCTCGGCGCGCGCGCGCGCGGCCTGCTGCTCTTTCTGCCAGCGCAGCGTGCCGGTCAGCACCTCGCCGTCTTCGACATAGGGCGTCGCGAGATGCGCGCCGCTGGCGTCGAGCACCAGCTCGCGCACCTGGTTCGAGTGCGCGGTGCCGCGCGCCTTCACCACGGTCAGCAGGCGGTTGCGCTCGCCGGCGCGCACCAGGTAGGACAGGTGGACCCAGACGTCGGCCATGGTCGAGGCGTGGATATCGGACGACTCGGTGTCGAAGTCCGAGCGGCTGACGATGCAGGGCATCAGCAGCGTGATGCCCTGCAGCTTGCAGAGCTGGAAGATGCGCAGCAGCGCGCCCAGCGCCACCGATTCGCCGCCGCCCTTGAGCAGCGCAGTGATCGGGTCGATGACCAGGCAGTCGGGCCGTCGCTGCGCGATCATCTCGTGGAGCTCGGCAAACACCAGCTCGGCGCTCTGCGAACGTGCCGCCATGCCGCGCATGGCCAGCCGGCCACTGTCCAGGTGCGGCTGCAGGTGCACGCCGATGGAGCCGAGGTTGCGCACCATCTCGCCGGGGCTTTCGTCGAAGCAGACCATCAGCGCCGTCTCGCCGCGCGCGCAGGCGGCGGCGACGAAGCTGCTGCTGATCGAGGTCTTGGCGGTGCCCGGCGCGCCGGTCAACAGCAGCGCGCTGCCGCGCAGGATGCCGCCGCCGAGCATCGCGTCCAGACCGTCGATGCCGGTGGCCAGGCGGTCGCTGAAGACCCGGTAATCGGTCGAGGCCGGCAGCACCGGAACGAGATCGAAGCCGCGCGCGCCGATCAGGCAGGGCACGCGGTTGCCGTAGTGCGCCGAGCCGCGGTACTTCAGGATGCGCAGCGTGCGCATCGACAGCGTGTCGACCATCTGCGATTCGAGGTCGATGACGCAGTCGACCAGGTAGCTCAGGCGCGATTCCTCGGTCAGCTCGGTGCCCCAGTCGGCGCCGCGCTTGGTGGTGACCAGGCAGGTCAGGCCGTGGGTTTCGATCCACTGGTGCAGGCGCATCACCTCGCGCCGGCGCGCGGCGTCATCGACCATCAGCGACAGCATCGCGTCCAGCGAATCGAACGCCACCCAGCGCGCGCCCGTGCGCTGGGTCAACGCGGCCAGGCCGGCGAGCAGGCCGCTGAGGTCGGCGTCGCCGGTGTGGCGCACGTCCAGCGGCATGCGACCGTCGAGCAGGTGCACCTGATGGCCGACCAGCGCGTCCAGGCCCCAATCGAAGCTGGCGACGTTGCGCACGATGTCTTCGGGACGCTCTTCGAAACTGACGAATATCGACGCCTCGCCGCGTGCCAGTGCCGCGTGGCGCAGCACCTGCAAGCTGAAGATCGTCTTGCCGGTGCCGGCGGCGCCGACGACGATGGACGCCCGCGCCTTCGGCAGGCCGCCGCCGGTGATCTCGTCGAAGGCAGCGATGCCGGTGGCGAGTTTCTCGACCCCGATCGTCGGCGTCGGCCTCCCCGGGGTCGGCGTGCGCATCGTGCGGCGGCGCGTGGCGGTTCGGGGTGTCTTCATGCGGTCTCCTCTTCTTCCAACAGCGCCAGGGCCTGGGCGAAGTGCAGGTTTTCGATGGCTTCGCGAGCCGCATCGAAGCGGGCGTTGCCCAGCACGGCGCGCAGGCCGTCGGCCAGCGCCTCGAAACAGTCCAGCGCCGACAGATCCTGCACCCGCAGCCGCTGCAGCAGGTCGTCGCGCGCGGCGGGCGTCAGCGGCTCAGCCCGCGGCGCAAGGGCCACCGGCAGCGGCTGCGCCAGCACTGGCGCGCTGGCCTCCTGCAGCTGGCGCAGCGCACGGGTCAGCGCCGCCATGCCGTCGAGCAGCGGCGCCGTACCGGATATCGCGGCTGCCGCGGCTGGCCGGCGCAGCCACGCCTCCAGTTCTCCGGCCAGCCGCTGCACGGCACGCGCGCCCAGCATGCCGGCGCTGCCGCGCAGCTTGTGGGCGCGCGCCGCCAGTGCCGCGCACTCGGATTCCTTGCCCGGCACCACCGGTGGCTCGACCATCAGATCGGCGAACTCGCGAAACAGGCGCTGCAGCAGGCTGCGGAACAAGGCCAGGTCCTGGCCCAGACGCAGCGCGGCGTCGGCGCCGTCGATGCCCTCGATCTCGGGCCAGGGCAGCTGGCCGGCGTCGGGCAAGGGCAGTTCGCGCAGGCGAACCGGCAGCGGCTTGCCACGCGCACGTTCGACATGCCGCCGCACGCCGCGGATCAGGCCGTCGGGGTCCAGCGGCTTGCTGATGAAGTCGTCCATACCGGCGTCCAGCGCGCGCTGGCGCTCGGCCAGCAGCGCGCCGGCCGTCAGCGCCACCACCGGCAGCTGCGCCAGTCCCAACTCGCCGCGGATGCAGCGCGTCGCCTCGTGGCCGTCCATGCCCGGCATCTGCACGTCCATCAGCACCAGGTCGAAGGACTGCGGCGTCTGGCGCAGGCGCTCCAGCGCGTCGGCGCCCGATTCGCAGGCGGTGACCAGCGCGCCCTCGCGACCGAGGATGCGCGCGGCCACCTCGCGGTTGATGTCGCTGTCGTCGACCACCAGCACGCGCACGCCGGGCAGCCACAGCGCGCCGGCACCTTCCAGCCGCGTCGCGCGCAGGGCTTTCTCGGGGTCGCCGCTGCGGCGGGCCACCGCGCGGTTGACGGCGTTGAAAAGCGACGAGGCATCCACCGGCAGCGCCAGCCGGCTGTCGACCTGCGGGTCGTCGGGTAGCGCGCGCAAGGTGGCGGCGTCGGCGCTGCTGACCAGCACCGCCGGCGGCAGCCGCTCGCGGCCGATGGCAGCGGCCAGTGCGGCCAGTGCCTGCAGGCCATTGCCGCCCGGCAGCTGCCAGTCGATGAGCAGCGCGTCGGGCAGTGTGTTGTGCTCGGCCTGGCGGCGCAGCGTCTGCACCGCTGCGTCGGAACTGGCCACGGCTTCGGCGCGCCAGCCCAGGGCATGCGCCTGCGCCAGCAGCGTGGCCGCCTGCAGCGGGTCGTCATCGACGACGAGCAGGCGCAGCGCAACGCGGGAGGGCGTGGACGCCGCGGTGTCGTCGGCCACCGCACCCAGCCGCAGCGTGACGCGAAAGATGCTGCCCTGGCCCGGCGTGCTGTCGAGCTGGACCTCGCCGCCCATCAGCGCGCTCAGCTCGCGCACGATGGACAGTCCCAGGCCGGTGCCGCCGAAGCGCCGCGTGGTCGAGCTGTCGGCCTGGGCGAACGGCTGGAAGATGCTCTCTTGCGCCTCGGGCGCGATGCCGAGGCCGGTGTCGTGGACCTCGAAGCGCAGCGTCAGGCCGGCCTGGTCGCGCGCGACCAGGCGCAGCACCAGGGCCACGCTGCCGCGCTCGGTGAACTTGACGGCGTTGGCCAGCAGGTTGCTCAGCACCTGGCGCAGCCGGCCGGCATCGCCCAGCACGCGCTGCGGCAGGTCCTCGGGCTGGCTCAGGCGGAAGGCCAGGCCCTTGGCCTGGGTCTGGTCGCCGTACAGCGTGGCCATGCCGTCCAGCAGTTCGTGCAGGTCGAAAGGCGCCAGCTCGATCTGGGCCTCGCCGGCCTCGATCTTGGCCAGGTCGAGCACGTCGTTGACGACGCCCAGCAGCGAGCGGCTGGCGAGCTGGATCTTGCCGACGAAGCTGCGCTGCTCGGGATCGAGCCAGCCGTGCTCGAGCAGGTAGGTCAGGCCGATCATGGCATTCAAGGGCGTGCGGATCTCGTGGCTCATGTTGGCCAGGAAGCTGCTCTTGGCGGCGCTGGCCGCCTCGGCGGCCTGCATCGCGCGGCGCATTACCTGCTCGGCCTGCTTGCTGGCGGTGATGTCGTGACGGATGGAGAGGTACTGCTGCGGCTTGCCGTCGCTGTCCCTGAGCGGCGCGATGATGCTGTCCACCCAGTACAGGCTGCCGTCCTTGGCGCGGTTGCAGACCTCGCCGCGCCAGACCTGGCCGGCGACAATGGTGCGCCACATGTCGACCCAGAAGGCGCGGTCGTGGCAGCCCGAACTCAGGACGCGGTAGTTCTGGCCGACCAGCTCTTCGCGCGCATAGCCGCTGATGCGGCAGAAGCCCTCGTTGACGTCGGTGATGTTGCCCTGAATGTCGCCCACCGAGTACAGCGAGTGCGCCTTGATCGTCGCCAGCAGCGCCTCGTTCTCGCGCAGCGCGTCGGCCAGCCGTCGCTCGCCCTCCTTCACCGCCGAGATGTCGTGCACCAGCACGTAGAAGCCCTGCACGACACCGTCGACGACGTCGGGCAGGTAGTGCGCCAGCGAATGGCGCAATCCGCTGCCGCCGGGCAGCGGGATCGCCCGCTCGAAGGTCTGCGGATCGCCGCGCAGCGCCGCCTCCAGGAAGGGCCGGTTCTTCTCGAACAGCGTTTCGCCCAGCAACTCGCGGATGTGGCGGCCCGCCATCGCGCCGGGGTCGACGCCGAACCAGGTTTGGTAAGCGTGGTTGGCAAAGCGGTTGCACAGGTCGCGGTCCCAGTAGCCGATCAGCGACGGCACGGCGTCCAGCACGGCCTGCAGATCGCGCTGCGCGGTGCTGAGCGCGGCGGTGCGCTCGGCCACCTGCTGCGCCAGCCCCGCGGCCAACAGTTCGCGCTGGCGCTCGGCGGCGCTACGCGTGCTGATGTCGCGCAGCGTGCGGCCCACGCTGGCCAGCCGGCCATCGGGGCCGGCGATGGGCGAGAGGGCGATCGACATCACCACGCGCTGGCCGTCCTGGCGCATCAGCACTTGGTCGAAGGGCTCGACCGGCTCGCAGCGCTGCAGCCGCTGGCGCACCGCCTCGGCCATCGGCGGGCTGTCTGGCGGCAGCAGCAGCCGCGCCACGTCCTGGCCGATGGCCTGCTCGGCGCTGTGGCCGAGCAGCCGCTCGGCGGCGCGGTTCCAGCCGGTGATCACGCCCTCGGGCGAGGTGGTGATCATCGCGTCGCTGGAAAACTCCACCAGCGACTGCAGATGCCGACGCGCCTGCTGCGCCGCCAGCCGGCTACGCCGGATGGCCTGCGCCAGCGCCAGCAGCGCCGTGGCCAGCACGGTCAGCACGGCCCCGGTCACGAACACGCGCGCAGGCACCGGCAGGTGCAGCGCGGCGACGAAGGCCGGCTGCGCCTGCAGGCGCAGGCGCCACGGGCGGTCGAAGCGGCGGCGCTCGATCGTCAGCTCGGCCGTGTCGGCCGCCACCCCGGCCGCCGGCCTGGGGCTGGTGTACAGCGTTTGTGCCGCCGTGCCCGCCTCGCCGGCATCCGTCAGTGTCAGCGTCAGCCCGTCGCCAGGCGTGTCGACGTCCTGCATCACCTCGTCCATGAACAGCGGCGCATAGACCCAGCCGGCGCAGGCGGCCCAGCGCTGCTCAGCGCTGTCCAGCGCCTGGCCGGGCCGGTACACGGGCAGCACGAGCAGGTAGCCCGCCCGGTGGCCAGAGGCGAGCAGCAGGCCGATCGGCGCGGACAGCGTGGCCTGACCGCTGCGCGCCGCCGCCTCGACGGCCGCGCGGCGCACGGGGTCGGAAGCGACGTCCAGGCCCAGCGCCAGGCGATTAGGCGCCAGCGGCTCGATGAACCGCACCACGTACCGCTCGCCGTCGTGCGGCACGAGTTGGCGCACGGCGAACCCTGGCGGCCCGTCGCGGGCGGCCGCGGCGGCGAAGGCGGCCTCGCGGTCGGCCGGCACGCGGCGGATGAAGCCGAAACCGCGCGCGCCCGGAAATTCGCGCGGCAGATCGCGTGCGTTGGTGTAGGCGGCGAAGCCGGCGTTCGTCACGCTGTCGACACCGATGGCCAGCACCACGCCACGCGCCGCGCTCAGACCGGATTCGTAGCGCTCCACCCGTTCGGCCACGCGCCCAGCCATCTGATCGCCGGCGGCGCGCAGCGCGTCGCCGACGCGGCGAACGTTGTCGGCCGCCTGCCAGCGTGCCGCGGTGGCCGACAGCAGCAGGCCGGCAGCCAGCAGCAGGCACGGCCACAGCCTGGCACGGCGGGCGACTTGGGGACTTTGCAGCACCACGCCGGCTCCTCAGCGCCGCTGCAGCGCGGCGGCGGTGTTGGCCGCCGCGGGTGACAGGGCGGGATGCGTGGCCTGGCCGAGGGCACAGCAGCGCCCGCGCCCGGCATACTTGGCGGCGTAGAGCGCGCGGTCGGCCGCGTCCACCAGCGCATCGGCCGCCATTTGGGTGTGCGCGCCATCGGCGGTGCGACGGGCCGCCGCGGCACCCACCGACACCGTCACCACCCGCCCGAGCGGCGAGCCGGCATGTTCGATGTGCAGCGCGGCGACCGCGTCGACGGCGCGCTGGGCCAGCGCCAGCGCGCCGTCGATCTCGGTCTGCGGCAGCAGCAGTGCGAACTCCTCGCCGCCGTAGCGTGCCAGGCCGTCGGCGGGCCGCCGCGTCACCGACTGCAGCGCCGCGGCCACCTGGCGCAGGCAGGCGTCGCCTGCGACATGGCCATAGCGGTCGTTGTAGCGCTTGAAGTGATCTACATCGACTATCAGCAGCGACAGCGGCTCGCCGGTACGCCGGGCGCGCTCGCACTTGGCCTGGATGTCCTCGTCGAAGCGGCGGCGATTGGCCACGCCGGTCAGGCCGTCGGTCAGCGCGTTGCGGCGCAGCTTATCGCCCAGCGCCTTCAGCCGTAACTGCATGCCCACGCGTGCCTGCACCACCTCGGCCACCGGCGGCTTGCGGATGAAGTCGGCAGCGCCGGCGGCAAAGCCGGCGACCTCGGTTTCGACGTCGCTGTGGCTGGTGACGAAGATCACCGGCACCTCGGCCAACCCCGGCTCGGTCTTCAGGCGGGCACAGAACTCGAAGCCATTCATGACCGGCATCTCGGCATCCACCAGCACGACATCGGGCGCGCTGGCCCGCGCCAGCGCCAGCGCGTCAGCACCCGACAGCGCAAAGCGCAGGTGACCGAGCCCGGCGAGCATGCGGCTGAGCACCTGCACACTGCCCGGGTCGTCGTCGATCAGCAGCAGCGAGGGCGCTGCGGATGCTGGTTGCGGATCTGCCGCACGGCGCTGCGGTGTCGCGGGGTTCTGAGGGTCGAGGGGGTTCATCAACAAGCCTCCGGCGGCCGTCAGGCCGAATCGGGTGGTGAAACAGGGGGCCGGACGCGGCGGTCGGCCTTTCGGCGAACCTCCTGCAAGGCCTCGAGCGCCAAATCGTGCAGCCCGCCCGCGTGCATCGGCGCGCCGGGGCCGGGCGCCAGCGTGCCCACCCCCACGCTGGCCGTCACCCGCGGCGCCAGCGGCGAGGCCGGGTGCGCAAGGTCCAGCGCATCCAGGCCGCGGGACAGGTCCGCGGCCAGCGCGGCCGCACCCGCGGCGTCGGTGTCGGGCAGCAGCAGGGCGAACGCGTCGGCACCGTGGCGAGCGGCCAGGTCGCCGGGCCGCTTTGCCAGAACGTCGACGACACGGGCCAGCGCCCGCAGGCATTCGTCCCCCGCGGCGGCGCCCTGCGCCTCGTTGTAGGCGCGGAAGTGGTCGATGTCGGCCAGCAGCAGCGACAGCGTACTGCCGCTGCGCTGGGCGCGCGCTGTTTCGTCGGCCAGCCGCTCGTCGAGCACCGGACGGCTGGCCAGCCCCGTCAGGCCGTCCTGCTGCGGCCGCGCCGCCAGCGCGCGGGCCATGCGCGACAGGCGCAGGTGCATCGCGACGCGGGCGCGCAGCGCCGGGCCGATCACGGGCTTGGTCACGAAGTCGGCCGCACCGAGTTCGAAGACCGCGGTCTCGATCTGGGGCTCATGGTGCTGGGTGACGAAGATCACCGGCACCGCCGCCAGCCGCGGATCGGTCTGCAGTGCCTTGAAGACGTCGAAGCCGCTCAGGCCGGGCATCTCGGCGTCCAGCAGGATCAGCTCGGGCACCCAGTCGGCGGCCACGCGCAGCGCCTGGGCGCCGCTGGTGGCGAAGCGCAGCTCGCTGTAGCCCGACAGCAGGCGGGCGGTGGCCTGGATGGTGGCGGGGTCGTCGTCGACGAGCAGGATGCGCGCGTCGAGCAGCGGAGGCATGGGGTTGTTGGGCATGGCAGGTGGGGGAGTGGTCATCGCAGGGGTGGGTTCAAGGCTGGGGTTGGATGCGGGCAAAGCGCAGCGTGAAGCAGCTGCCCGCGCCGAGGACGCTGTCGACCTCGAGTCGCCCGCCCATGGCGGTGGCCAGTTCGCGCGTCAGTACCAGGCCGAGGCCTGATCCCGGCGCCTTGCCGCCCTCGCGGCCCAGGCGGTTGAAGGGCTCGAACAGGTGCAGCAGTTGCTCGTCGGTGAGGCCGGGCCCGTCGTCGCGGACCTCGATCAGCACCTCGTCGCCCTGGGCGTGCAGCGCGATGTCAATGCGCCCATCCGGCCGGCCGTACTTGACGGCGTTCGACACCAGATTGTGCAGGCACTGCTGCAGCCGGCGCGCGTCGGCGCGCACGTGCAGCGTCTCGGCCGGCACGTCGTGGCGCAGCTGCGCACCGGCCTGCTCGGCCTGCAGGGCCAGCTCGCTGCACGCCGCGCGCACCAGCTCGGCTGGATCGAAAGTGGTGGTTTCGACGCGGAACTTGCCGGCCTCGAGCCGGTTCAGGTCGATGACGTCGCGCATCAGGGCCTGCAACAGCCCCGCCGCCTGCGCGATGCGCTCGATCCGTTGCAACTGTGCAGGCGGCAGCGGCGACGTCAGGTCGCTAAGCGCCAGGTGCGAGAAGCCGAGCACCGCATTCAGCGAATTGCCCATCTCATGGGCGATGAAGGACAGCATGCCTGCGGTGGCCTTGCTCGCGGACTCGACCTCGGCATGCCGACGCTGGACCGCCTCTTCGCGGTCGCGCGCGCTGGTGTCGCGCAACACGCAGGTGTGCAGGCGGTCGCGACCGGTTCCCAGGGCGGATTGCACCAGCTCGACCGTCAGCTCGCCGCCGTCGGCCTGCCGCACCTGCTGGCGGCCCGCTGCGGGTCCGGCGTCGGCGAACGCCGGCAGGAACTGCGGCAGGCACTGGCCGACGGCGCTGCCGGCCGCCACCCCGAACATCGTGCAGGCCGCGCGGTTGGCCAGCACGATGCACCCCTGGTCGTCGGCGACGACGATGGCGTCGCTGGCCGCGGCGACAACCTCGGCCACGCGCGCGTCGCCCAGGCCCTGCCAGTGCGCCCGCACCGCCGCCAGGTCGGCGTCGACGCGGCGCTTGCGGTCGATCAGCCGGCACACGCGGGCCAGCAGCACGCCGGTGTCGAAGGGCTTGCCGATGAAATCGTCGGCGCCGCTCTCGAAGGCCAGGGCCTCGTTCTCGGCATGGGCATGCTGGGTGACGAAGGCCACCGACGGACTCTGGCCGGGCGGGTCGATCTTGGCGCGGCGGCAGACCTCGAAACCGTCGAGGCCGGGCATGTCGATGTCCAGCACCAGCAGGTCCGGCTGCAGCGCGGCAGCCATCTCCAGCGCCCGCGTACCGTCGAGAGCAAAGTAGCAGTCGCTGACCTCGGCCAGCAGGCCCTGCAGCAGCTGGATCGTCGCCGGGTCGTCGTCGACGATAAGTACGCGCGGCGTGTGCGGCACCTGCGGCACGCGCAGCGGCGCGGCGGCGTCCGTCGCCGGCTGCCCGCGCCACTGCAGCTGCCGGCGCACCCGCGCCAGCACCTGCGAGGCCACCAGCGGCTTGCTGATGAAGTCGGCCGCCCCCATGCGCAGCGCTTCGGCCTCGACCTCGGGCTCGGTGTGGCTGGTGGCGAAGACCACCGGCACGGCCGCCGTCACGGGGTCGGCGCGCAGTGCCTTGAAGACCTCGAAGCCGTTCAGGCCGGGCATCTCCGCGTCGAGCAGGATCAGGTCGGGCCGCTGCGTGCGGGCCATCGCCAGCGCGTCCTCGCCGCAGGTCGCGAAGCTGACCTGGGCGAAGCCGGTCAGCAGGCTGCCGAGCTGGCGGATGGTGGCCAGATCGTCGTCGACCACCAGCAGGCGAAAGGCGGCATCCACGTTCGTTCGCGCGGGCGCGAGGGTCAGGTCGGGGCTCATGACAACACTCCTGTGGTGGCCGCGCGGCGGCCTTCGGCCTCGGCGAGCGCCGATTCAATGCGTTCGGCCAAGGTGCACACGTTCAGCGGCTTGGTCCAGTAGTCGTCGAAGCCCGCAGCCCGCGCCTGCGCCACCTGATCGGGCATGGCGCCGGCCGACAGCGCGATGCAGAGCAGGCCGCCCAATGCGATGTCGGCGCGCAGCGCGCGCACCAGGTCCAGCCCCGACATGCCCGGCAGCTGAATGTCGCTGAGCACCAGCGCCGGGCGGCAGGCCTGCACCAGCGCCAGCCCGGCCGCGGCGTCGGCGGCGTGCAGCACGGTCCAGCCCGGGCGCACCTGCAGCGCGTCCTGCACCAGCAGCGCGTTGACGGGCTCGTCTTCCACATACAACAGCGTCAGTGTCTGCAGGGTGGCCGCGGGCGGCGGCACGGTGTCGGGCGGTTCCGCGTGGGCGGGCACCGGCACGGCGGCCCGCGGCAGCCGCACGCTGAAGGTGGCACCCATGCCGGGCGTGCTGGCCACGCTGATGCGCCCGCCCATGGCCTCGACGAACTGGCGCGAGATCGCCAGGCCCAGGCCCAGCCCTTCCACCGGCGAGTGCTCGGCGCCGAGGCGGGCGAAGGGCTCGAACAGGTGCTCGATCTGCTCGGCTGCCAGGCCCGGACCCTGGTCGCCGATGTCGATACGCACGCGCTGCGCATCGCTGGCATCGACGCTGAAGCGCAAGTCCAGGCGGCCGTCGCGGCGGTTGTACTTGATGCCGTTGCCAAGCAGGTTGACCAGCACCTGGCGCAGGCGCAGCCGGTCGGCGTGCACGGCCAGCGTCGCACTGTCGGGCGCGGCTTAGAGGTGGACCTGCACGCCGCGCTCGGCCGCCGCCGTGCTGACCAGCGCCAGCGCCTCGTCGACCACCGGCGCCAGCAGCAGATCTTCGACCGCCACGACCGGCTGCGCGTGCTCGATGCGGGCCACGTCGAGCAGGTCCTGGATCATGCCCAGCAGGTGCTGCCCGGCATCCTCGATCTGGCGCAGGCGGGCCGCCTGCGCCGGCACCAGCGGTGCCGCGTCATCCATGCGCATCAGCTGCGCAAAGCCCAGCACCGCGTTCAGCGGCGTGCGCAGTTCGTGGCTCATGCGTGAGAGGAAGGCGGTCTTGGCGGCGCTGGCCTGTTCGGCGGCCTGCTGCGCGCGCAGCGCGGCCTCGGCGCGCCGGCGCTCGGTGAGGTCGGTGTTGACGCCGGCCACGCGCAGCGCGCGGCCGTCGGCGTCGCGCAGCACGAAGCCACGCGACAGCACCGGCACGGCGTGGCCGTCGCGGTGCAGCAGGCGGTACTCGAGCTTGAAGGATTCCTGCGCCGGGTCGGCCAGCACCGCGGCGTACGCGGCGGCGACGCACGCGCGGTCGTCGGGGTGCGTCAGCCGGTGCCAGAGGTCGGCGTCGGCCGGCAGGTCGCCCGGTTCGTGGCCGAGCATCTGCAGCCAGCGCGGCGCGTAGTAGGCGGCGCCGTCGACCAGGTTCTGGTCCCACGGTGCGTCGTTGGACCCGCGCAGCACCAGTTGCAGCCGTTCCTCGGACTCGTGCAATTCGCGCTCGGCCTCCTTCAGCCGCGTGACGTCGGTGAAGCTGACCACCACCTCGGTGGGTACACCGTCGGTCCCCAGCACCGGGTAGGCGTTGCACATCAGCCAGACGAGCTGGCGGTCGCTCGACCGGTAAATGCCGAGGACGAGCTGGCGCACCACCGCGCGCGTGGCGACGGCCCGGTTGACCGGGTATTCCGGGATCGGCATGCGCGAGCCGTCGGCGCGGATGAAGCCCCAGCGCGGGTCGGTGTTGACGGCGCCGCGGATCTCGTGGCGGCCCACGCCCAGCAGCCAGGCCGCCGTCTCGTTGGCGTACAGGATCTCGGTGTCGGCGCGGTGCACCACGATGCCGGCCTGGATGTGGTCGAGCAGGAAGTCGCGCCGCTGCTCGACGGCGCGCAGCGCGGCCTCGGCGCGGCGGCGCGGGCTCACGTCGTCGACGATGCCCACCCAGTGCGTGCAGCGGCCCGCCGCGTCGTGCACCGGGTCGAGCCAGCACTCGCGCCAGCAGGGCGCGCCGTCGGGCGCGCGGCCTTCGACCTCGGCGTGGAAAGCGCGGCCGGCCGCCAACGCGGCCCCGACCGCAGCCGCCAGCGCGGGGGCGTCGCCGCTGCCCCGGCACAGCGCGTCGGCCAGCTGCGTGGCCGGCGTGGCAGTGGCTGGAGCGCCGGCCAGTTCGGCGGCGCGTGCGTTGCACCATCGCACGCTGCCGTCGGGGGCGGCCAGCCACACACCCTGAATGGTGCGCGCGAGGGCATCACCCAGCAGTTCGGCCGGGGGCAGGCCGGCCTCAGAGGCGGCGCCCGGGGTCGCTGCAGGGTCGTCGTGCATCGCCATCGCCTCAGGTCTCCAGCGCCCCGAGCTCGACCAGGCGGCTCTCGCCGCGGTCGAGCCAGGCCTCGATGCGCTGCGGCAGGGCCCGCACGTCCAGCGGCTTGGTCCAGTAATCATCGAAACCGGCGTGCATGGCGTCGACGATCTGTTCGTCCATCGCGTCGGCCGACAAGGCGATGCACACGGTGCGCCGGATCGCCGGGTCGCGCCGCAGCGCCTGCACCACGGCCTGGCCCGACAGGCCCGGCAGGTTGATGTCCGTCAGCACGATGGTCGGTTGCAGGGCCTGCGCCAGTGCCAGCCCGCTGCGGCCGTCGGCGGCATGGAACAGACGCCAGTGCGGGCGCGAGTGCAGTGCCTCCTGCACCAGCAGCGCGTTGATGGGGTCGTCTTCGATGTAGAGCACGGTGACCCCGTCCTCGTCGCGATCGACCGGGGACTCGACAGTCGTGGTTCGCGGGGTACCCACGGCCACGGTGGCCGGCGGCAGGGCATCGACACGCCGCAGCCGCACGGTGAACTGGCTGCCTTGCCCCGGCACGCTGGCCACGGTGATCTCGCCGCCCATGGCTTCGACCAGCTGGCGCGAGATCACCAGCCCCAGGCCGCTGCCCTCGACCTGGGTGTGTTCGGCGCCCAGGCGCTCGAAGGGCTGGAACAGTCGGGCGCACTGCGCCGCGTCCAGGCCAGGGCCCTCGTCGCGCACCTCGATCCAGATCCAGCCGGGGTCGGCGCACAGCGCCACCGCGAGCGTGCCGCCACGACGGTTGTACTTGACGCCATTGCTGAGCAGGTTGAGCAGCACCTGCTCGACGGCACGGGGGTCGCCCTCGGCGACCAGCGCCGGGCCGTCGTCGGCGGCGCTGAAGGCCAGCAGTACCCCGGCCTGTGCCGCCATCTGCGCCACCATCGGCAGGCAGCCCGAGACCAGTTCGTGCACCGCCAGCGGCTGCAGCGCCAGCTGGCGCGCGCCCTGCTCGATGCGGCTGACGTCCAGCACGTCGTTGATCAGGCCCAGCAGCAATTGTGCCGCGCGGTGCGCGTGGCCCACGCGCTCCTGCTGGCGCGGGCTCAGCGGCTCATCGGTGTCGATCTGAAGCAGTTGCGTGAAGCCCAGCATGGCGTTGAGCGGCGTGCGCAGCTCGTGGCTGACGCGCGAGAGGAAGGCCGACTTCTCGCGGCTGGCCTGCTCCGCCGCCTGCTTGCCGCGGCGCAACTGCTCGACTTCGACCTGCTCGGTGATGTCGGCGATGAAGCCGTGCCACAGGATCGTCCCATCGCCTTGAGACACCGGGGTGGCGCGCGCCGAGCGCCAGGCCAGGCCACCGTCGGCCAGTTCGATGCGGAATTCGTGACGCCAGGGCACCGTTCTGGCGGCAGCGGCGGCCAGCGCTGCGCGCAGCCCTTCGCGGTCGTCGGGGTGGGCACGCTGCAGGAACGGGCGAACGTCATCGCGCACGGCGTCGGGTTCGAGCGCGAACAGCTCACGCACCTGGGGGCTGACGTAGGAGAAACGCGCAGCACCTTGGGCATCGACGCGGTACTGGAACAGCATGCCCGGCGCCTGTTCGGCGAGATTTTCCAGCAGCGCCAGCCGCTCGGCCGAGCGAGCGCGCTCGGCCTGAAGTTCCAGGTGTTCGCGCCGGCTCTCGAACCAGTGCGACACGGCATGCGCCAGATCGGCCAGCAGCGCGGCCTGCCCAGGTTCCAGCTGCCGCGGTTGATGGTCGATGAGACAGAGCATGCCGATGTTCTGCCCCGCCACCGTCAGCGGCATGCCCGCATAGGCGCGCACATGGGGCTCGCCGGTGACAAGGGGGTTCGCGGCGAAGCGCGGGTCGGTTGTCGCGTCGGGCACCTCGAACAGGCTGTTGCCGAGGATGGCATGGGCGCAGAACGCGACCTCGCGCGGTGTCCCGGCTGCAGCCAGGCCGTGCCGGGCCTTGAACCACTGCCGGTGCTCGTCGACCAGACTGACCAGCGCGATCGGATAGCCCAGCAGGCTGGACGCGCAGCGCACCAGGCCGTCGAGCACCGGGTCGGGCGGCGTGTCGAGCACCGCAAGTTCATCGAGGAGCTGCAGGCGGCGCTGCTCTTCGGGGCCGCCGGCGGTCGTGACCACTGTCTTCATGCCCCGGTCTCCCCGATTCCGGCGCGCGAGGCCAGCCAAAGAACGACCGCAGGCAGCACGGCCTGCGGCACCACGTGGGTCAACCGCGGCTGCGGTGGCCAGCGCTCGTCCATGTCACCGTGCAGAAGCAGTACCTGGGTGCCGCTGTGGGTTCGCAGCAGATGGTCGAGGAACTCCCGCTCCAGCGCTTCGCAGAGCCCGGCATCGATGATGGCCAGCGCCGGCGGGTGGTTCGAGGCCGCGATCATGGCGTCGCCCAAGGTACCGACCTGCGACAACCGGGCACGGAGCGGGCTCGATTGCAGCAGCCGCTGGATGGTGGCCGCAACGTCTGGGTCGCTCAGCAACAGCACCGCCACGGGCGGATGATCGCCCGACGGCATGGACGGGGTGTCGGGCTCGCCCGAGGTCGAGCATTTGGGCAGGCTAAGCGGCATCGGTTCGGCTCGGTTGGGGCCGGCTGACAGTGCCGGCGGCTTGGGTGACCTTGAGCCTCGACTGTAGGGAGCAGCGGCGCCGGCGTCTGGCCGGGCACCCCGTGATGCGTGCCGGGAAACCTTGACGGTCGGCTCTGCAGCGCTCGTCGAGAGCGCCAGGGCGCGCTCAGGGAGCGCCGTCGTCGATCAGACCGTGCCGCAGCGCCAGCTTGACCAGTGCCGTGATGTCGCCGGTGCCCAACTTGGCCATCAGCCGGCTGCGGTAGCTGTCAACCGTCTTCGCCGAGACATGCAGCTCGGCGGCGATCTCCGCGCTGGTGCTGCCGTTGACGACCATCACGACCACCTGACGCTCGCGCGGAGACAGCTGCGCAAAGGGGTCGTCGGCGTGGGGTTCGGCCAGGGCGCGCAATGCCAGCTCCCCGACCTCCGGGCCGAAGTGGCGGCCACCGCGCTGTACGCGTTCGATGGCGGCGAGCAGTTCCTCGGCCGGCGAGCCCTTCAGCACATAGCCGGCAGCCCCCAGCCGCAGCGCGTTGGCCACGTGCCGAGGCTGCGCGGACATGGTGAGCACCAGACAGCGCACGGGAACGCGGCGGCTCTGCAGCTCGGACAGCAACTCCAGCCCCGAACGGTCGCCCAGGCTGAGGTCCACCAGCACCACGTCGGGCAACAGGCGCTGCACCTCGGCCAGCGCCACGGTCAGGTCGCCGCTGTCGCCCAGCACCTGGTGGCCCGCCTCGGCCAGCAGCGCGCGCAAGCCGTGGCGCACCACGGCGTGGTCGTCGACGAGGTACAGCCTGGCTGTCACGTCGGCGTCGCCCAGGCCACGCCCATGCGCGTGCCGCCCTCGGCCGCGGTACCGAGCTCGAGCACGGCGCCGATGGCACGGGCGCGTTCGCGCATGCCGATCAGGCCCAGGTGACCCGGGCGCGCGCGATCGGTGACGGGCTCGAAACCGACACCGTCGTCCACCACCTCGAGTTGCACGCCGCGTGCGTCCCCGGCCATCGCCACCCGCACCAGCGTGGCGCCGGCATGGCGCAAGGCGTTGTCCAGTGCCTCGCGGGTGATCATGAACAGAGCGTACTCGACCTCGCCCGGCCAGCGCATGGACTGCGCGGCGGGGGGTACTTCGAGCAGCAGGTCGATGCCCGGGTGAAGAGAGGTGCGGGCGGCCATCTCGTTATCGAGCGCCGCGTGCAGTCCCTCCTCGTCGAGTAGCGGTGGGCGCAGGTCGACGAGCACCTGGCGCACCTGACCCACCGCCTCGTCGACGAGGGCGAGGCTTTGCGCACTGCGCAGCGCGGCGTCTGCCGCGTCAGCCGCTGGGGCCCGCCGTTCGCGGTCGAGGGCCAGTCGCAGCGCCGTCAGGGTCTGGCCGAGCTGGTCGTGCAGTGCCTGCGCCAGCCGCTGCGTGGTGCGCTTTTCCTGTTCGAGCAGCTGGCGCGTCAGCGCCGACAGCTCGAAGCGGTGGCGCAGCAGGTCAGCCTCGGCGCGCACGCGCTCGGTGACGTCGCGCAGGATGGCGGTGAGCACCACCTGCCCGCCGACCTGGGCCTTGGAGATCGAGGCCTCGAGGTCGAGCTCGTGGCCATCGGCACGCAGCCCCTTGACGCGGCCGGCACCCATGGCACGGCGGCTGCTGGCCGACGCGCTGAACCCGGCGATGTCGACGTGGTGGCGTGCGCGCTGCGCCGCCGGCAGCAACCGGTCCATCGACTGACCGTGCAGCGCAGTCGCCGCGACGCCGAAGATGCGTTCGGCGCCCGGGTTGAACAGCAGCACCTGCCCCTTGACGTCGACGCTGACGATGGCGTCGCTGGCGGCCTCGAAGATCGCTGCGTAGGCCTCGCGCTGCTCGCGCAGCGCCTGCTCGGCCAGCACGCGGTCGCTGATGTCGGTGAGGGCACTGAGCACCAGGGTCTGGCCGCCGATGTCGAGCAGCTGCGAAGACAGGCGCCCGTGCACGGTGCTGCCGTTGTGGTGGCGCAACAGCACGTGCGGCGTGAATGCACGGCCCTCGCGCCGCAACGCATCGGCGAAGGGCACACGCTGCGCGGGCTCGGCCCAGACGCCGAGTTCGACCGTGCTGCGCCCCACCATCTCGCCCGCTGGCCAACCGAGGATGCGGCCCAGCTCGTCATTGGCCTCGACGACCAGGCCGTCGTCCAGGCCGGTCAGTGCGATGCCCACCGGCACGGTGTGCAGCATCGCGCTGGCGCGCGCCTGGCTGTCGCGCAGCGCGTCCTCGATCTGCCGGCGCGCAGTGATGTCGGAGATGCTGCCCGCCATGCGCAGCGGCTGGCCGGCGGCGTCGCGTTCGACTTCGCCGCGCGAACGGAACCAGCGCCACTGGTCGTCCTTGGTGCGCAGGCGCAGCTCGATGTCGTAGGGGGCGCCGTGGCGGAAGTGGGCCTGCACGGCCGCGTTCACGGCGCCGACGTCGTCGGGATGCAGGCGGCCGAAGAAGCTTTCCTCGGCATCGGCGAGCTCGTGTGGCGCGAAGCCCAGCAGTGCCTTCCAGCGCGGCGATAGGTGGTCACGCCCCGTGCGCACGTCCCATTCCCACAGGCCGTCGCTGGTGCCGCGCATTGCCCGCGCCAGGCGTCCCTCGCTCTCGCGCAGCGCCTGCTGGGCCTGCAAGGCATCGGTGATGTCGCGCGTCAGGTACAGCCAGCGGCCGTCGGACATGGCGGTGATGCGCGCCTCGAAGCTGCGGTCGGCCCCGCCGACGGTGGCGAGCCGATACTCGATGCGCTCAACGCTGCCGCCGGCGCGGGCGCGGGCCAGCGCGGCAGCGGCCAGCTCGGACACATGGGGCGATACCACCTCGGCGAAGTGCCGGCCATGGGCCTGTTCCCAGGGCGCGGCCAGACTGGGGTGATCGGGACGGCTGACTTCCATGTAGCGGCCGTCCTCGCTGAGCACGAACCACAGGTCGGGCACCGCCTCGAGCACGGCCTTGACGCGGGCCATGGCCTCCTGGGCCTCTGTTCGGCTTTGTTCGAGAGCCTGCTCGATCTGCCTGCGCTCGCTGACGTCCTGCAGCGTCCCTTCAGCGCGCGCAGCTGACGCATCAGGCACGGGCGCGCCACGCATTCGCAAGCAGCACCGACCGAGCGGGGGACGGTGGACATCGAAAAACAGGTCGATCGGCCGCCCGCCGGCGACCAGTGCCTCGAAAGCGCGGGCGATTGAGGAACGGTCCTCGACATCGACCAAGGCGAGCAAGTCCGCCAGGCCGAGCCGGGCGCTGTCGGCGTCGCCAACGAGCAACTGCCGCGCCTGTGGGCTGAGAGTGAGATCCCCGGCCGGAAGACTGAGGGTCCACGACCCGATGCAGCCGTGCTTGAACAGCAGCCACTGCCGGGCTCGCAGCGCCTCGATCTCGCCGTCCGGATCAGGCTGCGGCGAATTCATGGGGAGGACTGGCTGTCGCGACGCATTGCAAAGTTGATGTCTCAGGAAGTCGTGTAAGTGCAACCACTGCGTAGCGGTTTGCCGCGAAGCTGTGGCGGCCATCCCGCAAGGGGTGGGCATCGTGAGCCCGGATAAGGTTGAGGTGCGAGCCATCCACCTTGATCGAAGGAATCCACGATGACCGCCGCCACTATGGCATTGACCGAACTCGCCGAGAAGGGAGCCGACATCGACGTGCTGCGCCAGAGGGTGCAGTTCATGGCCCAGCGCTTGATGGAACTCGACGTCGAAGGACGCTGCGGCGCCGGCTATGACGAAAAGAACCTCGGGTCGCTGAACAGCCGCAATGGCTAACGCGATCGCACCTGGGACACCCGTGCCGGCATCGTCGAGCTGAAGATCCCCAAGCTGCGCCAGGGCAGCGACTTCCCCGAGTTCCTGGAGCCCCGGCGCACGGCAGAGAAGGCGCTCCCCGCCGTGATCGAGCAGGCGTACATCCAGGGCATCTCCACGCGCTCGGTGGACGATCTGGTCAAGGCGCTGGGCATGACCGGCGTGTCCAAGAGCCAGGTCAGCCGGCTGTGCGCCGAGCTCGACGAACGCGTCGGCGCGTTCCTGAACCGACAGATCGAAGGCGACTGGCCGTACCTGTGGATCGACGTGACTTACGTGAAGATCCACGAGGCCGGGCGCATCGAGAGCGTAGCCGTAAAAGTCGCCGTCGGCATCAACACCGACGGCCAGCGGGAGGTGCTGGGGCTGAAGGTCAATACCAGCGAGGCCGAGTCCTTGTGGACGGAGTTCCTGCGCAGCTTGAACCGGCGCAGTCTTCGCGGCCTCAAGCTCGTGATCAGCGACAGCCACGGGGTATCAAGGCCGCTGCCAACAAGGTCCTGAAGTCGACCCAGCAGCGTTGCCGGGCTCACTTCAAGCGCAACGCTCTGGCGCACGCTGGCAAGACGCAGCGGCGCATGGTCAGCGCAGCCATCGGAACCGTCTTCGTGCAGGACTCGGCCGACAGCGCCCGGGCGCAGTGGCGCATCGCAGCTGATCAGCCACGATGCAATTTCCCCACGCTCGTTACGCTGATGGACGAAGCCGAGAACGACGTGCTGGCTTTCATGACCAACTTCATGATGGTTGAGCCGATGAGATTCGGCTCCTGAAGGCGGAGTTGCGCCGGGTGAGCGAGGAGCGCGGCATGCGCTTGTTCGGCAGGAACGACATGAAGAGCGGCGATCGCTTTGCGCGGGCCTTGAATGACGCGTCACTTGAAGTGCTTCGTTACCCGTCCGGCAAAAACCCTCGCGTGTTCACTTAGGAGTGCAGGGAAATGGCGCGCACTGCCTGGTGCAAGGCACCGCGTCGTACCGCCCTGTCAGCAGACGGGTTCTAGGGCAGTGCTGACGTCGCGACTGGCAGTGTCCGCTTCCCCAAACCCCTCAACGCACCGCAGCCGGCACGGCTTCAACCGGCCGGCTCGCTTCGCTCTGTGCGGCGAGCCACTGCGTGGCGGCGCGGGCGGTCATGGGGCGGGACCACAGGTAGCCCTGGCCCTTGTCGCATCCCAGCGTGGTGAGCAGGGCCGCCTGACCGTCGGTTTCGACGCCCTCGGCGGTGGTGCTCATGCCGAGGCTGCGGGCGACGCGTACGGTGGCTTCGATCAGGACGCGCTTGTGCAGATTGGTTTCGGCGTCGGCGACGAATGAACGGTCGATCTTGACCACGTCGATCGGCAGCTGGCCCAGGCAGGCGAGCGATGAGTAGCCGGTGCCGAAATCGTCCAGCGCCAGGGCGATGCCGAGCGCTTTGAGTTCGTGCAGGCGGGTGCGAATGTCGTCGCCCTGGGCCGCCATGCTTTCGGTCAGTTCCAGTTGCAGTGACGCCGCGGGCATGCGGGTTGCGTGCATGACGCGTTCGACCTGACGGGCGATTTCGGGGTCGTTCAGCTGGGCGCGTGAGAGGTTGACGGACACCATGCGGGGCACTTCGCTGCCGAACTGTTGTTGCCACGACACCAGCTGGCGGCAGGCCGAATGCAGGACGAACTCGCCGAGTGCGCCGATCAGGCCGCACTCTTCGGCGATTTCGATGAATTCGATCGGCGACACGACACCGCGTTCCGGGTGCTGCCAGCGCACCAGTGCTTCGAAGCCCGCGACGCGGGCATCGGGCAGTTCGACGATGGGCTGATAGACGACGAACAGTTCCTTCTGTTCGAGCGCGCGCCTCAGTTCATGCTCCATGACGCCGCGTCGGGTCGCCCGGTCCTTGATCGACGGGTTGAACAGCACGTGGCGTCCGCCGCCGGCATGCTTGGCTTCCTGCATGGCGAGGCTTGCGTCCTGCAGCACGGTATTGGCGAGCGAGGCGGTATGCACACCGGCCACGACGCCGATGCTGGCGGAAATATGGACTTCGATGCCATTGATCAGATACGGCCGCGACAGGGTGTCGATCAGCCGCTGCGCGATGCTGTGCACATCGTCGCTGTCGCGCAGCCCGTCGAGCAGCAGCACGAATTCATCGCCGCCGAGCCGCGCCGTCGTGTGCAGGTTCTCGTGTGCCGAGCCGACTGCGTCGCGCTGCCGGACGGTGCCGTTCAGCCGCTCGGCCACCATGCGCAGCAGCCGGTCACCGCCTTCCTGCCCGAGCGTCAGATTGACCCGGTTGAAGCGGTCGAAGTTGATGAACAGCACCGCGAAGTGGGGCGAGTCTTCACCTTCCGAACGCGCGATCGCCTGCTGTATGCGTTCGAGCACGGCGGCACGGTTCGGCATCTGGGTCAGGCTGTCGGTACGCGACGCGTCGCGCATCCGCGATGCCAGGCGCTGCTGCTCCAGCTCGACTTCATGCGTCACATCATTCACGCAGCCCATGATGGTGTGGGCATCGAGTCGCAGCAAGCTGAGGCCGAGCACACGTCTGCTGCGGGTCGGCGGCAGCACGGGCATGCGCAGTCCTTCGCACACCAGTGCCCCCGGTTCGGCCGCGGCGGCGACCATGGCGCGCAGATCGGGAGCGACTTCGGCCAGCACCTCGAACAGGTTGTCCAGATTGCCCTGTCGCGCGAGCGGCATCAGCAGCTGCGCCGAGCGCGGATTCATCATCGTCACCGAGCCGTCGGGCCGGATCTGCAGCAGGCCGGTCGGCGCCTGATAGAGGAACTGGATCAGCGCCTCGAGATTGGGCGGCTGAAGATCCTCCGCATCGACGTCTGTGCTCATCGCACGGCCGCCGGCAGGGTGGCGGGTTGCCAGCGTTCGACCCGGTTGCGACCCTTGGCCTTGGCGGCGTAGAGCGCCTCGTCGGCGCGCTGCACCAGCGCGTCGAAATCGGTCGCGTCGGCATCCATGGCCGCGACACCCGCGCTGACCGTGTAACGCACCGTGTGCTCGCCGACCACCGCCGGCGTGGCCTCGATGAGGCGGCACAGTCGCTGTGCGACCTGCTCGGCGCCCTCGAGCGACGTGTCCGGCAGCAGCACGATGAATTCCTCGCCACCGAAGCGCGCCAGCACATCCATCGCCCGGAAGGTCGCGGTCATGCTGGCGGCCAGATGGCGCAGCACGCCGTCGCCGGTGACGTGGCCGTACTGGTCGTTGATCCGCTTGAAGTGATCGGCGTCGATCATGACCAGCGACAGCGGTCGCGGCGAGCGGGCCCAGCGCTGCATTTCGAGTTCGGCCGCCTCGACGAAGGCGCGGCGATTGAACAGCCCGGTCAGGTGATCGCACGACACGGCCTTCAGCATCGCTTCGGCCGCATCGCGCCGATCCGACACGTCGCGGATGATGAGGCTGTACGCGTGTTCGTCCGACGGGTCATCGTCGCTGTCGTGCAGCGGGGCGATCAGGCAGCTGCCCCAGTAGCGGCCGCCCTCGGCGCGCATGCACCATCCTTCGTCCAGGCTCCAGCCGGTCAGATCGGCTTCGTGCAGGCGATCCAGCACGCGCTGGTCGGACATGGCATCGGCCGGGTAGAACAGCGACAGGCTGCGGCCTTCGACCTGCTCCCGGCTGAAGCCGGTGATCCGGCTGATGCTCGGGTTCCAGTCCTGCACGCAGCCGCGGTGGTCGAGTGAAACCAGGGCGTAGTCGCTCAGGCCGATGGCCAGCGTGTTGATCCAGGCCTGGCTCTGGCGCAGTTCGCGCTCCCTGCGGACCGACTGCGTCACGTCCGACAGCACGGCCATCAGCCGCTCGGCGTCCAGCTTGAGCAGGGTCAGCGACAGCACCTGGTGCTGCCGACGGCCCGCCTGGCCGGTCGAGATCGGCACCTGCTGGGCGTCGCAGATGGTGCCGTGCGCATCCGGAAATTCCCTCACGCGCTGGCGCAGGTCGGGCACGACGGCTTCGAGTGCCGTAAACAGGTTGGCCAGCTGGCCGTCCGGGGAGAGTGGCATCAGCAGCTGCGCACAGAGCGGATTGACCATGGTGATCTCGCCGTCCGCCAGCGTCTGCACCAGGCCGATCGGGGCCATGTACATGAACTGCAGCAGCGCTTCGTATTCCTGTTCTACCGGTGCGCTCATGCTGGCTCCGTTTTCAGATCTGACGGTGAACCAGCACATAGCGCAGCGCGCTGCCGGGTTGGGCGAGCAATCTGAGCTTCACCTTGACCGGCCGCATGCGCAGCGTCAATACGTAATCGATGGTGTCGTCGAGTGCGCTGCCATCCTGCTGTGCATCCTCGAAGCGCTGGGCGATCATGAAGTTGTTCATGCACGGCGCGACGACCGTGAACAGCGCATGGCCGAGCACGCGGTCGGGCGAAAGGCCTGCGGCGATCGATTCGAAACGGTTGTAGCGCGTGACGTGTGAAGCGTCATCCATGCCGATGACGCCGAAATCCAGTCCGTCCAGCTCGGCATCGCTGGCGCGCTCAAGAAAGTCGAGGATGGCTGCGTCGGCAAAGGACACGGTATGTTCAGTGTTCATGAGGCTCCTTGGGTCTGAATCTCCGGCTGCGACGCGGCGCACCGGATGCCAAAGCAGAGGCGATGGCTATTTTAGATAGCGTTCTACGTATCGGCATTTTGCCGCCAAACTTGAGCGAATTCACGCCCGGCTCGGTGGTGGTGCGCGGCACCCGCATCAGCGCACCGGCGGTGCGATGGACCAGTCCGCGAGCTTGCCGCGCTCGTCCATCGGAAGCCGGTCGCCGAAAGTCCAGCCACGCGGACATTCCAGCGCGGACAGTCGTTCCCGCGCCCACGCTTCAAGCTCGGGCAGCAGTGCAGCGGCGGCCGCGCCCGCGCGCGGCACGATGAAGGCCTTCAGGCGCTCGCCTTCCCCGGTCGACATGCGTCGCACCGCGCACGCCTCGACCCGCGGGTGTTCCAGCAGCACGGCGCGCACCCGCGCCGGAAATACATTCACGCCGGCCACCTGCACCGCCTCGTCCCGCCGACCGGCCAGCCGGAAGTGACGGCGGCGGTCAGGCAGCCATTCGAGGACATCCTGCAGCACGGCCTGAACCGTCGTGCCGTCCGCCGATGACTGGCACAGCACCGGGTCACCGGCGTGCGTGTCGTGCCCGGTGCGCCGCCAGTGCGGCATCAGTTCGAAGGCCGCGCCTGCGGCATCGCGCCAGCCGACGCCCGCCGTTTCGGAACTGCCGTAGATCTGGATGAGGCGCGCCAGACCTTTCGCGATCAGCGCGTCGGCGAGGGCGTCCGGGCAGGGCGCCGTCGACGTGATCCCGACGACGTCGGCGGGCAGCTGCGGGCAGAAGCGGTCGACCAGCGCCCAGTGCGCCGGGTGGCTGACGATCAGGTCGCCCGCCTGCAACCGGCCTTCCAGCGCGAGCGGCGACAGCTGCCGGATATCTTCCGTGCCGGTGGCGCCCAGCCGTGGCGGAAGCAGCACCCCGAAAATGAAGCCGTAGATGTGATGACCCGGTACGGCGAGCAGCACCCGCCTGCGCGGCCCGATGTAGTCCGCCAGCGCGTCGGCTTCGGTTTCGAGGGTGTGCAGCGCATGCCGGCACGGTTTCGGCGTACCGGTGCTGCCGGAGGTGCGGAAGGTCAGGTGCGTGTCCGCCTGCGCGAGCCCTTCCGCGGCGAGCGCACACCACTGTCCGAACTGCCGCGCCGCGGGCAGCGCATCGATCACCGAAGATTCGTGAAGCTGCAGCATTTCGGCGATCGCTGCGGCCACGGTGTAGCGTTCGAGCGAATCGAGTCCGAAACCGGTCTCATCCAGCGCCATGTGCGCCGGCCAGGGCGGCGGCGGCGCGCTTCCACCCGGCCTGATGCGACGGATTTCATCGGCGATCAGGTCGGCCAGCACGCGGGCGAACGCCGCTTCATCTGCGTACCAGGCTGCCCTCACTCGCCCGACTCCAGCACGTTGCGGGCGCTGTCGTCGCGCAGGACCTGCATCAGCTGCATCAGCGCCTGATCCAGTGCGCGGTCTTCGACCACCAGCGGAATGTGTGCCGCGAGCCACGCCTGCGTGTCCGACAGCACCGGCGGCAAGGTGCCGCCGTCGATGCGCAGCCGCAGCGTGACGGCCTGGCGGGCCGCGATCAGCATGGCGGCCAGCACCTGGTCGCCCAGATCGAGGATGCGCTGGCAGTCGCGTGCCGCGATCGTGCCCATGCTCACCTTGTCCTGGTTGTGGCACTCGGTCGAGCGCGAGAACACCGACGCCGGCATCGTCAGCTTCAGCGCTTCGGCGGTCCAGGCGGACACCGCGATCTGCAGCGCCTTCAGCCCGTGGTTGATCGCGCTGCGGTCGGCCGGGGCGGCCGACAGGTTGTCGGGCAGGCCGTGGCTGAAGCGGCTGTCCACCAGCAGCGCCAGCTGCCGGTCCAGCAGGTCGAGCACGTTGGCCACCGCGGTTTTCAGGCTGTCCATTGCGAACGCCACGTGACCGCCGTAGAAATGGCCGCCGTGCAGCACACGACCCGATTCGGGGTCGATCAGCGGATTGTCGTTGGCGCTGTTCAGTTCGTTCTCGATCAGGGACCGGGTGAATGGCAAGGCATCTTCCAGCACGCCGATCACGTGCGGTGCGCAGCGCAGTGAATACCGGTCCTGCAGTCGCGCCGGATTGCGGCCCTCAGCGTCGGCGCAGGCCAGGTCGCGGCGCAGCCAGCGCGCGACCGCGCGCGGGCCCGGATGCGGCTTGGCGTCGAACAGCAGTGTGTCGAAGTGGTGCGGATTGCCGGCCGTCGCGAACACGTTCAGCGCGGTCAGGCGGGTGGCGATGCGGCTGCACCGTCGGGCCCGCTGCCAGGCGAGGCAGGCCAGCGCGGTCATGACGGCCGTCCCGTTCATGATCGCCAGCCCCTCTTTCGGCTGCAGCGCCAGCGGCTCGACACCGGCCTGTTCCAGCGCCTCTTTCGCCGGCATCCTCCGGCCCCGCCACAGCACGTCGCGCTCGCCGCACAGCGCGGCGGCGACATACGACAGCGGCGTCAGATCGCCGCTGGCGCCGACCGAACCTTCGGCCGGAATGCAGGGCAGGATGTCGTGGTGCAGAAACACCTCGATCTGCTGCAGCAGCGCATGGCGCACGCCCGACATGCCCTGGCACAGCGACGCCAGCCGCACCGCCAGCACCGCGCGTGTCTCCTCGGCGTCGAGCAGGCGTCCCAGGCCGACACCGTGATAGGCGTAGAGGTGATGGGGCAGTTCGGCGATCTGGGCCGGCGGTACCGGCACCGTGCACGATTCGCCGTAACCGGTGGTGACGCCATAGATCACGCCGTCGTCGGCGAGCAGTTGCAGCACGGCGCGGGCGCCGGCATCGATGCGTTCGCGGAACCGTTGGTCGGTGGACAATCCGGCGCGCCGCGTGCCATGCGCGATGGCATCGATGGCTTCAATGTCGAGTGGCTGACCGTCGAAAACAACGGCCTCCGTGTGCTGTGCAGCTGCAGTCATGAAAGCAGGTTCGGATGTGTGCAGGGGGAAAGCATGGCATCTGTCGGCCAGGATGCCTATCGCCCTCCGTGCCTCCCGACCGTGCGAGTCCGCAGACAGCCGAGCGGCCGGTCAGTTCAGCACGTGGGCGGCCGGGTCAGTGCCCGGCGACCTGACTGAGCCCTGCCCGAGCCCTTCGATCCCCGATGCTTCGGCGACGCGACGACGCGACGGCTTCGTTGTCAGGACCTTGGCCGCCCTGCCTGGAACACGGGCGTGCCGCGTCGGCGCATGGCGCCTGCGCTGACGACGGCCAGGCCCAGCAGCATGAGCAGTGCCGCGTGCGGCTCGGGAATGGCGGGCGGCTGCACGTAGTCGTAGCCGCCCACGCCGTCGATGTACACATCCACGCCAGGGTCGGCTGAAGCGAAATAGAGGTACGCGGAATTGCCGTAGCTCGACTGCGATGTGCGACCGTTCGCCACCTCGTCCGCCTGCCAGGCGGCAGTGCTGACACCGGTCGAGGCGCGCAGGCTGTAGTCGACATCCAGCGTTTCGCCGATGTAGGCGATGAACGAGCCACCCATGCCCGCAATGCTTCTCTGCGCGCTGTTCGAGGATTCGGTATCGCCGAACAGGACCGTCTCGATGCCGTCGCGTCTGCCGACCACGTTCAGATACAGCGTGCCCTCACCGATGCCGGTGATGTTGAATACGGTGCTCAGTGTGACGGCCGTTCCGTTGGCGAGTGTCGAAGACCGGATCCTGATACGGTCTTCGACGGCCGCATAACCGTAGCCGCTGATGCCCGGCACGAAGGCGCCACCCGTGCCGGTGACTTCGACCGCGACCGAGGCGTGCAGCGAACCCGGCAGCGCGAGCGCGAAGGCATCGCCGGTCAGCCGGAAGTTTGGAGAGCCGCTGGTGTTGGCCGGTGCATACACTTCGCGCAGCAGGTGGCTGCCGGTCGATACGCCATTCTGGTCGGTGACGAGCAGCGGCTGGTCGAGCAAGCGGTTGCACTCGCGCGTGTCGTTGTTGGTGGTGCAGGACGTGTTGCCGGGACCGATCACGTTCGGCTCGTATTTCGTCTCGACGTGCGCATACACGGAGGCGGTTGCGGCGTGAACCGTCGGGCTGGCAAGCGCGAGGAGGATCGCGGCGGACGAGCTTGCAATGGCAATTCGCATGCGGGCGACTCCTCAGGCTGACTGACTGCAGTGTAGGTCACCGCCGCGACATGTACAGGGATACGGCGGCGCCCTCGAATCCGCTCATCGCAGCGCCGCCGAACCTGCTGCCTGGAGCCGTGCGGCGGCGAGCATGCGCCGCAGCCGATGTGCCGTGCTCAATGTGCCGTGGTCATTTCCGGTGGGTGGTCGGCCACGGTGCGGTCAGGCTCCCGCCTCCTCCGATGCGGCCTGTCCCTTCGCGCCTGCCGGCCGCCGGCGCGCTGCCCACAGCCCCGCCGCGCCCGCCGTCGCCAGCAGCAACAGCGTGTCGGGCTCAGGTACCGGCGCGGTCGGGCGGTGGTCGAAGGTCGCCGAGAAGGCGAGATCGGCTCCGGCCGTGACTCGCCAGGGGGAGGCGAGTGCGGTATCGAGATCGGCGAATGCCGACATCGGAATGTTGTAGGCGCCGCCTGCGAGGTCGCTGCCCGACGTGGCCAGCCGCAGCCGCGAATCGTCCGGGATCTGCAGTTCGAAATTGTTCGCGAACAGAAACATCATGTAGGTGCTGCCGGCGATGACCGCGGCATCGACGTCGAACTTGTACAGCTCGAACTGCAGTGCGGACGTCACCGGTACAGTGATCTCGGCGCTGCTGTAAAGCGTCGGGCCGACGATGAGGCGGGTGAGCGGGTTGTACTGCACCAGATGCGCCTGCATCGCGACCGGCACAGGATTCGTGTTGCCGCCCTCAATTGCGTCACTCAGCAGGAAGGTGAAGTCGATGAGGCGGTTGGTGCCCGTCGGTGCGACGAAGAATTGTCCCCACGCGGAGAACCCGGAAGAGCCGAAGTCGCCGATGCTGGCGCTGCCGTTCCACGACGGCAGGGTGCTGATGACGATGGGCGCGGCAAGGGCGCTGCGTGCGCCGCCCGCGAGGGCGACCAGAATCGATGCCGCAAGTACGATGGTTTTCATGGCGAGTCTCCCGTTTCAGGACCGGATCCGCGGCGGACACCGGTGGTGCGGTGCATCGCGGCAGCGGACGGGCGGGCACGCGGCCGATTGCCGCGGCACTGCGCCCGAAACGCTGCAGGCATTCTGATCAGCGCAGGGGGGTCGGCACAATACGAAGGAGTGCGTAGTCCGGCCCGGCAACCGTGGCAAACCGCACGGCATGGTCGTCGGCTTTCGTGGCCTTGCTGCGCCGGCTGCTTCCAGTACGTGTATATCGCGCTGCCGTGACCTAGACTGAGGTCTGGCACACGAAGGAGTGACCGACATGCGAATCGCCTTCTGGAACCTTTCGGTCGCGCTCCTGCTCGCGCTGGCCAGTCTGTCCGCCCAGGCCGCCACCGCCTGGGTCGGTGCCCATGTGGAGACCGTATTCAACCGGCTCACACTCGGGCCCGGCAATACGTCCTGCTCGACCAACAACATCCTGCGCGAATGCAACCAGTTGATCGACGAGCCGCTGCTGGCCGGTGACCCGGATGGCGTATGGGTCAGGAGCGAGCTCTACCACGACGTGTTCCTCCCCGGCAACGTCAGTGCCGTGCCGAACATGGTGTTCACCGGCAATGCCATCGCGCGGGCGCGACCGGGTTCGCTGCACGCGTCCGCGGAAGTCAAGCTCGTCGGTACAGGAGGCGGTCAGCCGGGCATGAGCGCGTACGGCTATGTCGAAATCGACGATCAGATCAAGGTCCGCTCCTCGACCCTTGCCGACGGTACGGCCGTCACGCTGAGTGTCCTGCTCGACATCACCGGCCTAGGGCCCGGCTCCATCGCCCTGAACGTGCGCGGCAGCCGCAACGGCATTTTCCCCTGGCTCGTATTTGGCGACAGCGACAACGCGAGCGGTACGCCCAGGCGCCTTGAGGACATCGGCGGCTCGTTCACCGCCTTCATCGGCGAAACCCTGTACGTGACCTACGCTCTGCGCGCCTCGAACGGCGTGAGCACCGCTGGGTGGCAACAGATCGATGTGCAGAATGGTCGGGCGGCCGCGTCGACCTACGGCAATTCCGCCTATCTGTACTTCTCGTCGGCCGATCCGTCCGCGGATGTCTTCATCGAAGGCCTGAGCGGCTACGACTACGTGCAGCCGCCACCTGTACCCGAGCCGGAGACCGCGCTGCTCATGCTCCTCGGCCTCGGTGTGGTGGTATTCGGCGCCCTGCAGCGTCGGCGCAGTCTGCCTTCCGGTGCTTCAGGCAGCGCGGATCAACGCTGACCTGCTTCGCCGCAACGCAAACGCCGTTCGGCGCGCCCGGAGGATTGACGTCTGCAGCGCGCCTGCTGCGGTCTGAGAGAATCTTTGCCCGAGACACCCTGCGTCCATCGCGGCCGGGCCGACTCCCCTCCGCGTCATCGCTGCCCGGGTCGTTCAGGCAATCGCCGCTTTTGTTCAAGCCGCGCAGCGCGCTCGTCTCTACAGTCGGGCTCCAATGGCGTTCTTCCGTTCGGCCGGTTAGTCTTGAGCCGGCTGCGGCGTGCCAGTGACCGGCTTACAGACCCATAAAGGAGGAGAACAGATGAACACATCGACGGTGGTTGCGAAGGCAGCCGACGCGCAGGGCAAGGTGACGACTTTCGACGCGGTGGTGATCGGCGCCGGTGTGGCCGGCATGTACCAGCTGTACCGGCTGCGCCAGCAGGGGCTCAACGTGGTGGCCATCGAAGCCGGCTCGGCCGTCGGCGGCACCTGGTACTGGAACCGCTACCCCGGGGCGCGCGTCGATTCGCAGGCCTACATCTATCAGTACTGGTTCTCCGAAGACCTGGCGAAGGAATGGAACTGGAGCGAGCGCTTCCCGGCCCAGCCGGAAACCGAGGCCTACCTGAACTTCATCGCCGACCGCTGCGATCTGCGCAAGGACATCCGCTTCAACACCCGCGTCGTCGGCGCACGCTTCGACGAAGCGACGAACCGCTGGCAGATCCGCACCGATTCCGGTGAAGTGCTCGACGCCAAGTATTTCGTGTCGTGCGCCGGCATGCTGTCGGCGCCGCTGACCTCGACCTTCCCGGGGCAGGAAACCTTCAAGGGCCCGATCTTCCATACCGCGCGCTGGCCGAAGGAGCCGGTGCAGCTCGCCGGCAAGCGCGTCGGCGTCGTCGGCACGGGTGCGACCGGCATCCAGGTCATTCAGACCATTGCCAGCCAGGTCGGCCACATGAAGGTGTTCATGCGTACGCCGCAGTACATTATCCCGATGCGCAACCCGAAGTACGGCGACAGCGACCGCGCCGCGCAGAAGGAAGGTTTCCACGACATGCGCAAGCGCGTGCAGGGCACCTTCGCCGGTTTCGACTACGATTTTGCCGGCGACAGCTTCTACGCCATGACGCCGGAAGCGCGCCGCGAACTGATGGAAAAGGTGTGGGCCGACGGCTCGCTGAGCTTCTGGCTCACGCTGTACCCGGAAATGTTCACCGACCAGAAGGTGAATGACGAAGTGTCGGAGTTCGTGCGCGAGAAGATGCGCGAACGCATCAAGGACCCGGTGCTGGCCGAAAAGCTGATTCCGACCAGCTACGGTTTCGGCACCCACCGCGTGCCGCTGGAAACGCAATTCCTCGAAGCCTTCCTGCGCCCGAACGTCGAGATCGTCGACGTGAAGGCCTCGCCCATCGTGTGCGTGACCCCGGAAGGCGTGAAGACGGCCGACGGCACGATCCACGAACTGGATGTGCTCATCCTGGCCACCGGTTTCGACGCCGGCACCGGCGCGCTGACCCGCATGGACATCCAGGGTCGCGGCGGCCGCTCGCTGACCGAAGACTGGAACAAGGACATCCGCAGCACCATGGGTCTGATGGTGAATGGCTATCCCAATCTGTTCACCACCGCCGCGCCGCTGGCGCCGTCGGCGGCGTTCTGCAACATGACCACCTGTCTGCAGCAGCAGGTCGACTGGGTGACCGACTGCATCAAGTACATGGAAAGCCATGACCTGAAGGTGATCGAGCCGACGAAGGAAACGGAAGACAAGTGGGTCGAGCACCATGACGAAATCGCCAACGCGACGCTGGTGACCAAGACCGACTCCTGGTACATGGGCTCGAACGTCAATGGCAAACCGCGCCGTTTGTTGTCCTACATCGGCGGTGTCGGCACCTATCGTCAGAAGTGCGACGAGGTGACGGCGTCGAACTACGCCGGGTTCAGGATGCAGTAAGGCGTCGCCGGTCGCGGACGCACGGGACGGGGGCCTTCGGGTCCCCGTTTTCATGTCCGCCGCGGCACGCGTCGTTCGCGACCCGGTCACAGCCGGGCCGGCGACGCTCTGGTAAGCTCGGCTCGGGGAATGCATGGCGTCGGCACGTGTCGAACGCGGATAAAGCCCCGACGATAATGTTCAGGGCAGGCGATCGGCCGCACCGGATCGGCAGGAGGAGAGAATCGATGGGACGCGCCATCACACCGGAAGAGCTACTTGACTGGGTGCCCGGAACCATTCTGTCGTCGAGCGACAAGCTCGGCTGGAAGGGGGTTTCCCACCGGGCCTATCACTACGCCGGGCTGGACGTATTCATCCCCCCGCTCGATCACTTCATGGTCGTGCGCTACGCCGCCGGCCAGACGCCGATGGACCGCTGCTTCGACGATCGCTGGTCGCGCGCCCAGTGCGCGCCGGGCGACGCGTCGCTGCTGACCATGTCGCAGGCGTCGCACTGGCACTGGACGCAGGATGTCGATGTGTCGCACGTCTATCTGTCGAACACCCTGATGGACCGTGTGGCCAGCGAAGTCACCGAACGGTCGGTGGCCGAGGTGCGACTGCGTGACGTGCTGTGCGCCAAGGATCCCACGCTGGTCGCCATCACCGACGCCATCACCAGCGAGGCGAAACAGAACGGCATGGGCGGTCCGCTGTACGTTGAGGCGCTCGGCACCCAGCTTGCGGTGCACCTGCTGCGCAATTACGCCGATGTGCGCTTTCGCTCATCGCACGATCCGGGGCGGTTGTCGTCCGCCCAGCTGCGGCGCGTGCTCGATCTGATCGAATCGCGGCTGCATGAGGCGCTGACGCTGGAAGACATGGCCGAAGCCGCAGGACTGGGCGTGTGCACCTTCAGTCGACGGTTCCGCGAAACCCAGGGGCGCGCGCCGCACGCCTTCGTGATCGACCAGCGCGTGAAGCGGGCGCGCGAACTGCTGACGATCGGCGATCTGGCGGTGAAGGAAATCGCCGCTTCGTGCGGCTTTTCAGATCAGGCGCACATGACCCGCGTGCTGCACGCCCGGCTCGGTCTCACGCCGGCAAAACTCAGGGCGTCCGTGCGTTCCGCCGGCTGAAGTCGCCGGCAAACGCGTCGATCAGCGTTTGCGTCAAGCCATGCATCGGCCCGATCGCCGTCACGTCGGGCTGCAACCCGCGACGGAATCCCGCCTCCTCCAGACGCGCCAGCAACGCCTCGTCGGTGCCGATCACATGCACCGGCACATCCCATGACGCACCCGGTCCGGTGACGCCGCCGATCGGCTGGTGGTCGCCGATCACGACGAGCAGCATGTGCCGGGGCGCATCCTCGCGCAGCCAGCGGGTCAGCCAGTCGAACTGGTAGTGCATCGCATCGATGTAGGCCGGCGTCGGGTCGGTCCACGACACCGGCGCGGTCAGTGCCCGGTTGACGTCCTCGTCGGAGAACGCATCGGCCGCGAGCAGTCGCTGCGGGTCGGCCAGATACGGCGGCACTGGCCGGAACGGCGCGTGCGTGGTGAGCGTCGGGAACACGATGAAGCGCGGCGTCGACGGATCGGCGCTGCTCAGCGACACGGTGCGCAGGCCGGCAGCGGTGTCGCGATTGTCATCCGCCGCGCGGTGCAGCTCCTGTTGCTGCAGCAGCGCGATCGACACCTGATCCGGAATGCGCCAGTAGCCGAAGGGCAGGCCGGCGTAGCCGGTGTTGTCGGCGTCCGCCAGGCGGTCGAATCCGTAGAAGGCTCCCTCGGGCCAAGGGCGCTGCAGGCCGGGCATCCAGCCTATGGTGCGGTAGCCATGCTGCGCGAAGTGGCTGACCAGCGTGGGCCGCCGCGTGGTCAGCAGCAGCGCGTAGTCGTCCGGGTCGTGCGTGTCGATGCCGGACAGCAGCGCCGCGTGCGCCAGCCACGATGCCCCGCCGAAAGTGGGCGAAGTGACGCGTGCCGACACGACTTGCCGGCCGCCGGCGTCGAGCGCCTGCTGCAGCGCGCGGCGCCGTTCCGCCAGCGCGGCGGCCAGTTCCGGCCGGTCGAACGTAATCGCGCCATAAGCTTCGGAGAACAGCACGAACACGTCGGCACCGCCGAGCGCAGCGATGTCGCCGTCGAACGCCGGTCCGGGGCCGAGCTGTCGTTCGCCCGCGCTGCGCGACAGCGCGCGGCTCAGCAGGCTGGCCTGCGCCGCCACCATCGTGCCGACCGGCGGCGCGAACAGCCGCTGCAGGTCATGGTGGGCGACCGATGCAGCGCCGTGCGTCAGCAGCACGGCGCTGCCGAGCGCGGCCAGCGGCCACTGCCAGCGTGGCCTGGCGGCCGCGGCGGCCAGTGCGCGCACGCAGGCGCGCACCAGGATGAACAGCAGTGCCAGCCCGGCACAGGCGGTGAGCAGTACGGCCGTAATCTGCCAGGCGGTGGCGAATTCTCCGCCCATGCGCGCCAGCTGCCACAGGTGCCGGCCATCCCACCAGGCATTGACCGGCCGGCCGAGCAGCGCCGGAATGGTCACGTCGATGTAGTGCAGCAGCACCCACAGACTGGCGAGCGCGGCGACGACGCCGATCACGCGCGCCGACACGGCGCCGCGCCAGCGCGCCCACAGCACCAGCGCAAGCAGGCCGGCGAACAGGTCGACCGACAGACGTGCCTCCGGCCGCGGCCAGGCGCTCGGCCACAGATTGCCGAAGGCGAGCAGCGCATTGAGCACGATCAGCGCAAGCAGCAGTCGAAGAAGGCTTTGAAGCGGCGCGGTCGGGTGGGGCATCACTGGGCTCGGGCCTCGGGGGCTCTGATTTCGTGGCTCACGCTGCGTGGTCAGGGCAGCAGGCGTGGTGCAGATTTCGCTGTCTTGTCGGACCGCCCGGTAGTATCGGGCCGGACAGGCGGCGCCACGGCATTCAACGGAGACACGGCATGGCAGACGGTGCAGGTGAAGGGCAGTCGGGCGACAGCTCCTGGTGGCAGGACCTGACGCCGCAGCGTATCGCGCAGTGCGCCGCGCGTGGTGGCGTGGCGCTGCTGCCGCTGGCGGCGATCGAGCAGCATGGCGAGCACCTGCCGCTGAGCACCGATCTCGATATCGCGAACGGACTGGTCGCAGTGGCCCTGCCGCGTGTGCGCGCCGATGTGCCGGTGTGCGTGCTGCCGCCGCTGGCGGTCGGGCTCAGTCTGGAACACACCGGTTTCGCCGGCACCCTGAGCCTGAGCCCGGAAACCGCGCTGGCCGCGCTGGGCGAACTGGGCGACAGCGTGGCACGTGCCGGTTTCCGCAGGCTGGTGCTGTTCAACAGCCATGGCGGCAACAAGGCGCTGGTCGATCTGGCCGCGCTGAAGCTGCGCGCGGCGCACGGCATGTTGGTGGTGCGCGCCCATTACTTCCGTTTCGCGTTGCCGCCCGGTGTGCTCGATGCAGACGAACTGCGTCACGGCCTGCACGGCGGCGCGCTGGAAACGTCGATGATGCTGCATCTGGCGCCACACGCGGTGCGCCGAGAGGCGCTCGGCGACTTCCGCAGTCTGGGCGCGCAGATGGCGGCCGACGGCTGCCTGCTCGGTCCGGAAGGTGAAGCGGGCTTCGGCTGGATGGCGCAGGACCTGCACGGCTCGGGCGCCGCAGGCAACGCGCAGGACGCCAGCGCCGCACTGGGTGCGCGGCTGGTCGACCACTTTGCCGCCCGGCTGGCGCAGCTGATCGACGAGGCGCATGACTTCGATCTGGCGCAGCTCAAGCCGGCGCCGCGCTGAGCCGCCGACCATGTGCTCAGGCACGGCCGGCGCCGTCGGCCAGCGGCCGCACGGCGAGCAGCTCGCCCAGGCTGTGTCCCTGCCGGCGCGCCTTGGTTTCCAGGTAGCGCTGGTTCTGCGACGTGAGGTCGCCGTAGATCGCCTGCCGCGCCACCACATTGATGCCGGCATGGCGCAGTGCGTCGATCTTGCCCGGATTGTTGGTCAGCAGCAGCACGCGCGATACGCCCAGCTGGTCGAGGATCTGGTGCGCAATGCGGAAATCGCGCTGGTCGTCGCCGAAGCCGATGACCTGGTCGGCATCGATCGTGTCGAGGCCGTCGTCCTGCAGCGCGTAGGCGCGCAGCTTGTTCGCCAGACCGATGCCACGCCCTTCCTGCGACAGGTAGAGCAGCACGCCGCCGCCCTGCGCATTGATCGCCGCCACGCCGCGGCGCAGCTGTTCGCCGCAGTCGCAGCGCAGGCTGCCGAACAGGTCGCCGGTCAGACAGGACGAATGCAGCCGAACCGGCACCGGCTCGGCCCAGTCGTCCGGATCGCCGATGACGATGGCGACATGCTCGCGCAGGCCGTCGGCTTCGCGGAACAGCACGAAGCGGGCTTCGTCGGCGTCGGCCAGCGGTATGCGTGCCTCGCTGATGCGCGTCAGCACGCCATGGCCGCCGTCGCACAGTGCCAGCACGTCGGCCGTACTGACCGACAGCAGATGGCCGCTGGCGATTTCGGCGGCGACCAGCGCGGCGCGCGCCGGCAGCACCGGAAGGGCGACGGCCGCCGGCAGCAGCTGTGCGCGTCCGAGCAGGCGCAGCGCAGCCGCGGAAGCGGTGCTGGCCGGCGCGCGCCGCAGGCCGTCCGGCAGCCGGGCGTCGCGCGCGCTGGCCAGTCGGCGCAGGTGCGCACTGTCCGTCAGACCGGTCGGCGTGAGCGCCTGCGCCTCATCGCTGATAAGGTGACCGAGTGCCGCCAGGCGATGGCGCGACAGCACCAGTTGCGGCACGCTGCCGGTCAGCAGCTGTGCATCGGTCAGTGCATCGTCGGTCAGTGTTTCGACCGGCAGGATCAGGGTGTCGCTGCCGACGTCGGCCAGCAGCACCGGGACGCCGCGTCGCAGGTCAAACAGGGCTCGTTCGGCTTGGCGCATGTCGTTTTTCCGATTTGATATGGATGTTGTTTGAAGACGCCCGTTGCCCGTCCGTTGTCGTGTCGAGGCAGTCACTCCATGAAGGAATGCGTTGCGGATGTCGCTGACCGAAGTCGCCGAAGATGAAGCGTGGGCCCTCGTCCTGCAGGCCCGTTGCGTCGATTGGTCCGCAATCGCGCTGACAAGTTTCCGTCATGAGCACGTCACGCTCGAGGTGGCGCCGGGCGGCGCATGGGCCAGCACGCCGGCGGCCGGTCCCGCCGCGGCCGCGCTGTTCGACCTCTTTCTGCCGCTGGTGGCGCGTTGCGCGCCGCTCGCCATCGCGCAGATCGGCCAGAGCCTGGACGGACGCATCGCCACCGACAGCGGTCATTCGCACTATATAAATGGCGACGAGGCGCGTCGTCACCTGCACCGAGTGCGTGCCGTGGTCGATGCGGTCGTGGTGGGCGTCGGTACGGCGGATGCCGATCAGCCGCAACTGACGGTGCGCCATGTCGCCGGGCCGCATCCGGTGCGCGTGGTGCTCGATCCGCGCGGGCGTGCGCAGCGCAGCGGACCGCTGTTCGATCAGGCGGATGCGCCGACGCTGCATGTGGTCGCAGCCGGGCAGTGGGCCGTCGTGTCCGCCGCCGGGCACGTCGAGCGCGTCGAGCTGACCACGGATGCAGACGGATTCGCGCCGCAGTCAGTGCTCGCGCTGCTCGCGTCGCGCGGCCTGAAGCGGGTGCTGATCGAAGGGGGCGGGGTGACCGTGTCGCGCTTTCTGCAGGCCGGCGCACTCGACCGCCTGCACGTCATGGTCGCGCCCTTGCTGATCGGCTCCGGCAGACCGGGTCTGACCCTGCCGCCAATCGGCACGCTCGATGAGGCACTGCGGCCGCGCTGTCGCAGCTATGCCTGCGGCAGCGACACGCTGTTCGATCTGGAGCTGGACGCGACGCGGGCGCGCTGACGCAGCAGCACCAGCGCGCCGGGCAGGCTGGACAGCAGCACCACCAGACCGTACGTCACGGAAATCGCCACGCCCTGCGCCGGGTCCAGCCCGGCAGCCACCCAGATCACGGCGGCTGCGCCTTCGCGCACGCCCCAGCCGGCGACCGACAGCGGGATCGCCATTGCGAACAGCACCCAGGGCACCAGCGGCCACAGTTCGGCCGTCGGCAGCGTCACGCCTATCATGCGCGCACAGCATAGGTATACGGTGATGTAGCTCAGCACGACGCCCGCCGACGCCACGAGCTGCACCGGCCACACGTCGCGCCCCAGCAGGCTGCGCCCGAGCACGGCAGCGATGCGCCCGGACAGCGGCCCACGGCGGCGGCGCAGCACCGCCACGCCCACCCCCACCGCCAGGGCGCCGGCCAGCAGCGCACCGATGATCCCGCCGCCGTGTCGACCGCCGATGGCGTGTGCCAGTGCGGACTGCAGCGGCAGCGATGCGGTCAGTGCCGCCAGCGCGCACAGGAGCAGCACGCACTGGCCGGATGCACGCTCGATCACGACGGCCTGCCATGCGGCGTGCCCGGCATCCAGGTTCCGCGCATGTCGCCAGGCACGCGCCGCATCGCCGGCCACACCGCCCGGCAACACCTGGTTCAGAAAGGTGGCCAGGTAGTACTCGGCGTACGCCTGCCGCCTGCCGAGTGGGGCGCCCAGCCGCGCGGCGGTGTAGCGCCAGCGCCACGCCGAAAGCGCCACCTGCGGCACGCTCAGCAGCAGTGCAGCGATCAGCCAGCCGGGCGATGCACCGGCGATGGCCGTGCCGATCGCCGCGACATCCAGTGTGGCAGCGAGCCCGATCAGCAGCGCGGCACCGACCGCATAGCGCCAGAGGACGCGTCCCTGGTTCATGTGCGGACGCCCGGCTCGGCGTACAGATCGAAATGGCCGACTTCGATCCGGGTCGAATCACGTGCCAGCGCCAGTTGCCGGCGCGCGTGCCAGGCCTCGATGCGCGCGGCGGCATGCGGGCATTGTTCAGCGGCTGCGGCGCGCCAGCCGTCGAGCAGCGCGGCGGCGAGTGCGCGCTGCCCGGCGTCGTCGGTGTGCAGCAACCAGGGACTGTCTGCCAGCGTGACGCGATACCCCTGCGCCTCGAGCAGCGTGGCCAGCCGCGGCGCAGCGCGCGCGCCGAGCGCCGGGCCTGACGCCCTGCCCGCACCATCGCCGGCTCCGGCGCCCTTGTGTCTTTGCTGGTGCGCGTTGAACGCGGTGCGCACGAAGGCGTCATCGGGATCGGCCATCTCGCCATCGTCGATCACCCAGTGACCATCGACGCTGAGCGTGATCAGCACCGCGCAGCCCGCATCGGCGCAGGCGTCGGCGAAGCGGACCAGCCAGCCCTCGTCGACCAGATCGATCAGCGCCGAAGCGCTGACCAGATCGCTGCCGGCGAAATCGTCTTCGGCCAGCCCATGCAGCGTACGCAGCCGGGTGTCGACCCCGACCGGCCGGCCATCGCGGTCGCACACCGCGCTGCATGTGCCCTGCGCCAGCGCGAGCAGCGCCGGGTCGTGATCGACCAGCTGCCAGTGCTGCGGTCCGGGCAGCCGGGGCGCGAGATAGTGCGGATTGGCGCCGCTGCCGCTGCCCAGATCGATCAGTCGCAGCGGCCGGCCGGCGCGGGCGCTCAGCCAGTCGTGCGCCAGCCGGTTCAGCGGCTCGGCGCGGGCGGCGGTGTCGGCCGGGCGGCGCAGGGCGAGCCAGCCGGCGTCGAAAACCGTGTCCGGGTGCGGTGCGTCGGGACGCCGGGGCGGGGCGCTCATGCGGCGTGGTCCTCCACCGCAAGCAGGTTCCGCAGTGCGGCGGCGAAGGCGTCGCCGGCGGCGGTCCAGTCGGGCAGGTCAGCGCGCCGGGCGCGTGCGCCTGCGCGCAGCGCGTGGCGGGCCGATGCGTCGCCGATCAGGTGGCGCAGCGCAGCCGCCAGCGCCGGCACGTCACCCGGAGGTACGGCGACGCCGCTACCCGGCGGCAAGGTGTCGACCAGCGCGCCGCCGGTCGTCGTGAGCACCGGCAGCCCATGCGCCAGCGCTTCGGTGATCACCATGCCGTAGCCTTCGTAATGCGACGGCAACACGAACAGGTCGGCCGCCCGCCAGGCGGCGGCCAGTGCGGCGTCGCTGCATTCGCCGTGCAGGCGGATGCGCGCGTCGAGGCCGGCGGCGGCAATCTGCGCGGCCACCTGCGCTGCATGGCTCGGCGTGCGCGCGGTCGAGCCGATGCAGTCGCAGGTCCAGTCGAGGTCGGCGACCGATGCCAGCGCCGCCACCAGCACATCGTGGCCCTTGCGCGGCGTGATCGTGGCGACGCACAGCAGGCGCGGCGGCTGCTGGTCGGCGGCGGCCAGCGGCGCGGCATCGACGCCGGGTTCGACCACCGCCATCGGCCGGTCACCGACGCCATAGCTGGCCAGCCGGCGCGCGGTGAACGGGCTGCTGGTGATGAGGCCTGCCATGTGTGAAAGCGCTGCGCATTCGCTGCGCAGAAAGGCGCTGTGCCGCTCGGCGTCGAGACCGGTTTCGTCGGCCAGCGGGTGATGGATCAGTGCGATCAACCGCAGCCGCTGCGCGTGCGCGGCCGCGACCTCAGGCAGGCCGCCCAGCGCCAGACCGTCGATCACCACGGCAGTGCCGTCGGCCAGCGCGGCCAGTGTGCGCTGCAGCGCACGGCGCGCCGTGTCGTCGGCGTCGGGGAAGCGGCCGGGCAGGCCGGTCACCTCGACCGTCCAGCCGCGCGCACGCAGCGCGGCCACGATGCGTGCGTCGTAGCGGTAGCCCCCGGTGTGTTGAGCCGGGTCGCCCGCGACGATGAAATGCAGCGTCACAGATCCGCTTCGTAGCCGGCCCAGGCGACGTGCGATTCGTGCAGCGTCACCTTCAGCCGGTCCAGCCCGCGACCGCTGTCGCCCAGCCGGCCGTCGCGCGTGGCGGCGGCGATGCGGTCGAATACCACGCGTGCCATGAATTCGGTGGTGGTGTTCTTGCCGCTGAACGCCGGCTCTTCGTCCAGATTGCGGAAGTTCAGGTCGGCCAGCACGTCATGCAGCACGGTGCTGGCGAGACCGATGTCGATCACCAGCCCGTCGGCGTCGAGTTCGGCGCGCTGGAAGCACACGTCGATCAGGTAGGTGGCGCCGTGCATGCGCTGCGCCGGGCCGAAGATTTCGCCCTGGAAGCTGTGCGCAATCATGATGTGGTCGCGGACGGTAAGACTGTACATGGGAGGTCCTTGGTAACGGAAACAGGAATGAATACTCAGCCGGCCGCGTAGCGGATGCGATGGCACAGCACACCGGCGCCATTCGCGGCCAGCACGCGCATCAGGTCGGGCAGATCGGCGAAATCACTTTCACCGCTGATCAGGACATCGAGCCTGTCGTCGACGAGCAGCGACAGCGCGAGTTCCATGCGCCGCCGATAAGTCCAGCGCGGCAGCCGCGCAGGTGGCAGGTGACCGACCTGGCTGGAACGCAGCGTGAGGCGCTTTGCGTGGAAGGCTTCGCCCAGGGGCAATGCGACCGCCTGCTGACCGAACCAGCTCATTTCGATCACGGTGGCTTCGAAGCCGGCCATCGCCAGCGCACTGCGCAGACCGGCGGCACTGCCGCTGGCGTGAATGACCAGGTCGCACTCCCGGCTGCACTCGGGCGTGTCCGGCGCGCGCATGGCGAGGCCGAGCGCCGCGGCCGGCGCGGCGCGGCCCGGGTCGATATCGATCAGTTCGACCCGGGTGCCCGGGATGCGCGCGCACAGCCAGGCGACCAGCGTGCCGACCACGCCGGCGCCGATCACCGCGATGCGATCGCCGACCGAAGGCGCGGCGTCCCACACCGCGTTGATGGCGGTTTCCATGTTGGCGGCCAGTACCGCGCGCGCGGCCGGCAGGCCGTCGGGCAGCGGCACGACCGCGTCGACAGGCACCACGTAACGCTGCTGATGCGGGTGCAGGCAGAACACGGTGCGGCCGCGCAGCGCGGCAGCCTGTTCGCCCAGGCCGTCCTCGACGATGCCGACGCTGATGTAGCCGTACTTCACCGGCCCCGGGAAGTCGCCCTGCTGGAACGGCGCGCGCATGCGCCGGTACTCGCTTGCCGGCACTTCGCCGCGGAACACGAGGCTTTCGGTGCCGCGGCTGATGCCGCTGTACAGCGCGCGCACGCGCACCTCACCGGCGCGCAGCGCCGGCAGTGCTTCGGCGCGCAGTTCGCCGGTGCCGGGCGCGACGGTCCAGAATGCAGACGTGGGGTCGATGGACGTGTCAGTGGGCATGGTTTTTCGTTGTGAGCGAACGATTCGGTGCTTCAGGGTATCGAATCGCAAGTTGAAGTATGCAGGCCGATGGACGCGCCGCCATACCGGAAGGTTGCACGGCGACCGACATGCAGGCCTCGGCACAGCGTTCAGGGAGATCGGCTTGGCAGCAGGACTGGGGAATGCGCGAGCGCTCGACGCGGTGCCGTCGATGTGGGTGGATCTGCTGGCGGGGGGGGCGTTGCTCGCCCTCCTTGCAGCCACCCTCACGCATGCGCTCGATCTGCCGCCGCGGGTCGGAGGTGCCGCACTGTGTGTATACGGGGTGATGGCGGCACTGCTGCTGCGTCACGTGCCGGACAGGCGCCGACCGCTGGGCGCGGCGAACCGGGTGACGCTGTTCCGCGCGCTGCTGGTGGCCTTGCTGGCCGGCGCGCTGGCGAGCCCGGCCGTGCTCGCGGCGCAGGCGACGCCCTTCGCCATGCTGGCGCTCGTGGCGTTGCTGCTCGACGGGGTCGATGGCTGGGTCGCCCGCCGCTTTGACGCGGCCAGCGATTTCGGCGCGCGTTTCGACATGGAACTCGACGCCTTCCTGATCGCAGTGCTGTGCCTGGCGCCGGTACTGCTCGGCAAGGTCGGCCCCTGGGTACTGGCGATCGGCGCGATGCGCTACGCCTTCGTCGCCGCGATGCCGGTCTGGCGCTGGCTCGATCGCCCGCTGCCGGACAGCCTGCGCCGCAAGACGGTGTGCGTGGTGCAGGTGGCCTGTCTGCTGGTGTGCCTGTTGCCGGCCGTCGATGCGCGCACCACCGCCGCGCTGCTCGGCAGCGCGTTGCTGGCGCTCGCGGCCTCATTCTTCGTCGACATCCGCTGGCTGTACCGCCGGCGGACACACGCATGACTTCGTCGGATTTCCGACTGAACCGGGAGGGCATTCCATGAAAACGATGCATCCGCTGCTGCTGCACCTGTACCGTCCGCTGCTCGTCGCGCTGGCCTGCGGCACAGTCGCCACGGCTGCACAGGCCGAGCCGCGCACCTATGACATCGATCCCGATCATTTTTCGATCGGTTTCGGCGTCGCCCACATCGGCTACGCCGACATCCTCGGCCTGTTCCTGAAAGGCAAGGGCAGCTTCGTCTATGACGAACAGACCCGCAAGCTGAGTTCGGGCCGCGTCGTGGTGTCGGCCGACAGCGTGTTCAGCAATCACAAGGCGCGCGACAACCACATTCGCGAGAACGATTTTCTGGATGCGAAGCAGCATCCGGACATCGTGTTCGAAGCCACGGGGTATGAAACGACCAGCCCGACCGCCGGCAAGCTGGCCGGCAAGCTCACGCTGCTCGGCCAGACCCGGCCGGTCACGCTGAACGTGACGCTGAACAAGGCGGCCAGTTATCCGTTCGGCCACAAGAAGCACACGCTGGGCATTTCTGCGCGCACGACGATACGGCGCAGCGAATGGGGCATGACCTACGGCGTGGAAAAGGGGCTGGTCGGCGATGAAGTGGCGCTGACGTTCGAGCTGGAGGCGATCAGGCAGTAGCCGGCTCGCCGCCGGCACAGCGGACCTGGATCAGGCCGGCTCGCACGCGTACTGGCGCGACATGTCCTGCTTCATCTGGTCGTACAGCGGCTGCATGAAGGCCGGCAGGTGCGCCATCAGCTCGGTGCGATAGATGACCGAAGGCACCCGTTTGCCGCGGTGTTCGATCGCCTGGCCGATCAGGTGGATGCGAAAACCGAGCGCAGACAGGTGTCGCGCCAGACGCGCTTCGGTGAGCGTGAACAGGTGTTCGATGCCGTGCAGTTCCGCCGCCACGAGCAGGCCCAGGTACAGGCCGACCGGGATGTACGGGAAACGCGGCTGATCGCGCGTGCCCATGTCCTCTTCGGAAATCGCCATCGGGCTGCCGCTGTCGCCCTTCCGCTTGCGGTAGTCGGACAACACCGCCAGGCGCGAGATTTCGACCATGGCGCGTCGATCCACCTGCGCCGGATCGATGATCGACCGGTCTATGGCGTCGGTGCAGAGCTTTTCGAACGGCAACAGCGTGTCCGGCGCGTCGGGGTCGCACTGGACCAGCCGGACACAGCCCACAATGCGGCCGTGTGCCTGCGCACGCAGCGCGATGTGCAGTGAGCGCGCATCGTAGCTGTCGGATTCTTCGTGATTCGGATTGGTGTTTTCGTAGCCGAGTTCTTCGCAATACACCGCGTGCCGGACGCGAAACACCTCGTGCTTGAGTTCTTCGGTGACGGCCGCTTCCACCGAGAAATACTTTGCGAAATTCTCTTTTAGGTTTCCGACTTCGAGCAGAAACATGATGATCTGACCACGAAAGACGACGCTGGATACGTTCCGCGACGTGACGGCAGGGCGCGGGTCATTCCACCTTCTTCAGATATTCCTTCGTGAATATCTTGTCCGGCAGTTCGCGCAGCTGCAATGCACTGTATTCAAGCACAGATTGATCGCCTTCCCTGAGGGCATCCTGCATAACCAGGCGCGTCGGGCGCAATTTTCCACCCAAGGTCTTGTAGTCGTCGTAGACGCAGGTTTTCAGCAGTTTTCCGGAGACTGAATAGAATTCCGCCTTGTGCGGTGCGCCATTGCTTGCACGGACCCAGTACAGGACGCGGGCGTAGGTCACCGAGCGGTCCACTGCCGTGAGCTCCAGTGCATGGTGATCGGCGCCGTCGATCTTCTCGACGCCGATCAGTCTGGGGGTGTAGTCACCGGAAAAATTGGCGCGCGCAAGGTCACCGTTGGCCACCTGACCCGTCAGCCGCTGCGCGAGGGACAGCCGTACCGGTTGCGACACTGTCGGCAGGAACGCCCACAGGTCGCGCTCCTTCATCAGCAGTATCTGCCCGCGCTCGGACGCCGGTTCGATGGTCTGGATGATCGTGTTGCTGCTGCCCTTGGACAGAATCCTGAACTTGCGGAATTCTTCGCCGCTCGCGCTGTTTGACGTGATGCTGACTTCGACCTGGAAGGCCTCGCGCGGGAAGCGGATCGTATCGGCCTTTTCCACTATACTCGCGGCATCCTGAGCAAAGGCAGGCTGGGCAACAAGAAGCGCGGAACCCCATGCGACCGACAAGAGTACGCAGCGAGCCAGTGATGCCAGGTGATTCGGGACCGCTGCAGGGCGCAGGAAGCGTGTCGGCCATGCAGCCGGACGGGTGCAGGAAAGCAATGCCATTCGTGGTGTCTCCAGTGACGGGCGTTTCGCCCTCAACTCTTGCCGGGCGTATTGATGAATAACGTCGTCCAGATCCGGAACGTGAGCCGCAGTTACATGCTGGGCGGCCAACTGGTAACCGCATTGAAGAGTATCACGCTCGATATTGAGGACGGCGTGTTCATCGCCATCGCCGGCCCCTCCGGCAGCGGCAAGTCGACCTTGCTCAATCTGATCGGTTGCATCGATACGCCGACCAGCGGTCAGATACTGATCAACGGCCAGGATGTGTCCGGGCAGACGCCGGATCAGCTGGCCGGCCTGCGTGCGCGCACGATCGGTTTCATATTCCAGACCTTCAATCTGCTGCCTGTACTCACGGCCTACGAGAACGTCGAATATCCCTTGCTTCAGTTGCCGGAAGTCGGCAAGGAAGAACGTGACCGGCGCGTCCGCTATTTTCTCGATGTGGTCGGGCTTGGCAAAAAGATGAATAATCGACCGAACGAATTGTCAGGCGGACAGCGCCAGCGCGTGGCGATCGCCCGTGCGCTGGCCGCGCAGCCCACGATCGTACTGGCGGACGAACCGACCGCCAACCTCGATCGCAAGACGGGTGATGCCATTCTTGAATTGATGCGTGAGATCAATCGTACCTTGAAGACGACCTTCATCTTTTCCACACACGACAAACGCGTCATGTCGATGGCCGACCGCCTGGTCCGCATCGAGGATGGCGAACTGACCGCACTGGGCGTACAGAAATCGCCGGGTGAGTGGTCCTATGTGAAGCCGCCGAAGCCGGCTGCCGACAAGGCGGCGTGATGATGTCCCGAGTCATGCCCCCGATGAAGCGGAATGCGGTCATTCCATCGTTGCTCATCGCGTTGCTTGTCGCATTTCCCCCTGCGCACGCGGCCGATCCGCTGGACGATCTTTTCCTCGACGCACCGGCGTCCGACACACCTGCGAAGTCGGACGCAGGTGGTTCATTGCCGGATCTGGGCGAAGCATCGGCACCCGCGACCTCCGGCTGGAAGGGATTCACGCAGTTCGAACTGGCCCGCACTGTGGCCGGTGACAGCCACTGGTCGAAGGCGCGCTGGCGCAACGAACTGGGGCGCAGCGGCAGCTTCGGGCAGGGCATCAAGTGGAAGGCCTTCGGGCGCGTCGATTACGACTTCGCCTATGGCTGGGAAGACGACTTCTACAACGCGAATGTGCGCGACGACAAGCGCAGCGAGTTCCAGTGGCGCGAAGTGTTCGTCGATGTGCCGCTGGGCAACATGGAACTTCGACTCGGACGCCAGCACATCGTGTGGGGCGAAATGGTCGGACTTTTCTTCGCCGACGTCGTGTCGGCCAAGGACACCCGCGAATTCTTCAACCCCGAATTCGACCAGCTTCGCATTCCACAGTGGGCCGCGCGCGCCGAGTACTTCATGGGCAACGTGCACGCCGAAATCGTGTGGATACCCTACGTCAGCGTCGACAACATCGGGCGTTTCGGCGGCGACTACTACCCTGTCCAGCCCGAAATCTCCGGGCTGACAGCCGTCTACAACGATCAGGTGCGACCCGATCGCAAGCTGAGCAACTCGAACTACGGTCTGCGCGTCAGCACGCTGGTGAAGGGCTGGGACCTCTCGGCGTTCTATTACCGCAGCCTGGACGTCAATCCGACCTTCGCCCGCCAGATCGTTGGTCCGACCGCGGTGTACACGCCGGAGCATGACTGGATACATCAGTACGGTTCCACGCTGAGCAAGGACTTCGGCCGGGTATTGCTGCGCGCCGAAGGGGTGCTGACGCTGGATCGTCGCGCGCCGACGTCGTTGCCCGGCGCGGATGGCCTGGTCAAGCAGAACATGGTCGACTACGCGGTCGGCCTCGACTTCCCGCTCGAGAACGAAGCGCGTTTCAACGTCCAGTACTTTGAGCGTTATCACAACGATCGCCCACCGGAGCTGCTGGCATCCAAGCGCGAGAACGGCATGTCGCTGCTGTATCACCACAAGTTCGGCGAACGCGTGGAAGGCGAGGTGCTGTGGGTGCAGTCATTGGTGCGCAACGACTACATGTTCCGGCCGAAGGTTATCTGGCGCGTGCAGTCGAATCTGCGTGCCATGTTCGGCGCCGACCTTTTCGGCGGCAACTCGAATGGTTTCTTCGGTCGTTACGGCGAATCGGATCGCTACTACGGCGAAATGCGCTACTCATTCTGAGCCGAAAGCGGGGTCGTCAATGCGAGTACTGATTACGGGTGGCGCGGGTTTCATCGGCTCGCATACTGCCGATGCGCTTCTGGCGCGCGGCCACAGCGTGCGTGCGCTCGACATCCTCGATCCGCAGATACATGGCGAAGGCCGGCAACGTCCGGTCTACCTTGCGCCTGAAGTCGAATTGATGGTCGGGGACGTGTGCGACGCCGCCGATGTCGCGCGTGCGCTGGACGGCGTGGATGCCGTCTTCCACTTCGCGTCGCTGACCGGCGTCGGGCAGAGCATGTATGACATGGCGCACTATGTGCGCGTGAATTGTCTCGGCACGACGACCCTGATCGAGGGCATCGTCAAGGGCGGGCATACGCTCAAGCGGTTCCTGCTGTCGTCGTCGCGGGCCATCTACGGCGAGGGCGCCTATCGGTGCGCCGAACACGGTCTGCAGTTTCCCGGCGCCCGCGCCCGGGAGCGTCTGCAGGCGGGCAGATTCGCCATGCCCTGTCCGGTGTGCGGGGCTGCCCTCGACGTGATACCGACGCCCGAAAACAAGCTTTCAGAGCCGTTTTCGGTCTATGCGATCACCAAGAAGCAGCAGGAAGACTATGTCCGCTACGCCGCGTCGACATTCGGTATCCCGGCCACCATCCTGCGTTACTTCAATGTGTTCGGCTCGCGCCAGTCGTTGCGCAACCCCTACACCGGTGTGGTGTCGATCTTCTACTCGCGCATCTGCGCGGGGCAGCCGATTTCGGTTTATGAGGGTGGCCTGCCGGTGCGCGACTTCGTGCACGTGTCGGATGTGGTCGCCGCCAACCTGCTGTCGCTCACGCAGGATGTGGCGCCCGGCGCAGTCTTCAACGTGGGCGCCGGTGTGTCCAGCACGATTGCCGACATCGCCAATGCACTCGCCCGCGCCGCCGGAAAGCCGGTGTCGATGGAAGACAAGGGCGAGTTCCGCGTGGGTGACATCTTCGGCTGCGTTGCCGATCTGAGTACCTCGCGCGCGCAACTCGGCTATGTCCCGGCCTGCACGCTCGACGCGGGCATGGCCGAGTTCGAGGCCTGGGCGCGTACGCAGGCGTCCGAGGACCGTTATCAACAGACGGTGTCCGAGCTGACCCGTTTCGGTTTGTTCGGCCGCGCCGGAGGCGCCTGATGGCTGCGCGCCGCCGCGTGCTGTTCGTGGCGGAGGCGGTTTCGCTTGCGCATGTCGCACGCCCTGTCGTGCTCGCGCAGGCGCTCGCGCCCTCGTGCGATGTCAGTATTGCTTCGGCCGGGGCGTTCGACCTGTGCCTGCGCGGTACGGATCTGGCGCGTATCGGTCTCGACAGCATTGCTCCCGCGCTTTTCCTTGAACGTCTCGCCGAAGGCGCACCGTTGTACACCCAGGCCGAACTTGCGCGATACGTCGAACAGGATGTCGAACTGCTCCGGCGTGAGAAGCCGGACGTCGTGGTGGGTGATTTCCGCCTGTCGCTCAGCGTGTCGGCGCGGGTGGCGGGCATCCCGTACATGGCGCTGTGCAATGCGCACTGGAGTCCGTGGTCGGTGCATCGGCGCTTTCCGCTGCCCGACATCACGCTCACCCGCCTGCTCGGCCCGGCCCTTGCGACGCCCATCTTCCAGATGGCGCAGCCCATCGCGTTCCGCCTGCATGCCAGACCGCTGAATGCACTGCGGCGCAAGCACGGCTTGTCGACCTTTCCGGATGTGCGCTACGCCTACACCGATGGCGATTTCACGTTGTACGCCGATACACCCACTCTGGTACCGGTCAGCGCCGACTGCCCGTCGAATCATCACTTCATCGGCCCCATCGTCTGGTCACCGGACACGCCGCTGCCCGATTGGTGGGACAGTATTCCGGACGGGCCGCTGGCTTACCTGACCTTGGGGTCGACCGGACGCGTCGACCTCCTGCCGATGTTGTTCGAAGTGCTCGAACAGCAAGGCGTGCGGTGCATGACAGCCACTGCCGGCCGCTCGAATGTTGCAGCCAGCAGCGCATCGTGTTTCGTGGCGGATTATCTGCCCGGAGCTTCAGCGGCCGCTCGCGCAGACTTCGTCATCTGCAACGGCGGCAGCGCGACTGTCTATCAGGCGCTGTCGGAGGGCAGACCGGTGATTGGCATCTGTTCGAACATGGATCAGTTCCTCACCATGTCGAGGGTGCAGGATGCCGGTGCCGGCATCTGCCTGCGTGCGGGAACGGTGAAACGGGATGCGTTGCAGGTCGCGATTGAGCGCATGGTCCGGGATCCGGATTTCAAGATCGCAGCCGGCCGTGTGCGCGCCGATTTTTCCGGTTTCGTCGCTGGCGCACGACTGAATGATCTGATCGAGACGATCTTCAAGGCCTGAAGCGCACGCCTTCAAACGGGCGGTCATCGCAGGTGTGCATTGAATCGGAAAGAAAATTCAGGACGAAAAAAAACGGGAGCTTTCGCTCCCGTTTTTCATGTCTGCCTGTGTGACCGAAGCTTAGGCTGCCTTGCGACGGCGAGCGAAGCTCAGTGCACCCAGGGCCAGACCGGTCAGAGCCAGCGTAGCCGGTTCCGGGATACCTTGCACCGGGCCGTTGAAGTCGGTCTGGAACAGAATGTCCGGACCCACAGCAACCAGACCACCCGGCAGTGCGCCGTTGGTGTCGAACGTGCCACCATTGACTGGACCGATGTTCGGCACCTGGCCAGCGATCAGGACCGACGGATCAACTGACGTGAAAGGAAGCGCCTGGCTGATGTTGGTGACCAGGAATTCCGTCAGCTGCGAGTTCCAGAACGTCGGGTCGAAGGTGATCGGCACGACGGTCAGCAGATCGAATTCCGGCGTCGAGCCTGCGCCAACGACAGTCTGTGCGCCTGAAAGGGCCGACGTGCCGTTGCTGGCATCGCCGTCACTGCCCAAGGTACCGAGCGTCGTCGTGCTGGCCGAGAAGTTCGAAACCGAACCTGCTGCACCCGGGGCGATTGCGCCGGAGAACACCAGCGTGCCGGTGTTGAAGCCGGTACCCGCTGCGTAGTTGGCTGCTGCGGCGAGGTCCAGATCCTTCACGTAGACGTTGAAGTAATTGCGGTTGGCATCCTGCGAAGCGGCAAAGTCGAACACGGCGATGTTGGCACCCGTGACAGACACTGCCGTCGTCACGACTTCCTGGTAGGCCAGTTCGAACGTGATTTCGTAGCGGTTGGCGGTGGCGCCCGAACCGTTGTACAGATTGCCTACTGCGCCCACGCCGCCGAGGAACGCGGACAGGCGACCTTGCGAATACACCGTGAACTTGTTGCCCGAATCGCCATTGAGACCCAGGTCACCATTGTTGACACCGTTGGCGAGATCAACGAAGGCCTGGTTACCACCCTGGGCCAGCACCGGCGACGGTGCCCAGTCGAAAGCGGTGATGCCGCTGACGACACCATTCGGCGTGGTGATGGAAACGGGCTCAGCGTATGCCGACGCTGCGAAACCACCGGCAAGTGCTGCTGCGATTGCGAGTTTTGAAAATTTGATCATTTTGGACTCCGACTGGTAGGTGACTTGAACCACGAGTACATCTAAGCAATCCCCGGGCCAGTTTTTTTGATTCGAATTAAGCTAATGAATTATATGAATTTTATTTTCTTCCCAGGGGCGTCGGTGGCGGTTCAGTCAGGCCCTGCTTCAGATTTGTAAAGTATTTCGACAGGTCTCTTGTCCCTGCTTCCGCGACGTTGAAGCCCACTCACTCGGCACGCGCTCGAAGACGCTGCAAGGTCATGCGCAATGAGCGACCCGGTGCGCTGCGGGAACGGCCCACCCGGCACAGCCAGACAGCGCGTTCCAGATCCGTCTGGCCGAGCATGGTTTCAAGCGAATCGCTCAACGCGCGGGCGCTGGTCAGTGCGCTGTCGGAGGTCGTGAAGCGCAGCCCGCTGCGCGTGTAGTGACTGAATATCAATGGTGTCATTTCCGGCTGGTGCTGCAGGCCGAGCCGTTCGCAGGTCAGCCAGAAGCGCTGGACCGCGGCGCCGGCGGCCACCCGCTGCTCGATGGTTGCCATCGCCGCTGGTGCGACCAGGAAGGCGTGTGCCGAGCATGCGATGCCGGGGATGAGATCAAGCTGGACGCGAGGCGCAAGCGTACCGGCGAGCCACGCGTTAAAAAACTCGACACGCGACCAGCTGTGCATGACCCACTTCATCATTTTTGCCGTCATCGGATCCACACCGACCGCCGCTTCGGGAATGCGGTCCTCGCTGAACTGCGCGCCCCACTCGATCACCCGCTTGTGAACCTCGTACGCTTCGCGGATCGTCAGGCGGATTTTCGCGTTGGCGAAATTCAGACGGGCGATCGACCATCGTTCCGATGTTGATTCGAACCAGCGCACCTTGAACGGATGTGCGGCGGTTTCAAGGGCGGCGCGCTCGGCACTCGTCAGCGGCGCACCAGGCATCGGGCGTCGCTGCACGCTGCGTCGCTCTACATAGGCCAGGAGCGGGTCTTCGGTCAGCGTCGGGTCCGGTTGCAGTCGTACGTCGTACAGAAGGTGAGTGTCCGGCGTACCGGCCCGACGCGTCCACGCAGCGCTCAGGCCATGCCGGGTGGCGGCGATGCGCAGCGTTTCAAGCAGTGCGCCGTGCGCAAGCTGGCTGGCGTGCCCTTCGAGGTCGTATACACAGTCGTGTCGCGTGTCGAAGCCGTGAATCAGCACGTGGTCGTCGGCCAGGATTTCGAAGCGCCAGGGCTGCGTGTTGTCGCCGCTGGGCGCCCAGCGGGCGAGGTCGAGGATCTGTTCAATGACGCGCATGGAAGGGCCTCGCGTTGGGTGAGGAGTCAGAGCGAAGGTTTGCGTGCGAGCTGACGACGACCGATGGCCATGATCAGCCGCTGCAGCGGGTGGTTGTTGCCGCCCGGCCGCCAGGTACGCACCAGCTTGTTGCGGAAGGCGTCGTACTGCAGGCCCCAGGGCGCCGGTCGGACTTCGCCCCGGCCGAGCAGCAGCTTGATGCCCTCCGCGGCGGCGAAACCGGCGCAGAGATTGCACGCGATCATGGTCGATGGGCCACGCCGCGCCGCCAGATCGATACGGGAAGGCTCGACCAGATAAGGGCGGTGCAGGCCTGCCGGCGCGAGACCGACCAGGAAGCGCAACGCCTGTTCGGTCTCGTCGCACCCCTCCAGCCGGAAGTACTCCTCGAAACTCATCCGGTCGGGCAGAAAGACCAGCAGGGCCGAGCCCATGCCGAGCGGCGCCGCGGTGACGGCGGGGATGCGCAGGCGATGGCAGGCTGCGAAGGTCGCACGGCGCGCCGCAAAGGCGAAAAAATCGAGTCCGTCTATATATATATCCGCGCCGCGCAGGAAGTCGTCGGGAGATTCGGCCGAAACGCCCTGCGGAAACAGCTTCAGCTCGACTTCAGGGTTGATGTCCCGCGCCTGGGCCGCCAGCACATCGAGCTTGCGCTGGCCCAGCGTGCTCATCGTGGCGCCCACCTGCCGGTTGAAGTTGGCGACGTCGAAGGTATCGAAGTCCGCGATGTGGAACCGGCCGACGCCGAGTCGCGCAAGGGTCAGCAGGTGGATGCCACCGACCCCGCCCAATCCGGCGATGGCGACTGTGCTGGCGCGCAGCTTCTGCTGCTCGGCGTCGGTAAACCACCCCAGATTCCGGCTGAATGCTTCGTTATAGTCAAATGCGGAATGATTCATCATCGTCCTGCCTGTCGGCGCTTGCCCGAACCCTTGCCTGCCCTGAAGGCTTGCGGCTTCTGAAAAGTCAAAAACTGTTATGCTGGCAATACCTTAGCATCTTACCCTTCGAATCCGCATGAAGTTTTGGCTGCTTGATCTGCGACTGGCCATGCGCAGCGTGCTGCGACAGGGGCGGCGCACGATGATTGCGATCGGAGCGGTGAGCTTCGGGGTCGTTGCCATGATCCTTTCGGCCGGATTCATCGAGTGGTTGATGGACGGAATGCGCGAATCGACGATCAAGTCACAGCTTGGCCACATCCAGGTGGTCAGGCCGGGGTATGTGGAGCGCGGCACCTCGGATCCGTTCGGCTTCATGATCGAAGGCGAGGAGGCGGCGCGTGCGGCGGTGCAATCCAGCAGTGGCGTGAAGGTGATCGCGCCTCGACTCAGTTTCAACGGTCTGGCGAGCAAGGGCGAAAACACCTTTGCCTTCCTCGGGCAGGGCGTCTCGCCGGAAGCCGAAGCCGTGCTGTCCAGTTCGATCCGGATCAGTCGCGGTCGTAACCTCGCCGCAGACGGTGCGAACGAAATGATCATGGGGCGTGGCCTGGCGATCAATCTCGATGCCCAGGTCGGCGACACCATCGTGCTGCTGACCACGACAGCCGGCGGCAGCATCAATGCCATCGAGGCCCCCATCGTCGGTCTGTTCAATTCGGTCAGCAAGGAATACGACGATTCGGCGCTGCGCATGCCGATCGCGCTGGCCCAGCAGCTGGTCAAGGTGACCGGCGCACAGCAGTGGCTGGTGCTGCTTGAGCGCACCGATGCCACGGACAGCAAGATCGAGGAGTTGCGCAAGGTGCTCCCTGCAGACAAGCTCGAACTCGTGCCGTGGTATCAGCTCGCCGACTTCTACAACAAGACGCGCGACCTCTTCTCCAGTCAGATCAATGTGGTACGGCTGATCATCCTGATGATCATCGTGCTCAGCATTTCGAATACGCTGTCGATGAGTGTCATGGAGCGGGTCAGCGAAATCGGCACCTGCATGGCGCTGGGCCTGACGCGCAGTCGCATCCTGCGCATATTTGTGTCAGAGGGGCTGATGCTCGGTGTCGTGGGCGGCGGATTGGGTGTGGTGCTGGGCTGCCTGCTGGCGGTGGGGATATCCGCAGTGGGCATTCCGCTGCCGCCGCCGCCGGGCATGGAGGAGGGATTTGACGGCAAGATCATGCTGACCTTCGGTATCGTGGCGCAGGCCATGCTGGTGGCGGTGGCCAGCAGCTTCGTATCCAGCCTGTACCCCGCCTGGCGCGCATCGCGCATGAACATTGTTGACGCCTTGCGACAGAGCCGCTGACCCGCCATGTTCAAACTCGCCCTGCGCAACATCCTCCGTCAGAAATCGCGCACCGCGATGACGCTGGCGGCCATCGTGTTCGGCGTATCGGGTCTGATCCTGACCGGCGGTTTCGTGGCGGATGTGCTGACCCAGCTCGGTGAGGCGACGATCCACAGCCAGCTCGGTCATGTGCAGGTGTTCAAGCAGGGCTTTTACGAGAAGGGCTCCCGCTCGCCGGAAAAGTACGTCATTGAAGACGCCGACCAGATCGCGCGCTTTGCGGCCAAGATGCCGGAAGCGGACACGGTGCTTCAACGCATCCGCTTTGCCGGCCTGCTCAACAACGGCAAGGCTGACTGGGCCATCGTGGGCGAGGGCGTGGAGCCGGACAAGGAAAATCACCTCGGTACGTTTGTCCGGATCACGGCGGGGCGGCAGCTCAAGGATGAGGACGCATCGGGCGTCCTGATCGGGGACGGGGTGGCAAAGGCGCTCGCGCTTGCGCCCGGCGACACGGTCACCTTGATCATGAATACTGCGGACGGCGCGCTGAACACGACCGAACTCAACGTGGTGGGCGTTTTTCAAAGCTTTTCGAAAGATTTCGATACCCGTGCCGTAAGAATCCCCATCGCAGCAGCGCGGGAGTTGCTGGCGCGCGATGGCGCCAACTCGATCGTGCTGCTGCTGCATCGCACGGCCGACACCGCGCTGGTGAAGGATCTCCTGATTCCGCGCCTGCAGTCTCTGGGGTTCGATATCCGGGATTGGGTGGAACTGTCGGATTTCTACGCCAAGACGGTCGAGCTTTACCGCACGCAGTTCGGCGTGCTGCAGTGGATTGTGCTGATCATGGTGCTTCTCAGCGTGTTCAACACGGTGAATATGAGTGTTTTCGAGCGTGTGGGAGAATTCGGCACGCTCATGGCGCTGGGCAACACGAGAGGTTATGTGTTCCGTCTGGTCATGGTGGAGAACGCGATACTGGGCCTCTTCGGTGCCGTGGTGGGGGTTGTGCTGGGCACGCTCGCGGCGCTGGCGATCAGCGAAGTCGGTATCCCGATGCCGCCGCCGCCGAATTCCAATGTCGCTTACACCGCGACCGTCAGGGTGCTGCCCGACACTGTTTTTCTGGCATTCGGGGTCGGTTTGATCGCCACGCTGGTGGCCGCGCTTTTGCCGGCTCACCGCGTATCACGCACACCGATTGTCGATGCGCTGCGCTACAACATCTGATGAGGCGTGACGGAATAGAGCGCGCTGTCGGGCGCATTGGCTATGATTCGCGGCTTGTCTCGCCGCTGTCCTTCTGGAGGATGCAATGTTTCGTTCGATCTTTCTGATGTCCGCCCTGCGCAAATGCGCCTTGCTCCTTGCACCGCTGGCGCTCGTGGCGTGCACTTCGTCACCCTACCCGGCGGCTCCGACGCAGGCCTACAGTGACGGTTACAACTACATTCTGGGCCCCGGCGACTCGGTGAGTATCGTCGTGTGGCGCAATCCGGAAATCTCGTCGACGGTCACCATCCGGCCGGACGGCAAGATCACCGGTACGCTGTTCGAGGACCTGCCGGCGGCCGGTCGTGATCCCACGACACTGGCGCGCGAGATCGAGCAGGTACTGTCCAAGTACATCCGTGATCCCATCGTCAGCGTCATCGTGGCCGGCGGCATCGGTCCGTACAGCGAACAGATCCGCGTGATCGGCGAAGCGGCCAAACCGCAGGCGCTGGCCTACAAGCAGAAGATGACCTTGCTCGACGTGATGATTGCGGTGGGCGGCATCACCGACTTTGCCGATGGCAATGCGGCGACCATCCTCCGTACGTCCGAAGGCGACAAGCAATACAACGTGCGCCTGAAAGACCTGATCCGCCGCGGTGATGTCAGTGCGAATGTGGACGTCAAGCCGGGCGACATCCTGATCATTCCGCAGAGCTGGTTCTGAGCGGTGACCATTGATATTCAAATTCGCGAGGTAGCCCGAGTTGGATGAGCTTCTGCGCATGGTGCTCAGCTATCTGCGATCGATGTGGTCGTATCGCTGGGCGGGGTTGATCGTGGCCTGGGTGATCGGACTGGTCGGCGCGGTGGTCGTCATGAAACTGCCCGACAAATACGAGGCGTCGGCCAAGATCTATGTCGACACGCAATCGCTGCTGCGACCGCTGATGTCCGGACTCGCCATCCAGCCGAACATCGATCAGCAGATCAACATGCTCAGCCGTACGCTCATCACGCGGCCGAACGTTGAAAAGCTGATCCGCATGTCGGATATGGACATCGACGTCAAGACGAAGAAAGAGCGCGACGAACTGATCGACACGCTGATCAAGGACCTGAAGCTGAGCAGTTCCGGGCGCGACAACCTCTACAACGTCACCTACTCGAACCAGCGGCCGGAGAAGGCGCAGAAGGTCGTGCAGTCGCTGGTCACCCTGTTCGTGGAATCCGGGCTTGGCGGCAAGCGGCAGGATGCCGATACCGCACGCAAGTTCATCGAGGAACAGATCAAGTCCTACGAAGCCAAGCTGCTTGAAGCAGAAAACCGGGTGAAGGAGTTCCGCCTCAAGAACCTCGACCGCCCCGGCGGCAACGACTATTTCGGTTCCCTCAGTGCGGCGCAGGGCCAGCTGAAGGAAGCGCAGCTCGCGTTGAGCGAAGCAACCAACTCGCGCGATGCGCTGCGCCGGCAGATCGTCGGTGAAGAGCCGACGCTCGCCTTTGATTTCGGCGCAACCGGACAGTCTTCCGGCGAGCCGGGTACGCCGGGTCCGAATACATCCGATCTCGATCAGCGGATCGCGTCGATGAAGAACGATGTCGAGGCGCTGCTTCAGCGCTATACCGACGCGCATCCGGATGTTGCAACCTTGCGTTCCCGTATTTCGAAAGCCGAAGCGGAGCGCGCCGAGAAGGTTGAACAGTTCAATACCGCGCTGGCCGAACAGGCGAAGAAGGCGAAGAGCAGCGGCGCGCAGCCGGCCGTCAATCCGCTGGCCAGCATGTCGAACAACCCGGTGTATCAGCAACTGAAGGTGGCGCTCGCAGAATCGGAAGCGCAGGTCGCGTCGCTGACGGCACGCGTGGCCGAATACTCCTCGCGCGTCGGGAAGATGAAGGATTCGGCGCGCCTCGTGCCGGAGCTCGAAGCGGAGTTCGCCCAGCTGAATCGCGATTACGACATCCAGAAGGACAACTACAACCAACTGGTTTCGCGTCGGGAGTCGGCATCGATTTCAGAAGAAATGGACGCCTCGGGTGTTGCCGAGTTTCGTCTGATCGAGCCGCCGCGGGTAACGCCCAATGCGGTCTGGCCCAACCGGCTGGTGCTGTTGCCGGCGGTCCTCGGTGGCGCTTTTGCAGTGGCAATCGCGATCTGTTTTCTGCTTTCGCAGCTTCGTCCGGTGTTTCACGACGGTCGGGACCTGGCTGAGGCGACAGGGGTGCCGGTGCTCGGATCCGTTTCGATGCTGCTTTCAGACGATTTCAAGCGCGTCGAACGCCGGCGCCAATTCACATTCCTTGGCGGGGTCGGGTCGCTTGTGGCGTCCTATGTTGCGCTGCTCGCCTTTGTCGCACTTGCCGTGCGCGGCGCCTGAGGTCATTCATGAGCATCATTGAACAAGCGGCAGCACGGATCGCCCAGCTGAAGAAGGTGGGTGTCGATATCGGTGCGCACGACTCGCCGGAGCCGGTGGCGGCGCCTGTAGTGGCCCCGGAATCGCGGCAGGAGACGATTGCAGTACCCCTCGCCACTGCGCCCGACGTCGCTGCCGAAGCACCCGTGTCGGCCCGCGTCGCGATCGAATCAGATCCCGATGTGTCCTCGCGCCGCGTCGAACTCGACCTGAAGCGGCTCGACGAAATGCGCATCGTCACCCCGCGGTCTCCGCGCTCGCAGATCGCCGAAGAATTCCGGATGATCAAGCGTCCCATCCTCGCCAATGCGCGTGGCAAGGGCGCTTCGCCCGTCGAGAACGGCAATCTGATCATGGTGACGAGTTCCGTCCCGGGCGAAGGCAAGAGTTTCAACTCGATCAACCTCGCGATGAGCATTGCGATGGAGCTCGACAACACGGTGCTGCTGGTGGACGCCGACGTTGCCCGCCCGTCCGTGTTGAACCTGCTCGGTTTGCCCCCTGCAAAGGGTTTGATGGACGTACTGCTCGACAAGACCGTCACACTGTCGGATGTACTGCTGCGCACGAACATCGAAAAGCTGACCTTGCTGCCTGCCGGCATGCCGCACAAGAATGCGACCGAATTGCTGGCCAGCCGGTCGATGAAGAACCTGCTGGTGGAAATTGCCCATCGCTATCCTGACCGGATCATCGTGTTCGACTCGCCGCCGCTGATGGTGACGACGGAAGCGCCCGTGCTCGCACAGTCCATGGGTCAGCTCGTGCTCGTGGTCGAGGCGGGGCGTACGACTCAGACGATGGTGAAGCAGGCGCTGGCCAAGGTGGCGTCGTGTCCGGTCAAGATGCTGGTACTCAACAAGGCGCGCTACGCCCGTTCGGACGGGTACTACGGCTATTACGGCTATGGATACGGCTACAGCGGCGCCGTGCGTGGTGATGCTGGTGAAAAGGCTGCCTGAGGTGTCGAGCAGCCAGGCGTATCGCTGCGTGCGATTTGTGTCGCTCTCGGCACTCGCTCTCGCGCCGACCGTGGCTGCCGCGGAAGGCTGGCGCGTCAACACGGCGCTCACGACGCGGGTCATCGCCAGCGACAACATCAACTACTCGGCCATTTCGCCCCAGTCGGATTCGCTCGTCGAGTTGAACCCCAGGGTCAATCTGACGCGCACCAGTCCGCGCCTGCAGCTCAATCTGACCTACACGCCGCGCTATCTGCATTACGTTGAAGAAACCTTTGATTCGAGGGTGGCCCACGACTACAACGGCACCGGCAGCGTGGAAATCGTCGATGACCTGTTTTTCCTCAGTGGAACGGCGATCTCCGCCCAGCGGAACCAGTCGATCTTCAATGCCGTACCGTCCGACAACCAGCTGTCTCCGAATCAGCTCAATCGCACGCGCACCTACTCGCTGACGCCGTCGTTCCGCGGCACGGTGCGGCTGGGCGATATCGCGACCTGGCGCTCGAGTTACAACATCGTGCGCAGCGAGACCGCAGGCTCGGTGAATGCCGGGACGCTGACGGCGGAAACCTTCAATGGCACGCTGGCCGGCGCGCCGGCGACGCTGAGCTGGCAGGTCGACGTCAATTCTACAAAAACCTCCTCGGATATCGCCCGGGCGACCGATCGGCAGCGCGTGACCGGGTCGCTGATCTACAAATACGATGCGACCCTGCGCCTGGTCGGTCGCTATGGATACGAAGACACCAACTTTTCGAATCAGCGCAGCGGCAATACCTACGGTGCGGGTTTCTCGTGGAATCCCTCGCTGCGCACGTCGATCAGCGGTGACTACGATGATCGACCGTTCGCCTCGACGTCTTCGTTCAACATTTCGCACCGCATGCCGCGCATTGCGATGTCGGCCGATTACCGGCGGACGCTCACGAATCGCGCAGAACAGATTCTTTCGCCGAGCGGTGCCATCGATCTTGCCGAGTCGCTCGCGCTGCTTGAACCGTTCGCGAGCGAATCCGATCCGGTCCAGCGCTTGCGACTGATCGAAAACTTCCTGCGCGACAACGGGCTTTCGCGTTTTCAGGTTGCGCTGAGCCCCATCCTGAGCGACCGCCAGTTCCTGCAGACCCGCTGGCAGGTTTCGGCGACCCGTACCGGCGTTCGCAATACCGTGAGCCTCAGCTACTTCCGTACCGAGAGCAACAGCGGCATCGGCGGCATCGGGCCTGCCGTGGGAGACGACTTCGCCCTGTCACCGATCATCCGGCAGAACGGATGGACGGCCTCCTATTCGCATCGGGTGAGCACCGACTCATCGGTCAATCTGTCTTACACCAGCTCCAAGTCGAACGGGACGTCCCTCTCCGGGCTCGGGACCAATCGCGACACGCTCAACGCAACCTGGTCCACGCGTCTGGGCACGCGCAGCAACGGTTCAATCGGTCTGCGCATGACGCGTGCCACAGTCACGGCCGGCGATGTCGATGAAAATGCAGTGATCGCGACGCTCTCGACGCGATTCAACTGAACACCTCTCTGGCGCCTGTGCCGGAGCGGTTCTTGCGTCGAACCAGACACGTCGCGGATACATGTACGAAACCTTTTACGGCCTTTCCGGCAAACCTTTCCAGCTCAACCCCGATCCGTCCTTCTTCTTCGGCAGCAAGGGACATCGCCGTGCGCTGGCCTACCTTGAATACGGCTTGCACCAGAGTGAAGGCTTCATCGTCATCACCGGTGAGATCGGCGCCGGCAAGACCACGCTGGTGCGCAGCCTGCTGCAGAAGCTCGACGTCAAGAAGGTGGTGGCCGCGCAGCTGGTCAGCACCCATCTCGACGCCGAAGACACCCTGCGTCTGGTTGCCGCCGCATTCGGACTGCCGAACAAGCAGCTGAAGAAGGCCGACCTGTTGCTGTCGATCGAAATGTTCCTGCTGTCGCTGACGGCGGCGGGCAAGCGCGCGCTGCTGATCGTCGACGAGGCGCAGAACCTGACGCCGCGCGCGATCGAGGAATTGCGCATGCTGTCCAATTTCCAGCTCGGCGAGCACGCGCTGCTGCAGAGTTTTCTGGTCGGTCAGCCCGAGTTTCGCGAAACGATGCAGAGCCCGGACATGCAGCAGCTGCGGCAACGGGTCATTGCGTCCTACCACCTCGGACCGATGGACCCGGCCGAAACCGAGGCCTACATCGAACACCGGCTCAAGCACGTCGGCTGGCGCGGATCGCCGGCCTTCCTGGCGGGTACCCACGAAGCCATTTTCAAGGCGACCGACGGCGTGCCGCGGCGCATCAACACGCTGTGCGACCGGCTCATGCTGGCCGGATTCCTGACCGGAGCAACGGCATTCTCGACGGAAGAGGTGGCCGTCGTGGTCAGCGAAATCCGTGATGAAGCGGGTGACGCTGCGGCGGCTGCTGCGGTGGCCAAGCATGGCGATGGCGGTGCGGCGGTTGCGACATCCGGACGCGCTGCCTTCGGCGGTTCGCACATGATCGGAGCCCCGGAGCTGTTCGACATGGATCTGTCGCAGTTCAAGCTCGATGCAACATCCGCACAACGGGTACGCGATTTCGTCAATGCCCATCAGGCCGGTTATCTCGAAGACCGGTTGTCACGTATCGAACGTACCCTCGAACAAACCATCGCAATGCTCGGCGAGCTGGCTGACCGTTCGCTCGACGCCCAAGGCAAGGAAACAGAATGACTGCTGCCCGTTCCATCGCGCCGGTACTGTGCATCGTCGGTGCCCGCCCGAACTACATGAAGATGGCGCCCATCCTGCGCGCCTTCGACGAACACGTTCCCGCCATTCCGTGGGTGCTGGTGCACACCGGCCAGCACTACGACCATGCGATGAACGAACGCCTGTTCAGCGGGCTGCGCCTGCCGACACCGCAGCACAACCTCGAAGTGGGTTCCGGCACGCACGCCGTGCAGACGGCCGAAATCATGAAGCGCTTCGAGCCGCTGGTCGACGACATCAAGCCGTCGTGCGTGCTTGTCGTCGGGGACGTGAATTCCACGCTGGCGTGCGCACTGGTCGCGGTGAAGAAGCACATCGCCGTGGTGCATGTCGAAGCGGGCCTGCGCAGCGGCGACCGCGCGATGCCGGAAGAGATCAACCGCATCCTGGTCGATCGCATTTCCGACCGGCTGTACACGACCGAACGCAGCGCACTGGCGAACCTCGTGGCCGAAGGCGTCGATGCATCCTGGGTGCATTTTGCCGGCAACGTCATGATCGACTCGCTGCTGTCGAGTCGCTCGCTGGCAGTGCCCCCGGCGGCGACATTGAGCGAGCACGGCATCGATCCCGCGCTGATTGCCGGTGGTCGTTACGGCGTCGTCACGCTGCATCGCCCGAGCAATGTCGACGATCCGGAACAGCTCAGGCGCCTCGCCGGCATGCTGTCCCAGGCCGCCGAGCGTCTGCCGCTGGTGTTCGCCATCCATCCGCGCACCCGCACCAATCTCGAAAAATTCGGTCTGGGTGCCTTGCTGGACAACCCGCGCATCGCACTGCTGCCGCCGCTGGGGTATCTGGAAATGCTCGGCCTGATGGATGGGGCGACGGTCATGATCACCGACTCCGGCGGACTGCAGGAAGAGACGACGGCGCTGTCGGTGCCGTGCATCACCCTGCGCGAAAACACCGAGCGGCCGATCACGGCGGAGCAGGGCACCAATACCGTCGTGGGTTCGGACGAGGCCTTGTTCGTGCGCTGCCTCGATGACACGCTCGCCACCGGCGGCAAGCGCGGACGCGTTCCCGAATACTGGGACGGCGCCGCCGCCCCGCGTATCGCCGCCGATCTGTATGCCTGGCTGCAGGCGCGCGCCGCATCGTGAGCCGGACGTCGTGACGGCCATCCGCAACGCGTTCACCGTCGACGTGGAAGATTACTTCCAGGTGTCGGCGCTCGCGCCTTACATCGCCCGCGCCGACTGGGATCGCATCGAATGTCGCGTCGAACGCAACGTGGACCGCATCCTTGCGCTGCTCGATGCGTCCGGCAACCACGCCACCTTCTTCACGCTGGGCTGGATTGCGCAGCGCCACCCGGCCATGGTGCAGCGCATTGCCCGCGCCGGGCACGAAATTGCCAGCCACGGCAGTGCGCACCTGCGTGCCACCGAGCAGTCGCCGGCCGATTTCCTCGACGACATTTCGCGTGCCAAGAAGCTGCTTGAAGACATCACCGGCGTGGAAGTACGCGGTTACCGCGCGCCGAGCTTTTCGATCGGCCACGCCAATCCGTGGGCGCTCGACTGCGTGGCCGAAGCCGGCTACCGCTACAGCTCCAGCATTTATCCGGTCAAGCATGATCACTACGGCATGCCGGATGCGCCGCGTTTTCCATTCGCCTCGCGCGACGGCCTGATGGAAGTGCCGGTCACCACCGTGCGTGTCGGCAGCCGCAATCTGCCGGCGGGCGGTGGCGGTTACTTCAGGCTGCTGCCCTACGTGGCCTCGCGCTGGCTGCTGCAGCAGGTGAACAGACGCGACGGCCGACCGGCCATGTTCTATTGCCACCCGTGGGAAATCGACGCCGCCCAGCCGCGCGTGGCCGGCGTGGATGCGAAGTCGCGCTTTCGTCACTACATCAACCTCGACCGCACCGAAGGCCGGCTGGCGCGCCTGATGCGCGACTTCCGCTGGGGCCGGATGGACGAGGTGTTTCCGGAGATTGCCCGTGCGACCTGAGGCGGAATTCATGACAGCTGTCAGCGTGAGCGTGCGCGCCGCCACCGATGCGGACCGCGCAAACTGGAACGCCTTCGTGGAAGCGAGCCCGGCGGCAAGCTTCTTCCACCTGTTCGAGTGGCGCGACATCATGCGCGACGTGTTCGGCCACCGCACGCACTACCTGCTGGCCGAACAGGCCGGGCGCGTCTGCGGCGTGCTGCCGCTGGCGCAGGTCAAGAGCCGGCTGTTCGGACACTCTCTGGTGTCGCTGCCGTTCGGCGTCTATGGCGGCGTGGCGGCGGACAACGAAGCCGCTGCACTGGCGCTCGAGACCGAAGCGCAACGCATTGCGCAGTCGCTCGGCGTCGACCACCTCGAATTCCGCAACGTCACCGCGCGCCACACCGACTGGCCGACCGAAGACCTGTACGTCACCTTCCGCAAGGAATTGTCGCCCGACGTCGAGGCGAACATGAACGCCATCCCGCGCAAGCAGCGCGCCATGGTGCGCAAGGGCATCAAGAACGGTCTGGTCGCGAAGTTCGATGTCGACAACGCCCGCTTCTTCGAGCTGTATTCCGACAACGTGCATCGTCACGGTACGCCTGCGCTGTCGCGTCGCTACTTCGACACGCTGCGCGCCACCTTCGGCGAGCGCTGTTCGGTCATGACGGTCGAAGGGCCGGACGGAGCCTTGCTCAGCAGCGTCATGAGCTTCTACTTCCGCGACGAAATCCTGCCCTATTACGCAGGCGACGCGGAGGCCGCGCGCGATCTGGCCGCGAACGATTTCAAGTACTGGGAACTGATGCGCCACGCCTGCGAGCGCGGCATCCGGGTGTTCGACTACGGCCGCAGCAAGCAGGGCACCGGTTCCTATTCGTTCAAGAAGAACTGGGGTTTCGAACCGGCGCCGCTGCACTACGAATACTGCCTGTACAAGCGGGACAGCCTGCCGCGCAACAACCCATCGAACCCCAAGTACAAGCTGATGATCGAAGTGTGGCGCCGCATGCCGCGCAGTTTCGCCAACACGCTCGGGCCGCTGATCGTCCGCAACCTGGGCTGACCGGGTTGGAACCGCTGCTCTACCTCGCGCACAGGTTGCCGTATCCGCCCAACAAGGGCGACAAGGTGCGCTCGTTCAACCTGCTGCGTCACCTGTCGAAGCGTTACCGCGTTCATCTGGGCTGCTTCGTCGACTACGCCGAAGACATGCAGCATGTGCCTGCGCTGGCGCAGTGGTGTGCGTCGAGTCACGTCGAGCGCATCGATCCGCGCCTGGGCAAGGCTCTGTCGCTCAGTGGTCTGCTGACCGGCGAAGCGCTCACGCTGCCGTATTACCGCAGCGCCGCGATGACGCGCTGGGTCAGACAGGTGATCGATCGCGAAGGCATCCGCAACGCGGTGGTGTTCTCGTCGGCGATGGGGCAGTACGTACAGGCCATCGACGGGTTGTCCAGCGTGGTCGATTTCTGCGACGTGGATTCTGCCAAATGGGCCGAGTACGGTCGCACGCAGACCGGGCCGATGGCCTGGCTGTATCGGCGGGAAGGCCGTCGTTTGCTTGCCTTCGAGCGCGCGCTGTCGCAGCGCGCGACAGCGAGTGTCTTCGTGTCGCAGGCTGAAGCCGATCTGTTCGTGTCGCTGGCGCCGGAAGCCGCATCGCGCACGGTCGCCGTGTCGAACGGCGTCGATGCGGCCTATTTTGCGCCGGCGCCGGCGCTGCCCGATCCGCTGGTCGAAGGTGCCCAGTCGCTGGTATTCACCGGCGCCATGGACTACTGGCCCAATATCGACGCCGCCACGAGTTTCGTCAGCGAGCTGTGGCCTGCCATCGCAGCCGCCCGCCCCGCGCTCCACCTTTGGCTGGTCGGCATGAATCCTGCGCCTGCGGTGCGGAATCTGGCCGGGCCGCGCATCCATGTGACCGGCACCGTGCCCGACGTCCGGCCCTATCTGCAGCACGCGGAGCTCGTCATCGCCCCGCTGCGCATCGCCCGCGGCATCCAGAACAAGGTACTGGAGGCGATGGCCATGGGCTGCGCAGTCGTCTGTTCCGGCGAAGCCGCTGAAGGCATCGATGCCATGCCGGGTATCGAATTCGCCGTGGCGCGGGATCCGGCCACCTGGCTGTCGACGCTTGCCGATCTGCTGGACAACCCGGCCCGGGCTGCCGTCATCGGCCACGCCGCGCGCGACCGGGTGCTGTCCGATTACAGCTGGGATGCGCACCTGTCGCGCTTCGACCGGCTGCTCGACCATCCGGATCGGCACGCGCCGGCACTCGGCGTGCCGCAGGTCCGCACGACATGAGTCAGCTCAGTTCCGCGTCGCCGCCGCTCTCCTTGCCGCGGTTCTTCATGTTGCCCCTGCTCGTGCTGGCGGGGCTGGTTGCGATATGGATCGGCTATCGCGACACGGTGATGTCGCTCTATGAGCAGTGGCTCAGTTCCGAGTCATATTCGCATGGGCTGGTCGTCGTGCCGATCACGCTGTACTTCATCTGGATGCGCCGTGCCACGCTATACGATGCGGCGATCCAGCCCAGCCTCGTCGGCATGCTGGCCATTCCGGTCAGCGGTTTGCTCTGGGTGCTGGGCGAGCTGGCCGGCGTGGTGACGGTCACCCAGGTCGCGCTGGTCTGCCTGACTATTGCATTCGTCTGGGCCGTACTGGGCAACGATTTCACGCGACGCATCGCGTTTCCGCTCGGCTTCCTGTTCCTGTCGATTCCGTTCTCCGACGGCATCCTGCCGCATCTCATGCAATGGACGGCCGACGCGACCGTCATCGCGCTCAGGTGGTCCGGCGTACCGGTGTATCAGGACGGTTTCAACTTCATCATTCCGTCCGGCAACTGGTCCGTGGTCGAAGCCTGCGCGGGTGGCCGCTATCTGGTGTCCTCGCTGTTTGCCGGTGCGCTGTACGCCTACATCACTTACACCAGCGCGACCAAGCGTGCGATCACCATGGTGCTGGCACTGGTCATTCCACTCTTTGCGAACTGGCTGCGGGCCTACACCATCGTGATCGTCGCGCATCTGACGAACAACGAATGGGGGCTCGGCGTCAGCCACATCACGCTGGGCTGGATCATCTTCGGCGCCGTCATCATGGGCATGTTCTGGCTCGGCATGCGCTGGCGCGATCCGGAACCGGTGGCGGCGCCGATGCATCCGGATTCCGCCCGCGGCCCGGTCGGCAAGCACTACGCTGCGCTTGTGATGGGTCTGTGTGCCGTATTGATGTGGCAGGCCGTGGCCGCTTGGCGGGCGCCGTCAGCCGATGCAGTCGATGTCCTCGAGTGGACCGCCATCGAACCTGCAAGCGGCTGGACGCTGGCCGAAGCCGATCCGGATGTGCGGTCCACCGTGGTCGGTGAGCGCACTGCGCTGAAGGCACAGTTTTCGACCGGCGAAGGCGATGTGCAGCTCTTCATGTACGCGTTTTCGGAGCAGGCGCAGGGTCGCGAAATGATCAACCGCTTCAACCGCATCGAGTTTCCGGCTGGACTGATCAGTCGCTCACTGTCCGACGAAACGCTGGACGTGGCGGGGATCGAAGTGCCCTTTGTGCGCGAAGCGCACCAGCGCCTCGACAACCGCATCGGATTTGCGGCCTACCGCAGCTACAACGTCAGGGGCCGCTGGACGGCCAGCGATTACGAAGCGAAGGCGCTGCAGGCATGGGGACGATTGAGCGCCGGGCGCGACGATTCGGTCATGGTCCTGTTCGTGACGCGTGCCGAGGCCGATCCATCGGTCGATCGCGATCGTGCGACGCGCTTTCTCGCGGCGTACGGCGATGCCATCCGCGCGCGCGCGGCGTTGGCCGTCGATGCCGCGTCAGAGAGGCGCCCTTGATGGCGAAGCCGCCGCGCGACGCCTTGCAGATCGTTCATGTGGTGTACAGCTTTCGCGTCGGCGGGCTCGAGAACGGCGTCGTCAATCTGATCAACCGTCTGCCCGCCGATCGCTTCCGGCATCGCATCATTTCGCTGACCCGATCCGATCCGGCGTTCGTCGGACGCCTCCAGCAACCGGTCGAATGCATCGATCTGGACAAGCAACCGGGGCACGGGCTGAAGCTGTTCGGCCAGATGCGCACGCTGCTGCGCGCGCTGCGCCCCGATGTCGTACACACGCGCAACCTGGCCGCACTCGAAATGGCGCTGCCGGCCTGGGCGGCCGGCGTGCCGGTACGCATACACGGCGAACACGGCCGCGACGTCGAAGATCCGGTCGGTGACGTGAAGAAGTATCAATGGATGCGCCGCGCCTACCGGCCCTTTGTGACGCATTACGTGGCACTGTCGCGCGATCTGGAAAACTATCTGGTATCCCGCGTCGGGGTGCCGCAAGGCCGCGTGACGCGCATCTGCAACGGGGTCGATCATCGACGCTTCATGTCGTCATCGGCACGTGCGCTGCCGGCCGATGCGCCATTCGGCAACGATGGCCTGTGCATCGTCGGCACGGTCGGGCGGATGCAGGCGGTGAAGAACCACCTCGGACTGGTGCGCGCCTTTGCCCGCCTTCGGTCGGGCGGCGACGAGGCGGCGCAGCGGCTGCGTCTGGTCATCGTCGGCGACGGCCCGGTGCGGCCGCAGGTCGAAGCGCTGGTGGACGAACTGGGGCTGCGCGAGGTGGTCTGGCTGGCAGGCGAGCGCAGCGACGTGCCGGCGCTGATGCAGGGCATGGATGTCTTCGTGCTCCCTTCGCTGGCCGAAGGCATTTCGAATACGGTGCTGGAGGCGATGGCCTCCGGGCTGCCGGTGATCGCCAGTGACGTCGGTGGCAATCCGGAACTGGTCGACCCCGGCGTGACTGGATTTCTGGTGCCGCCCGCCGATACAGAAGCCTGGGCCGACGCGATGCGCCGGCTTGCGACGGGTGATGCGGCATCGCGCATGGGGCAGGCCGCGCGCCTGCGGGTGGAGCAGGAATTCAGCCTCGACCGCATGGTCGGGCAGTACCAGGCACTTTATGAAACGCATTGTGGCGAGCGCCGCACGGCATAACGGACGAGGACGGAACAGTCGATGTGTGGCATAGCAGGCATGTTCGACACGCGCGACCGGCGCGACATCCCGCGCGACATCGTCGGGCGGATGAACGACGTGCAGTTCCATCGCGGACCGGACGGCGGCGACATCCATTTCGAACCGGGCGTGGCGCTGGCGCACCGCCGGCTGGCCATCATCGACGTCGGCGGCGGTCACCAGCCGCTGTTCAATGAAGACGGCTCGGTCGTCGTGGTGTTCAACGGCGAGATCTACAACTTCCAGGAACTGGTGCCCGAACTCGAAGCGGCCGGACATCGCTTTGCGACGCACAGCGATACCGAAGTCATCGTGCATGCGTGGGAGCAGTGGGGCGAAGCCTGCGTGCAGCGTTTCCGCGGCATGTTCGCCTTCGTGCTGTGGGACCGCAACCGGCAGACCCTGTTCGTCGCGCGCGACCGGCTCGGCGTCAAGCCCTTCTTCTACGCGCTGCTGCCGGACGGCATGTTCGTGTTCGGCTCGGAACTGAAGGCATTGATGCAGCACCCGCAGATGCCGCGCACCATCGAGCCGCAATGCGTCGAAGAGTACTTCGCGCTTGGCTACGTGCCCGAGCCGCGCACCATCTACCGCGGCGTGATGAAGCTCGACGCCGGCCACACGCTGACGCTGCGCCGCGGCGAGCCGTTTCCGGCGTCGCGCGAGTACTGGGACGTGCGCTTCACGCTCGACGCGAAGATCAGCGCGGCGGATGCCGAGGCGGAACTGACGGCGCGTCTGCGCGAGTCGGTCCGGCTGCGCATGATTTCCGAGGTGCCGCTGGGCGCCTTCCTGTCCGGCGGCGTCGATTCCAGTGCCGTGGTGGCAACCATGGCGGGGCTGTCATCGAACCCGGTCATCACCTGCTCGATGGGCTTCGACGATCCGTCCTTCAACGAAACCGAATTCGCCGCCATGGTGGCGCAGCGCTATGCCACCGACCATTTTGTCGAAACGGTGGCGAGCGATGATTTTTCGCTCGTCGATGCGCTGGCCGCGCTGTACGACGAGCCCTATGCCGACAGTTCGGCGATCCCGACCTATCGCGTGTGCCAGCTGGCGCGCACGCGTGTCACCGTTGCGCTGTCCGGTGATGGCGGCGACGAAAGCTTCGGCGGCTATCGTCGCTACCGCATGCACCTGATGGAAGAGCGCATGCGCGATGCGCTGCCGCTCGGCGTTCGCCGGCCGCTGTTCGGCCTGCTCGGCAGCGTCTATCCGAAAGCCGACTGGGCGCCACGTCCGCTGCGCGCAAAGACGACCTTCCAGGCGATGGCGCGCGATTCGGTCGAGGCCTACTTCAACACCGTGTCCATCCTGCGCGGTGCGCAGCGCAGCCAGCTCTATTCCGGAAGTTTCCGGCGCGAACTGGCGGGCTACAACGCGCTGGAGGTGTTCCGCCGCCATGCCGCGCGCGCCGGGACGGACGACGCACTGGCCTTGATCCAGTATCTCGACACCAAGACCTACCTGATCGGCGACATCAACACCAAGGTCGACCGCGCGTCGATGGCGCATTCGCTCGAAGTGCGCGAGCCGCTGATGGACCACGAGCTGGTCGACTGGCTGGCCTCGCTGCCCTCCAGCCTCAAGGTGCAGGGCAACGAAGGCAAGTGGCTGCTGAAGAAGGCGCTGGAGCCGCAGTTGCCGCACGACGTGCTGTACCGGCCGAAGATGGGTTTTGCCGTGCCGCTGGCGCGCTGGTTCCGCGGCCCGCTGAAGGATCGCGTGCGCGCGGCGCTGACCGGGCCGGTGCTGTCGGACAGCGGTCTGTTCGATCCGGATGTGCTGAAGCGGCTGTGCGACGAACATCAGTCGGGTCTGCACGACCACAGCGCACCGATGTGGACCGTCATGATGTTCGAAGCCTTCCTGCGTCAGCAGGGCGCCGACGCCCGTCCGCGGGCGCCGCTTGCCGCGTCGGCGGCCTGAGGCGGCACGGCGATGAAAGTCCTGCACATCCTGGATCATTCGATTCCGCTGCACAGCGGCTATACCTTCCGCACGGCGGCCATCCTGCGCGAACAGCGCAAGCTCGGCTGGGAAACCCACCACCTCACCTCGCCGAAGCAGGGCGCCACGACGGCGGCGTTCGAGGACGTGGACGAATTCCGCTTCCACCGCACGCCGGTGCCGGGCGCATCGCTGCCGCTGCTGCGCGAGATCGCCCAGATGCGCGCCATCGAAGTGCGCCTCGAAGCCCTGGTGCGCGAACTGCGCCCGGACATCCTGCACGCCCACTCGCCGGTGCTCAATGCGGTGCCGGCGCTGCGCGTCGGTCGCCGCCTCGGCGTGCCGGTCGTCTATGAAGTACGCGCCTTCTGGGAGGACGCCGCGGTCGACCACGGCACGACCGCCGAAGGCAGCCTGCGCTACCGCGCCACCCGGGCGCTGGAAACCTGGGCGCTGAAGCGCGCCGATCACGTCACGTGCATCTGCGAAGGTCTGCGGCAGGACATCGTCGCGCGCGGCATCCCGTCGTCGAAGGTGACCGTCATCCCGAATGCGGTGGATGTCGACAACTTCACCTTCTGTTCGCCGGCCGAAGCCGACCTGCGCCAGTCGCTCGGACTCGACGGCCATCGGGTGCTGGGCTTCGTCGGATCGTTCTACGCCTACGAAGGGCTGGATCTGTTTCTCGACGCCGCCGCCGCGCTGCGTCGTGACCACCCGGACATCAAGGTGCTGCTGGTCGGCGGTGGCCCGCAGGAAAAAGCGTTGCGCGCGCAGGCCAGGGCCCTCGGCATCGAGGATGCCGTGGTGTTCACCGGCCGGGTACCGAACCGGGAAGTGCAGCGGTACTACAATCTGATCGACCTGCTGGTCTATGCCCGCCACCCGATGCGTCTGACCGAACTGGTGACGCCGCTCAAGCCGCTTGAGGCCATGGCACAGGGCAAGCTGTTCGTGGCGTCGGACGTCGGCGGGCATCGCGAACTGATCCGCAACGACGAAACCGGCTATCTGTTCCGGGCCGGCGATGCGGCCGATCTGGGCCGGACGATGGCGCGCGTGCTCGATCAGCCCGAAAAATGGGACGCGATCCGCGCTGCGGGTCGCCGTTTCGTCGAATCCGAACGCAACTGGCGGACGTCCGTGGCGCGCTACCGGGGCGTGTTTTCGACGCTGGCGCCGGCTGCCGCGTGAAGCTGTCCGGACTGCGTCTGGCGGTGGTCGGGCCGCTGCCGCCTCCGGCGGGCGGCATGGCGAACCAGACCCGCCAGCTGGCCGACAAGCTGTCGGCCGAGGGCGTGAGGGTCGAACTGGTGCAGACCAACGCGCCCTACCGCCCGGCCTGGGCGGGACGCATTCGCGGGCTGCGTGCGTTCGCGCGGCTGCTGCCCTACCTCGGTTCGCTGTGGCGCGCGGCGGGGCGCAACGATCTGATGCACGTGATGGCGAATTCCGGCTGGTCGTGGCATCTGTTCGCCGCGCCGGCGATCCGGATTGCACGCCTGCGCGGCTGTCCCGTCATCGTCAATTATCGCGGCGGCGAGGCGGCCGATTTCCTGCAGGGCCATGCGCCCCGGGTGCGCTCGACCATGGCGCGTGCCAGCCTGCTCGTCGTGCCATCCGGTTTCCTGCAGCAGGTATTTGGTCGTTTCGGCATGTCGGCGGAGATTCTGCCCAATGCGGTGGACGTCGAACGCTTTTCGCCGACGCCGCGGCGGGAGGTCGGCCATGCCCCCCACCTCATCGTGACGCGCAATCTGGAGGCGCTGTACGACAACGAAACCGCCATCCGCGCCATGGCGATCCTGCGCGCCCGCTATCCGCAGGCCCGCCTGACGGTCGCCGGCGAAGGTCCGGAACGCGAGCGGCTGATCGCCCTGGTGAAGCAGCTCGGATTGCAGGACGCCGTCAGTTTCGTCGGTCGTCTCGATCGTGCCGGCGTGGCTGAACTGTATGCACGGGCCGATGCGATGCTCAACCCGTCGCGCGTCGACAACACGCCGAATTCGGTGCTCGAAGCGCTCGCCTGCGGCGTGCCGGTCGTCAGCACGCGGGTCGGCGGCGTCCCCTTTCTGGTCAGCGACGGCACAACGGCACTGCTCGTGCCGCCGGGCGACCCGGCGGCCATGGCGGCTGCCGTCATCCGACTGTTCGACACACCCGGCCTGGTGGAGCAGCTGCACCGGCAAGGTCTGGAACACGTCAGCCAGTTCGCTTGGCCAAAGGTGCGGCAGCGCCTGGCCGTGGTTTACGGCAGCGTGCTGTCAGGCACGGACAATCCGGGCCCCAGCGTCTAGACTTCAAGCGGTCGATTTTTCCTGCAGGGCCTGTCTTTCGACGCCCTTCGTATCCAGATGAATGTTTCGCTGCGGCAAACGCTGACGTCCGCCCTGAAAACAGCGGTGTCGGCGCATCGGGTTCGGGCCGGACGCGCCGGATGAGCGGGCTGTACACGCGCTTCGTGTCGTCGGTGCTGTTCCCGTTGCAGGAACGCATGAAGCAGCACAGCACCGTCGCCGATCATGCGGCACTCGACCGTTCGCAGTGGCTGCCGACGGCGCAGATACGCGACATCCAGTCGGATCGGCTGCGCAGTCTGCTGACGCATGCGGCGACCCACGTACCCTATTACCGCGCGCTGTTCGCCCGTAGCGGCTTCGATCCGGCCGGGGTGACGTCGGCGGCCGATCTGCAGCGGTTGCCCTTTCTCACCAAGGCGGTGATTCGTGCCAACAGCGACGCCCTGCGCGCCGACGACGCGCAGGGGCTGGCGCGCTTCAACACCGGTGGCTCCAGTGGCGAGCCGCTGGTGTTCTTCATCGGCCGCGAGCGGGTCAGCCGCGATGTCGCAGCCAAGTGGCGCGCCACGCGCTGGTGGAATGTGGATATCGGCGACCCGGAAATCGTGCTGTGGGGCAGCCCGATCGAACTGGGCGCGCAGGATCGCGTGAAGCTGCTGCGCGACCGCCTGATGCGCACCCGCCTGCTGCCGGCGTTCGACATGTCGGCGAGCAAGGTGGATCACTTCATCGATGTCATCCGCGACACACGGCCGAAGATGTTGTTCGGCTATCCGTCGGCCTTCGCCCTGATCGCCAGCCGGGCGCAGGAACGCGCCGTGCGGCTCGACGATGTCGGGCTGAAGGTGGCGTTCGTCACCTCGGAGCGCCTGTATCCGCACCAGCGCGAGGTGATCGAATCGGTGTTCGGCTGCCCGGTCGCCAACGGTTACGGCGGACGTGACGCCGGCTTCATCGCCCACCAGTGTCCGGACGGCTCGATGCACATCACGGCCGAGGACATCGTGGTCGAGATCGTCGATGGAGACGGCCGGGTACTCCCGGCCGGACAGTCGGGCGAGATCGTCGTCACCCATCTGGCCACGCGCGACTACCCGTTCATCCGCTATCGCACCGGCGATGTCGGCGTGCTGTCAGACCAGCCGTGCTCCTGCGGTCGCGGTCTGCCGGTGCTGGCCGAAGTGCAGGGCCGCAGCACCGATTTCGTGGTGGCGGCCGATGGCACGGTCATGCATGGTCTGTCGCTGATCTATGTGCTGCGCGACCAGCCGGGCGTGGCGGCCTTCCGCATCGAGCAGGAATCGCTGGCGCAGACACGTGTTGCCGTCGTGCCGGGAGACGGATTTTCAGTGGAACGCAGTGTGCCGGCGATCCGCAAGGGTCTGCAGGACAGGCTGGGCAGTGGCGTGACCATCGTCATCGATCTGGTCGATGCCATCCCGGCCGAAGCATCGGGCAAGTATCGGTATGTCGTGTCGCGTGTGCCGGTCAGCGGACAGACCGTGCCTGCACCGGCTGCCGTGGAGGCTGCCCATGCGTGACATAGCGGTACTTGCAATCGTGTTCGGCGCGAGTCTGTACGCCTTCAAGCACACCTGGGCGGGTGCGCTGGCCTGGACCTGGCTCGGTCTGATGAATCCGCACAAGCAGAGCTGGGGCATCGCGGTCAATTTTCCGGTCGCTGCGGTGGTCGGCGGCGCGACGCTGGTGTCGTGGATTTTCTCGCGCGAGAAGCGCATGGATATCTGGACGCCCGCATCGGTCAGCATGCTTCTGCTGATCGTCTGGCTCGTCGTGTCGACGCCATTTGCCTTCTATCCCGAACTCGCCCGACCGCACCTTGTGGACACCCTGAAGGTGTTTCTGATGATTTTTGTCGCGATGACCGTCATCAACGACAAAAAGCAGCTGCAGTACCTGATCTGGGTGATCGTCGCGTCGCTCGGCTACTACGGCGTGAAGGGCGGTGTGTTCACGATCATGACCGGTGGCGCGCACCGTGTATGGGGGCCGACCGGCACCATGCTCGAAGGCAACAATGAACTGGCGCTCGCGCTGATCATGACCATTCCGCTGATGCGCTATCTGCAGCTTCAGCTCGAGAAACCACGCTACAAGCAGATCATGCTGGCGGCCATCGTGTTGATGGCGGCCAGCGCGATCGGCAGTCAGTCGCGCGGCGCCCTGCTGGCCATCATTGCAATGAGCGGCGTGCTGGTGTTGCGCAGCCGCAATCGCTTGGGCCTGTCGGCGCTGATGGTGGTCGGTGCCGTGGCGGTGGTCGCGCTGATGCCCGACAGCTGGCACGAACGGATGGACACCATCAACACCTACGAGGAGGACGCCTCCGCGATGGGTCGCCTCAACGTCTGGGAGATGAATTACAACATTGCGTGCGCCAAGGTGTTCGGCGGCGGATTTTCAATGTACTCGCCCGAGGTGTATGCCGTCTTCGCACCCGATCCGCGTTTCGTCGTCGTGGCGCACAGCATCTACTTCCAGATCCTGGGCGAGCACGGATTCATCGGCCTGTTCCTGTTCCTGCTGGTCTGGTTCACGACCTACCGCGAATTCTCCAAGGTGCGCCGTTTCGGACTGGCCACGCCGGAGCACGCATGGATGGCCGATCTGGCCGGCATGTGCCAGGTGAGTCTGGTCGGCTATCTGGTCGGCGGTGCCTTCCTCAGTCTCGGTTTCCTCGATCTCGCGTACAACCTCGTGCTCATTGCGGTCTGCATGTCGCGCCTGATGCGCGATCACATCAAGGCGACACGGCCCTATCCGCTGTACGGTTTCGGTGCGCCGATGCCGGGTCCTCCGGCCGGGGAGGGTGGAAAGTGAGCGGTAACTGCCTGCTGATCGCGAATATCTACGCGCCGATCCGGGGCGGCTCGGCTTCGGTCTACGCCACGCTGGCTGCTCACGCGCCGGCCGGGCGCATGGCGGTGCTCGCGTCGCGCCACCATTATGAAAGTGATGCGGAAATTCCCGGCTGGGACCAGCATGACGCGGGGGTGACCTACCCGATCGAGCGGGTCAGACTGCTCCGGCCCGCCGAAATGCCGCCGCCGCGCAACCGTCTCGTGTCGGCGCTGCGTTTTGCCACGATTGATCTGCCGCTGCGCATCGGCGTCGCGTGGCGCACCTTGTCGATGATCCGCCGGCACCGGATTTCGGTGGTCTGCCTGGGCGAACTGAATTCGCTGGCCTGGCTGGGCGAAGTCTGCCGCCGGTTCGCCGGCAGCAAGGTGGTGTGCTACATCCACGGCGAAGAAATCACGACGTCGATGAGCCAGGCCGGTTCTTTCGGCCTGCGGCGTGCGCGAACCCTGCAGCGGGCCGACGCCATCATCGCGGTCAGCCGCTTCACGCTCGAAGCACTGGTGCGCCAGATGGGGGTCGATCCGGCCCGCATCTGCCTGCTCGAGAACGGTGTCGATACGCGCCGCTTCGCGCCCGGTCCGGTCGACGAGGCGTTCCGGGCGCGGCATGGCCTGACCGGCAAGCGCGTCGTGCTCGAAGTCGGGCGACTGGTGCCACGCAAGGGCTTCGACCGCACCGTCGACGCCTGGCCGCAGATACTCGCCGCGGTGCCGGACGCGCATCTGCTGATCGTCGGCGAAGGTCCGCTCGGGCCGGCGCTGCGCGCGCGGGCCGGGCAGCTTGGCGTGGCGGACAGCATCACGTTCGCCGGCGCGCTCGATGATGCCGACCTGCTGGCCGCGTATCGCAGCGCCGATCTGTTCGCGATGCCCAACCGCACGATGCCCGACGGTGACACCGAAGGTTTCGGTCTGGTCTTTCTTGAAGCGAACGCCTGTGGTCGCGCAGTCGTCGGCGGCCGCGCCGGTGGCGCTGTCGAAGCGGTGCGTGACGGCGAGAGCGGCCTGCTTGTAGAGAGCGAGCAGCCGGAGAACATTGCGCGGGCGATCATCACGCTGCTGACCGACGATGCGCTGCGCCAGCGGCTCGAAGCGGGTGGCTTGCGACACGCGCAGGCGAACAGCTGGTCGCACCGCATCACCACCTTCACCGCCCTGTGCGACAGCCTTGTGGCGCCCGGCCCCAAGGAAGTCTCCGCCATCCAGAAATCATGACTGCTCCGCGCACGCTGCTCATCATCGCCGCCGAGTTTCCGCCGCTGAAGACCATCGGCCGCATCCGCACCGTCAAGTTTGCCGAACACCTGCTGGCCCACGGCTGGAAGCCGGTGGTCATCACGGTCGAGCCGAGCGGGCTCGAACCCAATTACGACGCTTCGTTGTTGCGCGAGATCGCCGACGGCGTCGAAGTCATCCGCGTACCGCTGCGCGACTACGAGTCGGACATCGCGCGGCTGGCCAAGCAACTGCTCGGCCGCGGCGACACCGCAACTGCGGCCCCGTCCGCAGCGCCGGCCCCGAAGTCAGGCCCAAAGTCAGACCCCTCGCAGGCCCGGCCGACCGCTGGTGGCGGCTTGATGGACAAGGCGCACGCGCTGGTGCGCCACGTGTTCCGGCATTACATCTACATTCCGGACAGCTATGTCTTCTGGACCTTTGCCGCCGCGCGCCGGGCGCGCGAGGTGTGCGCCGAACGACAGGTCGATGCGATCTACACGACGCTGCCGGCCTTCAGCTCGATGATCGCCGGCCATCGCCTGCGCCGGCAGACCGGGCTGCCGTGGATTGCCGACTACCGCGATCTGTGGTTCGGCGATGTGCTGCGCGAATGGCTGCCGCGCTGGCGCCAGCGCATGGAACTGTGGCTGGAACGGCGGCTGCTGCGTCGCGCCGACGTCATCGTCACGGTGTCGGAACAGAAGACGGCCTACATGCGCCGGCTGCATCCGGACCTGCGCGCGCGCTGGGAAACGCTGACCAATGGTTTCGACGTCGAGCTGTACAGCGGCCGCGCACGCCAGCGACCGTTCGACGACCCGTGCATCGAATTCGTCTATACCGGCCGCCTGTTCAAGAACCGCCGCGGTCATGCGTTCGCCGAGGCGCTGGGTCGCATCGCGCGCAGTGATCCCGCGCTGGCCGCGCGCGCGCGGGTGCGCATCTTCGGCGGCGTCGAACCGGTGATCCGCCAGCGCTACGACGACATCCTCGCCCGCGACGGCATCGGCCACCTGTTCGCCTTCGAAGGCGATGTGCCTTACCAGACGGCGATGCAGGCCCAGGTGGATTGCGACTACCTGCTGCTCATCGTCGATACCGGCGAAACCTCGGATGGCGTCATTCCGGGCAAGCTGTTCGAATACGTCGCGTCCGGCCGACCGATGTTCGCGCTGTGCGATCCGGGCGCCACGCCGGACATCATCCAGCGCGCGAACCTTGGCGTGGTCGTGGGGGCCGAGGATGTCGATGCCTGCGAGCGCGAACTGCGCCGCGTGCTGGCGAGCCCGGTTCCGCGTGCCGTCGAGCCGGACGAGGCCTACCTCGCGCAATTCGACCGGCGCGCGATCACGACCCGGTTCGCCACGCTGCTTGACGAGGTCACCCACCGCCGGAGTCCAGCCGAAGGGCCTTTGGCCTGATGAAGACGCAGGCCGCGATCCTTCTGCTGGGCGCGGCATTGATGCTTGTCGTCTGCGTCGTGCATTCGTCCGGCGGCGTGCGGCGTCCCGTCCGCTGGATCGCTTTCGCGCTGCTGGCATTCGTGTCGATGCAGGGCGTGCTTTTCGTGGCGCTGGAGGTCAGCGGCGGTCGCAGGGACACGAGTTTCGGTCGTGTCGTGGCAGGTGCCGATCCGCTGCCCGGGCGCCCGTCGCTGGTGCTGCTGGGTTCCAGTTACACCGCGCGCAACATCGACGGACAACTGCTGCGCGAGGTACTTGCGCGAGGCGGCGTCGACATACAGGTGCTGCAACTGAGCCTGCCTGGCGGTTTTGCCTATGAGCAGGACTACCATCTTTCGCGTGTGCTGCGCGAGCCGTTGCGGAACACGATCGTCCTTGCCGAACTGGGCACCGAGCGCGCCTGGGGTGTGGCGCGAGAAAATCTCTACAAGCACGACACGATCGGTTATCACGATGCCGTGCGCGTGTGCGACAAGGTCGCGATCGGGCTGTCGGATGACGACGTCGATCAAGAGGGGCTGATCGACGTGCTGAAGCTCGGACTTGCCCATCACGTCAATCTGGGGCTGGCCCACGCGATGGTGTCTGGCGCGCGCCAGCTCGAACTGGCCGGATTTGTCCCGCAGCCCAAACTGTCGGCGGCTGTGCCCCTCGACCGCATTCTCGCCGGCCTGTCGGCGGCCGATGCCGACGTTCCGGTGGCCGAGGCATTCCCCGCCTATGCGCGCCGGCGCGCCGACGCCTGGCGATCCCTGGGTGCCGATCGGGTGCTGTTCTTCCAGCCGCCCAATGCCGATCCGGCCGCACGCGGCTGGACGGGCCGATTCTGTGCAGCCCTGCAGGGATCCTGTGTGCCGTTTGACGGAACCCGCCACATGGCAGGCGACTTCTGGAACAACGAAGGGCACCTGAACCTGCAGGGCGCGCGCCGCTTCACCGAATGGCTGGGGCAACGATTGCTGGAGCGGAAGGACTTCTTCAGTGTCATTTGACAGTCTCGCCTTCGCGGTCTTTTTCTTCTGCAGCTTCTTCATCTACTGGCGCCTCCGGTCGGAGGAGGGCAAGCGCCTGTTCCTGACGCTGGCGAGCATCTTCTTCTACGGTTTCTGGGACGTGCGCTACGTTGCGCTGATGGTGTTCGTGATGGCGGTCGCTTACGCTGCCGGCCGTCTGATCGACGCCGCGTCCATCGACGGCCGTCGAAAGACCTGGCTGTTCGTGGCGGTTGCGCTGCACCTTTCGGTGCTGCTGTTCTTCAAGTATTTCGATTTCTTCGCCGACAGCAGCGCCCAGCTGTCGCTGGCGCTCGGGCTTGGCATGTCGTTCCCGCGGCTCGAGCTCGTGCTGCCGATCGGCATCAGCTTCTACACCTTCCACGCCATCAGCTACACCGTCGACGTGTACCGGCGCCAGGTCGTCGCCGAACGCGATCCGGTGCGCATCGCCCTCTACATTTCGTTTTTCCCGCAGCTGATCGCCGGCCCCATCGTCCGGTCCACCTTCTTCCTTCCGCAGATGCGGATACCCAAGGTCCGTGACGCCGACCAGCTGGCCGCCGGCCTGAAAAGCTTTGCGCTGGGATTCGTGTTCAAGACCGTTCTGGCGGACAACCTCGCGACCATCGCCGATCCGGTATTCGCCGATCCGGGTGCATGGAGCCCGCAGGCACTGTGGATCGGCGCGCTGGCGTACTACGGTCAGATCTATTTCGATTTCGCGGGCTATTCGCTGATGGCCATCGGTGCCGCAGCGTGGTTCGGCTACACCTTGCCGGACAACTTCCTGTGGCCCTGCACGGCATCGTCGGTCACCGAGTTCTGGCGGCGCTGGCATGTATCGCTGTCGTCCTGGCTGCGCGATTATCTGTACATCCCGCTCGGCGGCAGCCGGCGCGGCCGCTGGATCATGTACGCCAGCCTCTGGACGACCATGCTGCTGGGCGGTCTGTGGCACGGCGCGTCATGGAATTTCGTGATCTGGGGCGCACTGCACGGATTCGCACTGAGCGTCCACAAGATCTGGCGGGACCTGAAAGGCCGGCCGGCCGATGACCGCTTCCATGTCGCCGGCTGGCTGCTGACCCAGCTCTGGGTGCTGTTTGCATGGGTATTCTTCAGGTGTCACGAATTCGACACCGCACTGGATTTCCTGGCAGGCATGTTCGGACTGCGTGAATCGCCCGGTGTGCCGCAGCAGTTGCCGGCCTATCTGATCGCCGTCATCGCCATCGCCCTGCTGGTTGACGCGCTGACCGGCCGCTGGCGCGCTGCGCTTCCGGGCATCCGCGTGACCTCGGGCAGCCATGCGGCCGTGATTGGATGCGCGTTCGCACTCGCGCTGTGGTTGATTCCGCTGACTGCGGTACCGTTCATCTATTTCCAGTTTTAGCGCCTGTGGCAGTTCGGGCAGGCATTACGGGACGTGACATTCGAATGAGTTTTCGGCAAACGGTCAAGAAGTGGGTCGTCCGAACCCTGCTGTCGTATGACGGCGAGGCATTGCTCCGGACAGTGCGACGCGCGGGGTTGAAGCCCGGCGACACGCTGATGGTGCATTCGTCATGGCTGGCGATGAACGGCTTCCGCGGCAAGCCGGCCGACATGGTGGCTGCCCTCAAGCGTGCCGTCGGGCCGGACGGCCTGCTGGTCATGACCTCGATGCCTTATCACAACATGAGTTCGGAGCAGTGGCTGGCGCGCGGCAAGGCGCTCGACCTGAAACGCAGCCCGTCGATGATGGGCATGCTGTCCGAAGTGTTCCGGCGCAGTGAAGGCGTGCTGCGCAGCGCCAGCCCGACCCATCCGCTGCTGGCCTGGGGGCGCGATGCGCAGGGATTCATACAGGGGCACGAACTGACGCCTTTCGCTTTCGGTCCGGCCTCGCCGTTCGCCAAGCTGCTGTATCGCGACGCGCTGATCCTGTGCGTCGACGCACCCTTCTCCTCCATCACCTTCACCCATTTCGTCGAGGACCGGCTGGCCCATACGCTGGCCGTGCCGTTGTACTCGCCGGTCCTGCACAGCGGCAGCGTGATCGACCCGGATGGCGAGCGCCATGCACGTGATGTGCGCGTACTGTCGAGCGAAGCCAATGCGCTCAGGCGGGATGCCGTGCTTGAAGACTGGCTGGTCGAGCAAGGCGTGCTGCGCCGGCTGCGCGTGGGCAACACGCGATTGCTCGCGCTGCGCGCCGCGGGCATGACCGCCGCAACCGAGCGCCTGGTTGCGTCCGGCCGCCATTTTTTTGACGTCAAGCCGTGACCGACGCGGCGCCACGCTTCGCATGGACGCTCGATGTGGCGCGCGGCGTCGCAGTGATCTGGGTGTTCCTGTTCCACGTGCAGTCGATGGCCCACATTGCGGCCCCGTCCCTGCATGGACTGTCCGCCATGGGCAGTGCAGGCGTGGTGCTGTTCTTCGTGATTTCGGGTTTCTGCATCCATGCGTCCGCCAGCCGCAAGGTCCGACATGGGTCGAGCGGTGCGGCCGCTTTCATGCGGCGGCGGATGCTGCGCATCTTCCCGCCGTTCTGGGCTTCGATCATCGTCGTGCTCGCGCTGCCGCATGTGCTCGCGCTGCTGAGTGCGTTGGCGAGCGGGCGCTACGAAGTGCCCGCCGCGGCAGACTGGTGGCACTGGACGGTGCTCGACTGGCTGGGTCTGGTGACGCTGAGCCGAGGCCTGTTCACCGGCGACGCGAATGCATACGCCCCGATCAATGCGGTGTATTGGTCGCTGGCGATCGAAGTGCAGTTCTATTTCATCGTGGCGCTCGCCCTGTGCTCGGGACGGGCGTGGAATCACTTTCTGGCGGCGGTGACCGTGCTGTGCCTGCTGCTGATCGGATTCGAGGTGCCGTTACCCGCCACGCTGTTTGTCAGCTACTGGCCGCAGTTCGCAGTCGGCATCGGCCTGCACATGCTGACGCAGCGCAGCGTCGCGCTGCCCGGCGACGGCGGTGTGCCGACGTCGGTGATCGCTGCACTGTGCTTCGGCGCATTGATCATCGCGATTGCCCGGACCGGCATGCCGTCGCCGCTCGGGTTTGCAGTCGCCTCCGCCGTGGCCATCTGGTTGATGGGGCATGTGGAAAGCGGCGCGCGTCGGCGGTTTGCCGCACCGCCCCATCCGCTGGTCCGGCTGCCGCTGCGGCTTGCACTCGCAGCGGGCGTCTGCAGCTATTCCGTGTATCTGCTGCACGGCAAGCTCCATCTGCTGCCCTGGATGTTCGTGCGGCAATGGGTGCCGGCGGACAGCGTATGGACGCTTGTTGGCGTCGTCATCATGACCGTCGCGCTGTGCTACGGGTTCTACGTCATTGCGGAACGTCCTTTCGCAAGCGGACGCAAGAGGGGCTAGGGCGCGATGCACATCACGACGAACGCGGCGGATTGTCCGGCGAGCGGCAGCATGCGTGACCGCAGAAGGGGTGGTCGCGGAAGGGGTGTCGATGCGTGCCCGTCCGCTGACGCGGCAGGCGCAATCAGACAGGCTGTGCGCGCCGGCAACAATCGAGGGCGTGTGCGGCGCGTTCCACGCATGACGCGCGGGACGAAGTGCGCGGCGCGGCCGGATCAATTGCATGTGGAGCGTGGGAACAGATGACCGCACCGGGACATATCGAGCTGCCCATCGGCACAACCGGAGCCGAGGCAGACCGGCCGACGCGACGGACCGATGCGCGCACCACGCCGGACAAGCTCGCCGTCATCGACGCTGCACGCGGCTGGGCCATCCTGCTGGTCATCGTGTCGCACGTCGGCGGGCTGTTTCCGGAACTGCCCTGGCCGGTGAAGAAGCTGACCAACTTCGGCTGGTTCGGCGTGCAGCTGTTCTTCGTGGTGAGCGCCTACACGCTGCTCGCGTCCTGGAACCGCGACCGCCGCGCGCTGCCGCAGAAGACGACCGATTTCCTGATCAGGCGCTTCTTCCGCATCGCTCCGATGTATTACCTGGGCGTCGTGCTCTATCTGTTCCTGCGGCCGCCCGGCGAGCGCTTTTCGTGGGACATGCTGGCGACGACGATGCTGTTCGTCAATGCATGGACGCCGGAATGGCTGGCCGTCGAACGCGGCACCTGGGTGGTCGTTCCCGGTGGCTGGTCGGTGTCGGTCGAATTCATGTTCTATCTGGTTTTTCCGCTGTTCGCGCTGCTGGTGTCTTCGCTCGGGCGCGCGCTGTGTGCCGTGTTCGTCGGTGCGGTGGTGGCCGCCGTGTCCTACCGGTTCGGCAACAGCCACTTCGCGGGCACCGTGAGCGACGAGGCGCTGCAGAACTTCCTCTTTTTCTGGCCGCCATCACAGCTCGTGGTGTTCGCCGTGGGCGCCGTGCTGTTCCATGCGGTCGCGCGCAGCGACGGGGGCGTGCGCCATGTGCGCGTCTGGATGGTTGCGCTGGCGGTACTCCTGCTGCTGATTGCGCAATTCCATTTCGACAAGTTCTGGTTCGTCGATGGCCGCCTGCCGCCGGTCTATTTCCTCGCCTCGGTCGTTTTCGCGGCGCTGGTGAGCGTGCAGTTGCGCGCAGCCCGACCGGCCTGGCTGCTGGTGAATCCGCTGATCTGCCGGCTCGGCGAAGCGAGTTTTTCTGCCTATGTGCTGCACTGGGCGTTTCTGGACCTCACGCACCGGTTTCCGTCGGTCATCCATGCCGATGCGACCGGCGTGCACGCCATCGCGGCCTTTCTGGTGGCGCTCGTCGCGGTGACGGTGGCAGTCTATGTGGCGGCGCGCGCGACCCACCTGCACTTCGAGCAGTACTTCATCCGGCTCGGCCGTCGCGTCGGTCGTCGCGCTTCGGGACGCGCTGACGCATGAGCCCGTTCGCCGCCGCGGCATCCACGATACGGTGGCGGCCGTCACACCGCGTGGCAGATTGGCAGGTAAAAAGCGCCGTGTTGTGCGATATCCGGCTGACGCGCCGCCGCGCAGGCGGCAGCATGCACGTCCATCTCCCGCTCATTCATCTTCACGAAGAATCTTCCGCATGACGCAACTTTCACCCCTCGCCATCAAGTGGCGCACCCTGATGGAAAGCTTCGACGTCGGGCTGTCCGCACCGCAGGACAACCGAGTGCACCTCGACGCGGCCATCCGCTGGCTGAAACTCGCACAGGACGTGACCGGCAACGGCGGCGTCGCGCAGACACGGCTGATCAAGTCGGGCCGCTGGGCACCGTCCTATCCCGAAACCACCGGCTACATCATTCCGACGCTGTATCGCTACGCCGCGCTGGCCGGCGACGACGATTGCCGTGCCCGCGCCCGCCGCATGGCCGACTGGGAAATCGACATCCAGCATCCGACCGGCGGCGTGCTGGCCGGTGCGCTCGGCGATTCCGACCAGCCGACCATCTTCAACACCGGACAGGTGATCTTCGGCTGGGTGCGTGCGTTCGAGGAAGAGGGCGACGAACGCTACCGCGCCGCCGCGATGCGGGCATCCGACTGGCTGTGCGACGTGATGGATCCGGACGGCTGCTGGCGTCAGTGGGGCTCGCCGATGACCGGCAAGCAGATCAACACCTACAACACGCGCACCGCGTGGTCACTGGCGCGCACCTTCGACATCACCGGCGAACGGCGTTATCTCGACGCCGCCGTGCGCAACGCCGAATGGGCGCTGACGCAGGCGCGGGCGAACGGTTTCCTCGACAACAACTGCCTGCAGGACAACGCACAGCCGTTCACGCACACCATCGCCTATGCGATGCGCGGCCTGCTGGAAATCGGTGCGGCGGCGGGGCGCGACGATCTCATCGCCGCGGCGCGCCGCATCGGCGACGCGATGATCGCCGCACTGCCCGCCGACGGCCGTCTGCCGGGGCGCTTCGACAATGACTGGCAACCGACGGTGAAATGGTCCTGCCTGACCGGCGACTGCCAGCTCGGCATCAACTGGGGTCGCCTGTTCCAGCTCACCGGTGACACGACCTACCGCGATGCGACCACGCGGATACTCGGTTTCGTGAAGCGTACGCAGAAGCTCGACGGTGCGCCCGAATCACTCGGCGCCATCAAGGGCGCCCACCCGGTCAATGGCAGTTACCACCCCTGGCAATATCCGAACTGGGCCACCAAGTTCTATGCCGACGCGTTGATGATGGACAGCGCCAATACGGGCGGCGGCCGGTACATCATCCGGGCGGTGCATGGCTGAGTGTCCGGACGGACCGGCGGCGGCCGGCTGTCTCATCTATCTCGCCTGGGAGCCCGACTATCTCGGCGGCGTCGATATCGCGGTGGAACGGCTCTACCGGATGATCTCCGCGCGACCGGGCGGTGCGACCCGCACCTGGGTCGGCGTGCAGGACTGGCAGAAGCAGGGTGAGCACATCGACCCGCAGGGCCGTCGCTTCCTGCACCTCAACCTGCCTGCAGCGCCTGTGGGCGGCCTGCTGCCCTGGCTGCGTTACGCCTTTTCGCTCGGTCGCCGGCTGCTTCCGCTGGCGCGGCAGCTGGCCGAACACCGCATCGAAGTGGTCAATTGCCACTTCCCGACCTCGAACGTGTTCGCCCTGGCTGCGCTGAAGCGGCTGGGCTTGTGGTCGGGCCGGCTCGTGCTGTCGTTCCACGGCTCCGACGTGCGGATGCTTGATCCGTCATCCATGGCCTGGAAGGCCATCGCGCGGGCCGCCGACGACTGCGTCGTGTGTTCCGAGGCGCTGGCCGACGAACTGGCGGCGCGTGGGCTGTGGCCGCGCAGTCGCCTCACGGTCATCCACAACGGCATCGACGCCGCGGCGTTCGCCGATCCGGCGCGTCATCTCGACCCGAAGGACGTGCCGCAGCGCTTCATCCTGAACGTGGGCAACTACGTGTCGCTGAAAGCCCAGGACGCGCTGCTGAACGTGTTCGCCCGCCTGCGCGTAACCGACCCCGATCTGGCACTGGTGTTCGCAGGTGGCAAGGACGATGGCGTATGGCTGGCGCGGCTGCGCGAACACTGCAGCGCGCTCGGCCTGGATGACCGGGTGCGCTTCCGGGTGGATGTGCCGCATGGCGAAGTGCCGAATCTGATGAAGCGTGCCGTGGCGCTGGTGCACACGTCCGAACGCGAAGGACTGCCGCTGGTGCTGCTCGAAGCTGGCGCGCTCGGCGTGCCGGTGCTGGCGAGCCGCGTGGGCGGGATTCCGGAACTGATCGAGCACGGGCGGTCCGGCCTGCTGCATGACTGCCGCGATGAAGCGCAGTTACTGTCCCAGTTGCGCGAGGTCGTGCAGGACGCGCACCTGCGCCGCGTGCTCGCCGAGGGATTGCACGAGCGCGTGGCGCGCGGGTTTTCGGCGGACCGGATGGCGGAGCGCTACGCGGAGGTGTTGTTCGGAGCGCCCGCGCGAAGCTGAGATGTTTTGCGTCGGGTCGTCGCAGGCACCGAAAAACACGGTAGCCTCGACGCGTCCGAACCGCCGCAAAGAGCGGATCGAACGCAATCAATCAGGGGGTTGCCTGCGCCAGCGCGCCCGACGACCCGAATCGGCGAGTCTGTGATGACAAGGGGGCAGCATGGAGTACGTACTTTTCGCGCTATCGGGTCTGGGTCTGCTGGTCAGTCTGTACGCGTTGCACAAGATCCGGCTGATACACATTTCGACCTTCAATATCGAAGCAGCATCGGCCACCGCAGCCCGTGAATCGACGCAGCTGTATGCCCAGATCCAGGCCTACCTGGACCTGATTCGTCTGGTCGAGCCGGCGCGGCCGTTGCCGACCCTGCGCGGCTGGGCCGCATCGCCCGACTTTCTGCTCCGGATCGCCGGGCACGCGCGGGACGCCGCGCCGCAGCGCATTCTCGAATGCAGTTCGGGCGCCTCCACGGTCGTGCTGGCCCGCTGCCTGCAACTGAATGGCAGCGGTCATGTGGTCAGTCTGGAGAACGATCCCGCGTTTGCCGAACAGACGAGGGCGTCGTTGCGGATGCACGGGCTGGCCGATTGGGCAACCGTGATCGATGCGCCGCTGCTGGCGAACCCGGTGACCGGCACGCCCTGGTACAGCCTCGCTGGCCTGACTGACGACCACACTGGGTTCGACATGCTGGTCATCGACGGCCCGCCGCGCACGGTGGCGCCGCTTGCCCGGCACCCGGCGCTGCCGATGCTGTCGTCGCGCCTGTCCGCGGCCTGCGTGGTTTTCCTCGATGATGCCGACCGGGTGGAAGAGCGGGACACCCTGCAGCGCTGGGCGACCGAATTCCGCGATTTCGCGCAGACCCTGCTGCCGTGCGAGAAGGGGTGCGCACGCCTGCAGCGCACGGCGGGCTGAATCAAACCCGACACGACAACGGTTGAAGCACGTCCGGCGCCCCGGCGGTGCTCCGGGACTGACAGCATGAGCCCTACCTTTCTATCGTTTTCCGCGGGATGGACATGAAGGCCGCACATACCCCGCGTACCGTTCTGATGGTGGCGTACGACTATCCGCCACTGAATTCGGGTGGCGTCGCCCGTACCAAGGTGTTCAGTGACCAGCTTGCCGCCCTGGGCTGGCAGGTCGTCGTGCTGACCCCCCGTCACCCTTATGGCAAGTCGCTGCCGGTGGCGGCGGACGCGCCCGGTGCCGAGGTGTGCCGCACGGCCGGCCTGGAGGCCGACGACGTGCTGCGCGGGGTGAACCGGCTGCTGTCCGCATTGGGGTTCGCCAGGGACGGACAGGGCGTCAAGGGCTGGCGGCTGAGGCAGTGGTGGTCTGCGTTGTCCTGGCCGGACGAGCAGACGGGCTGGGCGATCCCGAACATTGTGCGCGCCCTGGGACTGTCGATCAGCCGCCGGGTGGACGTGGTGTACACCACCTCGTCGCCGTGGTCGGATCACCTGGTCGGGCTGGCGCTGTCCGTGCTGCTGCGCAAGCCGTGGATTGCCGACTTTCGAGATCCCTATCTGCGCAATTTCGGCTACGTCCCGGCGGGTGCATTCAAGCATCGCCTGCATGTCTGGTTCGAGCGGCAGATCTGCATGCACGCGGACGTGGTCATCAGTGCGACCGGGCGTGCGTCGTCCGCCTTTGCAGACGATTACCCGGACGCACCGCCGCAGCGTTTCCGGACCATCCGTAATGGTTTCGACGATGCCGAGTTCGCCGGCGAGGTGCCGGTCCGACCGGGGCTGAATTTCGCGCACACAGGGGGGTTCTACGGCACCCGACGCCCGGAGCCCTTCCTCGATGCGCTGCGCGCCGCGCGCGCGGCACACGCCGACCTCCATGACCGGATCAGCGTCACGCTGATGGGACCTTTCCCTGATCCGGATTTCGATCTTCGCTGCCGGAATGACTACGGCTTTGTCACCGCCATACCGCCGCAGCCGCGTGCCGCGTCGATCGAATTGATGCGCTCGTCGCAGGTGCTGCTGCTGTTCCGCCACCTTGAATGCACCTTGACGCTGCCCGGCAAGCTGTACGAATACATGGCCAGTGGAGGCCACATCATCGCCGTGACCGGCGCCGAGGACGAACTCGATGTCGTGCTGGCGGACTACCCGAATTGCCAGATCCTGCGCAATCCGGATGAAGGCGCCTACCGTGCCGCGATCGAAAGGGTGTTCGACCTGTATCGATCCGGGCACCTCGTCGCGCGCGCGCCGGACGCCGTCGCGTCATTCAGCCGTCAGCGTGCGTCGGTCGTGCTGAGCGAGGTGTTCGACGAGGTGCAGCGAGACTGACCTACTTTTCCGTGAAGACGATGTGCTGGTCGCAGACGTAGGAAAACGCCGGTTCGGCGACTGCCCGGGTGGCGAAGAAGACTTTGCCGGGCAACGAATGTGACCGCGGATTGGAACGTCGGTACTCGATGCGGTGCTTGGGAAATGTCCGGTCGAGAATGGCGCGCAGTTCGTTCAGCGAGATCAGTCGCTTGCCGATGTAGCCGCCCTTGCCGAGCAGCTTGCACACGGGGTCCATCGCCGCCCGCGGCAGGAAGCCGAAGAACCAGACGCCGATGTGCGGTTCCGGGCTGACGATCGAAAACCGGTTCGGCGAATTCAGCAGCAGGTTGCCGCCCGGCTTGAGCGCGCGCTGCGCTTCGCTGAGGTAGGCCGACTGGTCGCTGACGTGTTCGATGACATCGGGCGAGTAGATGAAGTCGAGCGTTTCGGAGGCAAACGGCAGCGCTTCGGCGCAACCCGCGACCAGAAAGGCTTCTTCGCCCTTTTCGGCCAGCAGTTTCTTGGCCAGCATCAACTCGACCAGCGAAATGTCGAGACCCACGGTCATGGCCGCGCCGCGCTGCTTCAGTGCTGCGCAGGCTTCACCCGAGCCGCAGCCCAGATCGAGCGTGACGCCCTTGGGCAAGGCCTGGCGTGCAGTGATGTCGAGCAGGGACTCGAGCCGCGACGGCGAACGGATGGCGAGCGAACGGCGATGTTCGATGCTGGCGTCGATCTTCGCGTCCGGGCGCGGGTGCGGAAAGATCTTCCGTTCGAAGAACTCGATCAGCGCGTCGTAATCCATGGTGCGCGACGCTTCGGCAATGCGGTCTGCCGCATCCGATTCTTCCTGGCGCGTCATGTAGGGCGGGTCGAAATGCCGGAAATCGGGAATGCCGTGGATCACCGGATAGCGATGTGTGCCGGACTGATTGACCAGGCTGTGCGCGTCGACCTCGGTCAGCGTTTCGCCGGTCTGAGGGCAGCGCAGCAGCGACAGCAGTTTCTGGTGCATTTGACGCATCCTGTGAATGACTTGAATTGATGTTCGATGCTACCGAAGCACTGGTTTGCGCGCATCGAGCCCACGTCACGAACGTGCGAAAAAGTGCTTTTCGAGCCAGGCTCTGGGGCGTTCGAGCATCGGATCGCTGAGCAGGCGGTGCTGCACCACCCACAGACCCGTCAGCCATCCTGCGAGGGTGAGCAGGCCCGCCAGCGGGAACACGATCAGATCCGGCAGCTTGAAATCGAACACCATCAGGCCGGCTCGCAAGGCGCAGGCCGGGGCCAGCGCGACCAGGCTCAACCGGAAGGACTGCGACAGCTCGCGGCGCAGCGCTACGAAATCGGTCTTCATGACCGTCTGCTTGGCCGTGTACGTGACCGCGATCTGGATCACATAGGTGAGCAGCAGCACGTAGGCAAACGATTCGAGCGTGCGGAACACCCATGCGCAGGCGACCAGCAGTGCAATGCGTACCGGCTGGATGACCAGTTCTATGCGCACCGTCAGGTTCACGTGACCGCTGGCGGTGAGCGCGGTACTGACCAGCGACCACAGTACAGCCACCGCACCGGCTGCGCAGAATATCGGTACCAGTGCGGCGGCGGCGTCCCATTGCGGGCCGAACATCAGGCGCAGTGCTTCGGTCGGGAACAGCGCGAACAGCCCATAGAAGGGCCAGGCGAACGCCGCCACCATCGACACGCTGCGGGTGTGGATTTCATCGAGCGGCTGATTGTTGCGATGGCTGCTGGCAAAGGCGGGATAGGCCACGTTGCGGATGGCCGCCATGACGTCCCGATGGAACAGGCTCATCACGCCCTGGGCCCGGCTCAGCAAGCCGACCTCGGCGAATCCAAGCACGCGGCCGACCACCAGGTCGTTGAAACTGAGCGCAATCTCCGAAATCGTCCGCGCCAGGGTCGACTGACCACCGAAGTGCAGGATGCGCCGCCATTCGAGCAGGCACGGGCGATGCAGGAAGCCGCCGTCGGCGAACCAGGCCGCCATCAGGGCCGTGACCAGCGTATTGGCGATGGACGAGGCGACCAGACTCCACGCGCCGAAACCGGCAGCGGCACAGCCGATCGCGCACACGGTGCTGATCAGGTTGGCAGCGGTGGCGATCCAGAACAAGGCCTTGAAATTCATCGATCGCCGCAGCAGTGCCAGCGCAGTGGAACTGAACGGGATGAGCAGGAAATTGATGGCCAGCACCTGCAGGATCAGGCCCAGCTCCGCATGGTCATAAAACCCGGCGAGCCATGGCGCAATGCCGACCAGGAGGAGAAACGATGCGAGGCTGATCAGGCCGGTCAGCGTGAACGCGGTGCGGACGCGCTCGGGCGTGATGTCGGATTCCTGGATCAGATAGCTGCCGATGCCGAAATCGCGTACGACCTGGGCAAGGCCTATCGTTGCCGCCGCCACCGAATACAGGCCGATCTGGGCCGGCGTCAGCAGTCGGGCCAGGACGAAGAACGAAATCAGCTGGATCAGGATGCCGAAGTAACGTTCTGCCAGCGACAGCAGCAGCGACCTGCGGACCGTCGTCATTGAGCGTCCGCGTCGTCCGGCGCCGCCGGGGTCGGTGCCGCTCGCGCGGGTGCTGGAACGGCGATGCGGTGACCGGCAGCTTCAAGCTTCCTGGCCAGTCCCGGCAACGGGTAGCCGCCGCCGTAAGCCCTTTGCGCGTACTCCAGTGCGCGGTCGTATTGCTTGGCGTCGGCCAGCACGAGACCGAAGTTGTAGGCAAACATGATGCTGGCTTCGCCCAGCGACTCTGCGGTTTCGTAAGCCTTGATGGCTTCGCTGAAACGTCCGCGGTCATGCAGATGGATGCCATGCACGACATGAACACGCGCGTCATCCGGCTTGAACAACATCGCGCGCTGGAAGTAGCAGTCGGCGAAAAGTTTCAGCGGCGCGCTTTCCTTGTAGCCCTCGGCGGGCCTGCCGCCATAGTGCTTTTCGAGCTTCGACAGGGAATTCAGCGCAACGTAGTGATTGGGGAAGATGCCGAGCGTGTACCGGAATTCGCCCGACAGGCGGGCGGGGGAGTACTTCTTGGTGTTCAGGTCGCGCATCGCGGGCTTGAAGTGGACGTTCTCGACCAGTTTGGCCCGACCCTTGGGCGCGTCGCCCGACGGGCGGTGGTTCGCCGGATCGCTGTAATCCCACGGGCCGACGCCGCCGGAACTGTCCAGGCCGGCGCAGTCCATTTCGATCTGCGCCTGCGCGGCGGTCATCGGTACGGCGATCAGCAGCAGCAGGGTCGATAGCCACCGGACAAGCGGGCGGTGTGTGCAGCGGGCAGGCAACATCTTTCTCTCCTCCGGATGCTTGACGGGCTGATGACGGGCCGTCATGTCCTTTCCCCGGACGGTCGTGTCGCTGGCAGGGCATGACGCTGCATCCACTGATCCATCATCATCAGTATCCATACCATTTCGCCGTAGAAGCCGGGGTAGGCAGGCAGGTGCTCGGCGAACAGCGCGTCGGCGAACTGCGGCTGAACGATGCCGCGGTCGACAGTGCCCTGCACCGACGCACGCGACAGCGCATTCAGCCCGTCGTGCTTGAGTGCCCAGTGCCCGAATGGCAAACCGAAGCCATGTTTTTTCTTCGTGATGATTTCATCGGGCAGGAAGCCTCGCAGCGCCTCCTTGAAGAACCATCGCAGATCGAATCCCTTCAATTTGTAGTCCAGCGGCAGGCTGAGCGAGAAATCCAGCAGTTCGTCGGACAGCAGCGGGAAGCCGACGCCGAGCCCGGCCAGTGTTGTGGTGCCGATCACCTTGGGCAGGTCATTGTCGGCCAGCGTGAAGCGCCAGTCGAAGCCCAGTTCGCGGTTCAGGTCATCGTCGGCGTTCACACTGTCCCACACCGACTGCTGCAGCGCGAGCGGCGCGCGGCGGTCGATCTGCGCCAGAAAGTCGGCGGTGAAAATGCTTTCCGGGCCCAGGCGCAGCAGCATGTTGTACATCTCGTTGCGCGCTGGCATCGGCACGCGCGCCTGTTCGACATAGCTGGCGCCCTTGCTGGCCAGCGGCAGCTTGCCGAGCGGGCTGGCCAGCAGCGGCTCGAGCACGGCGCGCAGCACGCCCGGCACGTTGTCGTAGAAGCCGAACACGCGGTTCTTGGCGTAGCGCGAATTGCCGCCGAACAGCTCGTCGCCGCCGTCGCCCGCGAGCAACTTGTCGTAGCCTTCGTCGCGTGCGATCTGCGACAGGATGTAGGCCGGCAGGGCACTCGAATTGCCGAACGGCTGGTCGTAGTGCGCCGCCACCTTCGGGATGGCCGCCACCAGTTCGTCCGGCGTCACGTAGTGTTCGTGGTGGCTGGCGCCGAAATGCTTCGCCGCGAGACGGGCGTATTCCATCTCGTCATAGCCTTCGGCTTCGAAGCCCATCGAGTAGGCGCGCACCGGTCCGTGCTCGCGACACAGCATGCCGACCACGGTGGAACTGTCGGTGCCGCCGGACAGGAAGGCGGCATAGTTACCGGTGGCTTCGCGCGCGACACCGCGCTGCACGATGGCGAGGAAGTCCCGCTTCAGCGTTTCGAAGTTGCCACTGCGGGCCGGGCTGAAACGCGGGTTCCACCAGCGCTCCACCGTCGGCGCCTTGCCAGCGGAAAGCGTCAGACGGCTGCCCGGTGGCAGGCGCAGCACGTCGGGAAACACCGTTTCAGGCGCCGGGATCATGTGGAAGTACAGATAGTCGTACAAGGTCTGCGCGCGCAGTGCAGGCGTTGCGGCCAGCGCATCGGCGCGGCTGGCGATCGCGATCGACGCCGCGCAGTCCGCGCGATAGCACAGCGGATAGGTGGCGTAGCGGTCGGTCCACGCGCGCACGCTCAGCGCAGCAAGATCGATGTCGACGCGCAGCGCGCGTTCGCGCAGTGCGTCTGCCGCGGCGTCTCCGACCTCGATCAGCAGGTGGCTGCCGGACAGTGAAGCGCGAAAAGGCGCCGACAACCTGAGGCTGAAGGCTGCGGACGATAAGGCGACATCGGATCGGCCTGACTGCAGTGCCTGCGACAGGTTGTCCAGATCGGCCTGCGTCGGCACCGCGTGCTGCACGAATTCAATCATTGAGCGGGTCTCTGAAACATCGGGTTCGGTGAAACATTCAGGCGGTCTGCTGCCGGTGGTGGCTGGTCGATTCATGGATCAGCCGTGCCCGCAGACGCGCGACCGACAGGGACACCAGCAGTACGATCACCATGGACATCAGAAAACCGGCGGCAGGCGGCAGCCCTTCGGGTCTGACGAACAGGTAACTGTGAAGAAAATAGATTTCGAGCACACAGGCGTCGAACCACAACGCCGGGGCGCACAGCGTGCGCGGAAGCGGCAGCGTCAGCAACACCCCGCAGGCGGTGACCGACATCAGCAGGATGAGCGGGTAATTGAAGCTGTTGATGCCCGCTATCGCGTTCAGCGCACCCAGTGCGAGCGTTGCGCCGAGGCATGTCGCAAGCTGCAGCAAGCCCGCGCCCGGCCACCTGCGGCCCCCCGCGACGCTGCCAAGCAGGAACGCAAACACCGTCGGCCACAGCATGTGCCCGACATCGACGCTGTAGTGCAGGGCCGTCGTCGCGGCCAGACCGACCAGCGCGACGGCCAGCGCGCCCCGGTTGTTCTGCGTCATCATTCGCAGTACGGGGTAGGCCAGATAGAACATCAACAGCAGCGTGAAGAACCACAGGCCGGCGCCGTAGGGCCCGGGGTTTGGCAGACCGAGCCAGTTGAGCCAGCCCGACAGGCCCAGCGCGGCGATCAGGCTTTCGACGGTCCAGATGCCCGCTCGGTCCTGATACAGGAACAGGGCGAGCAATACGGCATCGATCAACAGGATGGCCGGCACCAGGCGCAGTATCTTCGCGCGCCAGAAGGCCGGAACCGAGAAGCTGCTGCGGTAGCGCTGTGCCGTGAAGTAGCCGGACGAGAAGCCGAACACGAACAGCGCAACCGTGGCGGGGATCCACAACAGGCTGCCTTCGAAGTAGTGCCCGGCCGCGACCGTGAGGATGCTCAGCACCTTTGCCACGGCGAAGTTGTGGCTGACGGTCGCTGCGTCCGGATGCGCCAGGGTCAGGGGCATCGCGTGCACGGGTTGCGGCGAGGGAGGCTGGCAGGCGGTGTCATACCAGCAGCTCCACCGGTTCCGGATGGCTCAGGAAGCCCTGCGGGCTGGCCGTGAAGCCGTACGCGCCGGACTGGAACACGACGACCAGATCGCCCGGTTGCGCATCGGGCAGCGACATGCGGTCGGCCAGCAGGTCGAGCGGCGTGCACAGCGGGCCGACGACCGACACCGGCTCGCCGGCCGGTGCGTTCATGCGGTTGCCGATGGCGACCGGGTAGTTCTTGCGGATCACCTGCCCGAAATTGCCGGAGGCGGCGAGATGATGGTGCAGGCCGCCGTCGACCACGAGATAGGTGTGACCGCGTGACACCTTGCGATCGACCACCCTGCATATGTATATGCCGGCTTCGCCGACCAGGTAGCGGCCGAGCTCGACCACCAGCCCGGCTTCCGGCAGCTCGCGCGCGGCGCGCTCGACCAGATGCGAGAGGTTGTCGCCGACCGGTGCCAGATCGAGTGGCTGTTCGCCCGGGAAGTACGGAATGCCGAAACCGCCGCCCAGATTGAGCGTGCGCACCGGCGCCGGCGCGTCGGCCGCGAGCCGCAGCGCCAGGTCATAACTCTTCAGCTGCGCTTCGCAGATCGACTCCGCCTTCAGGTTCTGAGAGCCGGCATACAGGTGGAAGCCTTCGAAGGCGAGACCCAGGCGGCCGATCTCGCGCAGCAGTTCCGGCACCTGTTCGGCATCGACGCCGAACTGCTTCGGGCCACCGCCCATCTTCATGCCGGACGATTTCAGTTCGAAATCCGGATTGATGCGTACCGCCACCCGCGCGGGCCAGCCATGGCGGGCGGACAGGTCGGCCAGCAGGCGCGCCTCGCGGAACGATTCGACATTGAGCAGCACGCCGGCCGCGATCGCCTGGATCAGTTCGGCTTCGCTCTTGCCCGGGCCGGCGAAACTCATTTCATGCGGATCGGCACCGGCGTCGAGCGCCACTTTCAGCTCGCGGCCGGATGCCACGTCCAGCCCGTCGACCCGCGCCGCCATGTAGGCGACCAGTGCCGGCATCGGGTTCGCCTTCATCGCGTAGTGCAGCTTCACCGCGCGCGGCAGTGCGGCGCGCAGTTCGGCGATGCGCGCATCGAGCGCGCTGCGGTCGTAGGCGTACAGCGGTGTCTGGCCGGCGCGCGCGACGACGCGGCTGAGCGGGATGCCATTGATCTGCAGCTCGCCGTATGCACTTGAGAAAAGGCTCAGCGGGGCGTGCTCGGGCAGCTTGCGGGGGCTTTCGGTCATGGATGTTCCGTGGTGAAGGACGGGCGGCTCACAATCCGGCGAAGCCGGCGGCCAGCGTCTTGCGATCTATCTTGCCATTCGGGTTGCGCGGCAGCGGGCCCTGTTCGACGACGATGCGTGCCGGCAGCTGATAGGCCGGCAGTGTGCGCCGGCATTCGGCGAGCAGTGCGGCCTCGTCGAGCGGCGCGCCGTTGCGGCCGGTCGCGATGACGACAATGGCCTGGCCCAGCGTGGCGTGGTCGACGCCGAACGCGGCGCACTCGCCGACCAGACCGGTCGCGTACAGCGCTTCCTCGATTTCGGTCGGGCTGACGCGGTAGCCCGAGGTCTTGATCATTTCGTCGCGGCGGCCGATGAAATACAGATAGCCCTCGGTGTCGCGGCGCACCGTGTCACCGGAAAAAACGGCGATTTCCGGCATCACCAGCCCGTCCGGGCGAACGCCGGCCGCGGCAGGCAGCGGCCGGAACCGCTCGGCAGTCTTCTCCGGATCGTTCCAGTAGCCCTGGGCGACCAGCGGCCCGCGCTGCACCAGTTCGCCCGGCTCGTCGGCGTTGCACGGGCTGCCGTCTTCGCGCAGCACCAGCACCTCGTTGTTCGGGATGGCCTGGCCGATCGAATCCGGGCGGCGATCGACCTGATCGGGCGGCAGATAGGTGGCGCGGAACGCTTCGGTCAGGCCGTACATCAGGAAGGGTTTCGCCTTCGGGACGCGAGCGCGCAGCGCGTTCAATGTGTCGAGCGGCATGCGGCCGCCGGTGTTGGCGAAGTAGCGCAGGTGTTCATCGACCCCGGCCGGCCATTCGAGCTGGGTCAGCTGGATGTACAGCGGCGGCACGGCGGTCAGGCCGGTCACCTTTTCGCGCACCAGGGCATTGAGCACGTCGCGCGGCATCAGGTAATTGAGCAGCACCACCCGCGCGCCGGAATGAAAGGCCGTGGTGAGCTGCGAAAAGCCGGCATCGAAGGACAGCGGGAGCGCGGCCAGCAGGGTGTCGTCGCCGTGGTTGCCCAGATAGCTGGCCACACTTTTGGCGCCGGCCACCATGTTCCGGTGAGACAGCACGACGCCCTTCGGGCGACCGGTGCTGCCGGAGGTATAGAGGATGGCGGCGATATCCGTGTCCGACATCGCCCCGTTGCCCGGCGCCGCATCGGACGCGTCGAGCAGGGCGGTCCATTCGTGCAGGGCCTGCGTCGGCAGCGCGGTGTCCGGCCGCGCGCCGGTCAGCACGACATGCCGACAGTCGGGGCAGGCGGCCAGGGTATCGCGCAGGCCGTCCAGCCGCTCCGGGGAGGTGATCAGCACGCGCACATTGCAGTCGCGCATGATGTGGCCGACCTGGTCCGCCTTCAGCAGCGGATTGATCGGCACGAAGACCGCGCCGGCGGTGGTCGCGCCGAAGCTGGCGACCACGGTTTCGAAGCGCTTTTCCAGATAGATGCCGATCCGCTCGCCACGCCCGCTGCCGATCGAGCGCAGTCCGGCGGCGAACTGGTCGCACTGCTGCTTCAACGATGTGTAGTCGATGGTCCGGTTGCCGTAGGTGAGCGCAGGCGCTGGACCGGGCGAAATCAGTTGGTGGAGGAGAAAGGCGTCCCGCATGGGTGAAAACCGGTTGAATTCCGACGTCGCAAAGGGTAGCCATCCGCGCCGATGAATGCAGAGACTTTTGCACGTCTCGGCGCGGATCACGCAAGAGGCGTGCCGTATTTGCCGCTTTCCTGGTCGCTCGTGGCATGCGGCGCCCCGCGAGCCGTGCAGACTGGTTCGCGCCGTTGCCGGCCCGAGGCGGCATGTCCGCAGCCGCAGCGCTGCCGAGGTTCTGTGCGCAATTTTGATTCGTACATCACGCGTGCGGCCGTCGCGTCGGATGGCCAGGCGGTGCAACGGGGCCAGTCCAGGCGCAACGTGACGCACGAATCGAATGCGGACAGACCCTAGTGTTATCCTCCGCGTCCGATTGCACGCAGGACGGGTGATGGCCGCGACACCCCCCTGCCGTGCCCAAGCTTGAGGGAGAACGGGATGGAAGTTCAGCAGCAGATCGCGCAAATACTCGATGAGGTATTGAGCCTGAAAGGTCGCTCAGCCACTTTTTCGGCCGCAACACCGTTGCTCGGTGCCGTGCCGGAACTTGATTCGATGGCCGTCGTGGCGGTGATTTCCGAACTGGAAGAGCGGCTCGGCATCGAAGTCGCCGACGACGAAATCGATGGTCAGGTGTTCGAAACCTTCGGTTCGCTGTGCGCGTTCGCCGAGGGCAAGCTGGCGGCCTGATCCGCCGGAGCGTGCTGCCGCGTCAGCTCGCGGCTGGCAAGCGCGAGGTAGCTCAACACCAGCAGCATGACGGTCAGCCGGGGAATGTCGAGCAGGGAGTCGAACATCCCGAGCGCCAGAAAGCCGGCGATGCCAGCGGCGGCGACCGAGCTGGCTGACGCACGATGCGGCCCCTGTACAACCACGCGTCCGAGGCAGGCCGCCAGCAGCAATCCCCAGGCGACGAGGCCGACAATACCGTGCTCCACCCAGAGATGCACCCACAGGTTCTTGGCGTGCCAGGGCAGGTGGTGACGATCTGACGTGAAGAACCAGTGGGCGGCGCCGTCCGTGAAGCGACCGTTCTGAATCAGTTCGCCCGCCGTCAGATCGACGATGCTGACATCGCGCACGTCGAGCAGCGTCGCACCGACGGCGATGAGGGACAGCGCCGACAGGCGCGGCGCATACCATTTCCCGCTGTACATGGGCTTGGCCGGCACGATGACTTCATACTGCGCCCAGTTTCCGTCCCCGTTGACCTTGAGGCTGCGGATCGTGCAGCCATCCTCGTAAAGCAGCCATTTGCGGCACAGCTCGATGTTGATCTCGGTCGCGCGGTTGGCGCGCGCGGTGAGCGTCACCTTCAGCGGGCCGCTCACCGATGAGGGCGCTCGCTGGGTAATGCGGAAGAGCTCTCCGAATCCCTGCACGTGCCGGGGCCCGGCGATCTGCAGGAAGGGGTCGTCATTTTCGGTTCGCAACGTGATGTTGCCCGGGTACTGCGCCTTGGGCAGGTTCCAGAAGTAGGCGGATGGAAACTGGCCTGGTCCGAGTCCGATCCAGCGATCGAGATCGCTCTTGATCAGTGCGATGCCATCGTGGAAATGCGCGGATTTGTGCGCGATGTCGCTGTCGATCGCATCGACGCGTTCCTTGAGGTAGTAGCTGCCCCCGGCGACCGCCAGCACGGCTGCAAAACCGATGCAGCAGAGCAGGCGCGTCGATTCCTGCACGCTGCCTGCCCAGATGGGTCTCGGCAGGAAGGCCTGCGCACAGGCCAGGCTCAGAACGAGCGCCGCTGCAACGAGCGATGACGCGGTCGCTTCGGGGCCGCCCCAGTGGATGCCCACCCAGGCGGCCAGAACTGTCTGTGCCGCCAGCGCACTCAGCACCACAGGGGCCGGTCTGCGCAGCGCAATGACAAGGAGTGTGCCCAGGAAGGCCAGTGCGTACAGTACGTACGGGCCTTTGGGAATCTGCGCGGACAGGGCTGCGGCGGCCAGTCCACCCGCCAGCCCCGCCACCCCCCCAAGCAGGGTTCCGGCGGCCGGGCTGTCCCGCAGGGTCTTGCACGCCAGTCCCGCGCAGGCGAGTGTGCCCGCGACGGCGGCGAGACTGCGATATCCCCCGACCGAGAACGCGCTGACGCATGCGGCAAGTACCGCTGCATTCACGACCACCCACCCGGGCCATCGGCTGAACCCTCCCTGAACGGGCGTCCCGTCGGGTGGTCGGGGCGAAAGGAACAGGCTGACTGCGACGCCGGCGAGGGCAGCGACGTAGGTTGTCCGGGTGAAGGTCGTGAATACGATGTAGGCCACAAGGGCCGCTGCCATCAGCAGCAGCGCCGCAACGCGCGGTCTGTCTTCGCGCTGCAAGCGCCACACCAGCACGGGCAGGGTGAGCACGAGCCATCCATCGAGCGCGGCGCCGCCCACGTGCGCCTCCCAGAACGGCGCCGTGGTCCGGTAGTCCGCAGAGAAGTTCGACAGACCCGGGAAGGCGAGGCGCTCGGACAGCGCCGCCATCGATGCGAGGATCAAGCCTGCGAACAGCCCGTAAAGTACCGAGTGGACGGCTCGCCTGCCGCTTGTTCCCGACTCGATGAACAGGCAGATGCAGTAAAGAATGGCGAGCGGAAACGCCTTGATCAGCCGCAGCGCGTTGGCCGGCGTGTCATAGCCGAGCCAGAATCCGGGCGAGAGTTCCGGCCATGGCCACAGCACCCGGCTCGCCGACAACAGATAGCTCACAGCGACCAGCGCCAGCAGCAGGTAGCCTACCGGCGCGTGCTTGAGCGGGCGATGCCGGATGCGCGGTGGCGCTCGTAGGGCATGATGGCCGAGGATGCCCGCGCAGGCAGCCAGCAGCAGTGCATCGCTTTCGGTAAAGTGGATTTGCCCGGTCCATGGCGCAAGGTCGGCAATCGGCCACAGCGCCGGTACGATGAACAGCCCCAGGCGTGGCCGACCGAGTGCGGCCAGCGCGACCATGATCAACGCGACCACCGCGAATGGCATCGATCCGGCGTAGTGCAGCAGCCAGACGACGACCGAAACGGTGGCGAGCAGCGCCAGTGCGCTCAGCGCCGCTCTGGCGCGGGGCGATCGGTCAGGCCGGGACGACAGTGCGGGAAACGACGATGGGAGATTCACCGAATGATCAGCGGCTGTGCGAACGCCGTAATGTGGTTTGCAGGCGATGATGCACGGAGTTTCCTGCTTCATGCGTGCGCCGCGTCGCGCAAGGACAAGAAATTGCAACGGTGTGTCGCGACGCTGGGCACGATGCGGTCCTTTGCTGCATGCATGCTGCTGTGCCTCGCCGCGCCGCTGTCCGCCGCGACCTGGGTGGTGGGTCCGGCGCACCTGCTGAAGACACCGTCTGACGCGGCGCAGATCGCCCGCGCCGGCGACACCGTGCTCATCCAGTCCGGTACATACAAGGCTGACGTTGCCGTGTGGACGCAGGCAAAGCTCAGGATCTCCGCATCCGGCGGTCCCGTCGTACTCGAGGCGGCGGGCAAGCATGCCGAGGGCAAGGCCATCTGGGTGATGCGCGGCGGTGAATTCGAAGTCGAAGGCATCGAATTCCGCGGCGCCCGGGTGCCCCATGGGAACGGTGCGGGCATACGCTTCGAATCAGGCCGGCTGGTGATCAGGAACTGCGTGTTCCGGGACAACGAGAACGGGATACTGACGTCGAACGACCTGCAGGCGGAACTGCACGTTTTCGACTCGGAGTTCGCCGATGCACCGCGCGATTCACGCGCCCTGCATCACCTGCTCTACGCGGGCAGCATCGCCGAACTGAAGGTGTCCGGATCGCGCTTTCACAACGGCTACAACGGACATCTGCTGAAATCGCGCGCAGCGCGCAGCGATCTGCGCTTCAACCTGCTGGTGGACGGGCCCACGGGCAAAGCGTCCTACGAGGCCGAATTTCCGAACGGCGGCCACGTGGTGATGATCGGCAACGTGATTGGCGAAAGCGCCGCCTCGGGCAATGCCCACCTTGTCAGTTATGGAATCGAAGGTGCGGTCTGGCCGGAGAACGCCCTGCTGGTGTCGCACAACACCTTCTTCTCGAAGGCAAAGACCGGAACGGAGGGTGCGTTCGTGCGGCTGGCAGACCGGAATCGGTTTCCGGCGCCGATTGCGCTTCACCTCATCAACAACCTCAATGTATTGCCGGGACAGGCGGTGCAGGGCGAAGCGACGGAAACATCCGGCAACGTTTTCGTTGTCGCCGGCGCGCTCGGCGACATCGATGCGCTCGACTTCGGGCTGGCATCCGGTTCGGCACTTCGGGGGACCGTCGGATCGGCCCCGACCGTGGGAACAACGGCGCTTGCGCCCGCTTTTGAGTTCGTTCTGCCACGCGGAATCCGTCCGCTTCCGCAGCCCGGAAAGTGGGTTCCGGGTGCTTTCCAGACCCCATCTGGCCGCTGATTGACTGTTCCGGACGCCCGTCCGGTGTTTCTTTTTGTGTCTTTGCCCGGCGACAGTGGCGCTGAAACGGCGTCGCAACGTGCCTCAGTTATCACATCCCCTTGTCGCGGCTCCGTCTTGTGATGGTATTCACGCTCAAAAGGCCTCGCCGCACATATCGTTCGCGCTCCACCGCTCACGGCGTCGCTATCGGCAACCCGTTGCATGACACGACGCGAATCAAAATGAGCAGCTCTAAAAGGGGTCTACCGTGGTCAGGTTGTTCAGTCACTATGTTCCGTCCGTAACGCTCATGAGACTTGTTGCCGAAGCCCTGGTCCTGTTGATTGCCGGCTTTGGCGCGGCGTGGATCAGCGCACCGGGGAGCGTTCAATCGCTGTTGCCGGCGCTGGTGCCCGCTGCGGTGTTCGCCGCCGTGATGACCGTGCTGATGAGCACGCTCGGCCTGTATCAGAGCGAACAGCCGCGCAACCTGTCGGAACTGGTCGGACGCGTGCTGTTTGCCTTCCTGCTGGGCCTCCCGGTGGCTTATCTGGTGTTCCGCCTGCTGCCGCAGGGCAGCATGGCGATGCCGGCGCTCGACATTTCGCTGTGCCTCGGCTTCGGCGGCATCCTGCTGCTGCGTGCGGCGTCCTTCGTGCAGGCCGACGGTGCCGGCATGTTCACCCGCCGCATCCTGGTCGTCGGCACGGGGTCCGAGGCGGCGTCGGTGTGGGCGAGTGTGTCGACGTCGGCCAGTGCGACGCACACCATCGTCGGTTTCGTGTCGGTCGGGGCGGATACCTCGGTGGAAGTGCCCAGCGCGATGGTCATGCCGGAGGGCAGTTGCGTGATGCAGCTGGCCCGCGATCACCGCGCAAATGAAATCGTGGTCGCGGTGCGCGAGCGCCGGGGCGGTGTGCTGCCGCTGCGCGAATTGCTGGACTGCAAACTGGCCGGCGTGACGGTCAATGACCTGTCGAGTTTCTTCGAGCGGATGCGCGGTCAGGTGCGTCTCGATTCGCTGCGCGCCAGCTGGCTGATCTACGGTGACGGCTTCCGCCAGGGCATCGGCCGGACGGTCGTGAAGCGGCTGTTCGACGTGCTCGCAGCGTCGGTGCTGCTGGTCGTGACCGCGCCGGTGATGTTGCTGGCCGCCATTGCCATCGCGCTGGAATCCGGTTTTCCTGTCATCTACCGTCAGGAACGCGTCGGCCAGGGCGGCCGTACGTTCAAGGTGCTGAAGTTCCGCAGCATGCGTCTGGATGCCGAAGCCGATGGCAAGCCGCGCTGGGCGAGCAACAGCGATGACCGCATCACCCGCGTGGGTCATTTCATCCGCAAGACGCGCATCGACGAACTGCCGCAGATCTTCAATGTGCTGCACGGCGACATGAGCTTCGTCGGCCCGCGTCCGGAACGTCCTTACTTCGTCGATCAGCTGACCGACCAGATCCCGTTCTACGCCGCGCGTCACTCGGTCAAGCCGGGCATCACCGGCTGGGCCCAGGTCCGTTACGCATACGGTGCCTCGGTGGACGACGCGGTACAGAAGCTGCAGTACGACCTGTACTACGTCAAGAACCACACCCTGTTCCTCGATGTGCTGGTGCTGCTGCAGACGGTGCGCGTCGTGCTTACCGGCGACGGCGCACGCTGAACCGGCGCGACACGTCGCCCGGCGCGCGTCAGGGTGCCTCCGGTGACGCGCCTGCGGTGACGATCCCTCGGCCGGCGGGCACAATGCGGCGGTTACCCCTCAAGCTACCGGCCCGTCGATGGAATCCTTCCCCGTAACGTTCGCGCTGTACGCCTATGGCGTGGCAGCGGTCGGCTTCGCCTTGTTCGGACTGCAGCTGATCATGGGCGCGCGTCAATCGCCGCGTGCCCGTCTGCTGTCCGTCTGCATGTTGTCGGGTGCTGCGTGGTGCGCGCTTGCAGCCCTGAGCGTGCTGAATGGCCATCCGGTACTGCGTACGCTCGTCTATGCGGCGGACGCGCTGCATACGCTTCTTTTCCTGCTTTTTCTCGCGGCCTGCGTCATCGATCCGGAAGGCCGCCGGCCGTTGCCGACGCTGCTCAAACGGCCGTCCTGGCTGATCCGTTTCGTACTGATTTCCGTGTTGCCGTGCGGCATGGGCTACGTTGCGCTGTCGTGGCTGGTGCCGACCGGTGTGGCATCGGTGATGTGGCTGATGGCATGCGGACTCGGCCTGAGCCTGCTCGGCGCGGTGATGATCGAGCAGTTCTACCGCAACACGCCGCAGCAGTGGCGCTGGGGCATCAAGCCGATGACGCTGGGCCTCGCGTTCTCGATCACCTTCGATCTCTATTTCTTTTCCGAATCGCTGATGTTCAGGCAGCAGGACTCGACGCTGTGGGCTGCCCGCGGTCTGGTGCATGCGCTCGCGATACCGCTGTTTGCGGTGTCGTCGGCCCGCGTCAGCGAGTGGTCGATCCGGCTGAATGTGTCGCGCGAAGCGGTGTTCCATACCTCGGCACTGGTCATGTCGGGCGGCGCGCTGCTCATCATCGCGCTGGCTGGGTACTACGTGCGCTACTTCGGGGGCGAGTGGGGTCAGGCCTTGCAGACGGTTGTGCTGGCAGCCGGCGCACTCGGATTTCTTGCGTCGATCGCCTCCGGCAGCGTGCGGGCGTGGCTGCGCGTGTTCATCAACAAGCACTTTTTCAGTCTGCGCTACGACTACCGGGCCGAGTGGCTGAAGCTCGCCGACACCCTGTACAGCGCGTCCAGCGTCGATGCACTCCGTCAGGCCTCGATCCGCGTCATGGCCGATCTGGTCGAAAGTCCGGGCGGCATGCTGTGGTTGCGCAGCGAAGCCGGTCATTACGCCCCCGCGGCACGTCTGAACGTGCCGATGATCGATGCACGCGAGTCGGCCGACAGCCCGCTGATCCAGCTGCTGCTGGGCAAGATGTGGGTGATCAACGTCGAAGAGCACCGTTCGCGCCCCGGGGTGTACGGCAATCTGAGGCTCCCGGAGTGGGTCGCGCAGACGCCGGATGTCTGGCTCATCTGCCCGCTCGGAAGCGAGGACATGCCGCTCGGCTTCGTGGTCCTGTGCCGTCCGCGTGCGCTGCTGGATCTGAACTGGGAAGTGCGTGATCTGTTGAAGACGGCCGGGCGCCAGGTGGCCGGCGTGCTCAATCAGACCCAGGCCATGGAAGCGCTGATCGAGGCCAAGAAGTTCGAAGCCTTCTCCAAGATGAGCGCGTTCGTTGTGCACGACCTGAAGAATCTCATCGCCCAGCTGTCCCTGCTGCTGCGCAACGCGAAAAAGCATCACGACAACCCCGAGTTCCAGCAGGACATGATGGACACCATCGAACACGCCGTCGGCCGCATGAACGGCATGCTGCTGCAGTTGCGCTCCGGCACCCAGCCGATCGAGCAGGCCGCGCCGGTCGAGCTGACACCTCTGCTCGAGCGACTGCACCGTGCCCGGGCGCGCAGCGGCTGCGAACTCGAACTCGATGCGGAAAGCGGCCTGATGGTGCGCGCCCATGAAGATCGTATAGAGCGGGTTGTGGGGCATCTTGTGCAGAATGCACTGGATGCCACGCCGCAAAACGGTAAAGTCAGTATCCGGGCGCGCCGCATCGACGCCGGGGTCGTGATCGAGGTCGAAGACTCCGGTTGCGGCATGACTGAAGAGTTCATGCGCGAGCGCCTGTTCAAACCCTTCCAGTCGACCAAGGCGAATGGAATGGGGATCGGCGCATACGAAAGTTTTCGCTACGTCCACGATCTGGGCGGGCGGATAGAAGTGACCAGCGAACCGGGTCGGGGCAGTCTGTTCCGGCTCGTTTTTCCTCTGCAGGCGGCTGAAGCAGCCGTTGCTTGACCGGGAGTGACATGGCAGACAAGGGGCGGACACTGTTGATCGTCGAAGACGATCCGGCGCTGCAGAAGCAGATGCGCTGGAGTTTCGACGACTACGAAGTCGTACTGGCCAGCGACCGCGAATCCGCGCTGGCGCAGATCAGGCGCCACGAACCTTCCGTGATCACGATGGACCTCGGGTTGCCGCCGGCGCCCGACGACGTGACCGAAGGGATGGCGCTGCTCGGCGAGATCATGGCGCTTGCGCCGCAGTCCAAGGTCATCGTGCTGACCGGCCAGAACGACCGCGCCAACGCGCTGCGGGCGATCGGCATGGGTGCCTACGATTTCTACGCCAAGCCGTTCGAGCCCGACATGCTCGCGCTGCTGATCGAACGCGCATTCAGGCTGCACGACCTGCAGGCGGAGAACATCCGGCTGGCCAACCAGCACCTGGGTGTCGAAGGGCGATTCATCACGCGCGATGCGGACATGCTGCGCGTGCTGCGGACGATCGAAAAGGTATCGGCGACGCGCGCCACCGTTCTGTTGCTCGGTGAAAGCGGAACCGGCAAGGAAGTGCTGGCGAAGACGCTGCACGACCGCTCGGAGCGGGCGAACGAGCGCTTCGTGGCGATCAACTGCGCGGCCATTCCCGACAACCTGCTCGAAAGCGAACTGTTCGGCTACGAGAAGGGTGCATTCACCGGCGCCACCAAGCAGACGCCCGGCAAGATCGAGGTCGCCAACAAGGGCACGCTGTTCCTCGACGAAATCGGCGACCTGCCCGGCGCGTTGCAGGCGAAGCTGCTGCGCTTCCTGCAGGAACGCGTCATCGAACGCCTCGGCGGTCGCGACGAGATTCCGATTGACGTGCGCGTGGTCTGTGCCACGCACCAGGATCTGCAGGCACTGATCGGTGAAGCACGTTTCCGTGAAGATCTGTATTACCGCCTGGCCGAAATCGTCGTCACGATTCCGCCGCTGCGCGCACGCGAAGGCGACGCCGCGCTGCTCGCACATTCCTTCGCAAAGCGGTTTTCCGGCGAGCAGGGGCGCAGCGCGCTGACGCTGTCGCGCGAGGCGGTGGCTGCGATCGAGGCGCACAAATGGCCCGGTAACGTGCGCGAACTCGAAAATTGCATCAAGCGGGCGACCATCATGGCCGATGGTAGCCAGATCACGGCGGCCGATCTCGGACTGAAGCCGGCCGACCAGGAGGATGCATTTTTCAATCTGCGCCAGATCCGCGAGGAAGCCGAGCGACGCGCTGTCGTCAGCGTGCTGGCGCGGGTAGATGGAAACATGGTCAAGGCGGCCGAAGTGCTGGGTGTCAGCCGCCCGACCCTCTATGACCTGATGAACCGTTTCGGTTTGCGCTGAATGCGCGAGGAGTGTCTGTCTTGAATCGATTTCAACTGCGTGATCGCATTCCGATGAGCCGCCTGGCGGCGGCCTTGTGTTGCGTCACGCTGCTCGCTGCATGTGACAGGAATCTGCCGCCTGCAGAACTTGTTTCCGAAGCGCGCGCGGCCATCTCGCGCAATGATTATCAGACGGCGTCCATCCAGCTCAAGAACGCCTTGCAGCAGGATGCCGGCAACGCTGCCGCACGCTTCGAACTCGGGCGCGTCCATTTCAAGCAGGGGGACATGCCGTCGGCGATCAAGGAACTGCAACGCGCGCGCGAGCTGAATCACGACGAGGGAGAGGTCGTTCCTGCCCTGGCGCGTGCCATGGTGGAAAACGGCAACTTCGTCGACGTCATCTCGAATTTCGCCTCGGCGAAAATGCCCACGCCGCAATCCGAAGCCGATCTGAAGGCGGCACTGGGCTATGCGTACATGGCAACCCGAAACAACGAGGCGGCAGCGGCGGCATTCGATCAGGCGATCGCCATTGACAAGCAGCATGTCTACGCCAGTCTGGGCAAGGCGAGACTGGCTGCGGTGAACAAGGACGTCGACGGTGCCCGCCGGTTGCTCGACGACGTGATCGCAGCGGATCAGGCCGATGAGAATGCCTGGTTCCTCGACGCCGAGTTGAAGAACTCGAAGGGGCAGTTCGAAGAGGCGCTGGCGTCCTATCGAAAAGTCTATGAAATCAGGCCGGACAATGTTCGTGCGCGCTACATCGTGGTGCACGCACTCGCCAATCAGGACAAATTCGCCGAAGCGCGGGCCGAGCTCGCGGCGTTGAAGAAGGCGGTTCCAAAAGCGCCGGAAGCGCTTTATCTGGAAGGTTTTCTGCTGGTCAAGGAACGCAAGTTCCCCGAAGCACGGCAAGTGCTGAACAAGCTGCTGTCGATCGCGCCGGACTATGTTCCGGCGCTTGGACTGGCGGCCTTGACCGAGTTCGAATTGAAGTCGTATGCACAGGCCGAACAGCATGGCGAAAAGGTGCTGGCCGCAGGCGGCGATTCGCTGTTCATCCGCAAGATATTGATCGGGTCGTATCTGCAGACCGGGCGGGTTGCCAAGGCGCAACAGACGCTGGACCCGCTGTTGCAGAAGCTCCCCGAGAACGCCGAAGTGCAGGCGTTGGCCGGTCAGGTGTTCCTGACGGCTGGGGACACCGAAAAAGCAGAAAAGGCCTTTTCCGCATCAGCCCGCCTGAAGCCGGATGACTCGGCGTCCCAGTCCAGACTGGGCCTGAGCCGCCTGGCGGCAGGTGATCGCACGGGCGGCATCGCCGCACTTGAAAATGCAGTGCGGCTGGAGGTGGATGACACGCGGCCCGATGTGCTGCTGATCGTGGCACATCTGCGCAATCGCGAGGCAGACAAGGCTCTCGTCGCAATCGATGCACTGGAAAGGAAAAAGCCGGGCGACCCCATGACGCCGAATCTGAGGGGCACGGCCTACCTGTTGAAGAAGGATTCTCCCAAGGCCCGCGCGAGCTTCGAAAAGGCGCTTGAAATCGAGCCGTCATTTTTCCCGGCCGCATCGAACCTTGCCCGGATGGATTTGCTGGACAAGGATGCGGCTGCGGCCGAATCCCGCTTCCGCAGCATCTTGGCAAAGTCGCCACAGCATCCGGATGCGCTGCTTGCGCTGGCCGGGTTGAAAGCGCGTACCAAGGAAGGCGCGCCGGACGCCCTGGCGCTGCTCGAGCAGGCGGTGAAGGCAAACGCCAAGCTGGTTGCGCCACGCACGGCGCTCGTCCAGTTGCTGTCGGCCATGGGTGAACGCAAAAAGGCGCTGGCGGCTGCAAGCGATGCGGCGGCGGCTTTGCCGGACGACACGGAAGTGCTTGAGTTGCTTGCATCGACCCAGGCGCTTGCCGGAGAGACTGACGCAGCGATCCTGACGCGGGAGAAACTTGTTGCGCGCTCACCTTCGACTGCGCAGCCGCTGCTGCGTCTTGCCGCAACCCAGATGGTTGCCAGGCGCGAATCGGAAGCGCTGCAGAACGTCCGCAAGGCGCTGACACTCGACCCCAAGTCGCGGGACGCGCAGAACATGCTCATCTCGATTCACCTTGATCGAGGTGCGCTCGACGACGCCCTCAAGGTGACGCGCGACATCCAGCGCCAGAACCCCGATCAGGCATTGGGATATGCGATGGAAGGCGAAGTGCTCGCCAAGGCGGGCAAGGCCGATGCGGCCGTCAAGCCCTACCGCGAGGCGCTGGCCCGTGAGCGCAACGCAGGCAACGTCGTAAGGCTGCACGGCGCGCTCATCCGTTCGAGCAATGGCGCTGCGGATGCGAAGGCTGTCGTGGACGGCTGGCTGAAGGAAAAGCCGGACGACAACGCCGTGCCCGCTTACCTCGCCGAGTTCGCGCTGTCCCAGAAGCGCTACGACGAGGCCGGGCAACGATATGAAGCGCTGCTGAAACGCGCGCCCAACGATCCGGTCGTGTTGAACAACCTGGCGTGGCTGGCTGCGCAGCGCAATGACAGCAAGGCGCTCGAGTACGCCGAACGGGCCTATGCGGCGGCGCCCAACAGCCCGGCCGTGCTCGACACATACGGCACCATCCTGTTCGACAGCGGTGAGACCGAACGTGGCCTGACGATGATGAAGCAGGCCGTCGCCGGGGCACCGGCCGCGCATGATCTGCGACTGAATCTCGCGCAGCGGCTGGTCAAGGCAGGCAGGAAATCGGAAGCACGCAAGGAGCTTGAGCCACTGGTGGCACTGGGCGACAAGTTTGCGCGGTCGGCGGAAGTGTCCGAACTGATGAAGAACCTTTGATTGCGGATTGGGGATAGAAGCGATGACCAAAGTTGCTGTGATTGGCCTGGGCTATGTAGGGCTGCCGCTGGCGGTCGAGTTCGGGAAGAAGATGCCGACCATCGGCGTGGACATGTCGGCTGCCAAGATTGCGGCCTACCGTGAATTCTATGATCCGACCGGCGAAGTCAGCCCGGAGGACCTGCGGGCTGCGACGCAGCTGACGGTGAGTACCGACGGGGCGGCACTGAAGGATGCGGATTTCATCATCGTTGCCGTGCCGACGCCGGTCGATGACGCGCACCAGCCTGACTTCTCGCCGCTGGTCGGTGCCTCGGAAACCTGCGGTCGCCATATGAAGCGCGGCGCCACCGTGGTGTTCGAATCGACCGTCTATCCGGGTGCGACGGAGGAAATGTGCATTCCGGTGATCGAGAAGTTTTCCGGCTTGAAGTGGCCGCAGGATTTCAATGTCGGCTATTCGCCCGAGCGCATCAACCCGGGTGACAAGGAACGCACGGTCACCAAGATCGTCAAGGTGGTGTCGGGCGACTGTCCGGAAACGCTGCGCAAGGTGTCGGATCTCTACAAGAGCGTCATCACCGCCGGCGTGTACGAAGCGTCGAGCATCAAGGTGGCCGAAGCCGCCAAGGTGATCGAGAACACGCAGCGCGACCTCAACATCGCCTTCGTGAACGAGCTGGCCATCATTTTCGGAAAGATGGGCATCGATACCGAAGAGGTGCTGCGTGCCGCCGGAACCAAGTGGAATTTCCTGCCTTTCCGTCCGGGTCTGGTCGGCGGTCACTGCATCGGCGTCGATCCGTACTACCTGACGCACAAGGCCGACATGCTGGGCTATCACCCGCAGGTCATCCTGGCCGGCCGTCGCATCAATGACGGCATGGGCAAATATGTCGCCGAACAGACGGTCAAGCAGCTCATCCGCAGCGGTGCGTCGGTCAAGGGCGCCAAGGCGCTGGTGCTCGGCCTGACCTTCAAGGAGAACTGTCCCGACCTGCGCAATTCGCGCGTGATCGACGTGATCCGCGAACTCGAGACCTATGGCATCGAAGTGCTCGTGCACGATCCGGTCGCAGAAACGACGGAAGCCGAACACGAGTATGGCGTGTCGCTGAAGTCGTGGGACGATCTGCCGAAGGTCGAGGCCATCGTGGCCGCCGTGTCGCACAAGGAATTTGCGGCCCGCCCGCTGAGCGATTTCGTGTCCAAGCTGAAGCCGGGCGGCATCGTTGCGGACATCAAGTGCCAGTTCGATGCCGAGGCGCTGCGTGCGCAGGGCGTCGCGGTATGGCGTCTGTGAGTCCGGCGTGACGCAGTTGTCCGCACTCCCGGCAGGCGTTGTCGCAGCGCTGGCGGCGCAGCCGCGCCGCTGGCTGGTGACCGGCGCCGCCGGCTTCATCGGTTCGCATCTGGTCGAAGTACTGCTGCAGGCCGATCAGCAGGTGGTTGCGCTCGACAACTTCTCGACCGGTCACCAGCGCAACCTCGACGAAGTGGTGGCGGGCATGTCTGCTGCGCAGCGTGCCCGGCTCGAGTTCGTGCGCGGCGACATCCGTGATCTCGCCACGTGCGCGTCGGTCTGTGCCGGTGTCGATGTCGTGCTGCATCAGGCCGCGCTCGGTTCGGTGCCGCGATCGCTGGCCGATCCGCTGGCGACGCACGATTCGAATGTCAATGGCTTCCTGAACATGCTGGTGGCGGCGCGCGATGCCGGCGTGTCACGCTTTGTCTATGCGGCGTCCAGTTCCACCTACGGCGATTCGCCGACGTTGCCGAAGGTGGAGGACGTCATCGGCCGGCCGCTGTCCCCGTATGCCGTCACCAAGTACGTCAACGAGCTGTACGCCGACGTGTTCGGCCGCTGCTACGGCCTGCAGTGCGTCGGCCTGCGCTATTTCAACGTGTTCGGTGCGCGCCAGGACCCTGAAGGTGCCTACGCGGCGGTGATCCCGAAATGGGCACGTGCGCTGTTGCTGGGTGACACCGTGCGCATCAATGGCGACGGCGAAACCAGTCGCGACTTCTGTTACATCGACAACACGGTGCAGGCCAACCTGCTCGCCGCGCTGACGACGCGCGCCGACGCGGTCAACACCGTCTACAACGTGGCGGCGCACCGCCAGACCACGCTGAACCAGCTGTTCGACGCCATGCGCGCCGAACTCGTCGTGCGCTTTCCGGACATCGCAAGGGCGCAGGCACAGCACCAGGACTTCCGGGCCGGCGACGTACGGCATTCGCTCGCCGACATCGGCCGCGCGCAGACCCTCCTGGGCTATGTGCCCAGTCACGACGTCAGTCGCGGTCTCGCGGAAGCGATGGACTGGTACATCGCGCGCTTTGCGCCCGTTGCGGCGGCCTGATCATGCGTACCTGGCTGCCTCGCAGTGTTCGGTTTGCCATCGCGTTGTGCGCCGCGGCGCCTGCGTTCGCGATCGAACCGGAGGCGGCCGCCCGCTCGCTGCTCGCCGAAGCGCGTCTGTTCGAACACGGCGAAGGCGTCAGCCGTGACCCGGCGCGCGCGGCGGCGCTGTACTGCCAGGCGTCCAAGCTCGGCGAAGCCGAAGCGCAGTTCAATCTGGCCTGGATGTATGCCAACGGTCGTGGGGTCGAGCGCGACGATGCGCTGGCCGCCACCTTCTTCGACCTGGCCGCGCGGCAGGGCCACGAGCACGCGCAGCGCATGCTGCGTTTCACCGGTGAGCCGACGCGCGAGCTGCCGGACTGCATGCGCGACCCGCCGGAACCCGAGCCGGTGGCGATCGCAGGCATCGCCCCTGATCTTGAAGCCGCCTTCGGCACCACGCCGGACCGGCGCAAGGTGATCGAAATCGTGCGCGAGCTGGCACCGACGTTCGACATCGATCCGCATCTGGTGCTGGCGGTCATCGGCACCGAATCGAATTTCAACCCGAAGGCGAAATCGCCGAAGAACGCGCAGGGCCTGATGCAGCTGATTCCCGAAACCGCGCAGCGTTTCAATGTGCGCGACGCCTATGATCCGGTGCAGAACATCCGTGGGGGTCTGGCCTATCTGCGCTGGCTGCTGGCCTATTTCGAGGGTGATGTCGAACTGGCGACCGCCGGCTACAACGCGGGCGAGGGCGCGGTTGATCGTTACAAGGGCGTACCGCCTTACCGCGAAACCCGCGAATACGTGAAGCGCATTCGCAGCCTGTTCAACAAGCCGGACCATCCCTACGATCATCGCGTCACCACGCCCTCGCCGGTGCTGCCGAAGATCGTGTCGCGCCGTGGCTGACGCCGGGCGCCGTCTCGCCTGCGCGGCGCTGCTGTCGGCGCCGCTGCTGGCGCACGCCGCACTGCGCGAGGCCATCGTCCGCATCAAGCCCTCCATCGTCGTGGTCGGCACGCTGATGCGCTCGCGCGCACCGGCCTTCGAGTTGAAGGGCACGGGTTTCGTCGTGGGCAATGGGACGCTGATCGCCACCAATGCGCACGTGGCGAGCGTGAAGCTGGACGACGAAAAATTCGAAATCCTTTCGGTGCTGGCGCAGGTCGATGGCAAACCTCAGATACGCGAAGCGCGCATCCTGGCATCCAGCCCCGAACATGACCTGGCACTGCTGCAGATACAGGGCGCACCGCTGCCGGCGCTTGCGCTGGGTGACTCGTCGCGCGTGGCCGAAGGCCAGTCGATCGCCTTCACCGGTTTCCCCATCGGCAGCGTGCTGGGCTTCACCCCGGTCACCCATCGCGGCATCGTGTCGGCCATCACCCCCATCGTGATTCCGGTCGACAACGTGAGCCAGCTGAACGCGCCCAACCGCAACCGGCTGGCGCGCGGCAGCTTTCCGGTGTTTCAGCTCGATGCCACCGCCTACCCGGGCAACAGCGGCAGCCCGGTATTCGACCCGGACACCGGCGAGGTGATCGGCATCATCAACATGGTGCTGGTCAAGGCCGGCAAGGAAAGCGTGCTGGCGCAGCCGAGCGGAATCACCTACGCCATCCCGGCGTCGCACCTTGCCGCGATGCTTGCCGTGCAGCGTTAGGGTCTGCTGACGTCAAACGCGAGCCGCGCGCGATGCGACCCTGCGCAGCGGCCGGTCTGGTGCGGCGACGGCCGCTGTTATAATCTGCGCGCTTGACGGTGTCGTCCCGACCCGTCGGCAATCACGCAGGCGTCGCTCCCCGTACATGTCCTTGTTCGCGCTTGGTCTCAATCACCACACTGCTCCACTTGCGGTGCGCGAGCGCATGACCTTCCTGCCGGAAGCGCTGCCCGACGCGCTGGGCGAACTGACCCGCGGCCGCCCGGTGCAGGAAGCAGCCATCCTGTCGACCTGCAATCGCACCGAGCTGTACTGCGCGACCAACGACCCCGACAGCGCGCTGGACTGGATGGCGGAATACCACCGCATCGCGCCATCCGACATCGCACCCTATGTATACAGGCTGGAGCAGCACCAGGCGGTCCGCCATGCCTTCCGCGTGGCGAGCGGCCTCGACTCCATGGTGCTCGGCGAGCCGCAGATTCTTGGCCAGATGAAGCAGGCGGTGCGCGTCGCCGAAGATGCCGGCACCCTGGGTGCGCTGCTGCACAAGCTGTTCCAGCGCAGCTTTGCAGTGGCCAAGGAAGTGCGCTCGACGACCGCGATCGGTGCCAACATCGTGTCGATGGCGGCGGCGGCCGTGCACCTGTCGGAACGCATTTTCGGCAGCCTGTCGACGCAGCGCGTGCTGTGCATCGGCGCCGGCGAAATGATGGAACTGTGTGCCGCCCATTTCGCAGGCTGTACGCCGCGCAGCATGGTGATCGCCAACCGCACGATCGAGCGCGCGCAGGCACTGGCGCAGCGCTTCACCCGGGCCGATCTGAAGGTGGCGGCGGTGAAGCTCGACGAGATCGGTGAACGGTTGTCCGAATTCGACGTTGTGTTGTCCTGTACGGCCAGTCCGCTGCCCATCATCGGTCTTGGTCTGGTGGAACGCGCGCTGAAGGCGCGCAAGTACCGTCCCATCGTCATGGTCGACCTGGCCGTGCCGCGCGACATCGAAGGCGAGGTCGGCAAGCTCAACGACGTGTTCCTCTACACGGTCGATGATCTTGCCCAGATCGTCGATTCCGGTCTGGAGTCGCGACAGGCGGCCGTGGTCGAGGCGCAGGGCATCATCGATGCGCGGGTCGCCAACTTCCTGCAGTGGGTGCAGGCACGTGAAGCGGTGCCGGCCATCCGTGCGCTGCGCGGTCACGCCGAAGACATGCGCACGATGGAACTCGAGCGCGCACTGCGTGCCCTGACGCGCGGCGAGGCGCCGGACCGCGTGCTCGACACGCTGTCGCGCAACCTGACCAACAAGTTGATGCACGGCCCGACCCGCCTGCTCAACGAAGCCCCTTCGGAAGCACGCGGCCAGATCGAGGATCTGGTGCAACGCCTGTACCCGCTGCACGACCGCGAAGGCTAGCGCCGCCCGTCCGTCCTGCTCCCGGGGTCTCTCCGGCGTCTCCATCCTTCTCCGATCGTCCCGCATGAAACCGCGCATCGCCGACAAGCTCGAACATCTGTCGCAACGTCTGGCCGACCTCGACGCCGCGCTGTCCGATCCTGACGTGACGTCGGACATCGACCGCTACCGCCGCTTCACCTGCGAACATTCGGAACTGACGCCGGTGATTGCGCTGTACCAGGCCTGGTGCAAGGCGCGCGACGACGGCGAAGCGGCGCGCGGGCTGCTGGCCGACCCCGACATGAAGGAACTGGCCCAGTCGGAAATCGATCAGTCGGTCAGCGACATGGCACGGCTAGAAGCCGATCTGCAGCGCGCCCTGCTGCCGAAGGATCCGGACGACGGCCGCAACGTGTTTCTGGAAATTCGCGCCGGCACCGGCGGCGACGAATCGGCGCTGTTCGCGGCCGACCTGTTCCGCATGTACTCGCGCCACGCCGAGCGCTGCCGCTGGAAGGTGGAGATCGTGTCGGCGAGCGAATCCGACCTCGGCGGTTACCGCGAAATCATCGCGCGCGTGGCCGGCGAGGGCGTCTATTCGCGGCTCAAGTTCGAATCGGGCGGTCACCGGGTGCAGCGCGTACCGGTCACCGAAACGCAGGGGCGCATCCACACCTCCGCATGCACGGTGGCCGTGATGGCCGAGGTGGATCAAGTGGCGGAGATCGACATCAACCCGGCCGATCTGCGCATCGACACCTTCCGCGCGTCGGGTGCCGGCGGTCAGCACATCAACAAGACCGATTCGGCGGTCCGCATCACCCACGTGCCGACCGGCATCGTCGTCGAATGTCAGGACGACCGCAGCCAGCACCGCAACAAGGCGCAGGCGATGGCCGTGCTCGCCGCGCGCATCCGCGACGCGCAGGTGCGCGCACGCGACAGCCAGATCGCCTCGACGCGCAAGAGCCTGGTCGGCAGCGGTGACCGGTCGGAGCGCATCCGCACCTACAACTTTCCGCAGGGCCGCATCACGGACCACCGTATCAACCTGACGCTGTACAAGATCGACGCCATCATGGACGGCGACCTGACCGAACTGCTCGACGCCCTGGCGCACGAGCACCAGGCCGAACAGCTTGCGCAACTGGCGGAGGAAGGCGCTTGAAGGCTCTTTCTCCGCGTCGTGCCGGGTAACGGGTTCCGATGACGCTCGACGACTGGTTGCGCAGCGCCCGTACCCGCATCGACGGGCGGGATGCGCAGGTGCTCGCTGCGCACGCACTGGGCTGCGACCGCGCCGGGCTGATCGCGCGCGGCTGCGAGAGGCTGGCGGAACCGTCGCTCGTCGCGCTCGTTGCGCTGCTCGAACGGCGTGCAGCGGGCGAACCGGTGGCCTATCTGGTCGGTCGCCGCGAGTTCTTCGGGCTCGACCTCGCGGTTGCGCCGGGCGTGCTGATTCCGCGTCCGGACACCGAATTGCTGGTTGAACTGGCGCTGGCGCGCATTCGCGATCTGGATGCGCCCCGTGTGCTCGACGCCGGCACCGGCTCGGGCGCGATCGCGCTGGCCATCAAGGCGAGTTGCCCGCAGGCGCAGGTGACGGCGCTCGACCGGTCCGACATCGCGCTGCAGATTGCGCGCGGCAACGCGCAGCGACTGGGCCTTGAAATCGGCTTCATCGCCTCGAACTGGCTCGAAGGCATGGCCGGGCACGAATTCGACTGCATCGTGTCGAATCCGCCGTACATCAGGGCCGGCGACGAACACCTGGCGCAGGGCGATCTGCGCTTCGAACCCGAATCGGCGCTTATCGGCGGGGCTGACGGGCTGGATGATTTGCGCCGCCTGTGCGGCAGCGCGCCGGAAAGTATCGCGCGCGGGGGCTGGCTGCTGTGCGAGCATGGTCATGATCAGGCGCCGGCCGTGCGTGCGCTGATGCGCTGCGCCGGGCTGACCGATGTAAGCTCCTGGCGTGACCTTGCCGGAATCGAACGTGTCACCGGCGGGGTGGTGGGCTGATGATTCACGCAGGCGGATGAATGTGTCGCTTCATCCGGATTCATTTCGCCCTGTTTGCGTCATGCGCAACAGGGCTGTTGACTTGAAACATTGAAAGGGAAACACCATGAGCATCCAGGAACAGATCAAGGAAACCGTCACCAGCCACCCGGTGGTGCTGTTCATGAAGGGCACGCCGCAGTTTCCGCAATGCGGGTTTTCGGCCACCGTGATCCAGATACTGAAGCATGTCGGCGTGCAGAACCTGCACACGATCAACGTGCTGGAAGATGCGGACATCCGTCAGGGCATCAAGGAATACGCGAACTGGCCGACCATTCCGCAGCTCTATGTGCGCGGCGAATTCATCGGCGGCTGCGACATCGTCAAGGAAATGTTCCAGTCCGGCGAACTGCAGAAGGAATTGGAAGGGATCTGACGGAAGGTATCCGGCGAAAGCGGCCTGCGAGAAGCTCGCTGATGGCAGCTCGGGGCTCCTTTGGGCACCGGCTGGCATCTGGCGGCACCTGAGGCGAACCTGCTGCGGAACGTCAGTCCCGCAGCGCCCCGGTCATGACGGGTGCACTCGCCTGAAGCTGGCTAAAAAGTTCGAGTCCGGCCGGCCATGGGCCATGGCCGGATTCGGTATTGACGTGCCCCGCCTCGCCGAGGTCGACGAGACGCGCCCCCCATCTGTCGGCCCAGTGCATGGCCGACATGAACGTCATCCACGGGTCATTCCGGCTCGCGGCCAGAACCGTCGGGAACGGAAATGGCGTGTCGGGAATGCGCGCCGTGATGCCGAACTTGTCAGGACTCGCCGGTGCAACCAGCAGGGCGCCCGCAATCCGATCAGCCTGCCGGCTGGCGGCGACCATCGACGCCAGGCAACCGAAACTGTGCGCCACCAGCCACACCGGTCTCGCCTGCGCAACGATGGCCTGTTCCACCCGCGCTGACCAGAGGTCTATGTCAGGTCGGGTCCAGTCATCCTGCTCGACGCGCTGCGCGCCGATCAGCGCTTCGATCCAGCTCTGCCAGTGAGCCGGCCCGCTGCCGTTGAGTCCCGGCACCACAAGCACCGGATCCGCCATCGCACTCATTTCCATCTTCCTCGCTGTAACAAGCGGATCGCGAACCGGGCCGGTCCTGCCCTGTCACTGCCCGGGCGCCACGCCCGCGGTGGCCTTGCCGTTGCGGGCCAGTTCCGTGCCCGATTTCGTCAGGCTCACCATGTCGCCCATGATGTGCGCCGCCTCGTCGAGCAACACGTCGCGCGCCGCCTTGCGTGACTTTTCGGCGGCCAGTTCTGCGCTCAGGCTGCGCTCGCCGGCCTGCAGTCCGTCGTCGCGCGGCAGTGCCGGGCCGTCGGTGTCGGCATCGCCGACACCCTTGGTCTGCGAACGCGCCTTCAGCCGGGCTTCCTGCGCTTCGCGTTCCTTGCGCCGCTCCTTCTCGTTGAGCGAAATTTCGGTGCGCTTGCGAATGGCTTCGACTTCGGCGATGTCTTCCAGCAACTCGCGGTAGCCGGCGTCATTCGCCACCCGGGCGCTGTGCCGGGTGGTCAGCGCCGGCAGCAGTTCGCGCGTGCTGCCCACCGGCTTGAAGTCGGCCGGTTCGATCTGCGTCCACGGCAGCGCGTTGTCGTAGCTCGATTCGCCGAAGCGTTCGCGGTCGGCAAACGACGCGAGCGGGATGTCCGGCGTCACGCCGCGCAATTGCGTCGTGCCGCCCGATACGCGGAAGAACTGGGCGACGGTCAGCTTCAGTTCGCCATAGGTCGGCTTTTCGCTCTTCGCCATTTCATCCATGTCCAGAAGGGTCTGCACCGTGCCCTTGCCGAAGCTCTGCTCGCCGATGACGATGCCGCGACCGTAGTCCTGGATTGCCGAGGCGAAGATTTCCGACGCCGACGCCGATGCGCGGTTGATCAGCACGCCGACCGGACCGTCCCAGGCCACACCCGGGTCACGGTCCTGCTCGATGCGGATCTGCCCCTTCGGATTGCGCTGCTGCACCACCGGGCCACGATCGATGAACAGACCGGTCAGGCGTACCGCTTCGTCGAGCGAGCCACCGCCGTTGTTGCGCAGGTCGATCAGCACCGCGCCGACTTTCTCCGCCTTCAGTTCGGCCAGCAGCTTTTCCACATCGCGGCTTGCGCTGCGGAAGTTCTCGTCGTTCTTGTGCCGGGCGTCGACGTCCTGATAGAACGTCGGCAGCGTGATCACGCCGACCTTTTGCTTTGCGTCGCCACCCACTTCGATCACCGATTTGGCAGCCGCCTGCTTTTCCAGCTTGATGGTGTCGCGCACCAGCGTGATCCGCTTGTGCTTGCCGTCCGGGCCGGCATCTGCCGGCAGCACATCCAGAATGACCTTGGTGTCCTTGGTGCCGCGGATCAGCTGCACGACATCATCCACCCGCCAGCCGAGCACATCGGCCATCGGGGCGTTTTCGTCCTTGGCCACGCCGGCGATGCGGTCTCCGATCGCAAGCTGTTCCGAGCGGGCCGCCGGGCCGCCGGGCACCAGTTCGCGGATGGTCACGTACTCATCGCGTTCCTGCAACACGGCGCCGATGCCGACCAGCGACAGCTTCATCGTGATGGCGAAGTCGGCCGACGCACGCGGGCCGAGGTAACTGGTGTGCGGCTCGATCGATTCAGCGTAGGCGTTCATGAACAGCTGGAATACGTCGTCGCTCTTCGAGCGCGCCGTGTGCGACATGGCCAGTTCGTAACGCTTGGTCAGCGTATCGCGGATCGCCGCGTCGTCCTTGCCGGCCAGCTTCAGGCGCAGCCAGTCGTTCTTCACCCGCTTGCGCCAGATTTCCTTCAATTCCGCCTCCGAGCTGGCCCAGGGCACATCCGTGCGCACATAGCGATAGCTGTCCGGCTTGTTGAAGTCGAAGCCGGTCGCCAGCAGCTCGCGCGCACCGGCCATGCGTTCGCGCACCCGTTGCGTGTAGCGGGTGAAGATCGCAAACGGCGCATCCAGCTTCTGCTGCAGGATGGCGTCGTCGAGCAGGGTGCGCACCGCGCCGAAGGTGTCGATGTCGGACTGCAGGAAGTAAATGCGCTCCGGGTCGAGCGTCTTCAGGTAGCGGTCGAAAATCCGGATCGACATTGCGTCATCGAGCGGCACGTTCTGATAATGAAAGCGCGACAGCAACTCTGCGCTGGCCTGCGCCGCCAGCGCATGTGCTTCGACCGGCCGCAGCGGCGGCGCCATGGTGGCGGTGGTGGCAGCCTGTGCCGAGGTGGCCAGTACAAATGCGATCCAGAAGGCTTTCAGTTTCATCAGGGGTACTCCGGGGCGATGGTCGAACAATGTCTGCAGACGTCTTCCACAGACCGCTGTTCAGGGCAAATCGTTCGGAAAGTCGGGCAATGACCCGCTTCCGAATCGTTCACTGCCCATGTTACCCACCGCTACGGCCATACGGGGCGGGCAGATGCCTCATCTGCCCACCCGTGAAACGCACGACACGCTTTCAGCGCTTGGTCAGGATGATCTGGTCGTAAATGCCGCCGTCGGCGAAGTGCGTCTTCTGCACGGCTTCCCAGCCGCCCAGCCTGTCCTCGACTGTGAAGGTCTTGATGGCCGGAAAGCGCGCGGCGTACTTCGCGAGAATCGCTTCGTTGCGCGGACGGAAGTGATGCTTCGCGATGACTTCCTGGCCTTCGGGCGAGAACAGATACTGCAGGTAGGCTTCTGCCTGACGGCGGGTGCCGCGCTTGTCTGCCACCTTGTCGACCACGGCCACCGGGGCGGCAGCCTCGATCGACAGCGACGGATAGACGATGTCGAACTGGTCGCCGCCCAGTTCCTTGTCCAGCAGCACCGCTTCGTTCTCGAAGGTCACCAGTACGTCGCCGATTCCGCGCTGCGTGAAGGTGGTTGTCGCGCCGCGGCCGCCGCCGTCGAGTACCGGAACATTGGCGAACAGCTTCGCCACGAAATCCTTTGCAGCAGCCTCGTTGCCGGACTTGTTCAGCGCGTAGCCCCATGCCGCAAGATAGGTATAGCGGCCGTTGCCCGAGGTTTTCGGGTTTGGCACGATGACCTGCAGGCCTTCGCGCGTCAGGTCCGACCAATCCTTGATGGCTTTCGGATTCCCCTTGCGCACCAGAAACACCGTGGTCGTTGTGTAAGGCGCTGCATCATTCGGCAGGCGCTTGCGCCAGTCGGGCGCCACCAGACCGTTCTTCACCAGGATGTCGATGTCCGGCGACTGGTTCATCGTGATCACGTCAGCTTCCAGGCCCCCGATCACGGCGCCCGCCTGCTTGCTCGACCCGCCGTGCGACTGGTTCAGCGTCAGCGTTTCTCCGGACTTCGTTTTCCAGGCGGCGATGAAACCCGGGTTGATGTCCTTGTACAGCTCGCGCGACACGTCGTAGCTCACGTTCAGCAAGGTCGTTTCGGCCCGTGCCGGCTGGCTGGCGATCAGGAGCGAAATCAGGGCGGTGACGACTAGGGGGGTACGGCGAATGGACATGACGGCTCCCTGTATGAATGAGCGGCGCAGGCTAGGCGCTTCGTCTAATCACTGGAAGTAACAAGAAATGATTTCGTTAGCAGAAATCCGACATAAGCAGACTGTCGCGCTTCGGCGATGCTGCAGGACCGGTTCAAGCGGACACGGGTGTCAGATTCGCCGGGCGACCCAGCGCATGGCCCTGGCCGCAGGGCGCGCCAGCGGCATGAGCGCGCTGCGCCAGCGCCGCGCAGTCGATACGCGTGACGATGAGCTGTGCGCCGAAACGCGCGCACCGATCCGCCGCGCCCGGCAGAGCGCGTGCGGTGTCATCGTGGTTGCCGTCGAGTTTCACAAAGTCGGGCCTGAGGTGGTCAAACAGCGCGTCGAGCATGTCGGTGTCAGGCAGGTTCACCGCGGTCCGGTAGCCGTTGTAGCGGTAGTTCAACATCACGTAGGCCAGCATCGACAGGTCATCGGCCATCGCGGGCGGCGACTCGATGACGATGGCACGCCGCGGTATGTGCAGCGACGCCAGTACGCGGCCAAATGCGCTGCCGTGGTCGTCACCGACCGCCAGCATCAGCCGTCCATGTACATTGAGGAACAGTGAATCCGCCGGCCCTCCGTGCCCGAAGTAATTGAGCACGTGCAGTGTCCGGCACAGCCGGTCGAGTTCCACCAGGGATTCGTCCGATGCGGCATGCGAGAACAGGTTCCAGGGCGACAGATCGCTGCCGGCATCGTCGAACGAGCGCACGAATGCCTCGTGACCGAAGATTTCACCGGTGCCCAGCAGCACGACCGGTTGGAAGACCGAAGACAGGTTGCATGCCATGAAGCGTCCGACGACGCGCCCGTCGGGCGCACTCCACAGGCGGCTTCGGCCATCGGCGTCACGTGGCAGTGACTTCAGGTAATGCTCGCGGATCCGGGTGCTGTCGGGCACGAGGTTGCTGCGCAGCGCGGGAGGCTCGAGTCGGGCCGTCATGTGACTGCACCGTAGGTCCGCCACAGCAGCACGAGCCCGCACACGAGCGCTACCCAGGCACATACGCGCTCCAGCAGCGTGAGGTCGGCCTGTGGTTCGGGGTGCTCCCGTGACGTTGCAGGTTCGGATCGGGCGGCTTTCATCACTGAAAGGTAATCCACCGGTCGCGGCGCGCGGAACCAAGAATTCCTGCACTGCTTATTCCCGCTGCGCGTCGAAATTCCTGCATTGCTTATGCTGATTTCGATCTGAATTTGAATTGGTTTGATCTGCCGGGTGCCACCTTTAGATTGGCATTCAGCCAAGGCCCGGGCGAATCCGGGCGGCCCATGTCAAGGGGGAGAGCATGACCGCTGCAACTGTCGATGAGAGGGCCGCAACGGCCGCGGCGCATCCGGCGCCCGCACCGCTGCTGCAGGCGCGTGAGCGCGCAGCGGCCGAAGGCCTGCCTTATGCCGGCGGCGTGACGCCGCACGAGGCCTGGGCATTGTTTTCTGCCGGAGAAGCCGTGCTGGTCGATGTCCGGACCTCCGAGGAACGCAAGTTCGTCGGTCAGGTGCCTGGCACGGTGCATGTGGCGTGGGCCACCGGTACCGCGATGACGCGTAACCCCCGCTTCGTGAAGGAACTTGAGGCGCGCGTCGGAAAGGACGCGGTGGTGCTGTTCCTCTGTCGCAGCGGCAAGCGTTCCGCGCTTGCTGCGGAAGCCGCCGCCAAGGCCGGCTTCGGCTCCGCATTCAATGTGCTCGAAGGGTTCGAGGGCGAACTCAATGCGGCGCAGCAGCGACGCAACAGCGGCGGCTGGGTGGTTTCAGGTCTGCCCTGGGAGCAGGACTGACCAGTACGGGCCGGTGTCCGGCGCGGCCCGGGCCTCTTATCGGGATCTCAAATGAATCTGAAGGACAACGGCAGTACCGGGACGTCTGTACTCGACGGGCCCTGGCAACTTGACCGCATCGTGTCGGAGTTGCGCGCGGTGCGCTCGCAATGGCGTGGCGCGCAGCAGCGCACCCGGGAGTTCGGCGCACGCGAGTTCCCGTCGCGCGATGCCTTGCGCGACATCGCCGATGCGCTGTGCGGTGCGCTGTTCCCGATGCGGCTCGGCCCGTCCGATCTGCATCAGGAGAGCGAAGACTTCTACGTCGGCTACACGCTGGATGCCGCACTGGTATCGCTGTTGCGTCAGGTGCAGCTCGAACTGCGTTACAACGCGCGTCACTCTCCGGACGCGAGCAATGGCGTCGATGCCCAGGCGCGCGCCATCGTCGAGTCGTTCGCGCTGTCCTTGCCTGACCTTCGCCGGTTGCTAGATACCGACGTACTGGCGGCGTTCCAGGGCGACCCGGCGGCGCGCAGTGTCGATGAAGTGCTGTTGTGCTACCCCGGTGTGCTGGCCATCATCCATCACCGGCTGGCACATCGCCTGTACAGCCTGGGCGTGCCGCTGGTTGCCCGCATCATCGCGGAAGCGGCACATTCCATTACCGGCATCGACATCCACCCGGGTGCACGCATCGGCGCGGGCTTCTTCATCGACCACGGCACCGGCGTGGTGATCGGGGAAACCGCAGTCATCGGCGAACGGGTGCGGCTCTACCAGGCGGTCACGCTCGGTGCCAAGCGTTTTCCGACCGATGTGGAAGGCACGCTCCAGAAAGGCTTGCCGCGCCATCCGCTGGTCGAGGACGACGTCGTCATCTACGCCGGCGCCACCATACTCGGCCGCGTCACCATCGGGCGCGGCTCCATCATCGGCGGCAATGTGTGGCTGACACGCAGCGTACCGCCCGGCAGCAATGTGACCCAGGCCAGTTCGCTGCATGAGCAGGGCGCAGACGGCAGTCCCAAAGGATGAACGCGCGACCTGATTCGGCCGGCGATCGCGACGGGAAGGCGGCGCAAGACGCTTCGGCGACCGGCGACGCGATTGCCGGCGCATTCGGCCGTGCGGTGCGCCGGGCGCGCGAAGCAAGGGGGTGGTCGCAGGAGTGGCTGGCCGAGCGCGCCGAACTCAACCGCTCCTACCTCGGTGAGGTGGAGCGCGGCAACGCCATGCCTTCACTTGTGACCATCGCAAAACTGGCACACGCCTTTGAACTCAGCGCTTCAGCACTGTTGTCGCGCTGCGAAGGAGAACTTGCCATCGCCGAACCCTCCGGAGGGGGCTGAGCGCGCATTCCCGTGCGTGTTTCGCCTGCTGGCGGCTATAGCCGGTTGAGCCTCGCTTAGAAGAAAGCGATATTAACTTAGCAATTTTTCGAATAAGCCGGATTCCCGGTTTCTACCTCGTCAGGAGTTTCCCATGGCAGAACAACAGGACGCGCAACTGGCGCTCGGCGACAACGCCGCCCGCCAGCTTGCCAATGCGACCAAAACCGTACCCCAGCTGTCCACCATCACCCCGCGCTGGCTGGTGCACCTGCTGCAATGGCTGCCGGTCGAAGCCGGCATCTACCGCCTGAACCGGGTTAAGAACCCGCAGGACGTACGCGTGGCGTGCTCGCAGCGCGACGAGGCTGAACTGCCGCAGATCTTCGTCGACTACGACGAACACCCGCGCGAGTATTTCCTGAATGCGGTGACCACGGTGCTCGATGTGCACACCCGCATTTCGGACCTTTACAGCAGCCCGCACGACCAGATCAAGGAGCAGTTGCGCCTGACGATCGAAACGATCAAGGAGCGCCAGGAAAGCGAACTGATCAACAACCCGGAATACGGCCTGCTGGCGAATGTGCATGACGACCAGCGCATTTCGACCTTGACCGGCGCACCCACGCCGGACGATCTCGACGACCTGATCACCAGGGTGTGGAAGGAACCGGGTTTCTTCCTGACCCATCCGCTGGCCATTGCCGCCTTCGGCCGCGAATGCACGCGCCGCGGTGTGCCGCCGCCGACCGTGAGCCTGTTCGGCTCGCAGTTCCTGACCTGGCGCGGCCTGCCGCTGATCCCGTCGGACAAGGTGCCGGTCGAGGATGGCAAGACCAAGATCATCCTGCTGCGCACCGGCGAAAAGCGTCAGGGCGTGGTCGGCCTGTTCCAGCCGGGCCTCGCCGGCGAACAGAGCCCGGGTCTGTCGGTCCGCTTCATGGGCATCAACCGCAGCGCGATCGCCTCCTACCTGATTTCGCTCTACTGCTCGCTGGCCGTATTGACCGAAGATGCACTGGCGGTGCTCGATGACGTGGAGATCGGCAAGTACCATGAGTATCCCGACACCTACAAGCAGTAACGTGAGCGGCCTGTCCGCGGCCCTGCCGCCCGGCGCGCCCGACGAGAGCCTGCTGGCCCGCATGGCAAGCGAGCTGTTCGCCGCGCTGCCGGGGCAGTCGGCGCCTGCTTTCGGCAGCGGCTCGGGTGCGCAGGCCTTTGCACCCGCGCCGACGCCACAGGCGCCGGCCGTACCGCTGCCCCAGTCAGCGCCATCGTCGCCGGTCACGGCCACCGTCCCGGCTGCGCCGCAACACGGCCTGTCGCTCGGCGCGTCGTCGCCGAAGCTGGTGCCGCATGCCACCGCGCAGAATCATGTGCCCGACGTCGCGAGCGACGCCTATCCGGTCGGATCGCCGCGATCGGCCGCCGCGCAGGGGGTACCTGAAGCCTACGCTGCCTCGCTGCCCGCTGTCGGTGGCGCACCGGCCTTTCCGGCAGGCGGCGCTTCGGCGCCGTCGTCGCCGTATTACTTCATCGGTGAATCAAGCGCGCTGCAATCGGCACCTCAGGCCGCACCGGGTGTGCCGCACGACGATCGGCTGACCGCGCAGTCCTTCGGTCTGCCGGGCAGCGATGCGCTGCGCGCGCTGCTGGCTGAACCGTCGCATGGCGCGTCGCCGACAGCTGCGCCATCGCCGTCAGCCTCACCGTCGTACTACTTCGTCGAGCCGAACGCAGCACCGACCATCGGTCACGCCGGTCGCGTGCCGAATGCCGATGCCGGGCGTCACCCGCCGTTCGACGTCAACGCGGTACGACGCGACTTTCCCATCCTTGCCGAGCGCGTGAATGGCCGGCAACTGGTGTGGTTCGACAACGCCGCGACGACGCAGAAGCCGCAGGCGGTGATCGACCGACTGTCGTACTTCTATGCGCACGAGAACTCGAACATCCACCGGGCGGCGCACGAACTTGCCGCCCGGGCGACCGATGCCTACGAGGCGGCGCGGCAGAAGGTTGCGCGCTTCATCGGCGCCGGGTCGGTCGAGGAAGTCATCTTCGTGCGCGGCGCGACCGAAGCGATCAATCTGGTCGCCAAGAGCTGGGGTGCGAAGAACATCCGTGAAGGCGACGAAATCATCGTGTCGCATCTGGAACACCACGCCAACATCGTGCCCTGGCAGCAGCTGGCGGCCGAAACCGGCGCGAAGATCCGGGTCATTCCGGTCGATGACAGCGGTCAGGTGCTGCTCGGAGAATACGAACGCCTGCTGAACGAGAAGACGAAGCTGGTTGCCGTGACACAGGTTTCGAATGCGCTCGGTACCGTGGTGCCGGTACGCGAGATCGTCGAACTCGCCCATCGCGCCGGCGCGAAGACGCTGATCGATGGCGCGCAGTCGGTGTCGCACATGCGGGTCGATGTGCGGGCGCTGGACACCGACTTCTTCGTCTTCTCGGGCCACAAGATATTCGGCCCGACCGGCATCGGCGTGGTGTATGGCAAGCGCGACATCCTTGAAGACATGCCGCCCTGGCAAGGCGGCGGCAACATGATCAAGGACGTCACCTTCGAGCGGACGATTTTCCATCCGCCCCCGGGCCGCTTCGAAGCCGGTACCGGCAACATTGCAGATGCCGTCGGTCTCGGTGCCGCACTCGACTATGTCGAGCGCGTCGGCATCGAGAACATCGCGCGCTACGAGCACGACCTGCTGGTGTATGCGACGCACGCAATCGAAGGCATTCCGGGTGTGCGACTGATCGGAACGGCGGCCGACAAGGCGAGCGTGCTGTCCTTCGTGCTGAAGGGCTACACGACCGACGAAGTGGGTCAGGCGCTGAACGACGAAGGCATCGCGGTGCGTACAGGACACCATTGCGCACAGCCCATCCTGCGTCGCTTTGGTCTGGAAACCACGGTGCGCCCGTCGCTGGCCTTCTACAACACCTGCGAAGAGGTGGATCGTTTCGCCGCGGTGGTCAGGCGTCTGGCGGGGCAGCGCAAGAGCTGAGCGCGTCACAGCTCCCGGTCGACGTTTCCGGATTCGCTAAACATAACGGGTCTGCTTTCCAGTAACGGAAACAGGCCCGTTATGCATTGCATTCCATGAATAGCTCATCGAAACGAATTGGTTTGGAAGCGCTGCGAGGCTCACTACAGTGCGTGCGTCCTGAACACCGATCTTTTGACCATGACCCGCCTCACCCTGCACACCCCCGACAGCGCACCCGCAGCCAGCCGTCCCTATATCGACAAGGTAATCACGGCCAACGGCTATCTGCCCAATCTGATCGCCGCGTTGTCCAATGCGCCGGTGGCGCTGGAGACCTATCTCACGGTGTCCGAGATCAACAGTCGCGCCAGCCTGACGCTGGCCGAGCGTGAGGTGGTGCAGATCACCGCTGCCACGCTTCACGGCTGCGATTTCTGCGTGGCCGGACACAGCGCGATTGCGCTGAAGAAGGCCGGCTTCGACGCGGCCGCCGTGGTGGCGCTGCAGCGAAGCCAGCCGACCGGTCACCCGCGGTTCGACGCCATCGCCGACTTTGCGCGCGCGGTGATCGCGACCCGTGGTGCTGTCAGCGACAATGAGCTGGCGCGTTTCAGGGCGGCCGGCTTTACCGATCAGCAGGTGCTTGAAGTCATCCTCGGTGTGAGCCTGGCGACCTTGTGCAACTTCGCCAACAGCCTGGCGCAAAGTCCGGTGAACCTGCAGCTCGAACCGTTCCGTGCCGGGGTGCTGCAGCCATGAGCCGTCTTCCCGACCGTTTGCGCGACTGGCTGCAGGCGCAGGCGCCGGCGATCAATGACGGCCGTGCCGACGATGAGGCGCTGCTGCCGGCGCTGGCCGCGGGGGGGCTGATCGGGGCGGGGGTGCCGAAGGAGCAGGGCGGTGCCGGCGGCGATGTGCGGGACGCGGTCGAGGCCATCGCCGCGGTGGCCGAACACTCGCTTGCCGCCGCCTTCGTGTTCTGGGGTCACCGCGCCTTCATCGAATATCTGTTGCAGAGCCCGAACGACGCACTGCGCGCCCGCTTGCTGCCGTCGTTGCTCGATGGCTGCCATGGCGGTGCGACCGGATTGTCCAACGCCATGAAGTTCCTGTGCGGCATCGAGTCGCTGCAGATCGAGGCACGTCGGATACCGGAAGGTCGCCAGCTCGACGGGCAGTTGCCCTGGGTGACCAATCTGCGCAAGTCGGGCTTCACCTTTGCCGCGGCGGTGTCCGATGCCGACGGCGGCCCGCCCTTCATCGTGGCGCTCGACAGTGCACGAAAGGGTGTCGAGCGCAGCGCCGATCTTGACCTGATCGCGATGCGCGGCTCCAACACCGCCGCGATCCGCATCCATGCGGTCAGGATCGACGATGGCGACGTGATCACGCCGGACGCCCGCGCCTGGCTGCCACGCGTGCGGCCGTCCTTTCTGGGCATGCAGTGCGGCATGTCGATCGGTCTGGCGAGGGCGGCGCTGGCCGCTGCCCAGGCACGCTGCAACAGTTCGCGCAGCGTCATACAGGACGCACTGGATGACGTGTCCGGCACGTTGCAGCAGCTGACCACAGCGCTGTTGAGCGGACTCGCCGACGGCATTTATGTGGCTGACGCGGCGTCGTTGTTCCATATCCGCATTGCGCTGGCCGAACAGGTGCAGCGCGCCGTGCAGCTCGAGTTGCAGGCCAGTGGCGGTCGCGCCTATCTGGTCGATCCGTTGTTCGGCTTTGCGCGCCGGCTGCAGGAATCCGCCTTTGTGCCGGTGATCACGCCGAGCGTGACCCAGCTGCAGGGCGAACTTCAGCGTCAGGCAGCGGCCTGCGCGAGAGCCGCGTGAGCGCGCTGGCCGCGCAGGCCGAAGCCGTGCGCGAGATGACCGGCGCGTCCGGTCTTGCCCTGCAGGCCAGCCATCTCGGCTATGCCTACGACGGCGAGCAGCCGGTATTCGCCGACGTGTCGCTCGAGGTTGCGCACCGCGAGATCGTCTGCCTGCTCGGCGGCAGCGGCTGCGGCAAGTCATCGCTGCTGCGCGTGCTGGCGCGGCTGGAAGTGCCCGCGTCGGGCGACATCCGGTTTCTGGGTGAGCCGCTGACGGCACCGCATCCGCGTGCGGCACTGGTGTTCCAGCAACCCGGACTTCTCCCCTGGCTCGACGCTGCCGGCAATGCCGGTTTCGGGCTCGATTTCGAACATCAGCCTCGCCTGTCGCGCAGCGAGCGCGAGGCGCGCATCGAACAGGCGCTGTCGGCGGTCGGCCTGTCGGGCCACGCACATCGCTATCCGTCCGAACTGTCGGGCGGCATGGCCCAGCGCGTGGCGCTCGCCCGTGCGCTGGCGCGCGAACCGCAGCTGCTGTTTGCCGATGAACCGTTCTCGGCGCTCGATGCGATCACCCGTGCCGACATGCAGTCGCTGCTTGTCGAGGTTGTGCACCGCTGGCATACCGCGGTGTTGCTGGTGACGCACGATATTGACGAAGCCATTCTGGTGGCCGACCGCATCCTGCTGATGGGAGGTTCGCCCGGCCGCATCGTGCGCGAGTGGACCGTGAACATCGACCGTCCGCGCGAAGCCGATCCGGCTGCGGTGACTGCGCTTCGACTCGACATCCTGACCGCGCTGCATGACCTGCGTGCGCACTGAACATCCGTCTCTGACCCTGCATTCAAAAGGAAGCAAGATGAATACTGAACATGATGTGCGTCCGGTCCACGTTTGCGCCTCGTCCGACTGCGGCTGCGGCCTGACCCGGCGAGACATGCTGCGTCTGGGCGCACTGACGCTGGCCGGCGTCGCCGCCCCGCTGCTGCGCGCCGGTGATGCGCAGGCGCAGTCGTTCAAGGGCGACGACCAGCCGGTGAAGATCGGCTACCTGCCGATCACCGATGCCACGCCGCTGCTGGTCGCACATGCGCGCAAGCTGTTCGAGGCCGAAGGGCTGAAGACCGAAGCACCGCGGCTGTTCCGCAGCTGGGCCCAGGTGGTCGAGGCGTTCGTGGCGGGCCAGGTGAATGTTATCCACCTGCTGTCGCCGGCGGCACTGTGGGTGCGCTACGGCACGAAGTTTCCGGCCAAGATCGTTGCCTGGAATCACGTGAATGGCTCGGCGCTGACCGTGGACCCGTCGATCAATTCGATCGCCGATCTGGGTGGCCGGACCGTCGCGGTACCGTTCTGGTATTCGATCCACAACATCCTGCTGCAGCAGTTGCTGCGCGCCAGCAATCTGGTGGCGGTCACCCGGCCGAAGGACGCGAAGCCGGCGCCGAACGAGGTCAACCTGATCGTGCTGCCGCCTGCCGAAATGGTGTCGGCGCTCGCCGGCAAGTCGATCGCCGGCTTCATCGTGGCAGACCCGTTCAACGCGCTGGCCGAAACGAAGAACGTCGGCAAGGTGCTGCGTTTTTCCGGCGATGTGTGGCAGAACCACGCGTGCTGCGTCACCTATCTGTCGGAGCGTGACACGGCGGACAAGCCGGAGTGGTCGCAGCGCGTCACCAACGCCATCGTCCGCGCACAGCTGTGGACGCGAAGCAACCAGCTCGACACGGCCAAGCTGCTGTCGGCCGGCGGTGACGGCAAGTACACGCCCCACGCGCTGCCGGTGCTGTCCAAGGTGCTGGCCGCCACCGATTACGCGAGCTACGAGGCCTCGGGTGTCGTGAAGCACAAGGGCTGGTATCAGCGACGCATCGATTTCCAGCCCTATCCCTTCCCGTCCTACACAGAAGAACTGGTGCGTGCGATCAAGCAGACCAAGGTGGAAGGCGACGCGAAGTTTCTGGATGCGCTGGAGCCCGGATTCGTCGCCGGCGATCTGGTCGACGACCGCTTTGCGCGCAAGGCCATCGATCTGGTCGGTGGCCCGTCGGTGTTCGGCCTGCCGGCCGATCTGCGTCGCAAGGAAGTCGTGCTGACGTGACGGCGGTGCGCTTTGTTCTGCCGCTGATCGGCCTGGCACTGGCGGTTCTGCTCTGGCAGGGCGGCACGCTGCTGTTGCAGCGGAACATGGTCATCGCCAGCGCTTTCGCGCCGGTCGAATCGGCCGTGTCGCTGTGGCACCTGATCAGTGGCGGCGAGATCTGGCCGCATGTCTTCGTCAGCCTGAAGCGGGTGGCGATCGGCTTGTTGCTTGCGGTGCTGATCGGTGTGCCATTGGGTGTATTGACCGGCCTGTCGAAGCGATTTGCGCAGGGTACGACCCCGCTGTTCCAGTTCCTGCGCATGGTGTCGCCGCTGTCCTGGATGCCACTGGCCGTCATGGTGCTCGGCGTGGGCGATGCACCGGTCTATTTTCTGCTCGCATTTGCCGCGGTATGGCCCATCCTGCTGAACACCGCAGCCGGCGTGGCCCAGCTCGATCCGAACTGGCTGCTGCTGGCGCGCAGCCTGTCGGCAACGCGGCGCGAAATCGTGCTGCGCATTGTGCTGCCCGGCATCACCGAACATATCCTGACCGGCGTGCGGCTGGCCATCGGCATCATCTGGATCGTACTGGTGCCGGCGGAGATGCTCGGTGTGTCGGCGGGGCTGGGCTACTTCATCCTCGATACCCGTGACCGGCTGGCCTACTCGGAATTGATGGCCGCCATCGTGCTCATCGGTGCACTCGGCTACGCGCTCGACCACCTGGCCCGCACGGCGCATGCGAAGTGGTTGCACCGCTGAGGCGGATGTCGTCACGTTTCCGATGTCGGGCTATTGCCCTGCGGCTGCTATCGTGAACGGGTTTTCATTACCGAGCCCGTGTTGTCGATGACGCTTCATGTGATCTGTCTGTGTGCCGAATGGTGCGGCACCTGTCGCGACTTTCGTCCGGCTTTCACCAGCGTGACCACGCAGTCGGCGGGCGACCGGTTCCAGTGGATAGACATCGAGACCCACGACGCGTTGCTCGATTCCCTGGGCGTCGAGATCGACAGTTTTCCCACCGTTCTCATTGCCGGCGATGATCGGCTTTGTTTTGCCGGACCGGTCACGCCATTCGCCGACACGCTGCAGCGCCTGTGCCGCGCGGCGCGCGCCGGCACGCTGGCATTCGGCGGCGAATCCGTCTGGGTGGAACTGGCTGGCTGCCTCGCGCAGCTTCCCCGCGAGGGCCCGGATGCATCATGCTGATGGCGATCTAGTCACAGTCACCCCGTTTCCTTCGAGCTTTCATGCACCCGCTTTCCCGCCTGTTTTCGCACGCCCGCCAGTACCGCCGAGACGTACGCATCGCCTCGCTCTATTCGGTGCTGAACAAGTTCTTCGATGTGCTGCCGGAAATCCTGATCGGCGTGGCGGTCGATGTCGTCGTGAACCAGAAGGCCTCCTTTCTCGCCGGGCTCGGCATCGTCGATCCAAAGGACCAGCTGGTGCTGCTGGCCATCCTGACGGTGTTGATCTGGGTCGGTGAATCGGCCTTCCAGTACCTGTACGACGTGCGCTGGCGCTCGCTTGCGCAGAATCTTCAGCACGATCTGCGGATGGAGGCCTACCGCCATGTGCAGCAGCTGGACATGGCCTACTTCGAGCGCAATCGCAGCGGCAACCTGCTGTCCATCCTGAACGAGGACATCAACCAGATGGAGCGCTTCCTCAATGGCGGCGCAAACGAGCTGATCCAGGTGTTCGTCGGTTCCCTGATGGTCGGTGGCGTGTTTTTCGTGCTGACGCACGAACTGGCCTTTCTCGCGCTGATTCCGGTGCCGCTCATCCTGTATGGCGCCTTCTGGTTCCAGCGTCGGCTGGCGCCGCGCTACACGGCGGTGCGCGAAGCCGCCGGTGCGTTGGCCACGCGACTGAACAACAACCTGCAGGGCATCGCCACCGTCAAGGCCTATGCGGCCGAAGAGTTCGAAGCCGGGCACATCCGCGATGGCTCGAATGACTACCGCCGTCGCAACGGCGAGGCGATCCGGCTGTCGGCGGCCATCACGCCGGTCATCCGGATGGCCATCCTTGCCGGCTTCACGGTGACACTGCTGTATGGCGGCTTCCTTGCGCTCGAGGGCGACATCGGCGTCGGCAGCTATTCTGTGCTGGTGTACCTGACGCAGCGCCTGCTGTGGCCGCTGACCGGGTTGGCCGAACTGACCGATCTCTACCAGCGTTCGATGTCGTCCATCCAGCGCGTGATGGACCTGATCGACACGCCGGTGAGCATCGGCTACGAAGGAAATGCGCTGTCGCGCGAGGCGGTGCGCGGCGAACTGGCGTTCGAGCAGGTGAGCTTCGCCTACGATGGCAGCGCACGGCCGGCGCTCGATGGCATCGACCTGCGCATCGCTTCCGGCCAGACCGTGGCCTTCGTCGGCAGCACCGGTGGTGGCAAGAGCACGCTGATCAAGCTGCTGCTGCGCTTCTACGAACCGCAACAGGGCAGGGTGCTGCTCGACGGCCAGCCCATTGCGGGGCTGCGCCTGCAGGACGTGCGGCGCGCCATCGGCTATGTCGCGCAGGACACCTTCCTCGCCGACTCGTCGGTCGCCGACAACATCGCCTACGGCATGGCCGACGTGCCGCGTGACGCCATCGTGCGGGCAGCGCAGTCGGCCGAGGCGCACGACTTCATCCGCGCGCTGCCGCAGGGCTACGACACCCAGGTCGGCGAGCGCGGCATGAAGCTGTCCGGCGGCCAGCGGCAGCGGCTGGCGCTGGCGCGCGCCATTCTGAAAGACCCGCCCATCCTGCTGCTCGACGAGGCAACGTCGGCGGTGGACAACGAAACCGAAGCCGCCATCCAGCGCTCGCTCGACCGCCTGGTCGTCGGCCGCACGACGCTGATCGTGGCGCACCGGTTGTCCACCGTGCGTCAGGCCGACGTCATTCATGTCATCGATGGTGGCCGCATCGTCGAATCCGGCACCCACGACGCGCTGGTCGCGCTGGGCGGCATCTACGCGTCGCTGTGGCGGCTGCAGACCGGAGAGCGATCACTCGCCTGACGCGGGCGCCGCTTTGGCGACGAGGGCGCGCTGCACCCACAGTCCCAGCCACACGGCAAAGAACATCGCCGCACCGAACACCCAGCCGGATACCGCACCGGCCATGGTGCCGGACAGCAGGTTGCCTATCGTGCAGCCGAGCCCGATCATCGCGCCCCAGCCGAGCAGCACCCCGCCAGCAAGGCCGCGTGCGGCGTCGCGCAGCGTGGGCCAGCGCGGCGTGAACTGGCCGGCCACCAGCGCCGATGCCCAGGCGCCGGCGACGATGCCGATGACCAGCAGTGCATTCGGTGTCTGCCAGGTTTCGGCGATCACCGTCGCGCAACCGGCGAAGCCATCGAGACCTTCGAGTCGTTCCGGTGTCAGCCCCCATGTACCGCCGAGGCTGCGCGCCTGACTCCCCAGTGCGGCGGTGACACCCAGCGGGCGCAGTCTGAGGATGACCAGAACGGCGATCCAGCCCACCAGCAGGCCGCCGATCCAGTAGGGCCAGCGTCCGCGGAACAGCGCTGCCAGTGCACCGGCAAAGCTGGCGGCGCGTGCGACCGGTTCGGCCGGCGCGGGCAGGCGACGCCACAACAGTGCAGTCAGCACGCCCAGCACGGCAAGCTGCAGCGCAGCCGACCCGGCGTAGCCCAGCCACTTCGGCAGCCACAGCACCGGTGCTTCGGCAATCGCCAGCACATAGAGCGTGTTCCAGCTGGCGAATCCCAGCCCGAAGCCCACGGCGGTGCCGATCAGCGCGAATGGCGCCACCGGTGAGCCCTCGCCAAGCCGATACCAGTGTGCGCTGATGCACGAGCCTGAAATGACCATGCCAAACCCGAACACGACGCCTGACAGGACAAGGGCCCAGCTCACCGGGCCGATGTGTGCCTCCGGCGGAAGTCCGTTCTGTGGCACCGGCAGCCAGCTCCCGAATATCCAGTGCATGCCGAGCGTGCCGATCGCAATGGCGAGCACGATGGCCAGCAGCCCGCGCGCGTCGTCGCGCTCGAAGTAGTCGCGGGCGTGGCAGAAGAAGCAGAAACGGGCGCGCTGCAGAACGACGCCCAGCAGCGTGCCGATGGCCAGTGCGAAGCCGGGCTGGCGGCTGCCCGGCACACCCGACAGCTGCCAGGCCCAGGCAGCTACGGCAATCACCACCAGCCATGCGGCGGCGGAAGAGAACAGGGTGGACATTGGGAGATGGGGGTCAGGTCGGCGGCACAAATGAAAAAAGGGGAACCGGGTGACCGGTTCCCCAACCGTCTGCAAGCAGAAGGAGGAGTGGGACCTGCAAGAAAAACTTACTTCGACGCCCAGACCGTACCGGCCGGATTGTCGATCGGCGCGCCGACCGAATTACCGTATTCGGTCCACGAACCGTCATAGTTGCGCACCGGGTAGCCGAGGATTTTGGTCAGCGCAAACCAGGTGTGGCTGGAGCGTTCGCCGATGCGGCAATAGGTGATGATGGGCTTCGTGCCGTCGAGGCCGACGCCGGCATACAGCGCCTTCAGGTCGGCCGCCGACTTGAACGTTCCATCCTCATTCACGGCCTTGCCCCAGGGCACATTCACTGCACCCGGAATGTGGCCTGCTCTTACCGACAGTTCCTTTGCGCCTTCCGGGGCGAAGATCTTGCCGCTGAATTCGTCGGCTGACCGGATATCGACCAGCTTGGCGCCCGAGCGGCCCTCGGCGGCAGCGATCGCATCCGTCAGACGGGCGCGCAGATCATTGTTCACCTTGGTCACCTTGTACTGGGTGGCTGCGTATTCCGGCGTACGGGTATCGAGCGCGCGGTTTTCGGCCTCCCATTTCTTGCGACCGCCGTCGAGCAGCTTCACATTCGGTGTGCCGTAGATATCGAACACCCAGGCGCCCCATGCCGCAAACCAGTTGTTGCTGTCACCGTAAAGAATGACCGTGGTGTCCTTGCCGACGCCGGCCTTCGACAGCAGCGCCTCGAAGTCCTGTTTCGACACGATGTCGCGGCGCACCTTGTCGTTCAGATCGTTGTGCCAGGAAAAATTGACCGCGCCCGGAATGTGCCCCTTTTCGTAAAGGCCCGGATTCACGCTCACTTCGACGATGCGGATCTTCGGGTCGTTCAGGTTGGCCGACAGCCACTCGGTCGTGACCAGCGGACCGGCCGGTACGTCCGCCGCCAGGGCGGGCAGGAAGGTGCCGACCGACAGGGCGAGCACAGCGACACGGGCGCTTCGGGAGAGGAGGTTCGAGAACATGGGCAGGACTCCGGGTTGTGGGTGCAGCGGACGATACCGACGACATCCGTCGCCCGGAACCAAGAAAACCCCCTCTGCTTTGCACGCGAACTGATAAGCGCTCGCAGTGCTTCGTCCGATATCACCGCGCTGGAAATCGTCTGCCGAAATTCTTGGTTCCCCACGGCTGCGCGACTGGCTAGGTTCTGGGCCCGATCCGGCATGACACCTCGTCATGTCGGCCCCGCCGGCGTGCGCAGCCAGTGCCGCGCCGCATGTCATTCAAAAAAAGGGCTCGCACATGAAGCACAGGAACTCACGAATCCCGTCACCGATCCGGCGCAGACTGGTCAAGGCCGGCGCGCTGCTGGCGGCTGGTGTCGCGTCGATGGCGATGCTTGCCGCGCCTGCGGCCGCACAGAACGCGGGTTCGGCGAAGGAGCTGCGCATCGGCTACCAGAAGTACGGCACGCTGGTCATCCTGAAGGCGCGCGGCACGCTGGACAAGCGACTGGCGGAGCAGGGGGTCACCGTCAAGTGGACCGAATTCCCGTTCGGTCCGCCGCTGCTCGAAGCCATCAACCTGGGCAGCATCGACGTCGGTACGGTCGGCGAATCGCCGCCGATCTTCGCCCAGGCGGCCGGTGCCGATCTGGTGTACATCGGCAACGAGCCCGCAGCGCCGGCCGGCGAGGCGTTGCTGGTGCGCAAGGATTCACCGGTGACGCAGGTGTCCGACCTCAAGGGCAAACGCGTCGCCGTGGCCAAGGGCTCGAATGCCAATTTCCTGCTGGTCAAGGTGCTGGAGAATGCCGGCCTGAAGTACACCGACATCGAGGTGTCCTATCTCGCGCCGGCCGATGCACGTGCCGCTTTCGAAAGTGGCCGTGTCGAAGCCTGGTCGATCTGGGACCCGTTCTATGCCGCGGCCGAGAAACAGCTCGGCGCGCGCGTACTGGCCGATGGCAAGGGCGCGGTGTCGAACTTCCAGTTTTATCTGTCGTCCCGTCCTTATGCGGAGAAGCATCCGGACATCGTGAAGATCCTGATCGAGGAGATTGCCCGGGTCGATCAGTGGGGCGCCGAAAATCCGAAGGAGGTGGCCAAGGCCATTGCGCCGCTCATCGGCGTCGATCTGCCGATCGCGGAACTGGCTGCCAGCCGCCTGGGCTACGGCATCAAACCGGTCACGCCGGCCGTGCTCGAATCACAGCAGAAGATCGCCGACAAGTTCTTTGAACTGAAGCTCGTACCCCGGCAGGTACGCGTGGCCGACGCGGTCGCGAAATAGGTCGTCTCGCACCGCTCCACGCCCCGCTCCGGCGCCACGCCGCGGCGGGGCTTTTTCTTGCCGGCCGATCGCCTTGGCGACCAGAAAGAGGACACCCATCATGACTGAAGCACTGCACCCTCTCATCGACTGCCGCAGCCGGCCCGCTTTTCTGGCCGACTTCTACGGTGCCACACCGGGCACTGCAGGCTTCGATACGGCCCGATGGCTGAACCGGCGTACAGGCTCGCTCGTCGATGACCACTTCCGTGCGTCCCATACGCTGGATGGCTATCTTGACGAGATCCGCCTGAGCGGGATTTCGCAGGCAGTCGTCGTGGGGCGGGACACACCCGGCCTGGTCGTGTCGAACGACCGAATTGCCGATCTCACCCGGGGCCGGCCGCAGCTGATCGGCATCGGATCGGTCGATCCGCAGACCCACGGCATCATCGCCACGCTGACCGAGATCGAGCGGTCGGTGCTCACCTTGGGCCAGAAGGCGATCAATATCGAACCAGGGTTCGGTGCGCCGCCGCTGCACGCCGACGACAAGCTGTTCCACCCTGTTTATGACGTCTGTCAGTCACTCGATGTGCCGGTGTGCCTGATGTCGGGCCCCACCACGCCTGACCTTGCGTACAACGATCCGTCTGCCGTTGGCCGCGTCGCGCGTGCCTATCCCCGGCTGAACATCGTCTGCTACCACGGCTACTGGCCGCGCGCGGACGAGATCATCGGCGTGGCCTTCCGCTACGAGAACGTTTTCCTGTGTCCGGACATGTATCTGTTCGCACCCGGCGGCAGGGCCTACTTCGAGGCCGCCAACGGTGTGCTGCAGGACCAGTTGCTGTTCGGCACGTCCTATCCCTTCCGTGCGATGGCGCAGACGGTAGCGGATTTCAGCGCGCTGGAATGGAAGGATGATGTGAGAGAAAAGGTGCGCGCGGGCAACGCGAAGCGGCTGCTGGGCCTGAGCTGAATCGTCTGCCGCTTTGGCGTCGGTGCTCGTCAGGCATCCCGTTTTTCGCGCTGCAAAGCACTGACCGTGGAATTCTCCGCAGAATTTCTTGGTTCAGTCATGACGACGGGTCTCTTACGCTCGGCGAACTTGTCATGACAAGTTCGAATCGATGCCCAAATCGCTGACCAAACTTTCGCTGCTGCCCGGTGCGCCGTCTCCCCTGTATGCGCAACTGACCGAACTGTTGCGGTCGCGCATCCTGGACGGGACCTATCCGCCGCACAGCCAGATGCCGTCCGAGCATGAACTGGGTGAGATGTTTGGCGTGAGTCGCATCACGGTACGCCAGGCGCTGGGTGACCTGCAGAAAGCGGGGCTCATCTTCAAGATCCATGGCAAGGGCACGTTCGTGTCGCGACCCAAGGCCTTTCAGAACGTCACCTCGCTCGAAGGCTTTGCCGAAGCCATGTCGCGCATGGGCTACGAAATCCTGAACCGGGTTGATTACCTGCGCTTCGTGCCGGCGGACGCCCGCGTCGCGAATCGGCTCGGTCTGGCCGAGGGTGATGAGGTGGCGGAAATCCGCCGAGTGCGTCTGCTCAACCGCGAACCGGTGTCGCTGGAACTGACCTGGCTGCCGGGCGAACTCGGCCACCGGCTGGAAAAGGCCGATCTGGCGACGCGCGACATCTTCCTCATTATCGAGAACGACTGCGCGCTTGCCCTCGGCCACGCCGATCTGGCAGTCGACGCCGTACTGGCCGACGAAGACCTGATGCAGGCATTGCGCGTGGAGGAGGGCGCTCCCGTGCTGCACATCGAACGGCTGACACACGATGCAACCGGACGCCCGATCGATTTCGAACATCTCTATTTCCGCGGCGACGCCTTCCAGTACCGGCTGCGCGTCGACCGTCACAAAACCGATACGCGCAAGGACCCCGCATGACGATGACGCACACGCTCGAGTACGACCTGGTGGTGGTGGGCGGAGGAACGGCCGGGCCGATGGCGGCCATCAAGGCTAAGGAGAAGAACCCGACGCTGCGCGTGCTGCTGCTCGAAAAGGCACACGTGAAGCGCAGTGGTGCGATATCCATGGGCATGGATGGCCTGAACAACGCCATCGTTCCCGGTCACGCGACTGCCGAGCAGTACGTCAAGGAGATCACCATCGCCAACGACGGCATCGTCAATCAGGCCACGGTCCATGCCTATGCCCGGCACAGCTTCGCGACGATCGAACAGCTTGACCGCTGGGGCGTACGCTTCGAGCGCGACGAGACCGGTGACTACGCGGTGAAGAAGGTGCACCACATGGGCGCTTATGTGCTGCCGATGCCGGAGGGACATGACGTCAAAAAGGTGCTGTACCGACAGCTCAAGCGTGCGCGTGTCGCCGTCACCAACCGTGTCGTCGCCACCCGGCTGCTGACTGCGGAGGATGGGTCGATCGCAGGTGTCATGGGCTTCGACTGCCGCACGGCGGATTTCTGTGTGATCCGGGCGAAGGCGGTGGTGCTGTGTTGCGGTGCTGCCGGCCGGCTGGGCTTGCCGGCGTCCGGCTATCTGATGGGCACTTACGAGAATCCGACCAATGCCGGCGACGGTTATGCCATGGCGTATCACGCCGGAGCGGAACTGGCCAATCTCGAATGCTTCCAGATCAATCCGCTGATCAAGGACTACAACGGCCCGGCCTGCGCCTATGTGACCGGGCCACTCGGCGGCTACACGACGAACAGCCAGGGCCAGCGCTTCATCGAGTGCGACTACTGGAGCGGCCAGATGATGTGGGAATTCTGGCAGGAACTGCAGGGCGGCAACGGACCGGTCTTCCTCAAGCTGGACCACCTTGCCGAAGAGACGATACAGACGATAGAAACCATTCTGCACGGCAACGAGCGGCCCAGTCGCGGCGAGTTTCACGCCGGCCGCGGCACCGACTACCGGTGCGACATGGTCGAGATGCACATTTCCGAGATCGGTTTCTGCAGCGGGCACAGCGCGTCCGGGGTGTGGGTGAACGAGCGTGCCGAAACCTCGGTGCCCGGCCTCTATGCCGCGGGCGACATGGCGGCGGTGCCGCACAACTACATGCTGGGCGCTTTCACGTATGGCTGGTTCGCCGGCGAAAACGCAACCGACTATATCGCTGGCCGCGCCCTGTCTGCCGTCGACGCCGGCCAGGTCGAACGAGAGCAGGCGCGCGTGTATGCGCCGCTGCACCGTGCGCAGGGTCTGGCGCCCAACCAGGTGGAGTACAAGCTGCGTCGCTTCGTCAACGATTACCTGCAGCCACCCAAGGTGACGCGCAAGATGGAAATCGGGCTCGACCGCTTCGACGGCATCCGCGATGACCTCGAACAGTTGCAGGCGAACAACCCGCACGAACTGATGCGCGCGGCCGAGGTGTCGGTGATCCGGGACTGCGCGGAAATGGCGGCGCGTGCTTCGCTCTTCCGCACCGAAAGCCGGTGGGGTCTGTATCACTACCGCGTCGACCACCCTCAGCGCAACGATGCCGACTGGTTCTGCCACGCACTGCTGAAGAAGGATGACGGCGGCCGCATGACCAGCTTCAAGCGTGCCGTCGAGCCGTACATCGTGCCCATCGACAGCCAGGAGATGACCGCCTACGAACGCCTGCGCGTGGCCTCGGCCTCACTGGCCAACCCATCGGCCACCCCATCAACCCACGTGCCGGCCATGCAGCCGGTCACCACCTGAACGGAACACGAACATGAGTTTCACCTTTCGCGAAACACTGCAGCGCAGCGCGGCGCCCGTCACCGTCGATCACGACAAGTGCATCGCCGACAAGGGGTGCACGGTGTGCATCGACGTCTGCCCGCTCGATCTGCTGGCGATCGACCCGGACACCGGCAAGGCCTACATGAAGTTCGACGAATGCTGGTACTGCATGCCATGTGCCAAGGACTGTCCGACCGGTGCCGTGCGGGTCGAGATTCCGTATCTGTTGCGCTGAATCGCGCCTGTCGGTGCCTGCCGGACTGCCCGGTCATCCCTTTTGATTCGAGATTGCAGGAGAACACGATAATGAAACTGAAGAACTTGCTGGTCGGCGTGGCCTTTGCGCTTGGCAGCCAGCTGGCTGCATCAGCCGAAACCATTCGCGTCGCCATAGGCACCCAGGACACCACCATCAATTGCGCCACCGGCGGTCTGCTGGTGCGCGAATTGGGTTTGCTTGAAAAGTACCTGCCGCGCGACGGCAAGTACAAGGACGTGAAGTACGAGGTCGAGTGGAAGAACTTCACCTCGGGGGCACCGCTGACCAATGAGATGGTGGCCGACAAGCTCGACTTCGGTGCCATGGCCGACTTCCCCGGTTCGCTGAATGGCGCAGCCCACCTGAAGGCAGGCAAGAAGAGCCTTTTCCTGTCCGTGTTGTCGGGCAGCACCATAGGCAGCGGCAACGGCATCGTCGTGCCGAGCGGCTCGTCGGTGCAGTCGATCGCCGAACTGAAGGGCAAGCAGATTTCGGTGCCGTTTGCGTCGACCGCCCACGGTCTGCTGCTGCGCGCGCTGAACGCCCAGGGCTGGGATCTGGAGCGCGACGTCACCATCACCACTCAGGCACCGGAAGTGGCCGGCAGCGCGCTGCAGGCAAACAAGATCGATGCGCATGCCGACTTCGTGCCCTTCGCCGACCTGTTTCCGTACCGTGGCTTCGCGCGCAAGATATTCGACGGCGCGCAGTCAAACGCGCCGACCTTTCACGGCACGCTGGTCAATGGCGACTTCGCGAAGAAGTATCCGGAAATCGTCGTCGCCTACCTGCGCGCCGCCATAGAAGCCGACCGCCTGTTTGCGGCCGAGCCGGAAAAGTACAGCGAGCTGATCGCCAAGGTGACCGGCATCGAAGCCGAGGTGAATTACCTGTTCCACGGTCCGCTCGGCCTGCAGACGCGCGACTTCACATGGAAGCCCGAGTATCGCCAGGCGGTCGCCACCTCGATCGACACGCTGCGCCTGCTCAAGCGCCATGATTCGGACCTGACCGCCGACGCGTTCATCGACGATCAGTTCGTGCGCGCCGCCTTCAAGGCGTCCGGACTCGACTACGAAGCGCGACTCAAGAATTACGACAAGGTGGCGTTGAACGCCAAGGACGCGCTGACCGGCAAGGCGATCGAAGATCCGAAGCGCGTGGCGCAGGTATGGGTGGTCGGCGAGCCGCTGGTTCGTCATTACGCCACGCCGGAGAACGCCTTTGCCGACGTGAGGAAGATCGAATCGGCGGGCGGCAAGATCCGCGTTGTGTTCGCCCACGACCGCAATCTCGGCATCAAGCTGCTGGCCAACCAGGCCTGGTTTGTCACCGACGCCAAGGGCCAGATCAATGCCTTCCTGCTGAAGGATGCTGCGACCACCTTCGCCCAGTCCAACAAGGGCCGCGTGCTGGATTACGCGGCGGTACGCACGCAATCAGCGCCCGTTGCGCTGGCGCCGTAAGGGAGACGCAATGGCCAGCCCTGAATCGGCGACGCTGGGCGAGGTGCTGGCGTCGGCGGGGCGTACCCCGCCGAATGCCGGATCGCGCCTGTTCAGGGTGACACCACGCGCCCTGGTGTCGGCGGCCTGCGCGGCTGCTTCGCTGTTGACCTGTCTGCTGTTGTGGCACTGGGTGTCGACCACCCGTGCGCACTTCGGCTTCATCACCTTTTCCAACGTGCCGCCGCCGGCCGAAGTCCTGGCAGCGGCCATCGAACTGCTGTCCTCGCCCAAACTCGGTCAGCACGTGGGCCACAGCCTGAGTCGCATCGCATTCGGATTCACCGCAGCGGCTCTGGTCGGCGTTGCCCTAGGCCTGCTGATCGGACGCTTCCGCCTGGCGGCACGTCTGCTGCTGCCGCCGCTCGAGGTCCTGCGACCCATCCCCGCAGTTGCCTGGATACCGCTCGCCATCCTGATGTTTCCATCGTCTGAAATGTCGATGATCTACATCAATTTCACCGGCGCACTGTTCCCCATCCTGCTCAACACCATTCATGGTGTCGAGGCGGTGGATCCGCGGCTGATTGCCTCGGCGCGCAGCCTCGGCACGCGGCGCTGGCGACTGTTCATCGAGGTCATCCTTCCAGCGGCGGCGCCTGGCATCTTCACCGGTCTGTCCATCGGCATGGGGACCTGCTGGTTTTGCCTGGTGTCGGCGGAAATGATTTCCGGTCAGTTCGGCATCGGCTACTACACCTGGGAGTCCTACACCGTGCAGAACTATGCCGGCATTGTCGTCGGCATGCTGTTCATCGGTGCCTTCGGCATGGGCAGCAGTGCACTGGTCCGCTGGATAGGTGCAAGCGTGACCCCCTGGTACCGCCTTCAGGAAAAGCAGTCATGAGCCGCATCATGCCGATGCGCGGGCGCGTCGAGGTGACGGGTGTGGACATCCACTTCGGTCGCGGTGATGCACGATTCAAGGCGGTCAGCGAGGTGTCATTCTCGGTACCTGCCGGACAGTTTCTTTGCCTGCTGGGGCCCTCTGGTTGCGGCAAGTCGACCGTACTCGGGGCTCTGGCCGGACACATCCGGCCAAGTGCCGGAAGCCTCACGCTTGACGCTCAGCCCATCGAGGGACCGGCGCCCGAGCGCGGGCTGGTGTTCCAGCATCACACGCTGTTTCCATGGAAATCGGTGATCGACAACGTCGCTTTCGGCCTGAAAATGCAGGGTATCAGCCGCAGTGAACGCACCGCGCGGGCGCGCGAACTGATCGAGCTGGTCGGCCTGAAAGGCTTCGAGCGCCACTACCCTGTGCAGTTGTCAGGCGGCATGCAGCAGCGCGTTGAGATCGCACGTGTGCTGATCAACCAGCCGCGTGTGCTGCTGATGGACGAGCCGTTCGGTGCGCTCGATGCGCAGACTCGCCAGCTGATGCAGCAGTTGCTGCTCGACGTGTGGGCGCGCGTCGGCACCACCATTGTGTTCGTCACGCACGACATCGACGAAGCATTGTTCCTGGGCGATCGAATACTGGTGATGGGCGCCCGCCCCGGTCGTTTGATCGATGACATTCCCGTGCGCTTCGCCCGGCCGCGCGACCGCACCCTCACCACGACCGTCTCTTTCAATGCGCTGAAGCGCCACTGCCAGGATCTGTTGCATCCCGATCACGCGGGCGCAGCGCGGCCGCGGTTGTCCCCGCTCGACACGGACGCCGATTTTTCGGTTGCGCATTTCGCCATCTGAAGCTTCCTTCGATACCTCTGACGGTTCCTTTTCTCATGCCCCTGACGACCCCGCTGCCGCTTGACTCCGTAACCGATCTGTTTGCCGAGCCCGGGCTGGCTGAACCTGTTTCGCGCCTCGACAGTGATGATCCTGCCGTACGCAGGGTCGCCGTGATTGCGCTGGCTGATCTCGAAGCCGACGCTGCATTGCCCTGGCTGATCCGCACGCTTGCGCAGGACCCGGCCGCCGATGTGCGGCGCGAGGCGGCGCTGCGGCTGGCGGGTTGGGACGATGACGCCGTGGTGCGGCAGTTGGCGCAGGCTTTGACCGACAACGAGGCGGCGGTGCGCGAGGCGGCGGCGCTCTCGCTGACCGAACTCCGCGATCCGGCTGCCGCCTTGCCGCTGCTTGAATGGACGGAGCACGCCGAGGCATCGGCACGCGCCGGTGCCTTGCGAGCGCTGCGCGAGCTGCGCCTGCCTGCGGCCTTCGAGCCGGCGCTGCGGGCGCTTGCGGACGCGGACGCCACGGTACGTCGCGAGGCGGTCGGCGTACTGGGCTGGCTCAAGCATGCCGACGCATTGCCGGCGCTGGCGCGTCTGGCATGTGGTGATCCGGACGCCGCCGTGCGCCGTGCTGCCACCGGCGCGCTCGGCGTGCCTGGTGCGGCGAATGTCATTCCGGCGTTGCTGGCCGCACTGCGCGATGAGGCCTGGCAGGTGCGCGAGGAGGCCGCGGTCACGTTGGGCAAGCTGCGTTCCGCCGAGGCCGTCGTGGCACTGGTGGACGCGCTGTCCGACGCCTACTGGCAGGTCCGACTGCAGGCGGTGCGTGCGCTCGGCCGGCTGAAGGCACTTGCCGCGCTCGACGCGCTGCTCGTGTTGATCGGTCACGCAGTGGTGAACCTGCGCAAGGAGGTGGCGCTGGCACTGGGCGAGCTGGGCGACCGCCGGGCGTTGCCGGCGCTTGAAGCCGCAGCCCGGGACGTGGATCCGGAAGTGCGCAAGGCGGTACAGATCGCGCTGCGGCAGATCGCTGCGGCGCCGGATTGAGCCGGTCCGTCACGCAGCCTGCGTGACGGACCATGGGCGCTCAGTGTTCGTGATCGGCGTGCCGATGTCCGGCCAGCGCCCGCTCCTCGTGATCGTGACCGACCGTAGCGAAGGAACGGTAATCACGCCAGTCAGCGTCGTCCGGCGTCACCGGCGCAGCATGGCCGCCGTGCGCGACGGCGCGGGGCTGGGTGCCGAGCTCCAGCGTCACGCCCAGACCTGCATACAGGTAGTTCTTGCCCCACGCCTCGATGAAGGCACGGAAGGTCGGTTCGCCCGTGCAATGGCCCGGCGCGACATACGCCACCTGGTAGGTATCGCGCAGCGTGCTGACGATCTTCGCGATGTCTTCATCCTTCGCGGTCACCAGATGAAACCCGCCGGCAATCAACTGGATGCGCGGATTGATGGCGCGTGCCGCTTCGGCAATCTTGTCGACGCCCGGATGCGAGCAGCCGACGATGACCACCACGCCCTCAGGTGTGTCGATCGCGAGGGACAGCTCACGCAGTTCCAGTGTGCCGGTCTTGTCCGATACCAGCGCGATCAGGTGGATGCCCGGCGCGATTTCGGTGGTCTTTTCGATGAGTTCGAAATTTGCGCCGTGCCAGGCGCTGCCGAACTTCAGCGTTTCTGCGGGTTGGCCGTCGAAGTAGCGCTGTTCGGCCGGCAGGCCCGCGTCCTTTCGGTAGAAGGATGACGGCAGCGAGAAACCGTACACGCCGAAGTTCTCCTTCGGGGCATACACCTTTACGCCCGGGTTCAGCTTCAGGATTTCTGTCAGGCCGGCCATGTGGTCGCCGTGACGGTGCGACAGCACGACAAAGTCCAGCTTTGCCAGATCGACACCCTTGGCCTTCGCATTCTTCAGCAGGATGTCCGGATTGTCGCCCGTGTCGAACAGGATGCGTTTGCCGCGGTACTCGACCAGGGCGGCATAGCCCCAGTCCTTGGTCAGGCCGGAGGCCTTGCCGAATGCGTCGTACAGCACCGTGATGCGTGCATCGCCGGTTGCCGCCTGTGCAACGGTGAAGCCACACAGTGCAAGCATCAGGATGAGCGTTCTGAAACAGTGTTTGAGCATGGTGAAACAGGTCTCCTGGCAAGGGTGATAGAAGCGGAAAATGAGGGGGCGTGATCGCACGCCCGGTCGACTCAGGCGGCGAAGCGCGCCAGCGCGCTGCGGATCTGGCTGCGGCTGCGCGCAGCGAACACGATGGGCAGTCCGTTCTGACTGGCCAGTCGGCGCACTCGCGCGGCCATGCCGTGATTGACATGGTCGATCACCAGAACGATGCCCTTCAGGCCCTGCGGCAGTGGTTGGTGATGGTCGCCGGAGCGGCGCCCGCTCCAGTGGTGCAGGCGTTCGATGCCGGCTTCGCGCGCCGATTCTTCGAACTGGTTCAGATGATCTCCACCGACGACAAGTATCGACATGACATGCCCCGAAAAATTGTGATGAGTCCGAGGCTAAGGGCAGGCACCGGCAGGACAAACCGATTTGTTCTGCTGTGCTTTGTGCAGTGCGTGATAAGCCCTGTTTCGCGTGTCTTGTGCACAGTGCGCACGTAAAAAGGCCCGGTCTGAACCGGGCCTTTGTGACGACGCGGGCGCGTGACGCGGCTACTTCGGCTGCGGCGTCAGTCTCAGATAGGGGCGCACCGCCTTGTAGCCGGCCGGGAAGCGGCGTGCGATCTCATCCGGGTCCTGCAGCGATGGCACGATGACCACGTCGTCGCCGTGCTTCCAGTTGCCCGGTGTCGCCACCGAATGCTTGTCGGTGAGCTGCAATGAGTCGATGACACGCAGTACTTCGTCGAAGTTGCGCCCGGTGCTGGCCGGATAGGTGATGATGAGCCGCACCTTCTTGTTCGGATCGATGACGAACAGCGAACGCACGGTCAGCGTGGCGTTGGCATTCGGATGGATCATGTCGTACAGCTCGCTCACCTTGCGGTCGCCGTCGGCGATGATCGGAAAGTTGACGGTCGTGTTCTGCGTGTCGTTGATGTCGGCGATCCAGCGCGTATGTGACTCCACCGGATCAACCGACAGTGCGATGGCCTTGACGCCGCGCTTGTCGAATTCGTCCTTGAGCTTGGCAGTCAGGCCCAGTTCGGTGGTGCAGACCGGCGTGAAGTCGGCCGGGTGAGAAAACAGCACAGCCCAGCTTGAGCCCAGCCATTCGTGGAACCGAATGGTGCCGGCGCTGGATGCCTGTTCGAAATCGGGGGCGATGTCGCCCAGTCGGATGGTCATGGTGTATCTCCTTGGCGTTTGATTACAGGGTGGCGCGGGATTGCCGTCGCAGCTTGGCCAGCCAGCCATGTCGGCGCTTGTCCGGTGCCTGACGCTCCATCATGCTCCCGAGTGGCAGATTGCCCTGCGCGTTCTGCAGCAATCGGAACACGCGCAGGCACTGCGGCCACGGACCTTGAAGCGTGTCTGGATTGCCGCCACCCATGGTACTGGCGAGCACCAGTCGGCTACCCCAGCGCTCGGCCCACTGACTGGCGGTGGTCAGGCGCATCCATGGATCGTCGGCGCGCGCCACCACGAGGCTGGTGAACGCCAGCGGCGACTGCGGCAGCAAACTCGAAATCGACGGATAACGCAGACGACTGTCGTCCGCGCTGACGCGCAGGCCATCGGCGCTGAACAGTTCCGGGTCGGCTGGCGCGACCAGCAGTGCACCGGCGACCCGGTCGGTTCGGTCGGCGGCCGCCATCACGCTGGCCAGGCAGCCGAAGCCGTGCGCAACGATCCAGATCGGGCCACTGCTGCGGTCGATCGCCTGCTTCACCCGCCCGGCCCAGCGGGCCAGCACCGGATCGTCCCATTCGTCGTGATCGATGCGCGTGGCACCGGGTACCTCGTGTTCGAACCAGGTCAGCCAGTGCCCGGCATCGGCCCCGTGCAGTCCGGGCACCACCAGTATGTGCGTCACCTGCGTCTCCGAGCGCCGCGCTCAGCCGCTGATGCGGGCGATGGACACTTCGGTCGATTTGACCAGCGCCACCACCTCGACGCCCGGCTTCAGGCCAAGCTCGTCGACCGAACGGGTTGTGATGACCGAGGTGACGATGCCCGCCGGGGTATCCACATCGACCTCGCTGACCACGTCGCCTCGCACGATTTCCTTGATCTTGCCGCGGAACTGGTTGCGGACATTGATTGCTGTGATTGCCATGATGTTTGATGCCTTTCAGATTGCCCACGAAATGCCGGGGAAGTTGGATGAAGAATCTGTTGTGGAGGGGCCGGTTTCGGCGTGCGCCGGTGCGCTCAGCACACGCGACAGAATGCGCGCTTCGTAGGCCGAAAAGCCGTTGCTCGCGCGCTCGCGCGGTCGCGCCAGACGCACGTCGACATCGAGCGCGATTTCGCCGTCCTCGATCAGCAACACGCGGTCGGCCAGCGCGACGGCTTCCTGTACATCGTGCGTCACCAGAATGGCGGTGAAGCCCTGTTCCAGCCACAGCGATTCGATCAGTTGCTGCATTTCGATGCGGGTCAGCGCGTCGAGCGCACCGAGCGGTTCGTCGAGCAGCAGCAGGCGCGGCGAATGAACCAGTGCGCGCGCCAGCGCAATGCGCTGGCGCTGGCCGCCGGAGAGCTGTGAAGGCCAATCCGTGCCACGATCGCCGAGGCCGACGCGTTCCAGCACGTCCTGGGCGCGGGTGCGCCAGGCAGGGGCCAGGCCCAGCGCAACGTTGTCGATCACGCGCTTCCAGGGCAGCAGGCGTGCATCCTGGAACATGATGCGCAGATCATCGCGTCGCCCCTCGATCTGCTGGGTGCCTGCCGACGCGACGTCAAGTCCGGCGAGCAGCCGCAGCAGGGTGCTCTTGCCGCAGCCGCTGCGACCCACGATGGCAACGAATTCACCGGGCCGGATGTCCAGATCGATGCTGCGCAGCACACGTCGCTCGCCGAATGACTTGTCCAGCCCGCGCAGCCGCACGCCCGCACCGTTCGAGGAGTGGTTGGCCGCCGCGCTGACCTGTTCGGTCTCTTCAGGGTGGTAGTACATGTTCATGCCTCAGCGTGCCTGGTAGTTCGGATGCCAGGACAACCAGGAGCGCTCGAGCCCCCGTGCCAGCAGGTCGGCCAGCTTGCCCAGCAGGGCGTAGAGCAGGATGCCGACCAGCACCACGTCGGTCATCAGGAATTCGCGCGCATTCATCGTCATGTAGCCAATGCCTTCCTGCGCGGATATGGTTTCGGCGACGATCAGCGACACCCACATCAGCCCGAGCGAAAAGCGCACGCCGACCAGGATGGACGGCAGCGCGCCCGGAAGGATGACCTCGCGATAGAGCTGCCAGCCGCGCAGGCCGTAGGCCTGACCCATCTCGATCAGACCCGGATCGACGGTGCGGATGCCGTGAAAGGTGTTGATATAGACCGGTAAGAACACGCCGAGCGATACGAGGAAGAGCTTGGCGGTCTCGTCGATGCCGAACCACAGGATGATCAGCGGAATCAGGGCCAGTGCCGGAATGTTGCGGATCATCTGCACCGTGGTGTCGAGCAGGGTTTCCGCCCGACGCAGCGACCCGGTCAGCAGGCCGAGCGACAGGCCGAGGCCGCCGCCGATGGCGAAGCCGATCAGGGCGCGTCGCGCGCTGACCAGGGTGTGCTGCAGCAGCTCGCCACTGATTGCCAGCGCCCAGGCTGCCTGCACCACGGCCAGCGGTGCTGGCAGCACGCGGGTGGACAGCCAGCCCGCCTGCGCGGATACCTGCCACACGATGATCAGCACGATCGGCAGGCTCCAGGGCAGCAGGCGCTGCCTCAGGCGGGATCCGGTTTCGGGAGAGAGGAAGCTCATGGTCGGAGTCAGGTGTAGATGGACGGCTCGGGCACGCGATCGTCGAGTACCCAGCGGCCGATGTCCTGCAGCTTGTAGTCGAGGTTGTCGTGCAAGGTGTGCACACGCACGTTGCGCCAGTAGCGGTCGTGGCCATAGCGGGCGGCCGTGGCGCGCGCGCCCATCAACTCGAAGATGCGCGAGGTGATGTCGAGTGCAGCACGACCGGCGGCGATCTTTGCCTGCCAGATCAGCAGTGCGACCTCGCCGCGGTCGCGTGCCGTCAGCGCGTCGCCCTTGTCCCACGCGCGCTGCAGTGCGTGCTCGGCCTGCACGGCGAGTGCCAGTGCGCCCTGGTACTGTATCCACAGGTCGCCGAAGCGGATCTGGCCGTAAGGGTCGTCGGCGGCACGCGCCACGCCACTGGAGAACCAGGGCCGGGCCTCTTCATGCACATAGCGCCAGGCCGCGCCCAGCGCGCCCTGCGTGTTGCCGAGGTAGATTTCGGTCAGGATCAGCTGCGACACCAGCGTGCGCAGCGTCGCGCGCGGCGTGCCGCGTGTGCCCGGTGGACCGAGGATTTCGTCGGCAGCCACACGCACCTTGCTGAAGGTGACGCTGCCGCTGTCGGTCTGGCGCTGGCCGAGATTGTCCCAGTCGTCATGCACGGTAATGCCGGCGCGGTCGGTCGGAATGCTGAGGAAAACCCGGTCGGCCGGATCGCCACCGCGCGGCGCGGTCACGTTCAGCCGGTCGGAACCGGTTGCGCCGGAACAGAAAGACTTCACGCCATCGAGCACGAAGTGATCGCCTTCGGGCGTCAAGGTGATGCGGGTATCCAGGCCGTTGGTGGCATTGCCCCAGAACCAGCTTTCGCTCACCGTGCGGCTCAGCAGATCGGCCTGCTGCACCGGGTTGGCGAACAGGCAAACGCTGGCGACCTGCAGATGCTGGAACCCGAACAGGTGGGCGAGCGAGCTGTCGACGCGTGCGAAGCGACGGATGATGGCGTAGATGTCGGGCCAGGGCAGTCCGGCACCGCCAAAGGTGGCGGGCACCGCGAGCGTCAGCAGCCCGCTGTCGCGCAGCACCTGTCTTTCGGCCCAGGCGGTGCCACCGTCCTTGTCGCGCTGCACGGCCGTGGCATCGAGTCGGGCGGCAGCGTGTTCGACCGCCTCGGTGTGGCGGCCGAAGTCCTCCCGGAACAGGTGATTGACGGTGTAACTGACCGGATTGCCGGAAGCGGCCGGTGCGATGGCGTGTGCGGAGTGCGGGGCGTTCATGGCAGGCGGCTCAAAGGGCGGGCTTCCAGATCGGCACGGCGACCGCATTCACCTTGCGCGGCAGCAGCCCTTCGCGGGTGAAGGTGTCGGCGATCGCCTGCTGTTCCTGCAGGCGTTCCGGCTGAACCAGACGGACGTCATAGCTGCGACGTCCGTTGGCCTGTTCGACGGTTGCTTCGTCCAGACCCCAGACCGGCGCCAGCAGCGACGCGGCGTCCTTTGGGGTCTGCTTCACCCATTTGCCGGTCTCGCTCAGCGCGTCGTGAATCACCTTGATCACGTCCGAGCGCGATTGTGCGAACGGCGTCGCCGCGAGGTAATAGCGCTGGTACTGCGCCAGATCGGTGCCATCGGCCAGTACGCGTGCCCCGGCCTGTCGCTGCACGGCAGACAGGAACGGATCCCACACCACCCACGCGTCGATGCTGTCACGCTCGAAAGCAGCGCGTCCGTCGGCGGGGGCGAGGTAGGCAGGTGTGATGTCCTTGAAAGTCAGTCCGGCCTTCTCCAGCGCGGCGATCAGCAGGTAGTGCACACCGGCAGCCTTGGCGAAGCCGATACGTTTGCCCTTCAGGTCGGCGACAGTCCGGATCGGTGAATCCGCCTTCACGACAATGGCCTGTGCGGTCGGCGACGGCGCTTCCTGGGCGATATAGGTGAGATTGGCGCCAGCGGCCAGCGCAAACACCGGAACCGTATCGGCCACGTCGGCGGATACGTCGATGCTGCCAACATTGAGCGCTTCGAGCAGCGGCAGCCCGCTGGCGAATTCGTGCCAGCTCACTTTCACGCCCAGGGGTGCCAGACGGCTTTCCAGCGTGCCGCGGGTTTTCAGGATGGTGATCAGCGTGGATGATTTCTGGTAGCCGATCCGCACGGTGGTGGGCTTGTCCTGCGACCAGGCCGGGCCGAAGGCGGCGGCGGGCAGCAGGGCGGCAAGCGTCTTCAGCGTGGTGCGGCGCAGCGGTGAATGGCGTGACATATGCGAGCTTCCTTGTATGGGGTGGCAGGCGCGCGTCAGAGGACGTGCGCACCTTCGAGGACTTCGAGAATCGTGTTGCGGGTGTTCGTCATGGCGGACGAGCGACGGTTGCGCGGCCGCGCGTCATGCACGGCCACCTCCTGGATGACATGGCCTTCGCCCATGACCAGCACGCGGTCGGACAACCAGGCCGCTTCATCCACGTCATGCGTCACGAGCAGGATGCTGGTGCCGTGTTCGCGGGCCACCGACAGCAACAACTCCTGCAGGCGGATGCGGGTGAAGGCATCCACGGCACTGAAGGGCTCGTCCAGCAGCAGCAATCGCGGCTGGTTGAACAGCCCGCGCGCGATGGCCACCCGCTGGGCCATGCCGCCCGAAAGCGACTTGGGCAGCGCATCGGCGACCTCGGACAGTCCCACCTCCGCGAGCAGCGCATGCACCCGCGGGTCACGCGCCCGCTCGGGATCGGCATCGAAGCCGACGTTCTGCGCCACGGTGAGCCAGGGCAGCAGGCGTGGCTCCTGGAAGATGAAGCCGATATCGCGACTGACACCGTGCTGTGGCACGCCGTCGAGCAGCACGTGACCGTCGTGATCGCGGTCGAGGCCGGCCACGATGCGCAACAGCGTGCTCTTGCCGCAGCCGCTGGCGCCCACCAGGCTGACGATTTCACCCGGCCACAGTGCGGCCGAAAAGTTGTCCAGCACGCGCCGGTTGGCGAAGCGCTTCTGGCCGATATGGACTTCGAGCAAGGCAGACATGTCGGCAGCCTCAGACCAGGCGGGTTTCGAGTGAGTCGCGCCACGTCAGCGCGCGTTGCTCGAGCGCCTTGAGCACGCTGTCAGACAGCTTGCCGAGCACCGCCAACAGCAGGATGGCAGCCAGCACGATGTCGGGTCGCGACGTTTCTCGACCGTCGGTGAGCAGGTAGCCCAGACCGCGGGTGGCGGCGATCAGTTCGGCTGCAACCAGGAACATCCACGCCAGGCTGAGACCGACGCGCAGACCTGTGTACAAACTCGGCAACGCGGCCGGCAGCAGGATGCGGCGCACCAGTGCGACCTGGCCCAGACGGTAAATCTCGCCCAGTTCGACCAGCTTGCGATCGACGTTGCGCAGCCCGGACAGCAGGTTGAGATACACCGGGAAAAAGGCGCCGATGGCGATCAGGGTGATCTTCGGCGTTTCGTCGATGCCCAGCCACAGCAGCAGCAGCGGCACCCAGGCGAGGCTGGGCACGGCGCGCAAACCCTGGAAAGTCGGATCAAGCAGCGCCTCGGCGCGCCGGTCCAGCCCGACCACCACCGCTGCGATGACGGCCAGTGAAGCGCCGATGGCAAAGCCGCCGAGTACGCGAGCGACGCTGACGCCGATGTGGCCGGCCAGTCCGCTGCCGAGATCGAACAGTGTGCGCACGATTTCGGTCGGTGCCGGAAACAGGTGCGCTGCCAGTACGCCACTGCGCACCAGTACTTCGAACAGGATGACGGTCAGCACCGGCAGCAGCCAGCCCAATGCCGGATGAGGGTGCCCGCGCCGGACTGGAGAGGCCGCCAGCGGCGCGGGCGGCACCGCCGCCTGCAGGGAGGAGGAGCGTGCGACGGTGTTCATGGCTTCAGTCCTTCGCCGCGAGCACGGCCGAGGTGAAGGTGGGCTCGATCAGTTCCGTCACCACCTTCGACACGTCGGTGCCCTTGCGCACCAGTTCTTCAGCCACCAGGATGGGTGCGGCGGCGCGCAGCGCATCGTGGTGTTCGCGACCGATGCGCGGGTTGGAGAAGTCCGTGCGCTTGAGCTGCGCCTGGGCAACAACCAGGTTCAGCTTCGCTTCCTCGGCAAGAATCTTTGCCGCTTCATCCGGGTTCGCGATGACCCAGCGGCGGGCGCGCTCGTACGCAGCAATGACGGTACGCACCTGTTCCGGATAGTTTCGGGCGAACTTTTCGGATACGTTCAGAAAGCCGTAGGTGTTGAAGTTCACATTGCGGTAAATCAGCTTCGTACCTGCCTCGAGTTCGCTGGCAGCGAGGTGCGGGTCAAGACCGGCCCAGGCGTCGACGCGCTTCTGTTCGAGCGCAACGCGGCCGTCAGCGTGCTGCAGGTGCACGATTTCCACATCATTGCGAGACAGACCGGCCTCGTTCAGCGAACGCAGCAGGAACAGGAAGGGGTCGGTTCCCTTGGTGGCGGCAATGCGCTTGCCCTTCAGTTCGGCGACCGATGTGATCGGTGAATCCTTCGGTACCGCAAGTGCGGTCCACTCAGGCCGCGAATAGACATACACCGACCGGATCGGGTTGCCATTGGCGCGGCTGAGCACGGCGGCCAGTCCGGCGGTACTGCCAAAGTCGATCGAGCCGCTGTTCAGGAACTCGAGTGCACGATTGCTGCCCTGGCTGAGTGTCCATTTCACTTCGATGCCGGACGATTTGACCGCTTCTTCCAGCCAGCCGAAGCGCTTGAGCACGAGGCTGGTCGGTGAGTAGTAGGCGTAGTCGAGGCGGATCTGGTTGGGTGTGTCGGCCGCGTGGACCAGACCGGGCAATGCGGCGGCCAGCAGGCTGCCGAGCAACGCGCGGCGCAGAATCGAGAAACCGGTGCGGATCATGTTCATTCCTTCTGTCGGGGGTCGGTCCGGATACGTCGGACGCACGGCAGTGCCGTGACAGAAGCGATGGTAGGGAGCGCCGCGCAGCCGGAGAACCAAGAAAAACTGCGCTGGATAGTCACCTCGTGCTGCACTGCATTTCGAAACGAGAGATAAGCGATGACGGCATTTCTGCCCTGCACATGGCAAAAAAAAGCCGCAGCGCATGTGCGCTGCGGCAAGTCCCCGTCATCAAACCCGATCAGCTTGCAGCGACGCGCGGCACGTAATGATTGGCAACGATTTCGCCGAACGGGCCAGACAGGCTGAATCCCGGCAAGCCCTGTTGCTGCGCGCGCGGAAGATGCGGAAACACGCGTTCCGCAAAGCTGTAGGCCTCCTCAAGATGCGGATAGCCCGACAGAATGAAGGTGTCTATGCCCAGTTCGGCATACTCCTTCATGCGTTCGGCAATCGTCGGGCCGTCACCGACCAGTGCGGTACCGGCGCCGCCACGAACCAGGCCGACGCCGGCCCACAGATTGGGGCTGACTTCGAGCCGGTCGCGCCGTCCGCCGTGCAGGGCCGCCATGCGGCGCTGCCCTTCGGAATCCATCTGGGCGAACTTCTTCTGCGCGGCTTCGATGGTTGCGTCATCGAGGTGCCGGATCAGATCATCGGCGGCGCGCCAGGCCTCGTCGTTGGTGTCGCGCGCGATCACGTGCAGGCGGATGCCGAAGCGCAGGGTGCGACCATGGCGTGCGGCGCGCTCGCGCATGTCGCGGATCTTTTCGCCGACAGCTGCGGGCGGCTCGCCCCAGGTCAGATAGACGTCGACCTGTTCCGCCGCCAGTTCGTGTGCCCTTGGCGAGGAGCCGCCGAACCACAGCGGTGGATACGGCCTTTGCACCGTCGGGTAAAGCTGCTTGCCACCTTTGACGGTCAGGTGCTTGCCGTTGAAATCGATTGAACCACCCTGATGCGCTTCTGAAAGGATGCCGCGCCAGATGCGCAGGAATTCATCGGTGATTTCATAGCGTTCATCGTGCGAATAGAACAGGCCGTCGCCATCCAGTTCGGTCGGGTCGCCACCGGTGACGACGTTGATCAAAAGCCGGCCACCGGACAGCCGATCGAAGGTGGCGGCCATGCGGGCCGAGACAGACGGTGCGGTGAGGCCGGGGCGCACGGCGACCAGGAACTTCAGCCTTTGCGTGAAGCCGATCAGCGCCGACGCAGTGACCCATGCGTCCTCGCAGGAACGGCCGGTCGGCAGCAGTACGCCTTCGTAGCCGAGCGTATCGGCAGCGATTGCGACCTGCTTCATGTAGTCCAGGCTGACCTGGCGGCCGCCCTCGGCGGTGCCCAGGTAGCGGCTGTCGCCGTGGGTCGGGATGAACCAGAAAACATTCATGACGTGTCCTTCAGTGCGTGACCGGCGCCGGCGCCGGTGCACATCGATGCGTGTGGTGGTCACCCGATGTGCGGGGACTGACCGGGCGGGTCAGATGCTGCAACGGACCTGATCGAACGGAACCGGGTCGGCGGGGGTGTCCGCGGGCGGTCGCCGTTCATGCAGTGCGCGATACTCATACACCAGGCGGTCGCAGGCGCGGGTCAGGCGATCGATGATGTCGTCGGACAGCACATAGCCTCCGCTGTCGGTTCTGGCCAACGTGGCATCGGTGGCATGCACGCCCGGCAGCACCAGTGACGGCGACATCGACTGCAGTACGGGACGCAATGCGTAATCAAGCACCAGGGCGTGGTTCGGGCTGCCTGCGGTGGCCAGGGGCAGCACCACCTTGCCGTCCAGCGCGTCCTGCGGCAGCAGATCCAGGAAGGCCTTCAGCAATCCGCTGTAGGCGGCCTTGTAGACCGGCGTTGCGATCACGATCGCCGTGGCGCCGCGTACCCGCTCGCTGGCGATGCGGATATGCGGGTCGGCGAAGCGTGCGTGCAGCAGTGCCTGCGCCGGCAGATCGGTCAGTTTCAGGCGGCTGTTGTCGATGCCGCGGCGACCGATTTCGTTCGCCACGAACCCCAGCAGAGCCGCCGAGCGGGAGGGCTCGACGGGACTGCCCTGGATGAACAGAATGGACATGAATGCGGATTACTTGACGGTGATCTGGTCAAACACGCCGCCGTCGGAGAAGTGCTCCTTTTGCGCCTTGTCCCAGCCGCCAAACACGTCGTCGATGTTGAACAGCGACACCTTGGCGTACTGGCCTGAATACTTTGCTGCAACGGTCGGGTCGATCGGCCGGTAGTAGTGCTTGCCGGCAAGGTCCTGGCCTTCCGGGCTGTACAGGTATTCCAGGTAGGCGGTTGCCACGGCACGGGTGCCGCGCTTGTCGACCACCTTGTCAACAACGCTGACCGGCGGTTCGGCGAGGATGGAAATCGACGGCGTGACCAGATCGAACTTCTCCGGGCCCAGTTCCTTCACGGCCAGATAGGCTTCGTTCTCCCACGAAATGAACACGTCGCCGATGCCGCGCTCGGCAAAGGTGGTCAGCGAACCGCGGGCACCGGAGTCGAGCACTTTCACGTTGGCGAACAGCTTCCTGACGAATTCCTTTGCGGTGGCATCCGAACCGCCCGGCTGCTTCAGTGCGTAACCCCACGCCGCGAGGTAGTTCCAGCGTGCGCCGCCCGAGGTCTTCGGGTTCGGCGTCACCACCTCTACGCCCGGCTTGGTCAGGTCGTTCCAGTCCTTGATGCCCTTGGGGTTGCCCTTGCGCACCAGGAACACGATGGTCGAGGTGTAGGGCGAGGCGTTGTGCTTGAGGCGCTTCTGCCAGTCGGCCGGAATCAGCTTGCCCTTTTCGTGCAGCGCACCCACGTCATAGGCGAGTGCCAGCGTGACCACATCGGCTTCCAGACCGTCGATGACAGCGCGGGCCTGCTTGCCCGATCCGCCGTGTGACTGCTTGACGGTGACGGTGTCGCCGGTCTTCGCCTTCCAGTGCTTCGCGAAGGCGGCGTTGTATTCCTGATACAGCTCGCGCGTCGGATCGTAGGACACGTTGAGCAGCGTGATGTCGGCCGCGATGGCCGAGGTGGCGAGCGTGCTGCCGAGCAGCAGGCTGGCGGCGATGTTCCTCAGGGTGTGACGCATTTTTCTGAACTCCGTGGGGTAGTGACGGAGCGCACTGTAGGCGGCGCTGCGAGCGGTGCGAACCAATTAGATCTGCATTGCTTTGCGCACATTCGATGCAAAGCTTATGCACCGCAGGGCGTCCGATCCGCAGGCCGGATCAGGTCTCTGCGGGGCACCTGCGCAATGAAAAAGCGCCCTGCAGCATGTGCTGCAGGGCGCTCGTTCCGCGCGGTCGCGCGGGATGCGTTCAGTCTTCTGCCGCGCCGGGTTTGAGGGCGGCCTTGACGGTCACTTCGTTCAGCGACGGCTCGCACAGTTCGATGAAGCGATAGGCATAGCCACGCAGGTAGTGCTTGCGGCGCAACGCGATCAGGCTGGTGTTGGCGGCGAACAGATGGTCGCTGTCGAGCAGGCGCAGGCCGCTGTCACGCACCGAATTGAAGGCGACCGACGCGACGATGCCGACGCCCAGCCCGAGTTCGACATAGGTCTTGATCACGTCGGCGTCGAGTGCCGACATGACGATGTCGGGCAGCAGGCCGGCGCGCGCAAAGGTGGCGTCGATGCTCGATCGACCGGTGAAGCCTTCGTGATAGGTCACCACCGGATGTTCGGCGATGGCTTCCAGCGTCAGCGGCGACACGCTTTCGAGCGGATGGCCGGCCGGCACGATCGCGGCGTGATGCCATGAATAGAACGGGAAGGCCACCAGTTCGGGCGCGCCGGCCAGCGTTTCGGTGGCGATGCCGATGTCCGCCTCGCCGTCGTTGAGCAGTTCGACGATTTCACCCGGGCTGGCCTGCAGCAGCACCAGGTGTACCTTGGGGAACAGCCGCTTGAACTCGGTCACCACGCGCGGCAGCGCATAGCGCGCCTGGGTATGCGTGGTGGCGATGCGCAACTGGCCCTCGTCGCGGCGGGCGAATTGTTCCGCCAGCCGCTTGATGTTGCCGGCGTCGAGCAGCATGCGTTCGACGATCTCGACCAGTTCGCTGCCGGGGTCGGTCAGGCCAAGCAGGCGCTTGCCCTTGCGCACGAACAGCTCGATGCCCAGTTCGTCTTCGAGGTCCTTGATGTGCTTGCTCACGCCCGACTGCGAGGTGAACAGCGCATTGGCGACTTCGGTCAGGTTGAATTGCCGCCTGACCGTTTCGCGGATGATGCGAAGTTGCTGAAAATTCATGATGCGGTGTCTTTCCGGAAATCCTCGATCAGCGCGCAAAAACGCGCAATTGCGACGGCAGCAGCCGCACCGGCTGGCCCTCCTGCAGTCCCAGCTCCTCGACTCGAGTGCGCGTCATTTCCACTTCGAAGTGCTGGCCCGACACGCCATTGAGGCCGTCCAGCTCTACCCTCGCCGTGACGCCGAACGACAGCACGCGGGCGATGCGTGCCGACACGCCGGCGGTGGACGCCGGGTCGATGACGATGTCCAGCTCGTGTGGGCGGGCGAAGGCAACGACCTCGTCGCCCTGACTGAAGTCATTGACACGATGCGGCAGGATATCGTCGCCGATGCGTACCGTACTGCCGTCGATGCGCCCATGGAACGGATTCACCGCACCGAGGAAGCCGTAGACGAAGGGCGTTGCCGGGTGACGGTAAACTTCTTCGGGCGTGCCGATCTGTTCGACCTTGCCGTGGTCCATCAGCACGACGCGGTCGGCGACTTCGAGCGCCTCTTCCTGGTCATGCGTGACGAAGATCGACGTGATGTGCAGTTCGTCGTGCAACCGGCGCAGCCAGCGGCGCAATTCCTTGCGCACCTTGGCGTCGAGTGCGCCGAACGGCTCGTCGAGCAGCAGCACGCGCGGTTCGACCGCCAGAGCGCGGGCCAGTGCGATGCGTTGACGCTGGCCGCCGGACAGCTGCGACGGAAAGCGGTCGGCCAGCCAGTCGAGCTGCACCAGCTTGAGCAGGTCATGCACCTTGGTGCGGATCACCTTTTCGCTGGGACGCTCGGCACGCGGCTTCATGCGCAGGCCAAAGGCGACGTTGTCGAACACATTCATGTGGCGGAACAGCGCGTAGTGCTGAAACACGAAGCCCACATGGCGCTCGCGCACGTGGGTGTCCGAGGCGTCTTCGCCGTCGAGCAGCACGCGGCCGCTGTCGGCGAATTCCAGCCCGGCGATGATCCGCAGCAGCGTGGTCTTGCCGCAGCCGGACGGGCCGAGCAGCGCGACCAGTTCGCCGGTCGGAAAGTCGAGCGATACGTCGCCCAGCGCAACGAAATCGCCGAAGCCCTTGTGGATGTTCTGTACCTGGATGCTCATGATTCTTCCTTGGTCTTTGCGGCCTGATGCTCGATCCACGTCTTGATGCACAGTGTGACCAGCGCCAGCAGGGCCAGTAAGGAGGCCACGGCGAAGGCAGCGGCGAACTGGTACTCGTTGTAGAGAATCTCGACATGCAGCGGCATGGTGTTGGTCAGCCCGCGGATGTGGCCTGACACCACCGACACGGCGCCGAACTCGCCCATGGCCCGCGCATTGCACAGGATGACGCCGTACAGCAGGCCCCACTTGATATTGGGCAGGGTGACATGCCAGAAGGTCTGCCATCCGTTCGCCCCCAGCACTACCGCGGCTTCTTCCTCTTCCTTGCCCTGCGCCTGCATCAGCGGGATGAGCTCACGCGCCACGAAGGGAAAGGTGACGAAAACCGTCGCCAGCACGATGCCCGGTACCGCGAAAATGATCCTGATGTCGTGGTCGGCCAGCGAGGAACCAAACCAGCCCTGGGCGCCGAACACCAGCACATAGATCAGGCCGGCCACCACCGGCGATACCGAGAACGGCAGGTCGATCAGCGTGATCAGCACCTGCTTGCCCGGAAACTCGAATTTGGTGATGGCCCATGCGGCGGCCACGCCGAAGCTCAGATTCAGTGGCACCGCAATCGCGGCCGCGATCAGCGTGAGCTTGATGGCCGATAGCGCATCCGGCTCGATCAGCGCAGCAAGATAGGTATCCCAGCCCTTGCGGAAGGCCTCGACGAAGACCGCAATCAGCGGCATCAGCAGGAAAAGCGTGAAGAAGGTCAGCGAAACGCCGACGATCGTCCATTTGATCCAGGTCGGCTCGCGGGTGGCCGAGCGCGTCTCGAATCTGGCGGCATGATCGACCGCGGCGTGCAGCGACGTGACGGCAGCCATCAGCGGTCCCTCCCGGTTACCTTGTTGGTCCAGGCCTGCAGCCCATTGATGGTCAGCAGCAGGATGAAGGACAGCACCAGCATCACCACCGCGATCGCGGTCGCACCGGCGTAGTCGTACTGTTCCAGCTTGGTGATGATGATCAGCGGGGTGATCTCCGACACCATGGGAATGTTGCCGGCGATGAAGATGACCGAGCCGTACTCGCCGACCGCGCGGGCAAAGGCCAGCGCGAAACCGGTCAGCAGCGCAGGGAGCAGGATGGGCAGCGTCACGTAGCGGAAGGTTTGCCAGCGGCGCGCGCCCAGACTGGCGGCCGCTTCTTCCAGTTCGGTATCGAGGTCCTCGAGGATGGGCTGTACCGTGCGCACGACGAAGGGCAGGCCGATGAAGATCAGCGCGACCAGCACACCGAGCGGGCCGAACGCGACCTTGATACCGAATTCACCTTCGATCCACTGGCCCAGCCAGCCGTTCTTGGCATACAGCGCCGTCAGCGCGATGCCGGCCACCGCGGTCGGCAATGCGAACGGCAGGTCGATGAGGGCGTCGACCAGTTTCTTGCCCGGAAAGCGGTAGCGCACCAGCGACCAGGCGAGCATCAGGCCGAACAGCGCATTGATGGCGGCGGCCAGCAGCGACGCGCCGAAAGTGAGCTTGTAGGTCGCGACGACGCGCGGAGCGGTCACGACGGCCCAGAATTCCGCCAGTCCGAGTTCGGTCGTCTTGATGAATACGGCAGACAGCGGGATCAGCACGATCACCGACAGATAGAACAGCGTGTAACCGAGCGTCAGATTGAAGCCGGGCAGCACGCGCCGGGTGCTCCGGCTCACGGTCGTCGCCCCGATGGATGGGAAGTGATGTGCATGGGTGGTCTCGGAAATGAATCGAATGTCGATCCGAAAGCCTACGGACCACTATCCATATCTGGAAATAATAAGAAACGAATTGCTTAGTCGTTTTTTGAATTGACTTCGAAGGTGTGACGGGTAGGCAGACGCGCCGCACAGGCCGGCTGCCTTTCGCGCGCGCATTTCGCCGGGCTTTCTCCCGTCTTTTCCGCCGATTGCCCGGCGCGGGGCGATCGCACAATCGGTGTCCTGTTCATCACCCGTCTGATCTGCGAACGTGGCAGAAGAAAGCGATCTCGAAAAAACCGAACCCGCGTCACAGCGCAAGCTGGAGAAGGCGCGGGAAGAGGGGCAGGTACCGAGTTCGCGCGAGCTGGCGACCTTTCTGGTCACCATGACCGGTGTGGCCGGCATGTATGGTCTGGCCGGCTGGATGTGGCCGCGCAGCGCGCAACTGCTGCGCGACGGGCTGACCGTGGACCGGCGTGCGATCTTCGATCCGTCGGCGATGTTCACCATCCTGATCGACCGTATCGTCGACGGGTTGATCGTGCTGGCGCCGCTGATGCTGGCGCTATTGGTCGCTGCGCTGGTCGCCCCCTTCCTGATGGGCGGCGCGGTGTTTGCGCCCAAGGCGCTCGAGCCGAAATTCTCCAAACTCAATCCGCTGGCCGGCCTCAAGCGGATGGTGTCGAAAACCGCGCTGGTCGAACTGGGCAAGGGCGTTGGCAAGGCCACCCTGGTCGGCAGCGTGGCCGCCTGGGTCGTGCTGCGTGACCAGGACATGCTGTTCGCCATGTTCAGCGCGCCGGTCGACGTGGCACTTGCCGCCACCGGCGACCTGGTGATGACCGCCACGCTGATCCTGGTGGCCGGCATGGCGCTGATCGTTGCCATCGACGTGCCGTTCCAGCTCTGGCATTACCAGTCCGAGCTGAAGATGACCAAGGAAGAGGCGCGGCAGGAATTCAAGGAGCAGGAAGGCGACCCGCACGTGAAGGGCCGCATCCGCCAGCAGCAGCGTGAGATGGCGCGCAGCCGCATGATGGCCAATGTGCCGAAGGCCGACGTCGTGGTGACTAACCCGACCCACTTTTCGGTGGCACTGAAATACGACGTGGCCAAGGGCGGCGCACCGCGGGTGGTGGCCAAGGGCGCCGGCGAAGTGGCGCTGCGCATCCGCACGCTGGCGGCCGAAGCCGGCGTGCCGCTGGTCGAGGCGCCGCCGCTGGCGCGTGCCTTGCACAAGCACGTGGAACTCGAGCAGGAAGTACCCGCGCGGCTGTTCCGTGCGGTCGCCGAAGTGCTTGCTTACGTCTACCAACTGAACGACGCCTTCGCCAAGGGCGTCGAGAAGCCCCGTCCGCCCGACGACCTGCCGGTGCCCGCCGATCTCGATCCGGGCAGCGCGTAGACAACGCTGCTTTTGCCGTGTCCCGGCACGAATGGGCGCGGCGTATGGATTCCCTGCGACGCCCAAGCAGCACACGACGGTGTGCGCGAGCGACGGGCTCGCGCGCCCCTCGTGTCCACTTCACCCGCTGTCGCGCCCTTTCAGCCTGGCAGTATTACCCTTGACGACATGGCTTGCCTATCCACCGAACGCGTTGTGCTGTAACGGATTTATCGCGAAGCGCTGCAGGGCATGACGTAGACTTCGGGGCTCCGATCTTCACTCAGGTTTCCGTCATGACCCTGCAACCCGTCATTCTGTGCGGTGGCTCCGGCACCCGCCTCTGGCCGTTGTCGCGCGAACGCTATCCGAAGCAGCTGCTGCCGCTGGACGGCGAGCGGACGCTGCTGCAGGACACCGCCCTGCGCGCTGGCGCACCCGGACTGACGATTGCCGCACCGCTCATCGTGTGCAATGAGGAATACCGCTTCCTGACCGCCGAACAGCTGCGCCAGATCGATGTGCAGCCGGCGTCGCTGCTGCTCGAACCGATGGGGCGCAACACCGCACCGGCGCTGGCGCTGGCGGCGCTCGCCGCCGGCGCGGCCGACCCGGTGCTGCTGGTCATGCCGTCCGATCATGTGATCCGCGATACCGGCGCTTTCCGCGATGCGGTGGCACTGGGCGCCGCGCACGCCGACGCGGGCGCGGTGGTCACCTTCGGCATCACGCCGGACAAGCCTGAAACGGGCTACGGCTACATCCGGACCGGCGCAGCGCTGGCCGGTGGTCCGGCGCGCACGCTCGACCGCTTCGTCGAAAAACCCGACGCGGCAACCGCCGAGGCCTATCTGGCCAGCGGCGACTATCTGTGGAACGCCGGCATCTTCATGATGAAGGCAAGCGTGGCGCTGGCCCTGCTGAAGCGGTTCCGACCGGACATCGAAGCGGCCAGCCGCACGGCCTTCGAGCGCGGTGCCGCCGACCACGACTTCTACCGCATCGACAAGGCCGCGTTCTCGGCCTGCCCGTCCGACTCGATCGACTACGCCATCATGGAACCGCTGGCCGCCGGCGAGCCGCGCGTGGCGCCGGCCGTCGTCGTGCCGCTCGATGCCGGCTGGTCCGATGTCGGCGCGTGGGACGCGCTGTGGCAGGTGGCGGCGAAGGACGCCGACGGCAATGTGTCGCGTGGCGACGTGCTGCTGCAGGACACGCAGGACAGTCTGGTGTTTGCCGAAACCCGCATGGTGAGCTGCCTCGGCATGAAGGATGTGGTGGTGGTGGAAACCTGTGATGCGGTGATGGTGGTGGCGAAGGACCGCACGCAGGACGTGAAGCGCATCGTCGCCCACCTGAAGGCGAACAAGCGGCCGGAGGCGGAGAATCACCGCAAGGTGTATCGGCCGTGGGGCTATTACGATTCGATCGACGCCGGTCCGCGTTTCCAGGTGAAGCGCATCGTCGTCAATCCGGGCGCATCGCTGTCGCTGCAGATGCACCACCATCGCGCGGAACACTGGATCGTCGTCAGCGGTACGGCACGCGTCACCTGCGGCGAGAACATCCTGCTGCTGTCGGAAAACCAGTCCACCTACATCCCGCTGGGCACGACGCACCGGCTGGAAAATCCGGGCAAGCTGCCGCTGGAAATGATCGAGGTGCAGTCAGGCAGCTATCTCGGCGAAGACGACATCGTGCGCTTCGAGGACACCTACGGCCGCAAGTGAGCGCGAAGGCAGTGCGGGCGGAGGACGCCCGCACTGGACGTCTGACGAAAGGTCAGACGACGAACTTCTCCAGCCGCTGCCGCATGCTCTGCGACAGGCTGTTCATCGCGTCGGCTGCGTCGCCGACACTGACCACGGCGTGCCGGTTGGTTTCGCTCATGCCGGCGATGCATTCGACCTGCCGGGCGATGCTTTCGCTGGCTGAGGTCTGCTCCAGCAATGCGCGTGAAATGTCTTCCGTGGCGCCGACCACCTTGCGTGATTCCGCCTGGATCTCGGCGATCGCCTGACCTGCGTCATGCGTCGACGCGCCGATCCGTTCGAACTGGTCGAAAAGCGTCGTCATGTTGCCGACCGCGCTTGTGCTGACCGATTGAACGGTGTCCACCGCGGCATCGATCTCGCGCGTCGCCACGGCAGTCCGTTCAGCCAGTTTGCGCACCTCGTCTGCCACGACCGCGAAGCCGCGGCCCTGTTCGCCAGCGCGAGCGGCCTCGATCGCCGCATTCAGCGCAAGCAGGTTGGTCTGGTCCGCGATGTCCTTGATGGTGGCCGCGATCTTGCCGATGTGCGCCATGCTCGCGCCGAGCGCATTCATGCCTTCCATCGTCGAATGAACGTCCTGTGCGGCTTTGGACATGGCGCCGGACGCCGACTCGATCACGCCACCGCCGAATTCGGCCCGTTCCATCGATGATCGGGACACATCGCGCGCGCTGCCGGCGCTGTCGCTGACGTGCGCCACGCTGACCGCCAGCTCCTCGGCCGCCGCCGCCATGTTCGACGTCGAGTCATTCTGCTGGGACACGGCGGCGGCAAGCGTCGACACCGAACCGTGCAACGAGGATGAATGGCTGGCGATGTGCTGCGCGTTGTCGCGCATCAGTCTGAGTACGCTGCGCAGCTCGCCGAACAGGGCGTTGATCGAGGCACCTGCTTCCGACAACTCGTCGCCGAGGTGATCCGGCGCCTTGACGGTCAGGTCGAGTCGCTCGCGTGCGGTCGCCAGCGCGGCGCGCAGCGACTGCAGGCTGTGCGCCAGCCGACGTACCGTGAGCACCACGCCGGTCACCAAGATCAGCGACAACAAGGAAATGGCAATCACCAGCGTCGTGAGTCCGGTCTGGTAAAGCGCGGCGGTATGCGCCTGCGTGCGCACGCCCAGCGCCTTCACGTCTTCGGCCATGCCCTGCGTCAGCGCGGTCATCGCATCGGTCGTGCTGCGGTCGATGCCCTTGACGGCCCGGTCCACCTTCTTGCCGGATTCGGGGTCAGCGGCATCAAATGACTGCAGTGCCGTGCGATAGCTTGCCAGCATCGCGCCGTGCGCCGCGATCAGCGCATCGACTTCCGCGGCGCGCGGCGAGGCGTCTTCCTTCAGGCGGGCGCTGATGCTGCCCAGTCGCTCGGCGACGGCGGCGGCCTGCGTTTCGAAGCCGTCGCGATAACGCTTGAACTGTTCAGGGTCGTTGCCGCGGATGAGCGTGTTCTTCCATTCCTGCACCTGGGTCTTGAAGTCGATGCCTGCGTTCTGCACGTCGAGCACGATATCGACCGCACGGCCCATCTGCGCGAGGTCAATGGCAACACCCCGGTCGAGACGCGCCAGCTGGAAAAGGCCGAAACCGCCGGCCATGAGCAGCCCGAAGAGCGATGCTGCACCGAGCGCGAGCAGTCTGCTGCGCAGGGTCTTGAGTGCAAACATGGACGTGCTCCCCGAATTCCGATGAAGCAATGGATATCGGCAGCAGGAAGTGTGACTTGATGCACGTTTTCGAGGTGCCGTGCGCACCGGGGCACTGCAGCTACTTGCGCTTGATCAGTCCGGCGGCGCCGATTGCGATCAGCACGGCCGGCCACCAGGTGCCGAGAATCTCGCCCAGGTCCCGCAGCGAAAAGAGCTCCAGATTCGACGCCAGCAGCAGCGCGCCGATGAGAATGAGGCCGATCGAACCGATCATGGGGTGTCCTGTGTGCGGTCTGGGTAGTCTGAAGCCGGCGCCTGAACGACATGCCGACGCCGGATGGTAGTGCGAGTCGGCACGTTTGAGGCGACTGCGGCTGCAGCCGTGCGGCTTGCGGCATACTTCCGGCTTCTCCAGTCATCCCCGCAGCACACCATGGCCCAATACGTGATGTCGATGCTCCGCGTGAGCAAGGTCGTTCCGCCCAAGCGCACGATCATCAAGGACATATCGCTTTCCTTCTTCCCCGGCGCAAAGATCGGCCTGCTCGGCCTGAACGGCTCGGGCAAGTCGACGGTGCTGCGCATCATGGCCGGTGCCGACAAGGAATTCGAGGGCGAGGTGCAGCACCTGCCGGGCATCCGCATTGGCTATCTGCCTCAGGAACCCGAGCTCGATCCGGCGAAAACGGTGAAGGAAGAAGTGGAATCCGGTCTTGGCGACATCATGGAAGCGCGCACGAAACTGGACGCGATCTATGCCGCCTACGCCGAGCCGGACGCCGATTTCGACAAGCTGGCCGAAGAACAGGCGAAGTACGAAAACGTGCTGGCGACCGCCGGTGCCGACATCGAAACCCAGATGGAAATCGCCGCCGATGCGCTGCGCCTGCCGCCGTGGGACGCGAAGATCGCGCCGCTGTCCGGCGGCGAGAAGCGCCGCGTGGCGCTGTGCAAGCTGTTGCTGTCCAAGCCGGACATGCTGCTGCTGGACGAACCGACCAACCACCTGGACGCCGAATCGGTCGAGTGGCTGGAACAGTTCCTGGTCCGCTTCCCGGGCACGGTCGTGGCGGTGACGCACGATCGCTACTTCCTCGACAACGCCGCTGAATGGATCCTCGAGCTCGACCGCGGCCACGGCATTCCGTGGAAGGGCAACTATTCGAGCTGGCTGGACCAGAAGGGTGCGCGCCTGAAGCAGGAAGAGAACACCGAATCGGCGCGCCAGAAGGCGCTCGCCACCGAACTGGAATGGGTGCGCGGCAATCCGAAGGCGCGCCAGGCCAAGTCGAAGGCGCGTCTGGCGCGTTACGAGGAAATGAGCAGCGTCGAGTACCAGAAGCGCAACGAAACGCACGAAATCTTCATCCCGCCGGGCGAGCGCCTGGGCGACAAGGTGATCGAATTCAACGGCGTGTCGAAGGGTTTCGGCGACCGTCTGCTGATCGACAACCTCAGTTTCAGCGTTCCGCCGGGTGCCATCGTCGGCGTGATCGGCCCGAACGGCGCCGGCAAATCGACGCTGTTCCGCATGATCCAGGGTCTGGACAAGCCCGATTCCGGCGAAATCGTGGTCGGGCCGACGGTCAAGATCGCCGCGGTCAATCAGACACGCGAAGGCCTGGATGGCGCCAAGACCGTGTTCGAAGCGGTCGCCGACGGCGCCGACATCCTGACCGTGGGCCGCTTCGAAATGCCCAGCCGGGCCTACATCGGCCGCTTCAACTTCAAAGGCGGCGACCAGCAGAAGATCGTCGGCAACCTGTCGGGCGGCGAGCGTGGCCGGCTGCATCTGGCCAAGACGCTGATCGCCGGCGGCAACGTGCTGCTGCTCGACGAGCCGTCGAACGACCTCGACGTGGAAACGCTGCGCGCGCTGGAAGATGCCCTGCTCGAGTTTTCCGGCTGCGTGCTCGTCACCTCGCACGACCGCTGGTTCCTCGACCGCATCGCCACGCACATCCTCGCTGCCGAGGGGGACTCGCAGTGGACCTTCTTCAACGGCAACTATCAGGAATACGAAGCCGACAAGAAGAAGCGCCTCGGCGAAGACGGCGCCAGACCGCACCGCATCCGCTACAAGCCGATCGCCCGCTGAGCCGCTGCCTGCCGGTAGCCGTACCGGCAGGCACTCGGGTTGCAGTCATTCGGCGAACGGCCGTTAATGCTGCAGCGTCTTCTCCTTACCTTCAATCCCATGACTTCCCGGCAGACTCCACTGCAGCGCAACGACGCCGATGCGTCGGCCGCCTCGACGCCGTTGCCCGCCCAGACCATGAACCGTCACACGCGCGGTCGCGTGACCGGCAAGCACCGGCTTCTGCTGCTGCTCGGCCTGCTGCTTTCGCTCGGGTTTGTCATGACGACACTGGTCAGCTACTACGTGTCGAAGAACGGGATCCATCGCTCCATCGTCGACAGCGAACTGCCGCTCACGTCGGACAACATCTACTCGGAAATCCAGAAGGATCTGATCCGCCCGGTGTTCATCGCGTCGATGATGGCCGGCGACACCTTTCTGCGCGACTGGGTGCTGCGCAACGAACGCGATGTGCCGGCGCTGACCAAGTTCCTCGGCGAAGTGCGCAGCCGTTACGGCACCTTCACCAGCTTTTTCGTATCGGAGCGCACGCGAAACTACTATCACCCGGACGGCTTGCTGCGCAAGGTGAGCGAAGACAACCCGCAGGACAGCTGGTATTTCAGGGTGCGGCGGCTGGAAGAGCCCTACGAGATCAATGTCGACACCGATACGCGCAGCCGCGACACGCTGACCGTGTTCATCAACTACCGCGTGTACGACTACGACGGCGGCCTGATGGGCGTGACCGGTGTAGGTCTGACGGTCGATACCGTCCGCAAACTGCTGGCCGGCTACCAGCAGCGCTATCAACGCAGCGTCTACTTCGTCGACAAGCAGGGGAAGGTCGTGCTGTTCGGCGAAACCCCCTGGCACGGCGCGGCTCATCTGAACGAGGTCGAAGGGCTGCGCGACATCGCGCCAGCCATGCTGGCGGCGGAAGCGGGCTCGTTCCAGTATCGCAGCGAGGGGCGCAACTACCTGCTCAATGTGCGTTATGTGCCGGAAATGAAGTGGTTCCTGGTGGTCGAGAAAATCGAGGACGACGCCCTCGCCGACATCCGGCGCACCCTCTACATCAACCTCTGCCTGTGCGTGGTGATCACGCTGGTCACGGTCTATCTGGCCAGCCTGACGCTGGATCGTTACCAGCTCCGCCTGGAAAAGATGGCCACCACAGATCGCCTGACCGGCCTGCTGAACCGGCACGCGTTCGAGATCATGATGGTGCAGACGCTGGCGGATGCCCGGCGCGCGCGTCAGTCGCTGTCAGCGATCCTGTTCGACATCGACCATTTCAAGGCGCTGAACGATCGTCACGGCCATCTGGCCGGGGATCGCATGATCGAGCACGTCAGTGGCCTGATCCGCGCCAGCCTGCGCGAGTCGGACCTGGCGTGCCGCTGGGGTGGGGAAGAATTCCTGCTGGTGCTGCGCGATTGCCGCGAAGCGGACGCGCTCCTGCTGGCGGACACGATCCGGCGCAGGATTGCCGATTGCCCATTGCCGACGATCGGGGAGGCGCTGGCCGTGACGGTGAGCGCCGGCCTCACCACCTGGCGGGCCGAAGACACGCCGGAGACGCTGGTGGAGCGGGCCGATCAGGCGCTGTACGCCGCCAAGCACGCCGGGCGGAACTGCACGAGGAGTGCCTGAAACGGGCGACTTGGGCCGTGCACAATTGCACGCGGCGTTGCAGGGAGTCTGCGATACCCTGCGGCAACCTTGAGGAGATTGCGTTGAAAAAGCCCCTGATTGCGGCAAGTGCCGCGCTGATTGCCACGCTGTCCGTGCCTGCCCAGGCCATTGATGTGGTGTTCGATTACACCTACGACAGCGCCGGATTCTTCACCAGCGACAAGCGGGTGGTGCTCGATCAGGTGGCGCAGGTATTCAGCCTGAACCTGCTCGACACGCTGACCGCGATCACGCCGTCCGGCAGCAACGCCTTCACGGCGCGCCTCTACAACCCCCAGGATCCGTTCGGCACGCCGCTGGCGATCAACAACTTCAGCATCCCCGAGAACGAGATCCGCATTTTCGTCGGCTCACACGCTTTCAGCGGCCAGACGCTGGGCGTCGGCGGCCCGGGCTTCCAGGCCGTCAGTGGCAGCACGGCTTTCATCAACAACGCGCTGTCGCGCGGCGAGCCGGGCGCGCTGACGCCGGTCGAAACCGATTTCGGGCCGTGGGGCGGGTCGATCAGCTTCGGTGCCAACATCAACTGGTACTTCGACAGCGACGTGTCGACCGCCGAAGGCTTTTCCGGCTTCGACTTCTACACCGTGGCGATGCACGAAACGGCGCACGTGTTCGGTTTCGGCACGGCCGACAGCTGGTTCGACGCGGTGGTCGGCGATACCTTCACCGGCGCGGTCACCACGGCCACGAACGGCGGTGCCGCCGTCGCGCTGCAGGGCGACAACACCGATGCGCATTTCGCCACCAGCTTGCGCGGTGTCGCCAATGGCAGCCAGCAGATTCCGCTGCTTTCACCCTTCATACCTTCAGGGCAGCGGCGCTACATGACCGACCTCGACTGGGCGGCGCTGGACGACATCGGCTGGGAAGTGGCCAGCCTGCAGGCCACGGTGCCGGCGCCGATACCCGAGCCGCGCACCTGGGCGATGATGCTCGGCGGCGTGCTGCTGATCGGCATGATGGCGCGTCGCCGCGCCTGATTCCGCACCGGCTGCGACACGAACCGGCTTCGGCCGGTTTTTCATTTGTGGCGCGCTCGCGGATAATCGCGCCTTTACGGCTCATGCCCTGTCGCGCTTCCCGATGACCTCAGACCGCCGCATCCTCGAACTGCTCGCGCCTGCGAAAAATGCCGATTTCGGCATCGAGGCGATCAACCACGGCGCCGATGCGGTGTATATCGGCGGCCCGTCGTTCGGCGCACGCAAGGGTGCCGACAATGAAGTGGCCGACATCGCTCGCCTGGCCGCGCACGCGCACCGCTTCCATGCGAAGGTGTTCGTCGCCTTCAACACCATCCTGCGCGACGACGAGCTGGAACCGGCGCGGCACACCATCCACCAACTGTACGACGCCGGTGTCGATGCGCTGATCGTGCAGGACATGGGCCTGCTGGAAATGGATCTGCCACCGATCCAGTTGCACGCCAGCACGCAGACCGACATCCGGGACGCAGCCAAGGCGCGCTTCCTGCAGGACGTCGGCTTTTCGCAGATCGTGCTGGCACGCGAACTGACGCTGGAGCAGATCCGCGACATCGCATCGAACACGTCGTGTTCGCTTGAATTCTTCGTGCACGGCGCGCTGTGCGTGGCATTCAGCGGTCAGTGCTTCATCAGCCATGCGCACACCGCGCGCAGCGCCAACCGCGGCGAATGTTCGCAGGCCTGCCGTCTGCCCTACACGCTGACCGATGCCAGCGGCGCCGTCGTGGCGCACGACAGGCACCTGCTGTCGATGAAGGACAACGACCAGAGCGCCAATCTGCGCGCGCTGATCGACGCCGGCATCAGCTCGTTCAAGATCGAAGGGCGGCTGAAGGATCTGGCTTACGTGAAGAACATCACCGCCCATTACCGCACGCTGCTCGACGACATCTTGGACGATCTGCCGGCGCACCGGCGCGCATCCAGCGGCCGCTGCACCTTCTTCTTCACGCCGCAGCCGGAAAAGTCATTCAACCGCGGCGCGACCGACTACTTCGTCAATGGCCGGCAGCACGGCATCGAAGCGTTCGAAGCGCCCGGTTTCGTCGGCGAGGAAGCCGCGACCGTGACCCGGGTTGCGGTCGACCACATCGAAGTCGAGTCGCAGGTCGACATCCACAACGGCGACGGTCTGAGCTATTTCGACAGCCACCGCGAACTGCAGGGCCTGCGCATCAATACCGTGCACGGGAAGCAATTGTTCCCCAACGTCATGCCGGATGACCTGAAGCCGGGGCTGACGCTGTTCCGCAACCGGGATCAGGCGTTCGAGCGCGCGCTGGAGAAGAAATCGAGCGAGCGGCGTGTTGCAGTGGATCTGCGGTTTGCAGACACGCCGGACGGTTTTTCATTGACGCTGACCGACGAGGACGGCTGTACGGCGCGCGCGGACATCGCGTTCGAACGGCAGCCAGCGCGCGACGCCGAACGCGCGCTGGCGGGCATCCGGGAGTCCGTCGCACGGCTCGGCAACACGATGTTCGAAGCGCGCACGGTGACGCTGGATACGCAGCAGGCGTGGTTCCTGCCGGCTTCGGTGCTGAACGCCATGCGCCGTGACGCCTGCGAAAAGCTGGAAGCGGCCCGCGTGAAGGCGCATGCACGACCGCGGCCGCTGGCGGCGGTCGAACCGCCGGTGCCGTTCACCGACACCGAACTGAGCTATCTCGCCAACGTGTACAACGAGAAGGCGCGCACCTTCTATCGCCGGCATGGCGTGCAGCTGATCGCCGACGCCTACGAGCTCAATCACGAGCCGGGCGAGGTGTCGCTGATGATCACCAAGCACTGCCTGCGCTACAGCCACAACCTGTGTCCGAAGGAATTGAAGGACTACGACCTGCGCGGCATGGTGAAAGCGGAACCGATGACGCTGATGAACGGCAACGACCGGCTCACCTTGCGCTTCGACTGCAAGAAGTGCGAAATGCATGTGGTCGGGAGCTTGCGAAAATCGGTCCCGCAGGCGCCTGCGATACCGGTCACCTTCCATCGCAGTGCGCCCGCCGGCGTCAAGGTGACGCGCAGCGCGCGCTGAAGTTTCAGCCGCCGATGCCGCTGAAGACGATGGATGCCGTGCGGCGCGCCGCGCGAAGGCATGCCGACCGTTCAACCGCCCGCCTGTCGATTCGACCATGAGCCCGAAACCGAACTGCCCCTCCTGCCGCGTCCCGATGGACGTGCATACCTTTTCGCACCACGGCGGCGGGCCGCTCGAACTCGACATCTGCTACGCCTGCCAGGGCATCTGGTTCGATACGCACGAGAACCAGCAGCTTTCGCCGGCGTCGGTGAATGACCTGTTCAAGCAGCTGCACGAGCATCGCGACGTGCAGCGCAATCCGGTGGCGCCGGTGATGGCCTGCCCGCGCTGCAGCAGCAAGCTCGAACATGGCTACGACATCGTACGCAGTGGCCGCTATGCCACCAGTCGCTGCCCGCATCGCCACGGCCGCTTCAGCACCTTTGCTTCGTTCATGATCGAAAAGGGTTTCGTCCGCCAGCTCACCAAGCCGGAAATCCACGATCTGAGCAAGCGGGTCGGCGCCATCTACTGCACCGGCTGCGGCGCGCCGGTCGACATCCGAAAGGACCACGCCTGTCCGCATTGCCGGTCCGCCTTCTCGCTGATCGATCCGGATGCGGTGAAGAGTGCGCTCAACGGTTATCGTGCGGCAGAGGAAAAGCGCGCCAACCGCGATCCGGAGGCGATTGCCGACGCGCTGATCGAAACCGAAAGACGCGAACAGCAGGCGCGCCGCTCAGGGGGCACGTCGGCCCGTTCGTCGCGTGCCAATCCCGCACTGGACGCCACCTCGCTCGATGTGGGCGATCTGGTGATGGCAGGCGTTTCACTGGTCTGGAAAATACTCACATGATCACCGTTCATCATCTGGCGCATTCCCGTTCGCAGCGCGTGCTGTGGTTGCTTGAAGAGCTCGGGCTCGAGTACGCGGTGAAGCGTTACGAGCGCGATCCGGAAACGTCCTATGCGCCGCCGGAACTGCGCGCGGTACACCCTCTTGGCAAGTCGCCGGTCATCACCGACGGCGATCAGGTCATCGCCGAATCGGGTGCCATCATCGAATATCTGGTCGAGGTGCATGGCGCGGGCCGGCTCAAACCCTCACCCGGAAGTGCCGACGCGCGCCGTTACACCTACTGGCTGCATTTCGCGGAAGGCTCAGCGATGCCGTACCAGCTGATGCATCTGGTATTTCAGAAGGTGCGCAATGCGCCGGTGCCGTTTTTCATCAAGCCCGTGGCGCGCGGTCTGGCCGATCACGTGCTGAAAACCTTCGTGCAGCCGAACATCGATGACCAGCTGCGCTTCATGGAAGCGGAACTGGCGACGCGGCCGTGGTTTGCCGGTGACGCGTTCACCGCGGCCGACATCCAGATGAGTTTTCCGGTCGAAGCGGCGGCAAAGGGGGCCGGCCTCGGTTCGACGCATCCGCGTCTGGCCGATTTTCTGACCCGCATCCACAGCCGCCCGGCCTGGCAGCGGGCACGCGAACGCGGTGGCCCCTACAGTTTCGCCGACTGATCGGCGCGTGCAGCGCGTGCCGCATCCTCTTCGATATGCCGCTTGAAGAAGCGGCCGAACCAGATGCTCATGAAGAGGGTGAATGCAATGACCAGCAGGCTCATCAGTCCGTAGTCGGTAGACAGCAGATCAGTCAGCGCTTTCATGATGCAGACCTCGGTGGATGGTTGGCATCATTGGACTGCTGCGCCGGCCGGGGCAGACTGATTCAGGTCAACCTGGTGCCTGTTTGCCGGCCACCCAGGACAGCAGGTCGCTCAGGAAGCGCCAGACGCGCGGCAGCAGCCACAGCATGCACAGCAGGAACACGCCGAGAAAGCCGAGAAACACGATCGGGTAGGCGAAGGCCAGCCACAGGCCACCGACCGCAACGCCGTCTTCGCTGGTCGATGCGATCAGATTGCTGACCGGTTCGGGCGACGTGTTGATGGCGATACGGCTGCCCGCCTTGGTCAGATGTGTGCCGGCCGTCAGCGAGCCACCGAGCAGTGCGCCCGCCAGCACGACCGGCGCGCTCTGGTCGGCGAGTGCCCACGCGGCGAGCAGCGCCCCCGCCGGAATGCGGATGAAGGTATGCACGCCGTCCCACAGGCTGTCGAGCGCCGGAATCTTGTCGGCAAAGAACTCGACACACAGCATCAGACCAGCCGCTGCGAGCACCAGCGGATGTTCGAGCGTGTCGAGGTCGCCCGGCAGATCGACCCAGCCCAGGCGCCCGGCCAGTCCGGCGAGAAAGATCACCGCATACAGGCGCAGACCACTGGCCCAGGCCAGGCCGGCGGCGGCGGCAATCGTGTCGATGGTGTCCATGCGGTCGCTTTCCTGGTCGCATTGCGGCTGCGCGTAAAAGACGATTAACGGGCGCTGCATGCGCTGCCTTCAATCCTAGCCCAACATCGGGCCCGTGCTCCAGTGTGCCGTTGACAATATAAGGCTCCTAACTATAATGCGGCTAATCATGCTTCAGCTCCGCGATCTCCCGACACCTGATGTCCTGCGCAAGTTTGCCGCCCGCTATCCCGAAGCGGATGTCAGCGCGGTGGCGTCCTTTCTGACCCTGCTGCGCGTGGCGACCGAACTGTCGCAGGCGCTCGACGGATTTCTTGCCCGCCACGGGCTTCTGCAGGGCCGCTGGTGGGTGCTCATCCTGTTGATGCGCGAAGAGGCATTCGAATCTTCGCCCTCGGTGCTGGCCCAGAAGGCCGGCGTCACGCGTGCCACGATGACCGGCCTGCTGGACGGGCTGGAGCGCGACGGGCTGGTGCAGCGCGTGTTCGATACCGCAGACCGGCGCCGCCTGACCGTTCGCCTGCTGCCGGCCGGACAAGCCGTGCTCGATGCGGTCATGCCCGATTACTACCGCCGCGTGCGCACCGTGATGGCCGGGCTCGATGAAGCGCAGCGTGGCGCGCTTCAGGCGATGCTCGGTGTCGTGCATTCCGGTACAGGCGCCTTTGCCTGAATTTGTTCGCCGCTCAAGTGGGCCGGCTGATCCCTTTTCCCCAACTCGACTTTTCAAGACTTTCCCAAGGAGATTCACGTGACTCTGCAAGCCCTTCAAGCCGCCGTTGCCGACCTCAATCAGCGCTGGGACGCGGCCTTCAACCGCGGTGATGCCGCCGCGCTGGCGGCGCTGTACGACGAGCAGGGCGCCGTGCTGCCGGCCGGTGGCAACGCTGCGCTGGGTTCGGCGCAGATCGAGGCGCTGTTTGCCGGTGCGATCGATCAGGGACTGCACAACCACCGCATCGAGCTGCATGCGGTGATCGGTGACAGCGAAGTCGCCACGCAACGAGGGCGCTGGAGCGCGCAGGCCAACGGCGAGGGCGGCCTGCAGACGTTCAGCGGCCATCTGACGATGGTCTATCGTCGCCAGCCGGACCGCAGCTGGCGCCTCATCACCCACATCTGGAACTGAGTCGTCCATGCCGCAGAGCCCGTCCGCGCGCGCGCTGGCAGCCCTGATGCTGCTGGCCGTGATCTGGGGCTACAACTGGGTGGTCATGAAGATCGCGCTGGTCGACATCGGCCCCTTCCAGTTCGGCGCGCTGCGCACGCTGTTCGGTGCCCTGGTCCTGTTCGGCCTGGTGCTCGCGATGCGTCGCCCGGTGCGCATCGTCGAAATGCGCGCGGTAGCGTTGATGGGTCTGCTGCAGACCACCGGCTTCACCGGGCTGATCATTCTCGCGCTGGTCAGCGGGGGCGCCGGCAAGACAGCCGTGCTGGCCTACACCATGCCCTTCTGGGTGATGCTGCTGGCCTGGCCGCTGCTCGGCGATCGCCTGCACGGCTGGCAGTGGCCATCGGCTGTCGCCACGCTGGTCGGCCTGCTGTGCATTCTTGATCCGCTGCATCTGGCCGGAGACCTGCTGAGCAGCGTGCTGGCGACGCTGGCGGGCGTGTGCTGGGCACTGGCGGTGATCGTCGCGAAAAGGCTGCAGGCCCGGGAGCCCGACCTCGACGTGCTGGCCATCGCCGCCTGGCAGTCGCTGATCGGTGCCGTGCCGCTGGTCGTCGTGGCGCTGTGGTGGCCGGCCGAGCCGATCAACTGGACACCGTCGCTGATCGGCGCGCTGCTCTACAACATCGTGCCGGGCACCGTGATCGCGTGGCTGTTGTGGCTGTACGCGCTGCGCCGGCTGTCGGCCGGAACCACCAGCATGGTGTCGCTGGTGACGCCGGTCATCGGCGTGCTGTCGGCTGCCTGGCAGCTCGGCGAGCGGCCGGGCACCGGCGAACTGGCCGGCATGCTGCTGATCGGCATCGGCCTGCTGCTGCTGTCGGCCGAGGCCTGGCGTCGCGGCCGGGCACGCTGATTCCGTTGCCCGCTGCATCCGGATCAGGGATGGGCGGGTAGTGGACGCATGCGGGGTGCCGGACCGGGCCCCGCGCAGATGTTGTGTCCACTGCCTATCAGGAGTCCATCCATGCAAAAGAAGATACTTGGCGCCGTTGTCGCCGGACTGATCATCGCCGGCTGCAGCCAGATGAGCGCACCGCCGCCGGTGGCGGCATTGAATGACGGTCAGTTGCCGCTGCCAACCGACTACCGGACCTGGCCGACCTTCCTCAGTGCGGTGCAGCGCGAGGACGCGAAACAGATCCGCGACATCTACATGAATCTGCAGGCGAAGAAGGCCGGACCGGGCGAGGCTTTCCCGCAGGGCTCGACCTTCGTGATGGAGAACTGGTCGGTCAAGCTCGATGGCGCCGGCAAGCCGATCAAGGGTGCCGACGGCAAGCTGGTGAAGGACAAGCTGGCCGCGGTCTTCGTCATGGGCAAGAACCCGGGCTGGGGCGCCGGCGTACCCGCAGCGCAGAAGAACGGCGACTGGATCTACAGCGCCTTCAAGGGCACCGGCGAACTCAATGGCGAGGCGAAGTACGACACCTGTCGCACCTGCCACACGCCGTTGAAGGACAAGGACTATGTGTTCCGCTACGACGAGCACTTCGCCGCCGTGAAGTAGGCGGGCGTCTCAACCGGCAAGGTCGAGCCGGCCGACGCTGCGCACGCCGCCGCGCCGGTCGGGTTGCACCACCACCGCCCCGCCCATGGCGAGGTTGTCACCGGTCAGCGCCAGGATGTTGACCTGATGCGTCACCAGCGCCACCCGGCGCGATCCCTCCAGCGTTCCGAGCCAGCTGCGCAGCGCGCCGGTCTGTCGTTCGCGCGCGCTGCCATTCTCGAAGAACGAATTCAGCGCCTCCAGCACCTCGACCGGTTGCCCCGGAAACATCAGCGATGCCGTATCGACGCAGCGGCACCAGCGGCTGCTGAACACCGCATCGAACACGAATCCTTGCTGCGCGAGCCATGCGCCGGCGCGTCGTGCCTGTTCGCGTCCGGCCGGTGACAGGTTGCGCTGCGAACCGCAGGTGTCGAGCCGGTAGCCGGGCGGATCGCCGATGCCCGGTTCGGTCGCGGCGTGGCGCATCAGCAGTGCGCAGCCGCCGGATTGCAGCGCCGCACGTGCGGGGTCCGGCGTGCCCGGGCGGGCCCGCCCGGGCACCAGCAGCGCCGCCCCGGCTGCGAACGTGAAACGACGACGGTTCATGGCAGTATCGCTTTCGGTTGCGGCGTAAGGTATGCAGGCTTCGACCGGTCAGATCGCTCGGGTTCCATGGTTTTCATGGTGACCGCCAACACTGGACATCGGGGAGCGCAGCATGAAGCGATGGATGAACGCTGCCTTGTGCAGCCTGCTTGTCAGCACGGCAGCGCACGCAGATGTACTGTCGGGCACGCGCACCATCACGCTGGGCAATGCGCAGGGCGAACGGATCGTGATCGGTCAGGTCACCTTCACGCCGCAAGCCGACGGCACATCGCGCTTCAGCATCGTGCTGGACGAAAAGCTCGGCGAGTATTTTCTGGCGATGCGGCCGTTCCGCTGTCTCACCGGCCCGAAGCAGCGCCTGTGCAATTTCCCGGTCGGGAACGAGCCGCCACTGGTCAGCCGTGCCGACCTCACGCCGCTCGAATACGCCCTGATGTTCATGCATACGCTGCCGGCTGCGCTGCACGTCAATCCGTTCAACGGCGTCTACTACCGCATGAAGATCGATGGCGAGCGCATCGAGGGGCGGCAGCACGATGTCGACATGGATCCGTTCATCGCACCCACCACGGTGCCGCTCGAACGCCGCAAGCGGCCGCTGCGCGACGAAGACCTGACCCCCGCCGACGAGCGCTCGCACTGGCTGCCGCAGCTCACCATAGAGTGAACGCGGCCGCGCGGACTATTGATTCACCGGCATGACGAATTCCGGCCCCTTCGAGCCGCTGTCCGGCCAGCGCTGCATGATGCTCTTGTAGCGCGTGTAGAAGCGCACGCCTTCTTCGCCGTAGGCGTGCAGATCGCCGAACAGGCTCTGCTTCCAGCCGCCGAACGAGTGCCAGGCCATCGGCACCGGAATCGGCACGTTGATGCCCACCATGCCGGCTTCGATGCGCTGCGCGAATTCCTGCGCAGTGCGCCCGTCGCGTGTGTAGAGCGACACGCCATTGCCGTATTCGTGGCTGTTCACCAGCGCGACGGCTTCGCCGAAGCTTGCCGCCCGCACCACGCACAGCACCGGGCCGAAGATTTCTTCCTGCCAGATGCGCATCGCGGGCGTCACGCGGTCGAACAGCGTCGCGCCGAGGAAGTAGCCTTTCTCCCGGCCGGCCACCGTGTGTCGCCGCCCGTCGAGCACCAGCGTCGCACCTTCCGCGATGCCACTCTCGATCAGCGACACGATGCGTTCGCGGTGCGCGGCGGTGACCACCGGCCCCATGTCGGCGCCCGCGCTTTCGCCGTCGCCGATACGGAGTGTCTGCGCGCGGACCTTGACCGCCTCGACCAGCGCATCGGCGATGTCGCCGACCGCGACGGCCACCGAAATCGCCATGCAGCGTTCGCCGGCCGAGCCGTAGGCGGCGCCGATCAACGCGTCGGCCGCCTGGGCGATGTCGGCGTCCGGCATCACCACCATGTGATTCTTCGCGCCACCCAGTGCCTGCGCACGCTTGCCGTGACGTGCCGCGGTTTCGTAGATGTGGCGCGCGATCGGCGTCGAGCCGACGAAGCTCACGGCACGCACGTCCGGATGCACCAGCAGCGCGTCGACGGCTTCGCGATCACCCTGCACGACGTTGAACACCCCCTCCGGGAGTCCCGCGTCGCGGAACAGTTCGGCGGTCAGCAGCGACGGTGACGGATCGCGTTCCGACGGCTTCAGGATGAAGCTGTTGCCGCAGGCGATGGCCACCGGGGCCATCCACATCGGCACCATGAACGGGAAGTTGAACGGCGTGATGCCTGCGGTCACTCCGAGCGGCATGCGCTGGCTCCAGTTGGCGATGCCGCCGCCGACGTTGTCCGAGTACTGGCCCTTGAGCAGTTGCGGAATGCCGCAGGCGAACTCGATCACTTCCAGCCCGCGCTGTACCTCGCCCTGGGCGTCGGGCAACGTCTTGCCGTGCTCGCGCGTGATCAGGCGCGCGAGGTCGGTGCTGTATTTCGTCACCAGTTCCTGCATGCGGAACAGCACGCGCGCACGGCGCAGCGGCGGCAGCGCGCCCCAGGCCGGCTGGGCGGCGGATGCGCTGGCCACCGCTGCCGACACGTCGCTGTCGGACGCCAGCAGCACGCGCCGCGCAACGCGGCCATGGGCCGGATCGAACACGTCCGCCTGACGTTCGCTGCGCAGCGTGTTGCGCGCGTTGTTGATCCAGTGGGGCAGGGCGGGGGCGTGTTCGATGCTCATGGTCGGTCCGGTACGGGAAGGTCAGCCCTGATTGTGCAGCAGACGTGCGGCATCGGTGCAGGCTGCGTGCGTCGCCTCACTCGAACCAGTCCTGACGCACCGATCGCACGGAGCCATCGCGGGCGTTGATGTTGACCTCCCACTCCTTGCCCTCGGCGTCGATCACTTCGAACTCATAGTCGTAGTTTCGTCCCATGAAGCGGCGTTCGAGGTCGACATCGACGATGGTGCCGGGTTTGGCGGCGAGTGCCTTCGCCTGCGCGTCCTCGAGCGATATCAGCTTGGCACCGGCCGCGATGGCACGCATCTTCGGCAGGTCGTCATCGTCGGCCAGTGCGGGCAGCGTGGCGCACGCGGTCAGCACGGCAACCAGGGCCGTGCGGATGGCAGATGTCTTCATGTCAGTCTCCTCGGGTGTTCGGGACGGTGTGCCCCAGATGGCCGGGCAGGTGTGCGGTGACGCGCAGTCCGCCCAGTGCGGTCGAATGACCGAATTCGAGTGTGCCGCCGTAGCTGTCGACCAGGTCGCGCACGATGGCCAGACCCAGACCGTGGCCGGGGCGTGATTCGTCGGCGCGGAAGCCGCGTTCAGTCAGTGCTTCAAGCTGTGTGGCCGGGCATCCCGGGCCGTCGTCCTCGATCGTGACGCCGATGTCGCCGGCGTACCGGATGGAAACGCCGACCACGCCGGTGCACCAGGCGCACGCGTTGTCCATCAGGTTGCCCAGCAGTTCGAGCAGGTCTTCCGGGTCCATGGCCAGTGCCAGCCCTGACGGCACGTCGATGCGGATATCCGGCTCCTTTTCCGCGTACAGGATGCCCAGCGTGCGCCCGAGCTGATCGATCACCGCAGCGACGCTGCTGCGCTGGGCCGGATGCGCACCGCCCATCAGCCGGGCCCGCCGCAGTTCGCGCTCGATGGCGTGGCGCATCAGCGTGTTGCTGTCGACGAGGCGCTGCCTGAGCGCCGGGTGTGCCGCCAGTTCGGGTGACTCGGTCGCCTGCACGAGCACGGCCAGGCGCGTTTTCAGGGCGTGGGCCAGGTTGCCGAGTGCCTCGCGCGAGCGTTGCGAGCGGCGCGCGAGCATGCCCAGCATGCTGTTGAGCTGCGCCACCAGTGGTGCAATCTCGTCCGGTACCGGGGCGTCGAGCTGTGTGCGCTCGCCGCGTTCCAGTGCCTGCAACTGCTGCTGCAGCGCGTTCAGGGGGTACAGCGAGCGCTGCACGACCCAGCGCTGAACGGCCAGCACCAGCAGCACCACCGCCATCGACAGCAGGCCGTACAGCAGATGCCACTGACGCAGACCGGACTGCAGTGGCGCAAGGTCTTCGGCCACCGCGATCACGACGCGCTGGGCGCGCTTCTCGTACTGCATCGACACCACCCACAGCGACTGTCCCTGCGGACCGCGCGCCGCGGTCTCGCGCTGTCGCACATCGACGGCCGGCGGCAGCGCAAGCCCGCCGTCCCACAGCGAGCGCGACGTGATGTCATGCGTCTGACCGTCGTGGGTGACCATGATGCGGTAGTAGTGGCCAGAGAACGGGCGCTGATACTCGCCGCCGACGCGCGTCGCGTCGAGCGCCAGCCGGCCGTCGGCGCCGGTGTGCAGCGCAGCCAGCAGATTTTCCGCATCGCGCTCCAGACGCTGCGCGAGCTGCGCCTTCAGCAGCCGCTCGATGGCGATGCCGGCCAGCAGCCACTGCAGCCCGGCCAGCAGCACCAGGCTGACCGCCAGGCCCACGGCAAGACGCCGGTGCAGCGAACCGTTCATGATCCGGCAGGGGCGTCGAACACATATCCCTGGCCGCGCCGTGTCTGTATCCAGTCGCGGCCGATCTTGCGACGCAGGCGGGTGATGTGCGCCTCGATCACATTGCTTTCGTGTTCGGTGGCGTGGTCATACAGGTGTTCGTTCAGGCGCTGCTGCGACAGCACGCGGCCCGGGTGCAGCATGAAGCAGCGAAGCAGGCGGAATTCGATCTGGCTCAGTTCGACGCGCGCGCCATCCGCCAGCGTTGCACGCTGTCCGTCCTCATCGAGCGACAGGCCGGCGACCGACAGCGGTCCCGGTGTCCGCACCGCGGACGTGCTGCGCTTGAGTACCGCCGCCAGGCGAGCCAGCAGTTCTTCGGTGTGGAAGGGCTTGCACACGTAGTCGTCGGCGCCGGCCGTGAGTACCGCGACCTTTTCCTGCCAGGTGTCGCGCGCCGTCAGCACCACCACGGGCATCGACTTGCGCGAGCCGCGCCAGTGCTGCAGCACCTCTACGCCGCTGCGCCGTGGCAGACCGAGGTCGAGCAGCACGAGGTCGTAGTCGATCGCGTCGGCACACAATTGCGCAAACACGCCGTCGGTCGCCAGATCGACCGCGTAGCCGGCCCGCTCCAGCGCCGGCTTGAGCCCGGCGACGAGCGCTTCGTCGTCCTCGGCGAGCAGCAGTCTCACGTCAGTCGTCCTGTTCCAGCTTCAGCAGTTCGCCATTGCGTGCGTCGAGCTTCATTTCCCACACGCGACCCTGATCGTCGAGCAGTTCGACTTCATAGATCCACAGCTCGCGCTTGCGCTCCAGATCGATGTCGATCAGCTTGCCCGGGCGCACCGCCTTCGCCCGCTCGGAGATCTTCTCAAGTGACAGGATTTCGCCGCGCTGGCTCAGTTCGCGCGCCCGGATGTGATCGTCGTCGGCGAAACCCATGGGCATGTAGAACACGCCGGCGGCGAGCGCACCGAAGGCGAGCAGCGGGACGGCCAGGAAGAGCATGAGGCGTCGGGTTGTCATGCCTGCAGTGTAGGTGCCGAAGCTGAAACCAGCCTGAAAGCGCGGCGCCGCCCGCGCTCAGAGGTTGTGCCGTGTGTCGCGTCCTGCCCGGCGCCGTGCCAGCAGGTCACCGGCCAGACCGATCATCACGCGCACCATGCCGTAGGCCATCCAGCGCAGCACGCGTTCGTGGATCGGTCGGTTCTTCCACTGCCGATGCCGCAGCTCGCGGCCGCCATGGCTGGCCGCCTGCAGCAACTTCTGCCGCAGCTCCCGGGTGAAACCGGCGTCGCTCACCACCACATTGGCTTCGCGTGCCAGCATGAGGCTGAACGGATCGATGTTGCTGGAGCCGACCGTGGCCCAGTCGTCGTCCACAACGGCCGCCTTGGCGTGCATGAAGCTGCGGCGGTACTCGACGATGCGCACGCCTTTCGAGAGCAGCGCACCGTAGAGCGCCTGCGAGGCGTAGTGCATCAGCAGGTATTCGACCCGCCCCTGCAGGATGAGCGTCACCGTCACGCCGCGTTCCGCAGCACGCACAAGCGCCTGGCGGAAGCGCCGGCCCGGCAGGAAATAGGCGTTGGCGATGATGATGTCGCTGCGCGCCCCGTTGATTGCCTCGAGATAGGCGTCCTCGATATCGCGCCGGTGGCGCAGGTTGTCGCGCACCAGCAGCGTGGCGCGGATCTGTCCGGCCTGCCGGTTGGCATACTCCCGCAGGCGCGGCAGGCGCGGCCTGAACTGCAGCGTCGCCCAGGCCACGCGTTCCCAAAGCTTCTGACATTCGGCATGCATGCGGGCCACCAGCGGCCCGCGCACCTGAACCGCAAAGTCGAAGCGCGGCGGCGTGTGACCGGGGGTGTGCATGTCATCGATGATGTTGATGCCGCCGGCAAAGCCGGTGCTGGCGTCGATGACGGCGAGCTTGCGGTGCATGCGCCGCAGTCGGTTGCGACGCAGCGTGACCCAGCTGATGTCGGGGCGGAAGATCAACGTGTGTGCGCCAGCGGCCTCCAGCGCCACCCGGTGCGTGCTTTCGAATTCGCGTGCGCCGAAGCCGTCGACCAGCACGCGCACGCGCACACCGCGCTGCGCGGCCCGCGCAAGGGCGGCCGCGATGCGCTCGCCGATGCTGTCGTCGGCAAAGATGTAGGTTTCCAGAAAGATTTCCTGGCGCGCCCCGTCGATCGCCGCTTCCAGCGCGGGAAAGTACTGTTCGCCGCACACCAGCAGGCGGATGTCGTTGCCGGGCAGGAATCGACTCATTGCAGGCTCACGGCGTGGTCACGCGCGCGGCAGCGACAGACGCGCGGTCAACGCCGCATGATCGGAAATGCGCGACCACGGTCGGCCGGCATGCAGCTTCACCTCGCCCACGTCGAGGCCGCGCACATAGATGCGATCGAGCCGCAGCAGCGGAAAGGCCGCCGGATAGCTGCGCGCCGGGCGGCCGTGGAACAGGCTGTGCGCCTCCTGCAGGCCGAGTGCGTCGGCCCACTCGCCTTCGGCGCGGTTGTGCCAGTCATTGAAGTCGCCGGCCACGATCAGCGCCTCGGTGGCGGGTATGGTTGAAGATACGTGCTCGGCCAGCATGGCGTACTGCTGGGCCCGGCCGCGTGCGGTCAGGCCCAGATGCACGCAGAGCGCATGCACGCGCCGGCCGGGTGCCGGCTCGATCACGCAATGCAGCAGGCCGCGCTGCTCGAAGCGGTGTGCCGACATGTCGTGGTTGTCGGTCTGCGAGATCGGGTGGCGCGACAGGATGGCGTTGCCATGGTGACCGTGGTCGTACACCGCGTTGCGGCCATAGGCGGTCGCCGGCCACATTTCATCGGCGAGGAACTCGTACTGCGGCTCGATCGGCCAGTCGGCGTGGCGCAGCGCGTGTCCGTGGTGCTGACCCTGCACCTCCTGCAGGAACACCAGATCCGACGACAGGTAACGCAGGCGGTCGCGCAGTTCGTGGATCACCATGCGGCGGTTGAACTGCGAAAAGCCCTTGTGGATGTTCCAGGTGCAGATGCGGAGGTCTGTCGTCATGGATCGAGCGGGTGGCCGCGCCCGGCTTCGGCCAGCCTCATCATGTGGCGCGCAAACGCAGGGTCTTCACCGCGCAGCAGGGTCATCAACTGGTTGCGGAAGGCGTCGCAGGCCAGCCACTCGCGCATGTAGTCGTCCCACGATGCCCAGCGGCGCGCTGCCAGCCCTTCGGTTTCGTCAGTCCAGGCGACCAGGTAGGCGCGCTCGAACAGCGAAATGAGCATCTGGTAGATGATGTGCATGCGCCGTTCCTGCTCTTCGCTGAGGTGCTGCGGCGCGGCGGTCTCGCGCAGCGGCAGGTCCGGATTGGCGAGCACGATCTTCAGGAAGTCGATGTAGGCGTCCGACAGCATCTGGTACGCCTCTTCGTCTTCGTTGTCGCGCTCGCGCCGTTGCTGGTAGATGAAGGTGATGACGGCGAGCGGCAGGCCCAGCGCGGTCACGACGTAACTGGCCAGTTCCCAGCGCTGCATCCAGTCCATGTGGATGCCGGCCTCAGGGGGAGGCGGCCAGCATGCGGTCGAGCGCGAGTTTGGCCGGCACCGCTTCGTGTTCCGGCACGCTGATCCGGTTCACCACCTGGCCTTCGGCAAGATTCTCCAGGCACCAGGCAAGATGCTGCGGGTCGATGCGCTGCATGGTCGAGCACATGCACACGGTGGGCGCCATGAACTGCACGGTCTTGCCCTCGTGCTTCACCTCTTCGGCAAGGCGATTCACCAGGTTCAGTTCGGTGCCGACCAGCCACTTCGTGCCCGGCGCGCCTGCCTTGACTGTCTTCAGGATGTATTCGGTCGAACCGACGTAATCCGACTGGCGGCACACTTCGAGGGCACTTTCCGGATGCGAAATGACGAGGCCATCCGGATGCTGGTTGCGCCAGCGCAGGATGTGCGCCGGCTGGAACATCTGGTGCACCGAACAGTGGCCCTTCCACAGCAGGATCTTCGCCTTCGCCACCTGCTCGCGGGTCAGGCCGCCGTTTTCCAGATCCGGGTCCCACACCACCATGTCGTCCAGCGGGATGCCCATCTTGTAGCCGGTCCAGCGGCCGAGATGCTGGTCGGGGAAGAACAGCACCTTTTCGCGTCGCGCCAGCGACCATTCGAGAATGCTGGCCGCGTTCGACGAGGTGCATACGATGCCGCCGTGCTCGCCGCAGAAGGCCTTCAGGTCGGCCGCCGAGTTGATGTAGGTGACCGGCGTGATCAGCGCATCCGGGTCGCCGGTCATGTCGCGCAGTTCGCGCCAGCAGCGTTCCACCTTGGCCAGGCTGGCCATGTCGGCCATCGAACAGCCGGCCGCCAGGTCGGGCAGGATGGCGATCTGTTCCGGGCGCGACATGATGTCGGCCACTTCGGCCATGAAATGCACGCCGCAGAACACGATGAATTCCGCATCGGTCTGACTGGCCAGCCGCGCCAGCTTCAGCGAATCGCCGGTCAGGTCGGCGTGGCGATAGACATCGGCCCGCTGATAGTGGTGACCGAGGATGACCGCGCGCTGGCCGAGCTTTTCGCGCGCTGCCAGGATGCGCGACTGCGCCTGGTCGTCGGCCAGCGCGTTGAAACGATCAAAAGTGATGTTGGCGATCTGCATCGGGTGTCCTTCAGGTCTGGCTCCACGGCAGGCCGGCCTTGCGCCAGCCACCCACGGTGTTGCGATGGCCGTTGGCGTCCATGTCCCCCTCGAATCCTTCGAGGATGTTGTAGGCATTGCTGTAACCCGCTTCGGCCGCTGCCGCCGCGGCGCCGTGCGAGCGCCCGCCGCTGCGGCACAGGAACATCACCAGGGCTTCGGGATCGACCTGATGCTTGAGCTGGGTGAGGAAATCCGGGTTGCGCTGGCCGGATGACTGGTTCCATTCGATCTGCACCGAGTCCGGTACCTCGCCGACCCACTGCCACTCGGCCGCCGTGCGCACATCGACGACGCGCGCGCCCGGCGCGAGCCTGAGCAATTCGTGCGCTTCGTTCGGTGTCACTGCACCGGCGTAAGGCAGTTGGAGCTGCTGCGCACGTTCCCGTGCGAGACCGAGTATCTGTCCGAGTGTAGCCATGGCTGATGTTCAGGCGAATAAAAGTGGTCGAAGTATATCGTCCGCTGCTCCCGACGCCTGTTCGCACCAAACGGGTGCGTACAAAAACGAGTGCGCATCAAATTGGTGCGGTTTTCCGGCCCGCCGCTCGCGTTGCCGACGTCAGCGCGGCCTGTGGCACAATCCCGGGGCGAAATCCGGTGCGTGGCACGCGATCTGCTTTAGTCAGCGCTGCGACAGCCGCCGCGACGGAACGGTTGCGGCGTGCCAAAGACTCGCCCAAAACAGAAATGACCCCGTTCAAAGCCGACCGAGCAACATCCATACATCCATCGTAGGAGAAATCATGACGACCGCGAAGCAGGTACTCGACATCATCAAGGAGAAGGAGGTCAAGTTCGTTGATTTCCGTTTCACCGACACCCGTGGCAAGGAACAGCACGTGGGTGTGCCGGTCAGCGCCTTCGACGCCGACAAGTTCACCGAAGGCCACGCTTTTGATGGTTCGTCGATTGCCGGCTGGAAGGGTATCCAGGCCTCGGACATGCTGCTGATGCCGGATCCGGAAACCGCCTTCATCGACCCGTTCTTCGATGAAACCACGCTGGTCATCAGCTGTGACGTCGTCGAGCCGTCGGACGGCAAGGGCTACGACCGCGATCCGCGCTCAATCGCCAAGCGCGCCGAAGCCTTCCTCAAGTCGTCCGGCCTGGGCGATACCGCCTACTTCGGCCCGGAACCCGAATTCTTCATCTTCGACAGCGTCGAGTGGAACATCGACATGTCGGGCTGCCGCGTGCAGATATTCTCCGAAGAAGCTGCATGGTCGTCGGGCGAGAAATTCGAAAGCGGCAACACCGGCCATCGTCCGGGCGTCAAGGGCGGCTACTTCCCGGTCCCGCCGGTCGATTCGCACAATGACATCCGCGCCGCCATGGTGCTGGCACTGGAAGCCGTCGGCATCCCGGTCGAAGTGCATCACCACGAAGTCGCGACCGCCGGCCAGAACGAAATCGGCACCAGGTTCAACACGCTGGTGCGCCGCGCCGACTGGACCCAGACGCTGAAGTACATCGTGCACAACGTCGCCCACAGTTACGGCAAGACGGCGACCTTCATGCCCAAGCCCATCGTCGGCGACAACGGCTCCGGCATGCACGTGCACCAGTCGATCTGGAAGGACGGCAAGAACCTGTTCGCCGGCAACGGCTACGCCGGCCTGTCGGAATTCGCGCTGTACTACATCGGCGGCATCATCAAGCATGCCAAGGCGCTGAACGCGATCACCAACCCGGGTACGAATTCGTACAAGCGTCTGGTGCCGCATTACGAAGCACCGGTGAAGCTGGCCTACTCGGCCCGCAATCGCTCCGCGTCGATCCGCATTCCGCACGTCGCGTCGGACAAGGCCCGCCGCATCGAAACCCGCTTCCCGGATCCGCTGGCCAATCCGTACCTGTGCTTCGCCGCGCTGATGATGGCGGGCCTGGACGGCGTGCAGAACAAGATCCACCCGGGCGAACCGGCCGACAAGAACCTGTACGACCTGCCGCCGGAAGAGGACAAGCTGATCCCGACCGTGTGCGCCAGCCTCGACGAAGCCCTCGATGCGCTCGCCGCGGACCACGCCTTCCTGACCAAGGGCGGCGTGTTCTCGGAAGACTTCATCGCAGCCTACATCGAGCTGAAGATGACCGAAGTGAATCGCACCCGCATGACGACCCACCCGGTCGAGTTCGAGATGTACTACAGCCTCTGATCGCCACCGATCAGCACATGCCGGCGTGGCGTCAGCCCGCGCGGCATGTGAAGCGTTGAGGAAAAGGACGGCAATTAGCCGTCCTTTTTCATTGTCACTGCGCAAGTGTGCGCCCTACACTCGCGCTGCTTCGACCCGAAACGCCCAGGTGATCCACATGCTACAAGGTCTGAACCGTATCCTGATTGCCGCGGCAAGCCTGCTTGTCGCAGCGCCCGCCACGGCAGAAATCTACAAGTGCGTCGACGCCGAAGGCCACACCACGTACACCAACGAAAAGTCGCGCGCCGGCGGATGCAAGGTGCTCGCGAGCGACGTGCCGGTCAGCTCGGTGCCCGGTCCGGCTGCCGCCACGCCCAAACCCGCCGCCAATCCGGGTGGTTTCCCGAGCGTCAGCAATGACCAGCAGAAGGCGCGCGATTCCGAGCGCAGGCGCATCCTCGAAGCCGAACTTGCGACCGAAACCGGCAGTCTTGAAGAAGCGCGCAAGGCGCTGACCGAAGGCGAAGCGGTGCGTCTGGGCAACGAGCGCAACTATCAGAAGTATCTCGACCGGATACAGGGGCTCAAGGACAATGTGGCTCTGCATGAACGCAATGTCGATGCGCTGCGCAAGGAGCTGTCCAAGCTGCCCTGACTGCAGGGCATGTGCCGGCCTGCCGATGGATCGGCGGGCAATGCTGGCGCGCTTCTTGCGTGGATCGCGGTCATGACTGCATCCAAGCCCGGCAGGTCGTCCCGCCACCCCTCCCGCGAAGGGTCCGAACGCTTCAGCGGGCTGGAACTGCTCGCGAGCGCAGTGGCGCTGCTCGATGCCGAGCGGCACATCGTCTACCTGAATCCGGCGGCGGAAAACCTGTTCGCTGCCAGCCTCGCCAAACTGCACGGCAAGCACTGCGACCGGCTGATCGGCCCGATGCATGGCCTCGATACCGCGCTCGACAACGCGCTCGCCAACAACTGGAGTTACACCGGTCACAACCTGTCGGTGGATAGACAGATCGGCGGATCGCTGCAGCTCGACTGCACGGTGTCGCCGGTGCATGCGGAAGACGCGCGCATCCTGCTGGAATTCCGCCCGATCGACCAGCAGTTGCGCATCGCGCGCGAAGAGCAGGTGCTGCAGCAGCAGCAGGCCAACCGCGAGCTGATCCGCAATCTCGCACACGAAATCAAGAATCCGCTCGGCGGCATCCGTGGTGCCGCACAACTGCTGGAACGCGAACTCGACCGGCCCGAATTGCGTGAATACACGCAGGTCATCATCAACGAATCGGACCGGCTGCAGGACCTGATGAACCGACTGCTGCATTCGCATCGCGCGATGCAGGTGACCACGGTCAGCATCCACGAAGTCCTGGAACGCGTGCGCCTGCTGATCGCGTCGGAGTTTCCAGAGGTTGCGGTCGAGCGCGACTACGACACCAGCCTGCCCGACCTGACGGCCGATCGCGAACAGTTGATCCAGGTCGTGCTGAACATCGCGCGCAACGCCGCGCAGGCGATGAAGGGGGACGGCAGCATCCGGCTGCGCACCCGTGCCCACCGGCAGGCGACGCTGGTGAAGCGCCGGCACAAGCTGGCACTCGAATTGCAAGTGATCGACAACGGCCCGGGCATTCCGGAAGACCTGGTCGACCGCATCTTCTATCCGCTCGTGTCCGGCCGCGACGACGGCACCGGACTCGGGCTCACGCTGGCGCAGAGCTTCGTGCATCAGCACCACGGCACCATCGAGGTGCAGAGCCGGCCAGGCTACACCGTTTTCACAATACTGCTGCCGTTCAAGCAAGGCACTTCGGAGAAACCATGAATCCGGTCTGGATAGTCGATGATGACCGCTCGATACGCTGGGTGCTCGAAAAGGCGCTGGCGCGCGAGTCGATCCCGTATTCCGCTTTTTCCACCGCACAGGAGGCGCTCGACGCGCTCGATGCCGGCGGCCAGCCGCAGGTGCTGGTGTCCGACATCCGCATGCCGGGCGAATCCGGCCTGTCGCTGCTGGAAAAGGTCAAGGCGCGCCACCCCAGCCTGCCGGTCATCATCATGACCGCCTATTCGGATCTGGACAGCGCCGTCGCGGCCTTCCAGGGTGGCGCATTCGAATACCTGCCGAAACCATTCGACGTCGATCACGCGATCGAGCTGGTGCGCCGGGCCATCGAAGAGAGCATGCACCAGGCCAGTGCGCCGGCCGAAGCCGACATGGCCCCGGAAATCCTCGGCAAGGCGGCGTCGATGCAGGACGTGTTCCGCGCCATCGGCCGCCTGGCGCAGAGCCATGCCACCGTGCTCATCAACGGCGAATCGGGCACCGGCAAGGAACTGGTGGCGCGTGCGCTGCACCGCCACAGCCCGCGCCGCGACGCGCCCTTCATCGCGATCAATACCGCCGCCATTCCGCGCGACTTGCTGGAGTCGGAACTGTTCGGCCACGAGCGCGGCGCCTTCACCGGCGCCACCGCGATGCGTCGAGGCCGTTTCGAACAGGCGGACGGCGGCACGCTGTTCCTCGACGAAATCGGCGACATGCCGTCCGAGCTGCAGACGCGCCTGCTGCGCGTGCTGTCCGACGGCCACTTCTACCGGGTCGGCGGCCATTCGCCGATCAAATCGAATGTGCGGGTGATCGCAGCCACCCACCAGAATCTGGAAGACCGGGTGAAGCAGGGGCTGTTCCGCGAAGACCTGTTCCACCGGCTCAACGTGATCCGGCTGCGCATTCCGCCGCTGCGCGAGCGGCGCGAGGACATCGTGCTGCTGGCCCAGCACTTCATGACCAAGAGCGCGCAGGAACTGGGCGTCGATGCCAAGCGCCTGTCCGAGCCGGCGACCCGCTACCTGCAGGGGCTGGAATTTCCGGGCAACGTGCGTCAGCTGGAAAACCTCTGCCACTGGCTCACCGTGATGGCGCCCGGGCAGGTGGTCGACGTGAAGGATCTGCCGGCCGAACTGCGCAGCCAGCCCGCGCGCGAAGCCGCGGGTGACTGGGGTGCGGCGCTGGCGTCCGAGGTCGATCGCCTGATCGCGCTCAAGCAGCCGGCACTGTTCGACCATCTGGTGCAGGAATTCGAACGCACGCTGATCCGGCGCGCGCTGGCCAGCACCGGCGGGCGGCGCATCGAATCCGCGCAGTTGCTCGGCATCGGCCGCAACACGATCACGCGCAAGATCCAGGAGCTGAACATCGAAGGCGGACGCGAAGTCGAGACGGACCTCGAGTAGTCCCACCTGCACGACGGCGGCTGGCTGCATGCAGCCGCCCGGCTACAATCCGCAGCATGACTGCCCACGCCGAAACCGCCGTTGCGGACACCGCCCTTGCCGACGCGCTGCGCCAGCGCGCCCGCGTCGTTCCCGAAAACTGGACAGTCGAGGTGTGCGCCGCGTGCACCAGCACCAACAGCGTGCTGCTCGACCAGACCGGACGCGACACGCGCCTGCTGTTCGCGCTCGAACAGACCGCCGGCCGCGGGCGGCGCGGTCGCGCATGGACCGCCCGCCCGGGCGACAGCCTCACCTTTTCGCTGCGCCACCGCTTTGCCCTGCGTGCCGACGCGCTGTCCGGACTGAGTCTGGCGGTCGGCGTCGCACTCGCCGATGCACTGTTCGCGCGCGGCGTCACCGACATCGCGCTCAAGTGGCCGAACGACCTGATGCGGGCCGACCGGAAGCTGGGCGGCGTGCTGATCGAACTGTCATCGCCGCCGGCCGGCGACACGACCGCCGTCATCGGCGTCGGACTCAATCTCGCGCTGCCGCCGGCAGGCGACTACGCCCATGCACCGGCGGCGCTCCTCCCGGATGCGCCCGGCCGCGAAGTCTGGCTGGACGTCGCGGCCGCCCTGGCCGACGCGCTGGCGCGCCTGCTGCCGCAGTTCGCGGCGCACGGTTTCGCACCTTTCGTGGATCGCTGGAACCACTACAACCTGCATGCCGGCCGCGCGGTCACCGTGTCGGGCGATAGCGCGCAGCTCAGCGGATGGTGCCTCGGCGCCGACCACGACGGCGCGCTGCGGCTCGACTGCGAAGGCCGGATCGAGCGAGTGCTCGCAGGTGACGTATCGCTGCGTGCAGCGCCCTGACATGCAGTTGCTGATCGACGCCGGCAACAGCCGCATCAAGTGGGCCTGGTGCGAGCTCGGCCATCCCGGCGAGGTGTCGGCGTTCGACACGGCGGCGCTCGACATGGCGGCGCTGGCGCATGCCTGGCAGGCGGCAACGTCTGCGCACTACACCTGCGTGGCCGGCGATGTCGTCGATGCCGCCATCCGGCGCGCGCTGCGGCCGGACTGCTTGGCACAGCGCGTGTTCGCCGGGCCGACGGCCTGCGGCATCGTGAACCTGTACGACCAGCCGGCCCAGCTGGGTGCCGACCGCTGGGCCGCGCTGATCGGCGCCCGCGCGCTGCAGTCCGGGCCGCTCGTCGTCGCCACCGCCGGCACTGCCACCACCATCGATGCACTCGACGCCGACGACCGCTTCATCGGCGGCTACATCCTGCCCGGACTGCGGCTGATGCTTGAGTCGCTGGCGCGCCGCACCGCCGGTCTGCCGCACGCCGCCGGTCACGCTGCCGACTGGCCGCGCAACACCGACGATGCCATCCACAATGCGTGCACCGATGCCCAGGCGGCGCTGATCGAACGCGTGCGCGAACAGCTGGGTCAGCAGGCGACCGTGCTGCTGTCCGGCGGCGCGGCGAGCGCGATTGAGCCCCGACTGCGCTGCGCCCACCGGCGGGTGGACGATCTGGTGCTGCACGGGCTGGCATGTCTGGCGGCTGCGGACAACCGCCCGGATGTGATGAAATGCGGATCGGGACGGGACGCCGCGAATGAAGCCCCGGACTGATGGTTCCCGAATGACATGGGCCGAATGACGTTTCCTCCCGACGGCATTCCGCCGCGCTCCGGACATTGACGATGCGTCTCGCGTTCTTCCTGTTGCTGCTGATCAATGTTGCGCTCTACCCCTTCGTGTCCGGCCTGATCGCCGGAAAAGGCGACGGCAGCGAGCCGCTGCGCATGGCCAGCCAGATGAAGCCGGACAGCATCCGCATCCTGCCGTCCGATGCGCCGTCGCCGGCCGCCGAAACCGTGACTGCGCCGGTGTCTGCAAATGCCGTCGTGGCCGGCAGCGAGGCGCCGGCGGTGTGCCGGGCGCTCGACGGGTTGTCGCGCGAACAGGTCGATGCGCTGAACGCACGCATCGGCGCAGAGCAGCTTCTGCTGCAGCTGGCGGAATCCGAACAGACCGAAACCACCGCCTGGTGGGTGCACATTCCCGACATGCAGACGCGCCAGCTTGCCGAACGCAAGCAGGCCGAATTGCGCGCGCTCGGCGTGCGCGAAATGATCGTCATGGCCGATCCGGCCGATCCGCAGAAGCTGGCTGTATCGCTCGGCCTGTTCAAGACCGAGGCGGCGGCGAAGGAATTGCTGGTCACGTTGAACGGGCAGGGCGTGCGCAGCGCGCGCATCGCGCCGCGCGAAGGCCGCGCCGGCCGTTACCGGGTCGAGGTGCGTGGCGCCGGCTCCGATCTGGCCGCCTTGTTCGACAGCTTCCCGGCGCTCGACGAAACAACCCAGCGGACCGACTGCCAATGACCTTCGTGGTCGGGCTGACCGGCGGCATCGGCAGCGGCAAGTCGGCCGTGGCCGAGCTGTTCGTGCAGCGTGGCGCCGCGCTGGTCGACACCGACGCCATTGCACACCAGCTCACCGGGCCGCACGGCGATGCCATCGCGCCGCTGCGTGACGCCTTCGGCGATGCCTTCATCACGCACGACGGCGCGCTCGACCGCGCCCGCATGCGGGCCCATGCGTTTGCCGAACCGACGGCACGGGCCCGGCTCGAAGCCCTGCTGCACCCGCTCATCCGCACCCGCGCACGCGAGGCGGTGGACCGCAGCGCGGCGCCTTACGTCGTGCTGGCGGTACCGTTGCTGATCGAATCCGGCGACTGGAATACCCGCTGCGACCGGGTGCTGGTGGTCGATTGTCCGGTCGAACTGCAGCGCGAACGGGTGCGTGCGCGCAGCGCCCTTCCTGAACAGGAGATCGACCGCATCATCGCCGCGCAGGCGTCGCGCGAAGCCCGCCTTGCGGTGGCCGACGATGTCATCGACAACGCGGGTGCGCGCATGGCGCTCGCACCACAGGTCGATGTGCTCCATGCGCGCTACATGAAGCTCGCAGAACGTGAAAAACCCGCGTCGGCGTTGTGACTCAAGGGGTTTTCCGTCAGAATCATGAGAATTTGCTTGAACAAGTCCCGGACAAGCCCCTGTGATTACATACGAATATCCTCTGAACGAGCGCATCCGCACGCTGTTGCGCCTGGAGGACCTGTTCGAACGCACGCAGCATTTCATGCGTGCCGAGGGCGCGCATGAACATCACGTTGCCCTGGTCAGCCTGTTCGAGATTCTCGAAGTCGCGTCGCGTGCCGACCTGAAGGTCGATCTGGTGCAGGAACTGGAGCGGCAGCGCCAGACGCTGATGTCCTTCCGCAACAACCCCGACATTTCCGAAGAAGCCCTGTCCGGTGCGCTGTACGAGATCGAGCAGGCCAGTGCGGCGCTGCTGTCGATGGCCGGCAAGATCGGCCAGTATCTGCGCGAGAACGACTGGCTGATGAGCATCAAGAGCCGCGCGGCGATTCCGGGCGGACTGTGCGAATTCGACCTGCCGTCGTATCACTACTGGTGTCACCGCGCGCCATCGCTGCGCCAGGCCGACCTCGCCGGCTGGCTGACGCCGATGCTGCCGATCCGCGATGGCCTGACCATCGTGCTGCGCCTGCTGCGCGCCAGCGGCCGACCGGAACGTCATGTTGCAGGCAACGGCGCGTTCCAGCAGATGATGGGCGGCAAGTCGGCCCAGATGCTGCGTCTGCGCGTGTCGATGGAAGAAGCCGTTACACCCGAAATCAGCGCCAACAAGTACGCGCTCAACATCCGCTTCGTGGCGCCCGGCGGTCACGCCCGCCCGCGCGTGACCGAAACCGACGTCGGCTTCGAACTGACTTTCTGCAATCTGTGAGCACTCCGGGCACCGGCGGTCGCATCGTCACCTGTCCGCGCTGCGGCCAGCCCGCCGTCTATGCGCCGTCGAACCCGGCACGGCCGTTCTGCAGCCCGCGCTGCAAGAATTCCGATTTCGTCGCCTGGGCGAACGAGGAGTACCGCGTGCCTGATGCGTCGCCCGAACTGCCGCCGGACGAAGACATTTCGTAAGCTCGGAGACCGGAATCGCCTGCGGGGTCGGCGAACACGGCTCCCGCGAAAACCGCGACGGTGCTGCCCTTCGCAGGAGCGGACCCTGTCCGCGATCCGTACGTTGATCACGCGATGCCGCATTTCGGAGACGGGAATCGCCTGCGGGGCAGGCTCCTACGAAAACCGCGACGGTGTTGGCTTGCGTAGGAGCGGACCCTGTCCGCGATCCGCTCGTCGAGCGAGCGCTGCCGCATCTCGAAGACCGCATCGCCTGCAGGGCAGGCTCCTACGAAAACCGCGACGGTGTTGTCCTTCGCAGGAGCGGACCCCGTCCGCAATCCGCACGTCGACCACGCGACGCCGCGTCAATCCAACCTGAACATCACCGGCAGCAGCAGTTCGCGTGCGCCGCCCGCGTCGATGCGGCCGATCTGGCGTGCGGCGTCGAGCGCCGCGCGATCCAGAATGGCGTGACCGCTGCCGGCCAGCACGGCGGCGTCGATGACCCGGCCCGACGCATCGAGCAGCAGGCGCAGTGTCACTTCCCCTTCCAGTTCCCGCTCGATCGCCTCCGGCGGGTAGAACACATGACGGTTCAGCTTCTGCTGCGCCTGCTCGCGCGCCTCGGTGGTGGCCGTCGTGCTCCGCGGCGCGCGGACGACCGCTGGCGGACGCGGTGCCGGTTCAGCCTGTTCGCTGCGCGTGTCCTTCAGCAGCGGTTCAGCCGGCTCGGGCTCCGCTGCGCGCGGCGCGGCTGCCGCAGGCGCGGTCTGCAGCCGGGCCTGCAATGCCGGCTCCGGCGCGGCGCGCGGCGCTTCGGCCGTGCGTTCGGGCCACAGCAGGAACAGGGCGTGCGTCAGCGCGGACAGTGCAAGTGCGAAATGAAGTTTCAGGCGGGACAAACCGGCGGACGGGATCGTTAGACTGGCGACCTCTATTGTGCCCGACCCACCGGGCTGCCTTGACGGGGACGCACTTGATCCAGACTTTCCGATGTCTTGCCGCGCTGCTGCTGGCGCTCTGCCTGATCCCGCCCGCGTGGGCGCAACTGCCCGATCCGGCGCGTTTCGGTCGCGCGATGGAAATGGGCGACATCCGCTCGGCGACCCGCTGGCTGGACGAAGGCCTGCCGCCGGATTTCGAAGCCGACACCGTGGGCAGCGGCATGATGATCGCCGCCTGGGATGGCAACATCGAACTGATGCAGCTGTTTCTCGAGCGCGGTGCCAACATCGATTACATCAGCCGCATCGGCGAACAGGCGATCGCGCTGGCGGCATGGCGCGGCCATCAGAAGGCGGTCGAATGGCTGATCGAGCGCGGTGCGTCGCTCGACCCGCCGGACAAGACCTGGGGCGCGCTGCACTACGCCGCGTTCGCCGGCCACCGGCGCATCGCCGACCTGCTGATCGCGCGTGGCGCGAAGCTCGACGCGCGCGCACCCAATCTGTCGACGCCGTTGATGATGGCGGTGCGCGAAGGCCATGAAACCATCGTGCGCGCGCTGGTCGAGGCCGGCGCCAGCACGAATGCGGTGTCCGACCGCGGTGAAAATGCGCTGGCCTGGGCGCTGCGTTACAACCGGCTGCGCATCGCCAGGCTGGTCGCGCCCACGGAAGAGGTGGCGGCGGCCGTCAAGGCGCAGCCGGTGCCGGTTGCACCGCCGCCGCAGGCGTCAGTGCCGGCGCCGCCCGACGTGGCCGCCCTGCTGAAGAAGTTGCGCGAGGCCGAGGCGCGTGGACAGCCGACGGCTGCGCTGCGCAAACAGTTCCTCGCCGCGGTGGAGAGCCATCGCAGCACTGCAACCCGGCAGACGGTCAAGGCGGCGCCGTCGGCGCTGGTCATTTCCGCCAAACGGGGCAAGCCTGGCGCCGAGCGCGCCGAGCTGGTATCCGGCGCCGCGACACCGGCGGCGCAGACGCTGGCGGCCGACGCCGGTGCGCTGGACATCCTGCGCGCGATCGAGGCGGCGCAGGCGGCCGGTCAGCCGACCGAGGAACTGCGCAAGCGCTTCAGGGCGGCGGTGGACAAGATCCGGGCGCCGTGAGCGCCGTGACCGCTTCGTGATGTGACAGGAACACCCGGCCGCCGAGCTGCGCCAGCAGGTCGGTGCGTTCGAGCTTGTCCATCACCGGACCCTTCACCTCCGACAGGTGCAGCAGCACGCCCATGTCGCGCAGCCGGTGTGCCACGCTCTCCAGCATTTCGAGCGCGCTGGCATCGATGTCATTCACCGCCGAACACTGCAGCACCACGTGCTTTGCGGCAGGCTGTGCAGCGACCAGCGCGAGCATGCGGTCCTCGACCTGACGCGCATTCATGAAGTTCAGGCCTTCGTCCACCCGCAGCCCGATCAGCGACGGATCGGTTTCGACCCGATGACGGTCCACATTCCGGTAGTGCTCGGTACCCGGCACGCGCCCGACCACCGCCATGTGCGGTCGGCTGGCGTGCCACAGCAGCGTGAGCAGCGTGAGCAGCACGCCGGCGCCGACGCCGGTTTCGACGCCAGCCAGCAAGGTGACGACCAGCGTGGTGACCACGGCCGCGAAATCGGTGCGCGAACTGCGCCAGGTACGGCGCAGCGTGTCGGTGTCGACGAGCGTCATGATGGCCACGACGATGGTCGCCGCCAGCGTGGCCTGCGGCAGGTAGTGCAGCAGTGGCGTCAGCGCCAGCGCGGCCAGCGCGATGCCGACCGCGGTGAAGGCGCCGGCCGCCGGGGTCGCGGCGCCGGCGTCGAAATTCACCACCGAGCGCGAAAAGCCGCCGGTCACCGGGTAGCCGCCGGTGAAGGCGGCCGCGAGATTGGACGCGCCAAGACCGACCAGTTCCTGGTCTGGCTCGATGCGCAGCCGGCGCTTGGCGGCGAAGGTCTGCGCGACCGATACCGACTCGACGAAGCCGATGATGCTGATCAGCAACGCCGGCAGCAGCAGTTGCGACAGCAGCGCGGGGTCGAAGGAGGGCAGGGTCAGCGGCGGCAGTCCGGCCGGGATGTCGCCCACCTTGCGCACGCCGATCTGGTCGAGCCGCAAGGCCCACACCAGCGCCGTGCTGCCGAGCACAGCCACCACCGGCCCGGCCTTGGCGCAGGTGTCGGCCGCGCGTGCGGAGAGGCCGAGCCCGATCAGCAGCGGCTTGAGCCCACGGCGTGTCCAGTACAGGAAGATCAGCACGCCGGCACCCAGTGCCGCGGTGGGCAGGTGGGTGTCGGGCAGATTGGCGATCAGGCCGGGCAGCAGATCGGGCAGCGTGTCGCCGCTGGCCTGTATGCCGAGCAGATGCTTGAGCTGGCTCAGCGCGATCAGCAGCGACGACGCGGTGACGAAGCCGGATACCACCGGGTGACTGAGGAAGCTCGCCAGAAAACCCAGCCGGAGCGCGCCCATGAAGGTGAGCATGACACCGGACACGAAAGCCAGCGTCAGCGCCGCCTGCAGTCGCGCCGCCTCGTCCGCCAGGCCGAGTGAACCGACCGCGGCGGCGGTCATCAGCGACACGACGGCCACCGGCCCGACCGACAGCGCGTGGCTGCTGCCGAAGATCGCGTAGGCGAACAGCGGCGCGATGCTGGCATACAGCCCGACCTGCGGCGGCAGGCCGGCCAGCTGGGCGTAGGCCAGGCTCTGCGGGATCAGCATCAGCGTGACGATGACTGCGGCCAGCAGGTCGGCGCCGAAGGTCGGCCGGTCATAGCGCGGCGCCCAGCCGAGCACCGGCAGCCAGCGCGACCACGCGCCGAACGTCGTGACCGGATGCGTCGGCCGGCTCACAGCACGTCGAGCGGAATCTTGAGGTAACGCGTGCCGTTGTCTTCCGGCTCGGGCAGGTGGCCGGCGCGCATGTTGACCTGCACCGACGGCAGGATCAGCACCGGCATGTCGAGCGTGGCGTCGCGCGCCGTGCGCATGGCGACGAAATCGTCTTCGGCGATGCCGTCATGCACGTGGATGTTGTGTGCGCGCTGTTCAGCCACCGTACTTTCCCACGCGGGAGCGCGGCCGCCCGGTGGGTAGTCGTGGCACATGAACAGCCGCGTCTCCGGCGGCAGGGACAGCAGCCGGCGCACCGAGCGGTACAGCGTGCGTGCGTCGCCGCCGGGGAAGTCGCAGCGTGCGGTGCCGTAGTCGGGCATGAACAGCGTGTCGCCGACGAACACCGCGTCCTCGATCACATAACTCATGCAGGCCGGCGTGTGACCCGGCGTGTGCAGCGCGCGCGCGGTCAGCGAGCCGATGGTGAAGGTGTCGCCGTCGGCGAACAGCCGGTCGAACTGGCGGCCGTCGCGCGCGAAATCGTCGCCGGCGTTGAACAGGCTGCCGAACACCTTCTGCACGGTGACGATGTGGGCACCGATGCCCAGCTGTCCGCCGAGCTGTGCGCGCAGATGCGGCGCAGCCGACAGGTGGTCGGCATGCACATGGGTTTCCAGTATCCATTCGAGCCGGGCGCCCAGTTCGCGCACCCGAGCGATCAGGCGGTCGGCCGACTGGGTCGAGGTGCGACCGGCTTTGGGATCGTAGTCGAGCACGCTGTCGACGATGGCGCACGCCTGCGTGCTGCGGTCGAGCACGAGGTAGCTCACCGTGCTGGTTGCTTCATCGAAGAAGGCTTCGATCTGCATCGAACTGCTGGACATGAATGCTCCCGTGAATCGGATGGGAGCACCATATATCGCCTGCTGCGCCGCGTCAGTAACTGCAGTCACCTTCGTATGCGGCGTCACCCATGAAAAACGGCGGGAGTACCCGCCGTTTTTTTTCCTGCCTGTACTGCCGAGCCGTTCAGCGGTTGGCGATGTACATCGTGATTTCAAAGCCAAAACGCAGATCGGTCGCCTTCGGGGTTTGCCAGTTCATGTCAGTCTCCTTGGTGTGTGCTGCGTACTGCATCAGGTCTTTCGCGCTGCATCGGCGTCTGCCGTGCATGGATTGAATGATGGACGCGGCCGCGTCGGCGCACCTGATGATGCGCACGAAAGAAGGCCCATGATTTCATGATCGCGGCCGATTGACGCTGCCACCGGCCGGCCGCCATACTCCGCGCGCAAAATAACGGACAACCCGAACATGACGCAGGAAAACCTGTTCTGCGCACTGCGCGCAGCCTTCCCGGACGATGTCGATGCAATCGCCATCGAAACCGCCGACACGCCCGACCCGCTGTACTACACCTGGCGCGACCTCGAACGCGGCACGGCCATGCTGGCCAACCTGATCGATTCGCTCGCGCTGCCGCCGGAAAGCCGCATCGCGGTGCAGACCGAAAAGAGCGTCGAGGCGTTGATGCTCTACCTCGCCGTGCTGCGCGCGGGCCATATCTATCTGCCGCTGAACACCGCCTATCAGGCGGGTGAGGTCGAATACTTCATCGGCAACGCGGAACCGGCGGTGGTCGTGTGCACCGAGAAGAACGTCCGATGGGTGAGCGATCTCGCCGCGCGTCTGGGTACGCCGTACGTGTTCACGCTGGAGGACGACCGCAGCGGCAGTCTGCTCGACGCCGCCGCGCCGCACGGCGACCGCCACACGCCGGCGCTGCGCGCCGCCGATGATCTGGCCGCAATCCTGTATACCAGCGGCACGACCGGCCGCAGCAAGGGCGCCATGCTGACGCACGGCAACCTGCTGTCGAATGCCCAGGTGCTGAAGGAGGTGTGGGGCTGGCAAGCGGGCGATGTGCTGCTGCACGCGCTGCCGATCTTCCATGTGCATGGCCTGTTCGTCGCCTCGCACGGCGCGCTGCTCAATGGCAGCCGCATGATCTGGTTCAGCCGGTTCGATCCGCGTGCGGTGACGGCGCGCCTGCCCGAAGCCACGGTCTTCATGGGCGTGCCGACGCTGTACGTGCGTCTGCTGGCCGAACCCGGCTTCACGAAGGATGCCTGCCGCAGCATGCGGCTGTTCATCAGCGGTTCGGCGCCGCTGCTGATCGAAACCTTCCGCGAATTCCGTCAGCGCACCGGTCACACGATACTGGAGCGCTACGGCATGAGCGAAACCGCGATGCTCACGTCCAACCCTTACCGGCCGGAAGACCAGCGCCGCGGTGGCACGGTCGGGCCGGCGCTGCCGGTGGTGAGCCTTCGGGTGCGCGACGACCGTGGGCAATCGCTGCCGGCGGGCGACATCGGCGGCATCGAGGTGCGTGGACCGAACGTGTTCAAGGGCTACTGGCGCATGCCGGAAAAGACCGCCGCCGAATTCACCGCCGATGGCTGGTTCATGACCGGCGACGTCGGCCATCTCAGCGAGGATGGCTATGTGACCATCGTCGGCCGCAGCAAGGACCTGATCATCAGCGGTGGCTACAACGTGTATCCGGCCGAGATCGAAAGCGTCATCAACGACATGCCGGGCGTGGCCGAATCGGCGGTGGTCGGTGTGCCGCACGCGGACTTCGGCGAGGCGGTGGTCGCCATCGTGGTCGCCAAGCAGGGCAGCACGCTCGACGTTGCCGCGATGACGGCACGGCTGAAGGCGCAGATCGCCAACTTCAAGGTGCCCAAGCGGCTGTTCATCGTGTCCGAACTGCCGCGCAACACGATGGGCAAGGTGCAGAAGAACCTGCTGCGCGACGCGCATCGCGCGCTGTTCGCCGGATGAACGAGCCGGTCGCCGTCGATCCGGACCGCTGTCCGCGCTGTGCAGGCCGCTTTACCTGCGGCGCAGCCGGACCGGCGCCCTGCGACTGCTTCACGTTGACGCTCGACCCCGAGCTGCTGGCCGACCTGCGCGAACGCTACGTCGGCTGCCTGTGTCTCGCCTGCCTGCGCGAAATCACGGATGCGCAGACCGATGTGCCGACGTCGGGCCCCGCCTGACGCACTTCGTCAGGGCCTGGGTGCCGCCTCGGGCGTCGCAGCCGGTGCGCCCGCCGGCGGGGTGGCCGGCGCGCTCTTGGGCTGAATGATGGCGCGCACCCGCTTCGACTGGTCGCCGCCCGACGGCACCGCCTTCGCGTCGCTCGAATTGGTGACCGTGTAGTTTTCGCTGATCGAGTTGTATTCGATGTACTGGCCGCGCACCTCGTCGCCGCCGCTCTTCACGTGAGCGCGTACGTAAAAGCGGGTGATTTCGGTTTTGGCGTCGTGCTCGATGCGCTCCGCCTCGCCTTCCATCCACAGGTCCTGACCTTCGCGCTTCTGCCGGAAGCGTGCCAGACCGTTTTCGCCGCCGGTGGCCACGCCCTTCTGGTAGCCGGTCCCATCCTGCGTCACCACGACCTTGTTGGCCTTGATGGTCAGCGTGCCCTGCGTGAACACGACATTGCCTTCGAAGTTGTGGGTTTTCGTGCGGTCGTCCACCGTCACCTTGTCGGCTTCGAGATTGACCGGCTTGTCGCGGTCGGCGCGTTCGGCGCGGGCAGTGGCGGGCAGGCCGGCTGCGAGCAGCAGGGCCAGGGTGGTCAATGCGGCAGTGATCTGACGCGAAATCATGGGCGGCGGGCTCTTTCTATGGTGGCTTTGACGCGCGATTCGAGTACGTACTGTTCCTTGATGCGGTCAGCGACCATGCCTACGCCGGTCGCCACCGACTTGCCCTGCGTCATGCGCACCGGCTGATCGGTGCGCGCGATTTCTTCTTCCGGATACACATACAGCAGCGTGGTCGCCAACGTCATTTCGGCCCGGCCCGGACTGGCTTCGCGCAGCACGCGCACATTGTCGCGCAGGATGGCTTCCTTGCCATCCTTGGTCAGCAGTGCGCGTTCGGAGCTGATGTGGGTCGGCGCCAGATTGCCTTCGTAGCGCAGTGTCGGGTGGTCGAGTTCGGCCGAGTCGTCGTCCGGGTAGTGACGCATCTGACGGGCGGTCAGTGTGTGCTGTATCGCGCCGGTCTCGTCGTAGCGGTACAGCGTGAAGTTGTCGATGATCACATCGGGGTCGTGACGCAGGCTGCCGCTCGACGGCTTGTCGTCGATGCGCGTCGTCCGCTCCAGCCAGATCGTCATGCCGGCGAGCGCGATCAGGATGAGCAGCGGCAGTGCCTGCTGGATGCGTCGGTTCAACGCAGGCAGTCCTGCAGCAGCACGTCGAGCGCGCCGCGTGCGTCGAGCAGGTATTCGCACACCTCGCGCACCGCGCCGCGGCCGCCGTCGGCTTCGGCGATCCAGCGCGCGTGCTGGCGCACGAAGAAGTGGGCGTTGGCCGGCGCCGCCGAAAAGCCGCAGGCGCGCATCACCGGCAGGTCGACGATGTCATCGCCCATGTAGCCGCAGTGTTCCAGCGCAATGCCGCGTTCGGCCGCCAGTTCGCGCATCGCGTCGCGTTTGTTCTCGACGCCGAGCAGCGCGGTGGTGATGCCGAGATTGGCCGCGCGGTGGCGTACCGCCGCCGACGAGCGGCCGGAAATGATGACGATTTCGACGCCGGCGCCGGCCAGCATCTTCAGACCGTGTCCGTCCAGCGTATTGAAGCCCTTCATCAGGTCGCCGTCCGGGCCGAACCAGATCGTGCCGTTGGTCATGACGCCGTCGACATCGAAACCCATCAGGCGGACCTTGCCCGCCACCTCGCGCATTGCGTTGCCGTCCATGTTCAGATCACCTTGGCCAGCATCAGGTCGTGCATCGTCAGCGCGCCGGCCAGTGCGCCGTGTTCGTCGGTCACCAGCAACTGGTTCACCCGGTTGCGTTCCATCACCTCGGCCGCTTCGGCGGCCAGCTTCGCCTCGCTGATCGAGCGCGGCTGACGGCTCATCACGTCGGCCACCGGCACCGTGCGTACGTCGCCCAGGCGGTCGATGGCGCGCCGCAGGTCGCCGTCGGTGAACACCCCGGCCACGCCGCCGGCCGCATCCAGCACCACGGTCATGCCCATGCCCCCACGCGTCACCTGCAGCAGCGCCTCGGTCACCGTGCTGTCGACCGCCACCGTCGGCACGTCGGCGCGCGCGCGCATCACATCGCGCACATGGGTCAGCAGGCGCCGGCCGAGCGCGCCGCCCGGGTGGCTGCGTGCGAAGTCGTCCTCGCGGAAGCCGCGGGCGTCGAGCAGCGCGACCGCCAGCGCATCCCCGAGCGCGAGCGCGCAGGTGGTGCTGGCGGTCGGGGCAAGATTCAGCGAGCAGGCTTCCATCGCGACGCCGGCGTCCAGATGCACGTCGGCCAGCCGGGCCAGCGTCGAATCCGGCTTGCCGGTCATTGCGATCGTGCGGCCGCCCTGCCGGCGCACCAGCGGCACCACCGCCAGCAGTTCGGCGGTTTCACCTGAATTGGACAGCGCGATCAGCACATCGTCGCGATGGATCATGCCCAGGTCGCCGTGCAGCGCTTCGGCAGCATGGACGAAATAGGCCGGCGTGCCGGTGCTGGCCATCGTCGCGGCGATCTTGCGCGCAATGTGGCCGGACTTGCCCAGACCGCTGACGATGACTCGGCCGGTGCTGTCGAGCACCAGCCGCACCGCAGCGGCGAAGTCTTCGCCCAGGCGATCGGCAAGTGCGTCGAGCGCGCGGGCTTCGATATCGAGCACGCGACGGGCTGCGGCGACGATGTCTTCGGTGACGGGCGGGGGACTGTGTGTCATGCGTCTGGCGGGGGAAGGCCCGGTTGATCCGGCAGGTGCCCGCAGCGCGGGCGTTCGAGTGGATCGGTTATGATCGACGCGGATTATAACAACCTGCCCACGGCAGGCGGCCGGCCATCCGCTCATGGCCCTGCCGCCCCTTCTTGCCCACCATGTCCGCACTCGAGCTGGTCCTGCTGTTGCTCGCCGCTTCGGTGCTGGTGGTCGGTCTTTTCCGCAGCGTCGGCCTGCCGCCCATTCTCGGTTACCTGCTGGTCGGTGCGCTGGCCGGCCCGCACGCGCTGGCGTTCATTCCCGATACCGAGGAGGCGCGCCAGTTCGCCGAATATGGCATCGTGTTCCTGATGTTTTCGATCGGGCTCGAGTTCTCGCTGCCCAAGCTGTTTTCGATGAAGCGCGTGGTGTTCGGCCTGGGCGGCACGCAGGTCGCGTTGTCGGTGGCCGGCGTCATCACCTTCGCCTGGCTGTTCGGACTGAGCATCAAGGGCGCGATCGCCGTCGGTGCAGCCATCGCCATGTCGTCCACCGCGGTGCTGATCAAGCTGCTGGTCGAGCGGCTGGAACTCGATTCCGCGCACGGCCGGCAGGTGATCGGCGTGCTGCTGTTCCAGGATCTGGCGGTCGTGCCCTTCCTGGTGGTGATTCCGGTGCTGTCGCTGGGCGCCGAGGAAAGCATGGAAGCGCTGGCGCTGGCCGGCGTGAAGGCGGCCGTTGCGCTCACCCTCATCCTGTATCTGGGGCCACGCCTGATGCAGCGCTGGTTCTTCGTCGTGGCGCAGCGCAAGTCACCCGAACTGTTCATGCTCAATGTGCTGCTGGTGACGCTGGGCATGGCGTTCGCGACCGAGCACGCAGGGCTGTCGCTGGCGCTTGGCGCCTTCCTGGCCGGCATGCTGATTTCGGAAACCCAGTACCGCTATCAGGTGGAAGAAGACATCAAGCCGTTCCGCGACGTGCTGCTCGGCCTGTTCTTCGTCACCATCGGCATGAAGCTCAATCTGGCCCTGGTGCTGTCCGAGCTGTTCTTCGTGCTGGTGACGGTGCTGTTCATCCTGATCGGCAAGTTCGTGGTCGCTGCGTCGGCGTCGCGCTTCTTCGGCTCGTCGCCCGGTACGTCGCTGCGCGTCGGTCTTTGGCTGTGCGCGGGCGGCGAATTCGGCTTCGTGCTGATGGCGCTGGCCGATGCCGCCAACCTGCTGCCCGACCGCATCCTGCAGATCGTGCTCGCCTCGCTGCTGCTCAGCCTGCTGACCGCACCCATCCTCGCGCACTACGCCGACCGCATCGTGCTGCGGCTGGTGCCGTCGGAATGGCTGATGCGCTCGATGCAGCTGACGTCGATCGCGGCGCAGTCGCTGGCGACCGACGGTCACGCCATCGTCTGCGGCTACGGCCGCAACGGTCAGTATCTGGGGCGCTTCCTGGAAAACGAGGGCATTTCGTTCATCGCGCTCGACCTCGACCCGGAGCGGGTGCGCGAGGCGGCGGCGGCTGGTGAAACGGTGGTGTTCGGCGACGCCGGCAAGCGCGAAACGCTGATCGCGGCCGGGCTGACGCGGGCGTCCATCGTCGTCATCACGTTTGTCGACACCGAGGCGGCGCTGCGCGTGATCCATCTGGTCAATGAGCTGCATCCGGAAGTGCCCGTGGTCGTGCGCACCTTCGACGAGCGCGACTACGACAAGCTGTCGGCCGCCGGTGCCACCGAAGTGGTGCCGGAATCGCTCGAATCGTCACTGATGCTGGCCACTCACGCGCTGGTGCTGCTGGGCATTCCGCTGCATCGCGTGCTCAAGCGCATCCGCCAGTTCCGCGGCGACCGCTATCACCTGCTGCGCGGGCTGTACCGCGGGGCCGAACATCTGGCGGAAGAGGCGGCGACCGATCAGCAGCACACGCGCCTGCATTCGGTGCCGCTGGCACCGGGCGCCTGGGCCATCGGACACCGCATCGATGAATTCCACTTCAACGACATCCGCGTCGAGGTCAGTGCGATCCGCCGGCGCGGCATCCGGGCGCTGGAGCCCAGTTCCGACCTGGCGTTCGAAAGCGGCGATGTGGTGGTGCTGCTGGGCGCGCCGGCCGAACTGGCTCAGGCCGAATCGCGCCTGCTCAAGGGCTGAGCGGCCATTCCTGCGAACCCGACGTCAGAACGCCACGCACACCGTGTAGCGATCAGCCGCGGTTTCGGCCGCGGCGTCGATGTTGGAGGCGGTCGATGTGGCCGACGGCGTGCCATTGACGTCGATCATCGCGCGCACGTTGCCGGTGTTGGTGACGCCGTCGTCCATGGTCGAATCGACCTGACGCGCGAGGCGGGCCGTGATGCCGGACGAACAGATGAAGAAGGCGCCGGTCATCGGCCGCGAATCCGGAGCGCTGCCGGTGGCCGGCGTGATCGGCGAGGTGCTGGTGATGCCGATGGTGCCGTTGTCGGCATTGCGCGGCAGGTAGGCCGGGTCGCTTTCGACGGTCGGGCCGGTCAGCAGGTTGGCCAGCCGCAGGTGCTGCCATACCAGACGCGACTCGTCGGTCGCGGTGGTCGAGTTCCAGTTGCCGCCGATGCGGCCATTACCTTGGGTTTCCGGCGTGCCTGGCGTGGTCGCCAGCGTGCCCGCGACGTGCTGCACCACGGCCGGATCGTCGCCCGGCATGAAGCGGAAGCGGTCCTGGTAGGCGTACACGGCGGTCGACATCGTGCGGAAGTCATTCACCAGACTTTTCGCCTTGGCGCTGTTGATCAGTTCCTGCCCCTTGAGCACGCCGCCCAGCAACAGACCGATAATGACGAGCACGATGGCGATTTCGACCAGCGTGAACCCTTGTTGATTGGCTTTCATGTGAATCCTCCGTATGCGTCCCGACGATGCAGATTCCGTGCCCGAACGGACGATACCGGGAGTGTTTCCTTGATTCCGCTGATTTGGAAACGTTTTTTTTCATTGGCGAGGGTGAACGACCGTTCACAACCCGGCTGTTCCGGTGTGAAAGGCACGCAACCTGACCGGATCCGGACAGTTCTGTCACGATCCGGTCACCTTTCGCGGGGCTGCGTCCTGGCCGATGAAAGCAGGGCGACACCGTGATGCGACGCCCTGCCGTTCCGCGCCGCATGCGCGTCATGTGGCTGACGCGCGCCCAGCCCTGGCTGTTGCTGGGCGTGCTGGTCAGCCTGCATCTGCTGCTGTGGCTGGACGACGACCTGCTGTTCGGTCGCGCGCTGCTGCTGCCCCACCTCGGCCTGCTGCTGCTGTGGCAGCCCCTGCTGCGCGCGCAGTCGCGCATCGAATGGCCGGTGCTGGCGGCGCTGTGCGCGCTGGTCGGCGTGTTCCTGTGGTTCTACGGGCCGCTGGCCCTCAGCCTGTGGCTGCTGCTGCTGGCCGGTCTGGTCGGCGGCAAGGTGTTCTTTTCGCGCTCGCGCGGCCCGCGCATCTACTACCTCGGCGCACTGGCCTACCTGATCACGGCGCTGCTGACCATCGCACTGCCGCGGGCGTTGCCGCCCGGCCTGCCGGTGCCGTCCGGCATCGATGCGCTCGGCCTGCAACTGGCGCCGCTGGCACTCACCGTCATGCTGCTGGTGCCCGGTCGCGAGCGGGTCGACCGCGACCGCGAAGTGCTCGACTTCGTGTCCGGCACCTTCGTGCTGTTGCTGCTCGCGGTACTCGTGCTGGGCACGCTGGCAGCGATGCAGCTGGCCGGCGTCGACTACCTGCGCGCGCTGCTCGCCACGCTGGGCGTGCTGGCCACCGCATTGATGGTGATGGGCTGGGCGTGGAATCCGCGCGCCGGTTTCGGCGGCGTCAGCGTCGCCTTCACCCGCTACGTGCTGTCGCTGGCACTGCCCTATGAGCGCTGGCTGGAAAGTCTGGCGTCGCTGTCGCAGGAAGAAAGCCGGCCGGAGGAATTCGTCGCCCGCGCCGCGAACCGCCTGCTCGCCCTGCCGCTGATCAGCGGCGGAGAGTGGACGACTCGCGGTGGCGAGTGGCGCACCCGCAGCGGTGCGAACGCCGCGCCACCGCGTCGCTTCGGCGAGGTTGCCGCGCACCGGCAGGACTTCGAACACCCGCTGCTCGACCTGACGCTCTATACCGCGCGCCCGCTGTCCGGTGGTCTGCTGTGGCATTTCAACCTGCTGGTGCAACTGCTCGGCCAGTTCTACCAGGCCCAGCTGCGCACCGAAGAACTGCGCCGCCTGTCCTATCTGTCGGCCATCCACGACACCGGCGCGCGGCTGACGCACGACGTGAAGAATCTGCTGCAGTCGCTCAACACCCTGTGTTTCGCCGCCCGCGAAGCCACGGATCCGGACAGCGCCGCCCGCGCCAACGCACTGCTGGCGCGCCAGTTGCCGGTCATCAGCGCACGCCTCGAAGCCACGCTCGACAAGCTGCGCCGCCCGCAGCCCGTGGATGGCGAATGGACGCCGGCTCCCGAATGGCTGCAGGCCACCGCGGCCCATTTCGCCGAGCAGGGCGTGACGGTCGAAGGCATGACCGAACCCGACCAGGTGTTGCCCGGCGCGCTGTACACGACCGTGGCGGAAAACCTGGTCGGCAACGCGCTGCAGAAGCGGCTGGCCGAACCGGGCATCGCCATCGTGCTGCGCCTGGGCGGTGACCGGCTGTCGGTCGAAGACAGCGGCAGCGCCATCGCCGACGATCTGGCCGGAAACCTGCTGCAGGCACCGGTCGCCTCCGCCAGCGGTCTGGGTGTCGGGCTGTACCAGTCGGCACTGCTGGCCCGCGCCAGCGGCTTCCGCCTGCAGCTCGATCACAACCGCGAAGGCTGCGTCCGCTTCGTGCTGGCGCCCGAGCCCACGCGCTGACCCGCCATGCAGCACCGGCCGTGGGACGGCTCCTGTGAAAACCGCGACGGCTTCATGACGGGTGCTGTCGTTCGTAGGAGCGGACCCCGTCCGCGATCCGCACGTCGATCACGCGACATCGCGTGTTCGGAGACCGGGATCGCCCGCGGAGCTGGCTGGCCATGCAGGGCCAGCCGTGGGACGGCGCCTACGAAAACCGCGATGGCTTCATCACGGGTGTTGTCGTTCGTAGGAGCGGACCCCGTCCGCGATTGGTACGTTGATCAAGCGATGTCGCCATTTGGGAGACGGGCATCGCGTGCAGGGCACGCTCCTGCGAAAACCGAGATGGCTTTAATACTTGCGACGTTTTTCGTAGGAGCGGACCCTGTCCGCGATAGGCGGTGAATTCGGTGCTGGCCTACTTCGCGGTGCTGGCCTACTTCGCCTCGGCGAAGCCTTTCGCCAGCGCTTCCATGCGCGACCGGTTCACGCCGAAATCCGAATGACCCGTCCGCGCGCCGGAGCGGTAGTGGATGACCGACGCTCCGGCGTCGATCGCGAACTCTGCGGCGTCGACAAAGCGGAAGATGCGCGAGCGGAATTCGGCGGCGATGAAGCCGGGCTCTTCGCGGGTGATGGTGGCGCGCGGCTGGGCGAGGATGACCTGCTTCAGACGCGCCTGCGCGGCGGCGGCGTCGCCGCTGAAGGGGATTGGCGCCATCTTCGCCGCACTCGCAGACTGGGTCGACACGCAGTTCGGCGAGTCGGGGCAGGGCGTCAGCACGCGCGGGGCGGTATCGGCCGCCATGGCGGTGGAGGCGCAGGCAGCGAGTGCCAGCGCAGTGTCGCGGGTTTTCATGGTGTGCTCCTTGAGCCAGGTCAGTACGTCGGCGGCATTGCGATCGGGCGGAAAAACCGGGTAGAACACCTTGACGATGCGTGCGTCGTCGGTGATCAGCGTGAGCCGTCGGTACAGCTCCAGCCCGGCCGCGGTGAAGGTGGGCAGGCGCAGTGCGGTCTTGAGCTGCAGGCCGTCGTCGCTCAGCAGCGGAAAGGGCAGCAGCAGGCGCGCCGCCGCTTCCTGCTGGTAGGGGCCGCTCTGGCTGCTCAGCCCGAACACGCCGGCGCCCAGTGCAGCCAGTTCGGCATGGTGGTCGCGGAAGGCGCACGACTGCGGTGTGCAGCCGCGTGCGCCGGGTATCGCGTCCCAGCCGTCGGGCAGCGGCGAATCCGGCCGGCCGGTCATCGGATAGACATAGATCACCCGCAGGCCGCGCAGCGCCGCAAGATCGATCGTGCCGCCGTCGGTGCGCGGCAGCGCCAGCGCGGGCAGATGCATCCCTTCGAGGTGGGCGGCTGCCCCGTCGTCGAGCGGCACCGGCAGGTCGTCGGGCAGGGTGGTCAGTGATGTCGCCATATCTATATGCAGTGCATGCTTCGCGTGCTTGCCCCGAGCACCTACCAGGTGAGCGTGCGCGTGTTGTCGCGGAACAGCGCTTCGCCGACCCGCTCCGGGTCGTCGAGCTGCATGCCCTGCATCAGATTGGCTTCGGTCACGCCGTAGTGGCGCATGCACACGCGGCACACCAGTACCACGGCCCCCTTGCCCATCAGGTCCCGCAGCAGCTTCTGCTGCGGAATGAAATTGCGCAGGTTGGCGCTGCTGCCCATGCGCACCGCCTGATCGTTCAGCAGCACGGTCAGCGTATGGCCGCGCTCCAGCTGCTCTTTCGCGAAGGTCAGCCCGGTTTCAGAGCGCTGCGAATTGTCGGTGGTCAGGTTGAGGAACAGCGACGGGCGATCCGCCGCCTGCGCCGCGGCGCAGACGAAGAATGCGAAAAAGGCGGTCAGGACGGACCTGAGTGACATGCGGTTTTCCTTCCGGGGCGTTGCAGACAAGGGGATGACGCGGACGACATGATGGCACGTCGGTGTGCTGGGCCTGAAGGCACATCGCTTCGTGCGCCAGACTCACGACGTTCGAACGTGCGCATTAACGGACGTTCCGCGCCGCTGGGCCGACCAGCGTTCCCCCGCCGACATACCCGGCACGCAGACACAAGCCGTCGAGGCTGAACACGCCCTAGAAAGTGGTCGCGAGCGCCGCGGCCTGCGCCACAGCCGCCGCCCGCGCGTCGGTATCCACCTCCGGCCCGTACAGCGTCTTCTCCACCAGAATGTGCCGGGTGTCGGTCACGCCCACCATGCGCAGCCACAGGTCGAGGTACTGGCGCTGCAGATCCCAGTCCGACGCTTTCAGCGCATCGGCGGCATCGCCCACCTCCACGCCGCGCGCCAGCACCAGCATGGCCTTGCAGTGGCCCAGCGTGCCGAGCTGGCCGCGCTCGTCGAAGGTGAACAGCAGGTCCTTCTGCGACACCACGTCGATCAGCTGCTTCAGCTTGTACGGAATCGAGTAGTTCCACATCGGCGCGCTGATCAGCAGCCGGTCCGCCTGCTGAAAGCGCGCCGCGAGCGCCCGAATCTGCGCCCAGGCCGCTGCCTGCTCTTCGCTCAGCGGCGTACCGGCAATGCCCGCGTACTTCGCGTCCAGCACCGGGCCATCGAATTCGGGCATCGGTTCGGACCACACGTCCAGCACATCCACCGTGCCGTCAGGGTGAGCCGTCTGCCAGGCGTCGATGAAGGCGCGGGCGACTTCGATGGAGGCCGAACGCTGCTTGCGCGGCGAGGATTCGATGTAGAGCAGGTGGGGCATGTGCGGGAATCTCCGGTTGAAGGCCCGGTGATTCTGGCATCAACCGGGCAGGCCGGCGACACCGTCGATGTACGCCCGAGGCGCGCTGTGCCTGATGGGCGGTCTTCTCGACGATCGCGTCGAGAATGAAGGCGTGCGTCGTGTGCATGCCCATTCCCCAGCCACCGGAGCGCGATCCGTCCATTCCGGACACGCGGGCATCTCCCGCCCCAGGCTTCAAACGCGGGGCCGCGCAGGTGTGGAAGTGGCCGCCCGCCACGGCCGCTTCGCTGACGTGGCCTTACAAGGGTCTCCCCGAGCGAAGCGCCCGCTCCCGCTGTTCGGCACTTTCCTTCTGCATGCGGTCTTTCTGGGCAGTCGCTTCACTGGCAAGCTGGATGACGTACTGGCAGCGAAAAACGGCGCCATTACACTCGCCTCGCACGATGAAGTCCTTCACGTTCCAATGGATGTGATGGAAGTTTGGCGTGCATTGCCCGATCTGGCCGGTCATGAAGTTCACGCACGTTTCGCCTTGCGGTTTGACGAGTCTTGGCTTCACCCCGAATTTGGCTGTCAAGGCTTCTACCGCGATTGAATCAAGTTCGTGCCGGGATTCGAAATGGATGGCAGTGACATTCCAGTTACGAACGTCCAGGCGCAGACTGGGATTGGGAAGATCGAGCGAATTCGATTGGCCGATGGTGCCCAACCAGGCGGGTGAGTCGGCCTCAGAGAAATAGACCGTGACCGTCGGTACATGCTCGTCGCCCCGGCCAAGTTTCTGTTTGCATGTCGTGGGTACATGCTTTGGACGCTGAACCACGCCTTGCATCGGCATGGGACATTCCATCATTCTGAGCGGGGCGCCCAGCGGGATGCCGAACACGGTCAGAAGTCCTTTTTCGCGATCCTGGACCGCCTGGACCGCTTTTTCGTTGCCGTGGCGTATTGCGGCGTCCAGCCGCGACAAGTCCCGCTCACCCAGCACACCCGTCGCCTCATCACCCGCGGCCTCCTGCATCCTGCTCAGCACGTAGCGATAGTCGGTGCAGAGCGTCTGTCTGGAGTCGGAAGGCATGTGCAGGCGCCGTACGCCCCACATGCCCAAGACACGGGCAAAGTCGACATTGGCGCGATACCTGGCTTCGACCGACGGCGATGCGTAGAGCAGGCGTCGGGTATCGGAGAACTCCTTGGTCGAGCTGAGGCAACTTCTCGGCCAGGATTCCGGCTTGTCCCTGGGCTCAGGAAGTTGATCGACACTCTGTTCCCAGGTGTCAGCGCTCCACGATGCGCTTTGCGAATAAGCGGGCACCGGCATCATGTTCAGCAGCAGTCCGAGCGCAAACACGAGCCACGCCATGCGCCTTTCCGGCGTCCGCAGGGTCCCGACCGAATGGAATTTTCGCGCTAGCCGCATTGCATGCTCCAGGTTTTACAGGTTGAAGAATCTCGGTTGCCGTTCGCGGCCAGCCGACTCGCAGCCGGTCCCTGAATACTTCCAGGGCGGCGTTCCCGGCGATGACCTCGTGAATGAAATCGGGTGTCGTGCTGCCCGCCCGTTCCGCAGCCGCCGCAATGCGACCCGTCGGGTCTTCCGGAAGAAGACGGGTTGTGGCGGACATGCGCCGTGCCTCGACAGGGACGACGAAATGTAGCGCACTCGCACGACAGGTCTGAAGTGCAGAAAGTCGCTTGTGGGAGAACGGTCGCAGACGCAGCCGGAGAGACAGCCCGGGAAGGGGGGGCTTCCACAAGGCCGCTGCTGGGAACGCCGAAGGCTGGCCGCGCCAGAGAAGGGGCGACGTCCTTATCCCCTTTCCTGTCGTGCGACGAACAGGCTTTTGACGATGTCCCGACGCGGCGCGCTTGCGTCGTAAAGCACATCCACCCGGTCGCCGCGGGCCAGCGACAGCACGTCACGGGTCTTGTGTATCGGCATCCATGTTCGTACCCGCGTGCCGACGGCGTCGAATTCGAACACCAACTGCCCGCGATCCTTTGCAATCATCAGGTCGATAACCGTGCCGCTCACCGCCACCCCGCGCGCGAACAGATCGGCGACACGCTTGATGCGCCAAAGGAGCACGGCGACGAGCGCGACGGACACCCCGACCGGAAGCGCGAGCGGCAAGGCAGCCGCGCTGCGCTGCAGGTACAGGAAGCCGAAATGGATGACCCAGGTGATCGGCATCGCCACCCATGACGCCAGCGCGGGCCAGTCGTTCCACATGATTCTGATCGGGCTGAAGTTCATGGTGTCGGGAGTGGGGGGGCGATATCGGGCGACGCTCGCCACGTGGTTGGCGAACATCAGGAGGCAGGAGCGGCGAAGTCTGCCCGGCAGAGTGGTTGGCTGCGCAGCGTACGATCGAGCGCGGAACGCCCTGTGACACGCTCGGGCGTCGACATCCTGCCCGAAGCAGCGGCGAAACTCAGCGAGGCCGCCCCGTAGCCGTTCGATGCAGGCAGCGAAACCTTGGCGTCGGTCCGCTGCCTGCTGGGCGGGGACTATCCCGGGTCTGTGCTTATTCCCCGGTTTGTCCACCGCTTCCCGTTGGCGCGAGCCTGCTGAGGCTTTCTGCCATACGGGTCTGCCATCCCGGCCCTGTGGCGCGCCAGCGTTGAATGACATCCTCGGTCAGACGAATCGAAATCAGCCTCTTCGGATTCGCGGATCTGGGTCGCCCACCTCGATTCACCTTTCCACGCGCAAGCATTTCATCGTCGAGTTCAGGCAGTTCATCGTATTCGGCCGGCTGAATGACATGCCCGTCGACACGCTTCAGATCAGAGCCCAGGGATGGGCCCGATGCGCGCTTGCTCGCGGTCATTTGCTTTCCTCATGCTGAATACATGGCGATCCGCGCCACGCGGCGTGTAGCCCACCACCGAGGAAATGTTGCTACGTCCCCTATTGTTCCGGAATATCTGAAGAGGCTACGGCCATGGTGTGCGCTTGACCTGCTGAATCAACAGGCGCGCGCCGCGCTCGCACCACGATGAATATGCGGGGAAACCTCAGGGTCTGACCCCTATTGTTCAAACTGTATAAAAAAGGCATCAGCCACCTATTTTACGATGCAAGTCCTAGGCTGCGCCAATATTCCCTAAATAGACCGGCACAGACTAGATCGTTGCGAATCTGAAAGCGGTCGCTGAATACGGCTCCTAGCCGAGAGAGTTCAAGTGCGATTTCTTGGCAGTCTGCGCGAGATATGCCAAAGCCGGTGGCGAATGCCGGGCGGCTAACTACTTGCTCGCCATCAGCAAGACCAGGAAAGAGCAGTGCCACATTCAGCCGGTGAAAGGAAAATCCAAGGAAAGCTAGACGATTCGCCGCTCGAAGAGTGGCTCTGATCGATTCAACGTCGCTCGTGGCGGGATCGATGCCTTCTGTGAAGGTTCTTATTCCCTTGGTAGCTTCAATAAGAGTTCGCCCTCCGACCGTTGCGCCGTACTCGATGCCGCCAGAACGTCTTTGCCAAGGTAGCGGGCCTACCGAGCCGTAAGGATGAAATATCTCCAGATTAGCGAGCGCTTCAGCTGAACGATCAGGCGTGATCCCGTAGTAGTTCTGTAGTGCGCCATAAAGGTAGTGCTCGATGCACCGATCGTAGTTGAAGGTGATAATCGATATTTTACTGAGCCGCTCATCAATATCAGCTGCCTGACAGTTCTCGGTAAGTAGTTGGAAGAAACTGTTAAACCACGTTGGCTCAACCGCTGCGAAGTCAATCTTTGGATATCGATCTCTGGAGTTCACGAATAGAGAGCTTTCGGCCTCCGCTGCTAGAATACAGCGTGCTATTGCAAGCTTGCCACAAGTGGTAATACGCTCGTCGTCACGATGTGAGTCAATGAAGTTGTCAATAGATATCGCCTGCGGCATTGCATCCCTAATGCGCCAAGAACAATGAAGGAACGGATTGATGTCCACGTGAAGCGGACTCCGTTCTCGAACAATTTCACGAAAGGCATCATCAATGGTTCCATCCCCGCTACTCCGTCTGTAGCCGTCCTCGTAGCGAATGTCTAGTGCGCATGCGATTCGCGAGCGCAGTTCTGCGCCGATCGGAAGATTTACTTCCTTGCTGGCTCCGGCGCCCACTACCAGAACAAGTGATTTTGCCATTTACAGAAGGCGCCAAGTGATAGGAAAAGAGAATGGAACAGGAATGGGGGAGGCCAAGTGTACTGATTCAAATGTATCCTCACTCGCTGAAAATCATGGCCTGTCCCCTATTGTTCGCTATTGTTCGAGTCATCCATTTGAGGCTCAACGATTGACTTAGCCAGCAAATAGGCCGAGCTGACCATCTGCTTCGAGGGGAACAACCTTATCTACGATTAGGGTGGGCCTGCGATCTGCGACAAATCGATTCTTGGCGTGTCGAGTGATTCGGCCTTCAACCTTGCAACGCAGGAACAGTGCGGGCTTGTACTGGCGAACACTCCCTTGAGCAGGGACGCAGTTAATCACGTGCCCCAAGTACTCAAGACCAATTGAATTCGACGCCTCGCTGCCACGGATGAGACGCCCTTCCAGGCGAGCATCTGCACCGTGAGTGAGTTCTGGAAATAGGATGTCCTCTTCGAATTCGTCTTCTTGCAATTGATCGAAGAGATGCTTCTCCTCGTCGACAATGGTGACCTCATCAGTTCCTGCTGCTTTGATAACGCCGATTGTTAGAACTCGATCAGCGCGAACTACCGAGGTCATTCTTGTGAGTAGGCGAGGCGGAACTTGTTGATACCAGAGAAAATATTCCAGCGGTACTGGAAGTTCTTCGCCTTTTTCGTTGGCGACAAGCACAGTCTCTTGCCCAAGAGATGGCTCTATTCGAGCTCTATCCCACCCACGGGCTCTACGTGTGTGCTTGATAAGCTTGGCGAGGGTTTGAAGTGCAGCCATCGATTTCTTTAGTGCATCTTTCAGGCCGATGTCCTTGAAGTCGTTTTTGGCTAATTTCTCGCCGGCCTTCTTGGCATAGCCAAGTGCGAAAGCTCCGCCTACGGCAGCACCGGCAACAAGGACTGCTTCCCACGAGCCTGCACGCGTTTGCACCGGAACGTCGTATTGGAGGTCACCAAAGCTTGGAGACTGCTGGGAGTTGAAGAACCGGACAGCCTCATCTAAGCCTACAAGAGCAGAGCCGGCGCTGCCAGCGTCGATGACTCCATTAACCAAGCTTTCGCCGGTGTACTTGACGAAGCCGAGGTCTTCGAATTGTTCTGTTTCGACTGACATCGAACCTCCCTTTGATGGCTACTTTAGTTTCTGGCGACAGTTTGCTGGCTAAATAGCTGACTGGAGTCGACTCAATGACATGTGTCTTCTAAGGTGCGCTTCGTATCAACGCATTGCGTGGAGTGTTGCTGCATATTCCTCCACAAAATTTCACGCGAAAAACCTGACGTCACGCAGCCTGCATTATGACAAGGCCCTCCCCAACTTCAACCATGAAGGTTCCGAACGTCCTCCCGCCGAGGGCACAAGGCTTCTCCTCCGACGCATAAGGGTCAAGTCGCCTCCGCACGCAGCCTCACCCCGAGCGCCCTTGCCACCTTGAGCACGGTGCCGAAGCTCGGGTTGCCGTTTTCGCTCAGCGCCCGGTAAAGGCTTTCACGGCTCAGTCCGGTGTCCCGCGCGACCTGGCTCATGCCCTTGGCACGGGCGAGGTCGCCGAAGGCGCGCGCGATGCCTGAGATGTCGTCGTCCGCGCTTTCAAGCCAGGCGTCGAGGTAGGCCGCCATGTCTTCCGGTGTGCGGAGGTGATCCGCAACGTCATAGGGCGACGTGTTCGCCTTTGGCGGTGAGAGGGTCTTTTCTGTGGTCATGTTTCTTCTCCCCAGGTTCGGGCCAGACGGATCGCGCGTGCAATGTCGTTCTCCTGCGTCGACTTGTCGCCGCCGACCAGCAGCAGAAGCAGGACGTTGCCGCGCTGGGTGTAATACACACGGTAACCGGGCCCGACATCAATCTTCAGTTCGGACACGCCATGCGTCAGATTGCGATGCGTGCCCGGGTTGCCATGGATCAGTCTGTCGACGCGCATCAGTATCCGCGCGCGACCGACGACGTCCTTGAGGCTGTCAATCCAGTCGCGATACTCGTCGGTCTTTTCGACGCGCATGATCACACCAGAGAAGTGTAGCCGTTGGGCTACAGGTGGGCAATGGAGGGATGGCGGTCTGGCGAAAGGGGCGACGCGACCGACGATCAGGTGAAGACGGCCGAATTGTCAGGTGCAAGGCCGCCGGCCGACATCGTCCGAAATGCCGATGTACTCGGAACTGGGCCGCCTCACTCCGCCAGCGGCTCGAACAGCGCCGCCAGATCCGTCTCGCCGAATTTCTCCAGTGCCGCTTCGTCGTTGCCGAGGATGCCTTCGGCCAGGGCGGCCTTTTTTTCCTGCAGGGCGACGATGCGTTCTTCGATGCTGCCGGCGACGATGAGCTTGTAGACGAACACCGGCTTGTCCTGGCCGATGCGGTGGGCGCGGTCGCTGGCCTGGTTTTCGGCGGCGGGGTTCCACCAGGGGTCGTAGTGGATGACGGTGTCGGCGTTCGTGAGGTTGAGGCCGACGCCGCCGGCTTTCAGGCTGATCAGGAAGACCGGGACGGTGCCTTCCTGGAAGCGGCGCACAACGGCTTCGCGGTGGGTGGTGTCGCCGGTCAGCATGACCGAGCCGATGCCGGCGTCGTCCAGTTCGGTCTTGATCAGGTCGAGCATGGCGGTGAATTGCGAAAACACCAGCACCTTGCGGCCTTCGGCCAGCAGGTTTTCCAGCATGTCCATCAGGAGGTCGAGCTTGGCGCGTTCCTTCACGCGCAGCGCGGCGTCGGTCTTCAGCAGGCGCGGGTCGCAGCACACCTGACGCAGCTTGAGCAGCGCGTCGAGGATGACGATGCGGCTGCGCGCGAAGCCGCGGCTGGCGACTTCTTCGCGCACCCGCTTGTCCATCGCGACGCGCACGGTTTCGTACAGGTCGCGCTGGCGGCCGGTCAGTTCGACCGTGCGCAGCACTTCGGTCTTGGGTGGCAGTTCCTTCGCGACGTCGTCCTTGCGCCGCCGCAGGATGAAGGGCGCCACGCGGCGCGCCAGCAGTTCGCGCCGGATCAGGTCGCCGTGCTTTTCGATCGGCGTGCGCCAGCTGCGCGTGAAATCCTTCGATTCGCCGAGAAAGCCGGGCAGCAGGAAGTCAAACTGCGCCCACAGCTCGCCCAGATGGTTTTCCATCGGCGTGCCGGTGAGGCACAGCCGGTGGCGTGCGCGCAGCAGGCGCACCGCCTTTGCCGCCTGGCTGCCGGTGTTCTTCACCGTCTGCGCCTCGTCGAGGATGAGCAGGTGGTAGTCGTGCGCGGCCAGCTTTTCGTGGTCGCGCCACAACAGCGGGTAGGTCGTGAGACACACGTCGTGCTGCGGGATCTGCTCGAACAGCGCACTGCGGTCGGCGCCGTGCAGCTTGAGCACGCTGAGCTGCGGTGCGAAACGCTCGGCTTCGCGCTGCCAGTTGAACACCAGCGAAGTCGGCAGCACGACCAGCGCCGGGCGGTCGAGCCGGCCGGCGAGCTTTTCGATCAGCAGGTGGGCCAGCGCCTGGGCGGTCTTGCCCAGCCCCATGTCGTCGGCCAGGATGCCGCCCAGATCGTGCGCCCGCAGATGCTGCAGCCAGGCCAGCCCTTCGCGCTGGTAGGGCCGAAGTTCGATGCCGAAACCCGCCGGCTCGGCGACCGGCGCGATGCCCTTCATGCCGCGCAGCCGCTCGACCCACTGCTCCAGCGACTGGAAGCCGGCGCGCGTCCATTTCGCGTCGAGCGCCTCGGTCAGGCGCGGGGCGTCCATGCGCGACACGCGCAGCGCGCCGTCGGTCGGGCTGTCGAACAGGTCGACCAGGGTGCGCGCCAGCGGCTTGATGCGCCCGGCCGGCACGACGATACGTTCGCCTTCCGGCGTACTGAGTTCGGTCGCGTCTTCGTCGCGCATGCGGTCGAGCGCGACCGGGTCGAGCCAGCGGCCGTCGCGCTTGAACAAGGCGTACAGCAGCGGCGCCAGGTCGAGCCGACGGCCGCCGACGTCGATGCCGAGCGATAGTTCGAGCCAGCCGTTTTCGTTTTCGTCGAGTTCGGCGTACCAGTCATCGACCACCAGCACGCGGTGGCGGAAGTCGGGCGGGCAGTCGATCTGCCAGCCGGCGCGGGTCAATGTGCCGGCTTCGGCGGAGAAGAAACGCGCCCAGGCGGCTTCGCTTTCCAGCCCGAGCGCGCCGACCGGCAGCGGATCGAACATCTGCAGCCAGCGCGCCTGCAGCGGCGCGAAGCCGACCTCGCTCAACAGCGCGAGCGCGCGGCCCTCGGCCGCCAGGTCGCGCTTGACGCGCACCGCGCGCCCGCTGGGCAGGGTGGCGAGATCGGACGAATCGGTGGCGGCGAAGCGCGCCTGGCCGTAGTGCAGCGACACGGTGGCGAGGTCGTACAGCGTGTGGCCGAGCGCCTTGTCGTAGCGGCGATGCGGCTTCACATGCCATACGGCGAGGCTCTGCAGTTGCAGCACCGGACGCAGCGGCTCGGTCAGCAGCGGCAGGTTGGCGGCGTCGCGACCGAGCGGCGACGGCAGCGCGGGCGCCACTTCGGCCAGCGCACCGGCGATCAGCGGCAGTTCGGCCGGCGACAGCAGCGGCAGTTCCAGCACCGCCATCAGCGCGGCGCGGTCCGGGTGCAGCACTTCGCCGGCCTGACCTCGGGCGGCGTCGACATACCAGGGCGGTTCGGTCGGCAGCACCGTGTCGGCCGGCGGCGTGCAGGCGAGCAGGGCGCGCACGCCGAGCTTTTCGGTCTGCCATTCGAGCTGGCCGGGGCGCGGCTCGCCAGCCTCCAGCCGATGGGCGGTGCCTTCGGCGCCGCTGTCCAGCACATAGGTGCGGCCGGTTTCGAGCGCGCTGCGCAGCACGCCCAGCCCGTCGCTGCCACGCAGTTCGAACGGCACGAAGGTGCTGCTGTGGCGCTTCCGGATGGCGTCGCGCAGCACGCGGAACACCGGCAGATCGCTTTCGTGCACGAAAGAGGGCGGCTTGAGCAGCGCCTGCTCGTAGTTGAACCAGGGCTGGCCGTCGCCGCTGAAGGCGCCGTCGCGCGTCAGGCGCGCCTTGAGCAGCCGGAACTCGGGCGCCTGCGCGCCGCGCAGCGCGACCAGAAAGATGATGGCGTCGCGCACTGGGTTGCTGCGCTTCTTCGTTTCGGTGCTGTTGTCCCGGGCCAGGCGCTGACCCAGGGTTTGCGCCCAGCGCAGGATTTCGGCGCGCGGCTTTTCGATCAGCTCGCCCTGCTGTTTCGCCGCCAGCAGCAGTCCGACCGCGTGCTTGCAGCGGTTGCCGACCGGGCAGCTGCAGCGCGACGCCACTTCAAGCGTGCGTTCGCCGAAGTATTCGCGCCGTTCCAGCCGCACCGACACCTGATAAGGCTGCGGCCGCGAGCCGCGCACCAGCGCGCGCAGCGTCGGGCCATTGACCTCGATATCGCCCACCCGCGACACATAGCCGCTGCCGCGCACGATGGTCTCTTCCGAGAACAGCTCGCCGAGCATGCGGTCGTCGAGCTGCGAAAGCAGGCGGGTCAATTCCATTGCGAAACGGCGCGCACAAGGCGAAAAAAAACGGACGCAGGATTGTAAGCCCTGCGTCCGCCGCTCGCATTACAGTTGGGTTCAGGTGCGCGGCCGCTCGGCGCCTTCGCGCTGGGTCAGCGTGTCGGCGCGCACCCAGCTGACGTGCCGGTGCAGCATGCCGGCCGCGGCGCGGGCCTGTTCCTCGTCGCCGGCCACCACGGCAAACATGCCCTGGCCGCCCGGCTCGACATGCACGCCCATGCCGCCGTACGAGGCGGTCAGCACGCGCGCCTTCTTTGCCGTGTTCTGCGGCAGCAGCAGCAGGGTGGCCGGGCCCTTGTCGGTGTCGAACACGATGTGCCAGCCGGTGCCGCCGGGCACCGGGCACAGCTTCACGTAGCGCACCGACGACAGCGGCACCCGCACTTCGGCGCCGAAGCTTTCGAACACCTGCGCCACCCGTTCCGGTTCGATCAGCCGCGTGCTCATCAGCGCCTGCGGCTCGTGCATCACGTGATCGACCGCCAGCGCGATGCGGTCGCGGTCGGGTGCGGCGTGCCAGTACTGCGCGCCCATGCCCACGCTCAGCACCAGGCTGGCCGCCAGCGCCCACAGCTTGAACGGCGTGCGCGTCTGGCTGCGGCCGGCCACGATGATGCGTTCGGCCAGACCGTCGGGCACGTCGATGCTCACCGCCTGCTGGAGCGCGCGTTCCTGCGCATTGACCCGGCGCGAAAAGCTCTGGCAGCCGGCGCAGGCGATCAGGTGCTCTTCCGCCGCTTCGGTCAGACGGCGCGGATCGGCCATCTTTTCGCGCCGGAAGTCGATGCAGTTGAAGCCGTCAGCGCTCATGATTCGGCCCTCCGGCTGGCGGTGCCCGGTTGGGCGGTGAGCGTGCTGCGCAGCGCCTGCCGGGCGCGGGTCAGCCGGGTCATGATGGCGCCTTCGGTGGTATCGAGCATGGTGGCGATCTCGGCACATGAAAATCCGCCCAGTGCCTGCAGCACCAGCGGTTCGCGCAGGGTCAGCGGCAGGCTGCCGAGCAGGTTTTCCATTTCAAACAGTTCCATCGGTTCGTGATCGGCGGCGATCTGCAGGTCTTCCAGCTCGACATCGACGTAATCGAACTGCTTCCGCTCGTACAGCCGGGCGTGCTCGCGCCGCACGATGGTGATCAGCCAGCTTTTCGTGGCGTTGGAATCCTTGATGTCGTCCCACGCCTTCCAGGCGCGGACAAACGTTTCCTGCACCAGGTCTTCGGCCACGAACTTGTCGCGGCACAGCCACCAGGCGAACCGGTAAAGGTCCGGGCTGAAGGCGCGCACCGCCTGTTCGAAGCTTTTGCGTTTGCTGAATCCGAGTATCACGACGTCGTCCGGGAATGAGCTGACAAGCCTACAGACCCGTGCACGGTGCGCAACCTTACATCGTGTGACAGCCCGAACGAGCCGGCCACTGCCTGCCGCCCGCAAACGACTGGCCAATGAAGGTTCCCACGAAAACCGAGACGTTGTTGCCTTGCGTAGGAGCGGGGACCCTGTCCGCGATCCGCACGTCGATCATGCGCTGCCGCGTGTCCGAAGACCGGATCGCCTGCGGGGCAGGCTCCTACGAAAACCGAGACGGTGTTGTCCTTCGTAGGAGCGGACCCTGTCCGCGATCCGCACGCTGATCAAGCGCTGTCGCGTTTCGGTGACGGGAATCGGCTGCGGGGCGACCCGTGGATGGCTCCTGCGGGATTCGCCTGTCTCTACAATGGCGCCTTCGATGATTCGGGCGGCGCGACATGCAGAATTTCCTTGCCGTGGGCGGCGGTGCGGCGCTCGGTGCCTGGCTGCGCTGGGGGCTGGGCCTGACGCTGAATCCACTGTTTGCCGGTTTCCCGCTCGGCACCTGGGTGGCCAACATGGTCGGTGGCTTGCTGATGGGTGTCGCGCTGGCGGTGTTCCAGGCGGTGCCGGATGTGCCGCCGCACGTGAAACTGCTGTGTACAACGGGGTTTCTTGGCGGCCTGACCACCTTTTCGAGCTTTTCCGGCGAGGTGTTTTCGCTGTTCCAGCGTGGCGACACGATGTGGGCCTTCGTCGCCGTGGCCGCGCACGTGATCGGTTCGCTCGCCATGACCGCGCTCGGCTGGTGGATGTGGAAGAACGTGGTGGGCTAGCCGTATGCCGGGTGGTCGTCGGGGATGGGCGTGTCGAGGGTGACAGGCCGCTGTTGGGCATCGCTGCGCTCACCCCAACCTACAACGACAACGGCGTGAGGTGTCCGTAGGTTGGGGTGAGCGCAGCGATGCCCAACACCCGCCCCCCGCAGCCGCCCCGTTCGTTGAAGTCAGCGCAGCGATTCCCAACCCCACCGATCCGAACCGCCCGCCCGGGGCACCTTTCAACGACAATGACGCCCTTTCCGCCGCAGGCGGATCGCCGTCCCGCTTCATGACTTTGCTGCGTCCCGATCTGAACGCCCTCCTCGAAAGCTGCATGAGCCGCGATGCGGCGGCGATCGGCCGCGCGCTGCGCGATCTGCCGCCGGGGCAGCGTGCGCCCGACAAGTGGCCGGCGAAGCTGGCCGAGCGCGTTGCGGCCTCGCAGGCGAAGGTCGCTGCGCGCCGGGCGTCGGCGCCGAAGATCGAGTACCCGGAAGAGCTGCCGGTGTCGGCGCGGCGCGACGAGATCGCCGCCGCGCTCGCTGCGCATCAGGTCATCATCGTGTGCGGCGAGACCGGCTCCGGCAAGACCACGCAACTGCCCAAGCTGTGCCTCGAACTCGGGCGCGGCGCGCGCGGGCTGATCGGCCATACGCAGCCGCGCCGCATCGCGGCGCGCGCCACCGCCGACCGCGTGGCGAAGGAACTGAACGTGTCGCTCGGCCGCGAAGTGGGTTTCGCGATCCGCTTCACCGACCGCACGTCGGAAGACAGCCGCATCAAGCTGATGACCGACGGCATCCTGCTGGCGGAGACGCAGCGCGACCGCTGGCTGGCCGCCTACGACACGCTGATCATCGACGAGGCGCACGAGCGCAGCCTGAACATCGACTTCCTGCTCGGCTATCTGCGCGAGGTGCTGCCGCGCCGGCCTGACCTGAAAGTGATCGTCACCTCGGCCACATTGGACGCCGAGCGCTTTGCCAATCACTTCGCGCAGGGCGACACGCCGGCGCCGGTGATCGAGGTCAGCGGACGGCTCTACCCGATCGAAATGCGCTGGCGCCCGTTCGAGGCGCAGAAGGATCGCGACCTGTATGACGCGGTATGCGACGCTGTCGACGAAGCCTTTTCGACCGGCCCGGGCGACGTGCTGGTGTTCATGCCGGGCGAGCGGGAAATCCGCGAAGGCACCGAGGCGCTGCGCAAGCACCACACGCGGCTGGCCGGCGTAAAGCCGGAAGTGCTGGCGCTGTATGCGCGCCAGTCGGCGCAGGAACAGGCGCGCGTGTTCCAGGGCTCGAACGGCCGGCGCGTCATTCTCGCCACCAATGTGGCCGAAACTTCGCTCACCGTGCCCGGCATCCGCTACGTGATCGACACCGGTCTTGCGCGCGTGAAGCGCTACAGCTATCGCAACAAGGTCGAACAACTGCAGGTCGAGCCGATCGCGCAGTCGGCGGCCAAGCAGCGCGCCGGACGCTGCGGCCGGGTGTCCAGCGGCATCTGCTTCCGGCTGTACGACGAAGAGGATTTCAACCAGCGGCCGGCGCACACCGACCCGGAAATCCTGCGCTCGTCGCTGGCCGGCGTGATCCTGCGCATGAAGTCGCTGAGTCTGGCCGATGTCGAGGAATTCCCGTTCATCGACCGCCCGGCGCCGCGCGCCATCGCCGACGGCTATCAGCTGCTGCAGGAACTGGGCGCGGTGAACGAAGCGCGCGACCTGACGCCGCTCGGCCGCGAACTGGCGAAGCTGCCTGTCGACCCGCGCGTGGCGCGGATGATTCTGGCGGCGCGCGATCACGGTGCCCTGAAGGAAGTGCTGGTCATCACCGCCGGCCTGTCGGTGCAGGACCCGCGCGACCGGCCGGAAGAACGGGCCGGCGCCGCCGATCAGGCGCATGCGAAGTTCGCCGACGAACGCAGCGAATTCCTGTGGTACCTGAAGGCCTGGGCGGCCTTCGACGAGGTGTGGCATCACCAGTCACAGGCCAAGCAGCGCGAGTGGTGCCGTGCCCACTTCCTGAACTGGATGCGCATGCGCGAGTGGCGCGACGTGCACACCCAGCTGCACACGCTGTGTGCCGAACACGACTGGAAGGAGAACGAGCGGCCGGCCGAATTCGACGCGCTGCACCGCGCGTTGCTGACCGGCCTGCTCGGCAATCTCGGGCTGCGCATCGAGGACGCGCGCGCCGGCGAGCCGCCATATCTGGGCGCACGCGGCATCAAGTTCTGGCCGCATCCGGGCTCGGCGCTGGCCAAGAAGGGCGGCAAGTGGATCATGACCGCCGAACTGGTCGAAACGACGCGGCTGTTCGCGCGCTGCATCGCGCGCATCGAACCGGAGTGGGTGGAGGAGGTGGGCGCCCATCTGCTGCGCCGCTCGACCTATGAGCCGCACTGGTCGAAAAGCCGCGGCGAGACGGTGGCCTGGGAGCGCGGTGTCATCCACGGCATCACGCTGTATGCCAAGCGGGCGGTGCAGTACGGCAAGACCGACCCGGTGCTGGCACGCGAACTGCTGATCCGCGAGGGGCTGGTCAATGGCGACGTGACCGACATCGCGCTGAAGCAGATGAAATTCCTGCAGCACAACCTCGACCTGATCGCGCAGATCGAGCGGCTGGAAGAGAAGCAGCGGCGGCAGGACCTGCTGGTGGACGAATCGCTGATCCACGCCTTCTACGATTCCATCGTGCCCGCCGACGTGATCGACCTGCGCGGCTTCGAGCGCTGGCGCCGCGACGCCGAACGCGAAAACCCGAAGCGGCTGTATCTGACGCGCGAACAGCTGATGCGGCACGAGGCGGCCGGCGTCAGCAGCGAGCGCTTCCCGGCCAAGATGGATCTGCTGGGTCAGCGCCTGAAACTCGAATACCGGCACGAGCCGAATGCCGCCGACGACGGCGTCACGCTGACCGTGCCGCTGACGCTGCTGAACCAGATTCCGGCGGCCAGGCTCGACTGGCTGGTGCCTGGCCTGATCGAAGAGAAGGTGCTGCAGCTGGCCAAGACCATTCCGCCGAAGCTGCGCCACCGGCTGCAGCCGGTGGCCGGTTTCGTCGCCGATTTCATCGCGCAGGAATACGACCAGGCCGAACCGCTGGTGAAGGCGCTGGCGCGCGCGATCGAACTGAAGGTGAGCCTGAAGCTGCCGTCCGATGCCATCCGCGCGGAAAACCTGCCGGCGCATCTGATGATGAATGTGCGCGTGGTCGACGAGCACGGCCGGGTGCTCGGCCAGTCGCGCAATCTGGCCGAACTGCGCACCCGGCTGAAGGACGAGGTGGCGCGTCGTTTCGAGTCGGCACGCATCGCACTGCCGCCGGCCGCACCGTTTGCCGATGCGTCGCGAGTGTTGGCCAATGAGCTTGCCAGTACGCAGGCAAGCGCACCGGCCGCGGCGCACGACGAGGCGGTGACCGCGAAGGCGGCGACGGCGCGCGGCAGCATGGCCGATGCATTGTCTGCGCTGCGCGCGCGCGACGTGGTGGCGAAGGCGCCGGTACCGCAGCCGACCAGGAAGGGCCGCGCTGCAGCCGAACCGGCCGCCCCAGCGGTCGCCGAGCAGACTGCCGGCGACGAACGCTACCGCGCGTGGACCTTCGGGCCGCTGCCCGAATTGATGGAAGTCGAAGTGGCCGGTCGCCGGGTGATCGGGTTTCCGGCGCTGCAGGACGAAGGCGAGTCGGTCAGCCTGCGCGTGCTCGACACGCCGGAGGCCGCGCTCGAGGTACATCGATGCGGGCTGCGTCGCCTGTTCGCGCTGGAGCTGCGCGATCAGGTGAAGTACATCGAAAAGAGTCTGCCCGGTCTGCGCGACATGGCGATGCAGTACATGAACCTCGGCAGCGAGCCGGAACTGCGCGCCCAGCTGGTGGCCGCCACCATGGACCGCTGCTGCATGATGGAACCCTGGCCGCAGGATGCCGCGAGCTTCGCCGCGCGCCGCGACGAAGCCCGGCCGCGCATTTCGCTGGTGGCGCAGGAAATCGGCCGCCTCGCCGGCAGCGTGCTGACCGAATATGCCGCACTCAGCAAGAAGCTGGCCGCGCTGAAGGCCCATCCGGACGCCGGCGCCGACATGCGCGCGCAGCTCGATGCGCTGGTCGGCAAGTTCTTCATCGAACGTACGCCGTTCGAGCGGCTGACCCACTACCCGCGCTATCTGAAGGCGATCGCCCTGCGCATCGACAAGCTGCGCACCGACCCGGAACGCGACGCCCGTGCGCTGACCGACTGGCAGTCACTGGCCACCCTGTGGGATCGCGAACGCATCGTCCGCGCGCGCGCCGGCGTGGCCGATCCGTTCATCGATGAATTCCGCTGGCTGCTCGAAGAGCTGCGCGTGAACCTGTTCGCCCAGGAACTGCGTACCCCGGTACCGGTGTCGGTGAAGCGGCTGCAGAAGATATGGGAGTCGCGTGCACGGGCGTGACCGGCCTGCCGAGCGGCGACTGTGTATCGGCAGCACCTGTGAGCGGCGGCTTTGGTAGCGGCACCTGCGGGAGCGGCGGCCCCGCCGCGATCTTCACTTCGATCAGCGACCATCGCCGCACGATCGCGGCGAGGCCGCCGCTCCCACAGATGCCGCCCGCACCCACAACTGCACCCCATGGTCACTCTCTGCAAGAATGGCCGATGGAAAATCTTCCGGAATGACACGACATGTCTGCTGACACCGACCTGCGCCTGCGCACGCTGATCGCGGCGTTCGAATCCTTGACGCCGGATACCGTGGATGCGCTCGCTGCGCTGTATGCGGCCGACGCGCGCTTCCGCGATCCGTTCAATGACGTGCGCGGTCGGGCTGCCGTGGCGCGCATCTTCAGCCACATGTTCGAGCAGGTCGGCGCGCCGCGCTTCGAGGTGCACTCGGCGATGAGCGAAGGCGATGCGGCGTGGCTGGACTGGACGATGCACTTCACGATGCGCGGGCAGGCGCTGCAGATCGTGGGTGCGACGCGGCTGTGCTTCGACGACGCGGGGTGCGTCGCCGAACATCGCGATTACTGGGATGCCGCGCAGGAGCTGTACGAAAAGCTGCCGGTGATCGGCGGCGCGATGCGCTGGCTGCGCCGCAGGCTTGCGGTACCGGGCCTCTGACGACGCCCGGCGACCGGCAGTGCGCCTACTTGCGGGCGCCTGCCTGATCCAGTCGGCGCGCTTCTTCCGGCGTGACGATTTCGAAGATCGCGACCACCTTGGCGACGCCACCGGTGGCGGCGGCGACCTGCTTGGCGGCATTCGCTTCGGCTTCGGTCAGCAGGCCCATCAGGTAGACCTTGCTGCCTTCGGTCACCACCTTGACGTGGTTGGCCGATACGCGCTGCGAATCGAGAATGCGCGCCTTCACCTTCGAGGTGATGACCGCATCGCTCGAACGCTGGGTCAGCGACGACACCCCGGCGATTTCGGTTTCGTTGCTGATGCCGCGCACATTCGGCACGCTGCCCACGATGGCGCCCGCTTCGGCGCGCGTGGCTTCGTCGGCCACCTGGCCGGTCAGCAGCACATTGCGGTTGTAGCTGGTGACACTGATGTTGGCGCGACTGCCCAGCTTTTCGCGCAGGCGCGAGCTGGCGCGCAATTCGATGCCTTCGTCTTCGACCTGGGTGCCGCTGGTGCGCCGGTCCAGTGCCGACAACACGGCGCCGCCGGCACCCGCCGCAACGACCGGGAAGCAGCCCTGGAGCATCGGTACGCAGGCCGCGGCGAGCGCGACGATCAGCAGGGGGCGCGCAAGTTTCGCGCGGGGGGTCTTGATCGGTGTGTGGGTCATCATTCGGTTCCTAGAAGCATGCAATCAATGCCGTCACACAGGCAATGCAGGGTGAGCAGGTGAACTTCCTGGATGCGTGCCGTACGTTCGGCCGGCACGCAGAGGTGGATGTCGCGTTCGGTCAGCATTTCGGCGATGCGGCCGCCGCCGCGTCCGGTCAGTGCGACCACGCGCATTTCGCGTTCGTGCGCGGCGCGGATGGCCTCGATCACGTTGCCCGAATTGCCCGAGGTGGACAGTGCGAGCAGCACGTCATTCGGCTGGCCGAGCGCACGCACCTGTTTGGCGAACACCTGTTCGTAGCCGTAATCGTTGGCGATGGCGGTCAGGATGGACGTATCGACGGTGAGCGCGATGGCGGCCAGCTCGGGTCGTTCGCGTTCGTAGCGGCCCACCAGTTCGGCGGCGAAATGCTGTGCGTCAGCCGCCGACCCGCCGTTGCCGCAGGCCAGTATCTTGCCGGTGGACATCAGGCTGGACACCATCAGTTCGATGGCATCGCCAATCGGTGCCGCCAGCAATTCGGCCGACGAAAGCTTGGTTTGCGCGCTGTCGAAGAAATGCTCGGAAATGCGTGAAACCAGATTCATGGGGACACGGGGCAGGGTGAAGCGCAGAGTTTACCAACATCCCCCGCGTTACCCCGTTTTCTTACAGCCGGAAACGAAGCGGCCCTTCATCGCGCGGGCGCCAGTTCGACATAGACGTCGATGCGCACGCGCTGCCACGGGTCCGGGTCGTCGGTCAGCCGGCCGATGCGCGCGCTCAGCCGCTGTCCGGCATCCATTTCGGCTGCCGCCTCGAAATTGGCGGCGCGCGGCAGATAGCCCAGCATGTGACCGCGCCACAGCACGCGGATGGCGCGCCGGTCATGGCGATTGTCAGGTTCGCGTTCAAGTGTCAGCGCATCGCCTTCGCGCAGACCCGGGCGTACCGCGTGCAGCTGGTGGAACTGGGCGCCGGCCAGTGGCGAGCGTTGCGCCAGCAGGCGCACGCTCTGGGCGGATGCGAGATCAGCGGCGAGCCAGGCGAGCAGGGCCAGCGCGCTACAGGCCGAACGCATCGCGTATCCATTCGATCTGCCTGCCGTCCAGCCCGGACAGCGCCACCACGTCGAAGCGTGCCGGGCGCTGGCGCGCGCGCCGGCCCTGTTCGGCGAGGTAGTGCTGGGCGGCGCGGATCAGCCGCGCCTGCTTGGTCGGGCCGACACTGGCCGCTGCGCCGCCGAAGCGCGCATCGCGACGCAGGCGCACCTCGACGAAAACGAGGCTGTCGCCGTGTTCGCACACCAGATCGAGTTCGCCGTCCGGCCAGCGCAGGTTGCGGCCGATCACCCGCAGGCCGTGCGCTTCGAGATGACGCGCCGCCAGCGCCTCGGCCGCCGCGCCGTGCGCGGCGCGCAGCGTCATGCCGGCTTGTGGCGGACCGCTGCCACGCTCAGAATGGCGGCCCGCCCGCAGGAAAGCACCCGATGACCGATGCCGTGACACCCCATGATGACCTCGCGCGAGAATTTACGACATCGGCATTGTATGTCGTCGGCACGCCGATCGGCCATCTGGGCGAACTGTCCGCGCGCGCCATCGCGGCGCTGCGTGCCGCCGACCTGATCGCCTGCGAGGACACGCGGGAAACGTCGCGCCTCGCCCGTCACCTCGGCCTGAACGCGCAACTGGTGGCGGTGCATGAACACAACGAGCGCAGCGGCGCCGAGCGCCTGATCGCAGCGCTGCGCGACGGCCGGCGCGTGGCGCTGGTGTCCGATGCGGGCACGCCGGCGGTGTCCGACCCCGGTGCGCGGGTGGTGCGCGCAGTGCAGGACGCGGGCTTTCGCGTGATACCGATCAGCGGCCCGAGTGCCGCCGTGGTGGCGTTGTCGGCCAGCGGTCTGCTCGACGCACAGTTCCGTTTCATCGGCTTCCTGCCGGTCAAGTCGACGGCGCGTCGCAAGGTGCTGGAATCGTTGCGCGGGCAGGACTGCGCGCTGGTGTTCTACGAAGCGCCGCACCGCATCGTCGAATGCGTCGACGATATCGCCGCGGTGATCCAGCCGGAGCGCGAACTGGTGATCGCCCGCGAACTGACCAAGCTGTTCGAGCAGATCGTGCGCCTGCCGGTATCGGAGGCTGCCGCGTGGCTGGCGGCCGACCCCAACCGCCAGCGCGGCGAATTCGTGCTGCTGCTCGCGGCCGCGCAGCCGGAAGAAGGTCTCGATGCCGCGGCGCGTCGCACGCTGGACCTGCTGCTCGGCGAACTGCCGCCGAGCCGCGCCGTGAAGGTGGCGCAGGCCATCACCGGCGCACCGCGCAAGCTGCTGTACGACCATGCGATGGCGCACGGCACGGATGCGCCGCAGGACGAGGATGCGGGATAATCAGACGATAAGGACGGGCCCGCGTGTGCGCGTGGCCCCTGTGGGAGCGGAGGCGTGTGGGACAGGCACCCTGTCGGAGCGGCGGCCCCGCCGCGATCGTGCAGCGATGGTCGCCTTGCAGCGTGCGCATCGCGGCGGGGCCGCCGCTCCCACAGGTGAGCTACCCACAGGTGTCGCCTTGCCGATGAAGCGTCCGCGGGCAGGGCAAGCCGGCAAGACATACTGACCGCGTATCGCGACCCACATCGCAGAAAGAACAGGAACGCTCTTGAACAGACTGACGCTCACCCGCCCCGACGACTGGCATCTGCACCTGCGCGACGGCGCCGCGCTTGCTGCAGTACTGCCCGATACGGCGCGCCGTTTCGGGCGCGCCATCGTCATGCCCAACCTGCGTCCGCCGGTCACCACGGTGCCGCTGGCGGCGGCCTACCGCGACCGCATCATGGCGGCGCACGCGGCTACGCCCGGTCTGCCGCCCTTCGAGCCGCTGATGGTGCTGTACCTGACCGACAACACGCCGGCCGACGAGATCGACCGCGCCTGCGACAGCGGCTTCGTGCACGCGGTGAAGCTGTACCCGGCCGGGGCCACCACCAATTCCGACTCCGGCGTGACCGACGTGGTGCGTTGCGACGCGGCGCTGGCGCGCATGGCCGAGCGCGGCCTGCCGCTCCTCATCCATGGCGAGGTGACCGATGCCGAGGTGGACGTGTTCGATCGCGAGGCGGTGTTCATTGAGCGCGTGCTGCGCCCGCTGCTGGCGCGCCACCCGACGCTGCGCGTCGTGTTCGAGCACATCACGACCAGGGATGCCGCAGACTTCGTGGCGGCGGCCGGCGACAACATCGCCGCCACCATCACGGCCCATCATCTGCTGATGAACCGCAATGCGATCTTCGCCGGCGGCGTGCGTCCGCATCATTACTGCCTGCCGGTATTGAAACGCGAGGTGCATCGCGTTGCGCTGGTGGCCGCCGCGACCTCGGGCAACCGGCGCTTCTTTCTCGGCACCGACTCGGCGCCGCATGCGAAAGGCACGAAGGAGACGGCGTGCGGCTGTGCCGGCTGCTACACGTCGCATGCCGGCATCGAACTGTATGCCGAGGCCTTCGATGCCGCAGACGCGCTGGACCGGCTGGAGGCTTTCGCCAGCTTCAATGGCCCGGACTGGTACGGTCTGCCGCGCAATACGTCGCGCATCACGCTGCTGCGCGAGTCATGGGAGGTCAAGGCGGAGCAGGAATTTGCCGATGGTGATGTGCTGGTGCCGTTGCGCGCGGGAGAGCGCGTGGCGTGGCGCATCGAACCTGAAAAGGTTGAATGAGTGACCCCATGACACGACTGACCTTGCTGATGCTGCCGCTCGCCGCCCTGCTGGCCGGATGCGAGATCGACAACGCCGCCTACATGATCGAGAACAAGGAACATGCCCTCATCCTCAATCGTGAAAAGCCCTATTTCTGGAGCAGCGAGTACAAGCTGGCCATCGTCGTGTCGCGCATGCCGACCTGCCAGCGCCGTCACGTGATGAAGCCGGCGCGACTGACCGCCGCCAACGTCAGCGTTTTCGACGGCGGCGAGCCGAACCGCTACCTGCTGCGCCAGGGCAGCCGCTGGTATGCCGTGAACACCACCGACTGCGCTTTCGCGGTGGTCGAGAAGCCGGCTGAAGTGCCCGAGGCGATCGGTGTGTTCCGGCGCAAGGACGACGTGCTGACCTTCGTGAAGAGCACGACCGCCGAGGCGGAGCAGCGCTGAGCCCTTCCGCTGCGTGGCCGATCGGTCCACTGCATGCGGGCATGCGGCCGCTGTTCGATGCCCTGTTGCCCGACCTGAAGGCACCCGCTGCCGCCTGGCTGGACGCGCAGGCGGAACGCGTCGGCCGTCCGCGAACGTCCACCGGACATGCGCTGACTTTTGCCGCATCGACACCCGACGATCAGCCGTATGAATCGAGAATCGCCGGCACCGGCTGCGTGGTGACGCGCGATCACAACTGGCACGACACCTTCAATGCGTGGGTGTGGCTGACCTTTCCGCTGACCAAGGCGGCGATGAACCAGTGCCACGCCGCGCATCTCGTGCACACGGCAGACGGCGCCGGGACGCGCGGGCCGGTACGCGATGCGCTGACCCAGTTCGACGAGGACGGGCTGGTGCTGGTATCGGACGACAGCAGCCTGCTGGAGGCCATCCGTCATCACCGCTGGCGCGAGGCGATGTTCGATCGCCGGCGTGCGCTCGAATCCGCCCGGGTATTCGTGATCGGTCATGCGCTGCTGGACAAGGCGCGCGCGCCGCATGTCGGGCTGTGCGCTCGGTCACTGCTGGTGTGCAGCCGCGAACTGGGCTGCGATGCGGCCGCCGTGTCCGCCGGGCAGGTCGACGCCTGGCTGGCGGCGCGGATGGCGCGGGGTGACTGGCCCCGTTCGCCGCGCGACCTGCAGCCGCTGCCCGTGCTCGGTCTGCCCGGCATGACTGCGGACAACACCTGCGCCAGCTACTTTGACGATCGGCGCCAGTTCCGACCGGCACCAGGCCAGCGGTCCCGTCAATGAAAAAGGGCGACCCCTTCGGGTCGCCCTTTTCGCATCTGCCCGCTGTCGTTCAGACCAGCTTGCCGTGGCACTGCTTGTACTTCTTGCCCGAGCCGCAGTGGCAGGGGTCGTTGCGCCCGATCTTCGGACCGGCCGCCGCCGGCGTCGCCGCCGCGTTGCCACCGGCCGGCGGCGCCATCGGATCGACGCCTTCGCCCGCCATCGACGGATCGAATTCGGCGTGCGTGTAGCGCACGTTCTCGAGATCGGGGGCCACCGGTTCGCTGTCCTGGATCTGCTCCGGCGAACGGATTTCGACGTTCATCAGCACGCGCGTCACGTCGGCACGTACCGAATCGAGCAGGCCTTCGAACAGCTCGAACGCTTCGCGCTTGTATTCCTGCTTCGGATTCTTCTGCGCGTAGCCGCGCAGATGGATGCCCTGCCGCAGGTGGTCGAGCGCGGCGAGGTGTTCGCGCCAGTGGCTGTCCAGGCTTTGCAGCATCACGTTGTGTTCGAACTGGCCGAACGACTCCGCGCCGACCAGCGCGACCTTCACCGCATACAGGTCGTCCGACATGACGGTGATGCGCTTGAGCAGGTCGTCATCGGCCAGGTTCGGTTCCGCAGCGATCCAGTCGGCAAGCGGCGCTTCGATGTGGTATTCGGACATGAAGGCCGACGTGGCACCCGGCAAGTCCCATTGCTCTTCCACCGTCTCCGCCGGAATGTACTGGCGGAAGGTGGCTTCGAGCACGCTGTGGCGCATGGCGGTGATCGTCTCCGCGATGTTGCCGGCTTCCAGCAGCGCGTTGCGTTGTTCGTAGATGACGCGACGCTGGTCGTTGGCCACGTCGTCGTACTCGAGCAGCTGCTTGCGGATGTCGAAGTTGCGCTGTTCGACCTTGCGCTGTGCGGACTCCAGCGAGCGGTTGACCATGGCATGTTCGATCGCCTCGCCTTCCGGCATCTTCAACCGGATCATGATGGCGTTCAGACGTTCGCCGCCGAAGATGCGCATCAGCGAATCTTCGAGTGACAGGTAGAAGCGCGACGAACCCGGGTCGCCCTGACGGCCGGAACGGCCGCGCAACTGGTTGTCGATGCGGCGCGACTCGTGGCGTTCGGTGCCGATGATGTGCAGGCCGCCGGCCGAGATGACCTTCTCGTGCAGCGATGTCCATTCGGTGCGCAGCTTTTCGACGCGTGCCGCGCGATCGGCGTCGTCGATGCTGCTGTCCGCCTGCAGCGCCTGGATGGACTTTTCGACGTTGCCGCCGAGCACGATGTCGGTACCGCGACCCGCCATGTTGGTCGCGATCGTGATCACGCCCGGACTGCCAGCCTGCGCAATGATTTCGGCTTCGCGTTCGTGCTGCTTCGCGTTCAGCACCTGGTGCGGCAGCTTGTCCTTGTTCAGCAGGCCGGACAGCAGCTCCGAACTTTCGATCGAGGTCGTGCCGACCAGCACCGGCTGGCCGCGCTCGTGGCAATCCTTGATGTCGGCAATCACGGCCGCATACTTTTCCGGTGCCGTGCGATACACCAGATCGTTCATGTCCTTGCGGATCATCGGACGATGCGTCGGAATCACGACCGTTTCGAGGCCGTAGATCTGGTGGAATTCGTAGGCTTCGGTATCCGCCGTGCCGGTCATGCCGGCCAGCTTGCCGTACATGCGGAAGTAGTTCTGGAAGGTGATCGACGCCAGTGTCTGGTTCTCGGACTGGATCTGCACGCCTTCCTTCGCTTCGACAGCCTGGTGCAGGCCGTCAGACCAGCGGCGGCCCGGCATCAGACGGCCGGTGAATTCGTCGACGATGATGATTTCGCCGTTCTGCACCACGTACTGCTGATCGCGGAAGTACAGGTTGTGCGCGCGCAGGCTGGCGTACAGGAAGTGCACCAGCGTGATGTTGGCCGGCTCGTACAGGCTCCTGCCTGCTTCGAGCAGGCCCTCGCTGCTGAGGATTTCCTCGGCATGCTCGTGACCGGCTTCGGTCAGCAGCACCGTATGCGCCTTCTCGTCGACCCAGTAGTCGCCCGGACTGTCTTCCTTTTCGCAGCGCGTCAGCCGCGGCGCCACGACGTTGAGTCGCAGGTAGAGATCGGTGTGGTCGTCGGCCTGCCCGGAAATGATCAGCGGCGTGCGCGCCTCGTCGATCAGGATGGAGTCGACCTCGTCGACGATGGCGTAATTCAGACCGCGCTGGACGCGTTCATCCAGCGAATACACCATGTTGTCGCGCAGGTAGTCGAACCCGAATTCGTTGTTCGTGCCGTAGGTGATGTCGGCCGCATAGGCAACGCGCTTCTTGTCGGTCTGCATGCGCGACAGGTTGACGCCGGTGGTCATGCCCAGAAAACCGTACAGCCGCCCCATCATTTCGGCGTCGCGGCTGGCGAGGTAGTCATTCACCGTGACGACATGCACGCCCTTGCCGGACAGCGCATTGAGATACACCGCCAGCGTCGCGGTCAGCGTCTTGCCTTCACCTGTCCGCATTTCAGCGATGCGGCCGCTGTGCAGCATGATGCCGCCCAGCAGCTGAACGTCGAAGTGGCGCAGCCCCAGCACGCGCTTGCTCGCCTCGCGCACGACTGCGAACGCTTCGGGCAGGATGTCATCGAGTGTCTTGCCGTCGGCGAGCTGCTGCCGGAGGCTGACGGTCTTTCCCGCGAGTGCTTCATCGCTCAAAGCCGACAATTCGGATTCGAGTGCATTGATTCGATTGACGACCGAGCGGAACTTGCGCAGCAACCGATCGTTGCGGCTGCCGAAAATCTTGGTGAACAGGGAAGCAATCATCGAAGACTGGGGCCCGTTTCGGGCAAACCGAAGGCGGAAAAGGGTGCGATTCTAGCATGCGGCTGCACAGCCTCCAGCCGGGGCTGCCATACCTGCGCACGCAGGGGGGAGGCGGGCGCCGGAAGGTCGCTCAGTGCTTGTGGCTGCCTGCTTTCGCCTGCTGCAGACCGGCGGGCTGGGCTTTGCGCGCCAGCTCCAGGAAGCGGTTGGGGTTCTGTGCCACGTCCTTCACCCTGACCTCGAAATGCAGGTGCGGACCGGTGGAGCGACCGGTACTGCCGACTTCAGCGATCTTCTGGCCGCGCTTGACGATCATGCCGGTGCTGACTGTGAGCTTGCTCGCATGTGCGTAGCGCGTGCTCAGGTCGCGTCCATGGTCGATCTCGATCATGTTTCCGTACTGCGGATGGTAGGACGCAGCGGTGACCACGCCTGCCGCGGCGGCGATGATGGGCGTGCCCACATCGGCGACGAAATCGACCCCCTCATGCATCGCACGCGAACCATTGAAGGGATCGATGCGCCAGCCGAAGCCCGATGCATTCCAGGCGCCGCCGATCACCGGCAATGTGGAGGGCACGAGGGAGAGGCTGGCCTGGTCGAGCAGCAGTTCGGATTCGATCACCCCGAGGTAATCGTCCTGCTGCGACAGCAGGTCGGCAAAGTGCTTCATCTGCGCTTCGAGTTCGATCGCGGACAGTGCGTTTTCACTGACCAGCGGACCGCCCTGGCCAGGTGGCGGCGAAGTGCGCACCGGTTCGGGCGCCTTGATGCCGGCAAACTTCGCAAGTCGTGAACCGAGGGTGTCGAGCTGGATCAACTGGGCCTGCATCTGCCCCAGCTTGACCGCCATGGTGTTCAGGTTTTCGCGCACGAACTGCTCACTTCGCTGGATTTCCTCGTTGCGGGCGGTCGCGATCATGTCGTCGATCAGCGGCAACTTCCATTCGCTGGCGTGCTTGAGGGTGATGAAGGAGAAGGCTGAAGCGAGGGAAAACACGAGCACCGTGAAGGCAACGAGCGCACTGACGAGGTGCCAGGGCTGGACCGTGATGGCCTTTGCTGTTGTCAGGCGACTGGAAACAAGAATAATCTGCACGCTCGCTCCCGAGTTCTTGTCTATGTCAGCCCGCCGTCTGCACGATCACCTTACAACGCAGGACAGCCTGGCTCAACTTGCCCTGCACGCCAGAACCATCGGTCGCGTGCAACGGGCTTATGAAAAATTTCTGCCACCGGAACTGGCGAACATCAGCCGCGTGTTGAACGTGAAGCAGGGGGTGGTGGTGGTCAGTGCGCCTTCGGGTGCCGTCGCCAACCGACTCAGGCAAGTGTTACCGAGCGTACTGACAGCCGTCCGGGAAAGTTGCAGCGAGGTTACCGAAGTCAGGGTCAAGGTGCAAGCCCATGAAGGACAACAGCTTCCGGCGCGCGCACCCCGTCGCGAGGTCAGTCAGCAGGCGCGTGCGAAGCTCGCCGAAGGCAACGCCGGGCTCGCGCCGGACAGCGCGCTGCGCCGTGCATTGCAGAAGCTGATCGACCGGAACTGATGCGGCGGACGGACCCTAGATGACCAGGACCCGTTCGAGTACGAACAGCGCGCCGATCAGCAGTGCCGCGATGACCGAATACTTCAGCAGCAGCCCGGCCAGCGTCAGGTAGCGCCTGTTGCGCGTGATGACATACGTGATGAAGCAGGCCGCGATCGAAATGACCAGCAGGACGCCGATCAGACGCAGGATGAGCACCGGCCGTCCTCAGGCGAAGGCCGGCAACGACGGGCCGTTGTCCGGCAGCGGCATGAACTGGTTCGACACGGCAGCCGGCGCAGGATGCGAGGCGGCGAAATCCGCCCACTCCCAGGCATCCTGACGGGCCAGCAGTGCGTGCAGCAACTGGTTGTTCAACGCATGTCCCGACTTGTGCGCACTGAAGGCAGCCAGCAACGGATGGCCGATGATGTACAGGTCGCCGATCGCGTCGAGCACCTTGTGCTTCACGAACTCGTCGGCGTAGCGAAGGCCGTCGCTGTTCAGCACACGGTACTCGTCCATCACGATCGCGTTGTCGAGACTGCCGCCCTGTGCAAGGCCGTTCTGGCGCAGGTATTCGACTTCGTGCATGAAGCCGAAGGTGCGCGCGCGCGCCACGTCGTTGACATAGGACTGGTGCGCAAAATCGATCTTCACCTTGGTGCCGGTACGTTCGATCGCCGGATGGCGAAACTCGATGGAGAACTCGAGACTGAACCCTTCGTAGGGTTCGAGCTTCGCCCACTTGTCGCCGTCGCTGACTTCGATGGTTTCGAGCACGCGGATGAACTTCTTCGGTGCCGCCTGCTCGACCACCCCGGCCTGCTGGATCAGATAGACGAACGTCGATGCCGAACCATCCATGATGGGCAACTCGGAGGCGTCGACATCGACGAACACATTGTCCACGCCGAGGCCCGCCAGAGCCGACATCAGGTGCTCGACGGTCGAGATCGTCGCGCCACCGCTGCTGAGGCAGGACGCGAGGCGCGTGTCGCCCACGGCGCGTGCATCGGCGCGTATTTCAACCGGCGGGTCGAGGTCGGTGCGGCGAAAGACGATGCCTGTATCGACGGGCGCGGGGCGCAGGTCGAGATTCACCTTCAATCCCGAATGCAGGCCGACGCCGGTCGCGTGGCTGATTGAGCGGATCGTGCGTTGCCTGATCATGGCGTATGGGGATGACCGATTCGAAAAGCGGATTTTATCCCAGCTCGGTGTAATACCCGTGTAACACGACGTTTCCGGGCTGCAGCAAGGCTGAGCCCGGACTGCAAACGTCGGTTCAGTCGGCCTGCTTGCGCAGGAAGGCCGGGATGTCGAGCGTTTCGACGCCGTTGGCGCGCATCGCTTCGACGGCGCTGGAGGCCGTGCGCCCGCCGCGCCCGCGCATCACGGCCGGGATGTCGAGGTGCGAGTAGTCGGTGCCGTTGCCGGACGCCATCGCCATGTCGTCGGTGCCGGTGCGGATGATGGTCATCGGCGGCTTGCTGCTCATTGCGCGCGGTGCGCCGAGCCCGGTTGCCACGACGGTGACGCGCAGGCGGTCGTCCATCGTTTCGTCGAACACGGTGCCGAAGATCACGTGCGCACCTTCGGCCGCGAAGGCGCGCACGGTTTCCATCGCGTCCTTCACTTCCTTCATCTTCAGCGAGCGGCTGGCGGTGATGTTGACCAGCACGCCACGGGCACCCGACAGCTCGACGCCTTCGAGCAGCGGGCTGGCGACGGCCTGTTCGGCGGCGATGCGCGCGCGGTCCATGCCGGCCGCTTCGGCCGAACCCATCATGGCGCGACCCATTTCGCCCATCACGGTGCGCACGTCCTGGAAGTCGACGTTCACCAGGCCCGGAATGTTGATGATTTCGGCGATGCCGCCGACGGCATTGCGCAACACGTTGTCGGCCGCCTTGAAACCATCTTCGAGACTGGCGTCCTCGCCGAGCACTTCCATCAGCTTCTCGTTCAGCACGACGATCAGCGAATCGACATTCTTCGCCAGTTCGTCGATGCCGGTTTCGGCCGCACGCATGCGGTTCTCGTAATCGAAGGGCTTGGTCACGACAGCGACCGTCAGGATGCCCATTTCCTTGGCGACTTCGGCCACGATCGGCGCGGCGCCGGTGCCCGTGCCGCCGCCCATGCCGGCCGTGATGAACACCATTTCGGCGCCACGCAGCTGGTCGGCGATGTATTCGCGATATTCGTCTGCCGCGCTGCGGCCCACTTCCGGCTTGGCGCCTGCGCCGCGGCCGTTCTTGCCGAGCTGGATCTTGATCGGGGCGAGGCTGCGATTCAGCGCCATGCCGTCGGTGTTGGCGGCAATGAACTCAACGCCATTCACACCTTCCCGAATCATGTGGTCCACCGCATTGCCGCCTGCTCCGCCGACGCCGATGACCTTGATCACTGCCCCCACGGGTTCCTTGTCGAGAATCTCGAACATACCGCCTCCTGTCTATACAAAGATGCCTCTAAGCCCGAGGGCTCGCGAGCAGCGAAAAGCCGAATGCTTGTGGTGAACCACTACATTTAGTGATTTTTAACAAGTATACGACTAAACTTAGTGCAACGCATGACGTAGATGCCGTTTGAGTCGCATTTTCAAAAATTTCTTTCGAACCATGAGCGCATGTTCGCCAGCACCTGGCGAACGTTGCGCCCGTCGCGTGCAACCTGTCCGCGGCGGCGCTGTGCAGCCCCTTCCATGACCAGCCCGATCGCCGTTGCGTAACGCGGATGGCGCACCACGTCGGCGAGGTTTCCGCTGTACTCGGGCACCCCGATGCGAGCCGGCAGGTGGAACACGTCTTCGGCCAGATCCGCCATGCCGCGCATGGTCGCGCTGCCGCCGGTCAGCACGATGCCGGATGACAGCAGTTCCTCGTAGCCGCTGCGCCGCAGCTCGGCCTGCACCAGTTCGAACAACTCGGATACGCGCGGCTCGATCACGTCGGCCAGCGCCTGTCGCGACATGCGGCGCGGGCCGCGGTCGCCGATGCCCGGCACCTCGATCATGTCTTCCGCGTCGGCCAGTGCAGACATCGCGACGCCGAAGTGCAGCTTGATGTCTTCGGCTTCGGCCGTCGGGGTGCGCATCGCCATCGCGATGTCGTTGGTGATCTGATCGCCGGCGATCGGAATGACCGCCGTGTGGCGGATCGCACCCTGCGTGAAGATGGCGATATCCGTGGTGCCGCCGCCGATGTCGACCAGACAGACGCCCAGATCCTTTTCGTCCTCGGACAGCGTGGCCTGGCTCGAAGCCAGCGGCTGGAGCACCAGATCGACGACTTCGAGGCCGCAGCGGCGCACGCACTTGATGATGTTCTGCGCCGCCGACACCGCTCCGGTCACGATGTGCACGCGCACTTCGAGTCGCTTGCCGCTCATGCCGATCGGCTCGCGTACGCCGTCCTGGCCGTCGATGATGAATTCCTGCGTCAGCGTATGCAGGATTTCCTGATCGGCCGGTATCGGCATGGCGCGCGCGGTTTCGACCACCCGCTCCAGGTCCAGCCGGGTCACTTCCTTGTCCTTGATCGCGACGACGCCGTTCGAATTGAAGCTGCGGATGTGGCTGCCGGCGATGCCCGTGAACACCTCGCGCACCTTGCATTCGGCCATCAGTTCGACTTCCTGGATGACGCGCGAAATCGAATCCACGGTGGCTTCGATGTTGACCACGACGCCCTTCTTCAGCCCCTGTGATTCCTGCGAGGCAAGACCGAGGATGTCGAGTCGGCCATCGGGCCCCAACTGGGCGATGACGGCCGAAATCTTCGACGTGCCGATGTCGAGTCCGACGATGAGGTCCTTGCTGTCTCGTGTCATGGTCTTTCCTGGGTGGCTGTGCTGCCGGTACGTATCGCGTAGCCGTTGGGGTAACGAAGGTCGGCGTATAGGATCTTCTGTGCGCCTTCGCGTGACACGGCCGGCTGGGTCGTGACATAGCGCGCGAGGCGCGTGGCGATCGGCGTCTTGTCGTCGTCGCGACCGAGCTCGAGGCGGGAGCCGTCGTCGAGCAGCAGTTGCCAGGCTTCGCGGCGGGTCAGGGCCATCTTGTCGATCCGCCGTTGCAGCGGCGACAGCGTTGCGCTCCATTCGAGGTGCCGCTGCAGCATCGTCGAAGCCTGTTCGTCCGGGCCGATGAACAGTGGCAGCGTGCGGTCGTGGTCGGCGGCAAACAGTTCGCCCTGCGTATTCACCATGCGTGACGGCGTGTTGTCCGGCACCCACCAGCGTGCGGCGGCCCTGTGCTCTTCGAGCTCGACCTCGATGAAACCGGGCCAGACGCGTCGCACCGCTGCATTGCGCACCCAGGGCAGTTGTTCGAACACTTCGCGCGCGCGCTCGATGTCGGTCGTCAGAAAATTGCCGTTCACCGCGCGCCGCGCCGCGTCCTCGATCTGGGCGGTCGTCAGGTGAGTGGGGGCACGGTCCAGCGTGACGGCCTGCAGCGGCAGCAGCGGCAGGCGCGTGACGCCGAGCACCAGCGCGTAGATCAGTGCGGCACCGGCCAGCAGCAGGATGCAGTCGGCAATCATCGTGAGCGCACGCGGGCTGTCCCACAGTCCGCCCTCGTCGGCCGGAACACCGGGTTTGCGTCGCGCGGGGGCTCCCCTAGCCAAGACGTGCCGACTCCAGGATGCGCAGGCACAGTTCGCCGAATTCGATGCCGACCGCCCGTGCGGCCATCGGTACCAGCGAATGCGAGGTCATGCCGGGCGAGGTGTTGATTTCGAGCAGCCAGGGCTTGCCGTCCTGTCCCAGCATCAGATCCGCACGGCCCCAGCCGCGGCAGTCGATGAGGCGCGCAGCACGCATCACCAGGGCCTGTATTTCCTGTTCGAGCTCCTCGTCCAGTCCGCTCGGGCAGTGGTACTTCACCTCGTCGGTGAAATACTTGTTCTGGTAGTCGTAGTTGCCGCGCGGCGCTTCGATGCGGATCAGCGGCAGCGCCAGTTCGCCGATAAAGGGTGCGGTCAGTTCCTGGCCCGAGATGAACTGTTCGGCCAGCACCAGCGGGTCGCAGCGGGCGGCGGTTTCGTAGGCGGCGGGCAGTTCCGCCAGCGTGTTCACGCGGGTTGCTCCGACGCTCGATCCTTCGCGCGCCGGCTTGACGAACAGCGGCAGCCCGAGCTCGGCCGCGACGGCGGCGAAGTCGGTGCCGGCGTGCAGCAGCTTGTAGCGCGGTGTCGGCAATCCGGCCGACAGCCACACCATCTTGGTGCGCCACTTGTCCATGCCGATGGCGGACGCCATCACGCCGCTGCCGGTGTAGGGAATACCGAGGCATTCGAGCGCGCCCTGGATCGTGCCGTCCTCGCCGCCGCGGCCATGCAGCGCGATGAAGGCGCGCTCGAAGCCATCGCGCTTCAGTTCCCACAGATCGCGCTCGGCCGGATCGAAGGCGTGCGCATCCACGCCTTGCTCGCACAGTGCCGCGAGTACCGCGCTGCCCGACATGATGGAAATCTCGCGTTCGGCGGAACGTCCGCCGAACAGCACGGCGACCTTGCCGACAGACTGTGGAGTGGGTGTGCTCATGTGCGGTCCTGATCCTGTGCAAATTTCGATGGCAACTGGCCGATGGAACCCGCGCCCATGCCGACCACGACGTCGCCGTCGCGCACCGTGTCGAGCAGCGTCTGCGGCAGTTCGGCGATGTCCTCGACGAACACCGGTTCGACCTTGCCGGCGACGCGCAGCGCGCGTGCCAGTGCGCGGCCGTCGGCCGCGACGATGGGCGCTTCGCCTGCGGCATAGACTTCGGTCAGCACGACCGCGTCGGCGCCCGACAGCACGCGCACGAAATCCTCGAAGCAGTCGCGGGTGCGTGTGTAGCGGTGCGGCTGGAAAGCCAGCACGATGCGCCGGCCGGGAAAGGCGCCGCGGGCCGCGTCCAGCGTTGCGGCCATTTCGACCGGGTGATGGCCGTAGTCATCGACCAGCGTGAAGTGGCCGCCGGCCGGCAGTGCGATTTCGCCATGCCGTGTGAAGCGCCGGCCCACGCCCTTGAACTCCGACAGCGCGCGCGCGATGGCTTCATCCGGCACGCCGACCTCGTTCGCCACGGCGATCGCGGCGAGCGCATTGCGCACGTTGTGCAGGCCGGGCAGGTTCAGTTCGACCGGAATGCGCGTCGTCGTGCCATTGATGCGCACCGCGTCGAACAGCATCCGCGTGCCGTCGGCGCGCACGTTTTCGGCACGTACCTGGGCGGCCGGATCGAGGCCGTAGCGGATGATCTGCTTGGGTACCTGCGGCATGATTTCGCGCACATTCGCGTCGTCCACGCACAGCACGGCCACGCCGTAGAAGGGCAGCCGGTTGAGAAAATCGACGAAGGCCTGCTTCAGTTTCGAGAAGTCGTGGCCATAGGTGTCCATGTGATCGGCGTCGATATTGGTCACCACCGACACCACCGGCGACAGGAACAGGAAGGACGCATCCGATTCGTCGGCCTCCGCAACCAGGAATTCGCCGGTACCGAGCCGGGCGTTGGCACCGGCCGAATTCAGGCGGCCGCCGATGACGAAGGTCGGGTCCAGTCCGCCTTCGGCCAGGCAACTGGCGATCAGCGATGTGGTGGTCGTCTTGCCATGCGTGCCGGCCACGGCAACGCCCTGCTTGATGCGCATCAGCTCGGCCAGCATCTGCGCGCGCGGCACCACCGGAATGCGCCGTTCGCGCGCGCTGACCACCTCCGGGTTGTCTGCGCTGACCGCGGTCGAGGTGACCACCGCGTCTGCGCCGGCGATGTTGTGCGCCGCGTGGCCCTGCACCACGCGTGCACCGAGGCTGGCCAGCCGGCGCGTCACCGCGTTGTCGGCCAGGTCCGAGCCGCTGACGACATAGCCCTGGTTGAGCAGCACTTCGGCGATGCCGCTCATCCCGGAGCCACCGATGCCGATGAAATGGATGTGACTGATCTTGTGTTTCATGTCGGGTCCTTGCGCGCGATGGCAGCGCAGATGTCGGCCACTTCGGCTGCCGCGCCGGGGCGCGCCAGCGCGCGGGCGCGTTGCGCCATGTCGAGCAGTCGCGCGCGATCGAGCGAGCTGAGCAGGGCGGCCAGCGATGTCGCGTCGAGTTCGGTCTGCGGCAGCAGCAGCGCTGCGCCCGCGTCGGCGAGGAAGCGGGCGTTGCCGGTCTGGTGATCGTCGACGGCGTGCGGGAAGGGCACCAGTACCGACGCCACACCGGCGGCGGCGAGTTCAGCCACGGTCAATGCGCCGGCACGGCAGATGACCAGGTCGGCGCCGGCGTAGGCCGCAGCCATGTCCTGGATGAAAGGCGCGAGCGTGCCGGTCACGCCGGCCTTCGCGTACGCGGCTTCCAGCGCCGGCATGTTCTTTTCGCCCGCCTGGTGCACGACCTGCGGCCGCTCGCTTTCCGGTATCAGCGCCAGCGCCTGTGGAACCGCGTCGTTCAGCGCCTGCGCCCCCAGACTGCCACCGACCACGAGCAGGTTCAGCGGACCGCGGCGCGTGGCGAATCGGGCGGTCGGTTCGGGCAGGGCGGCGATGTCGGCGCGCACCGGATTGCCGGTCCATTGGGCACCGGACAGCGCCTTCGGAAAGCCGGCAAGCACGCGGTCGGCCACCCTTGCGAGCACCCGATTGGCCAGTCCGGCGACCGAGTTCTGTTCGTGCAGCACCAGTGGCGTGCCGCGCAGCGCGGCCATCATGCCGCCCGGGAAGGTGACGTATCCGCCGAGGCCCAGCACGACCTGCGGCCTGACCCGCCCGAGCACGCCGAGCGCCTGCCAGAAGCCGCGCAGCAGATTGAGCGGCAGCAACAGCTTGCGCAGCACGCCCTTGCCGCGCAGTGCGCTGAAGCGGATTGACTGCAGTTCGTAGCCGCGCGGTGGCACGATGCGACCTTCCATGCCGTCGGCGTTGCCCAGCCACACGACGCGCCAGCCGCGGCTGCGCAGTTCATCCGCCACCGCCAGACCGGGGTAGATGTGGCCGCCGGTGCCGCCCGCCATGATGAGGGCCGTGCTGCTCATCGCCGGTTCTCCCAGTCGATGCGCAGCAGGATGGCCAGCGCGATGCAATTGACCAGGATGCCCGAGCCGCCGTAGCTCATCAGCGGCAAGGTAAGGCCCTTGGTCGGCAGGATGCCGACGTTCACGCCCATGTTGATGAAGGCCTGCACGCCGAACCAGATGCCCACGCCCTGCGCGACCAGGCCGGCGTAGGCGCGCTCGAGCAGCAGCGCACGCCGGCCGATCGCGAACGCGCGATGCACCACGAGCGCGAACAATGCGATCACCGTGGCGACACCGATCAGACCGAGTTCCTCGCCGATCACCGCGAGCAGGAAGTCGGTGTGCGCTTCGGGCAGGTAGAACAGTTTTTCGACGCTGCCACCCAGCCCGACGCCGAACCATTCGCCGCGCCCGAACGCGATCAGCGAGTGCGTCAGCTGATAGCCCTTGCCGAGCGGATCGTTGTTGAACGGATCAAGGAAGGCGATGAAGCGGCCCCAGCGCAGTTCGTTGAAGCGGATCAGCGTCGCGAAGCCGATGATCGCCACCAGCCCGAGCGAAAAGAACAGCTTGCCGTTGATGCCACCGAGGAAAAGCATGCCGAAGGCGATCAGCACGATGACCACGAAGGCACCGTAGTCCGGTTCGGCCACCAGCAGCGCGCCGACCAGCAGGATGACCAGCGCCATCGGCACGAAGGCGCGCCGGAACGAGCCCATCTCGGGCAGGCGGCGCACGATGTAGCTGGCCGCATAGAGCACGGTGAACAGCTTCACCAGTTCCGACGGCTGGATATTCACCGGGCCGAGATTGATCCAGCGGCGCGAGTTGTTCACCACGCTGCCGATGCCCGGGATCAGCACCAGCACGAGCAGCACGATGCCGCCGAGAAACAGCCACATCGACCAGGCCTGCCAGGTGCGTACCGGTACCTGAAAGGCCATCAGCGCCGCCACGCCGCCGATGGCGAGGAACACCGCCTGGCGGATCAGGAAGAAGTCGGGCCGGTTGCCGGTAAACCGGCTGCTGTCCGCGACCGCGATTGATGCCGAATAGACCATCACGAGACCGATCAACAGAAGCGCGACCGCCGGCCACAGCAGCCACGGGTCGAGTTCGGCCGGGCGCGGTCCGCTGCCCGGCAGGCGAGGCGCATCGAGGCGCATGCTGCCGCTCATGAGTGCGCTCCCTGCAGGATCGCGAGGCGGCGCGCTTCGGCGATGAACACCTCGGCGCGGTGCGCATAGTGGCGGAACATGTCGAGGCTGGCGCAGGCCGGCGACAGCAGCACGGCGTCGCCCGGCTGTGCGGCGTCGAACGCTGCGCGGGTGGCTTCCTCCAGCGTGGCGAAAGCGCGGTGCGATACAGCGTGGTCGGCCAGCACAGCCGCGATGGAAGATGCGTCGCGGCCGATCAGCGCGCAGAACCTTGCGTGACGCGCACACACCGGCCCGAGCGGCGCGAAGTCCTGACCTTTGCCGTCGCCGCCGAGAATGATGTTCAGCGGCCGGCCCAGTCCTTCGATCGCGGCGACGGTGGCACCGACATTGGTGCCCTTGGAATCGTCGATGAAGCGGATGCCGTCGATGTCGAGTACGGTTTCGACGCGGTGCGGCAGTCCGGCAAAATCCTTCAGCGCCGCGATGCAGTCATCCTGCGGGAGGCTGATCGCCTCGCACAGCGCCAGCGCGGCCAACGCGTTGTGTGCGTTGTGGCGACCGGAAAGTTTCATGTCGTCGAGCGCCAGCAATGGCTGTGCGCCGCGCACCAGCTGCAGCCTGCCGCCGACTTCGGCCAGCCCGTAGTCGTTGCCCGGGGGGGCGCCATCCCCGAAGCGGATCGATTGCACGCCGGGGCGTTGCATCGCTCGAACATGGCAGTCGTCGCGGTTGAGCACCTGCACCGTGTGCGTGCCGAAAATGTGCGCCTTGGCCGCTGCATAGGCCGTCATACCTCCCGGGTGACGATCGAGGTGGTCCTGCGTCACGTTCAGCACGGTGGCCGCGTCGGCCTCCAGCGTGTCGGTGGTTTCGAGCTGGAAGCTCGACAGCTCGAGCACCCACACGTCGGGCACGACGCCCTCGTCGAGCACGCGCATCAGCGCATCGAGCGCCGCCGGGGAAATGTTGCCGGCCACCTCGGTACGCAGGCCGCAGGCGCGGCACAGCGCACCGGTCAGCGCGGTGGTGGTGGTCTTGCCGTTGGTGCCGGTGACCGCGATGACCTTCGTGCGTTCGCGCCAGCCCAGCTCGCGCAGCGCGCGCGCGAACAACTCGATTTCGCCGACCACCTCGATGCCGCGGCGGGTCGCCTCCAGCACCAGCGGTTCGTGCGGCGCCAGTCCGGGCGACAGCGCGAGCAGCGCAATGTCGTCGAGCAGGCTGTCATCGAACGGGCCGCAACGCAGTTCTGCAGCCGGGATGTCGCGCGCCAGCGCGTCCATGCCGGGCGGCGCGGTGCGGCTGTCGGCCACGCGCAGCACGGCGCTCTGGCGCCCGCACCAGCGCGCCATGGCCAGCCCGGATTCACCGAGGCCGAGGATGAGGACGTGGGTTCCGAGAAGGCTCATCAGCGCAGCTTCAGGGTCGAAAGGCCGAACAGCACCAGCATCAGCGTGATGATCCAGAAGCGCACGACCACCTGCGTTTCCTTCCATCCGCCCAGCTCGTAATGGTGGTGCAGCGGTGCCATGCGGAAGATGCGCTTGCCGCCGGACCACTTGAAGTAGAGCACCTGGATCATCACCGACAGCGTTTCGGCGACGAACAGGCCACCCATGATGAACAGCACGATTTCCTGTCGCACGACCACCGCCACGGTGCCGAGTGCGGCGCCCAGCGCCAGTGCGCCGACGTCGCCCATGAATACTTCCGCCGGGTAGGCGTTGAACCACAGGAAACCGAGACCGGCACCGCACAGCGCGCCGCAGAAGATGGCCAGCTCACCGGCGCCCGGGATGAAGGGCACACCGAGATAGCGCGAAAACACCGCGTTGCCGGCGACGTAGGCGAAGATGGCCAGCGCGCCGCTGACCATCACGGCCGGCATCGTGGCCAGACCATCGAGGCCGTCGGTCAGGTTCACCGCGTGGCTGGTGCCGACGATGACGAAGTAGGTCAGCACCATGAAGCCGAAGGCGCCCAGCGGATAGGCGACCGATTTGAAGAACGGCACGATCAGGTCGAGCTGGGCCGGTACCTGCGGCGTCAGCCCGAGGTAGACGGCGGCACCGGCAGCGAAGATGGACGACCAGAAGAACTTGGCGCGTGCCGACAGGCCCTTGGGATTGCGATGCACGACCTTGCGCCAGTCATCGACCCAGCCCACTGCGCCGAAGCCCAGCGTGACGATGAGCACCACCCAGATGTAACGGTTCGACAGGTCGGCCCACAGCAGCGTGGTCAGGCCGAGCGAAATCAGGATCAGCGCGCCGCCCATGGTGGGCGTGCCGGCCTTGGTCAGGTGCGATTTGGGTCCGTCGTCGCGCACCGACTGACCGATCTTGTATTCGGTCAGCTTGCGGATGAGCAGCGGTCCGAAGGTCCAGCAGATCGCCAGCGAGGTCATCATGGCCAGCACCGCGCGCAACGTGATGTAGTTGAACACGTTGAAGGCGCGTGTGTCCTGGGCCAGCCAGCGGGTCAGTTCAAGAAGCATGGGAATCCTGTATGGAAGGTTCGACGAGTGCTTCTGCGATGCGCTCCATGCGCATGAATCGCGAGCCTTTCACCAGCACCGTGGTGTCGGCGTCGAGTTGCGGACGCAGTGCGGCGGCGATGGCGGCCTGATCGGTGTAGTGCACGGCGCCCGGACCGAACGCGGTGACCGCGTCGACACTGGCTTCACCCAGCGCATGCAGCGCGTGGATGCCGCGTTCGCGCGCGTAGGCGCCGGCTTCGCGATGGAAGGCCGGACCCTGATCGCCCACCTCGCCCATGTCGCCGAGCACAAGCACGCGCCGGCCCTTCGCGCCGGCCAGCACGTCGATGGCGGCGCGCACCGAATCCGGATTGGCGTTGTAGCTGTCGTCGATGACCGTGCTGCCGGCAGCGCCGCGCTTGACCTGCTGGCGTCCCTTGACGCCTTCGAAGTGGTTCAGCGCCCACACCGCGGCCGCCATGTCGGCGCCGGCGGCGAGGCTGGCGGTGGCGGCGCACAAGGCGTTGCGCGCGTTGTGCAGGCCAGGCACGCGCAGCATGATCTGCGCCGTGCCGAACACGCCGTGCAGGTCGAGCCGGTAACCGAGTCCCACCGGCGTCGCGGTGGCGCCGACGTCGGCGTCCGGCGAAAAGCCGAAACGCAGCGTGTGGCGTCCGCTGTTTCGGCCAGCCCAGTACTCGGCGAAGTCGTCATCGGCATTGATGACGGCGACGCCGTCGGCGCCGAGCGCGTCGAACACGTCGCCGTTCTCGCGTGCCACTTCAGCGACGCTGTTCATGAATTCGAGGTGTTCGCGCTGGGCATTGTTCACCAGAGCGACGGTCGGCTTCGCCATGCCGGCCAGCCAGGCAATTTCGCCCGGGTGGTTCATGCCCATTTCGATCACGGCCAGCCGGTGCGCGTCGCGCAAGCCAAACAGCATCAGGGGCACGCCGATGTCGTTGTTCAGGTTGCCGCGCGTCGCCAGCACCGATCCGGTCGGCCAGCCGACACTCAGTGCATGCGCGCGCAGGATGGCGGCGATCATGTCCTTCACCGTGGTCTTGCCATTGCTGCCGGTGACGCCGATCAGCGGCAGCGTGAAGCGGCTGCGCCAGGCGCGTGCGATGTCGCCCAGCGCGACTCGCGTATCGGCGACGCGGATCAGGGTGCCGGCCGCATGCGCACAGTCCTTGGCGACCACGACCGCCGCGGCGCCCGCCGCCTGCACGTCGGCGATGAAATCATGGGCGTCGAAGCGTTCGCCGCGCAGCGCGACGAACAGGTCACCCGTCGTCACGGCGCGGCTGTCGGTCGAAAAGCCGCCCAGCGCAATGTCCGGCCCGATCAGCGTGCCCCCGCAGGCGCGAGCCGCATCCGACGCGGTCCAGAGCGCGGTCATGCGCAGGCTCCCCAGGCCGCGAGCGCGGCATGTGCCTGTTCGACGTCCGACCATGGCATGCGCCGACCGTCGCGCTCCTGATAGTTCTCATGCCCCTTTCCTGCCAGCAGCACCACGTCGGCGGCGACCGCTTCCGCCACGGCCTGCCGGATCGCCTGCGCGCGGTCGGTGATGCGATGGACGCGTCGGTCTTCGACCGTGCCGCGGGCGATGTCATCGAGGATGGCGTCCGGGTCTTCGCCGCGCGGATTGTCCGAGGTGAGCCATACCTGATGCGCCTGCTCGCACGCCACGGTGCCCATCAGCGGTCGCTTGCCGGCATCGCGTTCGCCGCCGCAGCCGAAGATGCACACCAGCCTGCCGCCGCGGGCCGCCGCGACCGGCTGCAGCGCGATCAAGGCCTGTTCGAGTGCGTCCGGGGTGTGTGCATAGTCGACCACGACAAGCGGCTTGCCCTGACCGCCGATGCCCTGCATGCGTCCGGGGGGCGGCGTCAGGCCGGCGAGTGCGTGCGCCGCGTCATTCAGCGACACGCCGGCATGCAGCAGGCTGCCGGCCACCGCCATCAGGTTCTGTACGTTGAAACGACCGATCAGTGAGGTGCTGATGCGCGCCGAGTGCTGGTCCAGCCCATGCACGAGGTCGAACGATACGCCGTGCGACAGGTCGGCACTGCGCGCGCGCAGCCCGGTCGCGCCTGCCGGCGGGGCGTGATCGAAGGCGCAGGTGGTCACGTCGAGCTGCCCGGCGCACTGCTGCGCCAGCATGCGACCGAACGCGTCATCGGTATTGATCACCGCAGCCTGCAGACCCGGCTGAGCGAACAGCGCAGCCTTGGCGTCGGCGTAGTGCTGCATGTCGCTGTGGTAGTCGAGATGGTCGCGCGTCAGATTTGTGAATACCGCGGTATGCAGTCGCACGCTGTCGATGCGATGCTGATGCAGGCCGATCGACGACACCTCCATCGCGCAGGCGGTGGCGCCGGCGCGCCGCAGGTCGGCCAGGGTCTGATGCACGCTCACCACGTCGGGCGTGGTGTTGGCGGACTCGGTCAGTCGGCCCGGCAGGCCGTTGCCCAGGGTGCCGATGACGCCGCATTCCCGACCGAGCGCGTGCAGCGCCTGGGCGATCCACTGGCTGACCGACGTCTTGCCGTTGGTGCCGGTGATGCCGATCACGTGCAGATGCGCCGACGGCTGATCGAGCAGCGCATCGGCGAGCGCGCCGGCATGGTGGCGCAGATCGTCGATCTCGATCACCGGCGCCTGCGGGTTTGCCCTCGTCGTGGTACCGGCTTCGCACAGCACGGCGGCCGCGCCACGATCGATCGCGACGTCGATGAAGCGACGTCCATCGGTGCGCTCGCCGGGCAGCGCGAAAAAGATGTCGCCGGGCGCGATGTGGCGCGAGTCGGCGCGCAGCGTGCGCGGCTCGACACCATGCCTGGACAGCGCGGCGCGAACCTGTGCGATCACGGCCGCGCTCACGGGACGCCTTTCACCGGAACGCTGACGCGCGCCATCTGCAGCGGTGGCATCGCAGCGTCCGGCGCCACGCCGGTTGCGCGCAAGGTTGCGTTCATGATGTCGGAGAACACCGGCGCAGCCACCTGGCCACCGTAGTGCATGCCGTTCGACGGCTCGTCGATCATCACCGCGACGATGTAGCGCGGGTCGGACACCGGCGCGAAGCCGACGAACGATGCGATGTACTTGTTGGCGTAGGTGCCGCCCTCGAGCTTGTGCGCAGTGCCGGTCTTGCCGGCGACCCGGTAGCCCGGAATCTGCGCCTTCGGTGCGGTGCCGCCCGGGCCGGCGGCGAGCTCGAGCATGCGACGCACTTCGCGCGCGGTCTGTGCCGAAAAAACCTGCAGGCCGTTGATCGGCGGCGTGTCGACGCGGGTCAGCGACAGCGGGATCAGGTCGCCGTCGCGGGCGAACACCAGATAGGCACGCGCCATCTGCATCAGCGTCACCGACAGGCCATGGCCGTAGGACATGGTGGCCTGCTCGACCGGCTTCCAGCCGGCCGGGTTGCGCAGGCGGCCGGCGGCCTCGCCCGGAAAACCCAGCTTGAGCGGGCTGCCGAAGCCGACCTGGTCATAGACGCGCCACATTTCTTCCGGCGTGAACTGCGCGGCAATCTTCGCCACGCCCACGTTCGACGATTTCTGGATCACTTCGGCGACGCTCAGCACACCGTGCGGATGTGCGTCGCCGATGGCGTAGCGGCCGAAGTGCAGCTTGCCCGTGCAGTCGACCGGCGTTTCGAAACTGTAGCGTCCGGCGTCCAGCGCCATGGCGGCGACGAAGGGCTTGATCGTCGAGCCGGGTTCATAGGTGTCGGTGAAGGCGCGATTGCGCAGCGGCGGGCCGGACAGCTGGGCGCGGTTGTTCGGGTTGTAGGTGGGCCAGTTGGCCAGCGCCAGCACCTCGCCGGTACGCGAGTCGAGTACCACCGCGCTGCCGGCCCGCGCCTTGTGTTCGGCCACCGCCTGCTTCAGGCGGCTGTGGGCGAGAAACTGCAGTCGGGTGTCGATGGCCAGGCGCACATCGCCGCCGTCGCGGGGCGGCTTCAGCGTTTCGACGTCCTCGACCACGTTGCGGCGTGCGTCGGTGATGACGCGGCGCGAGCCTTCCTGTCCGGTCAACGGCCGGTTCATCGCCAGTTCGATGCCTTCGAGGCCCTTGTCGTCCATGCCGGTGAAGCCGACGACGTGCGCGCTGACCTCGCCGTGCGGGTAGTAGCGGCGGTATTCCGGTTCGGCGCGGATGCCCGGCAGCTTCAGGGCCAGGATGCGCTGGGCGACGTCGGGTGCCACCTGACGCTTCAGATAGCCGCGGCCGCGCTGCTCGGGAATCTTGCGCGCGACCTCGCGATGGTCCATGTCGAGCAGGTCGGCCAGCTGGCGGATCTGTGCCGCCGAAAGTTTCTCTGCACCGATGTCGCGCGGATTGGCTTTGGCTTTTGCTTCGGTGCGGCTCGGTCGCGCTTCGGCGACGATCGCCGACACCTGGGTGCTCATGGCGAGCACCTGTTCATTGCGGTCGAGCACACGGCCGCGCGACGCAGGTGTCGGCAGCACCTTCGAGAAGCGCTCTTCGCCCTTGCGCTGGTAGAACTCGTTGTCGATCGCCTGCAGCCAGAAGGCGCGCACGAACAGGCCGCCGAACAGCACCATCATGACGATCAGCATGGCGCGCGCACGCCAGGCCGGCAGCAGTTCGGCCAGCAGCGGGTTGTGTGCGAGCTTCATTGCACGGCCTCCGGGCTGTCGAGCACGATGACCTGATTGCGGGCGGGTGCTTGCATCTTCAGCTTGGTTCCGGCGAGATCGGAAATCCGTGCGTGAGCGGCCAGCGTGCCCTGTTCGATCTGCAGTTGCCCCCACTCGGTTTCCAGCATGCGCATGCGCTGGTGTTCGCGTTCGAGCTGCGTGTGCAGACTGCGCGAGCGGTGCTGTGCCGACACCAGCGAAATGGCGCTGGCGAGCAGCAGCAGGATCAGGACGACATGAAGGCGCAACACGTCAGGCCGCCTTCTCGGCCACGCGCAGCGTGGCGCTGCGCGCGCGCGGGTTCGCCGCCACTTCTTCGCTGCCGGCGCGGATGCGTGCGATCAGGGTCATCGTCGGCCGCGGCAACTGGTCGGCGCGCAGCGGCAGGCCACGCGGCGGCTGCGGCGGATTGGCCTGATCAGCCATGAAGCGCTTGACGATGCGGTCTTCCAGAGAATGGAAACAGATCACCGCCAGCCGGCCGGAGGGCTTCAGCACAGCCAGCGCCTGCGGCAGCACTAGCGAAAGCTCTTCAAGCTCCTTATTGATGAAAATCCGTAGAGCTTGAAAGCTCCGCGTCGCCGGATGCTGGCCCGCCTCCCGCGTACGGACAGCGGACGCCACGATCTGGGCAAGCTGGTATGTGGTGTCGACAGGCCGCTCGCTCCGAGCAGCAACAATCGCCTTTGCAATCGCTGAAGCAAACCGTTCTTCGCCATAGTCCCTGATGACCTCCCTGATGTCTGCTTCGTCTGCCCGCGCCAACCACTGCGCCACTGTTTCGCCCCGGCTGGTGTCCATGCGCATGTCCAGCGGTGCGTCCTGCCTGAAACTCATGCCCCGTTCCGCGTCGTCGAGCTGCGGCGATGACACGCCGATGTCCAGCAGCACGCCGTCGACCGCGGTCACGCCGAGCTCGTCCAGCACCTCGGCCAGTTCGGCGAAGCGCGCATGCACCAGCGTGAAGCGTTCATCGATGATGGCTTGCCCGGCTGCGATGGCGCTCGGGTCGCGATCAAGCGCGATCAGCCGGCCGTTCGCGCCCAGCCGGGCGAGCAGCCCGCGGCTGTGGCCACCACGGCCGAAGGTGCCGTCGACGTAGACGCCGTCGGGGCGCACCGCCAGCGCATCGAGTGCTTCGGTGAGCAGTACCGGGATGTGCGCCATGTCAGAACCTGAAGTTGCCGACGACGTCGGGTGGCAGTTCCGCCGCCTGTTCGCGCTCGTCGCGCGCCCGGGCCTCTTCGTTCCAGCGTGTTTCGTCCCAGATTTCAAAGCGGTTACCGCGGCCCACCAGCATCACGCTCTTGTTCAGACCGGCACGCTCGCGCAGGTCGCTGCACAGCAGGAGCCGGCCGGCGCGATCGATGGTTTCGTTGCGCGCATTGGCGGTGAAGCTGCGTTTGAAGTCGTCGCTGGCCTGGTCGAGATCGGGCATGACCTCGAGCCGGCTCATCAGGGCGAGGAATTCAGGCTCGGGATAGAGCAGTACGAAGTCCCGGGTACGCGCCGTCATCACGACTTCGCCGCCGCACAGGTCCAGCAGCTTCTTGCGCGGACGAGCGGGGACGACAAGCCGATGCTTGTCGTCCATCGTGAGCCGGGTTGTCCCGTAGAACATTCGTATGCCCGAGAAAGTGAATCAAATACTGTGGATATATACAGCTGATTGTGGGGTGATTCGGGAATGCGGCTTGGCCGGCGAATCATCGCATTCCCACTTTCAATCCACTATATATCCAATATTGTTCCACTTTAGCTTTCGGCTGCGCCAGGGTCAATAGACGGATGCAAGCAAAACTGTTGTCGCAACAATGACTTAGCGTGAATTTTTCACGCTGTTTCAGGTAAAAACCTTTTGTTTTTAATGGGATAGAAAATGAATTGAATGTGCTTGATGAGAAGCTGCCCGCTCACCAAGGCGCGGTGGGGCAAAGTGGGGCGGAAGTGGTGCGGAATGGCGCGGCCGCCGCTGCGTGCCGGTGTGGGAAAGCAGCAGCGAAGGGTCAGGGAATCGGGCGGGTAGAACCGGGTGGATGCGGGAGAGGCGGGCAGGGGGCAAACGAGCCAGGGGAGTGGAAGTCCGCCTGTAAGCCGGGTTCTGTTGTGCGCGAACGCACTGGCAACCATTCATCTGGGCGACGTGTTGCCACGTCGCTCGAGCAGCCTACCCGGAAGCGACGCGAGCCGCGTCATCGCTTCCCTATTTGGCCTTGCCCCGGATGGGGTTTTGCGTGCCGTGCGCGTTGCCGCGCACGCGGTGGGCTCTTACCCGGCGTTACCGCCCGCCTTGCGGCGCACCATTTCAACCTTGCCTGATCCTTGCGGCCATCGGCGGTATGTTTTCTGTTCCACTTTCCGTCGCCTTGGGCCGCGCTTTCGCGCGGCTTGCTGCGCCCGGCCGTTAGCCGGCATCCTGCTCTGCGGGGCCCGGACTTTCCTCCGCGCTTGCGCGCCGCGGTTGCCCGGCGGACTTCCGGCGCGGATTCTACCCGTTCGTCGGCCGGACGCCGGAAACATCGTCCGCCGTACTCAAGAACCCGCGTCGCCGGCCGTTCAGATGGGTCAGAACTTCGACCCTGAAGGCCCTCCTTCCGCCCATGAACCTGTCGCTGCAGTCTGCCCGACATCTTGCCCGTCACTGGCTGGCCTACCTGCTGGCCGCGCTGGTGATCGGTCTGCTGGTGGCCGAACTGGCCGGTGCGACCGGACTGGCGGGTGCGGGTCGCGTGTCCCGCCTCGGTCTGGCGCCGCTGCTGGTGCCGGTGCTGATCGTCTGTCTGGCGCTCTGGGCAGTCGGTGTGCGGCTTGATGCTGCGCGACAGGAACTTGAACAGCTGCACGTCGAACTCGAACGGGCGCACACGCTGGGCCGCACCGGCAACTGGTCACACGCGCGCGGCGCGTTCGAATGGTCGGGCCGCGCGCGGCGGATACTCGGCATCGACGGCGCTGCCCTGGTGTCCTTCGAGCAGCTGCTCGCCCATGTTGCGGCGGACGATCGTCTGCCGCTCGAACGCGCCTGGCGTGCTGCGCAGGCCGGTGCGCATTACCGTACCGAATTCTGTGTCAGCCACCCGGATGGCGAACGGCGCGTGCTGTTCGAAGGCCGCGTCGAGTCCGCAGGCGCGGCGGCGGCAGGCGGCTCTGGCACGGATGCGCCGGTGCTGGCCGGTATCGTGCAGGACATGACCGACCGCTGGCGCATGGAGCGCGAGTTGCACCGCGCGATGCGCTATCAGCGCGCGCTGCTCGACAATTTTCCATTCATGGTGTGGCTGAAGGATCGCGACCTGCGCTTTCTCGCGGTGAACAAGCCGCTCGCACTGGCCGGCGGGCTGAACGATCCGGACGAGGCCTGTGGCCTGCAGGATCACGACCTGTGGCCGACCGACTGCGCCGACGCCTACCGGGCCGACGACATCGAAGTGCTGAACAGCCGCCTGCCGCGCTGCTCAGAGTCCTTCGTCGCATCCGGTACCGGATCGATCTGCCTTGAAGTGTGGAAGGCACCCGTGCTCGACGAGAACGGCGAACTGCTGGGCACGGTCGGCTTTGCGCGCGACATCAGCGAGCGCAAGCGCAGCGAACAGGCGCTCGAGCGCAGCCGCGAGCAACTGGCCATGCTGGGTCGCCTGCAGGCGCGCTTCATCCGGGGTGAGTCCGGCGAAGCGCTGTTCGCCGCCATGCTCGACATCCTGCTTGACCTGGCGGGAGCGAGCGACGGTTTCATCGCCGAAGTCATGCACGACCCGCGCCACGAGCCGCAGGTGAATCTGCTGGCCTGCCGCGACACCGACTGGCTTGCCGTGCATCCCGGACTGATCGATGAAGCCCTGAAAGCCGATCGCAGCACGCAGGAGTCCGGCGCTGTCGTGGCGTCGGCTGCGCTCGATGGCCAGCCCGGGGAACGGGTGTGCTTCGCGGTGATGAGTGACCGGCGTCTGGTCGGTCTGGTCGGCCTTGACCTCCCCCTGGCTCTGCCGGAAGCGTGCTGCACCGGCGTGCAGGCGGCGATCAGTACGTTTGGCCTGATTCTTCAGGCGGGCATTCGCGACCGCGGCCGGCAACGCGCCGAGACCGAACTGAAACGGCACCGGGATCGCCTGAGCGAACTGATCGAGGTGCAGCTGTCCGACAGCATGTCGGCGCGGCGCATGGCCGAACACGCCAACCGCGCCAAGAGCCGCTTCATGGCCAGCATGTCGCATGAACTGCGCACGCCCATTCACGCCATCCTCGCGTTTTCCCGGCTGGCGTTGCGCGACAGGCCGCCACTGGCCGACGTCACGCGCCGGCGCTTCGAGGTGATCCGCGAACACGGTGACCGTCTGCTTGCGCTGGTCGACGATCTGCTTGACCTGTCGCGCCTGGAAGGCGGCGCGATCAAGCTGAACGCATCAAGCTGCGATCTGGAATCGCTGGTGGCCGAGGCGATTGCGCAGATGCAGGCTGTTGCAGTCGAACGCGGGGTGCATATGCGGATGACCGGCTTGTTCCCGCAGGTGCCGTTGCAGGCCGACGCGCAGCGGATGGCACAGGTGCTGCGCACGCTGCTCGACAATGCGATCCGCTTTTCGCCACCGTCTGCCGAAGTGCTTTTGTCGCTCGAGCGGCATGAACATGAAGGTGTGGCGGGTGTGTTGCTACGCGTGTCAGATCACGGACCGGGCATCGCCGAAGAAGATCGCGAGCGCATCTTCGACCAGTTCGAGCAGGCGGCACGCCTTCGTGGCGCCGAAGGCGGTACCGGGCTCGGACTCGCCATCTGTCGCGAGATCGTCAATCTGCACGGCGGCTGGATACGGGCGGCGAACCGGGACGACTGCGGCGCCTGCATTGAACTGTGGCTGGCGGCCCGCGAGCTGGATGGGTACTCGACAGAATCAACTCAAATAGAAGTGGAAACAACGACTTGAGCTGACGTCCGGGGCGCGTTGCGGTGCCCGGGGGTAGGCGCTAGAGTGCGCAGTGGTTTCACGGCAGGTCTTTCCGGAGAGGATGTGAAATGGGTATCGGCGACTTCATCAAGAAACAGTTCATCGACGTACTGCAGTGGCAGGAAGACGGCGATGGCACGCTGGCCTGGCGGCATCCGATGCAGGACGCCGAAATCCAGTACGGGGCGCAGCTGACCGTACGCGAGTCGCAGGCGGCACTGTTCGTCAATGAAGGGCGCATCGCCGATGTGCTCGGTCCCGGTCGCCACGTGCTCAAGACCAGTACGCTGCCGGTGCTGACCTATCTTCAGAACTGGGACAAGCTGTTCGAATCGCCCTTCAAGAGCGACGTCTATTTCTTCAGCACCCGGCTGCAACTGGGCCGCACGTGGGGCACGGCTCAACCGGTGACGGTGCGCGACAAGGATTTCGGCATGGTCAGGCTGCGCGCATTCGGCGTGTATTCCTACCGGCTGGCCGACCCGAAGCAGTTCTTTGCGGAAATCAGCGGCACGCGCGACATCTACACGGTCGATGATCTCGAGATGCAGCTGCGCAACCTGATCGTGTCGGCGATGAGCAACACGCTCGGCGTGTCGGAACTGCCATTCCTCGACATGGCGACCAATTTCGGCCTGCTGGGCGAGCGCATGAAGGAGGCGATGGCGCCGGTGTTCGAACGCTACGGCGTTGCGCTGGACAATTTCGCGGTTGAAAGCGTGTCGCTGCCGGAAGAACTTCAGAAAGCCTTCGATACCCGGGTATCGATGGGCATGGCCGGCAATCTGGCCGCCTTCACCCAGTATCAGACCGCCACGGCCATTCCGATGGCGGCGCAGAACGAAGGCGGACTGGCCGGCATCGGCGCCAGCCTGGGCGCCGGGCTGAGCATGGGTCAGGTGATGACCGAGGCGATGCGAGGGTCGGTATTGCCAGCAGCGGCAACCCCGGCGGCTTCGGCGCAGGCAGCGGCCGATACGCCCGAAGCGAAGCTGGGCAAGCTGAAATCGCTGCTTGATGGCGGTTTGATCACCGAAGCCGATTACACCGCCGCCAAGGCAGCATTGCTGAAGCAGATCACCGGCTGAACGCAGCGGTGGCACGGTGCGGCGCGTCCCGGCGGACGCGCCGGCATTGCCGGCTGGCGATCGATGCTGCGTATTGCCGTCGCCCTGAAGGTAGACTCGACGGTTGAACGATACACAGCCCGGCGGCAACGCCCCAGTCCTGCATGTTGCGATTAACCGAAGTCAAGCTGCCCCTCGATCACCCGGATGAGGCGCTGTGTGCCGCCGTGCTCGAGCGGCTGCGCATCGCGCCCGGCGAACTGCTGTCCTGTACGGTATTCAAGCGTAGCTACGACGCGCGCAAGCGCTCGAACATCTTCCTCATCTACTCGCTCGATGTGGAGCTGGCGAATGAAGCCGCCGTGCTGGCGCGCCTGAAGGGCGTTCCTCACGTACACCCCACACCCGACATGGACTACCGCTTCGTTGCCCGGGCCCCCGCCGGCCTGGCGCAGCGCCCGGTCATCATCGGCATGGGGCCATGCGGCATTCTGGCGGCGCTGGTGCTCGCGCAGATGGGATTTCGCCCCATCGTGCTGGAGCGTGGCAAGGCGGTGCGCGAGCGCACGAAGGACACCTGGGGCCTGTGGCGCAAGCATGTGCTGGATCCGGAATCGAACGTGCAGTTCGGCGAGGGCGGCGCCGGCACCTTTTCCGACGGCAAGCTGTACAGCCAGGTCAAGGATCCGAAGCACTACGGGCGCAAGGTGCTGAAGGAATTCGTCAAGGCCGGTGCGCCGGAAGAAATCCTGTACGTCAGCAAGCCGCACATCGGTACCTTCCGGCTGGTCGGCATGGTCGAGAAGATGCGTGCGGAAATCGAGGCGCTGGGGGGTGAAATCCGCTTCAGGTCGCGCGTCGAGGACCTGATCATCGAAGACCGCAAGGTACGCGGCGTGATGCTGGCAGGCGGCGAAATCATTGCCGCCGATCATGTCGTGCTGGCGGTGGGCCACAGCGCACGCGACACCTTCGAAATGCTCCACGAGCGCGGTGTCTATATGGAAGCGAAGCCGTTCTCGGTCGGTTTCCGCATCGAACATCCGCAGGCGCTGATCGACCGCTGCCGCTTCGGCGACTACGCCGGACACGAATTGCTGGGCGCGGCCGACTACAAGCTGGTGCACCACGCATCCAACGGCCGTTCGGTGTACAGCTTCTGCATGTGTCCGGGCGGCACCGTGGTCGCGGCCACCTCGGAACCGGGCCGCGTCGTCACCAATGGCATGAGCCAGTATTCGCGCAACGAGCGCAATGCCAACGCCGGCATCGTGGTGGGCATTTCGCCGGAGGACTATCCGGGGCACCCGCTGGCCGGCATTGCGTTCCAGCGCCAGTGGGAATCGCGTGCCTTCGTACTGGGGGGCGGCGACTACAGCGCGCCGGGTCAACTGGTCGGCGATTTCATCGCTGCGCGGCCGTCGACGCAGCTCGGTGTGGTGACGCCGTCCTACACGCCGGGTGTCCGGCTGGGCGCGCTGGATGGCGCGTTGCCCGACTACGCCATCACGGCCATCCGCGAGGCGCTGCCGGCGTTCGACCGGCAGATCAAGGGTTTCGCGATGCATGACGCGGTGCTGACCGGCGTGGAGACGCGCACGTCCTCGCCGATCCGCATCAAGCGTGATCCGGTGAGCTACCAGAGCCTGAACACCGTCGGGCTGTATCCGGCCGGCGAAGGCGCAAGCTACGCCGGCGGCATCCTTTCGGCAGCGATCGATGGCATCGAGGTGGCGGAGGCCGTGGCGTTGAGCATGGCAGGCGGGTCGCGCGTCAGCGCAGGCACGCCGCGATCTGTCGGGCTGTCTTAGGCACCGTCCGCGGCCGGTGATCCGGTCAGCGCCCGTGCTCGAAGAAGTGCAGTAGCCGTTGCGGCAGCCAGTCGAGATGACCTGTCGGCGTACCGCTCACATAGCCGACATGGCCGCCCTGCGCGGTGTATTCAGGCAGTACGTCGGACGACAGCATCTGCGGCGTGGCGAGCGACCAGTCAGGCACCATCGGGTCGTTCAGCGCCTGTAGCAGCAGAAGCGGCACGCGCACCTCGCGCAGCAGCGGGCGCGCCGAGCAGCGCGTCCAGTAATCGTCGGCATCCCTGAAGCCATGCAGTTGCGAGGTGACGGCGTCGTCGAACGCCTTGATCGACGCGCTGGCCGCAATCGCCGAGGCATCGAGCACGCCCGGAAACAGCGCGGCCTTGTGCAGGGCACGCGGCTTCATCGTGCGCAGGAAGTACTGCGTGTAGACGCGGTTGAAACCCTGGTCGAGCGCGCGCCCGGCGGCCCCCAGATCGACCGGTGCGCAGACCGACGCCGCGCTGCGCAGCCAGCGCGATGCGCCGTGGCCCTGCTCGCCCAGCCACTTGCACAGCACATTGCCGCCGAGCGACACGCCGACCGCATGCACCGGCTGTCCCTGCATGCGCGGCACGACACGTGGCAGCAGCCAGTCCAGCTCGGCGCTGTCACCCGAGTGATAGGCGCGTACCAGCCGGTTCGGTTCGCCGGAACAGCCGCGCGCATGCACCACCACGCCGTTCCAGCCGCGCGCGTCGACGGCACGCATCAGCGCCCGCGCGTAATGGCTTTCCGAACTGCCTTCCAGCCCGTGCAGCAGCATGATGAGCGGTTGATGTTCGCGCGGGGGCAACCAGTCGAGATCGATGAAGTCGCCATCGGGCGTATCGATGCGCTCGCGTGCCAGTGCAGGCAGCGGCGGCAGGATGAAGCGGGGCCAGATGGTCTGCGCATGGCCGCCGGGCAGCCAGAGCGCCGGGCGGAAGCGGGGCGGCGACACGCTCGGTGCAGGACTCGATGAAGTACTCAGTGGAGTATTTTCGGCGGGCCCGCCGTCTCCTGTGTCGCCGGGGCGGCGGAAGCGTGGTGCAGCACCATGTGCCAGCCCAGCGGACCGCGCAGATAGACGTTGGTCACGATGAGCAGCGGACGCGACGCGCGGTCACCGGCGGCGCTGCACTGTTCGTTCAGGCTGTGGATGGACTGCAGCACGCCCTGCATGATCTGCGCGTTGATCACCCGTACATCGACCCGGGTACCGGCGAACACGCGCCGCCAGGCATCGCGGACTTCTTCGTAGCCGCTGGCACGCGGGCAGCCGGCCAGCGCGCAGATGATGTCGTCCTCGTCGCCCCACACCGCCATCATGGCTTCGATGTCGCCCCGCGCGCGTGCTTCGTAAAAGGCCGCTTCGGCTTCCTGAGGCGTCGCGAAAAAGGCCTTGCGGGGCATTTCCATGGTCAGTGGACTCAGTGGCCGGCGGGTGCCGGGCCGTTGTAGCGGTAGCGCGTACCGCAGTACGGGCAGGCGGCCTCGCCGGTCTTGGTCACGTCGAGGAACACACGCGGATGGCGCGCCCACAGCGGTGCGCCGGGGAGCGGGCAGTGCAGCGGCAGATCGCTCGCACCCACTTCGACGTCGCGTGCGCGGTCGCGGCTGGAATCACTCACGGCTGGGTTCATGGCAGATGGGCTCCAGGTTCAGATCTTGGTCAGCCAGCGGTGGTACTCGGGCGCGCGGCCATTGACGATGTCGAAGAAGCGCGCCTGCAGCTTTTCGGTGACCGGGCCGCGCGTGCCGCTGCCGATGACCCGGTTGTCGAGTTCGCGGATCGGTGTCACTTCGGCGGCGGTGCCGGTGAAGAAAGCCTCGTCCGCGGTGTAGACGTCGTCGCGCGTCAGCCGCTTCGACACCACCTGATAGCCGAATTCGGCGGCGATCTCGATCACCGATGCGCGCGTGATGCCGACCAGCGCCGAGGCGATTTCCGGTTCGTAGATCTTGTTGTCCTTCACCACGAACAGGTTTTCGCCCGCACCTTCGGCGACGAAGCCATCGACGTCGAGCAGCAGCGCCTCGTCGTAGCCGAGGTCGGTCGCTTCCATGTTGGCGAGGATGGAGTTGGCGTAGGTGCCCGAGTACTTGGCGCGGCACATCGACACATTGACGTGGTGGCGCGAGAAGGACGAGGTCTTGACCCGGATGCCCTTCTTCAGCCCGTCCTCGCCGAGGTAGGCGCCCCAGGGCCAGGCGGCGATCGACACATGCACCGAGGCGCCACGCGTGGAAATCCCCATCTTTTCCGAGCCGAAGAAGGCGATCGGCCGGATGTAGCAGGATTCCAGCTTGTTGGCGCGCACCACTTCAAGCTGCGCTTCCATGATTTCCTCGCGGCTGTAAGGCATCTTCATCATGTAGATGTGCGCCGAATTGAACAGCCGGTCGGTGTGTTCCTTCAGGCGGTAGATCGCGGTCCCGATCTCGGTGTGGTAGGCGCGCACACCCTCGAAGACGGCCAGACCGTAGTGCAGCGAGTGGGTCAGTACGTGCGTGGTGGCCTCGCGCCAGGGCACCATCTTGCCGTCGTACCAGATAAAACCGTCGCGGTCGGCCATCGACATGAGAAACACTCCAGTGGATTGCGATAAGCGCGCGATTTTAGCTGATGCGCGCAGTGCGGCGACGGTCATCGCAGCGGCTCGCGTTAAAATCGATGGATGAGCGAACGCATATGGAAGCCCAATGTCACGGTGGCCGCCCTGATGGAGTACCGGGGCCGCTTCCTGATGGTGGAAGAGGAAACGTCGAAGGGGCTGATGCTGAACCAGCCGGCCGGCCATCTGGAAGAGGGCGAGTCGCTGGTCGAGGCGTGTGCCCGCGAAGCGATGGAGGAAACCGCCCATCCCTTCGTGCCGCAGGCGCTGGTCGGTGTCTATCAATGGCGCCGGCCCGACGGCGAAGTTACCTACCTGCGCTTTGCGTTTTCCGGCGAAAGCGGCGAGCAGATCGCCGGCCGCGCGCTGGACGACGGCATCGTGCGCGCCTTCTGGATGACGCCCGAAGAGATCGAAGCCAGTCGCGAGCGCCATCGCAGCCCGCTGGTGTGGGCGTGCGTGCAGGACTGGCTGGCCGACGTGCGCCTGCCGCTGGCGGTCGTGCGGCACTTTTCCTGATGCGGCGATTGCTGGCGGGGATGGTGCTGTGCAGTGCGCTGCAGGTTCAGGCGATGCCGGGCATGGCGCAGCACCTCGAACTCGACATCTGCTTCAACTACGGCTGCCTCGTCGTGCAGACGGTCAGCCTCGCGCCCGAGCAGCGCGCCGTGCTGGTCGGTGAAATGCTCAAGGCGAGCGATGCCGCCGGCGAACGCGAGCAGCTCGAGTGGGTGATCGCGCGCATGTACCGCTGGGCCGGCGAGCAGTCTCCGATCGGCGCCGACCGCGCCGGCGACTACCTCGATCTCGGGGCCGAAGGGCGCATGGACTGCATCGACCACGCGCACACCACCACCGTGATGCTCGAACAGCTGCAGGAGGCAGGCGCCCTGCGTCACCATCGGGTGCTGGACATCGCGCGGCGCACCAGCTGGGTCATCATGCAGCATTTCACCGCGGTGATCGAAGACACCGAAAGCGGCCGACGGTACGCGGTCGATACCTGGTTTCGCGACCACGGCGAACCGCCGGTCGTGATGGACATGGAACACTGGAAGAATGGGGGATATCCGGATGACTGGAATGCACGGCGCTGAAACAGCGGCCGAACCGGGTGAACCGGGTGAACCGGGTGAAACCGTGGTCGTGGGCATGTCGGGCGGCGTCGATTCGTCGGTGTCGGCGCTGCTGCTCAAGCGCGCCGGCTACAAGGTGGTCGGCTTGTTCATGAAGAACTGGGAGGACGACGACACCGACGAATACTGCTCGACCCGGCAGGATCTGATCGACGCCGTGTCGGCGGCCGACGTGATCGGCATGGACCTTGAAGTGGTCAATTTTTCGGCCGAATACAAGGACCGCGTTTTTTCGAGTTTCCTGCGCGAATACCAGGCCGGCCGCACACCCAACCCCGACGTGCTGTGCAACGCCGAGATCAAGTTCAGCGCCTTTCTCGATCACGCGATGCAGCTCGGGGCAAAGCGCATCGCCACCGGCCACTATGCGCAGGTACGCGAGTTCCAGGGCCGCTTCCAGCTGCTCAAGGGTGAGGACGGCAACAAGGACCAGAGCTATTTTCTGCATCGGCTGAATCAGGCGCAGCTGTCGCACACGCTGTTTCCGGTGGGTCATCTGCCCAAGCGCGACGTTCGCCGCATCGCGGCCGACGCTGGGCTGGCCAACGCCGGCAAGAAGGATTCGACCGGCATATGCTTCGTCGGCGAGCGGCCATTCCGCGAATTCCTGCAGCGTTACCTGCCGGTCACGCCGGGCGACATCCGCGATCTGGATACCGACCGTGTGCTCGGCCGCCATGAAGGCTTGATGTATCACACGATCGGCCAGCGCAAAGGACTGGGGATCGGCGGGCTCAAGGGCATGGCGGATGACGCCGGCGAACACGACGCGTGGTATGCGGTGCGCAAGGACATGGCCAGCAACGTGCTGTACGTGGTGCGCGGCCACGATCATCCGGCCCTGCTGTCCGAACGGCTGGTGGCGGGCGACCTGTCATGGGTGTCGGGCGAGCTTCCGCACACGCACTGGGTGTATGCGGCCAAGACCCGCTACCGCCAGGCGGATGCGCCGTGCAGCATCGACGCGGTCGATGCTGAGCGCTGCGACATCGCTTTTGCCGAAGCGCAGTGGGCGGTCACGCCGGGCCAGAGTGTAGTGGTCTACGAAAGCCGGGTCTGTCTGGGGGGCGGGGTCATCACCGCTGCCGGCAGCGCAGCCTGAACTTTGTGCCGACCGGGTTGGCGCCGACCTTATTCGACCGGTACGGTTTCGGCGAGTGATGGGCGCTGCATCAGCTTGTCCTGCAGCTTGGCGAGGTTGGCGTGTCGCGCGCGCCAGTCCAGCTCCGGAAAGCGGAAGTCGAGGTAGCCGAGCGCGGAACCCACCGCGATGTCAGCCAGCGAAATGCTGTTGCCGTGGCACCACGCGCCATCGCCCAGATCGGCTGCCAGCGTGTTCAGCGCACGGTCGATTTTCGTGCGCTGACGCGAAATCCAGCTCGCGTTCTGTTCGCTGACCATCCGGCGCACTTCCAGCACGATGGCCACCGCAGCGTCGGTCATGCCGTCGGCCAGCGCCTCCCAGCGCTTGACCAGTGCGCGCTCGCGGGCGGTGGACGGCAGCAGCTTGTTGTTCGGCGCCACACCGTCGAGGTATTCGACGATCACGCGCGAATCGAACAGACAGGTATCGTCATCGAGTACCAGCACCGGAATCTTGCCCAGCGGGTTCACATCCGGGACGCCCGTGCCTTCGAGCCAGGGCGAGTCGAGCACGAATTCGCAGTCGATCTTCTTTTCTGCAAGCACCACGCGCGCCTTGCGCACGTAAGGACTGGTGTAGGAACCGACGAGTTTCATGGACAGCACCGATGGGAGAGCAGCCGAGTATAGCGTCCGGGCCGTTCCCGCAAGGCGGGGCCATCATGCGGTGCATGATAAAATTCGCGCCGCGCTGCCCGGGCAGAACTGCTTCGTGGCCTTCGATCCCTTCCTTCCCGCAGGTCCTTCATGAGTGCCCACACCCTCACCGCGCTGTCGCCGCTGGACGGTCGTTACGCCGCCAAACTCGATCCCTTGCGCGGTCATTTCAGCGAGTTCGGCCTGATCCGCAACCGCGTACGCGTCGAAATCGCATGGTTGCGTGCGCTGGCTGCCGATGCGCAGATCGGCGAAGTACCTGCCTTCTCGCAGGCGACACTGGCCGAGCTTGACGCTGTCGTACGCGATTTCAGCGTGGTCGACGCCGCCGCGATCAAGGCGATCGAAGCGCGCACCAATCACGACGTGAAGGCGATGGAGTACTGGCTGAAGGACCGGCTGGCGAACAATGCCGAAGTGACCGGGGTGTCCGAATTCATCCACTTCGCCTGCACGTCGGAAGACATCAACAACGTGTCGCACGCACTGATGCTCAACGAGGCGCGCGCCGACACGCTGCTGCCGGCGCTCGATGGCGTGATCGCGTCATTGCGCGCCATGGCACACGAATTCGCCGCGTTGCCGATGCTGTCGCGCACGCACGGCCAGCCGGCCAGCCCGACCACGCTGGGCAAGGAGATGGCGAACATCGCCGCGCGCCTGATGCGCGCCCGTGCGCGCGTCGCCGCGGTCAGCCTGACCGCCAAGTTCAATGGTGCGGTCGGCAATTACAACGCCCACCTGTCGGCCTATCCGGACGTCGACTGGGCGCAGTTCAACCGCGTGTTCATCGAATCGTTCGGGCTGGAATTCAACCCCTATACGATCCAGATCGAACCGCACGACGCGATGGCCGAGCTGTTCGACGCCATGTCGCGCGGCAACACCATTCTGCTCGATGCGGCGCGCGACTTCTGGATGTACATCTCGCTCGGCTACTTCCGCCAGAAACTGAAGGCCGGCGAGATCGGCAGTTCGACCATGCCGCACAAGGTGAATCCGATCGACTTCGAGAACGCCGAAGGCAATCTGGGGCTGGCCAACGCACTGTTGCGCCACCTGTCGGACAAGCTGCCGGTGTCGCGCATGCAGCGTGACCTGACCGATTCGACCGTGCTGCGCAATATGGGCGTGGCCTTCGGCTACACCGTGCTGGCGCTGGATTCGCTGTCGCGCGGGCTGGGCAAGCTGGTGGCCGAGCCGGATACGCTGGCAGCCGATCTCGACGCCTGCTGGGAAGTGCTGGCCGAGCCGGTGCAGACCGTGATGCGTCGCTACGGTGTGCCCAATCCGTACGAACAGCTGAAGGAACTGACGCGCGGCCGCGGCATCACGCGCGAGGCGCTGCAGGCCTTCATCAGTGGTCTCAACATTCCGGCGGCGGAGCGCGAACGCTTGCTGGCGATGACGCCCGCCAGCTACATCGGCGACGCGGCCCGTCTGGCTGCCGCCATCTGAGGACGCATCATGAGTTTTGCCGAAACGCTCAAAACCCTGCCCGGCGTGTCGCATCTGGCGGCGCTGCAATTGATCGATGCCGCCGGAGAAGTGGTCGCGACCATCGAGAACAAGCCCGGCCAAGCCGGGTCGCTGGCGGTATACAACCACCTCGCCCAGCTGCATGGTGCCATCACGCCTGATGCATCGAAGCAGGGCCTGGATCTGTATGGCGAGCACACCGTCGACGCGCGTGCCAATCCGGGAAAGCATCCGAACATCGACCGGCTGATCGCGCTGGTCGACAGCGGTCAGACCTTGCGCGTGAAGCAGGTTTTCGCTCAGCCCTGAGCGGTCGGATTCGGCGGGGTGGAGCGGCGGCGCCCCGACCGACGCGATACGCCGCTCGATACAACGCGCCGCGGCAGCGCCCGGGTGCAACCGCCCGCGCAGGCGCGCGGGCTCGGGTCGGTCGTCGGACATCGCTGCGCTCACCCCAACCTACCGGGTGGGTCAAGCAGGGCAGCGCCGCGTCAAGCCAGGCTTCGGGGGTGTTCGCGTCTGGCATCACTACGGTGAGCCTGGCTGCAGGCCTCCGGCAGGTAGGTTGGGGTGAGCGCAGCGATGCCCAACGTTCTCGCGTCGAATCAGAACGGCAGTACCCGAAGGCAGACTGGGTCGTGCCTCCGACCGCCGGTCAACTCAGACGACCGCTTCTTCCTTGCGCTTGGGCGGCTTGATCAGTTGTTCGCGCTTGACGCCCAGCCACATCGCCAGCGGGCAGGCGACGAGCACCGACGAATAGATGCCGAAACAGATGCCGATGGTCAGCGCCACCGCGAAGTAGTGCAGCGCCTCGCCGCCGAACAGCAGCATCGACAGCACCATCATCTGGGTTGAACCGTGCGTGATGATGGTGCGCGAGATCGTGCTGGTGATCGCGTTGTCCATGACCTCGGCCACCGTCAGCGTGCGCTTGCGGGCGTTGCGGAACACCTCGCGCACGCGGTCGAACACCACGACCGATTCGTTCACCGAATAACCCAGCACCGCCAGCACGGCCGCCAGCACCGGCAGCGAGAATTCCCACTGGAAGGCGGCGAAGAAGCCGAGGATGATCACCACGTCGTGCAGGTTGGCGATGATGGCCGACACGGCATAGCGCCATTCGAAGCGCATGGCCAAGTAGGCCATGATGCCGCAGATGACGAACATCAGCGCCAGCGCGCCGTCTTCGGCCAGCTCCTTGCCGATCTGTGGGCCGACGTATTCGACGCGCCGCAGTTCGGGCTTCGGACCGTCGCCTGCGCTGAGCGTGGCGATCACCTGCTGGCTGACCTTGGCGGAATCGACGTCCTTGACCAGCGGCAGCCGGATCAGCACGTCACGTGCGGTGCCAAAGTTCTGTACCTGCGGTTCGCTGAAGCCACTGTCTGTCAGCGCCTTGCGCACGCCCTGCAGGTCGGCCGCTTCGCTGTATGAAATCTCCATCAGCGTACCGCCGGTGAATTCCACTGACAGATGCAGGCCGCGCGTGGCCAGGAAGAACACGGCCAGCAGGAAGGTGAGCAACGAAATGACGTTGAACACCAGCGCCTTGCGCATGAAGGGGATGTCGCGCCGGATGCGGAAGAATTCCATGACTGTTCAGATTTCCTTGGTGGCGGCTCAGAGGTTGGCGCCCGGTTTCCACACGGTGCCGATCGACACTTTTTCCAGCTTGCGGGCGCGTCCGTACACCATGTTGACGATGGCGCGTGACACGACGACGGCGCTGAACATCGAAGTCAGGATGCCCAGGCAGTGCACCACGGCAAAGCCGCGCACCGGTCCGGACCCGAACACGAGCAGCGCGATGCCGGCGATCAGCGTCGTGATGTTCGAATCGAGAATGGTTGCCCAGGCGCGCTCGTAGCCGGCGGCGATCGCCGCCTGCGGCGTGACGCCATTGCGCAGCTCTTCGCGGATGCGCTCGTTGATCAGCACATTGGCGTCGATCGCCATGCCCAGTGTCAGCGCGATGGCGGCGATGCCCGGCAGTGTCAGCGTGGCCTGCAGCAGCGACAGCAGTGCAATCAGGAACAGCAGGTTGGCCGCCAGCGCCGTGGTCGAGATGAAGCCGAACACCGCGTAATAGAAGATCATGAACACGGCGATCGCCACGAAGCCCCATAGCGTCGAATCGAAACCCTTTTCGATGTTTTCGGCGCCGAGCGACGGGCCGATGACCCGTTCTTCGATGATTTCCATCGGTGCTGCCAGCGCGCCCGAGCGGATCAGGATGGCCAGCGTGTTCGTTTCCTGCGGCGAGAACTGGCCCGTGATCTGGAAGCGGTCGCCGAATTCGCCCTGGATGGTGGCAACCGAAATCGCCTCGCCGCGGCCCTTTTCGAACAGCAGGATGACCATCAGCTTCTTGAGGTTTTCACGCGTGACCGTGCGCATGATGCGGCCGCCGGTGGCGTCGAGCTTCACCGCAACGGCCGGGCGGTTCGAATCGTCGAACGAGGCCTGGGCGGTTTCGAAGCGCTCGCCGGTCAGGATGACCTGCTTCTTCACCGGCACATTCGAAACACCGCCGCTGCGCGAGTTCTCCGGATAGACCTCGAGCCCGTCCATATTGCCGCTGGTCATCGCTTCCTGATCGACCAGGCGAACCTCCAGCGTGGCGGTACGGCCGATCAGGTCTTTCGCCTTGGCCACGTCCTGCACGCCGGGCAACTGCACGACGATGCGGTCGGCACCCTGCTGCTGGATGATGGGTTCGGCCACGCCCAGTTCATTCACGCGCTTCTGCAGGGTCAGGATGTTTTGCTTGATGGCCGATTCCCGCAGCTCCGTCTCGGCCAGTTCGCTCATGCGACCTGTATACAACTGGTCGGCACCGGATTGGCCCGGTGTCCACACCATTTCCGGCAGCGCCTTTTCGACTGCGCTGCGCGCGGCATCGCGACCGGCTGCGTCGCGGAAACGCAGCACGATGGTGTTGCCTTCGCGCGAAATGCCACCGTGGCGGATGTTCTTCTCCCGCAGCTGGGTGCGCAGGTCGGATGACATCGAGTCCAGCCGCTTCACCATCGCGCCCTGCATGTCGACCTGCAGCAGGAAGTGCACGCCGCCGCGCAGGTCGAGGCCGAGATACATCGGCAGTGCGCCGACCGAACGCAGCCAGTCCGGTGACTTCGACAGCAGGTTCAGCGCCACGACGTACTTGCCGTCGGCCGGATCCGGATTGAGCGCCCGCTCGAGTACGTCGCGCGTCTTCAACTGGGTGTCGGTGTCGGCCAGGCGTACGCGCACACCGGTGGTGTCCAGCGTCAGGCCGGTGTGTGCGATGGCGGCGCCCTTCAGCGTCGATTCGACCTGCGTCATCAGGGCGGCGTCGATCTGCACGCCGGTGCGCGCGGTCGATACCTGCACCGCAGGCGCCTCGCCGAAGAAGTTCGGCAGGGTGTAGATCAGGCCAAGTATCAGCGCCACGATCACCAGCGCGTTTTTCCAGATCGGATAGCGGTTCATTGCGGAGTCTGAATGAGGAGTGGAAGGCCGGCGGTACTGCCGCCGGCCGCAGCCGGACGGATCAGCGCGGAATCAGAGTGCCTTCAGCGTGCCCTTGGGCAGCACCGTGGCGATCGCCTGCCGCTGCACGGCGACTTCGACGTTCGGCGCCAGCTCGACGCTGATGAAGTTGTCGCCGACCTTGGTGATCCGGCCGGCCATGCCGCCCTGGGTCACCACTTCGTCGCCCTTGGTCAGCGCTTCGATCAGCGCCTTGTGTTCCTTCGCGCGCTTCATCTGCGGGCGGATCATCAGGAACCACAGGACGACGAACATCAGCAGGATGGGCAGCAGTCCCATAAGGCCGCCGGTGGGGTCGGCGGCGCCTGCGGCCTGAGCGTAAGCGGGGGAAATGAACACGTTGAACTCCGTTTGCGCGATTGGTAAAGCGCGCGAGTATATCAGCCGGGCCCGGACCGTCCCGGGCCGACAGATTTGCTCACACTCCGCGCTGCCGGTCGGCGAGGAACGCGGCGGACCAGGGCGCGTAACGGCCGGTTTCGATCGCCTCGCGCGCCTCGCGCGTGAACTGCTGGTAGAAGTGCAGGTTGTGCAAGGTATTCAGCCTGGCGCCCAGCATTTCGTTGCAGCGGTGCAGGTGGTGCAGATAGGCGCGCGTGTAGTGAGCGCAGGTATGGCACTCGCAGGACGCGTCCACCGGCCCCGTGTCGTCCTTGTAGCGCGCGTTCTTCAGCTTGATGTCGCCGTAGCGCGTGAACAGCCAGCCATTGCGCGCATTGCGGGTGGGCATGACGCAGTCGAACATGTCGATGCCGTGCGCGATCGCATTGATCAGATCTTCCGGCGTACCCACGCCCATCAGGTAGTGCGGCGCATGCTCGGGCAGTTTCGGCGCGGTGTGCGCGAGGATGCGCTGCATGTCGTCCTTGGGCTCTCCGACCGACAGGCCACCGATGGCGTAGCCGTCGAAGCCGATGCCCTCGAGCCCGGCGAGCGACTCGTCGCGCAGCGTTTCGTGCATGCCGCCCTGGACGATGCCGAACAGCGCATTCACGTTGCCCAGTGCGTCGTGCGCGTCGCGCGATCGCTGCGCCCAGCGCAGGCTGAGCCGCATCGACGTCGCCGCCTGATCGAGATCGGCCGGGTAGGGCGTGCATTCGTCGAAAATCATCACCACATCGGAATTCAGGTCGTGCTGGATGCGCATCGACTCCTCCGGCGTCAGCAGCAGCTTGTCGCCGTTGATCGGGCTGGCGAAGCGCACCCCGTCCTCGCCGATCTTGCGCAGCGCGTCGAGCGAAAACACCTGGAAGCCCCCGGAGTCGGTCAGTATCGGCCGGTCCCAGCCCATGAAACGATGCAGCCCGCCGTGCTTGCGGATGACCTCGGTGCCCGGGCGCAGCCACAGGTGGAAGGTGTTGCCGAGCACGATCTTCGCGCCCATGTCCTTCAGTTCCGCCGGGTCCATGCCCTTGACCGTGCCGTAGGTGCCGACCGGCATGAAAACGGGTGTGTCGACCGTGCCGTGGGCAAGGGTCAGGCGGCCGCGCCGGGCGAGGCCGTCGCGCGCGAGCAGATCAAACTTCATCGGTGTCCTTCATGCGCGCCGGAATGAACATCGCGTCACCGTAGCTGAAGAAGCGATAGCGCTGCGCCACCGCGTGCGCATAGGCGGCGCGGACCCGCTGCCGCCCGGCCAGCGCCGACACCAGCATCAGCAAGGTCGACTTCGGCAGGTGAAAATTGGTCAGCAGTCCATCGATCACGCGGAAGTCGTAGCCTGGCGTGATGAAAAGGCGGGTATCGCCCCGGCAGGCGGCGAGCGGGCCCGGCGCGCAGGTGGCCGCCGCCGATTCGAGACAGCGCAGACTGGTGGTGCCGACCGCGATCACGCGTCCGCCGGCCGATTTCGTGTCGGCGATGGCCTGTGCGGTGTCGGCCGACAGCTGGAACTGTTCGCTGTGCATGCGGTGTTCCGCCAGATTGTCGGTGCGCACCGGCTGGAAGGTGCCGGCGCCGACGTGCAGCGTGACATGGGCACGCTGCACGCCGCATGCGGCGACCGCATCGAACAGTTCATTGTCGAAATGCAGGCCGGCAGTGGGTGCGGCGACCGAACCGGTTTCCCGTGCATAGACTGTCTGATAGCGCTGTTCGTCCGCATCGGCGGCCGCTCGATCGATGTAGGGCGGCAGCGGCAGACGGCCGTGGCGTTCCAGCAGTGCGGTCAGCGGTGTCTCTCCGAGACTGCGCAGACGGAAGAATTCGCCGTCACGTCCGAGCACCTCGAAGTCGAAGGCGTCTTCCATGCGCAGCCGGCTGCCGGCGCGTGGCGTCTTGCTGGCGCGAATCTGCGCCAGCGCCTCGTGCTCGCCGGTCAGCCGTTCGATCAACACCTCGATGCGGCCGCCGCTGTCCTTCATCCCGAACAGCCGGGCATGCATCACGCGGGTGTCGTTGAACACCAGCAGGTCGCCCGCCTCGAGCCACCGGGGCAACTCGCGGATGCGGCTGTCGGTCAGCGTCGCTGGCCCGACGACCAGCAGGCGACTGGCGCTGCGTTCGGGCAGCGGAGCCTGGGCGATCAGGTCGTCGGGCAGGTCGTAATCGAAGTCGGACAGGGTGAGCACGGAAAGCGGCACAGGGTCGGCCTGAAAGGCAAAGCCCGCAATTGTAGCGTCCGTCAGGCTTGCGCAGCGACCGGCCCGACACGCATAATCCGGCGCTCTTCCCTGCCGGGATGGCGGAATCGGTAGACGCAGCGGATTCAAAATCCGCCGCCGCAAGGTGTGGGGGTTCGAGTCCCCCTCCCGGCACCAACAAGCGCCAAGCTATAATCGCGCGATTTTTCGGGCGCTTTTTAATCCGTGCAGGTCTTTCGCGCAATCCCTTCCGTGGCCGATGCGCCGGTCGTCCTGACCATCGGTAACTTCGACGGTGTGCATCTGGGCCATCAGGCCCTGCTGGCTCAGCTCGTTTCGCGTGCGTGCGAAGATCGTCTGCCGGCAGCGGTGATGACCTTCGAGCCGCACCCGCGCGAGTTCTTCACGCACGAGCGACGGCCGACCCGGCTGACCAGTCTGCGCGAGAAACTCGAACTGTTTGCCGAAGCCGGGGTGGACAGGGTGTACGTGTGTCGTTTCAATGCGCGGTTTGCGGCGCTGAGCGCCCAGGCTTTCATCGAGGACCTGCTGGTGCGCGGTCTTGGCGTGCGCCACCTGATCATCGGCGACGACTTCCGGTTCGGACGGGGTCGGGAGGGCGACTTCGAGCGCCTGCGCGTGGCCGGCGAGCGGCACGGCTTTTCACTGGCGACCATGGCCACGATATCGGTCAATGGCGAGCGGGCGTCCAGTTCCGCGGTGCGCGGGGCGCTGGAACATGGTGATCTGGCGCGTGCCGAAGCACTGCTCGGACGCCCTTACGAAATCAGCGGGCGCGTCGAGCACGGGCAGAAAATCGGTCGGGAACTCGGTTTTCCGACCGCGAACGTGCAGATCAGGCAGCGTTCGCTGCCGCTGTCCGGAATATTCGCGGTCACCGTGACCGGCGGCGGTCTGCTGGGTGCGCAGGGTGCGGCCAGCGTGGGCGTGCGGCCGACCATCGCCGACGGCCTGCGGCCGACCTGCGAGGTCCACCTGCTGGACCGCACGGTCGACCTGTACGACCGTCGCGTGTCGGTGCGATTCCGGCACAAGATGCGTGACGAGATGCGCTATGAAGGACTCGATGCACTGCGCGAGGCAATCGCGAAGGACGTGGCCGATATCCGCCACTGGTTTGCTGTACATACTCTCTGAAGGCTGAACATGGCTGATTACCGCTCGACGCTGAACCTCCCCGACACGCCGTTTCCGATGCGCGGCGACCTGCCGAAACGCGAGCCTGGCTGGGTGAAGCAGTGGCAGGACAGCAAGCTGTATCAGCGCATCCGCAAGCAGTCGGCCGGCCGGCCGCAGTTCGTGCTGCACGACGGCCCGCCGTACGCCAATGGCGACATCCACCTCGGCCATGCGGTCAACAAGATCCTGAAGGACATCATCGTCCGCTCGATGACGTTGCACGGCTTCGACGCGTCCTACATACCGGGCTGGGACTGCCACGGTTTGCCGATCGAACACCAGATCGAAAAGAAGCACGGCAAGTCGTTGCCGCCGGCCGAGGTGCGCAAGCTGGCGCGCGCCTATGCCGCCGATCAGGTCGAACTGCAGAAGAAGGGCTTTGTCCGGCTGGGCGTGCTGGCCGACTGGGACCGGCCCTACCGCACGATGGATTTCCAGAACGAGGCGGGCGAAATCCGTGCGTTGAAGGAAATGGTCAAGAAGGGCTGGGTGTACCGTGGTCTGAAGCCGGTGAACTGGTGTTTCGACTGCGCTTCGGCGCTGGCCGAAGCGGAAGTCGAGTATCAGGACAAGGGCAGCCCGGCCGTCGACGTGGGTTTCCAGATCGCCGATGCCTGCCGTCACATGCTGGCGGATGCCTTCGGACTCGATGCCCTGCCGGCGGGCACGGTGCAGGCCGTGATCTGGACCACCACGCCGTGGACGATTCCGGCCAACCAGGCGCTGAACGTGAATGGCGAGCACACCTACGCACTGGTGCGGACGCCGAACGGCCACGTGATCGTCGCCCGCGACCTGGTCGACAGCTGTCTGGCGCGCTTCAAGCTCGAAGGCGAGGTCGTCGCCACGGCGCCGGGCACTGCACTGGCGGATCTGCTGTTCCAGCATCCGTTCTACGTGCGGGACGTGCCGGTGCTGACTGCCGGCTACGTCGGGCTCGACGCGGGTACCGGCATCGTGCATTGCGCGCCGGCCTACGGTGTCGAAGACTTCCAGACCTGGACGGCGCACGGTCTGGCGACCGACGAGGTATTCGGCCCGGTGCAGGCCAACGGCGTCTATATCGATGCCCTGCCGCTGTTCGGCGGCATGCACATCTGGAAAGCCAATCCGGTCATCGTCGACACGATCGCCAAGGCGGGTGCGCTGCTGTCGCACGAACAGATCACGCACAGTTACATGCACTGCTGGCGCCACAAGACGCCGGTCATCTACCGCGCCACGGCGCAGTTCTTCGTCGGCATGGACATCCGCCAGCCGGAGTCCTACACGCTGCGTGAATGCGCGGCGGCGGCGGTCGAAGCCACCGCTTTCTACCCCGACTGGGGCAAGGAACGTCTGGCGGCGATGATCGCCAAACGCCCGGACTGGTGCATTTCCCGCCAGCGCAACTGGGGGGTGCCGATACCGTTCTTCCTGCACAAGGAAACCGGCCAGCTGCACCCTGACACGCCGGACCTGATGGAGCAGGTCGCGCTGCGCGTCGAGCGTGAAGGGGTCGACGCCTGGTTCAACCTCGATCCGGCCGAACTGCTGGGTGACGATGCGGCGCATTACGACAAGCTGACCGACACCCTCGACGTGTGGTTCGATTCAGGCACCACGCACTGGCACGTGCTCCGCGGTTCGCACCAGGACGGCCGGCGCGGCGATGGCGGCCCGGTCGCCGACCTCTATCTCGAAGGTTCCGACCAGCACCGCGGCTGGTTCCAGTCGTCGCTGCTCACCGGATGTGCGCTCGATGGCCACGCACCGTATCGCGCGCTGCTGACGCATGGCTTCACGGTCGATGCCAGCGGCCACAAGATGAGCAAGTCGGCCGGCAACGGCATCGAGCCGCAGGAAGTCGGCGACAAGCTGGGCGTGGAAATCCTGCGGCTGTGGCTCGCATCGGCCGATTATTCGGGCGAGTTGTCGATCTCGAAGGAAATCCTCGACCGCGTGGTGGAAACCTATCGCCGGCTGCGCAATACCGTCCGTTTCCTGCTGGCCAACATCGCCGACTACGATCCGGTTGCGCACAAGCTGCCGGTGACCAAATGGCTGACCATCGACCGCTACGCACTGGCGCTGACGCGCGACCTGCAGGAGAGGGTCGGCAACGACTACCTCACGTTCGAGTTCCACAAGATCGTGCAGGCGCTGCAGCACTTCGCATCGGAAGATCTGGGCGGCTTCTACCTCGACATCCTGAAGGACCGGCTCTACACGACGGCGCCCGGCTCGCACGCCCGCCGCTCGGCGCAGGGCGCGCTGTGGCACATCACGCAGACCCTGGTACGCCTGATGGCACCGATCATGCCTTTCACGGCGGAAGAAATCTGGACCGTGCTGGCCGAAGCGGGGAAGAACGGCCCGTATGCCGCGAATCTCGACAGCGTGATGCTGACCACGTGGAATGCGCTGCCGATGCAGGCCGACGAAGCCGCGCTGATGGAAAGCTGGGGGCGCATCCGCACACTGCGCGCAGAATCGGCGCGCGTGCTCGAAACGCTGCGCGCCGAAGGTGGCATCGGCTCGTCGCTGCAGGCTGAAGTCGAAGTGCGGGCATCGGGGGCTGTCTACGACGATCTCGCGGCGCTCGGCGACGATCTGCGCTTCGTGCTCATCACCTCCGCGGCGACCCTGGTCAAGGTCGAATCGGACGCCGAGCAGGGCGTCAGTGCGGCGGCAAGCGCGCAGGTCAAGTGCGCGCGCTGCTGGCACTATCGCGCTGATGTCGGCAATAACCCCGAGCACCCCCAACTGTGCAGCCGTTGCGACCGCAATCTGCACGGCGACGGTGAAACGCGCAGCCACGCCTGACCACCGTGAGTGCGCGCTTCGCCGGCTGGCTGGCCGTCGCCCTGTTGGTCGTGGGGGCGGACCAGCTCACCAAATACCTGATCACGGGGTGGTTGTCCTACGGCCAGAGCTGGTCGGTGACGTCCTACTTCGATCTGGTGCTGGTGTACAACCCGGGTGCCGCATTCAGCTTTCTGGCCGATCATTCCGGCTGGCAGCGCTGGTTTTTCATCGTGCTCACGTCAGCGGTGTCTGCCTGGCTCATCGTGCTGATGCGCCGACATGTCGCCGAAGTCGTTCTGCCGCTGGGGCTGGCGCTGATCCTCGGCGGCGCCATCGGCAACCTGATCGACCGCGTGGTGCTCGGCGCGGTTGTCGATTTTCTGTACTTTCATGCCGGGAGCCACGGCTTTCCGGCGTTCAACGTGGCCGATTCGGCCATCACTGCGGGTGTCGTACTGATGCTGATCGATCAGTTCTGGCTGGTGTCGCGCGCCGCCCGTGCGGAGAAACAAGCATGAGTGACAAGATCAAGCCGGACAGCCTGGTGACCCTGCATTACCGCATGGCCGTGCCGGAAACCGAAAGGGCCGTGGTACGCGTCAGCACCTTCGATTCCCGCCCTGCGACGCTGCAGCTGGGTCGCGGCGAGTTGGCGCCGGCACTCGAAATATGTCTGGTCGGCCTGGCGGTCGGCGATCACGAAGTGTTCGAACTGGAAGCGGGCGAGGTGTTCGGCGAGCATACGGAAAATCTGGTCGAGCGCTTCGCGCGCGCCGACCTTCCGGACGATGTCGAACTGGCGGTGAATTCCATCGTCGAATTCATGGTTGAAGACGGCAACAAGTTTCCCGGCCTGGTGAAGGAAGTGGATGACAAGTCGGCGCTGATCGATTTCAATCACCCGTTGGCGGGGCGTGCCGTGAGCTTCGAGGTCCAGATCATCGGCATCCTCTGACGGAGGAAACATGGAAATTCTGCTGGCCAATCCGCGCGGCTTCTGTGCCGGCGTAGAACGGGCGATTGCCATCGTCGAGCGGGCACTTGAGCAGTACGGTGCCCCGATCTACGTGCGGCACGAGGTGGTGCACAACAAGTTCGTCGTCGACAGCCTGCGCGCCAAGGGTGCGATCTTCATCGACGACCTCGAACTGGTGCCCGAGGGCGCCACGCTGATCTTCAGCGCACACGGTGTGCCGCAGGCAGTACGCCACGACGCGTCGTCGCGTGGCTTGCGTGTGTTCGACGCAACCTGCCCGCTGGTGACCAAGGTGCACGTCGAAGTGGCCAAGATGCGCGATGCCGGCCGCGAAATCGTCATGATCGGGCACAAGGGGCATCCGGAGGTGGAAGGGACGATGGGTCAGACCGACGGCGGCATGTATCTGGTCGAAACCGTGGCAGACGTTGCCTCGTTGAACGTCAAGGACGCAGGCAAGCTCGCCTACGTCACACAGACCACGTTGTCGGTCGATGATGCGCAGGTCATCGTCGAGGCGCTGCGCGCCCGCTTTCCGGATATCGTCGGTCCGAAGCGCGACGACATCTGCTATGCGACGCAGAACCGGCAGGATGCAGTCAAGTTCATGGCGCCGCGCAGCGAACTGGTGCTGGTGGTCGGCTCACCGAACAGCTCCAATTCGAACCGCTTGCGCGAGGTGGCGGAACAGTTCGGCGTGCCTGCCTATCTGATCGACAACGCGGCGCAGATCGACCCGTCCTGGCTGACCGGTCGCAAGCGCATTGGTGTGACCGCCGGTGCGTCGGCGCCGGAAGTGCTGGTCGATGAAGTGGTGGCGCGCTTGCGCGAGCTGGGCGCGGCATCGGTCCGCATGCTTGAAGGCGCGCCGGAAAACGTCAATTTTCCGCTTCCCAGAGAACTGGTGCAGGGGTGACAAGCCCGTTGATTGGCAGGGACGGGCCCGCTTACATATACTGGTAATCATGAAAACCACGTTGAACCGCGAACAAACGATAGACCTGTTGCGCAAGCACGGCGTCAATCTGACGCAGCCACGCGTAGATATCGCGTGTGTCCTTTTTTCCCGCATGGAGCATCTGTCGGCGGACCAGATACTGGGCATGGTGAACGAAACTTCACCGTCGGCCTCGAAGGCGACGGTCTACAACACGCTGAAGCTGCTGCGTGACTCCGGCCTGATCCGCGAGGTCATCGTCGACCCGACCAAAGTGTTCTTCGATCCGAACACCGAGCCGCACCATCACCTCTATGACGTCGTGACCGGCTGCCTGACCGACATTCCGCAACACGTTCTGCGCGTCGACGGAATGCCGTCGTTGCCGCCCGGCATGGTGGCTGACGGCATGGACATCGTCGTCCGCATGCGTCCGTCAGGCGCTTCTGCGTAACAGCACCGCAGATCCGTGCATTGTTCCGCGTTGCGCGCAGGTTCTCATTGATTTGAACCGTGCCAACAGCTAACATGCGCGCTCTTTTTCGCCGCTGTAGCTCAGTTGGTAGAGCAGCGCATTCGTAATGCGAAGGTCGCCAGTTCGATTCCGGCCAGCGGCACCAATAGAATCAAGCAGATAGGCCAACTCTTCGGGGTTGGCCTTTTTGTTGGGCTAGCGCCGGGCTAGCGCCAAGCCCCTGTGTAGCGACTTTAAGTGCGAATGTTGCTCCCGAGCGACGTGACTTCTAAGTTGAGTGCCCGCCATGAGCTACAAGATCATCGAGATACCGACTGATGCCCGTGAAGATACCGAGCAGCTTGGCAGTAAGCCTAAGTTTTGGGTTTTGCTCGACGATAAAAGGTGGTTGTTCAAAGAGTCACGCCCTGACACAGGCGAAGACTGGGCTGAAAAGGTTGCTGCCGAAGTTGCGCGAGCTGTTGGCATCCGAGCTGCGACGGTAGAGCTTGCCGAATACGATGGGCGACGCGGTTGCGTATCAATGAATTTTGTCGACGTTAAGGGCGGGCAGGCGCTCGTTCATGGTAACGAAGTCCTTGCTACCCGCTTCACTGGTTACGACAAAGGCAAAGTGTTTGGGCAATCGGATCACACTTTAGAGAACATCGAAGCCGCGATGCGCGGTTTATTCTCCTCTGACCAGGCAGACGGGGTTTTGACTGAACTTGCTAGCTATTTAGTACTTGACGCGCTGATTGGTAACACTGACCGGCACCACGAGAACTGGGGCCTACTGCTACATGTCTATTCGGAGTCGCCAGAGCTAGTACTTACCGTTGCACCTAGCTTTGACCATGCTTCGTCGTTGGGTAGAGAGTTACGGGATGAAAAACGGCTCAGATTTATCGCGGAGAAGCGTATAAGTTCGTATGTCAATAAGGGACGGGGCGGAGTTTTTCGCAGTCCGGATGAACCTCATGGTGAAAACCCTCTTCGGTTAGTGCAGTTGGCGGCACGAGCGTATCCTTCGTTTTTCGAACCAGCATTGACGCGGGTGCGGTCTTTATCACATGAACACGTTCTTCAGATTATTGGTTCGCTGCCCGATGAACGAGCTTCACCTGCTGCCAAAAAGTTCGCAGCAGCCATGATCTTCACTGCGCAAGCTTCGTTAGCTGAGATTTTGAGATGAGTACCTTGTTTGTTGCATGGCAAGCACCGGATCCAACGAGGGCTTGGTTTCCGATCGGCCGTCTTGATGCGTCTACTGATCGACGCGAGTACATGTTTCGCTACACGCACGGAGCCCTGCATGCTGAGGCTGCTGCGGGCTTCAAACCGCTAATTGCTTTTCCGGATTTCAGTCGAAAGTATCAAGCGGATGATCTGTTTCCGCTGTTCAAAAATCGGATTCTTGAACCTAACCGCAAGGATTTTGCAGAGTACTTGCGCTGGCTTGATCTTGACCCGGCCCACGCTGACCCTATCGAGATTTTGGGGCTGACGGGGGGCGAGCGGCAGACTGACAGTTTAGAAGTGTTTCCGAAGGTCCGTAAATTGGCGGACGGAACAATTCGCTGCCGATTTTTCTTGCATGGCTTGCGTCATGTGTCAGAAGCGGCGCGGACTCGCGCAGAAAACCTTACTGAAGGCGAGCCGTTGCAGGTTGCAATTGAAGTTAATAACCCAGCAACTACCTATGCGGTCCAACTACAGACTACAGACTGCCATTTGATTGGCTGGGCACCTCGGTATCTGGTTGATGACTTACGCGCTGCCTTGCTTGAGCACTCGACAGTAAGCGCTACTGTTCATCGCATTAATCGCATGGGTGCGCCGTTTGCCAGACGTGTACTTGTGGACCTCTGCGGTGGAGTTCCTGCGGCCTTCGAACCGATGACTTCGGATGAGTACCGGGTTGTTGCCGAGTGAATTTGAAGGAACAAGGTGTCTTTATGACGCCTTGATCTCTATCTAGTCGCTTGGCCTGATCATCCTCAAGCAACTGGACTGCTCGTCTAATCGCATAGCCAACTCGCGTAGCTTAGCCCGCATCCCTCCCCGGTATCCGTTCCGCGCCGTCCGCGCCTTGCCTTCATTGGTTCGCGGGCCGGTCGATTGTTCCCACGGCTTCCATGTGCGGATCAGCGCCGCCTGCCGTGCCCGGCGCTCGGGTGTCCAGCCTTTGCCCATGTGGTGCCTCCAATAGTTCGGTTTGCTCGGTTTCGGTTTCGCGCGCGCGCGCGTTTCGTCGCTCGATTGGTCCGGTGCCGTTGTTCACCTGCTGCTGCCCGCCGTTGTTGATGTTGGCTTGCTTGGCGAACACGACGGGCGGGTTCTTCAGCGTCGATAGCGTTTCGAGTGTCATTCGGCACTGGTTCTGCGCCTTCAGCGCCATGCGCATGTAGGTTTCCCATTGCTTCAGATATTCCTGCTTCACGGTCCGGCGCGATAGATTCACGAAGATGGATTGCAGCGCGTGTGCCTGCCCTAACAACATCCCTTCGGCCTCACTCATGTCGCCCGCCTTCATCTGCTCGATGCGATCCAGAAGCCGATCCGTCAGCGCGCCCATATCCAGTTCGCCATAGGTCGGAGCGCCGAAGGCTTCCACCACCGCAGCAGCATTCACGCTAGGTCGTGTCGCAAACTTGGCAATAGCGTCCGCCTTCTCCCTGTCGGTCGGGTCGGGAAACTTCGCAACAGCCGTGCGCTTGCCGGCCGGCTTGCGGGTGTTCTTCGTGGTCATGTGTTCCTCGCTTTCAGAATTGCCCGGTAGCAGCGCAGCGCGCCCGCTGGGTCGTTCAATGCTTCGGCTAAAGCATCTGCCCGGTCGTCGTCCGTTTCGCCGCCATAGACGGCTTCAATCAGCCCGCGCAGTTCCCGCGCTTCGGTTTCCGTCGCTGCACGTCGCGGTCGTTCGGGGATCGGCTCCGCCTCGATGGCGTGCGGGTAGCGCTCCAGCACGCTTGCCCTGGTTGCGGGCGGACAGAAAGTAACGTCCAGCGGCTCACCTTCGGCAAACTTCAAGCGCCAACAGGTCGCGCCTATCGGTTCCGTTTTGGCATCGTTCAGGGCTTCGATGATGTGCGCCTTGTGCTCGCGGATGACTGCAAGCCAGCGATTCACAGCGTCCGCATCGCCTGTCGCCTTGATCGTTCCCGGCTTGCACAGCGCCAGGCATACCCCGTCCGCCCGCGCGTCTCGGATGATCGCCGCCGGGTTCATATTTCGACCTCCACCGCGTCGGGTTCCGCCCGAAGGTGCTCAATTTCTCCAAAGGTGCTCACCTCTTTTTGTTGAGCATCTTCAGGATTTTTGAGCATCTTCGCGGATTCCTGCCACGGCATCCGCCATACCCAGCCGCCCTTCATGCCTTGCTTCACCGGCTCAATACGAAGTGCTTTCTGTGCCCTTCGAATCGTCGCCCAGGTATAGCCCGCGCCATCCGCATCCGCCTTGATTGCCTTACTTGACACAGGTCCGTCGGCCAGCAGATCAGCAAGGAATCGCTTTGCATCAGCCAGGGTGCCGCCTTCGCTGTCGTCGCCAGTGGCGTCCGCCGTCGCTAGCAGTTCGCGCGCTGCACCTTCCACCGCGTCACCCCACAGCACAGATGACGCGAATACGCCCGGATGCGCATCCAGTTCCGCTTGGTGCAAGTCGTATTCGAAGCCGCCGTCATCCGGTCCAATGTTCGACTTTGCCCGGCAGAAAAGCCGCACGGTGTGGCCGTCCTCGCCTTCCGTCTGGTGCTTTGCCGCCACCATCACCACCCGCGCAAGCGCCCCGAATGCCAAGCTTCCGGTCAGCCTTTCCACGGGGTCGCGCCCTCCCGTCCCTTTGGAAAAGTGCGTGATTCCCAGCAAGGCGCAGCGCATAGAACCGGCAAGGTCGACAAGCGGTTGCAAGCCTCGCCGGACCTCTGCGTTCTTGTGACTGTCACCGGCTATCGCGGAAACAACCGGATCAACAATCAGCAGGCGCACGCCACCGATATCCGCGACCTTGCGCCGTAGCGCTTCCATGTCTCGGGCTGGGTCAAAGGGTCGCCGCTCGTTGCCTTCCCGGATGTCGGCAATGAAATAAGCGCGCGACAAATCGGCGCCCGACAGCGCGAGTCGTGGAATCAGCGTGTCTGCAGGATCATCCTCGCCGCTCCAGATCAACACGTTTCCGGCAGTTGCCCGAGTTCCATCCGGCCAGCGCCCGCCAGTCGTCACAGTCGCAGCAAGGCCCATTGAGATAGTCGTCTTGCCGGTGCCCGGTGCGCCGCCTAATACGTGCATCTTTCCTGCCGCAAGCCACCCGCCCCACAGCCATGAAATAGCCTCTGGCTTAAGGTCGGTCGCGCAGATCAAGCCGACCTCGCTGGGTTGCGCTTGCGCATCCATCGCATCCGCTATCCGTTTTGCCGCGACGTCATCAAGGAAGCTCGCGCCACGCTCGATTGCACTGTTACCCATGCGTCAGCCCTCCCGCATCGAGTGCCGCCTGCAAGCGCCCCACAGCCACCACAAGGCGCGCGCGGTCCGCATCGCTGAAGGGTTGCCCGGCCAGCAATGCCGCGCCCGCTGTCAGCACGACAAGGGCTTCAAACGCGATGCAGCGCAGCACGTCGGCAGCGGGGAACGGTCGCCGCTCGCCCTTGATGGCGTGCGTCTCGTTGCTCCGCTTTTCGGGGAACAGATCGGACAGGGACAGCCCGACTGCTTGAACAACCTCATGTACCGCGCAGCCCGCGAAGCAGTGCACCAGCGTGCGGCCGTCGTCCCGTTCGCCCACGGCCAGCGATGGGTGTTTGTCCTCATGAGCAGGGCAGCGCGCTACCCAATTACCCGGTTTGGTCTGTTTCACCTTGTCCAGACGCGACAGCAAGGTTTCGGCGCTCATTTCGCACCGCCTTTGCGCGACCATCCGCGCTTCGGTGCTCGGGTGCGGCTCTGCTTGCCAAGTGAGTGCCAGCCGATCAGCGGATCGGTATGATTCGGGGTGTCTTGTTTGGGGCTGTACTGCTTTGCGGTGCGGCTCTTTTTCTTGTCCATGTCCGCCCCCTTACGCCGTAGCGCCGTTTTCGCGGGTGCGGCTTTCCAGCCACGCGAGCAGGTCGGTACGCCGATAGCGGACCTTGCGGCCCACCTTTAGGAAGGGCAGGTTATAGCGCCCGGTAGAGCGCCAGACAGAGAGCGTGCCGGGTGACACGTCCAGCAGATCGGCAGCGGCTTTGTCGTCGAGCAGATCAGCGCCGCGCTTGAGAAGTGCTGCAAGGTTTTCAGTCGTCATCGTTCGTACCCAGTTAATCCCCGCTTGCTCGGTTGCGCTGCGGTATGGATACGAATGGTGAATAAGATGCCGAAGCTGTTGTCCTAAGTCGGATTTGCCTTTCCGAATTCGGGTTCCTTGGGGCTATCTGCGCGACTGCCGCTCTAGAACTTCAGGAAGCATGTCGAGATACTTCTTGATCGTTTCCTCGCCTACTGGGCAGCCCATGTGCTGTGTCCATTCCTCAACGCGCCGGGCTGCGCCACGTGCGGTCGGATCAATACCTGCCTGATCGACCAAAGCAGCAATGATCGATAAGAGCGTGTTTTGAACTCGCGTGTCAGCAGCCGTCTTTTGCGTTGTCGTGCTCTTGTTGGGCGCAAAACCAAGCAGGTCTGATGCGGGGACTTCGGCAGTTGCAAGGTTGCATCGGATAGGCACCACTTCGGGAAGGCCTGTCTCTGGACGGAAGGTGAACAGCATGTAGTGTTGATGCACGCCAAGTGCTATCTGCTCGGGCGGATTTTCATACTCCGACCACGCAACACTGACGATATTGACCCAGTGAAAATCTAGGTCACTCTTGTCCGGACGAATTAGCTCACGCGGAATTTCTGCGTACCCGTGACAGTAGTGCCAGTAGAGCGGGGGGCCTGGTTCGCCTAGCAGAACTGGGTCCTCATCGAAACGTTCTTCGAATGCTCCGACCGTTCCTTCAAACCATGCGCAAAGCCGCAAATCACCATGAGCCGCAGCAATGATTACGTCGCGCTCGGTGTGTTTCGTCTTGTACTCGGCAGATAAGAACTCCGCAGCCTCTGATAGCGAATACATTCGCTTTAGCATCAGCGCCCCTTTCGCGCTCCCCTGTGAAGGTGCCGCGCCAGCCGGGCAAGGGTTCCCGGTGTTCCTCCCGTCGGAGTAGGCGCGGCGTGCTGCTCTTTTAGTCCGTAGTGGCTCCGCGAGGCTCCAGACGCATCGCATCCTCAGTCCCTAGGACGTCAGGCGGCGGGAAGGCGTTACGCAAAGCGATGTATCTCACGTCGCCGTCCGTTGTGGTCACCACGGCTGTAAGGCCATCCAGCTTTCCACCAAGCTCTAGGCCAAGCAACCAGCGCAGCACTAGCGCCGGGGACTTGTCGATTATTTCCACGCGTATTCCTCCCGATGCTGGGGCATGACGTCGCCCGCCCCCGCCTGAGACCGTCAGGCTGCGGTCTTGCCCTTCTTGATCGGTACAACGTCCGCGCCTTCCTTTAGCCCGGCCGCTTCCATCATGGCAGTGGTAGCCGTATTCACGGACTGCCGCACCGGATCAAGGTCGAGTCGCGCATAGATCGCGGTCGCTTGGTGCGTCTTGTGGTTCAAGCTCTTGCCGATGATTGAAAGCGATGCGCCGGTCTTTGCCTGCCAGCTTCCGAGCGTGCGCCGCAGATCGTGAATGCGTAGGTCGCGCATCGTGTAATCGTCCGGGTTGATCTTCGCGGCCTTGGCTTGCGCCTGATAGGTGCGCTCGGCTTTCGTCAGGTTCTTCAACGCCAGTTCATCGGCAGCGGCCCGCTTTTCGTCATCAAGTACGCCCGCAGCCTGTAGCGCGTCGAGTAGTCGAATGAAGCTTGCGGCGCGCTTGCATGTGTCCCATGCCTTCTTCGGTTCAACGAGGTGCCCAGTCTCGCCAGCGCCGGGAAACACGAACGGCGAATCGTTGCCGGCTTCTGCCCGCAAACTGAGCACCGCCAGTGCTTCAGGGGACAGGGTGACGTTTTGCGGCGTGCCATTCTTGGTTTTGCCGATCCGCCACACGGCGCCGTCCATGTCGACGTCCTTCCATGCCATCGCCTGCATATTGGATCGACGCGCGCCGGTCAGCAGCGACAACAGGAAGTAATCGCGTTGCGACGACTGGGCGATTGCTCCGAACAGCGCCGGCAGTTCATCTGCTTGCACGAAGCGGTCGCGCTCGGCTGGCAGGTTCTTCTGAATACGGCTTGCCGGGTTGGTCCCGCTGAATAGCTCTTGGTCGAGCATGAAGGTAAAGACCGACGACACGATAGCGACAGCCCGGTCGGCTTGCGCTGCGCTTGTCTTGCTCGCTTTGCGATGGATTGCCTTCACGTCAGTGCGAGATATCTCCGACAGCTTTTTGCCGGTGATCGGGCCAAGGTAAAGGCGCAGAACGTCCTGATAATCCCGCTTTGTGTGCTCGGACAGCGGCGTGCCGTTGCGCTTGCGCTTGTGCATCAGCAACTCGTCAAAGGCTTTTGCGAAGGTCAGTTCTTCGCGGATGGCGCGCCGTGCCTTTGCCGGGTTCGCGCCGCTGGCGAATTCACCCAATACCTTGTTGGCTTCGATCCGCGCCTTTTCGACCGTCATGTCGGTCAGGTCGCCAAGCTTCACCCACGCCATTGATGCGCCGGTCCGCTTCACCACGTAGAAGGTGCGTGCGCCGGTGTGCGTGATGCGTACAGCCAGCTTTACAACCTCTGTGTCGTAAAGGGTCGTCCGCTTGCCGACGTCCGGCAGGGGAGTTTCCAGAATCAACGTCTTGGTGAGTTTCTGCCTTGCCATCTTTGCACCTCGATTTGATCGGGCTAGCGCTGGGCTAGCACGGGCTATCAAATTTCGGTGGTTTTCGCGCTAGCCCGTTAAGGTCAGTATGGTCTAGACGCCTTTATAGGTAAAGGAAAAATAGGGTTCGTTAATGCGAGGGTTTGACGGTGCCTTCTAATTCGTAATGCGAAGGTCGCCAGTTCGATTCCGGCCAGCGGCACCAATAGAATCAAACAGACAGGCCAGTTCTCCGGAACTGGCCTTTTTGTTTTGTGTCGTGTGGATGCGAGGCGCAGTCGTTCAGGAACGCGGATGAGGCTCTCCGCTTTCGGGCGCTCAAGGAAAAAGAGGTGGTTGCGGCCTTCAGCCGCAACCACCTCTTTAGACTTTGCAACGTGTGCAACCGGAAGAACCACGGTACGCGGTTTCGGCGTCACGCGCTGACGCTGAGTTCTTCGCGGATCGTGGTGCTGCCGGAGATGGGCTGGTTGTTGCTGCGTACGGATGCAGTGACGTAGTGCATCGGTGCAATTTCGTGGCGGAACAGATACGACAGCACGCGACCGGGATTCCAGGTGTCGGGCAGTGCGATCAGAACGGAATGCGCAGCATCGACGTCGAGCGCGTTGTGTACCAGCCAGGCGCCGATCTGTTCGCGCAGCAGGAAGCGGGTTTTCAGCGGGCTGGTCGCCAGCGTCATGCCCGGCGTTTCGGCCAGGCGTATCGCGAGCGAGCGAGCCAGCGGAATCCAGTCGGTTTCGACGCGTTGTCCGTGGCAGGCTGCCAGCGCAGCATGTTCTCGCTTGAGCACTTCGCACAACAGGGCCGCGAGTTCGCCGGCTGTCCAGTTGCGCAGACCCGCCGCTGCAATGGGCTGGCCGTCTGCCCCGATTTCAGCGTGGCGCGACGCATTGGCCGAAAACCTCGGCCATGCCGCGTGTTCCCGCGCCGAGCGCGGGGTCGTCTCTTCACGCTGCTGGCGCGAAACCGACGCTCTTTCGTTCAAAATTGCACCCATGGCATACCTTTTGAGTTGTTGGTTCGATGGTAATGCTGCGATGTGTCATTCTTCAGAACTTAGGTCACCCGGACTAAGGGTTAACCCGGCCTGCAGATGGAGCGACAAAAACCCTGTCTGCTCCCTTCACCCGTTCGCGTGATCTTCAGCGCAGCCGCATGCAGTCTGACTTTGCCGCGATGTGCAATCGTTGCGAACCCTTGTTCAAGGCAGTGTTCGAACGTCTGCCCTTGCTGTTATCGACACGGAAGTTAACAAATGAAGAACTCTTTTTCGCGTGCCATCCACCTGCGTGACTACAGCGCGCCTGGCTGGTGGGTGGATACCATCGACCTTGACGTCTCGATCGCCGACAACGGAGACACGACGGTTGGCGCAGTCATGCTTGTGCGGCGCAACGAAAACGCACCCCGGGCCGATCTGGAACTCGACGGCGAGGCGCTCGAGTTGATCGACGTCCGCGTTGACGACGTCACGCTGGATGACCCGGTCAGCCTGCTGAATGACGGCCGGCTCGTGCTGACCGGACTGCCGGACAGTTGCCGGCTGACCACCCGGGTGCGCATCCGGCCGGACGTCAATACGACGCTGTCCGGTCTGTTCCGCTCTAAGGACGGTTACTTCACGCAGTGCGAGGCCGAAGGCTTTCGCCGCATCACGTATTTTCCGGATCGGCCCGACGTGATGTCGCGCTACACGGTGACCCTGCATGCCAGCCGCGAACGTTTCCCCGATCTGCTGGCGAACGGCAATCTGGAAGTCAGCGGCGACGAGGCCGGAGGCCGTCACTGGGCGCGCTGGGTCGATCCTTTTCCCAAGCCGTGCTACCTGTTCGCGATGGTCGCTGCGAAACTCGACCGGCTGGACGACCGCTATACGACCGCCTCCGGGCGCGAGGTCGATCTGGCGATCTATGTCGAACCGGGCAAGCTCGACCAGTGCGATTTCGCGATGCACGCGCTGAGGAAGTCGATGCGCTGGGACGAGGAGCGTTTCGGCCTCGAACTGGATCTCGACCGCTACATGATCGTCGCCGTCGGCGACTTCAACATGGGCGCGATGGAAAACAAGGGCTTGAACATCTTCAACACGAAGTATGTGCTGGCGCGACCGGACGTCGCCACCGATCTCGACTACATGAACATCGACCGCGTGGTCGCGCACGAGTACTTCCACAACTGGACCGGCAACCGGGTGACCTGCCGCGACTGGTTCCAGCTGTCGCTGAAGGAAGGGCTGACCGTGTTCCGCGACCAGGAGTACGGCTCGGACATGTATTCGCGCGCCGTTCAGCGCATCCAGGAGGTACGCGGCCTGCGCGCAGCGCAGTTTCCGGAGGATGCCGGCCCGATGGCTCACCCGGTGCGTCCGGCCAGCTACGAGGAAATCAACAATTTCTACACCGCCACGGTCTACGAGAAGGGGGCCGAAGTGGTGCGCATGATCCACACGCTGCTCGGCGAAGGCGGTTTCCAGCGCGGCATGAAGCTGTATTTCGAGCGCCATGACGGGCAGGCGGTCACCTGCGATGCCTTCGTATCGGCCATGCAGGACGCGAGCGGCGTCGATCTGTCCCGATTCCGTCGCTGGTACGAGCAGGCCGGCACGCCGACGCTGAAGGCCGCCGCCGATTTCGACGTTGCATCCGGCCGCTATCGCCTCACGCTGACCCAGAACAATCCAGCCACCGCCTACGAGAAGCGTCTGGCGCAGGAAGGCATTTCGCTCGAACGCGGCCCGCTGCACATTCCGGCCGCCGTCGGCCTGCTGACGCCGGATGGCCGTGAAATCCTGCCGACCACGGTGCTGTCCCTGACCGAAACCTCACAGACCTTCGACTTCGACCTGTCGGCGCATCACCTGACTCAAGCGCCGCTGCCATCGCTGTTGCGCAATTTCTCGGCGCCGGTGACGCTGCTGTTCGACTGCCCGGACAGCACGCTGGCAACGCTGATGGCGCATGACAGCGATGAGTTCAACCGCTGGGAAGCCGGCCAACGACTGGCCACGAGGCTCATGCTCGCCGGCGTGGCAACCGTGCAGTCAGGCGGCGTACCGGAGGTGCCAGCGGTGTTCGTCGACGCCTTCACCGCCACCCTGGGCAAGGCAGAGCAGGACCCGGCCTTCGCCGCCGAGGCGCTGGCGCTGCCGTCGGAAATCTGGCTCGGCGACCAGATGTCCGTGATCGATCCGGATGCGGCACACCGGGTACGCAGGCTGTTCCGCCGCACGCTGGCGCAGGCCTTGCGCCCGCAGTTCGAGGCGCTGCTCGATTCCCTTGCCTTGACCGGACCCTATGTGCCCGACGCCGCGGCGATGGGCCGGCGTGCGCTGCGTAATCTGGCGCTGGGCTATCTGATGGAACTGGACGACCCGGCACTGCAACTGCGCGTACTCACGCAGTTCCGCGACGCTGACAACATGACCGACCAGTCGGCGGCGCTGACCCTGCTGGCGCACAGCGAAACGCCATTGCGCGAGGTCGCGCTCGCCGAGTTCTACGCGCGCTGGAAGCACGAAGCCTTGGTGGTGGATAAATGGCTGACTGTGCAGGCGACCTCGCCTGCGGTCGGCACGACCGCGCGCGTGCGCGAATTGATGGCGCACGAAGCCTTCGATCTCAAGAATCCGAACAAGGTGTATGCGCTGGTGCGCACCTTCTGCGCCGCCAACCCGCTGCACTTCCATGCGGCGGATGGCTCGGGTTACACCTATGCGGCCGGCGTCATCCGCGAGCTCGATCCGGTGAACCCGCAGGTGGCCTCACGCGTGGCACGCGCCTTCGACCGCTGGCGCCGTTTCGACGACGGCCGCCAGGCGCATGCCCGCACCGCGCTTGAAAGCATCGCCGCACAACCCGGGCTGTCGCCGGATGTCGCCGAGGTCGTCAGCCGGGCCCTGGCTTGAGGGCAGATACAAGATTCAAGACGCAAGGAACGCGGCGCCCGTCTTTCCTTGCATCTTGAATCTTGAAACTTGCATCTGCTTCAGTCCGTGGCAATCATCGCCTCGAAGGCCAACGCTGCCGGGCTGAGCGGACGGCGTGGCAGGCGCAATCGGTACAGTTGGCGGCTCAACTGCACGCCGGGCAGCGTCAGGGTGGCGACCTTTCCGAGCGCAATCTGGTCGGCTGAACTGACCCGCGGCACCATGGAAACGCCACCGCCGGCGGCCACGGTCTGGATGACCGCTTCCGTGCTGCCGGCTTCGATCAGTCGGGCGGGGCGGATGCCCAGCTTGTCCAGCCAGCGATTCACGACTTCGCGCGTGCCCGAACCGGGTTCGCGCACCACCCATGTGGCCTGCGACAGCGCGTCAATCGTGACTTCGCCCGCTTTCGCCAGCGGGTCGTCGGGCGGCGCGACGATCAGCAGCGCCTCTTCGCGCCAGGGACGTGACTCGATGCGCTCATCCTCGACCGGGCCTTCGACCAGCGCGATGTCGACCTCGCAGGCGAGCAGACTTTCGGCGATGGTTTGCGTATTGGCGCTGGTCAGGCTCAGTGACACGCCCGGATGCGCCTGGGCGAAGTCGGCCACGTAACCGGGCAGCCAGTAAGCCGCCACGGTCATGCTTGCACCGATGCGCAGGCGGCCGCGTTCCAGGTCGGAATAGGCCTGCAATGCTTCGAGTGCCTCGCGCTCCATCGCGAAGATGCCCACCGCGTATTCGAACAGCACCTGACCTGCCTCGGTCAGCGAGACGACGCGCGCGCCACGTTCGATCAGCACCACGTCGAGCTGGTCTTCCAGCTCGCGCAGCGCTTTCGATACCGCCGGCTGGCTGACGCCCAGATGTTCAGCCGCGCGCGAAAAGCTGGTGTGCTCGCCGACGGCGTGGAAGATGCGCAGAAGGTGCAGGTTCATTGCGGGACAGTCGATGGTCAAGGCTGCATTGTTTCACATCGCCGCACGTGAAAAGGCCCGCGTGGCGCGGGCCCTGGAAGGTCGAGGCGAACCTCCGGTGGCTCAACCGGCCATCTGCACCGGAATGTGGCCGCGCTGGTTCACGATGCGGTTCTTGCCATCGACGTACACCAGCTTCGGTTCGAAGCGGGCCAGTTCGACTTCGGTGTATTGCGCGAAACAGGCAATGATCAGCAGGTCGCCCGCTGCCGCCTTGCGCGCCGCCGCACCATTGACCGAAATGATGCCGGTTCCGCGTTCCGCGCTGATCGCATAGGTTGAAAAGCGTTCGCCGTTGGTGACGTTGTAGATGTCGATCGCCTGATATTCGCGGATGTCCGCCGCGTCGAGCAGGTTCTGGTCGATCGCACACGAACCTTCGTAGTGCAGTTCGGAATGGGTGGTCGTGACACGGTGCAGCTTGGACTGAAGCATGGTGCGTTGCATGGGCGCTCCTTCGATATCGCGCTGTTTCGACCACTGCACGTGCCGCAGCACGCACAACAGAGCGCTGCTGGAACACCACCGGCGTTGAGCGCATCGTGGCGACCTACACTTCCAGGTTGTCGATCAGGCGCGTCGTCCCGAGCAGGGCGGCGGCCACGATCACCAGACTGGATTCGTGAGCGGACGGCGATTGTAGGTCGGCTTGTCGTCGCACTGCAACATATTGTGGAGACCAGCCACGGGCCTCAAGAAACACCGTGGCGTTACGTTCGATGCGCGCGAATTCCCGGTCTCCGGCCCGCAGTGCATCACGTGCCGCGGACAACGCTTCATACAGCTGTACCGATTGCGCGCGCTCGGCAGCGGACAGATAGCCGTTGCGCGACGACAGCGCCAGTCCGTCGTCGGCGCGCAGTGTTTCGCCGCCGACAATGTCGATCGGCAACGCCATCTGGCGCACCAGTTGGCGGATCACCATCAATTGCTGGTAGTCCTTCTTGCCGAACACGGCCACCTGCGGCTGCACGATATTGAACAGCTTGGCGACCACGGTGGCGACGCCGGTGAAGAAGCCCGGCCGGAACGCGCCTTCGAGCAGGTCAGCCAGCACCGGGTCGGGCACGACGCGCAGGGTCTGCGGCTGCGGATACAGCTCGGCTTCGGATGGCGCGAACACGTGCGCCACGCCCGCCGCCTGCATGCGGGCGCAGTCGGCATCCAGGGTACGCGGGTAGCGATCGAAATCCTCGTGCGGGGCGAACTGCAGGCGATTGACGAACACGCTGGCCACGACGACATCAGCCAGCGTGCCGGCCTGTCGCATCAGCGAGGCGTGGCCCTCGTGCAGATTGCCCATCGTGGGCACAAAGGCGATCCGCGCGCCCTGTGCGCGCAGCGGGTCAAGCGCGGCGCGCAGGCCGTCGATCGTCGGGTGTATCTGCATGGCGGAGTGCGGGGAGGCGGCGGTGAAAAGCGCGACGAGAAGAGCGGAAAAAGACGCGCCAGCGCGTCTCAGTAGGCGTGCTCGGGGCCGGGGAAACTGCGTTCCTTGACCGCGGCGATGTAGCGGCTGAGCGCATCCTGCACGTCGTCGGCACCCGGCATGAAGTTGCGCACGAAACGCGGGCGCCGGCCGGGGAACAGGCCGAGCACGTCATGCAGCACGAGCACCTGGCCGTGGCAGTCCAGCCCGGCGCCGATGCCGATCGTGATGAAGCGACGCGCGGCCGTGACGTCCGTCGCCAGCCGGGCCGGCACCATTTCCATCACCAGCATCGAGGCGCCGGCGTCGTCGAGCAGCGCGGCGTCGGCCTTCAGTCGTTCGGCCGATTCGGTGGTCACGCCCTGCGCGCGGTAGCCGCCGAGCTGATGCACCGACTGCGGCGTCAGGCCGAGGTGGGCGCATACCGGCACGCCGCGCTCGACCAGGAAGCGCACGGTGTCGACCATGTGCGCGCCGCCTTCCAGCTTCACCATCTGGGCGCCAGCGGTCAGCAGCTTCACGGCGTTGCGCATCGCCTGTTCGCGGCTTTCCTGATAGCTGCCGAACGGCATGTCGCCGATCAGGAAGGCGCGACCTTCCACGTTGCGCAGCCCGCGTGCCACGCATGCCGTGTGGTAGGCCATCTCGTCGATGGTGACCGGCAGCGTCGTGTCGTGGCCCTGCAGCACATTGCCGAGCGAGTCGCCGACCAGCAGCACGTCGGCACCCACGGCGTCGCACACCGCCGCGAAGGTGGAGTCGTAGCAGGTCAGCATGGCGATCGGTTCGCCGGCGGTGCGCATGCGGGCGAGCGTATTCAGCGTGACCGGGCGGCGGGCCGGGTCGGTATCGCGGACATAGGTCATGTGGCGTATCCGAAAAATTCGCGGAAGGAGCGCATCTGGGTCAGCCGCTCGACCAACAGCGCAAAATCGTCGTCGCTGTCGACCGGGTTGAGCTCTTCCGCATTGACGATGAACAGCGGACTCGCATCGTACTGGTAGAAGAAGCGCGCGTAACGCTCCACCACGCGTGCCAGGTAGCTTTCGCTGATGCGCCGCTCGGCATCGATGCCGCGCCGGCGTACGCGGTCGGCCAGCGTATCGGCGTTGGCCTGCAGGTAGATCACCAGATCCGGCGCTGGCGCCTGCAGCTTCAGCGCAGTGAATATCTGCCGGTACAGCGCGTACTCGTCATCGGTCAGGTTCATCGACGCGAACAGCGGATCCTTGTCGATCAGGAAGTCGGCCACCAGGCGGCCGGAGAAAAGGTCATCCTGCGCGACCTCCCGCAGCTGTTCCATGCGCTGGAAGAGAAAGAACAGCTGGGTCTGCAGCGCGTAGCGCTCCATGTTCTGGTAGAAGCGGCCGAGGAAGGGATTTTCTTCCGGCTTTTCGAACAGCGTCGGCGCCTGCAGGTGTTCAGCGAGGCGCCGGGCGAGCGAGGTCTTGCCGACGCCGATGGGCCCTTCGACGACGATGTAGCGTGCTTTGTCCAGCATCGGTGCGGTATTCCGGTCGGAAGTTCGGGTCAGCGGAAGATGAAATACACCGCGCCCAGCATACACAGCGCAGCCCACAGGTAGTCAAGCTTGAACGGCTCGTGCATGTAGAAGATCGCGAACGGCACGAACACCGACAGCGTGATCACTTCCTGCATGATCTTCAGCTGGCCGAGCGTCAGCTGGGTGTGGCCGATGCGGTTGGCCGGCACCTGCAGCAGGTACTCGAACAGCGCGATGCCCCATGAAAACAGGGCTGCGTACCACCAGGGCCGATGATTCAGATCGCGCAGGTGCGCGTACCAGGCGAAGGTCATGAAAATGTTCGACAGCACCAGCAGACCGCCGGTCTGAAACCAGACAGGCAACTGCGGCATCGTCATTCAGGCGCGACCTGGCTGATGCCGTTCGGCTTGCGACGGACGCGACGACGTTTCTTGACCGCTTCTTCCGGCCTCAGCATCGCTTCGCGCGTCGGGCCGTCGGCGTCGGCAAATTCGGTCCACCAGTCGGCCAGCTCCTGCGGCACCTCGCCGGAGCCGGCGCGCAACAGGAGGAAGTCGTAGGCGGCGCGGTAGCGCGGCAGTTCGAGCAGACGGAAGGGCCGCTTTCCGGCGCGCGCGTCAAAGCGCGGCTGCAGCGCCCAGATGTCCTTGATGTCGGTGGCGATGCGCCGCGTGATGGCGAGCTTTTCCGCCTGCTGGTCGAGCACCACGGTCATCGCCTCGAACATGGCCGGGATCGACGATTCGCCCGCCGCCTTGCGCTTTTCCCAGTCAGCCAGAACCTCGTGCCACAGCAGGGTGGCGAACAGGAAGCCGGGCGAGATCGATTTGCCTTCACGCACCCGCTCGTCGGTGCGCTCCAGCGCCAGCATGACGAAGCGCTCGCCCATCGGCTGTTCGAGGATGACGTCGAGCAGCGGCAGCAGGCCATGATGCAGGCCATCCTCGCGCAGCTGGCGCACACAGCGAACGGCGTGACCGCTGGTGAGCAGCTTGAGCATTTCGTCGAACAGGCGCGCCGGCGGTACGTTCTCGAGCAGGCTGGCCATCGAGCGTATCGGGTCGCGCGCGTCCGGGTCGATCACCAGCCCGAGCTTGGCCGCGAGGCGCACCGCGCGCAGCATGCGGATCGGGTCCTCGCGGTAGCGGCGCGGTGCTTCGCCAATCATGCGCAGCGTCTTCTGCTTGAGGTCGGCCACACCGTGGTGGAAGTCGATGACGGTTTCGGTCGCCGGGTCGTAATACAGCGCATTCACCGTGAAATCGCGCCGCGCGGCGTCTTCTTCCATGGTGCCGAACACGTTGTCGTGCAGGATGCGGCCGTGCTCGTCGGTCACCGCTTCGGAATCACCCCGGAAAGTGGTCACCTCGATCGTGTCGCGGCCGAACATGACATGCACGATCTTGAAGCGGCGCCCGATCATGCGTGCCCGGCGGAACACCGCCGTCACCTGTTCCGGAGTCGCGCTGGTGGCGACGTCGAAGTCCTTCGGCACGATGCCGGCGATGAGGTCGCGTACCGCACCGCCCACCACATAGGCCTGATAGCCCTCGGCCTGCAGCCCGTCGCACACCCGGCGCGCGGCCGGCAGCAGTGCGTCGCGTGAGATGCCGTGCTGGGCAATCGGGATGCTGACCGGGCCGCTCGGGCGTTTGGCATGCGGGCCGGTGTGGTCTTCGGGGCGACGGAATATCCGGCGCAGCAACTTTCGGATCATCAGTAGTGGGACTTTCTGGCGCGGCCCGGCGCCGGGCGCTTGGATAATCGACGCGCCATGTTAACGCAAGCCGGCACGCGTCAGTCCGTCGTGTTGCATGTCGATCGACAGGCGCGCTACCATCCGCGCCGATGAATGCCTTCCGCACCCATTTCCGCCTGACCCTGCTGATCGCGATCTTCGCGGTCTGCGCGCAGGCATTGCTGCCGACGCTGATGCGCTGGCAGCAGTCGGTCGACCCGACCGCGATGACGGAAATCTGTACCGTGTTCGGCGTTCAGGTGCTGTCCGAGGATGGCACACCGCAATCGGTCAAGCCGGGCCACTGTCCGTGGTGCATGGCGCAAACCGCTTTCGCGCTGCCGGCGCCTGCCTTCGATGCGGTGTTTGCACGCCACGCCGAAGCCGAGCCGCCGCCGGCGCGGCTCACGCCCGAGTTTCCGACCTTCACGCCGCTTGCGGCGTCTCCGCGCGCGCCGCCCCGGCACGCCTGATCCCCGCCTGATCTGCCGGTGACGCGCGGCCCTGCCGCCGTGCGCGCCGCCATCCGACCTCGTCGCGCCCTTTTGCGCGGCCGCATTACGGAACATCCTTCATGCAATCGACCTTCGTGGCCGCTGCGCGCCTGCTCGCGTTGTCGCCCCTTGCCATTGCCGTCAGCAGCCTTGCGATGGCGGCCGACACCACGGTTCAGCTGCCGGAGCAGCACATCGAGGCCCGGCGCATCCTGTCCACAACGCTGGCCGACCTCGAATCCGCCCGTGCCGCGATGGCGCTGACGCCGGGCGGCGCCTCGGTCATCGACGCCGAATCTTTCCGCGACGCGCGTGTGTCGACCCTGCAGGATGCGCTCGGCTACAGCGCGGGTGTGTTCGTGCAGCCGCGCTTCGGCTCGGAAGAGTCGCGCCTGTCGATCCGCGGCTCCGGCCTGCAGCGCACTTTTCACCTGCGCGGCATCAAGCTGATGCAGGACGGCGTGCCGATCAACCAGGCCGATGGCGGCGGCGACTTCCAGGTGCTGGAGCCGCTCGCCACGCGCTACATCGAGGTGTGGCGCGGCGGCAATGCGCTGCAGTACGGCGCCAGCAGCCTGGGCGGTGCAATCAACTACGTGTCGCCCACCGGTCACGACGCACCCCGGCTGACCGTGCGCGCGGAAACCGGCGCCTTCGGCTATCTGCGCAGCCAGATCGCCACCGGCTTCGTCGCCGGCGACATCGATGGCTATCTCAGCCTGTCCAGCTTCACGCAGGACGGCTTTCGCGACCATGCGCGGCAGGACACCCAGCGCATCGTCGGCAATATCGGGCTGCGCATCGCCCCTTCGCTGGAAACCCGCTTTTTCGTGCAGGCCGCAAAGAGCGATTCGGAGCTGCCCGGCAATCTGACGCGTGCACAGCTGCAGGCCAATCCGCGCCAGGCCGCGCTGACCAACATCACCGGCGACCAGAAGCGCGACATCGACCTGTGGCGCGTGTCGAACCGCACCGTGTGGCTGGCCGGTGACGGCCTGCGGGTCGAACTGTCGGCTTATTACGTCGACAAGGACCTGTTTCACCCGATCTTCCAGGTGCTCGACCAGCGCAGCAAGGATTTCGGCGCCGAACTGCGCGTCGTGTCCGAAGCGACGCTGGCCGGTCTGCCGCATCGTCTGGTTGCCGGCGTCGGCGCCGCGCGCGGCGACACCGACGATGATCGCTTCGTGAACGTCGCGGGTCGTCGCGGCGGGCGCACCAACAAGCTCGACACCAGCGCGCGCAATCTCGAAAGCTACGTCGAAAGCCAGCTCACCTTTGCGCCCGCGTGGACCGCGGTGGTCGGCACGCAATACACGCACGCGCGCCGCAAGAGCCGCGACCTGTGCTTCGCCGGCGGACCGCTGGCCTGCGCCGGCGGCGACGAAAGCTTCGCGCGCAGCTTCGACGGCTGGAGCCCGAAGCTCGGCGTGCGCCACGACGTTGCGCCGTCGATGCAGCTGTTCGCCAACGTGTCGCGCAGCTTCGAGCCTCCGTCCTTCGGCGAGCTGACGGGTGGGGCGACGGTGATCGACTCGCTGCGTGCGCAGCGTGCGACCACCTGGGAAGCAGGCAGCCGCGGCGACTTTGCATGGGGGCGTTACGACTTCGCGCTCTACCACGCCCGGGTGACCGACGAGTTGCTGGCCTACACGCTCAATCTGGGCGGCGCACCGGTCAGCACCACGCTGAACGTGCCGAAGACGATCCATCGCGGCATCGAGTTCGCGGCCGACGGCCGCTTCGGCGCCGGCTTCGAATGGCGCCAGGCGCTGCTGTACAACGACTTCCGCTTCGACAACGACCCGCTGTTCGGCGACAACCGGCTGCCCGGTGTGCCGCGCACGCTGTTCCGCGGCGAGCTGGGCTACCGCTTCAACGCGGCGCCCGGCGGTCCGCTGAAGATCGCTGCCAGCACCGAATGGTCGCCGCAGCGCTACGCGGTCGACATGGCCAATACCGAATTCGCCGACGACTACGCCCTCTTCGGCCTGCGCGTCCAGCAGCAGGTCGGCAAGCAGTTCTCGTGGTTCATCGAAGGGCGCAACCTGTCCGACCGCCGCTATGCCGCGAGCACCCATGTCGTGCGCGACTTCAGCGCGCTGGCGGCCGGGGCGCGCAATGTCTATCTGCCGGGCGAAGGTCGCGCCGTCTATGCCGGCATCGAATGGAAAATGTGAGATGAATCGATATCTGAACTGCCTGGCGCTCGCGTTGCTCGGCCTGCCGGTCGTGGCGGCGGCGCATGTCGTGCTGGAGCAGCAGACGGCGTCTGCCGGCAGTTACTACAAGGGCACCTTCCGCGTCGGGCACGGCTGCGACGGGTCGCCGACCACCGCCATCACCATACGTCTGCCTGAGCCGATGGCCAGCGTAAAGCCCATGGTGAAGCCCGGCTGGACCGTCGCCGTGCGCACCGAAAGGCTGGCGCAGCCGCTGATGCATCACGGCAAGCCGGTTGCTGAAGCGGTGGTTGAAGTCACCTGGACCGGTGGTCCGCTGGCGGACGCGCACTATGACGAATTCGCGCTGATGATGAAGCTGCCGGATGCGCCCGGACGACGCTGGTTCAAGGTGATGCAGCACTGCGAGCGTGGCGTAAACGACTGGTCGCAGATTCCGGCCGAAGGCCAGGGCATGCGTGATGTGAAGATGCCGGCGGCCGTTCTCGATCTGCTGCCGGCGGAATCCCGGCCGCATCACTGAACCCGTGAGCCGATACGCGCGCCCACCCCGCACCGCACGCCGGCTCAAGCTGGCGTGGGGGCTGCTGTGCGCGTTCGTCCTGCAGTTCGTCTTGGCATCGCTGGGGGGCGCCGTTCGCGTCGCCACGCCATTCGACGAAATCTGCAGCGTGTCGGCAGCGGGCGCCGGGGACATCCGGGGCGGCTCCGGCGACACGCCATCCCATGGCCAGCATTGCGCGCTGTGCGTCCCGGCCGGCGCGCTGCCGCCCCCACCGCTTTCATTTCCGCTCACCGGATCAAGCCGGTCCGGCGCGCCGATCGTGCGCGCCATCGATACCGGGCACCGGATCGAAACCGGCGCGCATTGGCAGCCACGCGCGCCACCACTGCTCTCCTGATTCACCTGCCAAATCGTCCGGCACCGACCTCTGGCTACTGCCTGAGGACGGAGTCGTGCGCTTCCGCGCGCTGAAAGCTGCACGGCTCGGCGCGCCTGCACGTATCAAGGAGAGTACTTTTCATGAAGAACAGAATCATCGTGGCCGCACTCGCCGGCCTGTTTTCCGCTTCCGCCTTTGCCCATGTCAGCTACAGCACGCGTGACTTCCTCGCCAATGGCGTGCAGTCGGGCAATACCTGGACGCTGTCGAACCAGCGCGTCACGTCCGACTTCGGTTGGGCCGATGGTGCCGACGCCGACTGGGGTGACAGCCACCGCCTGCGCTGGGCGAAGTTCACGCTGACCGAAACATCGGTCGTCACGCTGACGGTCAGCGCTGTGAGCGTCGACTACCTCAGCGGCGGCAACACGCTGACTGCCCTGGGTGACCTGATCCCGGGCTTTTCGCTGTACAGCGGACTGGCACCGGCAGCGGCCTTCGAAGGCGGCGACCATCCGGACTACCTCGCCAATCATCCGGGCTTCCTGCCCACGCTCAATCCGAACTATCTCGGCGCCGGCATCACCGGGACGCGTGAGGGCGCCTTCAACGCCAGCGGGGATTTCTGGCTCGGCAACAAGCTGGCCGAAGTGGGGACGGCCGGCTGGGCGTCGGCCCGGCTGGGCTACATCGGCCAGGCCGTGGATGGCGCCGGCGTCGACGTCAACGGTGACAAGGTGATCGACATCACCGGTGACGGCAGTGCCGACGGCACGGTCTCGGCCCGCTTCACGCTGGCGGCCGGCAGCTACAGCCTGATCGTGGGCGGCGCGCGCTATGCCAGCCCGTACATCGATTTCGACGCCGGTTCGGCGCAGCGCGGCTTTTCGGCAGCGCTGTCGGTCACCGCCGTGCCCGAGCCCGAGGGCTGGGCGCTGATGCTCGCCGGCCTCGGTCTGATCGGGCTGATCGCGCGCCGCCGCGCCACGCTGATCTGAGTGGATTCGCACTGCCGGTTCACGCACGCGGATCGGGCTGACCGATCCGCCTCACATTTTCGAACGAAAGGAATACCCATCATGAGAAATGCACTTTCACGCAGTTTCATCGTCGGCATCGCAGCTGCCGCTGCCTTCGCGCCGTCAGCCGCAAGTGCGCACGCCAGTTTCGAAGACCATGCCGTCACCGTCCAGTACGGCCTCGATCTCGGACTCGGTGCGGGCTTCCAGGCGCTGCAGACCTTCGTGGTCAGCGTGGGCGATGCCGTCGAAATACCGAAGATCAGCCTCAATTCAGCGGGTACGTCTTCATGGAGCGTGGACATTTTCGACAGCGGAATGGCATTCACCTACACCGGCAGCATCGATTTCATGAATTTCGGTTCGCCCGAATTCATCGGCTTCCGGGTGTTCGACGCCGCCAACGTGCTCGAACCGATCGAATCCGCATCGATCAGCAACACCGGCTACGTCAGCGGCCAGAGCGGCAACCTGATCGAAGGCTTCGAACCGTCGCTGCATTTTTCGCATGACGAAAACAGTCTCTGGCTGAACCTGAACGGGTCGATGTATCACCATGTCGCAATGCCCGGCATGGGTGACCCGTTCCGCAACCAGATCCGCGTCGCCGTGGCTTTCGAACATGAAGTGAGCCCGCCGCCGGTACCGGAACCCCAGACCTGGGCGCTGCTGCTGGGCGGTCTCGGTCTGACGGCTGTCGCGGCGCGCCGGGCGGCCCGACGCAGCTGATAAGGAGCCACTCTCCGGAGCGCCATTCGTCGTGCCGGAGAGCGACCCATTTCGATGACATCCAACCTTTCCTTGCGGGCGTGCGGCTTGTGCCTGCTGCTGTGGTCGACCGCTGCCGCTTCGCAGACGGTCGCGCCGACGGTCAGCATCACCGCCACGCGCAGCAATGGCGCGCCCGACACCGTGGTCGATCTGCGTGACATGCCGCGTTCGAACAGCGATGCGTCGGAGCTGCTGCGCGACATCACCGGCTTCAACATCAGCCGGGTCGGCGGCACGGCCGGCAGCGCCTTCCTGCGCGGACTGGGCGGCGCGCGCCTGCCCATCGTCGTGAACGATGCCGTTGCCGATGCCGCCTGCAATCACGGCATGGACCCGGCGACCTCCTATCTGCAGCCCGACAGCTATGACGTGCTGACCGTGGTCAAGGGACCGAATACCGTGCAGTTCGGCCCGGCGCTGTCCGGTCAGATACGCGTGCAGCGCCTGCCGCCCGAGCCGGGCCAGGGCAGCCGGCTGAGGGCGGCCGTCGGTCGCAGCGGCTTTGACCGGCTTGATCTGTCGGCCGAATACAGCTGGTCGGGCGAGCAGTTCTGGTTGCGGGCCGGTGCCGTACGCAACGATTCCGATGATTACCGCGATGGCGCGGGACGCCGCTTCCAGTCCTTCTACACGAGGTATTCGACTACGCTTGCTGCAGGCGTGCGGCTCGGCCCGGACACCGACGTGGAAGTCGACATCGAGAATGGCGACGCGATCGCCGGCTTTCCGGCCTTCCACATGGACGGCACGCGCTTCAAGCGCTCGGTGTGGGGCGCGAAACTCACCCATCGCAGACCCGGCCGGACGCTGTCGGCGCTGGAGTTTTCGGTGCGTTGGCAGCACGTGAATCATTTGATGGACGATTACACCTATCGCCCGATCAAGCCAGTCGAACTGGTGCCCGGCTTTCTCGATCAGTTCCCCACGCTGCTGATGCGCCAGGACTACACCGGACGCACGGCCCGCCTGAGTGCTCGCTTCGATCTCGATGCGGCCACCGATGTGCTGGTGGGCGCCGATCTGCGCGACGACGAGCATGAAGGCGACAACTTCCGCACCACGCGTACCTGTTTCACCGGTACCGACAACTGTCCGCTGTCGACCGCGTCGCTGACGTCGTTCTACAGCCTCGACGCGCGCGCGCAGGGTGCGTTCGCCGAAGCGACCCTTCGTCGTGACACCGTCACGCTGCGTGCCGGCCTGCGCGTCGATCGCCTGCGCACGCAGGCGGGTGAGCTGCGCAACTTCCTGGGTACCCAGCTGTTGCCGGGCAGTGGCGATGAACGCACCGAAACGCTGCGCTCCGGCTTCGTGCGGCTGCAGTGGCAGATCGATCCGTCGCTCGACGGCTTCATCGCTTTCGGTGTCGCACAGCGCGCCGCGTCGAATCTGGAACGGGCAAGTTTCGCCTCTTTCCACGTCGACGCCGAAACCAACCGCGAGATCAACGCGGGGCTGAGCTGGCGCGCCGGCGATACCCGCGTCGCGCTGAATGCCTTCCACAGCCGGATCGGCGATTTCATCCTCGCCGAACAGGGCATCACCGCACGCAATGTGGACGCGCGTCGTGTCGGTGCCGAGCTGGACGCGCGACTGCGCGTCGTCGGCGATCTGCACGCGGTGGGTTCCGTGGCATGGACCCGGGCGGACAACCTGACGCAGGACGTTCCGCTGGCCCAGACCTCGCCGGCGGAGATGCGACTCGGACTCGAATACCTGCGACCCACGTTCAGTGTGAGCGGCGGTGTCCGGCTGGTGCAGCGGCAGGACCGGGTGCATGCAGGCTTTGGCAATGCGCTCGGTACCGACCTCGGCGAGACGCCGGGCTTTGCCACGGTGCGCGTGATGCTGAGCTGGCAGGCAATCCAGGGAATCGTGCTGAGCGCCGGTGTCGACAACCTGTTCGACCGCGCCTACGCCGAACACATCAGCCGCACCGGTGGCTTTCAGCCGGCCGGGCTGGTGCTGACCGAAAGGGTGAATGAACCGGGGCGGCTCGCGTGGCTGCGCGCGCGCGCCGACTTCTGAGCGGTGAGCGGTGGGTGGTTTGGTGCAGTTCGACAGATCGACGAAAGACGAGCGACGCGTTTTCCGACGCTCAGGGCGGAGCCGCGTGCAGCGGCCGGAACGGCTTCGGCGCGCCGCCAGGAATGAAACGCGGCAGAACCGGTGCCTTTCACCAGCCGCCGCGCCGGTGGCGTCGTGCCTGCGTGCCCTTGTGCAAGGAACTGCCGCCGGGGTTTCTTTCACGATCGGTGCGCGCTGCAGCGTTGCCCCCGTGTCCGATCCGGGTGTGCGAACCCCGGAGCACCTCCGTTTCCGATGTGGAGTCGGCCGCGGCATTGACAGTTGGAAAATGGTACGGAACTGGTCAGGAGCCGTGATCAGGGATTACCTATGTACGGTATCGAACGGTCATAACTAAAAAGTTTTGGGATATTCCGGTGGCTAAGCACGACGACTGAGTCATGTTTTGGAGAACGCCACTCTGGAGGATCGAGAATTGTTCGCACTCGAGTACGCACACGAGAACCAACTGCTGGCCTCTCTGCCCGCTGAAGAATTGCAGCTGTTGATGCCGCATCTCGAGTGGGTGGATCTGCCGTTGGGCAAGGTCATCCACGAGTCTGGAATGCAGCGCAAGTTCGTTTATTTCCCGACCAGCGCCATCGTCTCGTTGCTCTACACGACGGAAGGCGGCGCGTCGTCGGAGATCGCGGTCGTGGGCCGTGAAGGCGCGGTGGGGATCTGCGTCTTCCTGGGGGGCGCATCCATGCCCATCCGCGACGAGGTGTGCAGCGCAGGCAGCGGCTACCGGCTTCGCGCAGATGCCGTCAATGCCGCATTCGAACGCTCCGATCGTGTCCAGTACCTGATGCTCTGCTACACGCAGGCCCTGCTCACGCAGATCAGCCACACGGCAATGTGCAACCGCTACCATTCGGTGGATCAGCTCCTTTGCCGCTGGCTTCTGCAAAGCCTGGACCGCCAGCACGGCAACGAGCTACTGATGACTCAGGAATTGATTGCCAACATGCTGGGCGTGCGCCGGGAAGGTGTGACCGAAGCGGCGCTCAGGCTGCAGGCTGCCGGCATCATCCACTACGCGCGCGGCCATATCTGGGTGCTGGACCGCGCCGGGCTTGAGGCCCGCGCATGCGACTGCTATCGCGTGGTGAAGCGCGAATACGATCGTCTTCTGCCCGCGGTCCAGGCCGCCTGATTCTTTCAGGGTTTTTGCCGGCATACGTTGGCCGTGCGCAGTGTGCTTCAGTGCGATGAGGGCTGAACAGCCCGCTATGGTTTGGTCTGCATGAGTGCGCATCGGGTGTTGTGATCGCAACAATGCATGCAGTTCGACCAGCCGCGGGATTGCGGGCTGAAGCTTGAGCCACAGTACCCCGATCGATGACGGAAATGACGCACTTGCATGGCGCGTTGCGCGCCATGCCACGCGAGAATCGGGCGCCGAGCCAGGCTGCGCTTCCCGACGGAGTGGCGCGCCATCGATTCGTCGCGATGAACGGGAAAGCTCGGCGGCGACATGCAGCCCTGCGGCTGCCGGGGCGCCAGAACTCCGCCACGGGTGAAGGCGGTCGTGCTGACAAGGCTGACGTCGTCAGCAACACGTCGGGGAAGGTCTTGTTGACGGACTGGCTTCGTCGGCAGGCAATGACACCGGTAATCATCCCTCGACTTACCGTGCCGGGCGCCGCTGTCAGCGAATCATTCAAACTTGTCCGAGCGTCTTATCCATTCACGCCCTAACGATAGTGTTCGCGCGCCCCCCGGAAGCGTAATGTGCTCCGTTACAGGCGATTCACTGCCAGCGTCCGGCGGGGGAGGAGGGCAGTTGGTTGAATGGCATAACCCGCTCGACAACAAGCTTCTGGCATGCCTGCCCGATGCAGAATGGCAACGCTGGAAACCCCAGCTTGAGCGGGTCGACTTGCCGCTCGGCAAGGTGCTCTACGAGTCCGGTGCGCAGCAGGACTTCGTTTACTTCCCCACCAGCGCGATTGTGTCGCTGCTCTATGTGCTGGAGGACGGATCGTCGGCGGAGATCGCGGTGGTCGGCCTTGAGGGCCTGGTCGGGGTTTCGGTCTTCATGGGCGGTGGTTCCACACCGAGCCACGCCGTGGTGCAAAGTGCGGGCGAAGGTTACCGACTTCGGGCGAATGCCTTCCTGGGTGAGTTCGAACTGTCGAGCGCGGTCTCGCACCTCGTACTGCGCTATACCCAGGCCCTGATCACACAGATGAGTCAGACCGCGGTGTGCAATCGCCACCATTCGCTGGAGAAGCAGTTCGGCCGCTGGCTGCTGCTCAGCCTGGATCGCTTGCCCGGCAACGAAGTGGTGATGACGCAGGAGCTGATTTCCAACATGCTGGGCGTGCGCCGCGAAGGTGTCACCGAAGCGGCACTCAAGCTGCAGGCTGCCGGCATCATTCACTACGCGCGCGGCCACATCTGGGTGCTGGACCGTCCGGCGCTCGAGCACCGCGCCTGCGAGTGCTATCGCGTGGTGAAGCAGGAATACGATCGCCTGCTGCCCGCCGTCGAAGCGATCTGATCTTTTCGGGGTTTTGTTCGCTGGCAGACGGTGGCAGATCGCCCTGTGCATCAGAGTGGCGTGGTGATCGCGGGACGTGCCCTTTTGACCCGTATGTGCGGGCAACGGGTGTGTCTTCCTGTCGTCAGACACCGTGGCGAACACTGACAGCCGCCTCGTCGAATTTCCGTCCGACGGGGTTCCGCAACGCATCCCGCAGCGCCTGTACCCGGGTTGCGCGTTCCGCGGTTCGGCTTCCCGGGGCTTTCCGGCACCGACAACATCATTCCGGCGCGTACCGCGACAGCCGAAGGACCCAGATGGCGAACCCCTGGCTGAAGAAGAACCCGATCATGAGCATGTGGCTGAGCACGGCGAATCGCGTCGCAGGCACCTTGCGTGGCCAGGCGACTGCACAGGCTCGGCGGCGCGTGAAGGCGGCGGCCGACGCGCTTGCGCCGGCTGCGCCGAAAGCCAAACCCGGGCGCAAGCGCTGACCCGCCAGTCAGCCGCAGACAGATGCGTCACATGCCCCGCCGGATTTTCACCGCTGTTGTCGTGGCTGGCCTGTGCGGGATCGCCGGCTTGCTGATCGCAAACTTCGTCGGCGGCGAAACGAAGATCGAGCGCCGCATCGAACGTCTGTTCACGCTCGACGATCCCCGATTCGTGCACGAACTCGGCGTGTTGCTCGGACCGCCCTTTGTGCAGGGAACAAAGGTACGTGCGCTGCTCAATGACGACGAAATCTTCCCGCCGATGCTGGCTGCGATCCGCGGCGCACGCGTATCCATCACCTTCGAGACTTACATCTACTGGTCGGGCGCGATCGGCCGCGAGTTCGCCGACGCGCTGGCCGAGCGTGCGCGCAGCGGCGTGAACGTTCATGTGCTGCTTGACTGGGTCGGCAGCGCAAAAATGGACGATGGCCTGATGACCGTGATGGAGCAGGCCGGTGTTCAGGTCAGGCGGTTTCATCCACCGCACTGGTCGCATCTCGGGCGCATGAACAACCGGACGCACCGCAAGTTGCTCGTCGTCGACGGCCGCATCGGCTTCACGGGCGGCGTGGGCATCGCGCCACAATGGACCGGCCGTGCGCAGGATCCCGGGCACTGGCGCGACACGCATTTCGAAGTCGAAGGTCCCGTGGTGGCGCAGATGCAGTCGGTCTTCATCGACAACTGGATCAAGGTCACCGGCGACGTCCTGCACGGATCCGAATACTTCCCGGCGCTGACACCCGCGGGCGCCGTATCGGCGCAGATGTTCAGCAGTTCGCCCAGCGGTGGCAGCGAAAGCATGCAGCTGATGTACCTGCTCGCCATCACCGCGGCATCGCGTTCCATCGATCTGTCTGCGGCGTACTTCGTGCCGGACGCGCTGACGCTGCAAGCGCTCGCCGAGGCATTGAAGCGTGGCGTCAGGCTACGCATCGTGGTGCCTGGCAAGCACATCGACAGCGACACTGTGCGCAGCGCGTCGCGGGCCACCTGGGGGCCGCTGCTCAAGGCCGGCGCCATGATCGCCGAGTACGCGCCGACGATGTACCACTGCAAGCTGATGATCGTCGATGGTCTGCTTGTCTCGGTCGGTTCCACCAACTTCGACAACCGGTCGTTTCGCCTCAATGACGAAGCGACGCTCAACATCGTCGACGCCGCCTTCGCAAGCGCGCAGACCGCTTCGTTCGAAGACGATCTTGCGCTGGCCCGACCTGTGACCTACGCACAGTGGGAGGCCAGACCTGTGCGCGAGAGGGTGGGTGAGTGGCTGGCCTCGCTCATCGGCACCCAGCTCTGACCATGTGGGCGGTCGCACAGACCTTTTCGAACAGCGGGCCGAACATAATCCGCCCGGTCACGGAATTGCCGGGGCCTGCGCCAGCTGTGAGTCACGCGATGCATGGGACCGGAGCAGACGCAGCGCCTATCCGGGACCGCCCGCGCAGGCTGCGTGCGTCGCCCAGCGTGCACACGCCCCCGCTCAGTGAAGTCCAGGAGCATTCACGCAGCACCACCCCGGCAGTTCGCCGCACGCGGTCTGCCCTGTCCGATCATTGACCACCAGAACAAGGTTGCATATGCCCAGAAGCTCAAGCACGAAACGTCCTGTCGGACGGCAGGTGGCCACGCCGCCGCGTACCACCCGAACCCATGCACCCGCCAGCGGCCTTGCGTTGCCGCACGAACGCGATGAGTCGCCCGACGCCATCGCGGTGGAGCCTGATCCTGTGATGGTCCAGGCCAAGCGCGACCTCGATGCCGGCATGGTCGACACCGACATGCATGCGTCGTCCGGCCTGGATGCGGAACGCCGCGCCCGTCTGGTTCCGGTGTCGAAGACACGGGTCCGGAAGAAATGATTGAAGGGGGGTGTTCTTGCCGGTGCAACTGCGATACCCGGGGCCGATGCGGCTGCACTGCATGCGCCTGCGCTTACGACCGCTATTCGACCACGAGCACGCCGTGTCTTTACGCCTGTATCCCGCTGCGCACGAACGCTTGACGCGCGCGAAGACTGCTCTTGTGGTCCAGCTTCGAGCATCCAGTGCTGACGATTGAATAGGCCCAATTCGAAGTGTTGATCCTTCAACTCAACCTGGCAGTGGCGTCCTGTGTCCGAGGCCCGATCCGTCTGAGGATTTCAGCCGGCAGGACAGGTGCGGACCGAAGGGGGGATCAGCCGGGGCAACCGGCATGGTTGTGCGCCCGCCGCAACGCCTTCCCGACACTCAGCGCAGGGCTTCGAGCAGTTCGGCCACGCGGTCGAATTCGCTCGATTTGTCCAGAAAGTGATGGGCGCCGAGCGCCAGGCTGCGTGCGCGCATGGCGGGCGTGTTGCTGTTGGTGAGTACGACCGCGAGCACATCGGGGTAGTGGCGCTTCAGATGCTGCAGCACGCCGAAGCCGCTGCCTTCCCGCAGTTGCAGATCGACCACGGCGGCATCGAAGCTGTTGCTGTCGAGCGCCGCGATGGCCGCCGCTTCGGTGTCCACTTCGTCGCTCACGCTGATCCCCTCGCTGTCTTCAAGCAGGGCAACCAGATGCTTGCGGATCAGCGGCGAATCTTCGACCAGCAGCACCCGGATCGGGCGCTGACGTGCGGCTTCGGAGGGAGAGCGGGGCCATTCCACGGCGGTGTCGTGCGTCAGGGGGCAAAGCCCGGGAGCGCGAGTTTCGCATGAACGCTCCCGGTGAACTGTAGGTCGGGGCCGACAGACGCCCTCACTCGATCAATCCATTCTTGAGCGCGTAGTAGGTCAGTTCGGCATTGCTTTTCAGATTCAGTTTGGTCAGCAGGCGGCTGCGATAGGTGCTGACGCTCTTGACGCTGATGAACAGTTCTTCCGCGATTTCGGTGACCGACTTGCCGGTGGCCAGCTTGTGCAGCACCTGGAACTCGCGCTCCGACAACTGCTGGTGCGCAGGCGCATCGTTGTCGCCATTGAGCCGCTGCGTCAGAAGGTCGGCCACGACATCACTGACGTAGCGCCGGCCGCGCAGTACCGTGCGGATGGCAGTCAGGATGTCGTCCACGTCGGCATCCTTGCGGATGTAGCCGTTGGCACCGGCGCGCAGCATGTTCAGCGCGTATTGTTCTTCCGCATAGGCGCTGATGATGAGTACCGGCAGGTCGGCGCGGTGGGTACGCAGCAGGCGCAGCGTATCCATGCCGTCACGATCGGGCATCGAAATGTCGAGCAGCAGCACATCGAAGTCCTGCTGGCGCAGCAGTGTCAGCGTTTCCGCGCTGGTTGCCGCTTCCGCGCAGACCTCGAGATCGGCTTCGCCATTGATGAGCTGGCGCAGGCCGTTGCGGACGATCTGATGATCGTCCGCGAGCAGGATGCGTCGTTTGTTCATGGTCGGTTTCCTTCAGTGGGTGCCGCTGGCTGCAGACGCTCAGCGTCTGAACAGCCCGAGTACGAAGGATGCCAGCGTCAGCGCCAGAAAGACGAAAAACAGTATTTTTGCTATACCCGCTGCACTGGCGGCAATACCACCGAAACCGAACAGGGCGGCAATGAGGGCAACGATGAAGAAGATAAGGGCATAGTGCAGCATGGCAGCCTCCTGGGTGAATGGACCACTTTTCGTACCCGACGCCTGCGTCGGAGCTCATGGGTTGACGATAGGGCCTCGCCCTGTCGGCAGCTGTCGTCCGCGTTATCGGCAGGGCGTCGGACATGTCTGACGCCGAGCGCCGAACGACAACCGGTGCTGAGCGTCGCCGCGTCATCACCGAAGGTCTGTCGCGGGCAGCGCGCAAGGCGGAGTCGGCGACCGGCGGCGCTGAGCGGCTGACCGACAGCGTACTGATGCGGCTGGCGCGCTTCCGCTGGGGTGCCCTGCTGGTCGTCGCGGTGGGCATCGCTTTCACGGTCATTTCCGAAACCACCTTTCAGTCGATGCAGCGTGCGCGCGAGGAAATCGACGCCTCGCGTCTTTCACTCGCGGCACTGAATGATCTGGTGTTCGACAACGCCCAGGTCACGCTGACCGAAACCCGCTATATAGAAGAGCCCTCCGTCGACCATCTTCAGCAGCACCTGATCGCGGCGCAGCGTCTGGCCAGCGCGGCCGACGAGGTGGTCGGCTGGGCGATGCGTCGCCAGATCGATCCGGAGCGTATCGCCCTCGTGCGCAGCGTCGGTGTTACCGAAGGCGAAGAGCTCAAGCGATTGCGGGCGCTGCCGGCCGATGCGAGTCCGGTCGAGGTAATGGACGTGTTCCTGCCGCCGGTGGTTGCGCAGGAACCGCTGCGCGATGCGCTCGAACCGCTGGTGAAGACCGAACGCGCCTATCTGGAAGAGCAGATGGCGCTGCTGGGCGAGGAGATCGAACATCAGCGCAGTGTGGCCATCGCAGTCGTCGCGATCGGCGTGCTGCTTCTCATCCTGCTGCTGCGCGCCTACTCGATGCGCAGTCAGGTGGAACTGGCCACGGCGAACCGGCTGCGCGAGGCGCGCGACGAGCTCGATGCGCTGGTGCGCGTGCGCACCGAAGAGCTGTCGGAGCTGGCGAGTCATCTGCAGACCGAAGCCGAGCGGCAGAAGTCGTCGCTGGCGCGCGAACTGCACGACGAGCTCGGCTCCATCCTGACGGCCAGCCGGATGGAGGCATCGATGCTGCTGCGCCGCGCGCGCAAGCAGGGAAGCCCGGACGTCGATTCGCTGGCCCGCGTGTGCGACATCCTGGAGCAGGGCGTGCAGATCAAGCGGCGCGTCATCGAAGGTCTGGTGCCGACGGTGCTGACGCATCTGGGCCTGCTGCCGGCACTCGAAGCGCTGGCCGATGAAACCCGCGCGTCGGCGCCCTTCGAGCTGGTGCTGCAGCTGCCCGACGAGCTCGAACTCGACCGCGACCGCGGGATCGCGATCTACCGCGTGGTGCAGGAGGCGCTGACCAATATCCGCAAGCACGCGCAGGCGAGCCGCGTGACGATCACGTTGTCGGCTGCGGAAGGGAAGATCGCGCTGGAAATCGTTGACGATGGTGTCGGCATCGCCGCCGGATCGCGCGGCAAGACGGGGTCGCACGGTCTGCTCGGCATGAAGTACCGCGCCGATGCGCTGGGCGGGAGCTTCCGCATCGGTCCCGCGCCGGGACACGGCACCCAGCTGTCGCTCAGTCTGCCGCTGCCACCCGCCGAGTGAGCACCTCAGCGCACCAAAGCGTTCAGGCGAGCACCATGTTGTCGCGGTGGATCAGTTCTTCGGTGTCGATGTAGCCCAGCAGCGCCTCGATCTCCGACGAGGCGCGGCGTGCAATGCGGCGCGTCTCCGACGCCGAATAGTTGATCAGCCCGCGCGCCAGTTCGTTGCCCTGGGCATCGCGGCACGCCACGACGGCGCCGCGCTCGAACTGGCCCTGCACGTCGATCACACCCACCGGCAGCAGGCTTCTGCCCTGACGCAGTGCGCGTGCGGCGCCTTCGTCGAGCGTGACCGTGCCGACCATCTGCAGATGATCGGCCAGCCATTGCTTGCGGGCGGCCAGCGGCGAACTGCCGGCCTTCAGATACGACCCCAGTGCTTCGCCGCGCACCAGCCTGAGCAGCACATCGGGTTCGCGGCCGCTGGCGATCACCGTATCGGCGCCGCTGCGCGCGGCGCGCCGTGCAGCGCGTACCTTGGTGATCATGCCGCCGCGAGAAATGCCGCTGCCGGCGCCGCCGGCCATGGCTTCGAAGCGCGCATCGTCGGCATCGCCCTCGCTGATCAGCGTGGCGGCCGGATCCTTGCGCGGGTCGGCCGTGTACAGGCCGTTCTGGTCGGTCAGGATGATCAGGCAGTCGGCTTCGGTCAGATTGGCGACCAGCGCGCCCAGCGTATCGTTGTCGCCAAACTTGATTTCTTCGTAGACGACAGTGTCGTTCTCGTTGATGACCGGCACCACGCCCAGTTCCATCAGCGTGGAGAGCGTCGAGCGTGCGTTCAGGTAGCGCGTGCGGTCGGCCAGATCTTCGTGCGTCAGCAGTACCTGCGCGCACACCAGACCGTAACCAGAGAAGGCCCCTTCATAGGCTTGCGCCAGGCCCATCTGACCGACGGCGGCTGCGGCCTGCAATTCATGCATTGCGTGCGGTCGTGTGGCCCAGCCCAGACGCTGCATGCCAGCCGCGATGGCACCGGACGACACCAGCAGCACTTCGCGGCCCTCGGCACGCAACGAGGCGATCTGGCGCGCCCATTCCTGCAGTGCGCCGAGGTCAAGCCCGGCGCCGTTGTTCGTGACCAGTGCACTGCCGACCTTTACGATCAGCCGTTTCGCCCGCTCAATTCGCGCTCTCATCGTCGCTCTCGTCGGCGGGTTCAGTGATGTCGCGATCGCGCACGTCAGGCTCCGGTTCGGGCGGCGGGCGCGTGGCTTCAACGTGGTCCATCACGGCGTAGCACAGGCCGTCGCAGCCGATGCGCGTCAGTGCCGAAATGGTGAAGACGCGCTCGGCGCCGAATGCGTCGACGAAAGCCTTCACGCGCGCGGCACGTTCGTCTTCGGGGATCAGGTCGATCTTGTTCAGCACCAGCCAGCGCGGCTTCTGGTACAGCGCATCGTCGTAACGGCGCAGTTCCTCGACGATGGCGCGCGCGTCATACAGCGGGTCAGCCGCCTCGTCGAACGGTGCGATGTCGACCAGATGCAGCAGGAGGCGCGTGCGCTGTAAGTGACGCAGAAACTGGTGACCCAGGCCGGCGCCTTCCGCGGCACCTTCGATCAGGCCGGGAATGTCGGCCAGCACGAAACTGCGCGACTCATCGACCCGCACCACGCCGAGGTTAGGAGCCAGCGTGGTGAAGGGGTAATCGGCCACCTTGGGTCGCGCCGCGGAAACGGCGCGGATGAAGGTCGACTTGCCGGCGTTCGGCATGCCGAGCAGACCGACATCGGCGAGCACCTTCAGCTCCAGCTTCAGTTCGCGCCGCTCGCCTTCCTCACCCGGCGTGGTCTGTTTGGGCGAGCGATTGGTGCTCGACTTGAAATGCAGATTGCCCAGACCGCCACGACCGCCCTTGGCGATCAGCGCACGCGCACCGTCGCGGTCGAGGTCGGCGATGACTTCGCCGGTCGCCAGATCGGTGATCGTCGTGCCGACCGGCATGCGCAGTTCGCGGTCTTCGCCGCCGCGGCCGTAACAATCGGCACCGCGGCCGTTGGCACCGCTGTCGGCCTTGAACATGCGCGTGTAGCGGAAATCGATCAGCGTGTTCAGGTTGCGATCGGCGATGGCCCAGATGCTGCCTCCGCGACCACCGTCACCGCCGTCGGGTCCGCCGAACGGAATGAATTTTTCGCGCCGGAACGAGGCAGAGCCATTTCCACCGTCACCGGAGATGACTTCTATCTTCGCTTCGTCAAAGAACTTCATTTCGCTTCACACCTGACTGGATCAATGCTGGATACAACGAGAACGCTGCTTCGGTGCCGTGCCGGCGGCACAAACAAAAAGCCCTGCCTCGGGGGCAGGGCCTCGGTTCCGTCAAGCCTGGATCAGGCTGCAGCCGGAACGATGGTCACTACGCGACGGCGGGTTGCGCCCTTGACGGAGAACTGTACAACGCCCTCGATCTTCGCGAACAGCGTGTGGTCCTTGCCCATGCCGACATTGTCGCCCGGGTGGAATTCGGTGCCACGCTGACGCACGATGATGCTGCCTGCCGAAATCAACTGACCGCCGTAGCTCTTGACGCCAAGACGCTTCGACTCCGAATCGCGACCGTTACGCGTACTGCCGCCGCCTTTTTTGTGTGCCATTTCATGCTCTCCTGAATACGCTCAGTGCGGCCAACGCACTGTTAACACTCTCAGCCGTTGATGGCTTCGATGCGCAGCTCGGTGTAGTTCTGACGATGCCCCTGGTGTTTCTGGAAGTGCTTGCGGCGGCGCATCTTGAAAATCGTCACCTTCTTGTGGCGCCCTTGAGTGAGCACCGTTGCACGAACGCTGGCACCGGCAACCAGGGGCGCACCGATCTTGACCGATTCGCCCTCGCCGACCATCAAAACCTGGTCGATCACGATTTCCGAGCCCACATCCGCAGGTATCTGTTCTACCTTGATTTTTTCGCCGCTGGCAACGCGATACTGCTTGCCACCGGTTTTTATGACCGCGTACATGTGTAACCCCAATAAGGTTTAAGGGAATCAATAAGTATATCCGAGCCCGGACGTCGAAGTCAAAGGGTGTCGAATGCGCGAACTTGACGGGCGTGCGTGCGCTGCTACCATCCGCGTTTTTCCGCGTCGGCCGTCTGCCTTGTCATCCCTGAACCGCTTCTACAGCCTGATCGCCGACGACATGAGCCAGCTCGATGTGGTCATCCGCGAGCGGCTGCATTCCGACGTCGTGCTGGTGCGTCAGGTGGCCGAGTACATCATCGGTGCGGGCGGAAAGCGCATGCGTCCGGCGCTGGTGTTGCTGACATCGGGCGCCTGCGGCTACACCGGTGCGCATCGCACCGAGCTGGCTGCAGTCGTCGAGTTCATCCACACGGCGACGCTGCTGCACGACGACGTCGTCGACGAGTCGGAACTTCGGCGCGGTGCCAAGACGGCCAACGCACTGTTCGGCAATGCCGCTTCGGTGCTGGTCGGCGACTTTCTTTACTCGCGCGCCTTCCAGATGATGGTGGGCGTGGGCAGCATGCGGGTGCAGGCGGTGCTGGCCGAGGCCACCAATGTGATCGCGGAAGGCGAGGTGCTGCAGTTGCTCAACTGCCACGACGCCGACGTCGATGAGCAACGCTACCTGCAGGTGATCCGCTACAAGACGGCCAAGCTGTTCGAAGCGGCCAGCCGGCTGGGTGCGCTGCTGGCTGGCTCGACACCCGAGGTCGAAGACCGCTTTGCGCGCTTCGGCATGCATCTGGGCACCGCTTTCCAGTTGATCGACGACGTGCTCGATTACTCCGGCGACGAACAATCCATCGGCAAGAATCTCGGCGACGATCTGGCCGAAGGCAAACCTACGCTGCCATTGATCCACGTCATGAAGAACGGCACACCGCCGCAGGTGGCCGCCGTGCGGCACGCGATCGAAGAGGGTGGGCGCGATGACTGGGCAGCCGTGCTCGAAGCGGTCGTCGCCAGTGGCGCCATCGATGCGGCACGCAGTCACGCACGCGCCGAAGCCGCGCTGGCAAGCGCCGCGTTGCAGGGTTTGCCGTCCAACGAATACATGCAGAGTCTGTTCGATCTCGCGGCGTTTGCAGTTGAGCGCGAGTTCTAGCATAATGCGCGCCTCGTTGTCGCAGGGTGACGAAACAGCAGTGCTGCACGGGTTACCGGCCGTGCAGATCGGGGAATAGCTCAGCCTGGTAGAGCACTGCGTTCGGGACGCAGGGGCCGGAGGTTCGAATCCTCTTTCCCCGACCAAGAATCCCGCGGAAAAGCCACCTCTCGAGGTGGCTTTTTTGTTTCTCTCACGGTGGATTCGACAACAGCGTCCTGAACGCGAAGGGCCCTGACGAATCGCCGCATCAATCACCGGTTGTCCGTTCGCCCGCGGGGACTCGCGCAAATCGCGGCTGCGCCGTAAGCTTGCTGCACGGTTCAGGCGACGCAGTGGTTCCGCGTTGCCGTGGCATCCGCCGAACCCGACCTTTTCGCGCAACGATGACCCGAATCCTCTTTTTTGCACTGCTGGCGCTGGTCGCCTGGCTGTGGTTCTTCAAGAAGACACGCAAACCCGATCCGGTCGAACCCAAGTCCGAGACGAAGGCGATCGAGCAGATCGTCCAGTGCGCGCACTGTGGTCTGCGCCTGCCGGAAGGCGAGGCGCTCTCTGCCGGCGAGCGACATTACTGTTCCATCGAGCACCGGGACGCGCATGCGGATGCGCACGACAACGGTCGCTGACGCTGCGCCGGTCGATGACGACAGCGCCAGCCTGTCGTTCCTGACGCCGCTGCGCTACTTCAGCCTGTACCGGCTGCTGATGACGTCGGTGCTGCTGGCCATCGTGCTCGGCTTTGCCGGCGACATCAGCTTCGGCCGTTACAACGAAGCGCTGTTTTCGCGCACCGCGCTCGCGTACTGGGCCTTTGCGCTGGTGACGATGCTGGGCGCCGACCGCGTGCTTCCGACCTCCGGCGGTCGCCTCACGCTGGGCGTACTGGCGGACATCGTCTTTCTGACCCTGCTCACCTACGCCAGCGGCGGCGCGAGCAGCGGACTGCCCTTCATGCATGTGGTGGTGCTGGCCTTCGCGGCGCTGGTCGGGCAAGGCCGGCTGGCGGTGTTCTACGCTGCGGTCGCCAGTATCGCGATGCTGTTCGAGCAGTCGATACAGGCGATCACCACGGTCGATGATGCGACCACTTTCGTGCAGGTCGGCACCATCAGCATCGGCTTTTTCGCGACGGCGATTGCGGTGCGCCTGCTGGCCCGCCGCGTCATCGCCAACGAAGTGCTGGCGCGCGAGCGCGGGCGCGATCTGGCCGAACAGATGCGGGTGAACGAGCGCGTCATCCGCGACATGGAAGACGGTGTGCTGGTGGTCGATCCCGATGGCCGCGTGCGGCAGGCCAACCCGCAGGCGCATCGCCTGCTCGACCCCGCCATGCCGCGCCCGGTCACGCTGGCCGACTTCTCGCCCGCGCTCGACGACCTGCTGTCCGGCATCGCGTCGGCCGATCGCGAACGGGTCATGGTGCTCGACCTGCCAGCGCGGCCGGCGGCGGTGCGCGTGCGTTGCGTACCGGCGGGTGAGCAGGGCGGTCATCTCGTGTTCATCGAGGATCTGGCGCGGCTGCGCGAGCAGGCGCGCCAGATCAAGCTCGCTGCGCTCGGCCGGCTGACCGCCAGCATGGCGCATGAAATCCGCAACCCGCTGTCGGCCATCACGCAGGCGGCCGAGTTGCTGCAGGAAGAGCGCCGCGCCGAAACACAGGCGCGACTCACCCGCATCATCTGCGACAACAGCCTGCGGCTCGACCGCCTGGTCAGCGACGTGCTCGAACTCGGTCGTCGCGACCGTGCCGAACCCGAGCTGCTCGATGTCGCAGCCTATGCGCGCAGCTTTGTCGACGAACTGGCGATGCGCGATGCATCGGTACGCAGTCGCGTGCGCATCGATGCACCGGCATCGGGCGCGATCTGGTTCGATCGCGGCCATCTGCATCAGGTGTTGTGGAATCTGGTGGTCAATGCGCTGCGCTACGCCAGTCAGGGCCAGGAATCCGTGCGCATCATCGTGCGCGGCGAAGACGACGCAACGCTGATCGAGGTGCTCGACGACGGCCCGGGCATCGACATCGCGGTGCGTACGCACCTGTTCGAGCCCTTCTTCACCACGCACAGCAAGGGCACCGGCCTCGGCCTCTACATCGCGCGCGAACTGTGCGAAGCCAACGGGGCGCGGCTGGACTTCGTGGATAATTCGCCGGGGGCGCACTTCCGCGTACGCGGCATGAACAGAAGCTGGGACGGTGCATGGAACGTCGGCGATCACAACGTGAGCTGAAAGTGCTGGTGGTCGACGACGAAGACGATCTGCGCGAACTGATCGACATGTCGCTCGCCCGCATGGGCCTTCACGCGTCGCTCGCCGGCACTGTCGAACAGGCGCGCGACTTCCTCGCGCGCGAGCAGTTCGCGCTGTGCCTGACCGACATGCGCCTGCCCGACGGCGAAGGCATGGATCTGGTGCGCCACATCGCGGAACACCATCGCGACCTGCCGGTGGCCGTCATCACCGCCTACGGCAGCATGGACAATGCGGTGGCCGCGCTGAAGGCGGGCGCCTTCGATTACCTCGCCAAACCGGTATCGATCGAACAGCTGCGCGCACTGGTGCGCTCGGCGCTCGACCTGCCGGGCCGCAACGCCGCCTCGCCGGCACAGGGCGCCGACGCGCTGGTCGGCGACGCACCGGCGCTGGTGCACGTGCGCGACATGATCACCAAGCTGGCGCGCAGCAGTGCGCCGGTCAACATCCAGGGCGAATCGGGCAGCGGCAAGGAGCGCGCCGCCCGGCTCATCCACGAACTGGGGGCACGCCGCGCCGGGCCGTTCATCGCCGTCAATTGCGGCGCCATTCCGGAAGCACTGGTCGAGTCGGAGTTCTTCGGCTACACCAAGGGTGCCTTCACCGGCGCGGATGCCGACCGCGAGGGCCATTTCCAGGCGGCGAAGGGCGGCACGCTGTTTCTCGACGAAGTCGGCGATCTGCCGTTGTCGATGCAGGTGAAGCTGCTGCGCGCCATCCAGGAAAAGTCGGTGCGCCGGGTGGGCGCGCGCAGCGAAGAGCCGACCGACATCCGGCTGATCAGCGCCACCCACCGCAATCTGAAGCAGATGGTCGATGACGGCCGCTTCCGGCAGGATCTGTTCTACCGCCTCAATGTGCTCGAATTACGCATGCCCAGCCTGCGCGAATGCCGCGAATCCATCCCGCAACTTGCGCAGACCCTCCTCGTGCGCATCGCCGCACCCGACAATGCGCACCCGGTCCTCACGCGCGCCGCGATCGACGCGCTGTGCGCCTACCCCTTCCCCGGCAACGTGCGCGAGCTCGAGAACGTGCTCGAACGCGCCTATGCGCTGAGCGCCGACGCACAGATCGACGCTGCCGATCTCGGCCTGATGCCCGCCGACGACGACGCACCCGCAGACCCGGCCGGCGAATTGCCGCTGCAGGACTACCTCGACCGCATGGAACGCGCGGCCATTGAAGACGCGCTGCGCAAGACCCGCTACAACCGGACGGCCGCCGCCCGCCTGCTCGGCGTCACCTTCCGCTCGCTGCGCTACCGCCTGCAGCGGCTGGGCATCAATGAGTGAAGGTTGGGTCTCGGACGCCGCCGCGCGGATCGCCTGCGGGGCAGGCTCCTACGAAAAGCGCGGCGTTCTCCGTAGGAGCCTGCCCCGCAGGCGATCGGGCGCGTCGAACATGTTTGGTCGCGTGAGCAGAGGGGCGATCGCGGGCAGGGCCTGCTCCTATGAAAAGGGCGATGTCTTTCGTAGGAGCCTGCCCCGCAGGCGATTCAGCTCGTCAAATTCGAGTTGCCGCGTGCTCAACTTGCGAGTTTCCAAGGGCACCTCCTCTTGACCCACACCGATCTCGTTATCGACGCCGACGGCTGGTGCGCGGCGGCGCGGCGCGTCGATTCGCCGAATCGCGATGCGCGGCCGGACGATGCGCCGGTGTCGCTCATCGTGCTGCACAGCATCAGCCTGCCGCCGGGTGACTTCGGCGGGCCGTGGATTGAAGATCTGTTCACCAACCGGCTCGACCCATCGGCTCACCCATATTTCGTTGATATCGCAGCACTTCGGGTGTCGTCGCACTTCGTGGTGCGGCGCGACGGCGCGCTGCTGCAGTTCGTGTCCACCCTCGAGCGCGCCTGGCACGCGGGCGTATCGAGCTGGCGTGGACGCAGCCGCTGCAACGATTTTTCGGTCGGCATCGAGTTCGAAGGCTGCAACGTGCTGCCCTTCGAAGCCGTCCAGTACGCGCGCGCGCGCGCGCTGATCGGAGCGCTCCGCCAGCGCCATCCGATTGCCGATGTCGTAGGCCATTCGGATGTGGCACCCGGTCGGAAGACCGATCCGGGCGCCTGTTTCGACTGGTCGGCGGTCGGTATCCCGCGCCCCTGAAGCGTTTCCGGCAGATTCGCCGCCGGCGGAAAAAAGCGCTTGCGGTGTCCGGGTCGCATCACTACACTTAGTAGCTCAAACCGCTTGAACCACTATAGGTAGTGGTCGAAGAGCACACTTCCCCACCTCCAGACTCATTCCGCCGCAGCGTGGCTGCGGTTCTCCAGGGAGATGTACGCATGCAAATGACCGCCGAACACGGCAGCAACCGTTCACTGTCCGGCACGCCGGACCAGATCAGCCTCGAGTCGTCGGCCGCCGCGCACAGTGCGCACACCGACTACAAGATCATCCGCAGGAACGGTGCCGTGGTGGCGTTCGAGCCGGCCAAGATTTCCATCGCCATGACCAAGGCCTTCCTCGCCGTGAATGGCGGGCAGGGCGCGGCGTCGGCGCGTGTGCGCGAACAGGTTGCCGCACTGACCGACGCGGTCGTCGGCGCGCTGCTGCGCCGCCTGCCGCACGGTGGCACCTTCCATATCGAAGACATCCAGGACCAGGTCGAATTGGCGCTGATGCGCTCGGCCGAACACGACGTGGCCCGCGCCTATGTGCTGTATCGCGAAAAGCGTTCCGCCGAACGCGCGCAGAAGCAGCAGGCCGTTGACGCATCGATCGAGCAGCCGGTGCTGCACGTGGTCGATGGCGACCGCCGCATGCCGCTCGACCGCGAAGCGCTGCGCACGCTGATCCAGGACAGTTGCGAAAACCTGGGCGACGTCGTGTCGGTCGCCACCATTTTCGACGCCACATTGACCAATCTGTACGACGGCGTGCCGGTGGATGAAGTGCGCAAGTCGGCCATCCTGGCCGCGCGCTCGCTGATCGAGAACGACCCGGCCTACGGCTACGTCACCGCCCGCCTGCTGCTGCATACGATCCGCGCGGAAGTGCTGGGCGAAGAAACGTCGCAGGGCGCGATGGCCACCGCCTACGCCGATTATTTTCCGCGCTACATCAAGCTGGGCATCGAAGCCGAACTGCTCGACCCGAAGCTGGCGCAGTTCGACCTCGCGAAGCTGGGCGCCGCGCTCGACCACCGCAATGACCTGCGCTTCAACTACCTCGGCCTGCAGACGCTGTACGACCGCTACTTCCTGCACATCCGCGACCGTCGCATCGAACTGCCGCAGATGTTCTTCATGCGCGTCGCCATGGGCCTCGCGATGAACGAAATCAACCGCGAAGCGCGCGCGATCGAGTTCTATCAGCTGCTGGCCAGCTTCGACTTCATGAGCTCGACGCCGACGCTGTTCAACAGCGCCACGCTGCGCCCGCAACTGTCGTCGTGCTACCTCACGACGGTGGCGGATGACCTCGACGGCATCTTCGAGGCGATCAAGGAAAACGCGCTGCTGGCCAAGTTCGCCGGCGGCCTGGGCAACGACTGGACGCCGGTGCGCGCGCTGGGCTCGCACATCAAGGGCACCAACGGCAAGAGCCAGGGCGTCGTGCCCTTCCTGAAGGTGGTCAATGACACCGCCGTCGCGGTGAATCAGGGCGGCAAGCGCAAGGGCGCCGTGTGCGCCTATCTGGAAAGCTGGCACCTCGACATCGAGGAATTTCTCGAACTGCGCAAGAACACCGGCGACGACCGCCGCCGCACGCACGACATGAACACCGCGAACTGGATTCCCGATCTGTTCATGCGCCGCGTGATGGAAAACGCCGAATGGACGCTGTTCTCGCCGTCCGACTGCCCCGATCTGCACGACCTGTTCGGCCGCGCCTTCGAAGAGGCCTATACCCGCTACGAGGAGAAGGCTGCGCGCGGCGAAATCCGCGTGTTCAAGAAGATGCCGGCGGTGGCGCTGTGGCGCAAGATGCTGTCGATGCTGTTCGAAACCGGCCACCCGTGGATCACCTTCAAGGATCCGTGCAACCTGCGCTCGCCGCAGCAGCATGTCGGCGTGGTTCATTCCAGCAACCTGTGCACCGAAATCACGCTGAACACCTCCGACACCGAAATCGCCGTGTGCAACCTCGGTTCGGTCAATCTGGTCGCCCACCTGAAGGACGACGGCCAGGGCAACAAGGTGCTCGACCACGACAAGCTGCGCAAGACCATCCGCACCGCGATGCGCATGCTCGACAACGTCATCGACATCAATTACTACTCGGTCGGCAAGGCGCGCAATTCCAACCTGAAGCACCGCCCGGTCGGCATGGGCCTGATGGGCTTCCAGGAAGCGCTGCACGAACTGCGCACGCCGTACGCCTCCGATGACGCGGTCGAATTCGCCGACCGCTCGATGGAAGCCGTCGCCTACTACGCCTACTGGGCCTCGACCGAACTGGCCGAAGAGCGCGGCCGCTACGCCAGCTACAAGGGCAGCCTGTGGGACCGCGGCATCCTGCCGCACGACTCGCTCGACATCCTGGCCGAAGAGCGCGGCGGCTACCTCGAAGTCGACCGTTCGGTCACGATGGACTGGAGCGCGCTGCGCAGCCGCATCGCCGATTACGGCATGCGCAATTCCAACTGCCTCGCCATCGCGCCGACCGCCACCATTTCGAACATCATTGGCGTCGACGCCAGCATCGAGCCGACCTACCAGAACCTGTTCGTCAAATCGAACCTGTCGGGCGAATTCACCGTGGTGAACGAGCACCTGGTGCGTGATCTGAAGAAGATGGGCCTGTGGGACGAAGTCATGGTCGCCGACCTGAAGTACTTCGACGGCTCGCTGTCGCGCATCGACCGCATTCCGGCCGAACTGCGCAGCCTGTACGCCACCGCCTTCGAAGTCGAGCCGAAATGGCTGGTCGAAGCCGCGTCGCGCCGCCAGAAGTGGATCGACCAGGCGCAGAGCCTGAACATCTACATGGCCGGCGCCTCGGGCAAGAAGCTCGACGAAACCTACAAGCTGGCCTGGCTGCGCGGCCTCAAGACCACGTATTACCTGCGCGCCATGGGCGCCACGCACGCCGAGAAGTCGACCGGCCGCGGCGGTGAGCTGAATTCGGTTCCGAGCGAAGCCGAACCCAAGTTCTGCGCCATCGACGACCCGACCTGCGAAGCCTGCCAGTAAGCCGGCTGCACCGCCGCCCTGAACCCTGCATGCGCAGGGCAGGGCGGTGTCAGGTCCGCCCGCCCGCTGACTGAACGCGAACCGAATACAACCGAATCAACCAGAACCCGGTCGCTCCACGCACCGCCCACGGAGAGAACATCCATGCTGAGTTTTGAAGACGACCTGCCCGTGAACACCCCGCAACCCGGCCTCGGCCTGCGCACCGCGGCAACCGAAGCAGTTCCCCGTGTGGGCGCCGCGCCGCGCCGCGACATGTTCGCCGAGCCGCTGCCGATCACCGCCCCGATCGCCGAACTGCCGATCGCGCCGCGCGCCCCCGCACCGGCCCCGGCCCCCGCCCAATCCACCCGCATGCGCCGCATCCGCGCCGAAGACAAGCGCGTCATCAACGGCGGCACCGACGTAAACCAGCTCGTGCCGTTCAAGTACAAGTGGGCGTGGGACAAATACCTGTCCGGCTGCGCCAACCACTGGATGCCGCAGGAAGTGAACATGCAGCGCGACATCGAGCTGTGGAAGACGCCCAACGGCCTGACCGACGACGAGCGCCGCCTCATCAAGCGCAACCTCGGCTTCTTCGTTACTGCCGATTCGCTGGCCGCCAACAACATCGTGCTCGGCACCTATCGCCACATCACTGCGCCCGAGTGCCGCCAGTACCTGCTGCGCCAGGCCTTCGAAGAGGCCATCCACACGCACGCCTACCAGTACATCGTCGAATCGCTCGGCCTGGACGAAGGCGAAGTGTTCAACGCCTATCACGAAGTGCAGTCGATCCGCGACAAGGACGAATTCCTGATCCCGTTCATCGACGTACTGACCAACCCGCTGTTCAAGACCGGCACGCCCGAAACCGACCAGCAGCTGCTGAAAAGCCTGATCGTGTTCGCCTGCCTGATGGAAGGCCTGTTCTTCTACGTCGGCTTCGTGCAGATCCTCGCCCTCGGCCGTCAGAACAAGATGACGGGCGCCGCCGAGCAGTACCAGTACATCCTGCGCGACGAGTCCATGCACTGCAATTTCGGCATCGACCTGATCAACCAGATCAAGCTCGAAAACCCGCACCTGTGGACCATCGAATTCCGCGAAGAGCTCAAGACCCTGTTCCGCAAGGCCGTCGAGCTCGAATACCGCTACGCCGAAGACACCATGCCGCGTGGCGTGCTCGGCCTGAATTCAGCCATGTTCAAGGAGTACCTGCGCTTCATCGCCAACCGCCGGGCGCAGCAGATCGGTCTCGACGTGCTGTATCCGGGGGCGGAAAACCCGTTCCCGTGGATGAGTGAAATGATTGATCTGAAGAAGGAACGCAACTTCTTTGAGACGCGGGTGATTGAATATCAGACGGGTGGGGCTTTGAGTTGGGATTGAGGTTGAGATTGAGCGTAGATTCTCATTAGAGACGAGAGCAGTCTCACTAGAGACGATAACGTCTCATTAGAGACAATAATGAAAGACCTCAGGGCGCCTTCGGGCGCCCTTTTTGTTTACTGGAGCCGCTTTGGCCGCAGATTGGGCGCGGTGTCGCCATGTCCTTTGGCAGCGTTGCGCCGGCGCTACGTGCAATTCGCGTTGATATTTTAGGAACGTGCTCAGAGGAAAAATCTCGTTTGAGAAAATCAAAAAATCTCACTAGAGACGAGAGTGGTCGGACACGACGGGTTGCAGGATGGCGCCCGACACTTAAATGCTCAGAAGCGCTCTGTCCGAAAAAAACATACGTATCAATAGGATGCGAGTGAATAAGAGCCTAAACGCCGAGGCAAAAGATTGACCAACCTCCACGATTGCTTGTGCTGAGAATCCCGCTAGAGACAGCGATAAAATCTCGTTAGAGGCAAGAACTCCGAGCCCGGAAAGTACCGCCGACTCGGTGTCACTCCGGCGGGCGTCATGGCTTCGGAGCCTTTGACGTCTGGGATGGCGATCGACTTCGGCCTTGCGATGCGGCGTGGTGGGCTGCGAGCGTCCTAGCATCCACCATCGGCGGTACTTGGATACCCCCAAGCGCAGATACTCAAACAAGGGCACCCTCACCAGAAGCGTGATCGGCCCTGCTGAAGGCGCCGTCGTAAAGGTGACATCCCGCAATGCTGTCTACGATGGCTTTTTTCCGAGTCGTCTATCCGCGGGTTTTTTATGCCTTTCGCCGTAATCCACATGGGTTAACTTCACACGTTTTTATTTGTTTTCTTTATCGTGCAAAGGCGTTAAAAAATAGATTGGCGTGACCAAGTGAACAAGCGTACCTGTTTGGCGGCACTAGTGCCGTTATTGCCGCGCCGGTGCCTGAACCTTCGACGATTGTTTTGTTGCTGGTGGGCTTCGGGGTTGTTGTCTGCCGGATTCGAATTTATGAGACTCGGCGATTTCAAGACTAAGACCAAGTGCTGAATGATTCATGGAAATGATTGCCGTGGAAAAGAATCGAGCCAGTTCATTCGGGGGTCATTTAAATCTATGTCTAGCGTGCATAAAGACTCTTGTCGCTGTTGCTGTAACGCTCTATTCGGCTAGCGTTCATCCGTATGACGTGTGGCTTGTAAAATGGCCTGCCATTGCGAACCAGACAAAGACGCTCTACGGCTCGCCAGACGCGGCTTGTCAAGACCAGATAATCTTGGATTACGCTGGTCCGGTATGGTCGGTTTTCGTCAGGGCGCAGGAGGATCAGTCCGTTGTCGTGCCAAACCAAGCCTGTTATTACTCGACAGTGCATGGAGGGCTTTGGCCGATGGGACATGTTGGCCCGCCTCTCTGCGCGTCGACGGAGTCATTTAGTTATTCGACTGGTTTGTGCGTCCCGCATGCGTCAGAGGCAGCATCGAGCTCGAAAAAGTCGGGCGTCTCTTGTCCGTCTCTAAGCAATCCAGTTGCCCTGGGCAGCGGAAACAAGTTTCTGCGCCAGCAGGATATTCAGTCCGGACCGATTGATTTCTCCCGGACGTACAACAGCCTGAGCACGCGAGCGGGCTACACGGAATTGATCACGGGCAGTCCGAGTGTCGTGATGCCGCTCGGTGCCGGCTGGACCTTCGATTACCAGCAGCAGATCCGGCTGCCCTCAAGTTCAACCACAACTGCATGGTCGATTCGAGAAGGTGGTCGGGTGCTGACCTTTCAGCTCTCCGGGTCGACATGGAATGCGGAAGCGGACGTCAGTGACCGCCTGATCGAGCTCAAGAACAGTTCCGGCGTTCGCACGGGTTGGCGCTACTGGGACGCCGCGGAGGAGCGGGCCGAGACCTTCGACGCGTTGGGCAAGCTTGAGTCGGTGCGCGAGCGCGACGGCACGGTGCGCACGGTGACCTATAGCGATGGCACAGATGGCAGCGTGTCGGGCAACGGAGGCTTCGTTCTGGATGCGTCTGGCAACCCGACGACGACGGTGCTGCCCGCCGGTCGCCTGCTTCGGGTACAGGACAGCCAGGGCCAGAAGCTCACGTTCGGCCATGATGTGAGTGGCCGCATCGTCAAGGTCACGAATTCGGCCGCTCAGTCGGTGCGCTACGGCTACGACGCGGCCAACCAGCTGACCACGGTCACTTACCCGGACAGCACCGTTCGCACCTACCACTACAACGAAGCCGCTCATACGGGCGGGGCCAACCTGCCGGGTGCTTTGACCGGCATCACCGACGAGAACGGCGCCCGGTTTGCCACCTACGAGTACAACAGCGATGGTCGTGCCATCGGCGAGTCGCTGGCAGGAGGCGCCGATGCCGCAACGCTCGCCTACACCCAGAATATCAACCGCAACGTCACCCAGACGGTGGTGACGGACGCGCTGGGCACGGCGCGCACCTACAGTTTCGCCACCCAGTTCGGTGTGACACGTTCGACCGGTGTGAGCCAACCCGGCGGTCCGGGGTGCGGCGCGGCCTCATCCGCCATCACGTACGACGGCAACGCCAACGTTGCGAGCCGCACCGACTTTGCGGGGAACAAGACGTGCTACGGCAACGATCTTGCGCGCAACCTTGAGACGGTGCGCGTTGAAGGGCTCGGTGCCGCAGACGCCTGCCCGGCGACACCGTCGAGCTACAGCCCGACGGCCACCCAGCGTCGAATCAGCACCGAGTGGCATCCGCTGTGGCGCCTGAAGGTGCGCGAGGCACAACCGAAGAAGATCACGACCTGGGTCTATCACGGCCAGCCGGACCCCACGGCAGGCGGGGCGATCGCCAGTTGCGCGCCGAGTGATGCTTATGTGTATGACACGGTACCGATCGCCGTGCTGTGCAAGCAGGTCGAACAGGCAACGACCGACGGCACGGGCGGCGCAGGCTTCGGCGCCGTGGCCACCGGCACGCCCCGCATCTGGACCTACACCTGGAACCGCCATGGTCAGATGCTCACTGCCAACGGCCCGCGCACCGATGTGGCGGACATCACCACCTACGAGTACTACCCGGCTACCACGGCCAGCTGGACGAAGGGTGACCTGAAGAAGATCACCAACGCACTGGGTCAGGTGTGGAGTTTCACTCAGTACGACCCAGCAGGTCGGCTGCTGTCAATGACCGACCCGAACGGCGTGCTCACCACCCAGACCTGGCATCCGAGAGGGTGGCTGACCAGCCGTACCGTGGCCGATGCCACCACGAGCTGGAACTACTACCCGACCGGGCTGTTGCAGCGGCAGACGCTGCCCGACGGTCGGTACTACGACTACACTTGGGATGACGCACATCGTCTGACCGACATCACTGATCGAGCCGGCAACAATACGCGCTACACGCTGGATGCCGCGGGCAACGTGACCCAGGTCGATGTCACCGATGCGGGCGATCAACTCGCGCGCCAGCAGCGCACCGAGTACGACCCGCTGGGGCGCCCGTGGAAACGCAGGGATTCGATCGGCAACGTGACAGAGCAGCGTCACGACGCAATGAACCGGCTGAACAAGCTCATTGATCCGAAGAATCGGGAGACGGACTACCAGTGGGATGCACTGGGCCGGCTCAAGCAGATCGACGACGCGCAGCAGCCTACGCGTGGCATCACGCAGGCGCAGTACGACGGACAGGACGAGCCGACATCGCTGACGGCACCGAATGGTGCGCAAACCCAGTTTGCGGTGAATGGGCTGGGCGACACAACGCAGGAGAGCAGCCCGGACCGGGGCACGCTCGGCTACGCACATGATGCGGCAGGCAACGTTACCCAGCGCACTGATGGACTGGGTCGGGTGACAAGCTATACATGGGATGCGCTGAACAGGCCGCTGACCATGAGCTACCGGCCCTCGGCCGGCGGCGCGGTGAGCGAAACGGTGACCTATACGTGGGATGGCGCATCGGGCTGCAGTCACGGGGTCGGCAGGCTCTGCGCGGTCAGCGATGGCTCGGGCAGCACGATCTACAACTACAACGACAAGGGCTATCTCGTGTCGGCCTCGCGCACGGAAGCGGGGCAGGCACACGTGACGCAGTACGTGAGGGATGCGGCCGGTCAGGTGCTCTCGTGGGTGGATCCGACGGGATCGCAGTTAAACACGGCGCGCAACACGCTGGGTCAGCCTCAGTCGGCCTCAGTGACCCGTTCCGGTTCGGTACTTTGGGTCAGTAAGTCGATTAGCTATGACGCAAGCGGGGCGCTTGATATGGCGCTGTTTAGCGCCAAGAACGAAGCGGCGCTCTCGCGAAGCTTCAATGCGGATGGTCAGCTCACCAGCGGATTTGTCGCTGGGACCAAAGTGAATCTCACGGACTCGTGGCCGAGTGTTTATGCCGCGGTCGGTGAGCAGATCAGCGTAATCGTAAGTGTAAGCCCCGTCGAGGCGCGAGGAACGTTGGAACTGTGCCATGACTATCCTGCCAGCCCCTGCACCGGAGCTAATTTGCTCGACTCTGTGGAGTTACAGGGTAGCGGCGTGCAGACATTGAAGACCAGTGAGACGCTCGGGCAGGGTGTCTACAACGCTGTCGTGAGGGTTACTCCCCAGTTTCCATTCAGACCCGGAGAGCTTCCGCTTGCGCCACGTCCGATATTTATCGGGGTTCCCCCAGCGCAGATGATCAACGACCTGTTGCCCTGATTCCTCACCCATATAAGTCCAGACTTGGAGGTTATTCCCATGCGCTCGCTCATTCGTCATATCCTTCCGCTGCTCGCTTCCTTGGTCGTGCCCACCCTACAGGCTGCAACGCTGACCTGCTCGGGCACAGTCACTTCGGTGACGGCATACGCGGATGGCAGTATTTTTGTCAAACCGTCGTGGAACTACAATGCGCTGCAGTTGTGCAACGCAACCACCGTGTGGAAGAGCGTGCCGCTGGAAAGCTGCAAGCGCTGGCACGCCCAGGCGCTGCTTGCGCGCAGCACCCGCGAGACAATGGTGGTGTATTACCCGAGCACGGCTACGGCGACCACGTGCGTTGCGATCCCTGCGGGCAGTGGAGCGGACGCGCCCGGTTACCTTAGCAACCAGTAATTCGGCGCGCCATAGTCATGAAGCGAATTCCGAAGGCCTCAGGATCGATAGGCCGCCTGCTGCTGTGTGCGCTGCTCGCCGGAGTAGCTTCACAGGTGTGTGCCGATCAGTACGGGTACGACGAACTGGGCAATGTGCAGACGCTGACCAGTCCGCGTGGCACGCGCACCTATACGTATGACGAGATCCAGCGGCTGGACACGGAGGCGGGCTTCAGCGGTCAGCGGGATCACGCCTACGACCTTAACGGCAACCGCACTACCGACAGCGCCAGTACGCCGGGCACCCCGACCACGGCGACCTACACCGCGAACACGAACCGGGTCGCCACGATCAACGGTGCAGCGGTGAGCATTGATGCGGCCGGTCAGATCACTAACGACGGCCTGAACACCTACACCTGGGATGACGCCGGGCGGCTCAAGACGGTAAGCCGGGGAGGCCAACTCAGAGCGACGTACCACTACGACCACAAGCACCGTCGCACGAGGAAGGTGACGACCGCCGCCGCGCCGCAGGGGTCGAAAACGCTGTTCTTTCACTACGACGATCAGGACCGGTTGATCGCCGAGACCACGGAGACCGGGGCTCCGGTACGCAGCTACCTGTGGGCAGATGCTCACCTTCTTGCACAGATCGAATACAGGTGGGTCGGAGGAAGTTATGACCTATCGCGCGAACTGATATTTGAGCTCGACCAATTGGGTACGCCGCGCCAGGCGCGTTTAAACACTGGCCCGGCAGTGTGGCGCTGGGAGTCGGACGGTTACGGCACCTCACCGGCCAACGAAGACCCGGACGGCAACGGCCAGCCCACGACGGTCAATCTGAGATTCCCGGGGCAGTACTACGATGAGGAGTCGGGGCTGCATTACAACTGGCATCGGTACTATGTGCCAAGGCTCGGGAGGTATTTGTCGAGTGATCCGATCGGGATTGCCGGTGGGATCAACGGGTACAGCTACGTGGGTGGCCAACCGACAATGCTCACTGACCCGCAAGGGCTTGCTCCGACGAAGGCTGTGATTTGGCTCGTCCGAATCTGCAAGAAGGGCATCGAGAAAATCCGCCCAGTGAGTTACGAAGAGGCGGTGCAACTCGCCAAACAGGGCGAGGACTTACAGGCCAGTCGCGATATTGCGAAGAAAATTGCCAACGCTACCAGCGAGGGACGCGGTGCAATAAAGGATCCTATGCATCCCGACCGAGTGACTGGTAGTTCTGAGGGCCGTCGCCCCCACTATCACGCGAACCCACGAAACGGCGGTCACATCTTCTACAGCATTGCTGCAGCCGCCACGTTTGCAGGCCACGTGGACTGTGAGGACTGCGCTATGGCCATCATTGCGGAGGGGCTGGACTTCTTCAATCCGCTATCCTTGCCAAAGGACTTGATGGACCTTACAGGCGTCGGAGCCCCAGATTGATTCAGGTGTTTTGCATCCAGTTGGTTGGAGAGCCGCTTCTTCTGAGCGGGGACAATCAGGAAGTCGGCTTTTACCGGAACGAGTACGTGGTGGCTCAGTCCGTAGAGCGCGCCATTGCTGCTGCGAAGACCAAAGCGTTGAAACGGCTTGAGCGTAAGGCCGCAAGGTTCATTGAGGGCAAGCCGTTCACTCTGACGGTGGAGAGCATCAAGATCGGAATGTCGCCTTGGAGGCTTCTTCGCAGCGAAGGCTTCTTGTTCTTCCCGGTGGACGAGCCTGACTCACCGTGAACCGCCTTGGCTTTGAACTGCCCCCGAAGTTGGACGGTTACCATCCCGCTAACTAGACGGTGTTTCCAAGAGGCCGTGCTTGCCGAGTGCCTGAAAAATTCAGGCGGTGATTACAGTGCAACCAGCAACAACTGTGGAACCCCTATCCAATCGTGCTTGGCCAGGGTCGGCGTGAATATTGGCAAGTCGATGTTGCCCGTTAGCGTGTCGAATGCGTTGTCGCGATCTCCTGCGGTGGTTGGGCAGACCTGCTATCCCGGGCCGGTCAAGCCATCGATTCCCCTTGCGCCATGAGTCATCGAAAGCGAATTTTCTTGCTCAGCAGCGCAGGCGCTCTTTTGCTTGTGCTTGCTCCGATATTTATCCTTGGAAAGAACATCGAACTATTGGCTACGACCACTGTACCAATCGGTGCTGAGCCAACAATTGATCCGGCAACAACAAGAACGGTAGCTGTTCTTGAAATAGGAGCGCGGGTTGTCGTGTTGTCCTGTGAGGACTTGAAGCACTTCTTTGCTCCTGAGGTTCGTCTGCCAGATGGACGAACGGGTTTCGTTATGGGAGGGCAATTCGAATTGACGAAGAAAACCCCATCATTGACATTTGATCAACCGATCGTCTTCTCGTGTCCGTGATTCGAGTAATAGTAAGGGGCAATGTCAGGCAACCTGGCAGCCGTGGCGATATGCTGCCAATGTGTCGATACGCCAACCATGCTACGGTGCCTGCGAAGGCGAGAACCTAATTTCGCGTGTCAAGTAATATCCGTACCTAATGAGCGCCGGCTGCGGGATTACCTGAGTCATCTACTCAGAGCTCGACTTGTTGGACGCGTCGAAGAGGGTACGCAAGAGTAGGGGTGTCGTCATACGGAGGTGGGAATACTGCTATGGAATTGGCCGCCGCCTTCAGCGTACCTCCCCTGGATTGGGATTTACCCGGTACGGAACACGATTTTCCGATGCACGCTTATCGAGCGATTAGATCACTGCATCGACAAAGTTTTAGAATTCATTCCACCGTTGTGGTAACACAGCAGGTATTCCATTCGTGGGTATACGAACATGAGCCAAATATTAGAACGTATTAACGGCCATCAGGTTTTCTTCGATATCGAGGACTTCAGCAGGGTACTTGAGCTCGCACGGGAGGCTTGCTCGCAAGCCCCGATATTGCTCGATAACTGGGACCGCGCTAACGCCGTGGCGAGACATATTCGACGCTCCTTGGATCAGATCGACCCGCTCTTGGTTGTTAGCAGTACCCTCGCGAACCTGAGCTCTTATCTTCAGCAAGCACGAGCAGAAATCGACAGTTTTTCTTCCAACGGAAACGTAGGTCACTGGAGCAACGCGCAAGCTCATCTCGACAATAGCCTCACCCAGGTCTCGTCCCTTCCGCGTCAGACCTTAGAGGGCATCGATGGCATGAGGGAAGCTGCTTCCTCCTTCCGGAGTGCCGTTGGCAGCTGGCTGGACGCGATCAGGAAAGACACCGACGGCATCTCTCAGATGCAAGGTACCTTGCAGGCTCGCATATCAGAAGCCACGGCTGAAATTAATTCGCAAAAGCAAAGGTTAGACACTGCCATCGCGGCATTCCAGCAGCAGTTTTCAGATGCACAGCAAGCCAAGCAAACAGAATTTGCCGCACAAGAGCTGGCACGTGCCCAGGTGGCCGCCAGAAGCGAGCAGGATCGTCAAGAGGCTTTTACGACTGCGACGGCGCTTCGTGCGGAGTCAGAGAGGGAGGCTGCCAGCGAGGCAGCTAAAGCGCACGCGGCCTTAGTGGCAAAGTTGAACGAGGACACCGCCGCTATCGTTTCTGCGATGGAGACGCAAAAAGGCTATGCCCAGAAGTTAATTGGCATCATCACTGATACGGGGATGGCGTACGGGTATCAAAAAACGGCGAACGAAGAGCGCGACCGCGCTGCGTTGTGGAAAGGCGTCGCGTTTTGGTCTCTCGTGGCGTGGATCGTCATTGGTGTCGGGTTCTTCTACTTCACATTTGATAAAGATTTGACTTGGGCCACAGTAGTCCGCCAGCTATTAATTTCTACCCCCTTTATCCTGCTGGCTGGATTTGCGGCCCTACAGGTATCGCGCCATCAGAAAAACGAGCGCGGCCTGCGGCAGGCTGAACTGGAGCTTGCGTCGATCGATCCATTCCTTGCCACCTTGACGGATGAAGATCGAAATTCGGTTAAACGAGAGTTCGCAACTCGCTATTTCGGACATCGCGAAACTGATCATAGGCTCGAAAAAGATGATGTTAAAATGGCAGAAAGGTTTCTTGAATTGGCCAAGATTGTTCAAGAGATCAGGAAATGAACCCGCCCATGGCTCATATGTAAGAACATGTGTGCTTGATAGGTACGAGGAGCTACGGTGCCCGGGAGGACGGATTTGACTCCGAACCTTCAGCTCGGTTATCCGAGCAACCTCTTCGACACCCCTCTTCGCTGTGATTCAATCTCCGGCCCGTCCTTCAGGGCCAAAACATCCTCACACCTAAACAGGGCCGCTCCCTTCATACCGCATTCGTGCTCGGGCACACGCTGGATTCTGCCTGCCCGCTCGGCATTCATTAAATAACGCGAGTGTGTGCCCAAGATTTCGCCCGCCTGCGCCGCGCTGAGGTATTTGACCAAGTTCTCCTGAATACGCTGAAGATCAACCCGTCTGATCCGCTGCTTTTTCCAAACGGAAACACATTGAACCAAGCCTGATTCAATAAACCGAACAACGAACTCCCGCCGAGTGAGACCTACTTGAGCGGCGGCGGCATCGATGTCCATCATCGCATCGAGTTCGCATCGGGTCTTTTCGACGTCTGTGCGCAGAAAATAGTCTCGATTGTCTGCCTCGCGATCGGGCGGCGTGTCGCTCACCAGGAGTTCGCTCCGCTGTAATGCAGCAACCTGCTGAACGGTTATTCCTAGCAATTCGGCCGTCTCCGTTGAGGTCAGCCATCGTTTTTTGTCGTAGCGCACCACGCCAGCCACTTTTCGACCGGTTCGAGTCGGATAGTTTTTAAGCGCTTTGACCTTCTGCAGATCTACGTCGAGTAGGTCGGCGCGTCGGAAAACATTGACGAGCGCGCCGTCGATACGAGGTCCTGATATCGGGCTGACCCCCACAGCGGCCAGGCGGTCTGATAACGATGTCGCTCCGGTGGAAAGCTGTGTGGCCAGGTTGCCCACAAATATGTACTCACGGTCAAAGCGTTGCACCTCCTCGGACGTGAATGTGATGGGCTGTCGGCCTTGGGCATTCGCACTCGTGTGACGAGTCAAGTGGCCCGCCTTCTCAATTCTGCGTATAGCGTCCGCGTACGTACCGAGTCGTTCGGCCGTTTCCTCAAGTGTCAGGAGGTCGCTGGGCCTTGGGCCCGATGTGCTGTCATTGGCCGCGGATGCCTCGGGAGACGCGATCGTCTTGAGGGATGGAAGTCCAGACTCGATATCGAACTTCACAACCTGCCTTCGGCCTGCGAAAATTTCGACGAGCTCCTCTGCATAGGCGCGTGTTCGAAATTGATCGCCCTCGCCCAAGGCGCCTTCCGCGCAGCCCTGTGCGAGTCGCAACATCAAGCCAGAGACCTCATGGCTTCCGAAGCGGTGCCGGATGATGGAGTTTCGCCGTATCAACTTGAGCAAACCGGCACGCTCAAGAGCTGTGAGCGAGTGCGTCGAAACGTTGAGCGCCGCTGAAGCGGCACGACTGTCCAGCAAGAGCAGAAGATTCTCGCTGTCAGCATTTGTGGGGGCTTGGGCAAGAGATGTGCCCTCTGCTGGCTGCGGTGGCCATGTCGGCGCATTCATTTGCTCCCTCGGAACCAGCGTGATCTTCACTTCGCGAGATACGGTTCTTGCCAGTTGTTCGGCAAGATCGCTGGCCGGCGACACGCTACTGATGAGGCGAGCGAGTGCGACACGCGGCAAGAGCTCCGGGTATCGTCTCTGTTGATGTCGAGCGAAAGCGCGGACGCCTTGCGCTGGCGCTATGGTGAGCAATGCCGCGTACCCGAGCAGCCTTGATCTTTTGACCAGATCGGTCTCGCGTTCTATCTCCAGTACTGTCACGTAGGCGAGCATCTGCGACACCCGTTTTTGGTCTCCCCTTGCCATCGCTTCGTACAAGACCCGCTCGCCAAAGGCGAAGCCTCGCGGACTCTCGATGGTGGAGATGGGCGCTTTACATTGGCACTGATCGATACCGCGTTGCCCCGGGCCAAAGACTGCACCGCACTCGGGACAATTTCTCACGAGCCTGCGGCTGTGCTTTGGGCAGTACTCGAACAGTGCGACGCAGGTTTCTGCCCGGTAGTAGCCTTCTTTTGCGCAACTCGGGCAGACAGCCTGCCAATAGAATCGAACGGCAGTGGCAGGTAAATCGACGTTGAGGACACGAACAGGTTTGCGTGATGAAACGCTTGGACGTTCTTCAAAGAAGCCGCCAAGCAGCCTCTTCCTGATTTCCTCAGGGTACAGCTCTGACATCTTTCGAGCGAAAATTCCCTTCCGAAACAGCATTGATTTGGAGGGGCTCTTGATGAGGCGATAGACGAAGCCCTTCACCGACGAGTACCCGTTCATCTCCGTCATGCGAAGTACAACACTCAAGGGTGACTCACCCTCGATCGGGAGCGGTAGGTAATTCATCTGACGGTCCGGGACAGACCCAGTCTGTCAGCGTCTTGTGAAAACGGGTTCACGCCCTCGGGAGCCAGAGCGGACGAAATTCGAATTCGCCTGTACGCCTCTCTGAAGTGTGCATCGCTGAGCTCAGTGTCGCCCTTTGTTAAAGCCTGGTCGGCAGATTCAACAAATAGGTCCTTCGTGGCAGACATATTTCCGCCTGTCGCTGCGTACATCTGTTCCGTAAAAAGGCTTTTCTTGATTACGTCGGCAGCCTTCAACGAGCAATGTTCGTTCAGGCGCTTGGTGAAGAAGATGATCACTTTTCGAAAATCGTCATTCAATGCGAATTCGGATAGCGAGCAACTGCGCCGGAAACGCCGCTCTAATTGTTCATCGCCTTCTAGCAACGTGAGTAGGTCTGCAGTTCCGACAAGAATAATCGGAACCATTGATTCATTCATCAGATCCTTCACCCAGTTTCTCACTGTCGCATGGGTTTTCTCTTTTCGTGGATCGACCAAGTGTTGAAACTCGTCGAGAATGTAAAATCGTGTTTTGCACGTCTTGAGATTCTGAATCAGCCTCTCAGTAAGCTGAGTTCTGTTGCCACTCAGATCACTCACTTCAAGACGAATCAACAGTTTTTGAGCCAGATCCTTGATCGTCGCAACACCGGGGACGGCTTGATAGAAGGCGGGAATTACCTTCCGGATGCCTTCGGGCTCTTCGAAGACTTCAGTTTTGAACGGGGCGAGGAGGTGCGAGCACAAAGTGGTCTTCCCCGTGCCCGCGCGACCGCTTATCGCCAGAGAGCTCGGTTCTCTTCGGCCATCGTTGTACCGGAGTACGTCGTTGAAGGCGCTAATGCACTCAAGGACTTTGTCATGCTGGTAGAAGACGTCGCGAAACGCGTTCAGACCAGACGGCAGCTCTTCCATTTTCATAACAAGTGCCTGGAATCAGAGTGATTGATAGATCTCGCTGCTTTCATCCCACAGGTCCAGTTCGGTCCCCGGTTGCGATGAAGTGCTTTCGAGTCTGGGCAGGGCGAAGTCCGTCTCGGGCAGTTCGCCGGTTTGCGGATTCGAAAGCTGGCCCCCTTGGGTTGCTCCGGTTGATTGCCTTAGTTTTTCGGCCACCTTCTCGTTGCGCATGCGAGCGAACTGCTTGCGCGCGCGGGCCGTCTTCACGTCGAACTCATCCCACATTTTCTTTCGCGCTTCGTTCAGTAGTTTCGTGTTTTGGGCGTCTTTACCCGCCGCCTTGAGCGCTGCGCTGGCAGCCTTGTGTTCGGCCAAAGTCAGGCCATTCTGGTAGCGCGGGTCAACGGGGTCTGCACGGACTAAGCGCGTGGCGTCATCCGGGTCGACTACGTACACGTGACTGAGGTCGGTTTCGTCATAGAGCACGACGACCTTGTCTTTTTCCGGATGAGTGGCCAGCCGGCCCGCCAAGTCCGGCAACGCTGGGCTTGTCCAGCTGAGGTTGAAGAGGTTTACACGACCCCCGGTGATCGAGCGCTCGGTGGACTTTCTGCAGATCTGGTCAAGCCCCGCGTTCAGGTACCGCGTCGGAATATCGAGCTCGGTTGCCTTTTGCCAGACGACGATCGGAGGGAGGCCCAATTCCGAATGATTCAAGCGGTGGTAAATGTTATCGACCCAGGACGCGAACCGTTCGCGTAATTCATCGAGTTGTATCCACGCTTGCTTGACTGCTTGGTAGTCGCCGCGGTCCTGTGGCGATGAACGAGTTGTGCCATGGATAAGGTGGATGAACATCGAGTTCATCGTCTTGAAGAACCGCTCGATGTGCGGCTTTTCGTTCGGCTCTCTGGGAGCAACGATTCGAACGGTGGTCCCGAAGCGCTCGCAGACCAGAAACAGATCGCTCTTGAATTCCGGTCCGCCATCGACGATCAGTTCTACCGCCGCGCCACCGGGAAGGCGGCCATTTTCTGACGATACTGAATCTTTGTAGGCCCGTATCGTTTTTGCAGCACACGGCGGCACAAACGAAAGGTCCCAGCCGAGGACGCATCTGCTGAAGATGTCCAGCATGATCGTCAATACAGGCCGGCCGATAGGGTCGCCGTTCTCGTCAACGACGATCAGGTCAATGTAGTTGCTATCGCTCTCGACTCGCTCCAGCACCATGGTCGGCGGATGGATCTTCCCGCCGTGGCGATGCTTTCGCTTGGCGTACTGTTTGCCGTGTCGGTTTAGATCCGAGGTGTACGCGTCAAGGCTTGCGACTGCCCGATAAAACGACGCCCTTGATGGCGGGGACAGCTTCGTATCGGGAGGCCGCTTCAGATTTTCGGCCTCGATTTCGGCACAGAGCATGCAGTAGATCGCTTGTGCACTCGGCCGACGGTCGTCCATGTACGTGGAGCGTAGGATCGATTGCATGAGCGCTGCTACCGTGCCGTCCATCCGTGGCTTGCGCTCACGCGTCCTGTGTTCGCGTGTGATGAGAGCCAACGGATTTCGGCCAGACTCCCGATACTTGCGGATCCATGCGCGCACCCGAGAAAGGGAGGGCGGCTTTTCGGCACGTTCCTCCGCGATTCGCTGGATCAGCAAGGTCCCGAGCTCAGTGGGCGCTCTGCCACACAGCTCATGCTCGAACGCGCGGACGTAGGCCAATCGCTTTTTCTGCGCATTGGCCTCCTTGTCGGTCAGGTTTGCCGCATTTGCGTAAAGGTCGTTCCAGGGTTCTATAGCGGCGACAATGGTCAGTCGCCCACGATCTGCCAGGTCTTGCCAACGTAACAAGGGAATATCGCTTACCCGCTTAACGTTTACGCCGCGCAGCGTAACGATGGCCTGGTCGATTCGCAGGACCTCGAATTCGTACCCCGAATACAGGTAGCGCTCCCCGACCTTCGGGTGTCGGAATTCACTGGTAGTGGGTAGGGCACTCATCTCGGTTTGCGCCAAACGAGCCAGTTCGGCCCGATGGGTTTTGTGAGCTCAACGTCAATCCAGCCACTTAGAACGCCCCTGCCGATTCGCCCGAGGTTATTCGGCAAGTGAGAAGCTATGGTTAGCAGGCTTACGGGGGTGCCATCTTTGGGTAGCAGTGCAAGAAGGGCCGCAATGTCGTCGAGCGGCACAGCACGCGCGCGGCCGTATAGATTCCGCAGAATTGTGATTTTTGGTTCGATGCGGATCGAGAGCTCGGTTTCGAGCAAGTACTCTCGATCGTTTCCCAAGAAGTGCTCGCGCGCCACTTGGAGACGGTGGGCACGGAACGGTTGGTTGGCACGTGCAGAAGGCTTTACCTCGACGATGTAGGGATCACCTTCGAAAGGCGTCACCTCGAAGTCTGGGGTGTGATTGAAGAAGCCGTGCTCATCCGCCAGGGTTACCGTCAGCGGCTGGGATCTGTACGACTGAATCGACGGATCAAACTCGAACAGCAGACACATGTCCGCTTCAAGCCGGCCCTCCACGGGAATCACCCGCTTGTTCATCTCAGAGGGGAACTGGACGATGTGTACGCCGGGACGGCCTCGGCTGATGCGGCGCGCGGGTAGTTGCTTGGACTTCGGTACACCACGGCCCCGGCCAATCGTTTGGACTTCGCTGCTCATGCGCACATTACGGAGCAGGGGCGCGGAGCTTTAGCGCGATGTGGCTTAGGGCGTCAGCAACCGAGCACTACGAGCGGATCCGGTGATAGCCGAACTGCATCGCTGCAGCCGATTTGGCGGGGTATTGACCCCACATGTCTGCTTAAATTCGTCGCTACGCTAGACGTTCTTCACGACTACGAGGCGGTGGACATGAAATACGCCGTCCTGCTGCCGATCGGGGCATTGATCCTTTGGTCCCTCATTGGCTACGGTGGCCACCTGGTGGCTTGCGCACACCCTTACAGCAAAGAACCGCATTTCGCCCGCTGACCCGACTCGCCCGCTCCGTTGCCGCCCAGCATTCGGATGGGCAGGGTCGGTTACTCACACGTGCTACTTAGTAGACGTGACAAGCGGCGATTAGTAACCTTCAAACGAGCTGCTGCATTTGTCGGCAATTTAATGATCGATCAGGCAATCGCAGGGTGCATCAAGCCATTGATGTAAAAAATGAAATTGCTGTTTTGGTGTTCGGAGTTATCCAGCACCCTCAGGAGTTATCCATCAAAACTGCTGTAGAAAACAAAGTTGGGCATCACCGGTGCTGTCGTCGCAGGCAGTGGGTCAAGATTGAAGCGAATCACGAAGTCAGCGAGTAGGCCGAGTCTCGGATCGACGCGCGTCCGTCTGGCCGGCAGGACAGCGCCCCTTGTTGCGCCATGCGTGTGTGCTAGTGTTTCGAGGCATTGAGGGCGGCAGCCGGTAGCGAGCGCTGATTGCCGTTTGGGTTCGGATCTAGGTCGAAAGGTAGCGGCTTCGCTATGCACAACGCACGTTCGTTCCGGTTTTCGGCGATGTCCAACACTGCGGTCGAGCGGACCGCCCAAAGCTGCGCTTTGGGTACCCTGCGCGGCT
>NZ_JBHYCQ010000001.1:0-510113 GCF_051861465.1 Methyloversatilis sp. | reverse complement strand
AAGTTCTCGGTGTGGTCGGGTTCGCTGGTCACCGCCGGTGGCATCGCCTGCTACGGCACGCTCGAGGGTTACCTCAAGTGCGTCGATGCCGACGATATCAACAAGGAACTGTACAAGTTCAAGACCCCGTCGGGCATCATCGGCAACGTGACGACCTGGGAATTCAAGGGCAAGCAGTACATCGGTATCCTGTCGGGTATCGGCGGTTGGGCCGGCATCGGCCTCGCAGCCGGTCTCGAAAAGCCGACCGATGGTCTGGGCGCCGTGGGTGGTTACGCCGAACTCTCGAGCTACACCGAGCTGGGCGGCACGATGACTGTCTTCGCACTGCCGTAATCGTGCGTTGAGCGGAAAGCGCAGACCGCGCTTTCCGCAAGGTCCCCGGACTGGCACCGTGCGGAAACGCCGGTGCCAGTCTTTTTTTGTCCGCAGATTGCCCGTGACAGGTGTCGGGGGCACCCGGCAAACCAGGGGAGAATGATGAGAAAGCAGTTCAGGCAGGCAGTCATGCTGATACTGATGACCTCGGCCCAGATGGCGACGGCACAGACAACGCCCTATCAGGTGCAGGGCGGCAACAAGGTGGATGACGCGACGCTGGCCGGCTGGCGCGCGTGGCGCAACGCCGCGTGCGAACGCTGCCATGGCCCGAACCAGGAAGGCATGGTGGGGCCTTCGCTGATCGTCAGCCTCAGGACACTCGGGCGCGACGACTTCAAGGCGGTCGTGACCAAGGGTCGCATCGACCGCGGCATGCCCAACTTCGACGGATCGAGGCAGGTCATGGACAATCTCGACGGTCTGTACGCTTACCTGAAAGGCCGTTCCGATGGAGCGATCCGGCCCGGTCGCATCGAAAAGATGGACTGAGCGAAAACAAAACCGCGCGCGTACTGTCTCACCAGCTTCCGCGTGAGACGCACGGAACAAGAATTCAAGCAGAACCCGGGCTTCATTGCCCAGCAAGGGTTCATTCATCCGGAGGAGACCTGAAACAATGAAACATTCCCTGATCGCTGCTGCCTTCCTGCTGGGCACCGGACTTGCCGCACCGGCGCTGCAGGCGCAGGAAACCGGCGACGACAAGGTGCTGCGTGTCTGCGCAGACCCGAACAACCTGCCGCTGTCGAACGACAAGGGCGAAGGTTTCGAGAACAAGATCGCCGAGTTGCTGGCCAAGGACATGGGCTACGCGCTCGAATACACCTACTTCCCGCACCGCATGGGTTTCATCCGGATGACCCTGAAGGCCAAGCACGAAAAGCTGCCCGGCCGCTACAAGTGCGACCTCATCATCGGCGTGCCGGTCGGCTTCGACATGGGCGCGACGATCAAGCCCTATTTCCGTTCGACCTACGCCATGGTGTTCAAGAAGGGCACGGGTCTGGACGACGTGAAGGTGCCGGACGACCTGCTCAAGCTGTCGCCGGAGAAGCTCAAGTCGCTGAAGTTCGGCGTGTTTTCCCAGACGCCGCCGGTCGACTGGCTGCTGCGCAACAAGCTGTTCGACCAGGCGATTTCCTATCAGCGCCAGTCCGGCGACCCCGGTGCCTATCCGGGTGAAATCGTCGAAAAGGATCTGGTCGCCGGCAAGGTCGATGTCGCGATGGCGTGGGGTCCGATCGCAGGCTACTTCGGCCGCAATGCGAAGGCCGCTGATCTGGTGACCATTGGTTTCCCGCCTGAAAACACGATCAAGTTCGATTACGCGATCACGATGGCCGTGCGCTACGGCGAGAAGGACTGGAAGAACAAGATCGAAGAAACGGTTCAGCGCAATCTGCCCGGCATCCAGGCCATCCTGACCTCGTACGGCGTTCCGCTGATCGACGAGTCGCAGGCCAGCCAGACGGCTGCAGACCGCTGACCACCGCGATTGCCATGACCGGCCGTCTCCCGCCTGCCGCCTGCCTGCTGACGCTGGCGCTGTGGCCGTTTCCAGCCGCAGCGCTGGATCAGCAGGACATCGCCGCGCTGATCAAGCTGCGACCGAGCGTATTGAAGGTTGAAGCGTCGGACGCCGGCGGTAATGTGTCGGTCGGCACCGGTGTGGCGGTCGGCCCCGGCATCATCGCCACCGCCTGTCATGTGACCGCCCGCGCCACGACCATACGCGTGGTCAGCAACGGCGAACGCATGCAGGTGAGGTCGCAGCGTGCGCAGGTCGGGCGCGACCTGTGTCTGCTCGACGTACCCGGTGCCTCCCAGGTGCCGGTGGTCGAACTGCGCAGCACACCGCTCAAGCCGGGCGAGGAGCTGGTCGCGCTGGGCTACATCCTCGGCGTGGCGCCCCGGGTGAGCAACGGCATGGTGCTGCAATTGCATCCGCACGACGGCGCGAACGTCATCCAGAGCACCACGCCCTTCACGTCGGGGGCCAGCGGCGGCGGACTGTTCGATCGCGAGCACCGGCTGGTCGGCGTGATGACGTTCAAGTTCCGCAGCGGCACCGATAACCAGTTTTCGTTGCCGGTCGCCTGGATCCGCGAAGGGATGGCGCAGCCTGCCGGCGCCGATGTCGCGCCGCTGAGCGGTCAGGCCTTCTGGAGCGAAAGCGAAGCCGCCCTGCCGGCCTTCCTGCAGACGCTGCGCCTGCAGACCGAAGCACGCTGGGGCGAACTGGAGTCGCGCGCGCGCGACTGGATCGCCGGCAATTCGGGCGACGCGTCCGCCTGGCATGCACTCGGTCGTGCACAGGTCAAACAGGGACGCCCGGTGGATGGCATCGCCGCACTGGAACGCGCCAATGCGCTGGACGCCGACAACCCGGTGTTCCTGACCGATCTCGCCACCGCCCAGCTCGGTCAGCGCGACGAAGCGGGCTATGCCCGGACGCGGGCGCGGCTGGCCGGACTGTCACCGGGCGCGCTGAGCCTGCTCGACCAGCGGCTGCAAAGCTGCGCCGGTACGGCCGATACGCCGTGCTGAACACTTACCCGCCGGACTCGAAGAGGTCCGCATATCCATCACGAGGAGTTTCCACCATGATCAAGCACATCAAGCTGTCTGCGCTGTTGCTGGCGCTGGCGATTGCCGCCGGCAATGCACATGCCGAACCGAGCGACGAAATCACCGAAGCCGAAAAGCAGCTGTTCCTGAACGACCAGTTGTCGTCACTGAAGGCGCCCACCACGCTGAGCTACACCTTCAAGCGCAGCGGCAGTCTGGAAAAGCCGTTCGAGGACAAGGTCGAGGTGCGCATCAGCGAGGAAGCCGGCGCGCGCAAGGTCAATACGGCCTGCCTGAGCGGCACCAACAAGAAGGACATGCCCGAGGTCGATGGCGGGCTGAGCAATCCTGCACTCATGTGTTTCCTGGAACGCGACATCGCGGAAATGGAACGCCTGACCGGCGGCAAGGCCGCCTACTTCCGCAAGCGCATCCGGCTCGCACTGTCCGAAGGCCCGGCGGCCAAGCCGGTCAAGGTGAACTTCGGCGGCAAGACGGTCGATGCCCGGGAGTACCGCATCACGCCGTACAGCAACGATCCCAACAAGCAGAAGTTTCCGAAGTATGTCGGCAAGACCTACATCTTCGTGCTGTCCGACGCCGTGCCGGGCGGCATCTACCGTGTTGACAGCCAGATTCCCGATCTGAGCAAGCCGGACGGCAAGGCGGTGCTGATCGAGGACGACATGATGCTGGCCGGCAGCGGCATCAAGGGCTGACCGACGCCGCTCCGCGGACCGGGCAACCGGTTCAGCGGGCCGCCTCGATCTGTCGCATGAAGTCTTCGGCCGGCAACGGTCGGGAAAACAGGTAGCCCTGCATTAGGCCGCATTTGCGCTGCGCCAGGAACTGCCGCTGCGCCTCCGTCTCGACACCTTCGGCGACGACGCGCAGACCGAGCGCATGCGCCATGGCGAGGATGGCATCGACGATGGACGCATCGCTCTCGTCGTCAGGCAGGTCACGCACGAAGCTGCGATCGATCTTCAGCAGATCGATCGGGAACTGCTTCAGCGTGGACAGCGACGAGTAGCCGGTGCCGAAATCGTCGATCGACAGCGTCAAGCCGAGCGCCTTCAGCGCGGCCAGCTTGGCCAGAGCGCTCTGCGGCTCGTGCATCACCGCACTTTCGGTGAGCTCCACATGCAGGAAATGGCTCGACAGCCGGTTCGATTCCAGCGCCTCGACGATCTGCGGCAGCAGCGAGTCGGAACGGAAATTGATCGCCGACAGGTTGACCGCAACCGGCACCACCGGCCGGCCCTGATCACGCCACGCCGCAATCTGCCGACAGGCTTCCTGCACCACCCATTCACCCAGCGGCACGATAAGACCGGTTTCTTCGGCCACCGGAATGAACTCGACCGGTGACACCGCGCCGCGCTGCGGGTGGTTCCAGCGCAGCAGCGCCTCGGCCGACACGATGCGCCCGGTCACGGCATCGACCTGCGGCTGGTAGTGCAGCACGAACTGGCCGCCTTCGAGGGCGTGCGCCATGTCCTGCTCCAGCGACAGCCGTTCGATCGCCCGCTGCTGCATCGTTTCGGTGAAGAATTCGAAGGTGTTGCGGCCACGCTGCTTGGCGGCATACATCGCCATGTCCGCGTGGCGGAGCAGGGTTTCGGCGTCGTCGCCGTTCTCCGGGAACAGCGCGATGCCGACCGACGCGGTCACCACGAGTTCGACGTGATCCATCTGGATCGGCTGCCCCAGTTCCTGGCAGATGCGGGCCGCCACGCGGGCAGCATCTTCGGTGTGTGCCAGATCGGTCAGCAGCACGGTGAATTCGTCACCACCCAGTCGCGCGACGACCTCATCCGGCTGCAGTCCTTCGCGCCCGACGAAGTCGGCCGAACGCACCGATCCGAGCAGGCGGCTCGCCACCTCGCGCAGGATCTGATCCCCGAGCGTGTGGCCAAAGCTGTCGTTGATGCGCTTGAGGCGGTCGAGATCGAGGTAGAGCAAGGCGCAGCGCTTGCCCAGCCGGCGCGAGCGGGCCAGCGTGTGGTCGAGCATGTCGCGGAACATCTGGCGGTTGGCAAGACCGGTCAGGCTGTCGTGGTAGGCGAGAAAACGGATGCGCTGCTCGGCCAGTTCGCGTTCGGTCACATCCTGGGTCACGCCTTCGATGCGCACCACGCGGCCGAATTCGTCGCGTACCGGCAACGCCTGTTCGAACAGCGTCACCAGCGAGCCGTCGGCGCGCTGCACGCGAAAACTCATCTGGTAGGGCACGCCCTCGCGGGCGCGCTCCATGGCGGCATGCAGATGCTGTCGATCCGGGCTGAGCACGCGCGACAACAGACCGAACGGAACCTGCTGGGCCGCCGCGCGCGTATCGCCCCACAGGTCGAGACAGATTGCACTGCGCTCGCAGCGGTCTTCCTCGACATGCCAGATCCAGCCGCCCAGCCGCGCCACCCGCTGCGCCACCGCGAGCCGGCGCTCCGACACTTCAAGTTCCATCACGGTGCTGGCCGCACGCAGTGCGTAGCGCACGCGATAGACCAGCAGCGTCCAGTTCAGCGGTTTGGTGACGAAATCGGTCGCGCCGAGGGAATAGGCACTGTCGATCGATACCGTGTCGTCCATGCCGGTCAGCATGATGACGGGCAGGCGCCGGCCGTGCGCCCGCTCGCGGATGCGCCGGCACACCTCGAAGCCATCCATGCCGCTCATGTTGACGTCGAGCAGCACCAGCGAAAACCCGTGGCTGTCGAACAGCTCGAGCGCCTGTTCGCCACTGGCTGCTTCCATCACTTCGAAGCCGGCGCTGATCAGCGCTTCGGTCGCCATCAGGCGGACCATCACGTCATCGTCGACCAGAAGAATCATGTGCGAAGGCCCGGGTCGCCACCGGAGGGGTCGTCCAGCGCGCCGAAGGCGGCCAGCGTTTGCTGCACCGCCTGCTCGAGCCGCAACCGCAGTTGTCCGTCGAAGGCGAGGCGCCCGTCACGCGCCGCATTTTCGATACCGCTGGCGAGACTGCTTATATATATGGCACCGAGCGCGCCGCTCGAACTTTTCAGCCGGTGCGCCGCCAGACGCAGCGCATGGGCGTCACCCGCGGCGGCGGCGTCGCGCAGGGCGTCGATGATCGCCGCCGCTTCGTTGCGCCAGGTCGCGAGCACGCGCGTGCGCAGACCGGCGCGGTTCTCGCGCATGCCGGGTACGCTGAACAGGATGCGCAGATCGAGCATGGCCGCGACGCCGGGCACATCCGCGTGAGGGTCCTGCTGAGGGGGAATCCGCACAGTCATCTGACAATCTTTCGAAAGCACTCAACCTGGAACGCAGCTTGATTCTGCGTGGTGTGACCTGCAACTGCAGGAAGGAGACTTCGCTTTCCACCTTTGGTTTTCGGCGGCCCGGGATGCAACTTGAGCCTGTGTCGCCGGGCGCCGGGCTAGAATCGATCTCGAACCGTCATTCAACTGGCTGACCGCAACGCTTCCGGAACCCCATGAACACGAACCCGCTGCTCGATTTTTCCGCCTTGCCCCGTTTCGACCTCATCCAGCCGGAGCACGTCGCACCGGCCATCACCGACCTGCTGACCCGCTATCAGGCGTTGATCGACGACTTGATCGCGCGCCCCGAAGCCCCGACCTGGGACGGTTTCGCGGCGCCGATCACCGACATGGGCGAACAGGTGAACCGCGCCTGGGGCGTGGTCGGCCACCTGCACGGCGTGAATGACGTGCCGGCCTGGCGCGAGGCGTACAACGCTTCGCTGCCCGAGATCACCCGCTTCTACAGCTCGCTCGGCCAGAATCTCGCGCTGTTCGCCAAGTACCGCGCGCTGCACGATTCACCGGAATACGCCACGCTGTCGCCCGCGCGCCGCCGCATCCTCGACAACGAGGTGCGCGACTTCCGCCTGTCGGGCGCCGAATTGCCCGAGGAACTCAAGCCGCGCTTCAAGGAAATCCAGGAAGAGCTGGCATCGCTGTCGGCGAAGTTTTCCGAGAACCTGCTCGACGCGACCAATGCCTTTGCCGAATACGTGACCGACGAAGCACTGCTGGCCGGCCTGCCCGACGACAGCGTGGAAGCGGCGCGCGAGGCAGCGCAGCGCGACGACCGCGAGGGCTGGAAATTCACGCTGCACATGCCGTCCTATCTGCCGGTGATGCAGTACGCGGACAACCGCGACCTGCGTGCGCGCATGTACCGCGCCAACGCGACCCGCGCATCCGAGTTCGGCGATGCGGCGCGCGACAACACGGCACTGATCGACCGCATTCTGTCGCTGCGCGCCGAAGAGTCGAAAATGCTCGGCTTCGACAGTTTCGCCGAACTGTCCATGGTGCCCAAGATGGCCGACACACCGGCCCAGGTCACGGCCTTCCTGCGTGACCTCGGCGCGCGCGCCAAGCCGCACGGCAAGCGCGACCTCGACGAACTGCGCGCCTTTGCGTGCAACGAATTCGGCCTCGACGAGCTGCAGCCCTGGGACATGACCTGGGTGTCGGAAAAGCTGCGCAGCCATCGCTACAACTTCTCCGAACACGAGGTGAAGCTGTACTTCCCGGAGCACAAGGTGCTCGCAGGCCTGTTCCGCGTCATCGAAGGGCTGTACGGCGTCACCATCAAGCCCGATACGGCACCGGTCTGGCACCCGGACGTGCGCTTCTTCCGCATCGAGCGTGCGGCTGCCACCGGCAGCGAGCTGGTGGGCCAGTTCTACCTCGACCTGTATGCACGCGACACCAAGCGCGGCGGCGCCTGGATGGACGAAGCCATCACGCGGCGGCGCGTCGCGTCGGGCGTGCAGACGCCGGTGGCCTACCTGAACTGCAATTTCCCGTCACCCGTGGGCGGCAAACCCGCCACCTTCACGCACGACGACGTGATCACGCTGTTCCACGAATCGGGCCACGGCCTGCACCACGTGCTGACGCGGGTCGATGATCTCGCGGTGTCGGGCATTCACGGCGTCGAATGGGACGCGGTCGAACTGCCGAGCCAGTTCATGGAGAACTTCTGCTGGGAGTGGGACGTGCTCAGCGGCATGACCGCGCACGTCGACACCGGCGAGCCGCTGCCGCGCGCGCTGTTCGACAAGATGATCGCCGCCAAGAACTTCCAGAGCGGCCTGCAGACGCTGCGCCAGGTCGAGTTTTCGCTGTTCGATCTGCGCCTGCACCATGAATTCGTGCCCGGCGGCGAACAGACCATGCTGCAGCTGCTCGACGAGGTGCGCGACGAAATCGCCGTCGTGCGCCCGCCGGCCTGGAACCGCTTTCCGCACAGCTTCAGCCACATCTTTGCCGGCGGTTACGCCGCGGGTTACTACAGCTACAAGTGGGCCGAGGTGCTGTCAGCCGACGCTTTCGAAGCCTTCGAAGAAGCGCGCGAGCACACCGGCAGCGTGCTCGACACCGAGACCGGTCGTCGCTTCTGGGACGAAATCCTCGCCGTGGGCGGCTCGCGCCCGGCGCTCGAATCGTTCAAGGCCTTCCGCGGGCGCGAACCGCGCCCCGACGCACTGCTGCGCCACAGCGGCATGGTGGCGGCCTGATTATCGCCGCGACAGCCGATCCAACAGGGAGCTTATCGATGACGAATCTGCGCCTGCTGCTTTGCGTGTCGATCGCCGGCACCGTGCTCGCCAGCCCGGTCTGGGCTCAGACCTACAAGTGGAAGGACGCCCAGGGCAATACGCACTACAGCGGCACCCCGCCGCCGCCCGATGCGCGTTCGGTCACCGAGAAGAAGCTGCAGCCCAGCGTGGTCGAACAGGGCGCGAGCTATGCCGAGCGCGAAGCCATGCGCACGGCGCCGGTGACGCTGTGGCTCGGCAACGAGTGCGACGCCCTGTGCGAATCTGCGCTCGCCTTCCTGAAGAACCGCGGCATCGCCTACACCGAGCAGCGCATCATCACCGACGAGCAGAAGGACGCGTTCGTGAAGCGCTTCAAGCTGCAGGAAGCCCGCGTGCCGGCCATCAACGCCGGCAAGGACCACCTGATCGGCTTCAGCGCAAGCGCCTGGACGACGCTGCTGAACCGCGCCGGCTACCCGGCCAAGGGCACGGCCAGGGTGGCGCCCAAGACACCGGCGGCCACGCCGGGCTCGGCCGCTGCGAACGGCGAACCGGCCGATGATGGCAACTGGCAACCCGCAGAGCAGTGACGGTCTGCGTTCACGCCGATTTCGCCGCATCGGAGATCCGGGACCGATGGATTGACCTGCCGTTGAGCGCGGAGATGATCCGGCAAGGCAATTCGCGGCGCCAGATCATGGCCCGGTCACAAAACCGGGCGTGATCGCCCGTTACAAGCTTTCATCCTTGGTTGCTTCGGTACGGGCTTGTTGCAGGCCCGTCGGCAACCGGATTCCCTGATCGACCAGATTCAGACTGATGCCGAGCAGCGCCTCGGCAACAAAGCCACCGGGCGACGACGGCGTGAAGGTGCTGCTTGATGCGGCAGTTATTCCGCTGCCACTGGCCGCGGGGAAGTGGGTCTCGGTAATCGGCAGCAACCGTATCATCGAGCTGTCAAAACGCGTGCTTTGCCTGATGACGGCGGTGCCGACAACATTGCCGCGGGTCGCGAGTCTGACCTGACCGGCAAGTGCCGAAAGGGTGGCCGTCAGCGCAGCAATGCGGGTGCCCTCGATCTGGGTGATGTCGCCATCTGTGGCGGTGACATCGAGCGCGCCAGCGGTGGCCAGATTGCCGAGGCTCGTCGAGCCGCTGTCCTGGGTGATGACGACGTTGCCGGCGAAGTCGACGCTGCCGGCTCCACTTGTCTGCTGATAGTGATGGGTGACAGTGAAGTCGCCATTTCCGGTCATCGAGCCACCGCTCTGACTGAAGTTGGCAAGCGCGACCGAGCCGCTGTTGACGAGCGTACCGCCGGACTGTTCGAGGCTGGCCAGTTGCAGGCCGGTGGCGATGGTCAGGCTGCCGCCGACCAGCTGCAGGCCACCATCGCTGGCGAGGCTGTCGATCTGCGCGGTGCCATGCTCGAAGCGCGCAGTCACGTCAGCAGGCATGACGACGTCGGCAACGTTGGCCAGGTCGGGAACCGCGCCGCCGGCCCAGTTGGCAGCGTCGAACCAGTTGCCGCTTGCGCCACCGACCCAGGTGACGGACGCGAGACGGGTGATGTTGCCTTCGAGGCCTGCCGGGCCGCTGACGCTGTAGTTGCTGGCCAGTCCGCCGTTCGTGCCGTCCGCCAGGGTGATGCCCGTGACCGTCACCGCTTTGCCGGTGCCGACGTTCTTGTCGACGAAAGTACCTGTCTGTCCGGCAAAGACGAGGGTTTCGGTTCCGACCAGGCCGCTCAACGCGCCGCCGCTCACGGTAGCGACCGTGTTGCCGTCATAAATCTTGCTGGCGGCGGTCATGCCGCTGAGCGTCAGGGGCTTCGCGGCGATTGACGCGGCTGCCGTCAGGTCGCTCGCAAGGCTGTAGTTGGTGGCCAGGCCGCCGTTCGTGCCGTCCGCCAGAGCGGTGCTGCCGACCGTCACCAGATTGGCGCTCGATACATCCTTGCTGTTGAAGCTGGCCACGCCCGTGGCCGTGACCGTTTCCAAGCCGACCAGGCCGCCCGTGATGGCAAGGGTGGCTGCTGCAGTCACGTCGCCGTCATAGATCTTGTCAGTCACGCTGACGGTGGCCGTCAGGATCGCCGGCGTGAGGCTGACCGCACTGCCGGCGGTGGTCAGATCGTTGTAGTTGCTGGCCAGTCCGCCGTTGTCGCTGGTGCCCAGGGTCAAGCCGGTGAGACTGTTCAGGGTGCTGCCCGCTTGAACGTCCTTGCTGACCAGATTGCTGGTGTCGCCGACGCCGCTCAAGCCGAAGGTTTCGCCGGCCATGCCGGTCGCGATCAGCGCACTGCCCGCCATGACCGTACTCCCGTCATACGCGCGCGTGCCGCTCACGGTCAGATCGGCCTTGTTCACCGTCATCGTGCCGTCGGCATAGCGGATGAGGTAACCCTGCTGACTGGAGTAGAGCCCGCCCGCGGTCAGGGCGGAACTGCCGACGTTGACGCCACTGCTGTAGCTCAAGGTGCCCAGCAGCTTGTCCATGTCCGGCGCGGCGGAATACGTCACGCCGTTGCCTCCGGTGGTCGCCAGTCCATCATAGGTCTTGGTGGCGTCGTTGGCGCTCACGGTGATCGACGTCATGAACGATCGCAGCAACGGGGCGGTATGCGTGTCGTACTGCACCCAGATGCTGCTCATGTCCCAGGCGGGATTGACGTTGCCATTGGCCGTTGTTGCGCTGGTGAAGTTGGCCAGGAGCGTCAGCTGCGCCGTCGAGAGGCCGGTCATGCCGGTGAAGAATCTGCTCGCGCCGTTGGTGCCCACGGCAAAGACATCGGTGTTCCAGAAGCTATTCGACACGATGCCGTCGTTCCACCCCACCAGGCCACCGGTGTCGTTGCCCACGATGGCGCCTGTCGCGTAACTGCTGCTGACCCGTGCGTTGAGCCGGTTCATGCCGACCAGGCCGCCGACCCGGCGACCACCGGTCACCGCCCCTGTCGCGTAGCTGTTGCCGACCGTCTGGTAGTTCTCGTTCCATCCGACCAGCCCGCCGACGGCGTCTGTTCCGCTCACGGCGCCGGTCGCATAACTTCTATTGACCGCATTGTCGTTGCGTCCGACGAGGCCCCCTATCTCGGTGGTGCCAATCACCCTGCCCGTGGCATAACTGTCGGTGATCGGGCCGCGGTTTCTGCCCACAAGGCCGCCGGTTCTCAAGCTGCCATTCACGGTTCCGGACGCATAGCTGTTCTGGATGCTGCCGTTGCTGGTGCCCACCAGTCCGCCGCTGCCTTCGCCGCCGATGACCGTGACGGCCGCATGGCTGTTCCTGATGGCGGTGTTGTAGCTGCTGACCCCGTTGTTTCCGATCAGACCACCGACATGCAGCGACGCGCCCGTGACGGCGCCTGTCGCGTAGCTGTTGCTGACGATCGCGGCGCTTTCGACGATGCCCGCCAATGCGCCGATCGAAGTACCACCCCGGACGTTCGCGTCGACGAGGCCGACGTTCTGTATCGTCCCCCCGACGACGTAGCCGAACAATCCCACCTTGGCGCGATTCGTCGGCAGATTGATGGTCAGGTCGGCAATGGTGTGGCCCAGCCCGTCGAAGGTGCCGCTGAATCCGGTGGCAAGGTTGGCGGATACCAGCGGCGTGAATCCGGCACCGGCATTCCATGTCGACGTGTCGGCTGCGGCAATGTCGCTTCCCAGCACGTAGTTGCCGGCCAGATTCCCCACGATCCCTTGCAGGCTGCCGTCGTTGCTGCTGGTCTCGACACCGAGGCTGGTGATGACCGCGAAGCTCTTTGTCGCCCCGTCGCTGCCGTGTTTCGTACTGAAGTTGTTCCCGGCTGCCAGGTTCACCGGCGCCCGGACATTCACCGCGCTCGCATTGCCGGCCGCCACCGCACCCTGCCCGTATTCCAGTGCCAGACGGGCCGTGCCCGAGCCATTCATCGCCGTGTTGATGTTGATGCTGTTCTGCGCATTCAACGTGAGCGTGTTGGCGCTCCACGTGATGGTGTCGTTCACGTTGACATCGCCCGCGGTGCCCGCGCCGCCCGAAATGCTCTGGATGATGATGTCGGTGCCGGCCAGATTGGCCGACAGCACCGCGCCGGTGATGTCACCCCCCGTTGCGGCGATGGTGTAATCGGTCGGATCGATCAGCCAGCTGCCGGTCTGGCCGCGCGCAGCCGTCGTGGTGACGCGCGTGTCGGCGGCCACCGTGACCCGCGCCGCAGAGGTGTCGATGAAACCACCCTTGCCGCCATCGGGCGCACTGGCATCGAGGGTGCCCCCGACATTGACCGTTCCGGTCTGCATGTCACCCAGCAGGCGGATGGTGCCATCGCGGCTGTCGATGGTCTGCGCACGGATGACCCCGGTATTGTTGACCACGGTCTGCAGCAAGTCGCCCGCGGCCTGCGCGCTCAGCAGTACCTGCCCGCCGTCCGCCTGGATCAGGCCGCCGTTTTCCACCAGCGCACGGACCGCACCCCGATCGACGGAAACCTTGATCAGATTGTCACCGGCCACGTCGAGCGTGACGGTCGTGCCGGCGGCCAGGGCCACGGTGCCCAAGCGCGCGACGATCACGCCCTGGTTGGATACGGTCGCACCCAGCAGCGCGACATGACCACCGTCGGCGCTGATGCGGCCTTCATTGCGTACCGTACCGCCGTTGCCGGTGAACCGGTACTTGCCGGCCATGAAGTCGCCGTCGTTGATGTCGAGTGTCGAGGCGACCAGTCCACCCACATTGACCGACGCGCCCTGACCGAAAACAATCCCGTTGGGATTGACCAGGAACACCTTGCCGTTGGCGCTCAGGCTGCCGAGGATGCTGGACGGGTCTGCACCCAGTACCCGGTTCAGGGCCACCGAACTGCTGTCGGGTTGCACGAAATCAACGCGCTGAGCCGAGCCGATATTGAAGCTCTGCCAGTTCAGCGCGACGTTCGGGCTGCTCTGGTGGATGGTCATGCTGCCGGCCTCGCGGGTGATGGTGGCGCTGCCGGCGACCACTGTTCCGTCGACGGGCAGTGCATGCACATTCGCCGCGAACGCCATCAGGAGCGACAACGTCAGCGCTTTCAGCGCAAAGCCCGCTTCCACCGCCACGCCAGCCACGCACGAGGTGCCTTGACCACTGCTGTGGGTGACTTCGGAAGCCGCAACGAAGGTGCGGGTGTGTGCGTTCCAGATCGAGCGACAGGTGCGGTTCATGATGAGTCTTGCCCTTTTCAGGTACGGGTTTTCGCGGCACTTGATGCGCATCGAGGTGCGTTCATGGGTGCATCACATTGAGCGGGCACACCGGCGCGTGTGGCCATCAGAAATATCTGACCGCCTGCAGCCAGAAGCGGCTGCCGGCATCGGGGGCCGACGTCGCCGCCGCGCTGCCCAGCTTGCGCGCCAGGGTTGCCTTGATCACAAAGCTGCTGCTGGCGATCCAGTTGAAACCGATGCCGAAGCCGGACAAGGTGCGACGGTTCTGTCCCGCGGCCCAGACATTCTTGTTCTGCATGACGCTGCCGGTATCGACAAAGCCGATCATCTGCATCTGCCCGGGAACCGCGTCGGAGAACTTCGGCAGCTGCGCGCGCGCTTCCAGGTTGAGGATGTAGCCTTGATCGCCATACGCTTCGCCCGTCGGATAGGCGCGCACGCCGGCTGGGCCGCCCAGCCCCATCTTTTCCGAGTTGTCGAGGTTCTTCGAGGCGACCTGGCCGTTGAAGGCGGCGTACAGCGAGACCGTATCGGTCACGCTTTGCAGGCGCATGGCATGCACGGACAGCTTGTGATAGTGGCCATTGCTGCGCGCCGTGGCAGCGTCGGCGGCCACGACGCCAGGGTCTTGCAGATCGAGGCGTCCGGCACTCCAGGTCGCCCCGAAGTCGGTCAGCCCCCCACCGCCGATGCTGTCTCGCATATCGCTGTTGAGGCTCAGCATGGCAACCTGCGCCTTCTTGTCGGCCACCGTATCCGTGGCATCGACACGGTCCCGGAAAGTCTTGGCGTCGACGCTGACGAGGGCCGTCAGGTTGTGCCGGCGCGAACGGATCAGCGGGTAGCTGCCGAACACGCTGGCGATGCCGACCGTGCCGCTGGCTTCAAGGCTGTCGAATTCCTTGCCCAGGCGGTACTGCATGTGGGAATAGGCCAGCCCCGCCCTGGCGCTGCCGATCTGCGCCTGATAGGCGATGCGTCCATAGTGCAAGCCGGCGTCCGAGGTCAGCGCCCGCACACTGACCAGGTCGCCGTGACCGGTGGGATTGTTGATGTACAGCGCGCCGCCCAGACGGTTCTCGCCGGAGTAGCGGCTGCCATGGTTGTCGGCATCGATGCTCCCGGCAACGCGCGGTCCCGGCGCAAGTTCGACGATCAGATCGGAGGCGCCCACCGAGGCGCCCGGCACCAGCGTCGAGGTCACATTAACGCCAGGCAGATCGGACAACAGCAGGATGCTGCGCTCCAGCGGCGCGATGGCGACCGTGTCGCCGCCGCGCACCCGGTCGAGCAGCCCATTGGCCAGGTCATCGGACAGACCGCTGCTATTCTGCAGGTTGACGTCGCCGAAACGCCCTTCGAGCACCGCGATGGTGAGCGCGCCGTCCTTGATGTCCTGGGCCGGCAGATAGGCTAGCGCCACGAAGTAGCCATGCTCGCGGTAGTGGCGGGTGATCTTCGCGGCCATGGCACGCAGCTCACCCAGCGACAGCTCGCGCGGGGCGCCAAAGCCGGTAAGCGCGATCAGCAGCGCGTCGGGATAGACTTTCGCGCCGCTGATATTGAGGGTCGTGACCAGGATCTTCTGCGCGTCGACGACCTCGGTCTCCGGGCGTGCGTCCTGCTCGATGCGGATGACGGGCGCGGACTGGGTCGCACGGGGTGCCTGCTGGCGTTCGATTTCCTGCTGGATCAAGCCGCCGCTGGGCGGCGTTTGCGCCAGTGCGGCCCCGCAAATGACCCAGCCGAAAGCCAGCACTGCGGCACTGAAATTCACTTTCACGTTTTTGCCCTGGGTAGCGTTGCCATTCGGTAATGCGTGATGCTCTTGAACGGCGGCTGACGTGTAGATCGAGCGCTCGCGGAAGTGCTGGTTGATGTATCGGCGCTTCGAGCCTCTTCTTGAGCGTCCGATGGCCCTGACGTCAGCGGCTCCTCGGCATGGGGCCTGGGTTTCAGCGCTTTGTCATGGCGATGCCGGGGCCCGAATCAGCGCTCCGTGCACGCAGCCAATCGCGACCTCCATCCCGGGGCGGATCGGCAGGCAGTACGGACGATGCCGGGGGCCTTTCACGCGCAGGGTTACCGGGGCCGCGAAAACCAGGTCGCCCTTGCGTGACGCGCTGGCAAGCCATCGATGCCGGCCAGAGCCTGCGCGTTCGACGTGCGCACCGGGCTGCACTTCAACAGCGGCATGCAAATCGCTTGAAGCGGCCCACACCACGCCGTGCGCGGGCCCTGCGTTCCGGCTGCGCGCCAGCCGGACTCAAGGTCACGCCGTTGGGTGCACGGACCCGTGACCGCGCTCAGCGCTTCATCAGCGGCCGGCAGCACAATCACATTGATCGTTGATACAGTACGGACCACCACGTCAGCGGGTGTCCTGGCGGGTAAAGCGTCTGGTCCTGAAAACTCTCTTCGAAATCAACACCGTGATGCGGCCATGCGACTCGCCTGCTGGAACGTCAATTCCCTGAAAGTCCGCCTTCCCCACCTCACCGACTGGCTCGCCGCCGAGCAGCCCGACGTGGTGTGTCTGCAGGAAACCAAGACCGAAGACGCCACCTACCCGCGCGCCGAGCTGGAGGCGGTCGGCTACCACAGCGCGATCAGCGGCCAGAAGACCTACAACGGTGTGGCCATCCTCACGAAGCAGCCGGCAGAAGACGTGCAGGCGGGCATCCCCGGCTTCGACGACGAACAGCGGCGCGTCATCGCGGCCACCGTCGGCGGCGTGCGCATCGTGTGCGCCTACTTCCCGAACGGCCAGGCCGTGGGTTCCGAGAAGTTCGAATACAAGATGCGCTGGCTCGACGCACTCACCGCCTGGCTGCGCGACGAACTGACCCGCCACCCGCAACTCGCCCTGCTCGGCGACTACAACATCGCCCCCGAGCCGCGCGACGCCCACCCGGACTGGAAGGACGAAATACACGTGTCGCCGCAGGAGCGCGCCGCCTTCGCCGGCCTGCAGGCACTCGGCCTCACCGACGCCTTCCGCCTGTTCGATCAGCCGGAAAAGAGCTGGTCCTGGTGGGACTACCGCGCCGGCGCCTTCCGCCGCAACTTCGGCCTGCGCATCGACCATATCCTGCTGTCGGCGCCGCTGGCCGCCCGCTGCACCGCCTGCGTCGTCGACAAGGCCCCGCGCAAGCTGGAGCGCCCGTCCGACCACGCCCCGGTCATCGCCACGCTGTCGTGAGCACGCCCGCCTCCAGCACCTCCGAGTCCGGCACCCGCGTCGGCGCGCTGACCGCGCTCTACCCGCTGCTGTCCGGCCTGTCGGCCGCGGCGCGCCAGCGCATCGAAACCGAAGGCCGGCTGCTCGACGTGCCGGCCGGCACCCGTCTGTTCGACGAGCATCAACCCTGCACCGGCTTTCCGTTCGTGCTGTCGGGTCAGGTCAAGGTGGCCAAGGCCTCGGCCAGCGGCCGCGAACTGCCGCTGTACCGCGTGCATGCCGGCGAAACCTGCGTCATTTCCAGCGCCTGCCTGCTTGGCCACAACGACTACAACGCCTACGGCGTCGCCGAAACCCCGCTCAAGCTGCTGGTGCTGCCGGCCGCCCTGTTCGAACAGCTGCTGGCCGAACCCGACTTCCGCCGCTTCGTGTTCGGCCTGTTTTCCGAACGCGTCGCCGACCTGATGCAACTGGTCGAAGCCATCGCCTTCCACCGCCTCGACCAGCGCCTCGCCAGCCTGCTGCTCGGCCACGGCAAGACGCTGCACACCACCCACCAGCAACTGGCCGACGAACTCGGCAGCGTGCGCGAAATCGTCACCCGCCTGCTGAAGAGTTTTGCTGATCAGGGGCTGGTGTCGCTGGGGCGGAATCAGATCGACATCCTTGACGCTGCAGGGCTGCGGGGGATTGCGGCGGAGAAGAAGTGAGCACAGGGCGCAGCGCATCCACGGACTGCGAAGTTTTCATGCGGAGCTCTAATGCGTCAAACGCCATCTCGTGCGCGCCAAATGCGCGCCACGTGATTCACTTAAGTCCATGCAGGGGCTCCATGAGAATTCTTATCGCATGAGATTTCGCTTGCTGCTCCGATTCTGCATCGAACACTTCGTAATCACTGTTCGCGAGCAACGCTTTCCAGGACACACTCGGGTCGCTTAACGCATAGTCCAGCTCTTCTCGAAGCGCTTCCAGTTTTCCGCTCGACTGCGCGGCGCGTCGATAAATGTTGATCGCGGCCTCTTCAGAGAGGCCGCTGTCGACGTTGAAGACGGTCTTCAGCATATGCACGACGCTGTCAATTCCGATCACGCATTGCCATCCCGAAATTCAGCCAAGCGCAAGGCGCTTGCCGACCGATTCCAGCCATTCACGATACGTCAACCCGTCTGCGCCTACCTCGTAGTATGAGCCGAGTTTCAAGACTGCTGCGCGCAGATCCGCTTCGCTCTTGGCATCATCGAGCAGTTGTCTGATTTCTTTCACAGCCGCCTGTACGTCTTCATTCGGCCATTCGCGAAGATAGCGATCAACGACGGCAATCGCCGATTCATCTTCACATGTCCAGTCTTGGTGAAAGTAGCACCCAAGAAACTCCCCCAAATTCGGAAACTTATCAATCATTGATTGGGAACCCAGTAAGAATGCTATAGCCCTCGGGAGTGGATGAATTGCGACGCAAAATCAATCTGAGTCTAGTTGTTTCCGTTGCTTGCATAAGAGCTCTGCTGATGGTGATGCCTACCGGTTTCGGCATCGAGAATTCAATCTTCATATCGGGTTTCTTGCTAGCTAACCATGTCTGAATTTCGGTCTGCCGCGCTTCGAGGGCTCCAGAGACACCCCACTCTGCCGCAGCTCGATCAAAAAAGGATGACGACCCGGAGATGTTTGGTTCTTTAGCCAAGCGCTTCATCAGTGCTTCTTCGGACTTCCCCACATGTTTGAGCAGCAGGTGGCCGCCGGCATCTTCATGCGCTTGCAGTCCGCCACCGGGGACAATCCGGCTGAACGCAGCTTCACCAGTTGCCGCGTCGATTGCATTATCTACACTCCCATCCGCCCACCGCAGCAGCTTCTGCCCCCCAACCTCGATCACCCGCGCGACGAACTGCCCGGCCTTCGTCATCAGCGCCGCGCCGACGACCAGATCCTCCGGCCCGGGCAGCAGCAGCGATGCACCGGCTGACGACAGCACAACGACGTTGTCGATGTTCCGGGCGGTGATGGCGCCGACGTACTGGCTGCTGCCCTGCGGGGCGAACGCGTAGGCCTCGGGGTCGGGTGCGAAGTCCTGGCGCACGATTTCGTCCGACAGCGGGCGCGCCATCAGGCGGTCGAACAGTGTCAGGTTGTGGGCAATCACGTCTGCGTCCTGCTGCGCGCCGAGCCACGGGTTCTCGGGGTCGATGCCACCCGGACGCTGCGCACCCATGCCAAGTGGCAGGGCCTCGGTCATCAGGCGGTAGTAATCGGTACATAAACCGGTCGTATCGCAGGCTTCACGCGCGTCCGCCAGCGCGCGCTTGTTCGCCTGCGACGTTTGACTGAAGTCGGCATCGACTGCGTTCAGGCACGCCGCGTCTCCGCCACATGCGTTCTTCGCATCGGCGTAGCGATCCTGTTCCTGATGCTTCAGGTAGTTGAACAGCGTGACGTTCTGCGCCGTCCATGCAGCCGTCACCGGATCACCGCCGGCCAGTCCGGATGCCGTGCCACCGACCAGCATCGAAAACGCGGTCAGCGCAATCTCCCGGTCAGGACCGCTCAGATCGAGAGCATCGTCGAGCGGCGCTTCCACGAGGGTGGCGGTGATTGCGCCGAGGGCGCCGGAGTAAGGGTCGTCGCCGCGGGCGGCGGCGGTCAGTGCGCCGAGCACACCATGCGCCAGCGTGTGGCCGAGACTGCCTTGCAGGCCGAAGTTGCCATCACCGATCTGGTTGGCACCCAGCGCGGACGCTTCGTTGATGACGGCATTGAACAACGCGTTTTCGAAGCCAGCGCCGGTCAGTTCGCCAACGGCGCCAGTGGTCAGCGCACGGACGGACCACCGGCCGACAGCTGACTCGATGCGGGTGTCCGCCCAGGCGCCGGCACCGGCTGTGAGGGCGCCCGCCAGTCCGCTGGTCAGGGCCGCGTCGACATCAATGCGGCCGGTCGCAACGAACTGACCGATCGCGCTCGACAGCGTCTGCGTAATGGCCGCGGTACCGGCAACGTTGGCAAGACCGGGCGCCGCATAGGCGGTGGCCGCCGACCACGCCGGACCCAGGTTCGTGGCCAGGCTGCCGATGAGATTCGACATCTGCGGGCCGATCAGCATGCTGGCGGTGAAGCCGGCAATCACGCCGACCAGATCGCCGAAGCTGCCGCTTTTCCGGAAGCGGTAACGCAGGTTGTCGCGGGCTTCTTCGTAGCGGTAGGCGTCACCCAGTTCCGCGGCAATCTGCGCCTTGAAGGCGTGACTCAAGGCGTCGGTGTGCGCAGCGTCTTCGCCCAGCACGCGGAATTCGCCGGATACCGAACGCACCGACGCGACATTCAGATTCCATACCGCAGCCTGCATGAAGCCGCCGGGCTGCACGGCATCGCCTTCGATGGTGAGCGTACCGCCACTGACCTTGCGCTTTTCGTAGAAGTAGGCGGAACGTTTGCGGTTGAGCAGTGTGTCGGCCGTGAGGGTCAGCGCACCATCGGACAGGACGAAGCCCGTGTTGTCGACGCGCTCGCCCGTGAGCTCGATCGCGACGCCGGCATCGAGCGCGCCGCCGGGCACGACGGTCAGTTGCGCCTGCCAGTCGGAAGGCAGATACACGATGGGGTGCAGTTGGCCGCCGCGAGAGGTGTACCAGAGCACGGGTGCACCCAGCAGCGATTGCTGAGGCGCCGTCAGCTCGGCACCCATCGCAATGCCGTGTTCGATGGCAAACGCGGCGCCGTTGGCCGCCAGGATGGCGTGCTCCTGCTGTTGTGGCGACTGCCCGGTGAATGCGTCCCATGTCAGGCCGGGCAGTATCCAGCCACGGCGGATGGTCGCGAGGAAGGCGTTGCGCAAGGCCGCCGCCTCTTCTGCCGGCGTGAGTGCGAAGGGCAGCGTGCTCGCCAGCCCGGGCGGAAGCAGGCGCATCAGCGCCGCACCGCTGTAGCGCGCCGCGGACAGGACCGGCAGCAGCGAGCCGCCGTGAGCACCGAAGCCGGCGACGTCGATCTGCGCAGGCGGGACGGTCGGCTCGGCAGTGCGATGGTAGAAGTCGTCGACGACGTCGAAGCCGTTGCGGATGTCTGCGGCCCGGACAACGATGCTCGCAGCGTGGATGTTGCCGGTATTGACGAAAGACGAGAGCGCGGGGGGCGTGTCGGTCAGACTGAGCACACCGGTCGACAGCATCCGGGCGAGCGCATCGGTCAGCGTGCCCGACGCGCCCGACGGCATCGCAGGCGCCGGGCCATCGGGAGCCGGCGACGTGGGGGTCGTTGAAGGCGGGCTGAGCGGACCGCCATCCGAAACGAAGTTGCCACCCGCCTGGATCACTCCGGGCAGCACGCCCAGTTCGAGCGCGCCGCTGTCGGTGCGCCGCCAGTCGATATCGGCGACGCAGCCACTGGTGCACGGCGTGCCGACCGACTGCGCGTCGACGTCGATCAAATGGTAGGACGACGTCCATATGGCACCGTAGCGGCGATCTTCATTCACGACATCCGGGGCGTCGATACGGATATCGCGACCAGCCAGGATGGACGCACCGCGGTTGTGGAGGAAGGTCGTCGCGGCGACCAGGTCCCGCCCGACGAGCATCAGCGCGTGTGACGACGGCACTTCGGTGGTCGTCGTGCACAGGCCGTCGTATTCCGTGCGACAGCCTGGATAGTAGGGATAGTCGAAGGACGCCTGCCGGCTGACGACCGGGGTTTCATTGCTGACGCCACGCGCGCCGATGAGCAGGTCTCGGCCCGCATCGATGACCGACGGGTTGACGAAGTGGGCGTTCAACGCGATCACAAGGTCGTTTCCGGCGGTCAGCCAGTCGCGGTTCACGTAGGGCTGCTGCGCCGCGCCATCTGCCGGGGTGCCGGCGTCGGACAGCCAGGGACGATCGATCAGGTGCAGGTCGCGCGTTGCGGTGAAGCGCTGACGGCGCGCGCCGTCCAGCCACTGCGCGCCGGCGGCGGGGGTGTATATGAACAGGTCGCGCCCTGCAGTCACATCGCCTGCGACGTCGCTGTCTTCGGGCGCGAGGACGTCGGGGTCGCCGCGCCGTGCCTGCGACAGGAAGACATCGCGTCCGGCCGACAGATGCCCGCTGTTGTCGGTCAGATTCAGATAGAGGTCGCTGCCGGCACGGACAACGCCCGAATTCGCCAGCGTGACTTCACCGACCTGCGTGGCGCGTTCGGCATGGCTGCCAGGCAGACCTTCATCACCTGTTCGCACAGACACACCTCCGGACGCTGCATCGATGGATGCACCGGCACGGATGACGCCGGTATTGAGCCCCGAGCCCGGCCCTGCAAAGGTCAGTGACACGCCTGCGTCGATCAGGCCGTCATTGTTGAAGGCGCTCCAGTGGTCGGCGTTGTCGCCGACAAATCCGAGGCCGATGTCGCGGCCCGCGGCAATGCGCCCGGAGTGCGCGAGCGTGAGGCCGGTCGCGAGCAGCGTGACGTCGCGCCCGGCCACGAGCGCGCCCTGCAGCATCGATTCGAATGCACCGATGTTGTACAGCGCGATGTCGCGCCCGGCGGTGACGTTGCCGCTCAACTCGACGTGCCCGCGCGTGGCGATCACCACATCGTCCAGTGCGGTCAGCGGCGCGGTGCTGCGCACCCCCAGTTCGCCACCGACCGCGACCAGCTGGATGCTTGCGGCGCTGACGCTCTGGCCGATGTCGATCGAAAACGTCTCGAAATCCTCCGGAAGCTGTGCATCAGCATTGCCGAGGGCCATCGTTCTGGCGTCCACCCGGATGCGCCCGGCAATCACGTTGAACGTCGAGCCGGTCGCGATTGGGCCGGTGCTGCGCAGGGCGTGTGCGATCAGATCGAGGCGGGTCGCCAGAGCTGAAAGTCCGCCGGCACCGATGTCGATCCGCCCGCCTGTCACGTCGAAGCTCAGGGCGTCGTTCAGTCGCTCGATGCGGCCGGTGCTGAGCTGGACGTGCGGCGTGTTGATGAAGTCGCATCCATCACACGTGATGCCGTTCGGGTTGGCGATGACCAGCCGTGCCGCCTGCCCGGCGATTTCCATGCTGCCCAGCAGCAGGCTGGGCTGGCTGCCGCTGACTTCGTTCAGGATGACGCGTGCCGCCGATCCGTTCAGCGCGGCGTTCGCCGGCAGCGGCCCGGCCAGCAAACTGCTCGCCGGGCTGGTCGAATTGTTGAACACGAGGCCGTGTCGCGACACATCGAAGGTCGTCCAGCGATTGTGCGAAATGCCCGCCGCGTCGGGCGCGGTGATGCCGACCACCGGTACATCGCCCACCCGGCTCAAGACAGCCTGCTGACTCGCCGGGGCCGCCAGGTCGACGACGGCATCGGCACGGACGGGCGATGCATGGGCGAGCATCACCGTGAGCACGGCGGCCGCAACGCACCCCCTCAGCGGCCTGGCTGACGGCTGCAGCAGCGCCCTGAGCGCGGCGCGCATCCGACTCCGCCCTCAGTCGCTGACCGTGATGCGGGCGTGCCGCAACAGGTCGACGATCAGTTCGCGCAACTGCGCCTCGCGCGCCTGAGCGGCCAGCAGACTGCGCAAGGTTTCGCGCATGTCCGCGTAGTCCGGCGTCAGCGTCGGGCGCACCGCTTCGAGCCGGACGAGAGCCCAGCCTTCGTCCGCCCTCAGCGGTGGGCTGACCTGCCCGGGCTGCATGCCGGCCAATGCCTGCGCGATGCCGGCGGGCACGCCGTTCGTGCGGCCATCGGTCACCGGTTCGGGAAAGCTGTGCCAGCCCAGTTCGCCACCGTTCGCCGCCGATGCAAAGTGCGAATGCGTGCGCGCCTCGTGCGCGAAATCGGCGCCCGCGGCGACACGGTCCGCCAACGCACGCAGCGCGGCGGCGTCATCCATCCCGATCAGGCTGAAGCGGAACTCGCGCTGTCCGAGGCGGGACACGATGTCGTCGTAACGCGCCCGAACCGCCTGTTCCGTGACCTCGACCACCGGCACACGGCGATTCACGTAGGCCTCGATCAGCGCGTCGCGCGAGGCGTCATCGCACACTGCGGGCGCACCACACGCCCCACTGGCGCGCACCTTCTGCCACAGCAGTTCGCGTGCGATGAGGCGATGGCGGACGGCATTCGCAGTTGTCGCATCGACCGCGGTGCCGGTCGACTGCAAGCGGGCGACTTCGCCATCGAATGCCGCGCGCGGGATATCCACACCATTGACCTGCGCAACCGCTCCGTCGGCCGAGGCAGCCTGCGTAACCGGGCTGACCAGCAATGCCGCCAGGCAGAGCCGCAGCAGGGCCTTCATATCTCGAACGACACCGACAGATGCGCACGCCAGCCGTGCGACGGCCGATCGGCTTCGTGCGCGATGGGCACACTGACGACGCCTTCCCACAGCACACCTCTGCCTGCGCCGCGGGCACCAAGACCCGCACTGGCCAGCGTCTTGCGTCGCCCCTCGGACAGGCGCGCCGCGCCATGATCGACATGCAGGAAGGGCACGACCGGATGGCCCGCGGGCCTGAATGCATGCGGCAGCCGAAGTTCGGAGCGCAGCACGTGGCCGGTATCGCCCGACACCGACACCTCGCGGAAACCCCGGACACTGGCAAAGCCCCCGAGATGAATCTGTTCGGCGCCGATCAGGCTTTCGCCGGCGCGCTGCGCCGTCAGCTGCACCGCGTATTCGACCTCATCCGACGCACTGCGGACGACGGCGCCCGCGGCGAACGCCCACTTGAGGAACTGGCGATGCGTGTCGCCGCGCGACAGATCTGGCCGGTCACGCGTTGCACCCAACAGTGACAGCCCGGCCGACAGCGATGGCTCGATGAACAGTTGCCAGCGCTCGCCGCGCCGGATGTGCATCCAGGCGGCACGGCCGACGGTGCTGTGGTCGGTCTGCAGCGCGATCGATTCAACCTCGCGCGCCAGCCGTGAGCGGATCAGCGACACATCGATGACATGGCGCCCGCCGGCTGACGACGACAGGACACGACTCCAGCCCAGTACCGCGTTGGCCGACCGGCTGGTGACCTCCAGCCCCGCGATGTCGAACGACGCGCGAGACCCGGAAACGGTCACCGACCAAAGGTTGTAGCCATCGGGGACGGACAGCGACGCCAGCAGTGCATCACTGCCGGTGCTGTGCAGCAGTGCGAACTGCAGGTCGTCCAGCCAGCCCAATGCATTGCCGACACGCGCCGTGACCCGCAGACGCTCATCGCCGGTGCCCGAAGCACCCTGATTGTCGAAGCCCACGGTCATTGACCACGCGCGACCTTCATTGAGCACGACATCGAGCAGGCTCGTGCCGGCCGTGTTGCCCGGTAAAACGCGGACCTGGGCCTGATACATGCGCAGCCGGTTGATCTGCTGCACACCCTGTTCCAGCGCTGGCAGAGACAACGCCTCGCCGACGGCGAACGGGAAGGCCCGCGCCAGAGCGGCGGCATCGAAGCCCGGTGCGCGCAGCGATTCGATACGCCCGGGCAGCAGCTCGATGACCAGTTCGCCTGCCTGCGCGTCCAGCGACAGCAGCCGCGCACGACTGGTGATCCAGCCGGCCTCGACCAGTTCCGCATCGAGTTGGCGCAGCAGCAGTTCGAGTCGCAGGCGGCCGAGCGGCAGGTCGACAAACGGCGCCAGAACGGTGTTGACCGCCGCATCGGGCAGCAGCCCGGCTGCGTCTACGCGGACAGTGCGGAAGCGGGTTGTTGCGCCGGCTTCGTCGACGTCGGCCGGATGGCTGTGCAACGCGGGCTGCGCCTGCTCCGGCACCCGCATCGGAGCGCGCTGCCAGCGTGCATCGCGCTCCGATGCGCGCCTTTCGTCGATCAACCGGTCAGTCGGTTCCGGCGATGCGGCGAGCCCGAGCGGCAGTCCGACCAGCAACACGACCGGACAGAGTCGACAAAAGACGTGCATCGAAAGTACTCCGGAAAATCCTTATGTCATATTACATAATAATTTTCCGGAGTCAAAAAACCTCTGCCGCTTGGTCCGGCGGGCGCGCGATCTGGGCCGATGCCGCCCAGCCGTCGTGTAACCGCAGTCACAGACCGCACCCTGCCCGCGGCGCAACATGAAGTCACCTTTTCAACCCACAGGGAGCTTCATCATGAAATCCAACGTCGGCGGCATCGACAAGATCGCACGCATCGTCATCGGCCTGGCACTGATCGCGCTGGCAGCAACCGGCACCGTCGGGGTGTGGGGCTATATCGGCATCGTGCCGGTGCTCACGGGGCTGTTCAATTTCTGCCCGCTCTACCCGCTGCTCGGCATCAACACCTGCAGCATGAAGAAGTCGGCCTGAGAGGTTCAGGCGCGGGCGGGTGCGCCTGCGCCGTCAGCAGCGACGTGATCGTTGATGTGATTCGCGATGCGCACGTAGTCGGCGACACCGAGGGTTTCGCCGCGCCGTGAGGCGTCGATGCCCAGGGCGTCCCAGTCGGCCTGGGTCAGCCACTCGCGCAGCGTGTTGCGCAGCGTCTTGCGGCGCTGGCCGAAGGCGGCCTTGACGATGTCCGACATCAGCTGCGGATCGCGTGCGGTGAGTTGCTCGACCGGGCGCGGCCGCAGCTGCACGATGGCCGACATCACCTTGGGCATGGGCCGGAACGCGCCGGGCGGCACGTCGAACACGTGCGCGCATTCGAAGCGGTACTGCAGCATGACCGACAGGCGGCCGAACGCTTCCGTGTCGGGCGCGGCCACGATGCGGTCCACCACCTCCTTCTGCAGCATGAAGGTGAGGTCAGTCACGCAGGTGGCGTGATCGGCGAGGTGGAACAGCAGCGGGCTCGAAATGTTGTACGGCAGGTTGCCTACCACGCGCAGCGCCGACCCGAGCTCGGTGCTCAGGGCGCCGAAGTCGAACTTGAGCGCGTCCTGCTCATGGATCACCAGCCTCTCCGCCAGGTCTCCCTCGCGCAGCCGCGCCGCCAGATCGCGGTCGATTTCGATCACGTGCAGGCGGTCGAGCCGTGCGGCCAGCGGGCGCGTCATCGCGCCCAGGCCGGGGCCGATCTCAACCATGGCCTGGGCCGGCTTCGGATCGATGGCGGCGACGATGTTGCGGATGATGTTGCCGTCGACCAGGAAATTCTGGCCGAAGCGCTTGCGGGCGCGGTGTTCTTCCATGATCAGCGGCCCGCCCTGGCGGCAGCGCCGGCCGCCGCCATCGCGATGGCGGCATCGACCGCCTCGATCAGGCTGCCGGCGTCGGCACGGCCGGTGCCGGCGAGGTCGAGCGCGGTGCCGTGATCGACCGACGTGCGCACGATGGGCAGGCCGAGCGTGATGTTGATGCCGCGGCCGAAGGTGGCGTACTTGAGCACCGGCAGGCCCTGGTCGTGATACATCGCGAGCACAGCGTCGGCGCCCGCCAGCAGGCGCGGCACGAACAGCGTGTCGGCCGGCAGCGGGCCGTCGAGCTGCAGGCCTTCCGCGCGCAGGGCGTTCAGCACCGGCGTGATGACATCGATCTCTTCCCGACCCAGATGACCGCCCTCGCCCGCGTGCGGGTTCAGCCCCGCCACCAGGATGCGCGGATGCGCGATGCCGAACTGCCGGCGCAGCGCGTCGTGCAGGATGCGCAGCGTGGTGGTGAGCGATTCCCGGGTGATGGCGGCCGGCACATCGGCCAGCGCCAGATGGGTGGTGGCCAGCGCGACGCGCAACCAGGGCGCTGCGTCGTCTTCTGCGGTGCGCCCGGCCAGCATCATCACGACGCGCGGCGTCGCGGTGGTGTCGGCCAGATATTCGGTGTGGCCGGAAAACGGGATGCCGGCATCGTTGATGACGCCCTTGTGCACCGGCGCCGTGACCATGGCGTCGAATTCGCCGCGCAGGCAGCCATCGCGGGCGCGGTCGAGCAGTTCGAGCACATAGGGAGCGTTGGCGGTGTCGAGCCGACCCGCGACCGCCGGTGCGCGCAACGGAATGTGCAGCACTTCGATCGCGCCGGCCGGTGCTTCGCCGGACGCCGCGTAGGGCCGCATCGCGGCGGCACCCTGCGGCGCGCGTGCGGCGAGCAGCGTCGCGTCACCGAGTACCACGAGGCGGGCGTGTGCTGCGCGCGCGTGCAGTGCCGCGCACAGTTCCGGCCCGATGCCCGCCGGCTCGCCGCTGGTGAGGGCGATGCAGGGGCGCGCCGGGGTCACCGTTCCTCGGCCAGCCGGATTTCGACGTAGGCGTTGTCGCGCAGCTGGCGCACCCAGTCCTGATACACCTCTTCGGCCTTGCGATCGCGCAGCGTCATGCGGGCCGCTGCACGCTGGCGCTCGAGCGACACTTCGTCGACACGACGTTCGACCACCTGGATCAGGTGCCAGCCGAACGGCGACTGCACCGGCTCGCTGACTTCGCCCACCTTGAGGTTGTCCATCACGCGCTGAAATTCCGGCACTGTGTCACCCGGATACAGCCAGCCCAGATCGCCGCCCTTGGACGACGACAGATCCTGCGAATTGGTACGCGCCAGCTCGGCGAAATCGCCGCCGTTGTCCAGCCGCTCCTTCAGCCCGGTCAGCCGGCGACGCGCCTCGGCATCGTTGAGCACCTCGGACGTCTTGATCAGGATGTGGCGCGCATGGGTCTGCGTGACGCGCGACTCGTCTCCGCTGCCGCTGCCGCCGCGCTTTTCGACCAGCTTCAGAATATGGAAACCAGCTGGACTGCGCATCACGTCGCTCACCTCACCCGGCTTGAGCTTGGGCACGGCATCGGCGAACAGCGCCGGCAGGCGATCGGGCGACCGCCATCCAAGGCTGCCGCCATTGACCGCGTCCTGCGCGTCGGAATACGAGGCGGCAATGCGCGAAAAGTCCTCGCCCTTGCGGATCTGTTCGAGCGCGGCATCGGCGCGCGCCTTGAGCCGGATCAGCTGCTCGGGGCTCGCGCCTTCCGGCACCCGCAGCAGGATGTGCGACACGTTGTACTCCTCGCTCTGGTCGGGCTTGCGCTCCGGATTGGCGATGAAGTTGGCGATTTCGCCTTCGGTCACGACGACGCGGCTTTCGACTTCGCGGTCGCGCAGGCGGCTCATGACGATCTGCTTGCGGATGTCTTCCCGGAAGCGCGACCACACCATGCCGTCCTGCTCGATGGCAGTACGCAACTGCGTCACGTCCATGCGGTTGCTTTCGGCGATGCGCGAAAGACTGGCATCGAGCAGCCGGTCATCGACACGCAACTGCGTCTCGGCGGCGTGCTGCAGCTGCACCTTCTCGAGAATCATGCGTTCGAGCTGCTGCCGCTCGAATTCTTCGGCCGGTGGCGGCGTGACATTGCGGCTGCGCATCTGGGCAAAGGTTTCGGAAATGCGCGCCCGCAGTTCGTGCAGCGTGATCACTTCGTCGTTCACCACGGCGACGATGCGATCGATTTCGACGATGTCCGGCCGCTCGGCGGGCTGCGCCAGCGCGGTGCCCGACAGGGCGACACCCAGCGCTGCCAGCAGCAGGAAGGAGAGGATTTTATTCAGCATGTTCGATGGTCCATCAGTAATCCCCGCCGAAGATCGGATCGGCGGTGCTCTGGTTGATCTGGCCATAGCCCGGAATGCTGCGCTTGAGCGCATCCAGCGGGTTGGAGCCGATCTGTGAAAAATCATTGAGTTCGAGCTGGAAGAAAAGTGCAGTGCGGGTGCGCAGTTCGGTCGTCGTCTGTCCGGCCAGTCGGGCACCGATGGCAATCCGCTGGAACACGATGCGACCGACCCAGCAGCCGCCGTTGTATTCGAGGCCGCCCAGACCTTCGACCAGCCGGCGGTCGGCGATCGAGTAGTTGTGTCGCGCCACCGCATACCAGCGGTTGGTCAGCGGCCATTGAACCGAAAAGTCGACGTCGCGCACGTCGTTGACGGCCGGGTTGTTGGAGCGGCGGAAGCGGTACGCCGCGTTGAACACATGCGCCGGACGCGGGTTGTAGCGGGCCGACACGCTGTAGCGTTCGGTCTGCGACAGGTCGGTGTTGTACTGGATCGCAGCGTCCAGATATGTATCTTTCAGCAATTCGCCCGACACCGCGGCCAGCGTGCTCGCAATGCGCTCGGTGCGCGGCGTGCCGCCCGGCAGGGTGACCAGCTGGTCGCTCAGGTAGAAGCGCTGGCCCAGGGCAACCCGGGCGCGCTCGCGTCCATTCTCCGGATCGATGAAACGCGAGGTGGTCGCCGCGGTGACCTGGTTGCTGTCGGCGATACGGTCCTGACCGACGAACACGTTTTCGGAGAAGATCTGCGCAAAGTTGAAGTCGGCCTGTGCGGTGTCGAACACCGGAAAGTCCGACTGGTCCTTGTACGACGACAGCACGTAGTACAGACGGGGCTCCAGCGTCTGCACATACCCCTGCCCGAACAGGTCGGAATCGCGCTCAAACACAGTGCCGGCGTCGAGACTGAAGATCGGAATGGCGCGCGAAAGCGAGGTGTCCAGCCCGGCATTGTTGGTGCCTCGCGTGACATCGTAACTGCTGTAGTGCACGCCGATCTTCGGCGTGACCGACAGATAGGAGGTCTGCATCGGCAGCGACAATTGCGGATAGACGACGATGCGGCGCCCTTCGTCGCGTGCCGTGTCGCTGATGCGGAAGTCGGTGTAGCTGCTCCTCAGCTGGAACACGGATCCGAAAGGCATATCCGCGCGGAACGCGTTCAGGGTCACGGCAGGCATCTGCGAATACAGCGGTGCCAGATTGGCCAGCGACTGGTACTCGGTGACGCGCGCAGTGGCGTTCCACCAGTCACCGGCGTAGGTCAGCGAAGCATCTTGCGGCAGGTAGCTGATCGACGTGATGGCGAGGCGCGTGCCGAGATCGGTGTAGTAATTGCGGTCCGACACTTCACTGTAGTTGATGCGGCCGCTCAGCCGGTCGGTGATCTGGTGCGTGTGCTGCAGGCTCAGCGCATGGCGGTCGCGATCCAAGATGCGGTCGCTGAACAGGTAGTCGAGCCGCGCGATGCCGCTGTAATTGTGGTTCAGGTAGCGGAACTCGTTGCTCATCATCAGGCCGCGCGTACCCAGCAAACGCGGTGCAATCGTCGCGTCCATGTTGGGCGCGATGTTCCAGTAGTACGGCAGCAGGAAGTCGATACCGGTCCGGTTGGTCGTGCCGAAGGTCGGCGACAGGAAACCGGACTTGCGACGGTTGTTGAGCGAAAAATCGAGCCAGGGCGAGTACAGCACCGGCACATCCTTGAAGTAGATCGTGCCGTTGCGGCCTTCGCCATCATCGGATTCGAAATTCAGATCCAGCGTTTCCGCCTTGGCATACCAGTCGGGATTGTCAGGCCCGCAGGTCGAGTAGGTGGCGTTCGTCATGCGCACCCGGTTCTCGCCCAGAAACTCCATCCGGTCGGCCTGGCCGGTACCGGTCGTCGTCCTGAGGTTTTCGCCGGTCTGCAGATTGCGGCGCAGCGAGTACTGCGGCTTTTCGAACACCCCTTCGCTGCGGTCGAGCCGGTAGCGCAGCGACGGCCCCTCGATCCGGTCTTCGCCGCGCACCAGCCGCACGTTGCCGTCGGCCTGCAGCTCTTCGGTCGGCGGTTCGTAATTGATGCGGTCGGCGGTCAGCGTGGTGCCGGGGCGACGCAACTCGGCATTGCCCTCGGCGCGCATGACTTCGTCGGTGGTGCCGCTGACCGATTCGGCCGACAGCAGCGTGACGCGGGAATCCGGGTTGCGCGCGACGAATTCCGACAGCGTCATCGTGCCGTACATCATCTGTGACGCATCGTCCTCGGGCACGATGGACGGCAGTGTGGCGGCGCCTGGCATGCCTGCTTCGGCGACGGCCGCCGTGCCGGGCACCGCGCCTGCGGCGGCGATGCCCTCCGCCGGCGCAGGTTTGACGCGGCGCGCAACGGGCGGCGCGCCCATCAGTGCGCGATCGACCTTCAGCGGCGGCATGTTGCGCGCGGTGCTCACGTTGCCGCGCACCGGAATGTCGTCTGGCGACTGCACGCCGGGCGACTGCACGCCGGGTGCCGCGCGGCGTGCGATCGAGGACGGCTGCCGCAACAGTGCGCGGTCGACCTTGAGCGCCGGCAGGTTGCGCAGGCCCGGCGCGGCTGCGCCGTCAGCCGGTGCAGCCGGCACGGCGCGTTCTGCCGCCGTGGCGGCAGGCGTCGGAGCTTTGACGGCCGCCCCGGCGACCGGTGCAGCCGCAGGGGCAGGCGGGACAACGGGACGACCCGGACTTGCGGCAACCGGGGCCGCCTGCGCGGGCGCCACCGGCGTCGCGACAACCTCACCCTGCGCCGGCACCGGCACGGTTTCGACCGTGGCAGGCTGGACGGGCGCACTTGGCGTGGTGGCGGTCGTGCTGCCCGGCTTCGGCGGCGTCGTGCCTTTCACCGTCGCCGCCGGTCGACGCGACTGCGGTACCAGCGAAGGATCGACCTTCAACTGCGGCAGCGCGTCGGCCGCCTGCGCGGCGCAGGACATCCAGACCAGATAGAAAGTGACGGAACGCCTGAGCACGAATGAGGAAACTGGAAGCGGGCAGATCGCGGTTGGATGACGGCGACAGCGTCACGGCGTGCATCTGCCGGACTGTCTGCAGCCGCGTTATAGAATCGCGCATCTTATCAAACGCCACCCGCTTCCCGGTCCGCATTGGCAACAATTTGCCGCCATCCGCCCGTCCGGACGCCGACGGCTCGTCCTCAGTTCGCCCACGACACCCGCCCCATGACACAAGACCTTCGCCTTGACGCACTGACCGGATGGCTGCAACAGCAGTTTCCCGGTCGTCCGCTCGACATCCGCCCGGCTTCGGCCGACGCCAGCTTCCGCCGTTACTTCCGCGTGACGCTGGACGACGGCACCCGCCATGTCGCGATGGACGCCCCGCCGCCGCAGGAAGACTGCCGTCCCTTTCTCGCGGTGCAGGCGCTGTTCGAAGCGGCCGGCGCCCACGTGCCGGCGGTGCGCGCGCAGGATGTCGAGCGCGGCTTCCTGCTGCTGTCCGACCTCGGCAACACCACCTATCTCGACGTGCTCGATGCCGACAACGCCGCCGCGCTATACCACGATGCGACCAGTGCTCTGATCGACATCCAGAAAGCCAGCCGCCCGGACGTGCTGCCGGCCTACGACCACGACCGGCTGCTGGCCGAGATGGAGCTGTTTCCGGTCTGGTATGTCGGCCGCCATTTGAAGGCGGAGCTCGATGAAAAGGAAGCGAACGCCCTGTACGAGGTGTTCGATCGCGTGCTCGCGGTCAATCTGGCCGAGCCGCAGGTCTTCGTACACCGCGACTTTCACAGCCGCAACCTGATGGTCACGCGGCCCAACCCGGGCGTGATCGACTTCCAGGACGCGGTCTTCGGACCGATCAGCTACGACCTGGTCAGCCTGTTCAAGGATGCCTACATCGACTGGGAAGAAGATCAGGTGCTCGACTGGCTGATCCGCTACTGGCAGGGCGCGCGCAGCGCCGGCCTGCCGGTGCGTGCGGATTTCGCCGACTTCCACCGCGATTACGAATTCATGGGCGTGCAGCGCCACCTGAAAGTGCTGGGCATCTTTGCCCGCCTGTATCACCGCGACGGCAAGGACGGCTACCTGAAGGACCTGCCGCGGGTCATGAAGTACCTGCTGCAGACCAGCCAGCGCTACCGCGACCTGGCACCGCTCGCCCGGCTGCTGCAGCGCCTGGAAGGCATCACGCCACAGACCGGCTACACCTTCTGAGGCGCGTGCGATGAAGGCCATGATCCTGGCCGCCGGACGCGGCGAACGCATGCGGCCACTGACCGACCACCTGCCCAAGCCACTGCTGGAAGTCGGCGGCAAGCCGCTGATCGTCTGGCACATCGAGCGGCTGGTGGCGGCCGGCGTGACGGAGCTGGTGATCAATCATGCCCACCTCGGCGACAGGCTGGTCGAGGCGCTGGGCGACGGCGCGGCCTTCGGCGCGTCGATCCGCTGGTCGGCCGAGCCGCCGGGCGCGCTGGAAACCGCTGGCGGCATCGCGCATGCGCTGCCTTTGCTCGGGGTACAGCCGTTCATCGTGCTCAATGGCGACATCTGGTGCGACGTCGCGGTCGCCGCGCTGCAACGCGCCGCCGGCACGCTGCAGGCGGGCGCCACGCTGGCCCATCTGCTGCTGGTGCCGAATCCGCCGCATCACCCCGACGGGGACTTCACGCTGGTCGACGGACACGTGGGCGAGACCGGCGGACCGAAGCTGACGTTTTCCGGCGTCGCCGCCTATCACCCGTCACTGTTCGGCGCACTCGACCCGGATGCGCCGGCGAAACTGGCGCCGCTGCTGCGCGCAGCGATGCGCGCGCGGCAGGTGACCGGCGCGCTGCACACCGGGCACTGGTTCGACGTCGGCACACGGCAGCGACTGGCCGAGGTCGACGCGCTGGCGCGCGCGGTCAGCGCTCGCTGAGCAGGGGAATCGTCAGTTCCACGCGCATGCCGTGGCCGCCGTCGCCATCGAGCAGCGCAATCTGACCGCCGAGACGTTCGACCACTTCGCGCACGATGGCCAGCCCGAGGCCGCTGCCGCTGCCGGCCGAACCGGGTATGCGGTAGTAGGGCTCGAACACCCGTTCGCGCAGTTCGGCCGGAATGCCCGGACCGGCGTCGCTGACCGACAGCACGGCCTGTCCGTCGCGGGCGTGCAGCGCGACCTGGATTGCGCTGCCTGACGGGGCATAGCGCTGTGCGTTGTCGATGAGGTTGCCGACCATGCTCGACAGGCCGTTGGCGTCCGCCAGCAGCATGCACGGGGCGTCGCACAGATCGAGTTCCAGCGGGTGGCCGCTGGCGTCGCAGCCGGGCCGGCGCTGCGCCACCACATCGCGGGTCACGTCGCGCAGCGAGACCGGCACACAGTCCGTCTGTCGCCCGGCGCGACTGTGCGCCAGCATCTGTTCGGCCAGATGCACCGATCGCGACACGCCGGCCAGCAGGTGATCGAGCGAGGCGTCACGCTGTGCGGCATCTTCCGCACGGCGGGCGTTCTGGGCATGTATCTTCAACGCGGCCAGCGGTGTCCGCAGCTCATGCGCAGCCGAATCGATGAAGCGACGCTCCCGTTCCAGCGTGCTGCGCACGCGCCCGAACAGGCCGTTCAGCGCGCTCAGCACCGGTTCGATCTCGCTCGGCACCCGGGTCAGCGACAGCGGCTCGTCGTCCTGCGGCCGACGGGCGGAAATGCGCTCGGCCAGCTCGGACAGCGGCGCCAGACCATAGCCGATCAACAGACCGGTCAGCAGCAGCACGATCAGCAGGCCGATCAGCAGCGGCGCACCGGTGGCCCAGCCCAGCTTGGCCGACAGTTCCTCGCGTGCGTCGGCGCGTTCGGCAACCTGTATCCACACGTCGCCGGAGTGCAGCACGAACACACGCCACACGCCGTCCTCCAGCGTATGGTCGCTGAAGCCCTTGCGCAGCGGTGCGAAGGGTGCGGCCGGTGCGGACGATGACCGCGCCAGCAGCGTGGCAGCGCCCTCATCCGCCGCTTCGCTCCAGATCTGGTACGCAATATGGGTTTCGTATTCGTGACCGAGCGAGGACTCGACATCGTGATGCCCGAACAGCCAGTCCTGCAGGCGCCACGACAAAGGCATCTTCGCGTCGGCATCGAGCGCCCGGTCGTGCGCCCGGGCCCCGGCACGGATCGGTGCCGGCAGATCCATGACCAGCGGCGCATTGAGCGTGGCGTGCTCGATCTGGCGCACCATCAGGCTGTCGAGCACGCGGGCCGACGTGGCCAGGCGGGCATCGAACAGTTCATCCGCCTCGTCGCGGCCGGCGGCGACGGCCAGCCACACGGTGCTGCCCAGCACACCGAGCAGGATGACCGCGCTGCCGGCCAGCAGCAGCAGGCGTATCGACACGCGTCCCGGCTGCGCCACGTCAGCGGTCGGACCGCGCAGCCGCCGGCAGCGGATCGATCACATAGCCGACCCCGCGCACCGTGCGGATCAGACCGGGGTGCAGCTTGCGCCGCAGATTGTGGATGTGCACATCGAGTGCATTGCTTTCCAGCTCACTGTCCCAGCCGTAGATGTTGTCCACCAGCTGCTGCCGGCTCAGCACGTGGCCGATGTTCTCCAGCAGTTTGCGCAGCACCATGTATTCGCGGCGCTGCAGATCGACGTTGCGGCCGTCCACGCTGACCGTCATCGCCGAGGTGTCGACCTCGATGGTGCCGTGCCGGATCACATTGACGACCGCACCGCGGGTGCGTCGCTCCAGCACGCGGATGCGCGCCATCAGTTCGTCAAGATCGAACGGCTTGGTCAGATAGTCATCGGCGCCGGCGTCCAGGCCGCCGATGCGCTGCAGCGTGGTGTCGCGCGCGCTCAGCACCAGCACCGGTGTGGTCACGCCGGCTTCGCGCGCACGGCGCAACACCTCCATGCCGTCCATCCGGGGCAGGCCGAGATCGAGCACGGCAAGATCGACGCCCGAGCCGCGCAGCGCCTCGAGCGCCTGCGCACCATCGCGTACCCACTCGACGGTGTAGCGCGTGCGCTCGAGCGCGTCGCAGATGCCGCTGCCCAGCAGCTCGTCGTCTTCAACCAGCAGAACCCTCATCGGTCGGATCGCGCCATATCGGAAGTGCGTCATTGTCGCTCCAAAACGCGTTGCGGCCGGTCAGCCGATGACAGGTGGCCTATTTCAGCTTTTCCTTCACCTTGACCATCAGGGCTTCGATCTCCTTGCGGCGCCCTTCGTCAGCCAGCGGGCGGTTCGGCCGTGCCGGCGCCTTGAGCGCCGTCTCGAGCGACGCACGCGCCTTTTCGTACTCGCCGGCCCGATACAGGCAATCGCCCATGAAGTAGTGCGGATCGATGCCGTTCGGGTTGAGCGCGAGCGCCTTGTTCAGCAGTTCGCGCGCCTTGTCCTTGTCACCGAAGCCGATCGGCCAGCCGGGCACCTGGCAGTACAGCGACGACAGCGTCACGTAGGCCGAGCCGTTCAGCGCCTCCGGATTGCGCGCCAGCGACTGTTCCAGCACGGTGCGCGCTTCCTTGGCCAGCGACAGCGCACCGAGCCCGCCCTTCGCACCCGCCTGGCTGGCCAGTGCGATGGCGTACCAGATATCGGCTTCGGAGCGGTCCGGATGCTCTGCGCGCACGGCGGCGGCGTCCTTGGTCAGCGCCTCGTAGGCCTTTTCCTGCTTGTCGGCCGGCTGCTTGTACTTGATCTGTTCCCACTCCGACTGCAGTCGGGTGACCGACTCGTCCAGACCCGCCCAGGCCGGCGTGATCAGGAACAGGGCGGTGATGGACAGAAAGGATCTGATGGACATCTTCATTTGTTGATTCCTCTCATTTGCTGACTGTTTGTGCGTGACGACGAATGACTGGCAGCTGTTTTGCGAGGCTGGAATCGACCAGCGACGGCAGCATACGGTTGATCCGGACGAAAAAGCGCTCCGGCCAGCCGAGATGGCCCTCCGGACGCCGGTTGTCGAGCAGCGCAAGCAGCGCCTGCGCGACGGTTTCAGGCGTATCGCTGGCGACGCCCAGCTCGCGGTTCAGCGCGACCTGGGCCGGGCTGTTCAGGGCGGTCTGTGTGGCGCGCGGAGCGAGGTACTGCAGCTCGATGCGGCTGCCGGCCAATTCGCGTCGCAACGCTTCGCTGAAGCCGCGCAGCGCGAACTTGCTCGCGCAGTAGGCGACGCTGCCCGGGTGACCGATGTCGCCCAGGATGGAGCCGATGTTCACGACGCGCGCCTTCTTCTGCCGGTGCAGCAGCGGCAGCAGCGCGTGTACCAGCAGCATCGGCGCCAGCGCGTTGGTGTGCAGGATGTGTTCGATCTGTTCCGGTGACTGGTCCTCGAACCATGCGAGCTGGCCGACACCGGCGTTGTTGATCAGCAGGTCTGCGCCGCCCGGCAGTGCTTCGGCGGCCGCCAGCACGGCGCCCCGGCCGGATGCAGCGGTCAGATCCGCGCGGACGATGCGCACGTCCAGTGCGGGAAACGCGAAGGTCAGCTCGGCCTGCAGTGCCGCGAGCTTCACCACGTCGCGACCGACCAGCAGCAGCGCCGCGCAGCGCGGGGCGAGCGCCTTCGCGATCGCCGCGCCGATGCCGCCCGTCGCGCCGGTCAGCACCACGCGAAGATCCGCCTTCATGCCGCGACCGCCTCATGCCGGGGCGTCAGCGAGCGGAACAGGTCGCCGTACAGCCGGTACATCACACGTGCCACATGGATGACCGCCAGCCGGTCATCCTCGTCGTCCAGGCCGTCCATCAGGGTGGCGAAGAAGCGCACGTGTTCCTGGTCCAGCGAGCCGTGCGAATTGAGGTAGGTGAAGGCGGCTGGCGGCAGATGCAGGCTGTGCGCGATGCGCTCGGCCGCAGTGGTCGCAATCGACACGCTGGTGCCTTCGAGCACATGCACCATGCCGAAGAATCCGACCGGATTCTTGCGCGCAATCCAGTCGTGCGCATAGGCCACCATCAATTCGGCCTCGAGCCGGGGCTCGGCGTTGCGGGCGGCTTCGCGCTGCCCGCCGCAGGCCGCGATGTCGTCGAGTATCCATTCCTCGTGGCCGATCTCCTCGTCGATGTACTCGGCAATGGCGTGCCGCAGCGCTTCGTGCCGCGCCGGCAGGCGCGCGCCGCAGGCCATCAGCAGCGGCACGGTGTGCCGGACGTGATGGAAGGCCTGGCCGAGGAAGTCACGGTACTGCGTCAGCGTCACGCGACCGTACGCAGCGTCCTGCAGGATGGGGGCGCTCAGAAGGTGGGCGCGTTCGGCAGCGGTTTCGCGCTGCAGGCGTTCATGAAACGACATCGTGAAAGGTCTCCGCGGTGAAGGGAAGGTGTGCTTCGGTAGGAGCCTCGTACAGCACGGCGAGCCGTTCGCCATAGGCCCGGAAGATGGGATCCCTGCGCACGCGGCCGTTGTCTGTCGCCTGTCCGTTGAGCGCAGAAAAAGGCGCGTCGGCACGCAGCCAGTGAGTGATCCCGGCGTAATCGGGCAGGCGGTCGTTGGCCGCGCGCACCACTGCGGCGAGCGCTTCGTCGGTCACCTCGCCGCGCGGAACGATGACGGCGCACAGCCCCGGCCGACCTTCGCCGAACACGACCGCCTGCGCCACGGACGGCGCGGCCAGCAGTTCCGCTTCAGGCCATTCGGGCGCCACGTTGCGACCGAAGCCGGTGATGATCTGATGCTTGATGCGGCCGGTGACGTGCAAACAGCCGCGCGCATCGACATGGCCGATGTCGCCGGTGTGCAGCGGTCCGTCGGCCGGCGCGGCAGCGCCCAGACAGCCGGCCAGCCGGCTGCCATGCAGCAGGATTTCGCCATCCGGGGCGATCTCTGCCCGCAGGTGGGGCAGCACGCGGCCGACCGCCCCGGGTGCATCGTCCGGCCGGTTCAGCGCCACGACCGAACCCGCTTCGGACAGTCCATACCCTTCGCAGGCCGGAAAACCGAGCGCCCGCGCACGCGTGATCAGGTCGGGCGACACCCGCGCGCCGCCGACCGCGACCAGTTTCAGACCACGCGGTACCGGTGCGCCAGCCTCGGCGGCGGCCACCAGCGCAGTCAGCATCTGCGGCAGCAGGATGACGCTGTCCGGCTGCCAGCGATGCAGCGCAGCCAGTGCTGCCCGCACGTCGAAACTGCTCGAACCGTGCAGCCCGACGTCGGCCAGCGGCGGCACCACGCATTCGCCATCGAGCGCGAGGGCCACATCGGCGCCCGCCACATTTTCGAGCAGCACGGCCAGCGGCAGCATGCACAGGTGGCGCCGGATGCCCAGTTCGCGTGCAACCTGCACCAGCGAACCGGTGACCGCCGACAGTTGCGCCGCCGTCAGGCAGACCCCCTTGGGCTGGCCGGTCGTACCCGACGTGAAGGTGATCTTGGTGGTCATCGGCGGGACGACCACCGCCGATTCATTGCGCCGTGTCCACACCGACAGACCTTGCGACGAACTTGTGCCGGCGCTCAACCCGAGTCGCGCGGCGCGTGACGGGTCATCCGTCAGCAGCACCGGCGCACCGGCGGCATCGAGCGCGTGCCGGCACTGCGCGTCGGTGAAGAAGGTCGGCAAAGGCAGGGCGACCCGGTCGGCCTGGCGGATGGCCCGATCGGCCGCCAGCCAATCGATGCCGTTGTCGGCCAGCAGGGCGACGACTTGCCCCGGGCACCCGGCCAGCCGTTCGGTCAGCGCGTCGACGCGGCCGATGACGATCGCGTCATCGGCGGCACCGTGGGCATCGATCAGGACAGCCTGACGGCTCACGCCGCGTCCTCGACCACGGTGTGCAGGCCGCTGGCAATGCGGCCGACCATGACGGTCGGGCTGTTGCGGTAGTAATTGCCCCAGTTGCCGACACCGTCGCGCAGCCGCGCCGGGTCGGCGATCGCCACCGGAAAGATCGGAATGCCCAGGCGCACGAACGAATTGGCCAGCGCGCGCGTGGCCGTGAACACCACGTAATCCAGGCCCTGCGCGTAGAAATGCTGCGTGGCGAGTGCAATCAGCAGGCGCCCCAGTCCGGCGGACGTCGATGCCATATTGCCCACTTCGGCCACTGCGGCGCGGGCGACCCGCTCGCCCAGCACGCCGCCCAGCGCGCTTTCGAGCGGTACATCGAGATACTGTTCGATGAAAACCGGACGCACGCCCGGCAGGCTGTAGCCCAGTCCGGCCGCCCATTGGCCATCGCTGTTGCGCACACCCAGCAGCGTGTCCGCAAAGTGCGTGATCACCGCACCGTAGCCGCGGAAAAAGCAGCCGGCGATGAAACGTTCGAGCGCGGCGCGTTCCGGGTGCAGGCGGCCAACGACTTCGAGCGCCGGGTCGGACAGCGCGGGCGCCATGCCGCGACCCAGCACGCACGAACGGACACCGGCGGAATGCACAGCGGACTTTCCTGCAAGGGTACTCAGTGTTGCGGCCTGGTTCATCGCATGCCTCCATTGGGATCGAAGGCATGTTTGCGGGCGAACATTAATGGAGACTTAAGCAAATCCAGCGCGACATGAAACAGGACATTTCAGGGCCGACTGCGCACGAAGAACCGGAACGCATTCCGGGGTCCCGGGTCTGTTGGCATTAAACTCCTGTCCTGATCGAATGCCGGAACCCGTCATGCACCCCTATTCCGAACGCCGCGCCCGCCTGATCGAACGCATGGGCAGCGGCGTTGCCGTGATCGCCACGGCCCCCGAACACCTGCGCAACCGTGACACCCACTACGGCTACCGCCACGACAGCTACTTCTATTACCTGACCGGATTCAGCGAACCGGAGGCGGTTCTGGTGCTGATCGCAGGCGATGCACCCCGCTCCATCCTGTTCTGCCGCGAAAAGAACGAAGAACGCGAAATCTGGGATGGCTGGCGTCACGGACCCGACGCGGCACGCGAGCAGTTCGGCTTCGACGAGGCGCATTGCTATGCCGAACTGGACGCGAAGCTGGCCGAGCTGATCGCCAACCAGCCTCGACTGCACTACGTCATCGGCGAAGACGCCGCGTGGGACAACCGCATGATGGCGGCGCTCAATGCGGTGCGCGCGCAGAGCCGCGCCGGCAAGTTCGCCCCGTCGGAACTGCTGGACATCCGCCAGCCGCTCGACGACATGCGGCTGATCAAGGACGCGCACGAACTGACCCTCATGCGCCGTGCGGCCGAGATTTCTGCCCGCGCACACCGGCGCGCCATGCAGGCCACACGACCGGGCGCGTTCGAGTACGAGATCGAAGCCGAATTGCTGTACGAATTCCGTCGCTCCGGCTCGGAAGCCCCCGCCTATGGCTCGATCGTGGCGGGTGGCGCCAACGCCTGCGTGCTGCATTACGTATCGAACAATGCCCCCCTGCGCGACGGCGATCTGCTGCTGATCGACGCCGGCTGCGAACTCGGCGGCTATGCGTCCGACGTCACCCGCGCCTGGCCGGTGAATGGGCGCTACAGCCCGGCACAACGCGACCTTTACCAGCTCGTGCTGGCCGCCCAGGACGCCGCATTTGCCGCGGTGCGACCGGGCGCACGATTCATCGACTATCACGACGCTGCCGTGCGCGTGCTCGCCCAGGGCTTCGTCGACCTGAACATGCTCGAAGGCAGCGCCGACAGCGTGATCGAACAGGGCACCTACAAGCGCTTCTACATGCACCGCACCGGCCACTGGCTGGGCATGGACGTGCATGACGCCGGCGAGTACCGACCCCGACCGGGCAGCGCCGGCGCCGGCGAGCAGGACTGGCGCACGCTCGAAGCCGGCATGGTGCTCACCGTGGAACCCGGCTGCTACGTGCGACCGGCCGACGACGTACCGGAAGCGTTCTGGAACATCGGCATCCGCATCGAAGACGACGTGGTGGTGACCGCCGACGGCTGCGATATCTACACCTCGGCCACGCCGAAGACGATCGCCGAGGTCGAAGCCGTCATGCGCGAGGCGCGTGGATGACTGACGCCGCGACCGCGACGGTGTGCGATGCACTCATCGTCGGCGCCGGCCCGGTCGGGCTGGCCGCCGGCTGCGCGCTGCGCGCGGCAGGGCTGGCCGTGAAGGTGCTCGACGCCGGGCCCGCCGGACGCGCGCTCGATGACACGCGTGTGATCGCGCTGTCGGCCGGCTCGCGCGACATCCTGCGCGGCCTGCAAGCCTGGCCGGTTACCGACACGACGCCGATCCGGCGCATCCATATTTCGCAGCGCGGCCACCTGGGCCGCACCGAACTGCGCGCCGAAGACTTCCGCCTCGAGGCGCTCGGCCATGTGGCACGCGCAGGCACGCTGGTGCGCGCGCTGCGCGAACGCGCCGGGCAGCTGGGCCTGACCGTGCAGCACGACTGCGCGGTGCTCGGTGCGCACGAAGGCAACGAAACGGTGCACGTCCGCACGGCGGGCGGCGACCTGATGGCGCGCGCACTGCTCTGGTGCGAAGGGCGCATCACTGACGACGAAGCGCTGTCGCAACAGCGCGACTACGACCAGCACGCCGTGATTGCGCTGGTCACGCCGGCCCGGCCGCACGACAACGTGGCCTATGAGCGCTTCACGCCGCAGGGCCCGGTGGCGCTTTTGCCCTGCGGGCGTGAGTACGCCCTTGTGTACACCTGCGCCAGTGGCGACGCCCAGGCGCTGATCACCGAATCCGACGCCGCCTTCGCCGCGCGCGTGAGCGAGGCACTGGGCGGACGCGTCGAGGTTTCGGCCGTCGGCCCGCGCAGCGCGTGGCCACTGACCCTGCGCATGCGCCGCGACATCGTCAGCGGACGCCAGGTCTGGCTGGGCAATGCGGCGCAGACCCTGCACCCGGTGGCCGGCCAGGGCCTCAACCTCGGGCTGCGCGATGTCGCCCAGCTGTCCGCCTGCCTGCTGCCTGCGCTGGCGCGCCATGCAGGCGACCCAGCCGTGGCGCTGCAGGCGTACGCCCGGCAGCGCCGCGCCGACCGGATGGCCACCGGACGGTTCACCGACGGACTGGTGCGCATCTTCGGTTTCGGGAGCACGCATCCCGGGCTGGGCGCGCTCGCCGGCCATGCGCGCGGCGCCGCGCTCGCACTGCTGGATGCCTGTCCGCCGGCCCGTCAGTTCATCGGCCGGCGCATGATGTTCGGCGCACGCGGCTGGTAGCCACGGCCGACAGAAATTTCGACCGCATTTGCGTGACGGACACGCTTCGCCCTGGCCGCGCATCGGGTTAGAATCGCGCCCCTGTTCGTCTGCAATGCCCCCGCACCCCATGCACTTCGTTGGCTTCAACCTGCGAAACAACCTGTTCGTCGCGCCCATGGCCGGCGTGACCGACCGCCCTTTCCGCCAGCTGTGCAAAAAGCTGGGCGCAGGGCTGGCCGTGTCCGAAATGGTCACGTCGAATTCGCTGCTGTACGGCAGCGCGAAGACGCAGCGCCGCGCGAACCACGACGGCGAAGTGGCGCCGATTTCGGTGCAGATCGCCGGCGCCGACCCGAAAATGATGGCTGACGCCGCGCGCCACAACGTCGATCGCGGTGCCCAGATCATCGACATCAACATGGGCTGCCCGGCCAAGAAGATCTGCAACGTGATGGCCGGCTCGGCGCTCATGCAGGACGAGCCGCTGGTCGAGCGCATTCTCGAAGCCGTCGTGCGGGCAGTGCCGGACACCCCGGTCACGCTGAAAATGCGCACCGGCTGGAACCGCGACAACAGGAACGCCCCGATGCTGGCGCGCGTGGCCGAACAGTGCGGCATCCGCGCGCTGGCCATCCATGGCCGCACGCGTGCCGACCAATACACCGGCCAGGCCGAGTACGACACCATCCGCGCGGTCAAGGCCGCGGTGAAGATTCCGGTGATCGCCAATGGCGACATCACGACGCCGCAGAAGGCGCGCGACGTGCTCTCCATCAGCGGCGCCGACGGCGTGATGGTCGGCCGCGCCGCGCAGGGTCGGCCATGGATCTTCCGCGAGATCGAACACTTCCTGGCCACCGGCGAGCTGCTGGCGCCGCCCGAAGTGTCGGAAATCCATCGCGTGTGCCGCGAGCACATCGAAGATCTCTACGATTTCTATGGCATCGAGTCGGGCGTGCGCATCGCCCGCAAGCACATCTCCTGGTACACCAAGGGGCTCATCGGGTCAGCCGCCTTCCGCCACGCGATGAACCAGCTCGAAGGCACCGACCGGCAACTGGCGGCAATCGACGAATTCTTCGGCCGCATGGCGGCCGACAACCATCGTCTGGCCTACGAGCCGGGTGCACTGGACGAACACGCGCAGGAACTGGCCGCCTGATCGCTTAGCAGGGCGACGGAGCAGGCCGGACCATCAGGGAGATGCCGCCATGAGCGGACGGAGTGATATTGCCGAGTGCATCCGCCATTCGCTGGAACGCTACTTCCAGGATCTGGATGGCGAGGCCGCAAGCGGTATCTATGACATGGTGCTCAGACAGATGGAGCGACCGATGCTCGAGGTGGTGATGCGCGAAGCCGAAGGCAACCAGACGCGCGCTGCCGACATGCTGGGCATGAACCGCAACACCCTGCGGCGCAAGCTGAACGATCACGGCATGATCTAGCCCGTCCATTCCTCTCCGTCCCATCCCGCACCGCCCTCCAACCCTCCCCTGGAAAAGCGCATGAAGATACAGCGTGCATTGATCAGCGTGTCCGACAAGACCGGCATCGTTGAATTCGCCACCGCCCTGACCGGGCTCGGCGTCGAGTTGCTGTCCACCGGCGGCACAGCCGCGCTGCTGGCGAAAGCCGGTCTGAAGGTGACCGAAGTGGCCGAGCACACCGGCTTTCCGGAAATGCTCGACGGTCGCGTCAAGACGCTGCATCCGCGCATCCACGGCGGCCTGCTGGCGCGACGCGAGGTCGACGCGCACATGCAGGCGCTGGCCGAACACGACATTCCGGTCATCGACCTGCTGGTGGTGAATCTCTACCCGTTCGAGGCGACGGTCGCCAAGCCCGGCTGCACGCTCGAGGACGCGATCGAGAACATCGACATCGGCGGCCCGGCCATGGTGCGTTCGGCTGCCAAGAACTGGCGCGGTGTCGGCGTGCTGACCGATGCCGGACAGTACCCCTGCGTGCTCGAAGAGCTGCGCACCTCGGGCACGCTGTCCGAAGCCACGCTGTTCGCCCTGTCGGTGGCGGCGTTCAACCGCATTTCGAATTACGACGCGGCGATCAGCGACTACCTGTCTTCGCTGAACGCCGACGGCACGCGCGCCGAGTTTCCGGCGCAGTCCAATGGCCGCTTCGTCAAGGTGCAGGACCTGCGCTACGGCGAAAACCCGCACCAGCGCGCGGCCTTCTACCGCGACCTGTACCCGGCGCCCGGCTCGCTGGTCAGTGCGAAGCAGCTGCAGGGCAAGGAACTGTCGTACAACAACATCGCCGACAGCGATGCGGCATGGGAATGCGTCAAGAGCTTCGAAACCGGCGCCTGCGTCATCGTCAAGCATGCCAACCCCTGTGGTGTGGCACTGGGCACCCGCACGCTGGAGGCCTACCGCAAGGCGCTCGCCACCGATCCGACGTCGGCTTTCGGCGGCATCATCGCGTTCAACCGTCCGGTCGATGCGGCGACCGCCGAAGCGGTCAGCGGCCAGTTCGTCGAAGTGCTGATGGCCCCCGCATTCGAACCGGCCGCGCTGGCGGTGCTGGCGGCCAAGGCCAATGTGCGCGTGCTCGAGATTGCACTCGACGGCGTTGATCCGAAGGGCGCAAGCGCCTGGGCGCGCGGCCGCAATTCTCACGACGCGAAGCGCGTGGGCTCCGGTCTGTTGATCCAGACCGCCGACGAACCGGAATCACTCGAAGGCCGGCTGAAGGTGGTCACGCAGCGTGCGCCGACCGGCACCGAAATGGCCGACCTCACCTTCGCGTGGCGCGTGGCGATGTACGTGAAGTCCAATGCCATCGTGTATTGCCGCGACGGGGCGACCGTCGGTGTCGGCGCCGGACAGATGAGCCGCGTTGATTCGACACGCATCGCCCGCATCAAGGCGGAGAATGCCGGCCTGACGATCGCCGGTTCGGTGGTGGCATCTGACGCCTTCTTCCCGTTCCGCGACGGCGTGGACGTACTGGCCGAAGCCGGTGCAAAGGCCATCATCCAGCCCGGCGGCAGCATGCGCGACGAAGAGGTGATCGCGGCGGCGAACGAACACGGCCTGGCCATGGTATTCACCGGCACGCGACACTTCAGGCACTGATTTTCCGGACGGCAGCCGGACCGGGCCACAAGCCCGCACGGCTGACAGCCGGCATGAACGGTTTTTCAAGGATTCATCATGAAGCTGCTGGTCATCGGTTCAGGCGGACGCGAACACGCGATAGCCTGGAAGCTGTCGCAAAGTCCGCGTGTTCAGAAGGTCTATGTCGCGCCCGGCAACGCCGGCACGGCGCTCGAACCCGGTCTGGAAAATCTGCCGATCACCGATTTCACCGAACTGATCAACTTCGTCGAAGGTGAAAACATCGCCTTCACTGTGGTCGGCCCGGAAGCGGCGCTGGCCGCCGGTGTGGTCGATTGTTTCCGGGTACGCGGCCTGAAGATCTTCGGTCCGACCCGCAAGGCGGCACAGCTTGAAAGCTCGAAAGACTTCGCCAAGCAGTTCATGGTCCGCGCCGACATTCCCACGGCGCGCTACGAAACCTTCACCGATGCAGCCGCTGCGCACGCCTATGTCGATGCAATGGGCGCACCCATCGTCATCAAGGCCGACGGGCTTGCCGCCGGCAAGGGCGTGGTGGTGGCCATGACGCTGACCGAGGCGCACGGCGCCATCGGCATGATGCTCGCCGACAACGAGAGCGGCCGGTCGCGCGTCGTGATCGAGGAATTCCTGCAGGGCGAAGAAGCGAGCTTCATCGCCATGTGCGATGGCGTGACCGCGCTGCCGCTGGCCACCAGCCAGGACCACAAGCGTCTGCTCGACGGCGATGCCGGCCCGAACACCGGCGGCATGGGTGCCTATTCGCCGGCACCGGTGGTCACGCCGGAAATCCATGCCCGCGTGATGCGCGAGGTGATCCAGCCGGTATTGACCGGCATGGCGCTCGATGGACTGCCTTTCACCGGCTTCCTGTATGCCGGCCTGATGATTTCACCGGATGGAGACGTCAAGGTGCTTGAATTCAACTGTCGCATGGGCGACCCGGAAACCCAGCCCATCATGATGCGACTGAAGACCGATCTGGTCGACCTGATGGAAGCGGCGCTGGAAAACCGCCTGTCCGAAGCGCATACGGACTGGGACCGCCGGGTCGCCCTCGGCGTGGTCATGGCCTCCGCCGGCTACCCGGATGCGCCGCGCAAGGGTGACGCCATCAGCGGATTGCCGCCGGACACGACGGAAAGCCATGTCTTCCACGCAGGCACGTCGGCGCAGGACGGTCAGGTCGTGACCGCCGGCGGGCGTGTGCTGTGCGTGACCGCGCTGGGCGACACGGTAAAGCAGGCGCAGCGTGCCGCCTACCTGCTGTGCGACAAGGTGCAGTTCGCCGGCATGCAGTTCCGCCGCGACATCGGCTACCGGGCGGCACGGCGATGAGCGCGCGCGCAGAGATGGTACGCAGCTGGCTGCTCGGTCTGCAGGACCGCATCATCGACGGTCTGCAGGCGGCGGACGGCAAGCCCTTCATCACCGACGGCTGGATCCGTGGCCCGGAAGAGCGTCTGCAGGGCGACGGTCGCACGCGACTGGTCGAAGAAGGCAATGTATTCGAGCGCGGCGGCTGCAATTTTTCGCATGTGCGCGGGCCCAACCTGCCGCCGTCGGCCTCGGCCAACCGGCCGGAACTGGCCGGCGCCTCGTTCGAGGCGATGGGCGTGTCGCTGGTGTTGCACCCGCGCAACCCCTACATTCCGACGGTGCACCTGAACGTGCGCTTCTTCACTGCGCAGCCGCCATCCGGCGATGCGGTGTCGTGGTTCGGCGGCGGCATGGACCTCACGCCCTACTATGGTTTCGAAGAAGACGCCACGCACTTCCACCGCACCTGCCGCGACGCACTGGCCCCGTTCGGCGCCGACACCCACGCGCGCTACAAGAAATGGTGCGATGAGTACTTCCTTCTGAAGCACCGCAAGGAAGCGCGCGGCATCGGCGGCGTATTCTTCGATGACCTCGGTGCCGAAGGCGAAGTCAGCTTCGACCACGGCTGGGGTGTGACGCAAGCGGTCGGCGACGCCTTCCTCGCCGCCTATCTGCCCATCGTCGAGCGCCGCCGCGATGTGCCCTACGGCGAACGCGAACGCGACTTCCAGGCCTACCGGCGCGGCCGCTATGTCGAATTCAACCTCGTATTCGACCGCGGCACGCTGTTCGGACTGCAGTCGGGCGGCCGCACCGAATCCATCCTGATGTCGATGCCGCCGATCGTGAAGTGGCGCTACGACTGGCACCCGGAACCGGGCTCGCCGGAAGCAAAGCTCTACACCGACTTCCTGCCCCCCAGGGAATGGGTGTAGCCGGGGTGAGGCAGGGGTTTCGCAGCGCATGCGCTGCGCCTGCCGAACGGGCTGGCTGTTCAAAGCCAGCCTCCGTTTAACAAGCAAATTCGGCAAGCGCCGCTTCCGGCGGATGCGCGACGCGATCGCTGTGAAAGCGGATCATGCGCCCGTTCGCGGCTTTCAACGCTCCCCACAGGTCTGCCTCCCCGGCCCTTCGCGTCCAACACGCAAAAAAAACGGGCACCTCAAAGGCGCCCGAACCGGGACCACAGGAAGAACTCTTCAGGGTCTGTTGACCCTGGACCCGCCCGCCCGGCCCGGAGCTTGTGGCCCCGGGCAGGCGGTCAGGCCTTGCTGCTCAGAACCGGTAACCGACACCGACGCCGACCAGGATGGGGTCGATGTCCAGCTTGGTTACCTTGGCACCGTTCGCCTTGACGAAGATGTCGGTATCGATGGTCACGTACTTCACGTCGAGATTCAGGAACCACTTCGGCGCGATCTGGTAATCCACGCCGATCTGCGCCGCGAAGCCGAAGCTGCTGCGGTCGATACGCAGCGGCACGCTGCCGCCGAGTACCGTGCCTGCATCCAGATCAACGCTGGAGAAGCGCGTGTAGTTCGCGCCCAGGCCGACGTAAGGACGGAGGGTTCCAGTCGGGTTGAAGTGATATTGCAGCGTCAGCGTCGGCGGCAGATGCTTGACCGAACCGATGCCGGTGCCGCCGAGTTCGACGTCGTGCTTCTGCGGATACGTCAGAATCAGTTCGGCCGCGATGTTCGGCGTGAAGAAATAGGTGATGTCGACTTCCGGAAAGGTCTTGTTTTCCGCTTCGACGTCGATCGGCAGGCCGAGACCGCCGGAATTGCCGTTGTCGACGTTCATGTGCAGCGCACGCACGCGCACCATCCAATCGCCCTCTTCAGCCGCCTGTGCGACACCTGCCACTGCTGCCAGTGCTGCCACGCCCATCCACTTGATTGCCTTCATTTTCTGCTCCGGGGAATTGAAACTGCATGTGTTGGATGCAGTATCCGCGAAGCCGGAAACCCTACTTTGATCAGGGTCAATGGATGATGAAGTCCTCGCTGCGCAGCCGCGCGATGCGTTCGGCGGTATCCGGATGGCTGGACAACCAGCCCATCGGCCCGGAACGTCTCGCCGGGCCCTCGCCATGCGCGGCGGCCAGCTTCTCCAGCATGCCGGCCAGCAGTTCGGGGGACTGTCCGCGGGTACGCAGCAGCTTCACGGCAAAGTCGTCGGCCTCGCGTTCCATGTCGCGCGAATAGCCCGCCTGTACCAGCGCCGTCGGAGCGGTGGCCAGCAGACTGCTGATGTCGCCCAGATACCAGGCCATGAACAGTGCGGTCGCCGAGCCCTGCAATAACATGCGTACGCCGTGGCGCTGATGCACATGCCCCAACTCGTGCGTCAGCACAGCCAGCACCGGTGCGTCAGCCCCGGCCAGCGCAACCAGTTCGTCGGTAACGATGAGCGTACCGTCGGGCAACGCAAAGGCGTTCGCGCCCAGTTGCCCCCCGCTGCGGAACAGCAACGTGTGCGGGATGGGCTGACCATCGATCGACGCCACCGACGAGAGCGCCTCGCGCAGCGCCTGCTGGCGTGCCGATGGCAAGGTCGTCGGGCGAGTCAGCGCCTGGTCCAGCCATTCAAGTGTGCGTTCCGACAGCGCGGCCATCGCACGGTCGGGCACCAGCGGCGCGGTGGCACGGGCCGCCCAGGGCAATCCGTACTGCATGATGAGCCAGACCGACAGCAGCAAGGCCGACAGCATGATCACCACCATGCGCGGCTCGAACGCCCAGCGCACGACCGCCGCATCACGATGGCCGGAGGCCGCGAGCACACGCGCCAGTGCGGCATGGTCGCGCACTTCCAGGTGGGCACCGTCGGCAAAGCTGATCAGGCGTGCGGCATCGCCCATCGGCTCGGACACGCGCAGCGCAGCCAGGGGCTCGCTGCGCGCGACCTCGCCGCCTGCAACATGCAGTACGCCATCACTCACGCTCAGCGTGACGGCATGCGCCCGCGCGCTGCGGCCGTCGAAATACCGCGCGGCGACGCCGGTCACCGGATCAGAGGGCGATGTCGACATCGAACAGGTCTGCCGCCTCCTCGCCGGTCGCGGCGGCGTCCTGCGCCTGGCCGGCGATGAAGTCATCGAGCGGGCCGGCGCACAGCATCGTGACGCTCTGCAGCCGGTAGCGCGCCAGGCGGATAGCCGCGAACGGCAGGAAAAGGCCCAGCGTGCACACCACGCCGATCAGGTTGGTCAGCATGATCACGTACAGCCGGCGCGCACTGACCGTCGATTCGAAACGGTGACCGTCAAGTTTCATGTGGTTCCAGACCAGATTCTGCAGGCGTGCCGACAGATAAGGCTGGACGAACAGCAAAAGCAGGATGAACAGCAGCGGCGCCAGCGCGAACACCGCCGGATTGCCATCCGCCAGCGATCCGAGCAGCGCACCGATGGCCGCCATGCCGAGGAGCACCACCGCGATCGCCGCGCCATAGATGCGGTAATAGGCGCCGACCGGCGCATCGATGGCGAAGCGTGCACTGCCGAAGCGCGCGTGATTGAACTGGTAGGCCTTCATGCGCTGGTGCCACATCGGTCCCAGCAGATACAGCGTCAGCACGCTGAAGATGGGCCACTTCAGGAATACCGAATAGGCGCCGCCGGTGCTGCCGTCGAACCCGAAACGGAGGCCGCGCCAGCTGGAGTAGTGCGCCCGGAAGCGCAGCGAACGCATCAGCAGCACCGGCATGACCGCCGCCAGCGCAACCGCCACCGCGATGCCGGCGATGAGGGAAAACTGGAACGACACGTTGTAGGCCAGCAGCAGCATGAAGCCAATGACGCGGCCCTTGAGGATGGCGCGCGGATCGCCGTGGTAATCGAAGGCCGCACCGCCGAGTGTCGTGTGGCGGTAGAAATACTGCAGCCGCCTGACCTTGGCCCAGGCCGAATAGATGCCGAGCGTGAGCAGCGTCAGCACCAGATTGACGATCCAGATGCCGAAGTATTCGCTTCCGCGTCCGGAAAACGTGATCGGCTCGCGCTGCAGCGCCGGCGCGTCCGCGATGAAGGGATTGCCGCCGGCCGCATCGGCCGGGGCGTGTTCGAACGGGTTGTTCATGATGGATGGGCAAGAAGCGGAATGACCGAATCATGCCAGATGGCATGACGGTTCAACCCATCAGCGCGGCCGAGCGGAAATGACTGCGTGCATCCTCGCCGCGGTCGAGGTGTTCGTGCAGCAGCGCCAGTTCGACATGCACGCCACGCGTCGGCTGCACGGCCAGGGCCGCTTCGAGATAGCTCTGTGCCTTGCCCCACAGCTGCTGCGTGCGGCAAAGGCGGCCCAGCGCCAGCAACAGGCCGGCGTCCCCCGGATGCACGCGCAACCAGGCTTCGGCGCGACCGATTCGGGCCTGTACATCGCTGCCATCCGTTTCGGCGTACAGCACGACCAGCGCGGAATCCCATTCGCGGTCGAGCTGCGCCTCGATCAGCTTGCGCGCCTGCGTTTGCTGACCATCGGCGATCAGTGCTTCGCACATGGCACGTACCACCTGTGCATCTTCCCGCTCGAGCGCCGGCAAATCGCGCCAGTAGGCGTCAAGATCGGACGGATCGGCGTCACGCAGCGCACCCATGTGCGCCTGTCGGCGCACCGGTGCGGCCTGCTCCGGCGTCAGCGCACGATGCTTCTGCAGCAGGCGTACCACCCGCAGCAGGCCGACCCAGTCGCCCAGCCCGCGGCGCGCGCGCATCGCCAGTCGCAGCGCCGCCACATGGCGCTGCCCGCCGGACTGCAGCGCGTCGATCCGGGTGAGGGCATCGGCGAAATCGCGTCGGTCGGTCAGGATGCCTGCTTCGGTCATCAGGCGCGCGGTGCGCAGATCGTCATCCTGCGCCGCCTGGGCCAGCCAGTCGTCGACCTGGTCTGACTCGCGCATTTCATGCGCCGCGCGAGCACCGATCAAGGCCGCCAGTCCGGGTGACTCGCCGCCTTCGACCGCCACCCGGGCACTGCGCTGCGCCTGACCGTACCGGCCTTCGAAGTACAGCCGCGCCGAATCGCGCAGCGCGGTGACCGCGCGCTGACGGCGCTGACGCAGGCGGTAGCGGCGCGCGCGCGCCGGCATGCGCAGCAGGCCATCGACGAAATGGAACAGGCTGTACAGCGCGGCCACGCCCAGCAACAGCACGACGATGAAGAAATTCAGCGACAGTTCGATGCGCCAGGGCGACCACTGCAGCAGCACGAAGCCGTCGTTCTCGCGCGCCGCGATCACCAGGCCGACCGCCAGCACGCACAGGCCGAGCAGCCAGAGCAGCAGGCGCACCATCAGTTCGCCCCCTCGCGCACGACCGGCAGGCGCTGGCGACTGGCTTTCAGCTGCGCCAGCGCACTCATCGATTCGTTCAGGTCGGGCAGCGCTTCGCCGGGATCCACCATGCCGAGCTGGCGCAATGTGGTCAATGCGTTTTCGGTGGCGCGCGCGCGGGTGTCGAAGTAGCGCTCCACCCACTCGCCGGCCAGCCGGATGTCTTCCCGCCAGATCGCACCATTGCGCTGCAGCAGCGCGATGCGCGCATTGACCAGGCGAAGTTTCAGGTTCTCGCGCAGGAAAAAGCTGTGCGAGGGCGCCAGCAGCACCGGATCCGGGCGATCCAGCCGCTCGATCCGCACCAGCTGACGGAATTCACCCCAGATGTCCTGCAGCAGGCGTTCGACGAAGGTCGTGTCGGGGGCCGGCGTGGCAGAAATCGCAGGCGTTTCCGACGGCGAACGCTCGAACGCCAGCGGCAGCGTGTCGATGGCCGCCAGCAAGGTGTCGATGCGCAGCGCCTGCCCGGCCAGATCGGCCATCGGTGCGCGGCGCAGGCGTTCCATGTCATTGGCCATGGCGCGCCGCAGCGGCAGATAGCGGCCAGTATCGGTTCGCGCCAGCTGGGCTTCGGCGCTGGACAGTGCCTTGAGCGCCAGTTTGGCGTCGCCGGCCAGCTGCAGCTGCTGCTGACCAAGCACCAGCGCATGCTCGACCTCGGCCAGCGCGCGCTCGTCATAGGTACGTACGAGGTCGTCTGCCAGAAACTCGTAGGCGTCGATGCGCGCGCGCAGTTCGGACAACTGCACTTCCTGACTGCTCAGTCGCTCGCTGTGGCTGACCATCCCCTCGGCGCCCTGCTCGTTCGCTCGGCTCGCTTCAACCGCCTGGGCGCCGACTGCCGCCACCCGCTTGTTCAATTCCGCTTCGAGCACGCGCATGCGCTGCACCATGAAGAAACTGAGCAGCCCGAACACGATCAGCACGAACACGACCACCGGCAGCAGCCAGCCTGGCAGACGGGTTTCGGGCGCGGCCGCGGGCGGGACGTCGGTCCGGCCCGGGCTCGCTGCGGGGGGCATCGGTACTGCGGAATTCGGGGACGGGTCGGTCATGTCGATTCGGTGGAGGCGTACTGCGAAAAATAGTCGGTCAGACCGGCCATCAGGCCGGCGTCGCTGGCGGCCGTTTCGATCACCCGCGTGAAACCCTGTTCCGCGGCCTGTTCGGCGATGCGCGCATGCGGCACGAACAGCGGCAAGCCACTCAGCCGCGCGAAACAATCCGGCGTCGCGAGCGCACGCAGATTGCGCACCGATTCGGACGAGGTGAGGGTCAGCGCATGCAGCCGGCCGGCCATCACCGCCTCGTGCAGCATGGCGGCGCCTTCGGTCGGCGCACGTCGACGGTAACAGGTGACGTGGTCAACCGATGCACCGCGTTCACGCAGCGTGTCGCCGAGCAGCTCGCGACCGCCGTCGCCGCGGAAGATCAGTACCTGGCGGCCCGACAGTGCGGCGGCCGACAGCTCCGGCAACGCCAGCAGCGCTTCGGAGTCGGAGCGGCCATGCGGCACGATGACCCGCGGTATGCCGCGCGCTCGCAGCGCCTGCGCCGACTGCTCGCCAACGGTGGCTGCCGCGAGATCCGGCGGCCACGGGCGCAGTGGCAGCATGACATCCAGCGCATGCGCCACGGCGTTCGCGCTGACGAAGATGGCCAGCGCGAGCGTGTCGAGCCGGCCGGCAGCGTCGGCCACCGCCTGCTTGTCGTCCAGCGACTCGATGTCGATCAGCGGCAGCAGCAGCGGCTCACCGCCGGCTGCGCGGATCGACTCGCCCAGCGCAGCCGCCTGGGCGCGTGGGCGGGTGACCAGCACACCGCGTCCGGCCAGCGCGCGGCCTGCCCCGGTCATCGAGTGTCCAGGGCGTCGAGGATGTCCTGCGCACCGTCGGCACGCAGCAGTGCCACGCATTCGGCCGCCAGTTCGTCCGGCTGGGCGATGTTGCCGCGCACTTCGGCGGCCGCGATGCGCGTGCCATCCGGCAAGGCGACCCGGGCGCGCAGCCACAGCGCACCACCATCGACCACACAATAGGCGGCCAGCGGCACTTCGCAGGAACCGGCCAGTGCGCGCGACACCGACCGTTCGGCGCGCACACAGGCCTGCGACGGCCCGCACACCAGCGGTGCCAGCCAGGCGGCCACCTCTGGTCGCGAGGACAGCGCTTCGATGCCGAGCGCGCCCTGCCCGGCGGCCGGCAGCGACAGTTCGACCGGAATGGTTGCGCGGATGCGATCACCGAGGCCGAGCCGCTTCAGCCCGGCGGCCGCCAGGATGATCGCGTCGTACTGGCCTTCGTCGAGCTTGCGCAGCCGGGTATCGAGATTGCCGCGCAGGCTGGTCACCGCGAGGTAAGGAAAGTGGGCACGCAGCTGCGCTTCGCGGCGCAGGCTGGAGGTACCGACCACCGCGCCCGGCGGCAATTCGTCGAGATTGGCATAGCGCGACGACACGAAGGCGTCCTGAGGCGTTTCGCGCTCCAGCGTGGCCACCAGCGCGAATTCGTCGGCCAGCGTCATCGGCACGTCCTTCATCGAATGCACCGCCAGGTCGGCGCGACCTTCGAGCAGCGCGGCTTCGAGCTCCTTGACGAACAGTCCCTTGCCGCCGACCTTGGCCAGCGGACGGTCGAGAATCTGGTCGCCGCGGGTGGTCATGCCGAGTATGTCGACCTGGGTGCCGGGGTACAGGGCGGACAATCTGTCACGCACGTGTTCCGCCTGCCACATCGCGAGCCGCGATTCGCGTGACGCGATCACGATGCGCGCGGGCTTCGGGTAAGCTTGGGTTTCATGCTGCGGGACGGGATTCGACAGATCCGAAATCACGTTCTCCAGGCCGGCCGGGTAGTCCATGAGGGATAAGGGGCGTGAGGTGAACACACCGCGCGCCAGCGTAATCAGGAGCCCCACCGGCTCCTGCAGACAGCGCGCGAAACGGCCTCGGATTCTAGCAGCCCTGAATGGAACGCACTGCCCTGCCAATGCAGGCCGGCGGCGTCGTTCCCGACCTGACCGATCTTCTGGAAGGATTGCACGTGAATCAACAGGCCCAGACGCCCGTTGCGACGCACGAACGCGCCGCACACGACAAGGACCAGCCGCTGTTCGACGACATCCGCCTGCTCGGCCGCATGCTGGGCGACGTGGTACGCGAACAGGAAGGCAGCCGGATGTTCGAAATCATCGAGAACGTGCGCCAGCTGTGCGTGCGCTTCCGCCGGGATGACGACCTCGAAGCGCGCGCAGAACTGGCCAAGCTGCTGAACGGATTGAGCGACGACGACACCATCATCGTGGTGCGCGCCTTCAGCTACTTCCTGCATCTGGCCAATATCGCCGAGGACCAGCACCACATCCGGCGCGCCCGGGCGCACGCCATCGCCGGCGACGCACCGCGGCCCGGCACGCTCGCCAACGCGCTGGGCAAGGCGCTCGACGCCAAGGTGCCGGCGGAAGAAATTCTCGGCTTCTTCCGCGATGCGCTGGTGGTGCCGGTGCTGACCGCGCATCCGACCGAGGTGCAGCGCAAGAGCATCCTCAGCCAGGAAATGAAGATCGCCCGGCTGATCGACGAGCGCGACCGCACCCGCCTGACCCCTGAAGAACTGGCCGACCACGACGAAGCGGTGCGCCGCACCATCACTTCGCTGTGGCAGACCCGCATGTTGCGGCGTACGCGCCTGTCGGTCGCCGACGAGGTGATCAACGGTCTGTCCTTCTACGACTACACCTTCCTGCGCGAACTGCCGCGCGTCTACAACGCGGTCGAGGACCAGCTCGAAGCGGCCTTTCCGGAGCACAAGCGCGTCATCGGCAGCTTCCTGCGCATGGGCTCGTGGATCGGCGGCGACCGCGACGGCAATCCGTTCGTCACCGCCGACGTGCTGCGCTCGACGCTGCGCGTGCAGTCGGCCCGCGCGCTCGACTATTACCTGACGCAGGTGCACATCCTCGATACCGACCTGTGTTCGACGATGATGCTGAACAATGTCAGCGACGAATTGCGCGTGCTGGCCGCCACCGCACCGGACAAGTCGCCGCACCGCGAGGACGAGCTGTACCGGCGCGCGCTGGCCGGCATCTACGCCCGGCTGGCCGCCACCGCGCGCACGCTCGACCAGCATGAGGCGCTGTGGAAGGCGGTCGGCGACGCCGACCCCTATCGCAACGCCGCAGAATTCGTGCGCGATCTCGACGTGATCCACGATTCGCTGATCGGCCACAAGTCGCGCCTGATCGCGCGCGGCCGGCTGCGCCGCCTGCGCCATGCGGCACGCGTGTTCGGCTTTCATCTGGCCGCGCTCGACCTGCGGCAGAACTCGGATGTGCATGAACGCGTGATCGCCGAATTGCTCGCCAACGCGCACGTGTGCAACAACTACCTCGATCTGCGCGAAGAGCAGCGCATCGAAGTCCTGATCAACGAGCTGGGCACGCCACGGCCGCTGACCTCGAGCTTCATGCAGTTCTCGGAAGAAACCGAAGGTGAGCTGGCGATCGCCCGCACGGCGGCGCAGATGCACGCGCTGTACGGTCCCGAAGCACTGCCCAACTACATCATTTCCAAGGCCGACGGCGTGTCGGACATGCTGGAAGTGGCGCTGATCCTGAAGGAAGTCGGGCTGCTGAACGTGCATGAGCGGCGCGCCGCGATGAACATCATTCCGCTGTTCGAAACCATCGGCGACCTGCGCAATGCGCCGCGCGTCATGGACCGCATCTTCACCATCCCGATCTGGCGCGTGCTGCTCGATGCCCGCTCGACGACGCAGGAAGTGATGCTGGGCTATTCAGATTCGAACAAGGACGGCGGCTTCCTGACTTCGGGCTGGGAGTTGTACAAGGCGGAAACCCGGTTGGTGCAGGTGTTCAAGCGGCACGGCGTGCGGCTGCGTCTGTTCCACGGCCGCGGCGGTTCGGTCGGTCGGGGTGGCGGCCCGAGCTTCCAGGCCATCCTCGCGCAGCCGGCCGGCGCGGTGCAGGGCCAGATCCGCGTCACCGAACAGGGCGAGGTGATCGCGTCGAAGTATTCGAATCCCGATGTTGGCCGTCGTAACCTGGAAGTGCTGGCCGCCGCCACCTTCGAGGCGACGCTGCTGGGCAAGCGCGAAGGCGATGCGCCACCGGAATTCACCGACGCGATGGAAGAGCTGTCCGGCTATGCCTTCAAGGCCTACCGCAATCTCGTCTATGAAACCGAAGGCTTCGAGAAGTACTTCTGGGAGTCGACGGTCATTTCGGAAATCGCCGAGCTGAACATCGGCTCGCGCCCGGCCTCGCGCAAGAAAGGCCAGAAGATCGAGGACCTGCGCGCGATTCCATGGGTGTTTTCGTGGTCACAGTGCCGCCTCATGCTGCCGGGCTGGTACGGCTTCGGCACCGCAGTGAACGAATATCGCGCCAAGCACGCCGACGGTCTGGCGCGGCTGCAGGCCATCGTGCACGAGTGGCCCTTCTTCGCGACACTGATTTCCAATATCGACATGGTGCTGTCGAAGACCGACATCGCGATCGCCAGCCGTTACGCCGAGCTGGTCGAGGACGAAGCGCTGCGCACCGCGATCTTTTCGCGCATCCGCGCGGAATGGCAGTCCACGCTGGAGGCGGTGAGCCAGATCACCGGCGCGCCGGAACTGCTGTCCACCAATCCGCTGCTCGCCCGCTCGATCCGCAACCGCTTCCCCTACATGGAGCCGCTGAACCACCTGCAGGTGGAACTGCTGCGCCGTTTCCGCAGCGGCAACCGCCACGAACGCACGCGCCGGTCGATCCACCTGACCATCAATGGCGTGGCGGCGGCACTCCGGAACAGCGGGTAGATCGATGCGGGTGGCCGGCGGACCACAGCACATGCGCTGTTCCGCCTGCACGGAAGTCGCGTTCCGCAGAAGCGGTGATCAGCCCGACGAAGGTGCGCCGGCCTGCGGCGGATCGACGATGAAGCGGTAGCCCACGCCGGTTTCGGTCAACAGATGCTGCGGTCGTGCCGGATCGGTCTCGAGTTTGCGGCGCAGATGGCCCATGTAGATGCGCAGGTAGTGCCCGTGCTCGACGCTGTTCGGCCCCCACACCTCGCACAGCAGCTGGCGATGCGTCAGCACCTGTCCTTCGTGAGCGGCGAGCTGGGCGAGCAGGCGGTACTCGACCGGTGTGAGATGCACCGGCTCGCCGCTGCGCGTGACCAGGCGACGCGCCAGATCGAGCTGGAAATCGCCGAAACGCAGCGGTGCCGCCGCCTCCGCGCTGCGGGCCATGCGGCGCAGCGCCACGCGCACGCGCGCCATCAGTTCGCCGACCGAGAACGGCTTGACCAGATAGTCGTCGGCGCCGGCATCGAGCGCTGCGATCTTGTCGGTATCGCCGACGCGTGCCGACAGCACGATGACCGGCATGCGACTCCAGCCACGCAGATCCCGGATCAGGTCGATGCCATCGCCATCCGGCAGCCCGAGATCAAGCACGACCAGATCGGGCTTGCGCGTGCCTGCCTCGATCAGACCCCGCTGCAGGCGGTCGGTGTCGAACACCTGGTGGCCTTCTTCTTCCAGCGCCTGACGCACGAAGCGGCGGATGCCGGGGTCGTCCTCGACGATCAGGATGCGGGCAGGCGGCGTGTGCACGACGTTCATCGGCCGGAGTGTGCCGCATCCGATACCGCGGTGGAGTCCGGTGGGTCGGGCTGCGCCGGTGCGGCGCGCTGCGGAAGGGTGCAGCGAAACACCGCACCGTGCGCCGGCGGCGGACGGTTGGTCGCTTCGATATCGCCACCGTGCGCGCGCATGATGGCGCGGCAGATCGCCAGCCCGAGGCCGACGCCCGGCGTGCTCGATTCGGCATCGCCGCGCGTGAAGGACCGGAACAGGCGGTCGGGGTCGCCGGGCGGCAGACCCGGGCCGTCGTCCGCCACTTCGATGACCATCGTGTCACCGTCGGCATTGCGCGCGCCGTACGCCGTCAGCTGTATCGAAGTGCCGGGCGGCGTGTATTTGGCCGCGTTCTCCAGCAGATTGACCAGCACGCGTTCGAGCAGTACCGCGTCGCCATAGAGCAGTGGCAGATCGTCCGGCAGGCGGATGCTGACCGGATGCTGCACCAGCACGCGCTCGATGGAGCGCATCGCACTGCCGGCCAGTTCTTCCAGCGACTGCCAGTCATGGCGCAGGGCTACGGTGCCGGCTTGCAGCCGGGCCATGTCCAGCAGATTGCTCACCAGCTGCGCCGTGCGCCGTGACTGCTCGACGATGGCCTGCGCACTGGCACCGTGTGGTGAGCCGTCGCGCGCCAGCGCGCCCGACAGGTTTTCCGCCTGCCCGATCAACGTGGTCAGCGGTGTGCGCAGGTCGTGCGACAGCGCAGCCAGCAGCGAATTGCGCAGGCGTTCGGATTCCATCGATACCAGCGTGTCCTGCGCAACCGTCACGAAATGCACCCGTTCGATGGCGATGGCGACCAGCGCGGCATAGGTGTCGAGCAGCTGTCGCTGTTCCGGAATCATCAGCAGCCGCGCGTTGGCCGGTTCGACCGCAATCACGCCGCGCGTGCGCATCGGCGCCTGCAGCGGCAGATAGAGGGTAGAGCTGCCGGGCAGCGTGTCCGTGCCGTGACCGGCCGGCTCCCCGTGATCGTGCGCCCACTGCGCCAGCCCGATGTCGGGCGGGTGTCCCGGCGACGCGGCTGAGCCCGCCTCGTCATCGCCCTGAGCCAGCACCAGGCGGTTGTCCGCATCCGGCAGCAGCAATGCCGCATGGCCGCGGAATGCGTGCTCGACGTAGCGCCGCCCGATGTCGGTCACCTGTTCAAGCGTGAGTGCCTTGCCCAGCTCGCGCGCCATTTCGAACAGGCTGCGCGCGCGTTCTTCGCGATAGCGCGCCACCCGCGCCTGATACTGCAGCGAAGCCGTGAGCTGACCGATGATCAGGCCGACGATCATCATGACCGCGAAGGTGATCAGGTACTGGGCGTCACTGACAGAGAAGGTGAAACGCGGCGGCACGAAAAAGAAATCGAACGCCAGCACGTTGATCAACGCCGCGGAGAGCGCAGCGCGGCGGCCGAACTTCGCGGCGATGATGACCACCGTCAGCAGGAACAGCATGACGATGTTGGCGAGGTCGAAGAAGGGCAGCAGCGGCGTGGCGAGCAGGGACACGGCGGCACTCGACGCCAAGGCCCATGCATGGCCGCGCCGCCTGAGCGCGCGCGCCTGTACGTCGTGTACGTCACCGGCGGGCGGCGGCGGCACAGTCTCCTGCGACGAAGGGTCGAGCGCAATCACCATGAACTCGATCTCGGGCGCGCGCCGGGCCACCCGCTCGCCGAAGTGGCGCCGTGCGGTGAGGCGACGCCACAGCGTGGTGGCGCCGCCGCGCAGCGTGTGGCCGGTCACCAGCGTGCCCAGATTGTGCTCGCGCGCATAGCTCACCGCTGCGGCTGCGGCGTCCTGCGCACTGAGCGTGGCCGTCGTTGCGCCGAGCGATTCAGCCAACTTCAGTGCGCCCAGAATGGCGCGTCGACGCGCCTCGGGCAGACGCTGCAGCGCCGGCGTTTCGACATGGATCGCGTGCCAGGGCGCATCGCCGAGCGCGGCACGGCGCGCGGCCGCGCGTACCAGCCGTTCGCTTCCCGGGTCGGGGCCGACGCACACCAGCAGAGCATCGCTGACCTGCCACACGGTGCGCCGGTCGGCGCTGACATGCTCGCGCCGGTAGCTGCGGACCTCGTCATCGACCCGCTCGGCAGTGCGACGCAAGGCCAGCTCGCGCAGCGCCATCAGATTGCCTCGGCGGAAGAAATTCTGCACCGCGCGCTCGGCCTGTTCAGGCAGATACACCTTGCCCTCGCGCAACCGGCGCAGCAGGTCTTCGGTCGGCAGGTCGACCAGCACCACTTCAGCGGCCTCGTCGAACACGTGATCGGGCACCGTCTCGCGCACCCGGATGCCGGCGATGCCACCGACCACGTCGTTCAGGCTTTCGATGTGCTGCACATTCACCGTGGTCCACACGTCGATGCCGGCATCGAGCAGTTCGTCGATGTCCTGCCAGCGCTTGGGGTGGCGCGAACTGGCGGCGTTGCTGTGCGCCAGTTCATCCACCAGCAGCACCGCAGGGCGGCGTGCCAGCGCGGCGTCGAGGTCGAACTCCCCCGGACGCGTTTCGCTCAATGAACGGCCTTGCGGCGGCACGTGGCGCCGCGGCAGCTGTTCCAACCCCTGCAGTTGCAGCGCGGTTTCGCTGCGGCCATGGGTTTCGATCACGCCCACCACCACATCGACCTGCTGTTCGCGCAGGCGCTGCGCCGCATTGAGCATGGCCCAGGTCTTGCCGACGCCGGCCGAGGCGCCGAAGAAAATCTTCAGCCGGCCGCGCGCCGCGCGGGCATCGGCGGCCTGTGTCGCGGCGAGCAGCGCGTCGGGGTCGGGGCGTGCCGGTTCTTCGGTCATGCGTGCACTTTACTGCGCCGGCGGACGCTCATCGGACGGGGCGGCGGTGTGCTGCCGGCGAGGCCGCGCGTCGACGTCCAGCAGCCACCAGGCCAGCAGCAGCGGGCACACCAGCGCAAGCACGAGCAGCACCAGGGACGCGATGTCCTCGTCCATGATTCAGCGCTCCGCATCGAGTGCGCGGTTGAGCGCCACCACATTCACCCGCGGCTCGCCGACGATGCCCAGCCAGGGGCGCTGCGCCAGCTGCTCGATCAGCGTCTGCACGGCGGTGATCTCGATGCCGCGTGCGCGCGCCACGCGGGCCGACTGGTAAAAGGCGGCCGCCAGACTGATGTCCGGGTCCAGCCCGCTGGCCGACGCGGTCACCAGATCCACCGGCACCGGTGCCCGGTTGTCCGGATCGGCGGCGCGCAGCGCTGCGATGCGCGCGCGTGCCGCATCCAGCAATTGCGGGTTGTTCGCGCCCAGATTGCTGCCGCCGGAAGCACTGCCGTTGTAGGGCATGGAGGCGGTGGCCGACGGGCGCGACCAGAAATGGCCGGGCGACGCGAAAGGCTGGCCGATCAGCGACGAGCCGACGATGGTTTCCCTGCTGACTTTACCCTCATCGTCGACACGTTCGTGGATCAGCGACCCGCGGGTCTGCGATGCAAACATCGACTGCGCAGCCAGCGTCACAGCCAGCGGATAGACCAGTCCGGTGATGACGCTCAGCAGCAGGAAGACGGACAGCGCGGTGCGGCAGTGCGCGAGCAAGGCATGCATGGTCGGGCTCCGTTCAGGCAAGGTGCAGCGCGTTCAGCGCGAGATCGATCAGCTTGATGCCGGCGAACGGCACGACGAGTCCGCCCAGGCCGTAGATCAGCGCGTTGCGGCGCAGCAGCGCGCCCGCGCCGAGCGCACGATAGGCGACGCCGCGCAGCGCGAGCGGAATCAGCACCACGATGATCAGTGCATTGAAGATGACCGCCGACAGGATGGCCGAGCTGCCGGTGCCCAGCGCCATCACGTTGAGCGCACCCAGCTGCGGGTAGGTGCCGGCGAAGGCGGCGGGCAGGATGGCGAAGTACTTGGCGACATCGTTCGAAATGCTGAAGGTGGTCAGCGCGCCGCGCGTCATCAGCATCTGCTTGCCGATCTCCACCACCTCGATCAGCTTGGTCGGATTGCTGTCGAGGTCGACCATGTTGCCGGCCTCCTTCGCCGCCTGCGTGCCGCTGTTCATCGCCACGGCAACGTCGGCCTGGGCCAGCGCAGGCGCATCGTTGGTGCCGTCGCCGGTCATCGCCACCATGCGCCCCTCGGCCTGGTAGCGGCGGATCAGCGCGAGCTTGGCTTCCGGCGTCGCCTCGGCCAGCACGTCATCGACCCCCGCTTCGGCGCCGATGGCCGCGGCGGTGAGCCGGTTGTCGCCGGTGATCATCACGGTCTTGATGCCCATGCGCCGCAGCTCGGCGAAGCGCTCCTTGATGCCGCCCTTGACGATGTCCTTCAGCTCGACCACGCCCAGCGCGTGCGCGCCGTCGCTGACCACCAGCGGCGTGCTGCCGCGGCGCGCGGCGTCTTCGACGATGCGCATCAGTTCTGGCGCGAAGCGCCCGCCCTGCGCTTCGACATGCACGCGAACCGCTTCGGCCGCACCCTTGCGGATCTGCCGGCCTTCCCAGTTCACACCGCTCATGCGGGTCTGCGCAGTAAAGGGCACGAAGATCGCGTCGTGCGACAGCAGCTGACGTTCGCGCAGCGCGAATGTCTGCTTGGCAAGCACGACGATGCTGCGGCCTTCGGGCGTTTCATCGGCCAGCGAGGCGAGTTGCGCGGCGTCGGCCAGCGCCTGTTCGGTCACGCCCGGTGCCGGCAGGAAGGCGGCCGCCTGGCGGTTGCCCAGGGTGATGGTGCCGGTCTTGTCGAGCAGCAATACGTCGACGTCGCCGGCCGCCTCGACCGCGCGGCCGGAGGTCGCGATCACGTTGGCGCCGAGCATGCGGCTCATGCCGGCCACGCCGATGGCCGACAGCAGGCCACCGATGGTGGTCGGGATCAGGCACACGAGCAGGGCGACCAGCACCGTGATGCCGACCGGCTCGCCCGTCCCGGCCGCTTCGACCGCGTGCATCGAAAATGGCAGCAGGGTGACCGTGGCCATCAGGAACACCAGCGTCAGCGTCACCAGCAGGATGGTCAGCGCGACTTCGTTCGGCGTCTTGCGTCGCTGCGCACCTTCGACCATGGCGATCATGCGGTCGAGAAAGCTTTCGCCCGGATTGACCGTGCAGCGCACGACGATCCAGTCCGACAGCACGCGCGTGCCGCCGGTGACCGAGGAGAAGTCGCCGCCGGCTTCGCGGATGACCGGCGCCGATTCGCCGGTGATGGCGCTTTCGTCCACCGACGCGACGCCTTCGATCACCTCGCCGTCGCACGGCATGGTGTCGCCGGCCTCGACCAGCAGCACATCGCCGATGCGCAGCGCACTCGTATCGATGGCGTCCCAGCGCTCGCCGTGGTGCGGCGCACGCAGCTTCTTCGCCGTGCCCCGCTTCTGCAGGCTGCGCAGGCTGGCGGCTTGCGCCTTGCTGCGGCCTTCGGCCATCGCCTCGGCGAAATTGGCGAACAGCACGGTGAACCACAACCACAGCGCATTGGCGCCGATGAACCAGGTTGCCGCCTCGCCGTGCCCGAACAGCGCCTGCAGCCACAGCGCAGTGATCAACGCGGCGCAGACATAGACCAGGAACATGACCGGGTTGCGCCACTGCGCCGCCGGGTTGAGCTTGATGAAGGCGTCGCGCAATGCGCCGCGCAGCAGCGCGGGATCGAGCAGGCTTGCGGCCGGGCGCGAAGGATGGAGCGCAGGCGTCATAACGTTCTTCCCGAGTGAAGCATGTTGAGGTGTTCGACCACCGGGCCGAGCGCGAGCGCTGGCAGGTAGGTCAGTGCGCCGACCAGCAGCACGGTCAGCGCCAGCAGCACGATGAACAGCGGGCCGTGCGTCGGCAGCGCAGCGGCGTTGCCATCGACGGCGTCGCGCGGCGTGCGATTGCGGTTGGCCAGCGCGCCCGCCAGTGCGAGCACCGGCACGATGACGGCGAAGCGCCCCAACGCCATCGCGATGCCCAGCGCCGTGTTGTAGAAAGGCGTGTTGGCCGACAGGCCGGCGAAGGCGCTGCCATTGTTGTTGGCGGCCGACGAGAAGGCGTACAGCGCTTCCGAGAAGCCGGCGCCGCCGGGGTTGAGCAGGCCGGCGCGGCCGGCATCGGTGCTCACCGCGAGGGCCGTACCGATCAGCACCAGCAGCGGCGTGACCAGCAACGCAATCGACACCCGCTTCATTTCCGCCGGCTCGATCTTCTTGCCCAGATATTCCGGCGAACGCCCGGTCATCAGCGCGGCGATGAACACCGCCAGCACGGCGAACAGCAGCATGCCGTACAGCCCCGAACCGACGCCACCGAACACCACCTCGCCAAGCTGCATCAACAGCATCGCGATGCCGCCGGCCAGCGGTGTCAGCGACGCATGCATCGCATTGACGGCGCCGCACGAGGCGGCAGTGGTGATGGCGGCGAACAGCGCGCTGGCGGCAATGCCGAAACGCGCTTCCTTGCCTTCCATGTTGCCGCCTGGCTGCAACGCGCTCGCGGCGGTATCGGCGCCCAGCGCGGCAAGTTTCGGATTGCCCGACTGTTCGAATGCCATGATGCCGAGCACCGCGATGACGAACAGCAGCGTCATCGCCGCCAGCAGCGCGTGGCCCTGACGGCGGTCACCCACCATCCGCCCGAATGTCACGCACAGCCCGGCCGGGATCAGGAAGATCACGACCATCTGCAGCAGATTGCTCCATGGCGTGGGGTTTTCGAACGGGTGCGACGAATTGGCATTCATGAAGCCGCCGCCATTGGTGCCCAGCATCTTGATCGCCTCCTGCGAGGCGACCGGGCCCATCGGCAGGGTCTGCGTCGTCAGCGTGCCGCCGTCGGCCTGCAGCCAGGGCTCGATCAGTCGCGCGCTGATGTCGGGCGAAAAGTTCTGGATCACACCCTGACCGGCGAACACCAGCGCGAGCACGAACGACAGCGGCAGCAATACATAGAGGGTGATGCGCACGACATCGACCGGAAAGCTGCCCAGCGTGCCCGTTCCCTGGCGCGCAAAGGCGCGCATCAGTGCGAACGCCACCGCGATGCCGGTGGCCGCCGACAGGAAATTCTGCACCCCCAGCCCGAGCATCTGCGTCAGGTGGCTCATCGTGCTTTCGCCGGCGTAGCCCTGCCAGTTGGTATTGGTGACGAAACTGATCGCGGTGTTGAGCGCCGAATCCGGCGCCACTGCCGGCAGCGCCTGCGGGTTCAGCGGCAGCACGGCCTGCAGTCGCTGCAGCGCATACACCGCCGCCACCCCGAGCGCGTTGAACAGCAGCAGCGACAGCGCATAGCCGCGCCAGCCCTGTTCCCGTGTCGCATCGATCCCGCACAGGCGGAACAGGCCGGCCTCGACCCGCCGCAGCCGTGTCGGCGCACCGTCTGCCACCGCAGCGAGCCAGCGCCCCATGGGCTGAGCGAGACCCCATACGAGCGCAAGGTAGCCGCCGAGCAGCAGCACCATCTGCAGGGTGATGGGCGCGGCCATCAGAAGTCTTCCGCGCGCCACAGCGCGACCAGCAGATACACGAACAACCCGGCCGCGAGTGCGGCGCAGAGGGCAAGCATCCCGTCCATCCTGTCCACCTTTCCGTCGATGACCCAACAGCGATGCATCGTCGGCGCATCGGTGAAAAGACGGTCTATAAATCCGGGGACGGGGTGTAAACGCGGTGTATTCGGGCATCGGCCAGTGCAGGCTGCGGGGCGTGCTGTGGGAGCCGGCCCTGTGGGAGCGGCGGCCTCGCCGCGATCCGTGCCGCGATGGTCATCGTGCGAAGTGCGTATCGCGGCGAGGGCGGAGCGGGGGTTTCGGCGAGCACTGCTCGCTGCCCGCAGAGCCGGCCGGTCATGCAGGGCCGGCAGTGGATCACCGCTCCCACAAAAATCCTACTGCTCGCCGCCCGCGGAAACGGCTACCCGCGCCCGGTCTCCGCGAATTCCGCCTTGACCTGCGCCCACTGCCGGCGGCTGACCGGGAGGCGCTCTTCCAGACCTTTCAGCACGACTGCCCAGTGGCCGTCGGTGCCGTCGCGCACCTGCTCGAAACCGACCACGGCATCGCGCGCGACCAGGCAGCTGCGGTGGATGCGCACGAATCGGCTGGCGAATTCCTGCTCCAGCGCAGCCAGCGGTTCCTCCAGCAGGTATTCGCGTTCGGCGGTACGCGCGGTGACGTACTTGAGTTCGGCGCGCAGATACAGCACGTCGCGCACCGGCACCAGCAGGATGCGGCCGCGCTCGCTGCACGACAGGTGCAGGCGTCCGCCGGGCAACAGGCTGTGCACGACGTCGGCCGGCACCGTCCGGCCCGGCACGCGGCGCAGCGCATCGAGCAGGCGGGCGGCGCGCACCGGCTTGAGCAGGTAATCGACCGCATTCAGTTCGAAGGCGCGCACCGCGTACTGGTCGTAAGCGGTGCAGAACACCAGCGTCGGTGGCGCCGGCAGCCGGCCAAGGTGCGCGGCCAGTTCGATGCCATCCATGCCGGGCATGCGGATGTCGACCAGCGCCAGATCGGCGGCATCGTGCGGCGGCAGCGCCTGCAGCGCGTCCAGCGCCTCGTGTCCGTTGGCGGCTTCGCCGACCACGCGATTGGGCAGTTCGGGTGCGATATCGGACAACAGGGCGCGCAGCCGCAGGCGGGCCGGCGCCTCGTCGTCGGCGATGAACACGCGCAGTTCGGCTGGCCGGTCGGTCATGCCGCCGCCCGATACGGAAAGCGGATGCGCACCCGGTACAGACCGTCCTGCTCGCCGGCATCCAGTTGCGCTTCGAGGTCGAAGAACAGCATCAGCCGCTCGCGGATATTGTCCAGCGCCATGCGGTTGCCGCCGCCGTGCGCCGAGATGCTGCCGTCACGCGGCGGCGCGGGATTGTCGATCTCGACCACCACTTCGTTGCCGCTGCGCGTCACGCTGACCCTGACTTCGCCATTGCCGGCCATCGGCTAGACGCCGTGATAGACCGCGTTCTCGAGCAGCGGCTGAAGCATGAGCGGCGGCACGCGGGCGTCCGGCGGGCAACCGTCGGTCTGCCACAGCACGCCGAGCCGGTCGCCCAGTCGCAGTTTTTCCAGCGCCATGTACTGGTGGCACAGCGCCAGTTCCTCGCCCAGCGTGACCAGTTCGCGGTTTTCGCGCATCAGCACGCGGAACAGGTCGGACAACTCTTCGAGCGCGCGCTCCGCCCGGCGTGGGTCCTCGCGCATGATGCCCAGCACCGCATTCAGACTGTTGAACAGGAAGTGCGGCCGGATGCGCGCCGACAGCGCCATCAGACGCGCCTGCGCAATGGCCGGGCCGAGCGCGCGCTCCTGCACGGTGAAATAGACCATCGCCGCGGCCGACGCGAGCAGCGCCCACAGAGCCTCGCGCACGGGCCAGGCCTTCATGTCCTCGATCGCCCAGCCGGTCATGGCTTCGGCGAGAAGGGTACAGACGAGCGCGCACAGCGCCACCAGCGCCCAGCCGGCGCGCACCGGCAGGCGGGCGAACAGCGGCGCCGCAAGATACAGCAGCAGCAACGACATCAGCAGCGCCGGTTCGACCCGCGCCGCCATTTCCATGGCGTCGAGCAGCAGCGCATCCCAGCTGCGGTTGCGCGCCAACAGCGCCAATGCCGCCAGAGCGTTGACCAGCAGCACGCTGCGCAACACCACGCCGAGGTTGCGCCAGTCGGGCGCGCGCGACGGCCTCAAGCGGCGCTCCGCCACGGGCAGACTGCCCGGTGGCCTATACTTGCAGTCCTTTTCCCGACGCTTCCCATCGCGTTTCTTCTACCTGTTGCCATCATGAGCCATCCTTCGCAGCCCGAGCCGACCAAGGCCTGGTCGGGCCGTTTTTCTGAGCCGGTGTCCGAACTGGTGAAACGTTACACCGCTTCGGTATTTTTTGACCGCCGCATGTGGCGGCAGGACATCCGCGGCTCGCTGGCCCACGCCGCCATGCTGGCGCGACAGGGCATCATCGCGCAGGCCGATCTGGACGACATCCGGCGCGGCATGACGCAGATCGAAGCGGAAATCGAGAACGGGCAGTTCAACTGGAATCTCGACGATGAGGATGTGCACCTGAATATAGAGAAGCGCCTGACCGTTCTGGTCGGCGACGCCGGCAAGCGCCTGCACACCGGTCGCAGCCGCAATGACCAGGTGGCGACCGACATCCGGCTGTGGCTGCGCGACGAGATCGACGTCATCCTCGCACGGCTGACCGATTTCCAGTCCGCGCTGCTCGATCTGGCCACCCAGCACACCGACACCGCGATGCCCGGCTTCACCCACCTGCAGGTGGCCCAGCCGGTCACCTTCGGCCACCACCTGCTGGCCTACTTCGAAATGGCGCAGCGCGACCGCGAACGCCTGATCGACTGCCGCCGCCGCACCAACCGGCTGCCGCTGGGTTCGGCCGCGCTGGCCGGCACCAGCTTTCCGATCGACCGGCACTTCGTCGCCGAACAGCTGGGTTTCGAGGCGGTGACCGAAAATTCACTCGACGCAGTCAGCGATCGCGATTTCGCGATCGAATTCTGCGCGGCGGCGGCGCTGGTGATGACCCACCTGTCGCGCATGTCGGAAGAGCTGATCCTGTGGATGAGCCCGCGCGTCGGTTTCATCGATCTGGCCGACCGCTTCTGCACCGGCTCGTCGATCATGCCGCAGAAGAAGAACCCGGATGTGCCCGAACTGGTGCGTGGCAAGACCGGCCGCGTCAACGGCCATCTGGTCGGGCTGCTCACGCTGATGAAGGGCCAGCCGCTGGCCTACAACAAGGACAATCAGGAAGACAAGGAACCGCTGTTCGACACCGCCGACACGCTGCGCGACACGCTCACCATCTTCGCCGACATGATGACCGGCATCCGGGTCAAGCCTGATGCGATGCGCGCCGCACTGCGTCAGGGTTTCGCCACCGCAACCGACCTGGCCGACTGGCTGGTCAAGCGCGGCCTGCCGTTCCGCGACGCGCACGAGGCGGTGGCCCGTGCAGTGCGTCTGGCCGAACAGAAAGGGTGCGACGTGTCCGACCTGTCGCTCGACGAGCTGAAATCGTTCTCGCCGCTGGTCGACGCGTCGGTGTATGCGGTGCTGACGGTCGAAGGATCGCTGTCGGCGCGCAATCACATCGGCGGCACGGCGCCGGAACAGGTACGCGCCGCCATCGTGCGTGCGCGTGGCCGGCTGGCGGCTGGCTGAATCATGGCTGAACACGGGATCCTGTCTGCCCGTTGCCGGGCGGGCTGCTGACATGGATCTACTCGGCAAGTACCGCATCCAGCGCCTGCTTGGCGAAGGCGCAACCTCAAAGGTATTCCTCGCACACGACCCGTTCGGCAACCGCGACGTGGCGATCAAGATCGTCGCGCGCGGTGCGGCGGAAGGCGAAGGGGGCAAGTCCGAGCGTTTCCAGAAGAAGTTCTTCATCGCCGAGGCCTCGCTGGCGGGCAAGCTCACCCACCCGCACATCGTGCAGATCTACGACGCGGTGGCCGACGCCGATCCGGCGTATCTTGTGATGGAATACGTGCGTGGCGGCACGCTGGAGCCGCACACCCGGCCGGACCGGCTGCTGCCGATCGGCGACGTGCTCGAAATGATCTTCAAATGCACGCGCGCGCTCGACTTTGCGTGGCGGCTCGGCGTCATCCACCGCGATCTGAAGCCGGCCAACATCATGCGCGTGGAAGAGCCGCGCAACGATGGTCACCACCAGCCGGGCACCAATGTGAAGGTGTCGGACTTCGGCGCTGCGATGTCGATCTCGGCCAGCGAAACCCAGGTGTCGGGCGTCGGCTCTCCTGCCTACATGAGTCCGCAGCAGATCAAGGAACACCCGCTGAACCACCAGACCGACATCTTTTCGCTCGGCGTGGTGATGTACCAGTTGCTGACCGGCCAGCTGCCGTTCCAGGGCAGCAACAACTACAGCATGATGTACCAGATCACGCACGCCGAGCCGGTGCCGCCATCGGCGCTCCGGCCCGAGCTGCCGCCGGCGCTGGACGCCATCGTGATGCGCGCATTGCAGAAGTCGCTCGACGACCGCTACCCGACCTGGGACGCCTTTTCCTTCGATCTGGCCGAAGCCTTCCGCGGCGAATCGCTGCGCGAACAGGACAACCGGATCGCCGACAGCGAAAAATTCAACTCGCTGCGCCGGCTCGCCTTCTTCCGCGACTTCACCGACGTCGAACTGTGGGAAGTGGTGCGGCTGGGCGAATGGCACCGCATGGCCGGCGGTCAGATGCTGCTGCGCGAGGGTGATGCGGCCGACGGCTTCTTCATTCTCGCCGAGGGCGAGGTGAAGGTCACCAAGGCGCGCAAGCTGCTCAACGTGCTGTCGGCCGGCGAGTGCGTCGGCGAGATGGCCTGGCTCACGCCGGAGCACGGCACACGCGGCGCCGATGTGTCGACATTGTGTGAGTCGGTGGTGATCCATCTGGCGAATGCCGCGCTGGAGCGCGCATCGGAACCCTGCCGGCACCGTTTCGACCGGGCCTTCCTGCGCATCCTGGTCGAGCGGCTGGCGCTGGCCAACCAGCGGCTCACCAACGTCTGAACGATGGACAGCGTGCGCCCGAAGGACTACCCGCCCGGCAGCACACTCGGCCGCTACCAGCTGCGGCGCATCATCGGTCGCGGCAGCACCAGCACCGTGTGGCTCGCGTGGGATCCGGACGCGCAGCGCGAGGTCGCGATCAAGTGCATCGACCCCGATGTGCTGAATGACCGCACGCGCGGCAAGATGCACCGCAACCTGCTGATCAACGAAGCGTCGCTGGCCGACAAGCTGCAGCATCCGCACATCGTGCCGATCCACGACGCGGTGGTCGGCGACGACGAAGCATGGATCGTCATGGAATATGTCGCCGGCGGCACGCTCGACGCGCATACCCAGCGGCCTTTCCTGCTGCCGGTCGAGCGCATCGTCGAACTGATGTTCAAGTGTACGCGCGCGCTCGACTACGCATGCCAGCTCGGCATCACGCACCGCGACATCAAGCCGGCCAACATCCTGCTGACGCGCGACGGCGACATCAAGCTGAGCGATTTCGGCGCGGCGATGTTCACCGCCAATCAGCGCACCCAGGTCGAAGGCGTCGGCTCGCCGGCGTACATGAGCCCGCAGCAGGTGCGCGAAATGCCGCTGAACCACCAGACCGACATCTATTCGCTGGGCGTCGTGCTGTACCAGCTGCTGGCCGGCGAGCTTCCATTCCAGGCCAGCAACAACTACAGCCTCGTATATCAGATCATCCACGTCGAGCCGCCGCCGCCGTCGGTGCACCGGCCCGGCCTGCCGCCGGCGCTCGACGCCGTGGTCGCGCGCGCCATGCACAAGGACATCGCGCTGCGCTACGCGAACTGGACCGACTTCACGCATGACCTCGCCCAGGCCTTCCGCAACCGCCGGCTCAGGCCGCGCGACGAAGATTCGGATGCCGCCGAGCACTTCAGGCTTTTGCGCACCCTGTCCTTCTTCACCGACTTCAGCGATGTCGAACTGTGGGAAGTCGCGCGTTTTGCGCGGCTCGAACGGGTGGCCGCCGGCACATTGCTAATGAAGGACGGCGAACAGGGCGACCACCTGTATGTGATTGCCGAGGGCGACGTATCGGTCTCGAAGTTCGGCCGCACGCTGACCATACTGACCGCCGGCGAGTGCTGCGGAGAAATGTCGATCGTCGCGCGCGACCAGAAGCTGCGCGCCAACGATGTGCACAGCAATACCGACAGCCTGCTGTTCGTGATCGACGGCGAGCGCATCCGCCGCGCGTCCGAAACCTGCCGCATGCGCTTCTACGAGGTGTTCCTGCAGGTACTGGCGAGCCGGCTGTCGTCGGCCAATGCGCGCCTCGCCGACAGCTGGGGTCAGGGCGCGTGACGCTGGAGGCGCTGGCTCGGCACATCGCCGCGACGCTGGGCAGCCGGTTCGATGCAGTCACCGAACTGCCGGCCGGGCGCACCCGTCGTGCGCTGCGGATCGATACCGGACACGGGTCGCTCTTCGTCAAGCTGCTGCCGGCTGACCGGGCCGCCGTGTTGGCGGCAGAAGCCGACGGCCTGACACTACTGGCGCAGACCGGCACCTTCCGGATTCCGTCCATCCGTTCGCAAGGCAGCAACGACGCATACGCCTGGCTCGCACTCGAATGGCTGGAACTGCAGCCGGTGCGCGATGCCGACGACGGTCGGCGCTTCGGCGAAGCACTGGCCGCGCTGCACGCTGTGCACGGGCCGCATTACGGCCTGAACCGCGACAACTGGCTGGGTGACAGCCTGCAGGAAAACGGCAGCTCCGAATCGTGGCCGCTGTTCTTCGCCCGCAAGCGCCTGCTGCCGCAGCTCGCGACGGCCGTCGAAGACGGACTGCGCGGGTCACTCGTCAACAACGTCCAGGGCATCGTCGAACGGATCGGCGCGCTGTTCCTCGACTACCGCCCGGCGGCATCGCTGCTGCACGGCGACCTCTGGCATGGCAATGCCGGCGTCGATGGCGATGGCCGCCCGACGGTGTTCGACCCGGCGGTGCATTACGGTGACCGCGAGACGGATTTCGCGCTGGCCGAAATGTTCGGCGGGTTTCCGACCGCGATGTACGCGGCCTACCTGCAGCGTTCGCCGCTGCATCCGAATGCTCCGTCGAGGCGCGGGCTGTACCGGCTGTACCACCTGCTCAACCACTACAACCTTCATGGCATGTCGTATCTGCGCGAGACCGAGCGCACCGCAGCAAGATTGCTGTCGGAACTGACCTGAAAACATACACCCGTGTATGTTGAGTGCGCAGCAGATACGCGGATCCAGATCTGAACGACCGTTCACATCACATTGATTCCGTTACCGAAGTCGCTTCGAAGCTTTTGTGTGCAGTGCAACAAAAACAGCTTGACATCGTTTCGCTCACCCCTATAATCGTCCTCATGGTGCGGTGCAATACAGACGCTGCTGGTTCTGTATGTACTGCACGCATTTTGGTGGCCCGTCAGCGTTTAACGATCTGTTCGCTTCGTGGTCGCTCTTTCAATCAAATGTATGGAGACTTACACCATGGCTTTCACGACTGAACATTTCGCCGCTGCAAACAAGAACACCATCGAAGCCCTGCTGACGCTGGCCAATACCGCCTTCGCGAGCACCGAGCGCCTCGCCGCACTGAATCTGAATACCGCCCGTTCGATGCTGGAAGACAGCGTCGCCAACGTGAAGACCATGATGGGTGCCAAGGACGTGCAGGACATCGTGTCGCTGCAAAGCGGTCTGGTGCAGCCGTCGATCGAAAAGGCCGTTGCCTACTCGCGCAGCGTCTATGAAATCTTTTCGCAGACCCAGGAAGAGCTGACCAAGGTCGTCGAAGCCCAGGTCGGTGAAGTGAACAAGGCCGTCAGCACCACGCTCGACCAGGCCGCCAAGCAAGCTACGGCCGGTTCGGACGTCGCCGTCGCCGCCGTCAAGTCGGCCATCGCCGCCGCCAACAGCGCCTACGACAGCATGAGCAAGGCTGCCAAGCAAGCGGTGGAAATGGCTGAAGCCAATGTGAATGCTGCAACGTCGGCTACCGTGCGCGCCGTGGGTTCGGCCAGCACTGCCGCGAAGAAGAAGGCCGCTGCCTAAATCTTCAAGCTGAATGAAAAAGCCCCGCCGAGTGCGGGGCTTTTTTTCGTCTGTCGATCCGGATGCCTTTGCCCTGATCAACGGAACTTCAACCGCGAACACTGTAGGCATCGATGCGGCGCAGACCCATCCCGTGCCCATCGTGCCCTGTCTTGCATCGCTTCAGGACAGGCGCCGTGCAGCGGTTGCAGGCAAGGACCGAACGTCGAAGATTCTGCAGGAGCCGCCCGAGTGGGAGCGACGGCCTCACCAAGATACGCGCTCTGCACAACGACGGTCGCGGCACTGATCGCGGCGAGGGCGGAGCGGGGGTTTCGGCGAGCACTGCTCGCCGCCCGCGGAGCCGGTTGGCCATGCAGGGCCAACAGTGGATCGCCGCTCCCACAAAAACTTCGCTGCTCGCCGCCCGTGGAACCATCTGGCTCTGCACGGCCAGCTGCAGACCGCGCCGCCACTGCCGGTCAGCGGTCGGCTGCGTCCTGCACGGTCAGGCCGCGCAGCATCAGTTCGTGGCGCATGGCCGCCATCGCTGCGGCGACCTTTGCGGGTTCACCCTTGGCACCCAGTTCGATGTGCGGATAGGCGCGTTCAGCATTGCCGAAGCTGGGCAGGCTGAATACCGTCACGCCGTGCTCGCGCTCGATCGCTTCCATCATGTCGAGCAGCCGGCTTTCATGCGCGTTCGGCACATAGACCGAAGATTCGCGCCAGGCGCTCGTGTGGTGCAGATCGCGGTAAGGGTTGTCGAGCAGCCATTCGATCATCGGCCAGGCCATTTCCGGAAAGCCGGGCACGAAGTGGTGATGACCGAAGCTGAATCCCGGTATGCGGTTGAACGGATTCGGAATGATGCGGCTGCCGGCTGGAAACTCGCCTAGCCGCAAGCGGTTTTCCGTCGTTTCAGCGCCGAAGCGGGCGCGGATTTCCGCCTCGGCTTCCGCATGCAGCACGCACTCGACACCCAGCGCCGCGGCTGCGGCCTGTCGCGTGTGATCGTCCGGCGTGACGCCGATGCCGCCGCAGGAAAACACGATGTCGTCGGTCGACAGGGTGCGGCGGAAGGATTCGATCAACCGCTCGCGCTCATCGCCCAGATAGCTCACCCAGGACAGCTGCAGGCCGCGTTCGGCCAACAGCGCACGGACCTTGGCGAAGTGACCGTCCTGACGGCGCCCGGACAGGATTTCGTCGCCAATGATGTAAAGGCCGATGGCCATGGTGCATTCCTCTTGTTGTTTGACCGCGGCGGAAAACTCAAAGCCCCAGCTCGGACCACATCGCGTCCACCCGGCGTTTCACGTCAGCGTCCATCGCGATCGTTCGCCCCCATTCGCGCGTGGTTTCGCCCGGCCACTTGTTGGTCGCATCCAGCCCCATCTTGGACCCCAGACCGGCGACCGGACTGGCGAAATCGAGATAGTCGATCGGCGTGTTGTCGACGATGACTGTGTCGCGCCGTGCGTCCATGCGCGTGGTCATCGCCCAGATCACCTCCTGCCAGCTGCGGATGTCCACGTCCTCGTCCACCACGATGATGGTCTTGGTGTACATGAACTGGCGCAGGAAACTCCACACGCCGAACATGACGCGCTTGGCGTGACCGGGGTACTGCTTGCGCATGGACACCACGGCCAGCCGGTACGAGCACCCTTCCGGCGGCAGATAGAAATCGGTGATTTCCGGAAACTGCTTCTGCAGCAGCGGCACGAACACCTCGTTCAGCGCCACGCCCAGCATGGCCGGTTCATCCGGCGGCTTGCCGGTGTAGGTCGAGTGGTAGATGGGGTTCCGGCGCATCGTGATGCGCGAGATCGTAAACACCGGAAACTCCGCCACTTCGTTGTAGTAGCCGGTGTGGTCGCCGAACGGCCCTTCCGGCGCGTGTTCGTAACCGGACGGGTGGTGCGCGTCCGGGCGCAACTCACCTTCGAGCACGATTTCGGCGCTGGCCGGCACATCGAGATCGTTGCCGATGCATTTCACCAGTTCGGTCCGGCTGCCGCGCAGCAGGCCGGCGAACTGGTATTCGGACAGCGTATCGGGGACCGGCGTCACCGCGCCCAGTATCGTCGCCGGATCGCATCCGAGCACGACCGACAGCGGAAACGGCGTGCCAGGGAATTTGCGCGCATGGTCGCGGAAGTCGAGCGCACCGCCGCGGTGGGCCAGCCAGCGCATGATCACCTTGTCCGGCGCGATCACCTGCTGGCGATAGATACCGAGGTTCTGCCGCTTCTTGTCCGGCCCGCGCGTCACGACCAAGCCCCAGGTGATCAGCGGCCCGGCGTCATCCGGCCAGCAGGTCTGCACCGGCAGGCGGCGGAGGTCGACATCCTTCCCTTCCCACACGACTTCCTGACACGCGGCCGACGACACCTTCTTCGGCGCCATGGAAAACACCTGCCGGATCATCGGCAGCTTGTCCCACGCGTCACGCAGGCCCTTGGGCGGTTCGGGTTCCTTGAGCATCGACAGCGTGCGACCGATGTCGCGCAGCGCCTCGGCCCACTGCTCGCCGCTGACGCCCATGCCGAGCGCCACCCGGCCCGGCGTGCCGAACAGGTTGCCCAGTACGGGCATGTCGAAGCCGGTGGCGTTCTCGAACAGGATGGCCGGGCCCTGCGCGCGCAGCACGCGGTCGCAGATTTCGGTCATTTCCAGATTGGGCGACACCGGGCGCGCGACGCGCTTCAGTTCGCCCATCTTTTCGAGCTGCGCGATGAAGTCGCGCAAATCCGTGTATTTCATGTCGTGGTGCGGCTCCAGTGCTTCGCGCCCTGTTGCATCCCGCACAGGGCGCGACCGATGGTAAGCGATAAGTGACGGCGCCGTACCCCGGGTGCGGCGACAGACAGCGACGCGCCGCCTATGTTCCGGTACCGCTGTCGCAACCGTCGTGCGCGGCCCGCTGTCAGAATGCGCGACCGCCCTGCTCCCACACCCGACATGCTCGCCTGGTACGCCGATCACTTCGTCCTGCCGCTGCCCGACACCCATCGCTTCCCGATGGACAAGTACCGCCGGCTGCGCGAACGCGTAGCCGCCGAACTTCCGGACATCGTGCTGTGCGAACCGCCGGCCGCGACCGACGCCGAACTGTTGCGTGCGCACGACGCCACCTATGTGGCGCGCGTCAGCCGCGGCGACCTGACGACACAGGAAGTGCGCATGATCGGTTTTCCGTGGTCGCCGCAGATGATCGAACGTTCGCGCCGCTCCGCCGGCGCCACCATCGCCGCCTGCAGAAGCGCGCTGCGCGACGGTGTGTCGGTCAATCTGGCCGGCGGCACGCACCATGCCAAACACGCTAGCGGCGCCGGCTACTGCGTGTTCAACGATGCTGCGGTCGCCGCCCGGCTGCTGCAGGCGGAACACGGCATCGAACGCGTGGCCATCGTCGACCTCGACGTGCATCAGGGCGACGGCACGGCGGAAATTCTCGGCCGGGCCGAAGATGTGTTCACGCTGTCGCTGCACGGTGACCGCAATTTCCCGTTCCGCAAGGAATGCAGCCATCTCGACGTTTCACTGCCCGACGGCACCGGCGACGAGGCCTATCTTGCCGCGCTCGACGACGCACTGGCCACGCTCGAACGCCGTTTTGCGCCGCAGTTCGTCATCTACCTGGCCGGCGCCGATCCGTTCGAGGGCGACCGGCTCGGCCGGCTCAAGCTCAGCAAGGCTGGTCTTGCCGCGCGCGACACCCGGGTGTTCGACTGGTGCCGCACGCGCGGTCTGCCGCTGGCCATTGCGATGGCGGGCGGCTACGCGGAAAACATCGACGACATCGTGGACATCCATTTCGCGACCGTCGCCGCGGCCCTGCGGATCAGGCCGTGAGGCAGGCCTGACGCGCCGGATCAGGCGGCTGCGCCCCGGGATGCCGACGGGCGGACGTTACGAACCTGGCTTCAGCACCACCTTGGTCCAGCCTTCGTCGCGCGCGCCGAAGTGCCTGTACGCCCGGGGCGCATCACTCAGCGGCAGTTCGTGCGAAACGATGAAGGAAGGCGTCGCCTTTCCGGCTGCGATCAGCGCGCAGAGCTTGCGGTTGTACGCCTTCACATTCGCCTGCCCGGTCGCCATGCGCTGGCCCTTCATCCAGAACTTGCCGAAATCGAAGGCGATCTGCCCCTTTCTGGCCAGTTCGTCGGCGGCGCCCGGATCGGCGCCGATGAATACGCCCACCACACCGATCGAACCCGTGGCCGCGACCGCGCTCACCAGACTGTTCATCGTGAGATTCGGCACCTCGTGATTGTGGTGATCGCAGCACTGATAGCCCACGCATTCGCAGCCGCGGTCCGCACCCTGGCCATCGGTCAGGTCCAGTATCTGATCCACCGCGGTGCCGTCGGAGTTGTCGATCGCGATGGCACCGATCTGTTCGGCCAATGCAAGACGATCCTTCAGCACATCCACCACCATGATCTTGCTGGCACCCTTCAGCTTGGCAGAGCAGGCAGCCATCAGACCGACCGGCCCGGCGCCGAAGATGACGACGCTGTCACCGGCTTCGACGCCCGCCAGTTCGGTTGCGTGGTAGCCGGTCGGGAAGATGTCGGACAGCATGACGTAATCGTTTTCCTTGCCCTCGAGATCCGGCGGAAGCACGAGGCAATTCACATCGCCGAACGGCACCCTGAGGTAATCCGCCTGACCACCGCTGTACGGCCCCATGCCGGCGAATCCGTAGGCGCCGCCCGCCGTTCCCGGATTCACCGTGAGGCAGAAGCCGGTCAGGCCGCGCTCGCAGTTCTTGCAGAAACCGCAGGCGATGTTGAAGGGCAGGCACACGCGGTCGCCCACCTTGACCTGCGTGACGGCCTTGCCGACTTCGATCACTTCGCCCATGTTTTCGTGGCCGAGGATCCGGCCGGGTTCCATGTCGGTCCTGCCCTCGTACATGTGCAGGTCGGAGCCACAGATATTCGTCGTGGTGACGCGGACGAGCACGTCGGTCGGCTGCTCGATCTTGGCGTCCGGAACATCGACGACGCTGACTTCATTCGGACCGTTGTAGACGAGTGCTTTCACTGTAAATCCTCCGGATCGTGTGGTCTGCAACCTGCCGTGGAATGTGCAGGGTCGGCTTTTCGTCGACGCAGCTTCAAGCGTTCCACCCGTGCGGTCCGTTCGACAGCACACGCAGGTCGGATCAGCTCACGCCGCGTTGCGCGCCTTCACTGCGGGCGATGCGGCGGGATCCATCCACAGTTCGTCGCGGTACTGCGCGAAGCAGCGGGCGCCGAAGCGCAGGCGCAGCAAGGCTCCTTCCGCAATGGGTCGTGCCCGTGAAGGGTCAGCGGCGACCAGCGGCCGGATCACCTCGCGGTTCCAGCACAGCGAGTGCTGTACATCGAGCCCTGCGTGCAACTGGAAATAGCGACGGGCCTGTGTCGGCACACCCAGTCGTTTGAGGCCGTCATTGACCAGACCGACACGGCCGGGGGCGGTCATTTCGACCGCGCCCAGTGCGCCGATCGACTGCCAGGCGTAGCGCCGGTTGCTCGCCAGCGCGAGCATCAGATTGGCCAGCGCAAGTGCGGCCCACACGGTGTTCGCCGTTTCGGGCTTCAGATTCAGCTCGCGCGCCGTCTCTTCCAGCATCGGGCCGTGCATGCCGTCCTCGTTGCCCCGCCCCATCTCGTCCCAGTAATTGCGCGCCAGTTCCAGCTTCGCCTGCCGCGGCAAACCGAGTTGAGTCAGCGCAACCAGATCGTCGAAGCCGGCCTCGCCGGCAATCTCCTGGGTGATGAACCAGCGCATCTGCGACAGGCTGGCAGAGTCGGCGAGCCAGCGGAACAGCGGGTCGTCCTGCCCCGGGCCGGTCTCGGCCAGGCCTTCGAACCAGTTCATGAAAGCGTCGGCACCGCTTGGCAGGGCATCGAGCTGCTCCGTCAGCGCCGCCCGCTCCGCTTCGACAAACACACCCTCGAGTTCGCGCAGGGCCGATTGCTCGCGCAGGCCGGCACGCCACTGGGCGTCGGCCATGCCGGGCTGAAGTCGCTGGCGGTTCAATCGGGCCAGCCGCCTGTGAAGATCCTCGTTCATATCCGGAGCGGCGCCGCAGCGGGCGCATGCACGACCAGTCCGATCGCGGCGATCCGCTCGACGCCCGCATAGGCGGGCTGGTCCAGTTCGTCGCCGAAGACGTCAGGATCGAGCTCGCTGTATTCGAAGCGCGCTCCGGCGCGCAGCAGCACCGGCTCGACCGCGCTGCGGAACGAGTCGACGCCATCGACGATCGCACTGCCGGTATACAGGACCAGACGCCCGCCCGGCCTCAGGCGTGGCAAGGATTCAACGACGACGCGCATGGACATGTCATCTCCGTAGGTGCCGCCACCGTCCCGATAAAGGCGGTGTGCAGGGTCGACCAGGTAGGGCGGATTGCACAGGATCAGATCGGCACTGCCCTGCATGTTGTTCAGCAGATCACTGCGCCGGCAGTCGGCGCGAATGCCGAAAACGGCTGCGTTGATGCGCGCACAGTGCAGCGCTGCATCGCTCAGATCGAGCAGCGTCAGCTGCGCCAGTGCGCCCAACCGGCGCGCAGCGAACAGACCCCCGGCGCCGGTTCCGCACCCCACGTCGATGATCTGCCAGATCGGTGTCCGGGACTGCGACAGCGTACGTTCGATGAGCCGGGCAAAGCGGTAGGTGTCCGGGCCGAAGAACACCGCGTCAGCAGCGGTCGTCGGATAGGCCGAATGCACCAGCAACAGGTCGTCCAGCGAGGAAAAGCGGATGCGGCTGCGCAAAAGGCCGCCGGCAACCGTTTCAAGTGCGCCGGCGCGGGCGAGCAGATCGAACGCTTCGACGGGCAGAAGATCCTGCATGAACGGCTGACTCCAGCCGAACACGTCACGCAGGCTTCTGGCCTGCAGCGCGCGGTGCGCCAGGACCCGACCATGGGTATCCGGCGTCACGGTGGTGTGATGGTAGCCCTCACCCAGCAGCCAGCGACCCAGTTCGCGGGTTGCACGGGCGTCGAGTTCTGTGGCGTGCCATGCAACAGGTGCCTGAGGCAGTGCGGATGCGTCGGGTGCGACCTGCATCAACGACGCATGTGCACCGGTCTGGCGTGTCATCTGCTCCATGTTCCGAAACGGTTCATTCCTGCCGGAAGAAGGGCGCACGGGCGTTGCGCACCCCGATGGGGCGCCGGTTCCAGGCGCGATGTGTAGCGTGGATTTTTGTTTTTTCATGACTCATGGTTGTGTTGCACGGCAGACGGGATCGCATTCGCTGTCGTCGATCACTCGGTTCGATGAACGCCAGAAAATCGAGGCTTCCCACGCGGATTCGTGCAGGAACAATGTCGCCCGGGGCGCTGGAAGTCTGTGCGTGATCACACAAAGACGCGGGACGTTCCCGGTGCGGCGCGGTCATCGCGCGTCGCCAGCGTTCGACAACGCACCGACTGCAGAACGACGTTCGATCACCGTTGCGCGGTGAGCATCCGCCGACGGACCGGTCTGAAGTCCGGCGCGCCGATGCATTGCCGACTGACCCATGGCCATGACCTCATTGACTGGATCGAAGCCGCACACCACCCGCATCAGGGCGCAACCCACCCCAACCATGAATGGAGCATTTCCCGATGGCACGCTGGGCTGACTCGAACATTCCGGGCCTCCAAACGCATGTGCACGCCATGACGCCGAAGCAGGCCGCGCTGATTGCAATCTTTTCCGGTGTGCACGATATCGAACCCGACGGTGACGACTTCGATGTCCGGATGATCATGTGGGCCGACTACGTCAGGCACAAGGTGGACATGGCGCAGCTGGGTAGTGTCCGCGCCCGCGGTGTGGTGCGTCTGATCGCTCACACCGCATGACGCGTGCAACCTGCGTCGGTGTCCATCACTCCGGACGTCTTGAGCCGGTGCGCTGATGTCGAGCCTGCCGTCTGCCGTGCTGCTTGATCTGCTGCAATGGCCGGCCATGGTCGCGACCATCGCGGCAGCCTGGCTGGTGGCGTCGAATCAGGCCAGCCGGCGCAACTCCGGTTTCTGGCTGTTCATGCTCAGCAACGTCTTGTGGATCGCCTGGGGCGTGCACGCGGCCGCACCGGCGCTTGTCGCGCTGCAGCTTGGCCTGGCGGCGATGAACATCCGGGGTGCGATCAAGACCTGATCCGGGGTCCGCGTGCCCACCACGCTGCCGCATCAGGTGAGCAGGACTTTCCGGAAGAGCGGCCGGCGCGGATGAGGCCTGTCGGGCGCACCGCATCAATGGCCAGGTGGCGCATCCAGGCGATCGACGCGGGCGAAGCGCCCCGACAGCACCGAAGGAATGTCCGAGCGGCCCAGGCCGATGTCGCGCAGTTCGAGGTCGTTCATGGCGCGCAGTTCGGCACGGGCGCGGCGTCGCCGGCCGGCTTCCTTCAGATGGCGCGCCCAGTCACTGAGCCAGCCGCGCGCGGACATGGCGCAACTCCTGGGTTTCGCCCGAATACCCCCAGCTGTCGGCGGCGATGTCGGTCACGATGATGTAGCTCGCCGGATGCAGCGGACCGAGCAGCTCGTCGAGCGACTGCCAGACTGCATATATATAGGCGGACTTTTCCGTCCGGGTGTTGGTGCCGGCGGTCACCCGCACGTCCAGGTGGAAGGCCGTCAGTGACCCGCCGACGCCTTCCGCGCCGACCGACCAGTGTTCGACATGCGACAACGCCAGTGCCGTCAGCTCGCGCTTCTTGCCCAGGATTTCTGCCGTCAGGTCGGTCACCGCGCGGGTCACCGCAAGGCGCGTGTCGGCATCGAGCGGGCGGGACAGCTGCAGCGTAATCATCGGCATGACGGTTCTCCAGAGGCATGTGTCGTATTTCCCGACGCCATCATCCCTGTTCACCGCCTATCGATACAGATACACCAAGGTCCGTTTGAACCGGTACAGTTTTGCATCAACCGAAGCTGTACCCATGCAGCGCCCCGGTAACTGTATCGATCAGTACCGAGTGACGGGCAGTACAGTGGGGCAGGTTTTACGGGAGCCGCGCATGAATCGCTACGAAGCACTCGCCGACCGGCTGCGCGCCGACATCCGTGCCGGCGTCTATCCGCCCGGGCAGCGCCTGCCGTCGGTGCGGCGCATCGCTCAGCAGCAGCAGTTGAGCATCGCGACCTGCATCTCGGCGTATCGCAAGCTGGAAGCACAGGGCTGGCTGGAGGCGCGGCCACAGTCCGGCTTCTTTGCCCGCACGCCCGAGGCGCTGCCGCCGCGCGCCCACCAGACCTGCGACCATGAATCGCCGGGCGAAGTGACGATGTCGGAGCGCGTCGCGCAAGTCATGCGCGCTTCGCACCGGGACGACCTGCTGGTGTTCAGCACCGCGATTCCGCACGCCGACTTCCTGCCGGTGAAGGACGTGCGCGCCAGTCTCGCGCGCGCCTTGCGTCATGACGACGCGGGCAGCGCGCGCTATGGCGAATTCGTCGGCGAAGAAGCGTTGCGCGTGCAGATCGCGCGCCGTGCAGTGGAGTCAGGCTGCCAGATCCACCCGGACGACATCGTCATCACCACCGGCTGTCAGGAAGCACTGACGCTCGCGCTGCGTGCGACCACACGGCCGGGCGACATCGTGGCCATCGAATCGCCGGCCTTCTTCGGCACGCTGCAGCTGATCGAGTCGCTCGGGCTGAAGGCGCTCGAGATCCCGACCGATCCCCAGACCGGCATCAGCCCGGACGCGCTCGAATTGGCGCTGGAGCGCTGGCCGGTCAAGGCCTGCCTGGCGTGTACCAGCTTCAGCAATCCGAGCGGCGCGTCGATGCCGGATGCGCACAAGCGGCGCCTGGTGCAGATGCTGTCGGCACGCGACATCGCGTTGATCGAAGACGACATCTACGGCGAACTGGCACACGACGGCGAGCGCCCACGCGTGGCGAAGGCGTGGGACCGCAGCGGCCACGTCTTGTTGTGTTCCTCCTTCTCGAAAACCATCGCGCCCGGCCTGCGCATCGGCTGGATCGTCGCCGGGCGCTGGCGGCGCGAGGTCGAACAGCTGAAGTACGGCAGCACGATGGCCACCGCCCTGCTGCCGCAGCGTGCACTGGCCGACTATCTCGCGACCGGCCGCTGGGAGCGCCACCTGGCCCGCGTGCGACGCCAGTACGCGGAGCAGATGGCGCGCATGCAGACCGCCATCGCTCGCCACTTCCCGGCGGGCACCCGCTGCACGCGGCCGGCCGGCGGCTTCATCCTGTGGCTGGAACTGCCGGAACACGTCGATGCGCTGCAGCTGCAGTCGCAGGCGCTGGCCGCCGGCATCAGCATTTCGCCCGGACCGATGTTCTCGCCGCAGAGCAAGTACCGCAACTGCGTGCGCCTCATGTGCGCGGTGCGCTGGGACGCGCGCGTCGATGCAGCACTGGCGACACTCGGCGCGCTGGCCAGCGGATCGACGAAAGGGCGCAGCACCCTGCGATCCAGTTCGCACACGATCTAATCCATTCGGACTACCTCACCCGAGAAAACAATCCGATCGGCCTACGCCTCAGGGATCGAAACCTTCATGGTTTGTTAACGGCTGTTAATTTTTCGGCCGCCAGACTTCTTCGTGTTGCAACCCAGACACGGAGAGTTCAATGAAAACCCCTTCAATCCTCGCAATGGCCGTTTCGGCCATGCTGCTATCGACCGGCGCGCAAGCGGCCGCACCGGTCATCAGCGGCAACTTCGGCAGCGGCACCTTCACCGGATCCGTCAAGGCAGAGAGCTACGACTTCAGTCTCACCAATGCCGAGAACTGGTCCTTCTGGACGTTCAACGCCGACTTCATGGCCGACGTTGAAATCACCGTCACGCCGTCCGACAGCATGTTCGATCCGATCATCGGCGTGTGGTACGGCGTCGAAACCGACACCCTGAACTACTTCGGCAACATCACCGATTCATCGCTGAACACCGTGTTCGTCGCCGGCGCCGACGGCAGTTCGCCGTTCAGCCTCGGCGGTCCGGGCGAAGCGGCCAGCGTGCGCTTCAGCAACCTTTACGGCACGGGCACGTTCGTGCTGGCCATCGCCGACTGGCAGGACGGCGCCGGCGTTGGCATCGACAGCTTCAACTACAGCATCACCGCCTCGGTCCCCGAACCCGAAGCCTGGGCCCAGCTCGCGCTCGGTCTCGGCCTGCTCGGCGGCCTCGCCCGCGTGCGCCGCAACCGCGCACGCTGATCCATCCGAACCACCGCACTCAAACGGAGAAAACACATGACGACACGTGACGATCTGATCGACACCCTGCGCGATTTCGCGAAGACCGACGCCGCCAAGGAAATGGACCCGCACTGGACCTATGGCCGCCGCGGCTTCATGAAGAGCAGCGTGGCCGCTGCGGCCACCGTGGCCATGCCTTTCGGCCTGCTGGGTTCCGGCCGCGCCCATGCCGCCAAGCTGCCGTACAGCCCGGACTACGGCCCGCTCGCCCCGGTCGCCGACCAGACCACCGGCTTGCCGCTGCTGCAATTGCCGGAAGGCTTCACCTACTCGTCGTTCGGCTGGACCGGCGACATCATGAACGACGGCATCCCGACGCCGAGCAACCACGACGGCATGGCCGTGATCGCGTCCGACGCCTCCAAGGTCATCATCGGCCGCAACCACGAGCGTGGTCGCAGCGTCAGCTACGCACCGGCCAAGATCACCTATGACCCGACCAGCGGCGGCGGCACGACCAACATGATGTTTTCGCCGCGCACCGGCCAGTGGGTCGGTTCGTGGGCGACCCTCGGCGGCACGATCCGCAATTGCGCTGGCGGCCCGACGCCGTGGAACTCCTGGATCACCTGTGAAGAAAGCAGCGACGGACCGCACAACGGCTCGGCCAAGCAGCATGGCTACTGCTTCGATGTGCCGGCCTCGGGCGCTGCACGCCCGGTGCCTCTGGTCGACATGGGCTGCTTCAGCCACGAAGCTGTCGCCGTTGATCCGGTCACCGGCTATATCTACGAAACTGAAGATTCCACGCCGAGCGGCCTTTATCGCTTCATCCCGACTGAGCCGGGTCGCCTCGAGAGGGGTGGCAAGCTGCAGATGATGAAGCTCAAGACGGCCACCAACGCCACAATCGAAATCAACAGCACGCGCTACCCTTACTACAACACTGCGGTCGGTCAGACTCCAGGAGCCACCTTCGACGTGGAGTGGGTAGACATCGACGAACCGAACAAGCCTTTCGTGACGGGCACCAGCTATGGCGGCGTTCGCGCCCAGGGTCTGATCCAGGGCGCGTCGAGCATCGCACGTGGTGAAGGCATCTGGTATGGCAACGGCGTGATCTACGTCTGCTCGACCAGCGGCGGTGCAGCGCGCAGGGGCCAGATCTTCGCCTACGACCCGCGTCGCGAAACCTTCGCGCTGGTCTACGAATCGGCGGGTGGTGTGGATGACGTCGACGGTCCGGACAACATCGCCTGGAGCCCGCGCGGCAGCCTGATCCTGTGCGAGGACGGCGGCGGCAACCCGAAGGAACTGTACGGCCTGACGCTGGATGGCACGCACTTCAAGTTCGCGCAGAACAACGCCAATTTCTCGGCTACCGGTTTCGGTGCCTATACCCGTCCGTCGGGCGTTCGCTTCTCGTCCAACAGCACCGGTTCGGAATTCGTCGGCGCCACCTTCCACAACGAGTGGCTGTTCGTTGGCATCCAGAGCCCGGGCATCACCTACGCCATCACCGGTCCGTGGGACAACGGCGCGCTGTAAGGCGACGCGCACCCATCTCGGCATTCAACCGGCGCAGAACACCGCGCCGGTTTTTTTCGGTCAGCACTTGTTACATTCAGGAGAAAAAACCATGACCATGCGTCAATTGTTCATCGCCAGCGCGCTGCTGGCCGCCCTGCCGGCCACTGCCGCCGCCAACACCCTGACATTCCAGAACGGTCTCAACGGCTATGCCGGGACACAGGACACAGTCATCCGCAGCGCAGCGCCCGGCGCCAACTACGGCAGCGAATCGGACATCAGCGTCGATGGTGACGATGGCAGCCCCGGCCTGCAGCCCAACCAGGGTCTGATCCGTTTCGACGGTTTGTTCGGAAATGGCACCGGCCAGATCAGCAGTGGTTTCACCGTGGTGTCGGCGACGCTGACGCTCAACGTTTTCAACCCGGGCAGCGGCTTCACGGTCCATGACATGCTGACTGACTGGGCGCAGGGCAGCGCAACCTGGAACAGTTTCGGCAGTGGCGTTCAGGCCGACGGCGTGGAAGCTTCCGTCGCGTCTCTGTTCAGCATCGGTGCCAGCAACGGCGCCGAGAACGTCGCCAACGGCACGTTGGTGATCGATGTCACTGCAACGCTGCAGGGCATGGCTGCAGGCGGTCTGCCGGGTTATGGCTGGGCACTGCTGCCCTTCACGAACGGCACCAACGGCATCGATTTCGATACGTCGGAGTACAGCGTGACCAGCCTCCGCCCGCTTCTGTCGGTCGAAATCGCGCCGGTTCCGGAGCCCGAAACCTACGCGATGTTGCTCGCAGGCCTCGGTCTGATCGGCTTCGCCGCCCGCCGTCGCGGCTGAGCGATTCAGTCGCTTGAAGGGGCCGCCGGCGCACAGCCGGTGGCCCCTTTTTCCATCCAGCGGGCGAAGGAGAACGCATCGCGATCCCGAACGCCGGTGCATCAAACCGCGGACGCTGCCCCTCAGCGCAGCGCGTAATCGGCCACGATGCCGGCGAACACGGCTGCACCCAGCCAGTTGTTGTGCAGGAAGGCGCGAAAGCAGCGTGCGCGGTCGCGCTCGCGGATCAGCGTGTAGTGGTAGGTGGCAATGCCGGCCGCGACCAGCAGACCAAGGTAAAACGGCAGACCGAGATTTTCCAGCTGACCGTAGATCGCCAGCAGCGACAGCGTGATGCCGTAGCAGATCATCACGGCAGCAACGTCGAAGCGGCCGAAGGTGATGGCCGAAGTGCGGATACCGATCTTCAGGTCGTCCTCGCGGTCGACCATGGCGTACTCGGTGTCGTAGGCGATGGCCCAGAACACATTGGCAGCAAGCAGCAGCCAGGCTTCGTTCGGCACGGTGTACAGCTGCGCCGCATAGGCCATCGGGATGCCGAAGCCGAACGCCACGCCCAGCCAAGCTTGCGGAATGGCGAAAAAACGCTTGGTGAAGGGATAGCTCGCAGCGAGAAACAGCGCGGCAAACGACAGCAGGATGACCAGCCGATGCAGCGGCAGGATGAGGATGAAGGCACACAGCGCAAGCCCGGCCGCCAGCAGCAGCGCCTCGCGCGTGCCGACCTCGCCGGTCACCAGTGGCCGCTTGCGCGTGCGCTCGACGTGGCCGTCGAAGTTGCGGTCGGCAAAGTCATTGATGACGCAGCCGGCACTGCGCATCAGCACCGTGCCCAGCATGAATATCCAGACGATGAAGGGCGACGGCTTGCCGCCGCCGCTGACCCACAGCGCCCACAGTGTGGGCCAGGCGAGCAGCAGGATGCCGATCGGCTTGTCGAGCCGCATCAGGCGTTCCCAGGCATTGAGCCGTGCCAGCAGATTCATGGGGCCAGCCTCGCGATCGCCGGCAGGAACACCTCGGTCACCAGCAGCGGCCGGCCGGCCCGCAGGAACAGCGAACGGCGCGCCCACAGCGGTGCATCGGTCACGATGCCGGCCGCGCGTACCCGCCGGTACAGCGGATGGCGATCGTCGAGCCGGCGCACCGACAGCGGCGAACGCGCGATGCGCGCGTCGGCGAACAGCAGTTCTCCCAGGGGCCGCACGCCGACACCGGCGAACATGTGCCAGGCACCGGTCACGTCAGGCAGGCGCACCACGCTGTGCGCGAACACCACCGGAACGCCGTCGGCGTAAAGCAGCACGTCACGCACGCGCACCCGGCATGCCGGTGCCACGCCGAGCAGCGGCGCTTCGTCGCGTTCGCCACGCGCGGCGCACTGGCGCAGCGGGCGCACCGAAAAGGCGCGGCAGCGCGCGCGGATGCGCGACGTGAGCGAGTGCGGATCGGTGAGCCAGCCGCGCAGGGCGGACGGCATGAACAACGCCGGCGCGTGCCATGCGGCGCCAGCTGGATGAAGGGACATGGAACGGACGCAGAACTTGACCTGCGCGCATGATAGCCGCGCGCAGGTCAGACTGCGCATCAGGCCGCCTTGAGCGGCCCGTGGTCGTCGCAATGCGTACCGTGCGGATGATGCAGATGGCCATCGACCAGATAGTCGACATGATCGCCGTGCGGCACGGCGTCGTGCCCGCAGCCCGGTCCATGCACGTGGTCGGCCGCGTGGGCGGCGCACTGATGCTGCGGTGTGCAGGCCGCCGGGTTGGTCGCACTGACGGCCACGACGTGTTCGTCGACGTGGTCGCCATGCACGTGGTGCAGGTGACCGTCGTGCAGGTAGTCAACGTGGCCGTCGTGGCTGACCGCACGATGACCGCAGTTCGGGCCGTGCTGGTGATCGTGGTGCGCGTGTTCGGTACAACTCGTCATCGAGATTCTCCTCTGGCAGACATCACGACCTTGAGTCTATCCGGGATGCGAATTCGTTCCAGCGATGCGGATCACGAAAGCCACCGGCGACTCGATATCAACGATCCGTGCTGTCGCGCTCGGGCGCCTTCAGCGGCGCGCGGTCGTCGTCCATCATCATGCGGTGAGCCGGCCCTTCGAGATCGTCGAACTGCCCGCTGCGTGCCGACCAGACGAAAACGATGCCGATGCCGAGCGCGATCAGCACCGACAACGGTACCAGCAGCCACAGGATGTCCATCAGCCGGCGCCCTTCATCTGTTACCCCGGCGCTGCAGACGCAATGCGTTGAGCACCACGGCGAGCGAACTGAGCGACATGCCGACGCCCGCCATCCAGGGCGTGATCCAGCCGAACATCGCCGGCGGAATGGCCAGCATGTTGTAGGCAAAGGCCCAGCGCAGATTCTGCCGCACCACGGCCAGCGTGGCCTGCGCAGTATCGAAGCCGCGGGTCAGCGCCGCGAAGCCGGCCGACAGCAGCACCATGTCGCCCTGGGCGCGCGCCAGTTCGGTGCCGCTGCCCATGGCGACCGACACCTGGGCCTGCGCCAGCACCGGCGCATCGTTCACGCCATCGCCCAGCATGGCGACCACGGCGCCGTTGGCCTGCAGCCTCTCGATGAAGGCGCGCTTCGCTTCCGGACTCATGCGCGCGTGCGCATCGGCGATGCCCAGTTCGCTTGCCAGGGCGGCCACCGGCGCCGGCGCGTCCCCCGACAGCAGCGTGACCGCGATGGCGCGTTCCCGCAGCGCTGCCAGCAGTTCGGGCGCGCCGCTGCGCACGGTGTCGATCAGATCGAAGCGGGCGATCAGGCCGTCGTTGTCGCCCAGCCAGACGGGTGTCGCCGTGCCATCCGGCACTTCGGGCAGCGCGCAGCCCGACGCCGCGCAGACAAAATCGGCGCGACCCAGGCGCAGCGTGCGGCCCTGATGCAGGGCCTGCACGCCCTGCCCGGTCACGGCTTCGAGCGTACTTACCGACGGCAGCGGTGCATCGCCCGCGGCCTGCCGGAGCGCGCGCGCGATCGGGTGGGTGGAATGCTGTTCCAGCGCAGCGGCCAGCGCGTGCGCTTCGGCTGCGCCAAGCTCGCCGAACGGCACGACCGCCTGCACATGCATGTCTCCGGTGGTCAGCGTACCGGTCTTGTCGAACACCACATGCGTGACGCGCGCCAGCGTTTCGATGGCGTGCGCACGCGTGACCAGCAGGCCGCTCTTCGACAGCACGCCCGTGGCCACGGTGAGCGCCGCTGGGGTGGCCAGCGACAGCGCGCACGGGCAGCTCACGACGAGTACCGACACGAACACCCACAGCGCCCGCGCCGGCTCGATCCACAGCCAGACCGCCGCCGTGATGCAGGCCAGCACGATCAGCGCCGACACGAAATGCAGCGCGATGCGGTCGGCGAACTGCACCACGTCGGGCCGGCTCGCCGAGGCGCGACCGATCAACCGGCGGATGGCCGCCAGCCGCGTCGCCTCCCCCACCTGTTCGACCTCGAGCACCACCGGCGACGCGATGTTCAGGCTGCCGCCGACCACGCGGTCACCCACGCCGCGCGCCTGCGGTTTCGATTCACCCGTCAGCAGGCTTTCGTCGACCTCGCTGCGCCCGTCGACCAGCCGGCCATCGGCCGGAATGACTTCGCCGGCCGCGACGACGACGTGGTCGCCGACCACCAGTCGAACCACCGGTACCGCCTCGGTCGCCGTGGCGGGCCAGGCGGTGAAGCGCTGCGCCAGTGCCGGCATGACCTGCGCCAGATTCTCGACGCCGCGCACCGCATGCTGGCGCGCCACCAGTTCCAGATAGCGGCCCGCCAGCAGCAGGAAGACGAACATCGTGACCGAGTCGAAATACACCTCGCCGGAGCGCGTGACCGTCGCCCACAGGCTGGCGGCGAACGCGCAGCCGACGCCGAGCGCGACCGGCAGGTCCATGCCGACCCGGCGCGCCATCAGGTCGCGCCAGGCGCGCGAAAAGAAAGGCGCGGCCGAGTAGAACACCACCGGCGCGGTCAGCACGAGGCTGGCCCAGCGCATCAGCGCGGCGATGCTGTCCGACAGTTCCAGTTCGCCGGCGACGTAGGCGGGCCACGCATACATCATGACCTGCATCATGCCGAGACCGGCGACTGCGAGTCGCCACAGCGCGTCGCGCCGCTCGTTGCGCGCGACCGATTCGGCGTGCGCCCGGTCGTTCGGCCAGGCCTGGTAGCCGATGTCGGCGACCGCCTGCAGGATGGCGGACAGACCCGTGATCGCCGGATCCCACACGACGCGGGCGCGGCGCGTGGCGTAATTGATGTCCAGCGTCAGCACGCCCGAGAGCCGCCCGACGTGCTGCTCGTTGAGCCACACACAGGCGGCACAGCGGATGCCTTCGATGATCAGGAGCGCCTCGCGTGCGTCGGCACACTGCGCGTGCGCCACGCTGCGTACGAAATCCGCCTGCACTTCCGGCAGGTCATAGACCGACAGGTCACGCCCGCCGCCTGCCTCGGGCGCGGCTTCGGGCAGCGCATCGCGATGGCGGTAGAACTGTTCCAGCCCGCCGCTGCTGATCGCTTCCGCGACGGCGGCGCAGCCGGCACAGCACATCGGGCGCTCCTGGCCGTCGATGCGCACGCGGTAGCGCGGTGCGCCATCGACCGGCAGCCCGCAGTGATAGCAGGGCAGCGCTGCAGGTTCGGCAGACAGCAACTGGGCGACGGATTCGGGGGCGTTCATGTGCGTCATTCTAGAAGACCGGCTCCGGACGGGGCATGACGTGCATCAAGCAGCTTTCCGGCCGGCTCTGCAGGGCCGGCAGCGGATCGCCGCTCCCACAGTACGCCACTCCTCAGCCGGTCATCGTGTTTGCTCCGTGGTGTGTCAGCGAACAGACCGCGCGGAAAGAGGCCCTTACCGTGCAAGGCATCAATGTGCGGGCGGGCACCGATCTGTCTGCGATTCCGGCGAAGATTCAATACATGGACATTCAATGACTCAATTCACTGCAGCAAATCCAGAAGCACCGATCGATCGCCGCGTATTTGCAGGCGGTCATGTCGGCGCGTCGCGTCCCGTCGCAAGCGCCGTGGCCTGGGGTGCAATCTTTGCCGGTGCGGCGGCAGCGGCCTCCCTGTCGCTGATCCTGCTCATCCTCGGCACCGGGCTGGGCTTGTCTTCCGTTTCGCCATGGTCGCAGCAGGGCATCAGTGCCACCAGCTTCGGTGTATCGACCATCGTGTGGCTGACCCTGACCCAACTGGTCGCTGCGGCGACCGGCGGCTACCTTGCCGGCCGGCTCCGGACGCGCTGGGCTGACGTTCATTCCGACGAAGTGTACTTCCGCGACACCGCGCACGGCTTCCTTGCCTGGGCCGTCGCAACACTGGTGACCGCCACCTTGTTGACCTCGGCGGTCGGTTCCGTCGTCGGCAGTGGCCTTCAGGCCGGCAGCACGGTCGCAGCAGGTGTCGCCACCACCGTGGCTGCATCGGCCGGGGCGGCCGCAGGAATGGCTCCGGACGACGCCGGTGGGTCGTCGATACGCTATTTCGTCGATTCCATGTTGCGTCGTGACGCGACCCCGAACAGCGTGGCAACCGAAGTCGACGGCATGACAGACCCGCTGCCCGAGCCGGCCCGCCTGAGCGCCGAAGAGGCGTCCGAAGTCGGTCGCATCTTCATGAATGCGACCAGAACCGACGCGCTTCCGCCGGACGACGTCCGTTATGTCGGCCAGATCGTGGCGCAACGCACCGGCCTGTCGCAGCAAGACGCCGAGAAGCGGGTGACCGACATGTACGCCCGCGCGCAGACCACGGTGCGTGAGGCGGAAGCAACTGCCAGAGCCGCCGCCGACACGACGCGCAAGGCGACGGCCTACGGCGCGCTGTGGCTTTTTGTTTCACTGCTGCTCGGCGCGTTCGCGGCCAGCCTGGCCGCCACCTTTGGTGGTCGTCTGCGCGACGACTGACCCCTGCATTCAACACACGACTTAGCGAGGCTGCCATGCGTTCGATCCTTCTGCTGCTGCTCGGCATTCCCATCCCGATCATCATCCTGATCGCGATTTTCCTGTGACGTTTTCATCGCTGTGCGAACCCTGAAAGGCTCCCCATGACCACCATCACGAAAACCAGTTCGGGCACGAAATCGAGTGCGCCGCCGAAGGATGCGATCGCCCTGCTCAAGGCCGATCACGAGGAAGTGAGCGGCATGTTTGCCGAATACGAGAAGAAGCGAACGCCTGCCACCAAGATGGCGCTGGTGAAGGAGATCTGCACGGCGCTCAGCGTGCATGCGCAGATCGAGGAAGAAATCTTCTACCCCGACGTCAAGGCAGCCTTGAAGGACAAGCTGCTGGTGCCCGAAGCGACGGTCGAACATGCCGGCGTCAAGGATCTGATCGCCCAGCTGGACGGTGTCACACCGGATGGCGAAATGTATGACGCGAAGGTGAAGGTGCTGTCCGAATACGTGAAGCATCACGTCAAGGAAGAGCAGACCGAAATGTTCCCCAAGGTCAAGTCGTCGTCCATGGACCTGGTCGAACTGGGCGCCCGCATGGCCAGCCGCAAGGCGGACCTGCTGGCCGCCATGCACTGAAGCATTGGCTGCTGCGGCGCCGCTTCACGCGCGCCCCAGCAGGCGCAGTGGTTACAGCATGACCATGCGCGACTTGGACAGCGGCGGATTCTTTGCGAGGTAGCGCTTGATGCCGCGCAGGATGGCTTCTGCCAGCTTGTCCTGGTAGACGTCGTCGGTCAGCCGCTTTTCTTCTTCCGGATTGGAAATGAAGGCGGTCTCGATCAGGATGGACGGCACGTCGGGCGCCTTCAGCACAGCAAAGCCGGCCTGTTCGACGTGCGGCTTGTGCAGCGTATTGACGCCGCCCAGTTCGCCCAGCACGGCGCGGCCGAGCTTCATCGAGTCGTTCATCGTCGCGGTCTGCGACAGATCAAGCAGGGTGCGCGCGAGATACTTGTCCTTCACGTCGAGATTGACGCCGCCGATCAGGTCAGCGGAGTTCTCGCGTTGCGCCAGCCAGCGCGCCGCCGAACTGGTCGCACCGCTGCCGGACAGCACGAACACCGAACTGCCGCGTGCATCCGGCCGCACGAAGGCATCGGCGTGGATGGACACGAACAGATCGGCACGCACGCGCCGTGCCTTGGCCACCCGCGTTCCCAGCGGAACGAAGTAGTCGCCGTCGCGCGTCAATACGGCGCGCATCGTGGGATCGGCATCGATCTTGGCGCGTAACCGCTGCGCCACTTCGAGCGTCACGTTCTTTTCATAGCTGCCGCGCCGTCCGATCGCACCCGGGTCCTCGCCACCGTGGCCGGGGTCGAGCACGATGGTGATCAGGCGGCTCACATCACCCGCGTCTTCGGCAGGTGACGTCTTCGGGTCGGCCTTGATGTCCGCTTTCGCCGCCTGTGACGGCGGGTCCTTCGCGGGTGCCGACTGCGCAGGCGCGTCCGGCTGGTCCGGCGTTGCATCGCCCTCGTACACGATGTCACCGCGACGCGCGAGCTGCATCAGCGGGTCGACCGGATGCTGTGGATAGACATCCATCACCAGCCGGTGGCCGTACTGGCCCACCGGGGCCAGCGTAAACACCTGTGGCTGAACGTCGGTCTTCAGTTCGATCACCAGCCGGATCACGCCCGGCTTGTTGCGACCGGCGCGGATCACCTTGATGTAGGGATCGGCGTCGGAAATCTTGCCCGGCAGCGTACCCAGTACGTTGTTCAGCTCGAGCCCTTCGAGATCGATGACCAGGCGTTCCGGGTCCTTGACGAGAAAGTGCGAGAACTTCAGCTCGGCGCGGGATTCCAGCGTGATGCGGGTGTATTCGAGGGCTGGCCAGACCCGCACCGCCACCAGGGAAGACAGCGCGGCCTGTCCGGCGGGGCTGACCGACAGCAGCAGTGCCGCGCCGGAAAAGCCGAGGAAATTGCGTCGGCTGAGACCGTCCGTTAGCTTCGGTCGTGTTGAACGAGGTGTTCTAGACATGCGCGTCCTGCTTCGCTGCAGGCGGACAGATGCGCACGACGCGCATCGCCGACCACGGCGAGCGCGATGCGCAGATCGGGGGACGGCAGATGGCCGCCGGCCTTGTCCGGCCACTCGACCAGACAGACGCCGCCGGCCGGGCCGGTTTGCCCGAAATATTCGTCCAGACCTGCTTCAATGAATTCATCAGGGTCCGCGAAACGATAAAAATCAAAGTGATACAACGGGAAGTTTAAGCTAGAAATAGCATAAGATTCAAGCAATGTGAAGGTTGGGCTTTTCACCTTGCCGGTATGGCCCAGCGCGCGCAGCATGCCGCGCACCAGCGTGGTCTTGCCGGCGCCCAGGTCACCTTCGAGAAAAAACGTCAGGCCGGGACGCAGGGTCGCTGCCAGACAGCCGCCGAGCGCCTCGGTCGCTTCGGTATCGGCGAGATCGATGCTGAAAAAGTCGGTCATGGACGGGTTGATGCACGCAAAATCGAAGTTTCGCCATTATCAGCCGCCGGCCGCCTTGCCCGGAATCCATCGCCACTGAAGCACGATGCGGCGTCAGCACCGTTTCAAACTCGATCCATGCCCGCACGCCCGACCGCCCCCATCTTCCTGCCCGGTTCGCCCGAAGCGCTGGCCGCGCAGATCCGCGGCTGGGCGCATGAACTGGGCTTTGCGTCCGTCGGCTTTGCCGGTGTCGATCTGGGCGACGCGGAAACCCGGTTGATGGACTGGCTGGCCGCCGGTCGCCACGGCGACATGCACTACATGGAACGGCACGGAACGGCACGCGCACGGCCGGCCGAGCTGGTGCCGGGCACGCTGTCGGTCATCAGCGTGCGCCTGCCGTACTGGCCTGACCCGCAGCAGGCCACCGACGCACAGTCTGTACTCGACGACCCCGACGCCGCCTACGTGTCGCGCTACGCGCTCGGCCGCGATTACCACAAGGTACTGCGCGCCCGGCTGCAGGCGCTGGCCGATCGCATCGAAGCTCGGGTCGGCCCGTTCGGCTACCGGGCCTTCACGGATTCGGCACCGGTCATGGAAGTCGAAATCGCGCGCCGCGCCGCGCTGGGGTGGCGGGGCAAGCACACGTTGCTGATCCATCGCGACGCCGGGTCGCTGTTCTTCCTGGGCGAGCTGTACACCAATCTGCCGCTGCCGGCAGACACGGCGCAGCCCGACCACTGCGGCACCTGCACGCGTTGCATCGACGTGTGCCCGACCGGCGCCATCGTCGCGCCCTATCAACTGGACGCACGACTGTGTGTGTCCTATCTGACGATCGAACTCGACGGCTCGATTCCCGAGCCGCTGCGACCAGCGATCGGCAATCGCATCTATGGCTGCGACGACTGCCAGCTCGTCTGCCCGTGGAACCGCCACGCCCAGCTCGCCGTGGAACCCGATTTCGCGGTGCGCAACGGGCTCGATCGTGCGTCGCTGACCGAGCTGTTCGCCTGGCGCGAAGACGAATTCGACACGAAACTTGCCGGCAGCGCGATCCGTCGCATCGGCCATGCGCGCTGGCTGCGCAATATCGCCGTCGCGCTCGGCAACGCGCCAGCCGCCGCATCGAACATCGCCGCCCTCGCTGCGCGCGCCGACCACCCTTCGGCCATGGTGCGCGAACACGTCGCCTGGGCACTCGCCCGACAACATCAACCGGATTCCCAGCATGACTGAGCCCCTCAAAACCGAACGATTCGATGAGCTCGAGGCGCGCATTGCGATGATGGACGACCTGCTCGACACGCTGAACCGCACCGTGTTCGACCAGCAGCGCCAGATCGAATCGCTGCAGCAGCAGCTGCGCCATCTTTACCAGCAGATGCAGTCGTCGCAACAGGCCGACGCCGACCGCAGCGCCGACGCACCCGACCTGAGACAGGACATCCCGCCGCACTGGTGACAGCGGGCGACGGGAGCAAGCCCTTGCCGGACCGCTGCGCGGTACAGGAAGACTCCGTTGGAAGGGGCGTAGTGCGGGAGTTGCAAGTGGGAGCGGGTGCTGTGGGAGCGTCCTGTGGGAGCGGCGGCCTCGCCGCGATACGCACTTTGCACGGCGATGGTCGCGGCACGATCGCGGCGAGGCCGCCGCTCCCACAGGCCGCCGCTCCCACAAAACCCTCGCCGCTCCCACCCGCCGATCCCACGACGGCTGCCGCAGCGCGGAAGTCAGCGATCCTGCGCTTCGAGTGCGCCAACGCACGACGCCAGCCGCCAGTGTCCGATCGCCCACGCGAGCAGGGCATCACGACCGGCCGCGATGACTTCCGCAGGCGGCGCGTGATTGAGGAAGCACAGTGCTTGCGCCAGATCCGGAACGGCGTTGGCGGCTTCGAGCGGTCGGGCCAGCGTCTGCTTCGACAGCTTTTCACCGTTCGCATCCAGCACCAGCGGCACATGCGCATAGCGAGGCCGCATCAGCCGGAGCGCCTGCTGCAGCAGGATCTGGCGCGGCGTGGAACCCAGCAGGTCGGCACCGCGCACCACATCGGTCACGCCCTGCTCGGCGTCATCCACGACCACCGCCAGTTGATAGGCGCAGAAACCGTCGGCGCGCCACAACACGAAATCGCCGACATCCGCCGCGACGTCGATGGACTGCACACCGCAGATGGCATCGTCGAATGTGACCACACCGGGCGGCACACGGAAGCGCCAGGCGCGCGGCGGGGTGCCGATCCGGTCGCGACAGGTGCCCGGGTAGCGGCGCGTGCCGTCAGGCGACAGTGGCTGGTGTTCCAGATCGCGCCGGGTGCAGGCGCAGGCGAACGCCAGGTCATCTGCGATCAGGCGATCGAGCGCTGCGCGGTAAAGGCGTGTGCGCAGGCTTTGCCACGACAACCCGCCATCCCAGTGCAGGCCGAGCGCGTCGAGTTGATGCAGGATGGTATCGGCAGCAACCTTGCTGCAGCGGGGTTCATCGACATCCTCGATGCGCAGCAGCCACTGGCCGCCGTGCGCGCGGGCGTCCAGCCAGCTGGCGAGCGCCGCAACCAGCGAACCCTTGTGCAAGGGCCCGGTCGGACTGGGTGCGAAGCGGCCGACGTACGGCAGCGCCCGCCCCACATGTGGAGCATCCGGGGCGCGACTATCGGCTACCATGCGCCGTCACCCGCAAACGCCCCACCACGACAGCCCAAGGATAACCATGGCCACCCTCGACCTCACCGCCGACACCTTCAACACGACGATAGAAAACAATCCATTCGTCCTCATCGATTTCTGGGCCTCGTGGTGCAGCCCCTGCCGCAATTTTGCCCCGGTGTTCGAAGCCGCGTCGGAAAAGCACCCGGACATCGTGTTCGCCAAGATCAACACCGAAGAGGAACAGGGCATCGCCGCTGAATTCGGCATCCGCTCGATTCCCACACTGCTGCTGTTCCGCGACCAGATCATCCTGTACTCGGAAGCCGGCGCCCTGCCCGCGATGCAGCTCGAACAGCTGATAGAACAGGCGCGTGCGCTCAACATGGACGCGGTCCGCGCCGAAATGGCGGAGACGGCGGCGAAGGAAGCGAAGGGCTGAAATCCGGTCCGTCCGCGTGGGCAGTCTTTCGCGGCCACAAGCCGGCAGATTCGCGTTCATATTGTCGACGCAGCAGACCGGGCGTCATCGGGTGATGTTCAGCTGCCCGGGATCAAGCATCAGGAAGCGGGCACACTGGCCGGCAGCGTGGTCGCCATCGTCGCTGACGATGATGATTTTCGGTTGGCTGTCGATGATGGCAGGGCAGATGCCCTCGGCACGTTCGAAGCCTGGCAAGCCTGCGACGTCGACCCGGTGTGCGGGCTCGCCGGAAATGCCGCTCCAGAACCAGAGACGAAAATGCGCTGTTCCGCCTGCCACCGGTCCACTGCTGAGCAGGTAACCGCCCAGTGACGGAATGCGCGACAGGCTGCGCAGGCCGTCGCCGTCGAGATCGAGGGTGATCAGCGACGCGACGATGCGCGGAGGCGCCCCGGCGTCGAACATCGCTGCAGTGTTTTCCAGGCTTGCGATCAATGCCCGCCCGTCCAGCAGCGGGCTACGGAAACCGATCAGCAGGGTCTGACCATCCAGGCCGAATTCCAGTGCCTCGATGTTCAGGCCGCCTTCGCGCTTGACATCGAGTTTTGCGGCAGCCGCTGCGAGCACCGGATGGGCCGCCAGCAGCGCCGGCTTCAATCCATCGACGACCTTGGGTGCGACCACCCGACCCGCTTCGATCCGGAAGCGGACCAGCTTGTCGCGCGACTTCTTTTCATCCCCATCGCCGTCGCGCGAGTGCGACGTGACCGCGTGGATGTTTCCCGCGATGTCGAGCGCGATGCCTTCAAGATCATCCAGCTTCCAGAAATCGTCACTGGAGTCCAGCCATCCTTCGAGCCACCCGCGTCGCAGCGGCGTGCTGTCGACACATCCGTCGGGATCGATGCTTACCAGACTGAACGGGCGCTGCCTTTCATCCTCGAGCACCAGGAAGCGTCCGTCAGCCAGCTGCTGGATGGCGGACGGCTCGTGAATGCCGGTCAGCGGCAGAAATGCGGGCGCATTGTGTGCAGTCATGATCTCGCAGCCTTTCAGGTGTCACTTGGACGCGCGTGCCGAAGCTTCACCGGCACGATAGTCCACCGCAGCCCATTTCGGGTCAGGTGAGCGCGACGCAAGGTCATGCGACAAAAAACCCCTGTATCCGCAGGAATACAGGGGTTCGCGCGTCGGGTACTGCGTCGCGGTGGCGGGACCGTCAGACGTTGAACAGGAAATTGAGTACGTCACCGTCCTTCACCACGTATTCCTTGCCTTCGGCGCGCATCTTGCCGGCTTCCTTTGCACCGTGTTCGCCCTTGAAGGCGATGAAGTCGTCAAAGGCAATCGTCTGGGCGCGGATGAAGCCGCGTTCGAAGTCGGTGTGAATGACACCCGCGGCCTGCGGTGCGGTGTCGCCCTTGTGGATGGTCCAGGCGCGCACTTCCTTGACGCCGGCGGTGAAGTAGGTCTGCAGGCCGAGCAGATCGTAGCCGGCGCGGATCAGCCGGTTCAGGCCCGGCTCGTCCAGGCCGAGATCGCTGAGGAAGGCCATCTTGTCGGCGTCGTCCAGATCGGCCAGTTCGGCTTCGATCTTGGCGCACAGCGCGACGACCGGCGCACCCTCCTTCGCGGCGTGCTCTCGCAGGCGATCGAGGTAGGGGTTGTTCTGGAAGCCACCTTCGTCGACGTTGCCGACGTACATCGCCGGCTTGAGCGTCATCAGGCACAGCGGCTTGAGCAGCAGCCTCTCGTCGTCGCTCAGCGCCAGCGTGCGCGCGGGCTTGCCTTCGTTCAGGTGCGGCAGCATCTTTTCCAGCACGGCGCACAGCTTCTGCGCGTCCTTGTCCCCGGCGCGCGCCTTCTTCGTGTCGCGGTTGAGCGTGCGCTCGACCACGGCGAGGTCGGACAAGCCAAGTTCGGTCACGATGGTTTCGATGTCGGCAATCGGATCGACGCGACCATTCACGTGCACGACGTTTTCATCGTCGAAGCAGCGCACGACATTCACGATGGCATCGGTTTCACGGATGTTGGCGAGGAACTGGTTGCCCAGGCCTTCACCCTTGCTCGCGCCGGCGACCAGACCTGCAATGTCCACGAACTCGACGATGGCCGGCTGGATCTTCTGCGGTTTGACGATTTCCGACAACGCCGCGAGCCGCGGATCCGGCACCTCGACGATGCCGACATTGGGCTCGATCGTGCAGAACGGGTAGTTCTCCGCTGCAATGCCAGCCTTGGTCAGCGCATTGAACAGGGTGGATTTGCCGACATTGGGCAGACCGACGATGCCGCATTTGAGGCTCATGAGGGGTTTCCTTGTTTGGGCGGCTTTGCATTGAGCAGGGTGAACACGCGCGTCCAGTCACCGGCCGCGATCAGCGGCCAGGCGTCGAGTGCGCGCCCGATGGCGGCATCGATGTCGCGCTGTTCGTCGGCGCGCGGCCGGTGCAGCACATAGTCGGCGACTTCCGCACCCGGCGCCAGCTGACGCGGGTGACCGATGCCGATGCGCAGGCGCCAGTAATCGTGGGTGGCCAGATGGGCGCTGATGTCCTTCAAGCCGTTGTGCCCGCCGAGACCGCCGCCGAATTTCAGGCGCAGCTCACCCGGCAATACGTCAAGTTCATCCTGTACGACCAGAATCTCGGCCGGATCGATGCGGTAGAAGCGCGCGAGCGCGCCGACCGACTGTCCGGACCGGTTCATGAAGGTCTGCGGCAACAACAGCGTGATGCCGTCGGCACGCGAACTGCCGACCAGGCCGTTGAAGCGCGGTTCGCGACTCAACGTGATGCCGAGCTTGCGTGCCAGCTGCTCACAAAACCAAAACCCGGCGTTGTGCCGGGTTTCGGAATACTCCGGACCGGGGTTGCCCAGTCCGACGACCAGCCGGGGCACGGCTTTGGCACCGTTCCCGGACATCGCGTGCGATTACTTCTCGGCTTCGCCGTCGGTGGCGGCGGCTTCGTCGGACTTGGCGCCGCGCGGCAGCGTCAGCGTCGCAACGACCGGGTCAGTGCCGTGAACGATGATTTCGACGCCAGCCGGCAGCGGAATCTGCGACACGTGGACCGACTGACCGACCGACAGGCCGGACAGATCGATTTCGAGGTATTCCGGCAGCGCGCTGGGCAGGCACTTGATGTCGATTTCGTTCATCACGTGCGATACGACACCGCCCTGCATCTTCACGCCCGGTGCGTTCTCGGCGTTGACGAAGTGCAGCGGCACCTTGGTGTGCAGTTCGTGCGTCAGGTCGACACGCTGGAAATCCACGTGCATGACCTGCTGGCGATAGGCGTGCATCTGCGTGTCACGCAGCAGCACCGATTCCTTCTTGCCGCCGACATTGATGGTCAGCACCGACGCGTGGAACGCTTCCTTGCGCAGGGCGTGGAAGATCTCGTTGTGGTCGAGGGTGATCGGCAGCGCCGGTTCGGTGCCACCGTAGATGATGGCCGGCACCTGCGATGCGCGACGCAGGCGGCGGCTCGCTCCGGTGCCCTGTGCTTCGCGCGTATTCGCGTTGAGTTCGATAGACATGATGACTCCAGGTAGATGAAGCCGCCCGCGACCAGGCGGCTGGGGTGTCCCGTTTCAGAGAACGATGTTCATTCCATGAAAAGGGACGAAACGGATTCTTCGTTGCTGATGCGCAACAGGGTTTCGGCCAACAGTTCGGCAATCGACACCACACGGATCTTGCCGCAGGCCTGCGCGGCCGGCGACAGCGGGATGGTGTCGGTGACGACCAGCTGGTCGAGATCGGACTGTTCGATGCGGCTCACCGCCTCACCGGACAGCACCGCATGGGTACAGTAGGCCAGCACACCAGCTGCGCCATTTTCCTTCAGTGCCTGCGCCGCCTTGCACAGCGTGCCGGCGGTATCGACCATGTCATCCATGATGACGCAGGTACGTCCGGACACGTCGCCGATGATGTTCATCACTTCCGACACGTTCGCCTTCGGACGACGCTTGTCGATGATGGCGAGATCGCATTCGAGACGCTTGGCAAAGGCGCGCGCCCGCACCACACCGCCGACGTCGGGCGACACCGCCATCATGTTCGGGTATTCCTTCTTCCAGATGTCGCCCAGCAGGATCGGCGTGGCGTAGATGTTGTCCACCGGAATATCGAAGAAGCCCTGGATCTGGTCAGCGTGCAGGTCGACCGTCAACAGCCGTTGCACCCCCACGGCCTGAAGCATGTTGGCAACCACCTTGGCGGTGATCGGCACACGCGCACTGCGCGGCCGACGGTCTTGCCGGGCGTAGCCGAAATAGGGCATCGCAGCCGTGATGCGACCGGCCGAAGCACGCTTCAGGGCATCGACCAGAATCACCAGTTCCATCAGGTTGTCGTTCGTCGGCGCGCCGGTCGGCTGCAATACGAACACGTCCTTGCCGCGGACGTTTTCGAGGATTTCGACATTCACTTCGCCGTCGGAGAAGCGACCGACCTGGGCGCGTCCCAGCGACATGTTCAGCCGCTTGGCCACATCCGCCGCCAGTTTGGGGTTGGCGTTGCCGGTAAAGATCATCAGGCTGTCGTAAGCCATGCTGCCTCGCGATACGTGGTGAAAGCTCAACTTTAGACCGGACCGGCCGGCACTGCCCGCATCGGCAATCCGCCGACGCCCTTAAAACAACTCGGGCAGACCCGCACTCACTGCGAGTCTGCCCGATACGATCTGGCTGAGGAGGAAGGATTCGAACCTTCGCATGCCGGAATCAAAATCCGGTGCCTTAACCAACTTGGCGACTCCCCAAAACTGCTGCAATGCCTTTACGGCATCGCCCTTCAAAGCTGAACTGCGTAATCACTCTGCCGTTGCGCTGTACAGCGGATGCACATCGATGCCGCGTGCAACGAACACCTGCCAGTTTTCAGGCCAGCGGGCGGACATCGTTGCCTGCACCCTCTCGGCGTCGTCGAACGTCGCGCATTGCGCAAAAACGCAGGCACCGGAGCCGGACATCCGCACCTGCCGATCGCCAACGGCGTCACCGACCAGACTGACCGCCTCGGCCACTGCCGCATAGTGCATCTCGGCAACCGGCTGCAGATCGTTGCGCCCGAAGAGCCTGCGCTCAACAGCCGCTGCAGCAAAGTCCGCTATTTTGCAAGGTTCGGTATTTCGTGTCAATTCCGGCGCGGCGAAAATAAGCGGGGTCGGCACCGACACGCCGGGTGCCACCACGATGTAAGCGGCCGGCGGAAGCATGACCGGCTGAAGTCTCTCACCGACGCCTTCGGCAAAGGCGGACCGACCGAACACGAACACCGGCACATCCGCGCCCAACTGCAGCCCGAGCGCCTGCAGACGCTCCCGTCGAAGATCAAGTCGCCACAGGTGATTCAGCGCGATCAGCACAGTGGCGGCATCCGAGCTGCCACCGCCCAACCCGCCGCCCATCGGCAGGCGCTTGTCCAGTTCGATGTCCGCCCCTTCAGTGCAGCCTGTTGCCGACTGCAGAAGTCGCGCTGCGCGCACGCACAGATCATCTTCCGCAGCGACACCCTCCAGCGGGCTGACGCGGCGGATGTTGCCGTCGGTGCGTGGCGCAAAGCGCAGGCGGTCGCCGAAATCGAGAAAGCGGAAGGCGGTCTGCAGCAGGTGGTAACCATCGGGCCGGCGACCGATCACATGCAGAAACAGGTTGATCTTGGCTGGTGCATCGAGCCAGACGCCCCAATCGACGGCGTGGGTCTCGGCAACACTCATCGGGTGGCGCTCATTTCACCGGACTCCACTCGTCGATCAGCAGCCGGAATGAATGTTCGCCGTCGCTCGCTTCGATCAGACGCGGCAGCGCGTCCGCACTGTCGTCTTCGTATCGGACGAACTCAACGCGCCAGCCGCGTTCCGTCAGGGCGGCAATGCGACCGGCCCCGTCACGCGACGTGACCGATGCACCGCCCGGCCGCCCAGTGACCCAGTAGGCGGCACCCGTCAGCGGAATGTCGGCCCCGAACGCAGCGCGCGCCAGTTCGTCCAGCGTGGCTGCGCGGGTGACGCGCTGACCGTCATCGACCAGACGGACGCCGCTGGCGTCGCGCGTCAGCTGGGCCAGCACCTTGCCGAGCGGACCATTGATCTGAAGCTCGTCGCGCTCCGGCGCGTGCTGCCAGTCGAGGCTGGCGGATGCGGACTGGTCCGGCCCCTTCACGACGAAGCGCCCGCTGAGCGAAAACGCAGCGGCGCGTTCGTCACGCGCCATGCTGCGGATCAGCCCATGCTCATCGAGACTGACAGGCGGCCGGGTTGCGCACGCCGACAGAGTCGCTGCGCACGCGGCAACGAGCGCCATGCGGACTGCAGATCTCACGGAACGAAGCGCTTGATCGTCGATTCGAGCGCTGCATTGTCAGGGTGCTGGGCGGCCACGGCGCGCCACAGTTTCACCGCATCTTCCTTCTGGCCCAGCAGCCATTTCACTTCGCCCAGATGGGCGGCGATTTCAGGGTCCGGTCGGATCGAGAACGCGCGCTCGAGATAGGTCAGCGCACCATTCAGGTCACCTCGCCGGAACATGACCCAACCCATGCTGTCGAGAATGAAAGGATCGTCGGGCGCGAGTTCCAGCCCCTTGGCAATCAGCGTCTGCGCCTCTTCCAGGCGGATGTTGCGCTCGGCGAGCGAGTAACCGAGCGCGTTGTAGGCATGCGCATGATCGGGCTTGACTTCGATCAGGCGACGCAACCGCTGTTCGGCAACCTCGATACGGTTGTCGCGTTCGGCGAGCATGGCGGTTTCGTAGAGCAGCTCGGGCTGATCCGGCTCCGCTGCCAGCGCCGCCTCGAGCACCGCCTCGGCTTCTTCGCCGCGGTTGGCATCGCGCAACAGCTGGAATTCGAGCATGGCCGAACGCGACTTGCTGCCGCCCGGCCGGTCGGCCAGCTGGCGCAGATGAGCGCGCGCATCCTCGATGCGGCCCATGCGGCTCAGCAGAAGCACATAACGCCCTTGCGCGCCCAGGTAGTGGTCGCCCTGGCCGACCTGCTGGTACCAGTTCAGCGCGTCTTCGTTCTCCTTCAGCTCTTCGGCCAGCTGCGCGAGGTAGAGCCTGACCAGATTCGGGTCCTGGTAGCGCATGCCCAGCAGCTTGGTGAAGTAACCCTGGGCGCCCTTGTAATCCTGCGTCTGCATCGCCAGCACACCGACGGCAAACACCACATCTGCATTGTCCGGCGCACCGCCGAGCAGGATTTCAAACTGCTTGCGTGCGTCCACATAGTTGCGTTCTGCCACCAGCAGGCGGGCGAACTGCATGCGGACTTCGCGCGCATCCGGATAGCGTTTGAGGTGCTGCTCCATCAGCTTGCGCGCAGCGAGCTGGTCTGATTCGGCTGTGGCCTGGGCGCGCAGCAGCAGTCCGGCTTCCCATTCCGGTCGCAGTTCATTGGCGCGGATGGCCGATTCGAGCGCACGCTTGGGCTCGCGCGCGACCATGGCCGCCTGCGCGCGGGCGAAGTGCGCTTCGGGCAGCGTGAGATAGGGCTCGGTCAGCCGCTCGACCATGCGCATGGCCTCAGCCTTGTCGCTGAGGCGGCCGAGCACCCGGTTGAGCCGGAGCAGGCTCTCGCCGATCTGCGAACCTTCCTGCGCGAGTAGCGCGACCAGCTGCGGTTCGAGCTCCTGCGGCCGGTTGGCATTGACCAGCAGGCCGGACAGCATCTGCCTGGCCTGCACCGACTCAGGATCAAGTTCCAGCCAGAGCTGGGCCGCCTGCAGCGCAACTTCGCTCTGCCGGCTGAAGGCGGCGATCTCGGCCGCGCGCTTGGCGATGCGCGGGTCGCGCGTCGATTGCGCCAGATCCATGTAGGCAGACGCCGAAAGACCCAGTTCGCCGCGCTGGGCTGCAACTTCGCCGAGCAGCAGCTGATAGGTGATCTGGCGCGTCAGTTCGACGTCGGGCAGCGGCGGCACGCGCGGCGCGACGATCACCGGTTCGGGCTGTTCGGCGCTGACGGCCGTGGCTGGCGGCTTGCTGCCGGTCTGGGCGCAGCCGCCGAGCAGAAGAACAAGTGCAAGCAGCAGGGGGCGGTTTGTCATGGGCAGAATCGCCTGGTGGGTTCAGAGTACGCTTGCGCGATTAAGGCCTTGGAGTACGCCGACCGGAAATCGTTGCAGCCCCCGGCGCGTGATGGTATTCCAAATCCCGATTGGCCGTCGCGCACCTGTCTGTCGTTTCATGCCTGAACTTCCCGAAGTCGAAATCACCCGCCGTGGCATCGCCGGCCCGCTGACCGGCCGCCGGATCGATGCCTGCACCATTCGCAACGGCGCACTGCGCTGGCCGGTGCCTGCGCATCTCGCCGAATCCTTGCCCGGACAGACGCTGCGCGACATCGACCGGCGCGCCAAATACCTGCTGCTGCGGCTCGACCGCGGCACATTGATCATTCATCTCGGCATGTCCGGCAGTCTGCGTGTGCTGCCGAGCGGCACGCCCGCCGAAAAGCATGACCATATCGATATCGTGTTCGGCGAAGCGACCTTGCGCCTGCGCGACCCACGACGTTTTGGCGCCATGCTGTGGCACGACGGGCCGGACGCGCTGCATCCGCTGCTGGCCCACCTCGGCCCCGAACCGCTGGGCGCCGATTTCAGCGCCGGAGCGCTGGCGGGTGCTCTGGCGCATCGACGCTGTGCAATCAAACTGGCCATCATGGACAGCGCCGTCGTGGTCGGCGTCGGCAACATCTATGCGTCGGAAAGCCTGTTCCGGGCGCGCATCCGGCCCGGCAAGGCGGCGCACCGACTGACCGGCCCGCAGGTCGCCCGGCTGGCCGACGAAATCCGCCAGACGCTGCGCGACGCGCTGGCCGCCGGCGGCAGCACGCTGCGCGACTTTCTGCACACCGATGGCCAGCCGGGATACTTCCAGCAAAGCTATTTCGTCTATGGCCGGGATGGCGAGGACTGCCGGGTGTGCGGAACCGCCATCCGCAGCCGTCGTCTGGGCAACCGATCGACCTTCTTCTGCACAGCCTGCCAGAGATAGCGCGCGCCACGTGTGCTAGATTGCCAAGTGACTGGGTGGAGAGCGCAATGAGCATGCAGGAAGAATTATCGGTCTATGGCAGCTGGCGCACGCGCGTCGAGCAGACCATCGTCCGTATCCGCGGCTGGCTCTTCGAAAGCAATCTGAGCGACGCCCACAACGACCAGTGCATCGAACAGTTGCTGCTCAAGCTGCGCGACGACCGGCTGGTCGTGGCCTTCGTTGCCGAGTTTTCACGCGGCAAGTCCGAATTGATCAATGCCATCTTCTTCGGTGACCAGGGCGCTCGCGTGCTGCCGTCCAGCTCCGGGCGCACCACCATGTGCCCGACCGAGCTGATGTACGACGCAGTGCGGCCGGCCTGCATCGAGCTGTTGCCGATCGAAACCCGTCGCGGCACGACCACGGTGTCCGATCTGAAAACCCAGCCCGGCGCATGGCGCCGCCTGCCGCTCGATACAACGTCGGCGGCATCGATGCAGCAGGTGCTCGGCCGGGTCAGCGAACAGCGAAAGGTCACGATCGGCGAAGCCGAGCAGCTGGGATTCCACATCGACCTGAGCGGGGAAAACGGCCTGCAGCCGGACGCGAACGGCATGGTGGACGTACCCGCCTGGCGACACGCGGTCATCAACATGCCGCACCCATTGCTGCGCCAGGGCCTGGTCATCCTCGACACGCCCGGGCTGAATGCCATCGGTGCCGAACCGGAGCTGACGCTGTCGCTGCTGCCGTCGGCGCACGCGGTACTGTTCGTGCTGGGCATGGACACCGGCGTCACGCAAAGTGATCTGTCGGTCTGGAAGACACATGTCACCGCGGCGGGCGGCTCACGCCAGGGTCGGCTGGCCGTGCTCAACAAGATGGACAGCCTGTGGGACGGACTGCGTTCCGAAGCCCAGATCGACGCGGAAATCGGGCGCCAGATCGCGTCCTGCGCGGCGACACTCGACCTGCCGGAAAACCGCGTTTTCCCGGTGTCCGCCCAGAAGGGGCTGCTGGCGCGCATCCAGCGCGACGGCACGCTGCTGGCCCGCAGCCGCCTGCCGCAGCTGGAACGGGCGCTGGTCGAGGACCTGCTGCCGGCCAAGCGCGACATCGTGGGCGCTGCGGTGGAACATGATGCAGGCGGCCTGCTGGCCCGCACGCACGACATACTGATCGGCCAGAAAAAGGCGCTGGATGATCAGCTGGCGGAATTTTCCGACCTGCGTGGCAAGAACCGCGGTGTCATCCAGTACATGCTGAAGCGTGTGCGCGCCGAAAAGGAAGAGTTCGAGCGCGGCCTGGAGCGCTTTTACGCAACGCGCAACGTGTTTTCGTCGCAGACCAATACACTTTTTGCCCATCTGGGCATGGACGCGCTGCGCACCCGCACGGCACAGACCCGCGAGCAGATGGAAAAGGCCAACTTTTCACTGCAGTTGCGCGATGCGATGAATGCCTTCTTCGGCGATGTGCGGGGCAGCCTGCAGAAGTCGGCGGTCAGCGTCGATGAAATCTTCAGGATGATGGAAGCGATGTATCAGCGCTTTTCCACCGAACATGACCTGCGGCTGGGCGTACCGGTGCCGTTTTCGGTCCAGCGCTACGAAAAGGACATCACCCGGCTTGAAAAGGCCTTCCACCAGCAGTTCAACACCTGGCTGAACATGCTCACGACGGAAAAGCGACAGCTCACGCAGCGCTTTTTCGAAACGGTGGCGGTGCAGGTGCGCAAGCACATGGAGGTGGTGAACCGCGATGTCGAGCATTGGTTGCGCGCCATCATGGCCCCGCTTGAAAACCAGGTGCGCGAACATCAGAAGCAGTTGAAGCGCCGCCTGGAAAGCGTGAAACGCATCCATGAAGCCACCGACACGCTCGAAGACCGGATCGAGGAGCTGCGCCAGAGCGGTGTGGCGATCAATCAGCAGATCGAGGAACTGGCGCGGCTGCGTGCCTCGCTGGATGCCGCGCTGAAGGCCGCGGTGATTCGCGAGATGGACGCCGCCGCCTGATGCGTTTGCGGTCGTCGCACTTCGAGCCTGTGGGCGCTCAGACCTTGGCGGCCGTGAGTATGTGGTACTTCGCCATCAGCTGATCGTGCGTTTCCTTGCGGTTCGGGTCGAGCGGAATGCAGTCGACCGGACACACCTGCTGACACTGCGGTTCGTCGAAATGGCCGACGCACTCGGTGCATTTGCCCGGATCGATCACGTAGATTTCCTCGCCCTGCGAAATTGCCCCGTTCGGGCATTCCGGTTCGCATACATCGCAATTGATGCATTCGTCGGTAATGATCAAAGCCACTTCAGTTGCCTCCACTCATTTCAGCCAGCTTGGCGCTGATGCGCGCCAGCACCGAAGGCTGCACAAACTTGCTGACATCGCCGCCCAGTGAGGCGATTTCGCGCACCATCGTGGCCGAGATGAACATGTACTGGTCGGCCGGTGTCAGGAACACCGTTTCGACGTCGGCTCGCAGCGAGCGGTTCATTCCTGCCATCTGGAATTCGTATTCGAAGTCCGACACCGCACGCAGTCCGCGCACGATGATGCGCGCATCGCAGGTCGCGAGGAAGTCCATCAGCAGGCAGGAAAATCCGCGCACTTCCACATTCGCATAAGGCGCAAGAATCTCGCGTGCCATGTCGACACGCTCATCGGTTTCGAAGAACGGCCGCTTGGAGCGGCTTTCGGCAACGCCGACAATGACCCGATCGAACATTGCCGCCGCGCGCCGCACCAGGTCCTCATGGCCGCGGGTGATCGGGTCGAATGTTCCGGGATAAACCGCAATGGTGCCGTTCATGTTCGTTCCAGCAACTGGTAATGGACTTGCCCGGCCTGCCCTTCGCGCGTCAAGCGGAAGTTTCCGAGGATCGGCACTGGATGTTCCGCCTCGCAGTAGATCACCGCACCTTCCGCAGCCAGTGCATCGAGATGCGGGGCCAGCCGGTCGAGCAAGCCGTGCCCATAAGGCGGATCGAGGAACAGCACATCGAACTGTCGGGGTGGATCGAGCACGAATGTTAGCGCATCGCCCCGCACCAGTTCGACCTGGGGCGCCGGCAGTTGTTCGACCGCCTCGCGCAGGCGGGCAAACGCACGCACGTCGCGTTCGACCAGCGTGACGGATTCTGCGCCGCGCGATGCCGCTTCGAAACCGAGTACGCCGGTACCGGCGAACAGGTCAAGGCAGTGCTGACCGCTCAGGTTCTGCCCGAGCCAGTTGAACAGTCGCTCACGGACCGCGTCAGGCGTGGGTCTGAGGCCGGGTACGCCTGCCACGGGCAGCAGACGACTGCGCCATCGGCCGCCGATGATGCGAATGCGTGACATGACCGCGATTCTAACCGCGGCGCCGCCGCCGCAAAGCCGAACCACGCGAGAAGTGCCGGCACGGCCCCGCGCGCGTCCGCGGCGGGTTCGTCAGGAACGCCCGTCAATCACCCGCGACGATCACGCGCACGATATGGTCAGCCGACAAGCGGCGCTGGAAGGCATCCTTCACCTGGGCAGCAGTCACCGCTTCGGCGCGCTCGGGAAACTTCTTCAGCCAGTCGAGCGGCAGGCCATAGAAGCCGATGACGGCCAGACTGTCGAGCAGCTTGCGATTGCTGTCGAGGCGCAGCGAGAAGCCATCGACCAGATTGCGCTTGGCGGCCCGCAACTCGTCCTCGGTCGGCCCCTTGGCGATGAAGGCAGCCAGCGTGTCATCGACCACCTTCAGAGCGGCGGCAGCCTGGCTGCGCTCGGTCTGCAGGCCGATCTGGAAGGGTCCGAGCTGGCGCTGCGGGTTGAAATAGCTGTAGACGCTGTAGGCATAGCCGCGCTTTTCGCGCACTTCCTTGGTCAGCCGCGACACGAAACCGCCGCCACCCAGGATGTAGTTGCCGACCTGCAGCGGAAAGAAATCAAGGTCGCCGCGCTGCAATGCGGGCTGACCGATGAAGATGTGACTCTGGTTGGCCGGGTGGGCGATGTTTTCGGTTTTCGCCTGCGGCAGCGTCACCGCGGGAAGTGGCGCAAGCGGCTCACCCTGCGGCAGATCGCCGGTCAGCTGCACGGCAATCGCTTCTGCCTGCTCGCGCGTCACGTCGCCGACGATCGACACGACGGCGCGCGGTGCGACGTAGTGCGTACGGTAGTGCTCGAGCAGATCGTCGCGACTGATCGCGGTGACCGATTCGATGGTCGGTGTGCGGCCATAGGGATGGTCGCCATACAGCGCACGGGCGAAGCGCTTGCTGCCGATTGCATCGGGCTTTGTGTCCGCCTCGCGCAGACCGGATATGGCGCGCGCCTTTTCGCGCTCCAGCACGGCAGCCGGAAACTCGGGCCGCGTCAGCAGGGTGTGCAGCAGTGCGAGCGACCCTTCGCGTTCGCGGGCACTGGACAGCGTGCGCAGCGACAGGCCGGCACGATCGTTGTCTGCCACGCCGCCCAATTGGGCGCCCAGATCGGTGAATCGCTCGGCCAGCGTGTCTTCGTCCAGACCGCCCGCTCCGGTGTCGAGCAGGCTTTGCGTCATCGACGCGACGCCGCTCTTGCCTGCCGGATCGCGCGCTGCGCCGGCGTCGAAATCGACCTGGACGTCCAGAATCGGCAGCACGTGACTTTCCACGAAGTACACCCGGGCGCCGTTGGGCGCCACCCAATGCTGGATATCGACGTTTGCGGCGGCCGGCAGTGCGGCGGCAGCCGCGACGAACATGAAGGCAAGGCGCGTCAGCGCGTTGCGGAAAGATGGGTTCATCCGTTTCCCCTGCTTGAAATCGGTGGGCACGCTCAGTGACGCAGGCCGGCGGGCTTGGCGCGCGGCTTGGCGTTCGGGTCGAGCGGCTGCGGGTCGAGCACCGCGATGGTCAGCGTGTCGTCGCCGAAATATTTCTGCGCCACCGCCTGCACTTCGGCTGCAGTGACGGTACGCAGCTTGTCGAGCATGCGGTCGCCATCGCGCCAGTGGTAGCCAGCCGCCTCGAGACGGCCGATCTCCATCGCCTGCACATAGGTGGAATCGCGCTTGTAGACCTGCGACGCAATGGTCTGGGTCTTGATGCGTTCGAGTTCTGCATCCGACACGCCTTCATCCGCGATGCGCTTGATTTCCGCCCGCAGCGCCGCTTCGAGCTCCTGCACGGTCTTGCCTTTGGCCGGGGCGCCGCCGAGCACGAAGGTGGCTTCGCCACGCGACGTCGAGTCGTAGTAGGCGCCGATTTCGGTCGCGATCTGGCTGCCGCGCACCAGGTTGCGCGACAGGCGCGAGGCGGCGTGGCCGTCGAGAATGCCGGCCAGCACGTCGAGCGCATAGGGCTCGCGATCGTTCTCTACATCGGCCAGCCGCGGCGCCTTCCACGCCATCAGCAGCTGCGGCACCTCGGCCGGTGCCTTGACGACGACGCGCCGCTGACCGGTCTGCACCGGTTCGGCGGTCGCCTTGCGCACCGGCAAGGGCTGACTTTTCATCTTGCCGTACTGTTTCCTGACCTGTTCGAACACCTTCTTGTGGTCGACATCACCCACCACCACGACGTAGGCGTTGTTCGGGGCGTACCAGCGCCGGTACCACTCGCGTGCGTCATCGGCGCGCATGTTCTCGAGGTCGTTCATCCAGCCGATGATGGGCCGGCGGTATGGATGCGCAGTGAAGGCGCTGGCCATCAACTGTTCGTACAGCTGCGACTGTGGCTTGTCGTCGGTGCGCAGCCTGCGCTCTTCCATGACCACCTTCAGTTCGCGGCCGAATTCCTCGTCGGTGATGACCACGTTGCGCATGCGGTCGGCTTCGAGTTCGATCATGCGCGGCAGCGCGGCCGCCGGGACGCGCTGGAAATAGGCGGTGTAGTCCTGGCTGGTGAAGGCATTGTCGCTGCCACCGGCACGGGCGACGATTTCGTTGAATTCGCCCGCCTTCAGCTTCTTCGTGCCCTTGAACATCATGTGCTCGAGCACATGCGCCACGCCGGTGGTGCCGTCGTGTTCGTCCATCGCCCCCACGCGATACCACACCATATGCACCGCCACCGGTGCCCGCCGGTCTTCCTTGACGATGACGCGCAGGCCGTTCGCAAGGGTGGTCTCGTACGGGTTGGCAAGCACCGGACGCGCCGCCAGCGCGCATGCCGCCAGAGCGCTGCACAGCGCGATACCACGGGAAAAACGGCGCAAATCCATCTGATACACTCTCCGGCAGTAAATGTGAGCGCGGCGAAATCCGCCTTCACGCCTCTGTTCCAAAGCCTTGCGCAAGCCGCAAGGTGTTCCAGTGACCGTCTCCCACATGTTTGGTTTCTTCAAGAAAGACAAAGCCGCCGCGCCCGACGCCAGCGATGCCGTACCGGCCGCGCCTGACGTGGTCGCGGCGCAGGATAGCGCGCCTGCCGCCGACGCGCCGAAATTGTCGTGGGCGCAGCGGCTGCGCGCCGGGCTGTCGCGCACGCGTGCCCAGATCGGTGGCCAGCTCAATGCGCTGTTCCTGCGTACCAAGGTCGATGACGAGCTGCTGGAAGAGCTGGAAACCCTGCTGATCACGTCCGACGTGGGCATGGATGCCACCACCCATCTGCTCGACCGGCTGCGCGACCGCGTGAAACGCGAACGCATCGAAGAACCGGCGAAGTTGCGTGACGTGCTGCGCGAGGAACTGACCCGCCTGATCGCGCCGCTCGAGAAGCCGCTCGACGTGGACGCGCACAAGCCGTTCATCATCATGATTGCCGGCGTGAACGGCGCCGGCAAGACCACGTCGATCGGCAAACTGGCCAAGCATTTCCAGTCGCAGGGAAAGAGCGTACTGCTGGCTGCCGGCGACACCTTCCGCGCCGCAGCGAGAGAACAGCTCGAAACCTGGGGCGCTCGCAACAACGTGGCGGTGATCGCTCAGGATTCGGGCGACCCGGCTGCCGTGGTGTTCGACGCGGTCAATGCCGCCCGCGCGCGCGGCATCGACATCGTGCTGGCGGATACCGCCGGCCGCCTGCCCACCCAGCTGCACCTGATGGAGGAGATCGCCAAGGTGAAGCGGGTCATCGCCAAGGCGGATCCGACCGGGCCGCACGAGGTGCTGCTGGTGCTCGACGGCAACATCGGCCAGAACGCACTGGCGCAGGTGAAGGCCTTCGACGCCGCAATCGGCGTGACCGGACTGATCATGACCAAGCTCGATGGCACGGCGCGCGGCGGCGTTATCGCGGCCATCGCGAAACAGCACGCGCCGTCGCGTCCGATCGCGCTGCGCTACATCGGCGTCGGTGAAGGCCTGGACGATCTGCAGCCGTTCAATGCGGCGGAATTCGTCGATGCCCTGTTCGAACCGCCGAGATCCCTCTGAAAGCAGCCCGAGCCCACGCCGCATGATCCGTTTCGCTCAGGTCACCAAACGCTATCCGGGCGGTCACACCGCGCTCGACCAGCTGGACTGCGACATCGCACGCGGCGAAATGGTCGTGGTCAGCGGCCACTCCGGCGCCGGCAAGAGCACGCTGCTGCGCCTGCTCGCCGTGCTCGAACGACCGACCGAAGGCAAGGTGCTGGTCGGTGGCGAGGATGTGTCGGCACTCAAGCGCGCCGCCCTGCCCTACTGGCGCCGGTCGATCGGCCTCGTGATGCAGGACCAGCGCCTGCTGTTCGACCGCAGCGCATTCGACAATGTCATGCTGCCGCTTTCGATCAGCAGCCACCCGCCGCGCGAAGCGGCCAACCGGGTGCGTGCCGCACTGGAACGCGTCGGACTGTCTGGACGCGAAAAATCGATGCCGGTCGAGCTGTCGGGCGGTGAACAGCAGCGCCTGACCATTGCCCGCGCCATCGTGAACCGGCCGCAGATCCTGCTCGCCGACGAACCGACCGCCCACCTCGACGACGCCTACGCGCGCGACATCGCAGAGCTTTTCCGCTCATTCAACGAAGCCGGCGTCACCGTGCTGCTGACCACGCATGACGACGCGCTGTTCGCACGCTACGCACCGCGCAAGCTGGTGCTTGCCCAGGGGCGGCTGCAGTGAGGTGTCTGAAATGAGGTGGCTGCGCCTGCAGTTGCGTGCCGGGCTGCGGGCGGCGCGCCAGATGGCCCGTCAGCCTTTCAACACCTTGCTGGCCGCGCTGGTTGTGGGCATCGCCGCGGCGTTGCCGGCCACCGGCTACATGCTGCTGGGCAATCTGCAGCGACTGGCCGGCAATGTCAGCGCCGCCCCGGAGATTTCCGTGTTCATGCAGCCAAGCGCGAACGCCGACGCGGTCCGGACCGCCGACCAGCGTATCCGCGGCCTGGCGAAGGAAGCGAAGGTCGAACTGGTGTCGCGCGACGCGGCACTGAAGCGATTCCGCGACAACGACGCATTGGCCGAAATCCTCGACGCACTGCCCGACAACCCTTTTGCCGATGCATTCGTGGTCCGGCTCGATTCGGCGGACGCCGCCCGGCTCGAAACGCTGCGCGCCGAATTCGCCAGACTGCCGGAGGTCGACCACGTACAACTCGACTCTGCATGGGCGAAGCGGCTCGACGCGCTGATTGCGCTGGGCCAGCAGGCGGTGACGATGCTGGGCGTCGTGCTCGGCCTCGGTCTGGTTGCCGTCACCTTCAATACGATCCGGCTGCAGCTGCTGACGCAGCGCGACGAGATCGAGGTCAGTCGCCTGCTCGGCGCCACCGACGCCTGGATACGTCGCCCCTTCCACTGGTTCGGTGCGCTGCAGGGCCTGCTCGGCGGCGCACTCGCCGGCGTGCTCGCCCTGCTTGCGACGCGCGCATTGGCCGGGCCGGTGGCCGAAATTGCCGGTCTGTACAGCCTGGAATTCGTGCTGCGGCCCCTCGCGCCGGCGCACTGGGCTGCGCTGCTTGCCCTGTGTGCGGCACTCGGCTGGCTCGGTGCCAGCGCCTCGGTACGCCGCCATCTGTCGCGCATTGCCTGAGCGGGCTGTCGTGCGTCTCGCGCTCGCCGTTCTGCTCGGTCTGATCGTTGCACCGGCCTGCGCGGTACTCCCAGCGCCGGTATTGCAGGCGCTGCGCGCTGCCGACATTCCCGCAACATCCATTTCGGTCATGGTCCAGTCGGTGGATGGCGGGCCCGCGCGCATCAGCCATCGCGCGAAGGTACCGATGAATCCGGCGTCGGTGATGAAGCTGGTCACCACTTACGCGGCCCTCGACAGTCTCGGTCCCGCCTACAGCTGGCGCACCGACGCGCTGATGACCGGCCGGTTGGCCGACGGCGTGCTCGATGGCGACCTCGTGCTGCGCGGCGGCGGCGATCCGTCGCTCAGCATCGAACAGTTCTGGTTGCTGCTGCGCGACCTGCGGGCGCGCGGCGTGCGCGACATCCGCGGCGACGTGATCACCGACCGCTCGGCCTTCGCGCCGGTGCGACACGACCCGGGCGCCTTCGACAACGAGCCGCTGGCCGCCTACAACGTCGGTCCGGACGCACTGCTGCTGGCACACAACGCGCTGCGTGTGCGCCTGCTGCCTCAGGCCGGTGGCGCTCCCGCGCTGTGGGCCGAACCTCCGCTCGATGGCGTGCAGATCGACAACCGCGTGCAACAGGTCGAGGGCGAATGCGGCGACTGGAAGGACAGTCTGACTGCGAAAGTCCTGCCGGCTGCAGACCGCAGCACGCTCACACTGCAGATCACGGGGCGCTTCGCTCGACCGTGCGGCGAACGCATATGGAACATCGCACCGCTGCCGGCCGACGAGTTTTTCGCCCGCGCCCTGCGCGCAATGTGGGCCGAGCTGGGCGGACGGATCACCGGGCGGGTGCGCGACGGCGCAACGCCGCCGAACGCGCTGCCTCTGGCAGGCATTGATTCGCCGCCGCTGGCGCAGGTCATACGCGACATCAACAAGTACAGCAACAACGTGATGGCGCGGCAGTTGTTCCTGACGCTGGGCAGTGGCGCCGGGGCGCCCGCTGATACCGCGGCGGCCGACGCCGCCGTGCGTGCGTGGGCGACGCGGCGCGGTCTGGCACTGCCCAGCCTGGTGCTGGACAACGGCTCCGGTCTGTCACGCAACGAACGACTGTCGGCCGCCGACATGGCTGCGCTGTTGCGCCACGCCTGGGCGAGCAGTGTCATGCCTGAATTCGTGTCATCGATGCCCGTGCTGTCGGTCGACGGCACACTGCGACGTCGGCTGCGCAATTCGCCGGCCAGCGGGCAGGCGCATCTGAAGACCGGATCGCTGTCCGATACGCGATCGATCGCCGGCTATGTTCTGGATCGCAACGGCCAGCGCGTGCTGATGGTGGCCTGGCTCAACCACCCGAATGCGGGTCGCGCACAGCCGGTTCTGGAAGCCTTGCTGGAATGGGTGTGGGCAGGCAACCGGCAGTCCTTCCCGGTCACGGAATGAGGCGCACCGCCCGCCGGATTGGCAGAAGGTGGTCGCAGTCCGGATCGCCACGGTGGCCGTCCAGTCGCTCCGCGGGCCTGAGCCTGCGCATCGACTGCCGACCCGATCTGCCATGGCAACCCGGTCTGCGTTCCGGCGACGTTCAGGAGCCGCGAAGGCCCTGACGCAATGAAGTCTGCAACGCGGACGTTTCGCGGTGCAGCGCCATCAGACGTTCCGACAGCGCAAGAAGGTAGTCTTCCATCATGCGCGACAGCTCGCGCACCGACTGGTTGGGCGACCCGGCCATGGCACGGCTGGCGTCGATCTGGCCCTGCAGGTCGCGCAGCACCGCCTGTTTTTCAGGCGGGCAGGTATTGATGAATTTTTCGATCACGCGCCGTCGCTCCGCGAAGTAGGTCTGTGGATCGGACTGCGCAAGATCCTTCCAGACGTCAAAATCGAAGTCCTCTGCTTCTTCCGACACTCAATGTCCTCCGCCGAATCCGATTGCCGAGTCGATCACTGACTCGATCCCTGAAGGCGATTGGAACACAAGGGTCGCGGACTTAACGCGGGAGGGTTTCACGGGCGGCGACCAGGCGGGCCGCCTGTTCGACGCCCTGGTAGGCGAGCTGACCCGACAGATCGGGGCACAGTGCATCGGTATGCACCATGTCGAGCGTGGTCTGCACCCAGGCGCGCACTTCCTGTGCACGCATGAACAGGCCGCGCGCGTCGGCTTCGGCGGCTTCATCAGCCAGACTCAGGGCTGTCACCATGGCTTCGTTGCCGAGCATTTCGATCGATGCCATCAGGCGCATGATTTCTGCGTGATGCGCTTGCACGCTCGCTGCCGGCAGCAAGGCTGCAGCGGGAAACGGGGACGAAATCGGCTGGATGAGAGTTGCTTCGGCCATGATGAGGCTCCTTCGTCGTTCGATGGACGGATTACCGTTGGTATCTGTTTATCGACCGCAACGACCCACTCTTTAGGGTCAGAGACTCCTGCCGGCAAATCCCCTCCAAGCTATTGAAGCAAAAAGAAAAAGCCCGCCCCATCCTGCGATGGGGCGGGCTTTCAGGCGATATTTGCCGATTTATTTCTATCAGGCCGCCAGTGAAACCGGGCTGATCAGACTCGAGCGGGACACACCGCGCGAGTCGCCGAGCGAACCGAGCAGTTCCTTCATGTCGAGGATCAGCACGATCTGGCCGTTCGACAGCGTCGTGACGCCCGCCACACCCTTCGGACGGAAGTCGTCGAGACTCTTGATCACCGCGTCCTCGCGACCCGCGAAGTTGTCGATCGCGAGAATGAAGGACGATTCGGCGGTCTGCATCAGTACGCCGTACTGCGGCAGGTTCTTCTGCGGCCAGCCGAGGAGGCGGGCCAGCGGCAGCACCGGCATCACCTCGCCGCGCACCACCATGGTCGCGCGGCCACCGACTTCCTGGATGTCCTGCGGCTGGATCGGCAGGATTTCGCGCACCATCGACAGCGGCACCGCAAAGTGCTGTTCGGCCAGACGCACCAGCAATACCGGCAGGATGGCCAGCGTCAGCGGCAGCGAGATCACGAAAGTCGTGCCCTTGCCCTGGATGGAGCGGATTTCGATCGAACCGTTGAGCTTCTGGATGTTCGTCTTCACGACGTCCATGCCGACACCGCGGCCGGATACATCGGACACTGTCGCGGCGGTCGAGAAGCCAGGCAGGAACACCAGATTCAGGCTTGCACGCTCGTCCAGCGTGTTGGCTTCCTCATCGGTGATCAGGCCCTTTTCGAGCGCCTTGGCGCGCAGCCGCTCGGCGTTCATGCCGCGGCCGTCATCGGCCACCATGATCACGATGTGGTCACCTTCCTGACGCGCCTCGAGACGCACCACCGACTTGCCCGGCTTGCCCTGGGCGATGCGGTCTTCCGGCGTTTCCACGCCATGATCCACGGCATTGCGGATCAGGTGGATGATCGGGTCGGACAGATCCTCGATCATCGTCTTGTCGATTTCGGTCTCTTCGCCGACCAGCGCAAGTTCGACGTCCTTGCCCAGATTGCGGGCGAGATCGCGGGCGATGCGCGGGTATTTCTGGAACAGGCGGCCGATCGGCTGCATGCGGGTCTTCATTACCGCGTTCTGCAGATCGGACACCAGCAGGTCGAGCTGGCTCACGGCCGCATCAAGCGCGTGCAGCGTTTCGCTGTCGTTCTTGCCGGCGAGGATATCCGCGCGCAGCGAGGTCAGGCGATTCTTGGTCAGGCCGATTTCGCCCGACAGATTGAGCACCTGGTCGAGGCGCGAGGTATCGACCCGGATCGAGTTCTCGCGACCCTTTTCAGCGTCGCGGCGGCCGGTCGGTGCCGGCGTGCCCGGACGATCGGCGGCCCGGCGGCCGAACGCGGCATTGACCACCGCAGCAACATCGCCATCATTGGCCGAACGCGCTGCAGCCGGTTCGGGCACCGCTTGCGGCGCCACCGGTACGACACCCGTCACTGCCTGGTGCAGGGTGCTCCAGTCCGGCTCGACGCCCCGCGGAGCGGCTTGGGCGGGAGATGCTTCAACGCTTGCGCCCGCCGCGGCAACCACGTCGAGCTCGCCCGCCAGTGCAGCACGCAGGCGCATCATCACCCCGGCGTCGGCGGCAGTCGGCAGCATGCCGCGCTCCAGGGCGCCGAACATGTCGCGCACGATGCCGGTCGCGTCGAGAATGACATCCATCAGCTGCGGCGAGATGGCCATTTCGCCGTTGCGAAGCTTGTCGAACAGGTTTTCGGTCAGGTGGCAGAGCGCGACCAGTTCAGACGCATTCAGGAAGCCGGCGCCGCCCTTGATGGTGTGGAAGCCGCGAAAAATCTCGTTCAGCAGACTGCGGTCACCAGGCGTCTTTTCGAGATCGACCAGCTTGTTGTCCACACCGGACAGCAGGTCGGTCGCCTCGACCAGAAAGTCCTGCAGCAGATCTTCCATGCCCTGAAAGTCACTCATTGTTCGCTCCTGTGGCGGGCAGAGCCTTCAACGCGCTGCTCGCCCTACTGCTCCTGTTGTTCCGGCTCCGCGGATGAATGTCATCCGTTCGACCGACCCGTTCGTCCTCGCTGACCGAACGCTGTGTCACGACTGTCCTGCTGCTGCCTGTGATCAGAAGCCGAGACTTTCGAGCAGATCGTCCACCTGCTCCTGGCTGGTCACCACATCCTCGCGTCCCTCGGCCGACACGACCGGGCCGTTCAGCAGGCCTTCCGGCGTGCTGGCCCGCTTTTCGGCCGGCATGGCTTCGATCAGCACCTGCAGCAATCCGCTCTCCAGCTTTTGCGACATTTCGACGATTTTCTTGATCACCTGCCCGGTCAGATCCTGAAAATCCTGGGCCATCATGATTTCATTCAGCTGCGCCCGGGTGTCGCGGGCAAAGGCCGGCACATCGCCAAGAAAACCGCGGGTTTCTGCCGCCAGCGCCTTGAATTCGTCAACCGACAGTTCGTTCCGGTACAGCTTCTCCCAGCGATCGTGCAACGTGCTGGAACGCTTTTCGACATCGTCCTGCAGCGGTATCGCGATATCCGTCGCGTTGAGCACGCGGCTCGCCGCGCTCTCGGTCATCTGTGCGATGTAGGTCAGGCGGCTGCGCGCATCAGGCATCTGCTGCGCCACGTCTTCCAGCGCATGGTCATACCCCAGCTCGCGCAGCGTGTCGTGCAGCTGGCGCGCGAGGTGGCCCACCTTGTTGAATACGTTGTCGCAGCTGTGCTCTTCATCATTGCCGGGTGCAAGGGCTGTGCCGGCCGGTGCCGAGTAGTCGTCCGATACCGAATCGAACAGGGCTTCGAGATCGGCGCTGTCGCCGCTGCTGTTTGCGGCTTCCGGCACGACTTCAAGCCGCACCTTCTGCGGCGTCTCGGATGCGATGCTGTCGAACAGCGCCTGCAGGTCGTCGGAATCGCCGGTTTCGTCTAGCTTCATCTTCTTCACAATGTCATCTCCCGATGCTCGCTCAGGCGGCCTTCTGGTTCATCTTTTCGAAGATCTTGGTCAGCTTCTCACCCAGGGTGCCGGCGGTGAAAGGCTTCACGATGTAGCCCGAAGCGCCTGCCTGGGCGGCTTCGATGATGTTTTCCTTCTTGGCTTCGGCCGTGATCATCAGGACCGGCAGTCCCTTCAGGGCAGCGTCCGCACGAATGGCACGCAGCAGCTCGATGCCGGTCATGTTCGGCATGTTCCAGTCGGTGACGACGAAGTCGAAGTCGGACGACTTCAGCTTCTGCAGCGCGATGACGCCGTCCTCGGCTTCATCGACATTGGTAAATCCGAGTTCCTTCAACAGATTGCGCACGATGCGGCGCATGGTCGAAAAGTCGTCGACAACGAGAAACTTCATCTTGGGATCTGACATGGCCTACCTCTCTCAGGCTTTATGGGCTTGCAGCAACGGACGCAGCGTATCGGCCAGCACTTCGGCGTCGAACTTCGCCACATAGGCATCGACACCGACGCTCTTGCCCATTGCACGGTTTGCTTCCGACGACAGCGACGAGTGCATCACCACCGGTATATCGACGAATCGGGGATCGTTCTTGATGTGTCGAGTCAGCACATAGCCATCCATCTCGGGCATTTCCGCATCGACCAGAATCAGGTCGATCTCGTCCGTCAGCGGCTGGCCGGTCTGGGAGGTGTGGGCGGCCATGCCCTGCAGGCGTGCCCACGCTTCGGCGCCGTTGGTGGCGTGCTTGTGGCGGATGTTCAGTTTGTCGAGCACCTCGGCGATCTTCTTGCGGGCGACCGCCGAGTCATCGACGAAAAACACGTTTGGATCGTAATTGCCGCCCAGCGGCGGAATTTCGCCGACGACGGCGTCGCCGAAGGTACCGGCCAGAATGCTTTCCACATCGAGGATGGACACCAGCCGGCCATCGTCGAGTTCGGTGATCGCGGTGATATAGAGCTGTTCGCTGGTGACGACCGACTCGGGCGCGCGTACGCGGTCCCAGTCGACGCGGATGATGCGATCCACTTCATGCACCAGAAAGCCCAGCGTGCGCTTGCTGTACTCGGTCACCATCATCGCGCCTCCCATGCCTTCGGGCGCGTCGGTCAGGTTCATGATGCGTGCCAGCGACAGCACCGGAATGACGTTTCCACGCAGCGAAATCAGGCCCTCGACGCCAGCCGGCATATTCGGTGTCGGCGTGACGATGGGCGTGCTGCTGACCTCGCGCACCTTGAATACATTGATGCCGAACAGCTCGTGCGTGCCGAGCGAGAACAGCAGGATTTCCATCTTGTTCGAGCCTGCCAGCTTGGTGCGGGCGTCCACCTGCTCGAGCAGGTTGTGGTCGGGTCTGTCCATCGTGTTGTCTCCGGTCTTGTTCAGGCAGCCACGCGATCGATGCCCTTGCTGCGGCGGATCAGGCGGGTGATGGTTTCGGCGAGGCGCTGTGCCTCGAACTTGGACACATACTCATCGACGCCGACCGATCGGCCGAGCTGCTGGTTGGAGCCGGACGACAACGACGAGTGCATGACCACCGGAATGCCGGCAAAGCGCGGATCGGCCTTGATGTGCTTGGTCAGGATGTAACCATCCATCTCGGGCATCTCGACGTCGGTGAGAATCATGCTGATCAGTTCGTTCACCTTGCGGCCGCTGGAATCGGCGTAGCTGGCGACTTTCTGCAACTCGGCCCACATCTGGCCGCCGTTGATCGCGCTCACGTATCGCACCCCCATCAGGTCCAGCGTGCGGGTGATCTGGGTGCGGGCAACCGGGGAGTCATCGCAGAAGAAAACCGTTGCGTCTTCGATGTCGAGCGGCTTGATGTCCTTGAAGGCCAGATCGTTGTCGATATCCGCCGTTTCGGAGAGGATTTTCTCGACGTCGAGCATCATCACCAGGCGGTTGTCCGCGAGCTCTGTCACTGCGGTGACCAGACCGCCGAGATTGGCCGTCAGCATGGCCGGCGGCACACGCATCTGCGACCAGTCCAGTCGCAGGATGGTATCGACGGACTCCACCAGGAAGCCCTGCGTATGACCGTTGTATTCGGTCACGATCATCACGTCGCGCGGCGTATCGCTCGGGAACTGGGCAAACTTGGCCAGATCGACCACCGGTACCAAGGCACCGCGCAGGCTGACCATGCCTTCGACGGCATTGGGCATTTCCGGCGCTGCCGTGATGTTGGGGGTGCGCATCACCTCCCGCACCTTGAACACATTGATGCCGAATGTCTCGCGTCGCCCGGTGCGCGTGTCCACGCCGAGCGAAAACATCAGTATTTCGAGCTTGTTGGTACCCGCAAGCTTGGTGCGGGCATCGATATTCTTGAGTAACTCTGACATGTCGGCCTCGTCTGTCTGTTCAGTGGCACGAAAACAACCGGGTGCTGATGGATTTACGGCAGCGCATGGAAAGTCTTGAATGGCTGCAGACCGACAAAAGCGCTTCGAATGGGCCGCATTTCCGGCCTCGACAGATGTTCCAGCACGTCACACGCGAAAGCGCGCGCCGGCCTCTTCGAGTTCGCGGGCGAGCGAGGACAGGAGCTGTGCCTGTTCTGCCATCGAATTGATTGCAGACGTGTTTTCTTCGGTCATCTGGGCAATCTGCTCGATCTTGCGTGCCACTTCATGACTGGCCGTCGTCTGTTCGCTGACCGATTCGGCAATGCCGCTGATGCCGCTCGATGTCGAGGCAGCCGCCTCGGCCGCACGGCCAAGCGCTTCGACCACCCGGGTCAGTTGCTGGCGCGAGGCATTGATCGCTTCGGACCCTCGCCGCACCACGGCATCGACGCCTGCCGCGTGTGCGTCCAGCGTGCGCGTGACGGCCTCGATCTCGAGCGCCGATGCAGCCGACTTCTCGGCCAGCTTGCGCACCTCGTCGGCGACCACCGCGAAGCCGCGTCCCTGCTCACCGGCGCGGGCCGCCTCGATGGCCGCATTGAGCGCCAGCAGATTGGTCTGTTCGGCGATGTCCTTGACCTGGCGGGTCATGCCACCGATGGCACGCGTGCTGTCCACGAAGGCGCTGGCCGCATCGGAAATTTCTCCGACCACCTGACCGACGTCGTCCAGCTCACCGCTCACCGCGTCGATTGCGCGCCGCCCCTGATCTGCTTCGTCGCGGCTGGAGTTGGCGTGGTGACGCATGTCGGACGCACTGTCCGACACGCTGTTGATCGACACGGACAGTTCTTCGATGGTGGCTGCCATGGCCGACGCGGACTGGCTCTGATGGGTGGATGCATGACTGATCTGCTGCGTCGCGCTGGCGACGACATGGGTCACCTCAGACACGGCCGAGGCCGACGCTTTCACCCGTGCGATCAGCGTCGACAAGCCATCGGCCATGCGGTTGAAGCTGGCTGCGATATCCCCGAACTCGTCACGACTCGAAACGTCGATGCGCGCCGTCAGATCGCCATCGGCGAGGCGCTGCCCCCCTTCGATGGTGCGGCGGATGTCGTCCTGAAGGGAGAAGTAGAGGCCGAGCGCAAGATACAGTGACAGCAGCATGCCCGCGGCCAGCGCGGCAGCGATCAGCAGTTCCTTGCGCACGATTTCGGTTCGATGCTCGGCCAGACTGGCTTCAAGACTCGACAACAGCGTGCGGGCGGTACCCAGCGCGGCGTCGACCGGCGCGCTTGCCCGGGCAAACACCTCAGCCGCTGGCAAATCGAAAGTCTGGCTGACCACGGAATTTTCGATCATCTGCGCGGTGGCGCCAAAGGCGTCGCGCAGTTCCGCCACATCCGTGGTGATTGCCCCTGCATGGGCCGGCGCATTCTTAAGTACCCGTTCGAGCATGCGTTCCGATGCATCGACCTGCGCCTTCGACAGCTGCAGCAGGGATCCCAGTTCGACCGCCTTCTCGGGCGACATCGAGCGGGTTGCGCTGATCGACGCCGCCAGCCCGCGCAGCCGGGCGAGATATTCGACCGTCTGCGGCACGATGCCGATCGTCGCGTCCATCAGTGTGTAGCTGTCCGGGAAAGGATCGAAGGTCAGGCCGGACGCATCAGCCACCATGCGGAAATCGTTCAGCAGATTGACGATCAGTTCCGAGTGCCGGCGGAAGTTCTCGCTGCCGGTCGCGCCGCTCATCAACTGACGCACGGCCACCCACTCGTCATTCAGTCGATTGATCTGCGCACCCTGATCCAGCAGCGCGAGATTGGCGTCATTCTGCGCCGCAAGCTTTGCGATGCCGGCCGCCACTTCGGCTGCCTTGGCTTCCACCTTGGGCGCCAGGCTGGCGTCGCCGTTGAGCATCGATGAGGACATGCCGCGATGCTGCTGCACCGTGGCGAGCACGCCCAGCAAGGTGCGGACATATTCGGTACCGATGCGCTCATTGTCCATCGCATGCACCGCACCCATGCGGTCCAGCGTCTGCAGCGCGCCAACGCCGAACAGCATCGACAGCAGGATGCCCATGACCAGCATCATCTTTGGCGCGAACCGGAGACGTGACATCAATGCCCGGGCGGGCGACAGCAGGGCGTTCATTGTGTGGATCTCCTTGATGGACATTTCTGGGCAAATCGGGGGCCGGATTCGGCGGCGCGCTCACGCTGCGCGGGATGGGTGGCGGACTTACCGAACTTAACGGCGGCGACGCCGACGCTTTGAGCTTGCCGTCACGTTGCGCTTGATCCAGATCAGCCGCAGTACGTAATCAGGCGACGTAGCCGATGCGGAAGCCGCCCCACTGGCGACCGCCGACGTGGATCGGTGCCGAAATGTCGTGCACCACTTCCCCGGTGTCGCGACGATAGGTCTGGATCAGGAAAGGCTGGGCATGCGCACCGCAGCGCTTGCCGACCGCGTCTTCAAAAATGCGCTTGGTACGGTTGCGCACGATGTCGACCTTCTCGTCGCCGGTCAGCGGCTGCGAAAACTTCTTGTTGTGGGTCGGAAAATAGCCCTTGCGATCGACCGCGCCGGCATAGATGACGCCGGGGTGGCGATCGATCAGCGGCTCCTGGATGGCCGGTAGCAGCCGGTCGGTCAGGCTGTCGAAGCGGGTCGTGAACTTGGCCGGCCGGGTGCCGGCGATCGGCTGATAGTTTTCGTCGAACAGGTCTTCCAGCTTGATGTCGCCGCGCTTCACCGCAGCTTCGAGACAGGCACCGACCTGACTGGCCGCTTCGGCGACGATGGCCGGCATGCGGCCATGCATGGCAACCGCCTGTTCGGCTCCGGTACCCAGTCGGAAGACCAGGGCCAGTTCGGCCAGATTGCTCGACAGCACGCCAAGCTGGGCCGCGTCGGTCGCCGCGGCGCGCGACACGTCACGATTCGATTCCGCCATGGTCAGGATGTGCTGCACATGTTGCTCGACCCGGTCGCCGAGCGCATGGTTTTCGCGCATGGCCTCGACCGTGCCATCGACGCGCTCCCGCGTCGCCGTTGCGCACGCGCGGATCAGTTCCAGCGTCGCCACGGCTTCGCCCGACAATTCGGAACCATTGCGCGCCTCGGCTGCGCTGGCGCGCACCACGGCAGCGGCTTCGGCTGTCTCGCGCTGCACGGCGGAAATCATTTCGTGAATCTGTCCGGTCGATGCGGCCGTGCGCTCAGCCAGCTTGCGCACTTCGTCGGCCACCACGGCAAAGCCGCGCCCCTGCTCGCCGGCGCGCGCCGCCTCGATGGCGGCGTTGAGCGCGAGCAGGTTGGTCTGGTCGGCAATCTCGCGGATCACCTGCACCACACTGCCGATCTGTTCCGACCGGCTGCCCAGCTGATCGATCTGGCGCGCACACTGTTCGACGCTACCGGACACCCGGACCATGCCTTCGGCAACGCGACTGACCACCTGTGCGCCCTGCTGCGACAATTCACGTGATCGCGTCGCGTCTTCGACGGTGCGCGCCGCGACATCGGTCGCTGCCTGCATGCTGCCCTTCATGTTGCCGACGTCGGCGCTCGCAGCGCCCGACGCGTCGCACTGCGTTTCGGTCGACGCCACCACCCTGCGTGCGCCATCCTCCAGGCTTGCGCAGGCGTGCTGAAGGCGTTCCGAGGTGAACAGCATCTTCGCCATGGCAGCGCCGAATTCCTCGATCAGGCGGTTGTAGCTGACGGCCAGCCGCTGCTGCAACGCATTGCCCTGCAATGCCAGCTTGAACGAGAGGTCGCCGGACAGGCGGGCATTCTCGATGCCGGTCACGACGCTCTCGAGTGGCTTCTCGTACCGTATCCGGCACGCAAGGCGCACGACGATCAGCACGCCGAAAGCGACCGCGGCACAGATCAGTACACCGGCCGGATCGAACACCGGTGCAACCCATGCGAAAAGCCCGGCATGGGTAAGCAGCAACAGGGAATACAGGCCCAGCCAGGCCAGATTTGCGCGCAACAGCGCGCCAGGCTTGCTTGTCATGTCGTTCCGTTCCTTGATCGCCGGGCAATTGAACCCGGGCAGGTAAGGAGGGTTACGACCGAAAGGGGAGCGCCTTTAGCGTGACAGACGTCACGCCGGACAAAACAGCCGTCAGTCAATGCGGAACAACTTGCCAAAGTTCGCGATGTCGAGCACCTGGCGCACCGGCGGGCTGCAACGCGACAGTCTGATTTCGCGCCGCGCGTTGCGCGCCTTGTCGCGCAGCATCAACAGCATGCCGAGCGCAGAACTGTCCACGTAATTGACCGCGGCGAGGTCGACGTCGAGTTCATTCACTTCCTCGCGCAACAGAAGTTGCTCGGTGGTGTCCCGGAATTCCTTGTGCGCCGAAAAATCGAATCGTCCGCCCAGGCTCATGCGCGCAACCTTGTCGGCGATGCTGACCTTGATGTCCATGCTGCGTATTCCCTTCTGTAATCAATGAATGAGGCAGCAATCCGCCGTCAGCCGTGGGCTGCCATGCGGCGACCGCCCTGCAGCGCGGCCATGATGCGATCGGCCACGTGAGTGAGCGGACTGACCTCGCAACACGCGCCGATCTGGGCCGCCTCACGCGGCATTCCGTACACGACGCAGCTTTCCTGGTCCTGACCTATCGTCCACGCACCCGCCTTGCGCATGGTCAGCATGCCCTGCGCGCCGTCCTTGCCCATGCCGGTCAGCAGCGCGGCAACCGCACTGCCACGCGCTTGTGCCGCTGCGGAATCGAACAGTACGTCGACGGCCGGGCGATGCCGGTTGTAGGGCGGCGTCTGCAGCAGTTCGCACACGTAGCCACCGCCGGATCTGCGGATTTCGAGGTGCGAATGTCCAGGTGCGAGGTAGGCGTGGCCCGGCAGGATGCGTTCGCCCTGTTCGGCCTCCTTCACGCGCAGACGTGACAGCGAGTCAAGCCGTCGGGCGAAGCTCGCGGTGAACATTTCTGGCATGTGCTGAACCATCACGATGCCGGGCATGTTTTCCGGCAGGCGGGTCAGTACTTCCTTGATCGCTTCGGTGCCCCCGGTCGACGCACCGATACACACGATGCGGTCACCCCAGTTGCTGCTCATCACCGGCGGCGGCGTCACAGCACTGACGGCGGGGCGGGCAGGCGCATCGCGCCTCACCTTCACGTGTGCACTGAACGCCGCACGGATCTTGTCCTGCACTTCCTGTGCATAGCCGGCCGGCAGCCCGACCAGGGTGGAGCGCGGCTTGGCGATGTAGTCCACCGCGCCCAGTTCGAGCGCCTGCAGCGTCGCTTCTGAGCCCTGCGCAGTCTGGCTGGAAATCATGATCACCGGCATCGGACGCAAGCGCATGACCTTGTCGAGAAACTCCAGACCATTCATCTGCGGCATTTCGACATCCAGCGTCAGCACGTCCGGCAACAGATCCTTCACCTTCTGCCGTGCCACCAGCGGGTCAGGTGCCGTCCCGACCACTTCCATGTCGGGCGCTTGGTTGATGATGGCGGTCAGCATGGCCCGCATGACCGCCGAGTCGTCCACCACCAGCACCCTGATCTTTGGCTTGTTCATCAGCGTTGCCCGGTCACGAGAACAGCTCGATATCGCCCGACGCATCCGTGCGTGCAAGCCGCTCCTGATACTCGCGCTCACGCCGCGCCAGCGTGTCGTTGTTGACGCGCGCGAGCTTCTTCACCAGCACCCGTCCGACACGCGGAAAGAAGTAGATCTTGCGCGCATGCTTTTCCTGCAGATCCTGAGCGATGACCGGAATGCCTTCCTGCTTCAGGTAATCGAGCACGAAGGACGAATTGCGTTCACCGACATTTGCGCTCGACAGCGACGCCATCACGCGTCCGCCGCCAAACACCTTGGCTTCGAGCGCCGAACGCCGGGCGCCCGACTTGATCAGCTCATTCACCAGCAGCTCCATCGCATACCCTCCGTAGCGCGCAGAACGACTGGTTGCTTCGGTGCCGCCGTCGGGCAGCATGAAATGATTCATGCCACCGATACCGCGTTCCGGATCGCGGATGCAGGCAGCGACGCACGAGCCCAGAACGGTCACCAGCAACATGTCACGTGTCGTCACGAAGAATTCGCCGGGCAGTATCTTCACCGCCTCGCGCGAAAATTTGCTGTCGAAATAGCGCTGTGTCGACTGGTGTTCGATCAGGGAAGGACCGTGACTACCGACCGCCGTCAGCACGACCATAAACCGTCCTTCCGAGATTGCGGAACAGATCGACTGCGTGCGAAAAACTTTCCGAATGACCGGCGAACATGAGGCCTTCGGGACGCAACAGCGGGACGAAGCGCTTCAGGATGGCGTACTGCGTCGGCTTGTCGAAGTAGATCATCACGTTACGACAGAAGATCGCCTCAAGCGGCCCGCGGATCGGCCAGTTCGGTTCGAGCAGGTTGACCCGCGTGAAGCGGATCAGCTTCTGCAACTCGGGCCGCACGCGCACTTCGCCAGCGCGGCCGCCGGTGCCACGCAGGAAGTATTTGCGCACCAGTTCCGGCGACAGCTTCTCGATGCGGTCCTCGGTATAGACACCGGCCTGGCCCTGCGCCAGCACCTGGGTATCGATGTCTGTCGCGATGATTTCCACCGGCGGGTTCATCGAGCCATACAGTTCGCAGCAGGTGATGGCGAGCGAGTAAGGCTCCTCTCCGGTCGAGGCGGCGCTGCACCAGATGCGCGCCGTCGGCTTGCCGAGGCGGGTCAGGTGTTCCTTCAGCAGATCGAAGTGATGGGCTTCGCGGAAGAAGGACGTGAGGTTGGTGGTCAGTGAATTGACGAAGGTTTCCCACTCGGCGTGATCATTGCGCTCCAGGCGCTTGAGGTAATCCGCGAAGGTCACATCACCGGTCGCACGCAGCCGCCGCGCCAGCCGGCTATAAACCATGTCGAACTTGATTGGCGACAACGATATCCCGGCGTGCTGGTGAATCAGTTTGGCGATGCGGTCAAAATCGTCGCGCGTGAAGGAAAACTCGCGGGTACCGCCGGACAGGGCGGTTGAGTCCGCCAGTTGCCGGGTCACTTCGACTGCACTTGCTGTATTCCTGCCTGCCTGAATCACGATGCCGACCTCTCAGTTGATGCCCTGCAAGCGCCGTTGCGCCTGAACCTTCAGCCTAGAACTCTTCCCACTCTTCCTCGTCGGCGATCACCGCCGCAGACTGAACCCGCTTCACCTTGCCCAGCGCCCCGCCGCGCGAACGCGGCAGCACCGGCTCCGTGTTCGCCGCCTCCCGCTGCCTCAGCGACGCACCATCAAACTGCATCCCGGTGCCACTGCTGCGCCCGTCCTGATCGTCCAGCCTGAACTGACCCACCGCGCGCATCAACGACCTCGCCTGCTCTTCCAGACTTTCCGCCGCCGCCGCCGCCTCTTCCACCAGCGCCGCGTTCTGCTGCGTCACGCCGTCCATCTGGCTCACCGCCTGCGTCACCTGCGATATCCCGCTCGCCTGCTCCTGGCTCGCCGACGCAATGTCCGTCACCAGCCCCGTCACCTGACGGAAGCTGTCAACAACCTGCTCCATCGTCGCCCCCGCCTCGGCCACCAGCTTCGCGCCACCATCCACCCGCTCCACCGAGTCCGCGATCAGGCCCTTGATCTCCTTCGCCGCCTGCGCGCTGCGCTGCGCAAGATTCCTCACCTCGCTCGCCACCACCGCAAAGCCCCGGCCCTGCTCGCCTGCTCGCGCCGCTTCAACCGCCGCGTTCAGCGCCAGAATGTTCGTCTGGAACGCGATCGAGTCGATCACGCCGATGATGTCCGCGATCTTGCGACTCGAATCCTGGATGTCGCTCATCGTGCTCACCACTCGCTTGACCGTCTCCGCTCCGCGCATCACCGCCTCGTTGCTCTGACGACCCAGCTCGTTCGCCTTCAGCGCGCTCTCCGCGTTCTGCTTCACCGTCGCGTTCAGCTCTTCCATCGAACTGGCCGTCTCTTCCAGCGAGCTCGCCTGCTCTTCCGTACGCGAACTCAGGTCCGAATTGCCCGCCGCGATCTCCCGCGCCGCCGTGTTGATCGACTCGCTCGAATCCTTGATCCGCCCTATCACCTCGCGCAGTTTGTCCACCGTCGTGTTCGTGTCTTCCTTCAACCGCCCGAACGTCCCCGTGTAATCACGAGCGATCTTTCGGCTCAGGTCGCCTTGCGCCATTGCGTTCAGCACCGATGCAAGATCGGTCAAGCTGTCGGACACCTGCGCCACCAGCCCGTTGAGTCCGTCGGACAGCGCCTTGAAGAAGCCCTGCTTGCCGTCTGCCGAAAGCCGCTTGCTGAAGTCACCCCGACCGGCTGACTGCACGAGATCGGTCACTTCCTTTTCGATCGCGTCCTCGTCGGTGCGATCGAGCCACTCGCCGACCGACCCGAGACGCTGCCCAGATTCGTTGACGATCGGACTGGTGGTCAGCCGGTAGAGGCGCCCGCCGATGACGATTTCGCTCTGCACCGTAGCGGACAGCCCCGCCAGACGACGGCGTGCAGCCTCCGGATCGTCGTAGAACACCGTGATGTCGCTGCCGATGAAATGCTCGGCCGAGAATGCAGGTACCTTTTTGCGGATTTCCGCTTCGGTGCGGCGCAATGTGTCGAGCAGGGTCTTGTTGGCGTAAATGACCCGACCGTTGTTGTCGGCGATGCGGACATTCGTCGTGACGCTGTCGAGTGCCTCGCGAATGCGCAGGTTTTCGGTGGCGACACGCTTTGCTTCAGCCATGTCCGAACCCAGCTTGATCTTCATCGACTTGGCGGCGTCGAAGATGACGATCATTTCATCGCGGCGCGTGGTGTCGATCGCCACATCGAGTTGCCCGTCAGCCATACGATGCAACATGGCGGTCACGTCGTTGATCGGCCTGACGATGGCTCGCATCAGCAGCCAGGCAACCAGCGCGGCCAGCAGCAGGCCACAGACCAGCAGCGCGGAAATGATGATGAAAGCGCGCGACGATTCATCGCGGAGATGCTGGATCTCGCCGCCGGCCACCCGGATCTGGAGGTCAATCAGTTCGCTGATCTTGCCGGAGATGGGATCGATGACCGGGTACAGTTCACTGGCGGTGTAGGCCGTCAGCGCGGCCATGTCCTTGCTGCGCATGATCGCGGCCAGGCGTTCGATCGATGCATCAGCCGTGGCCATCAGAGGCTTCGCCTGCGCGACCAGTGCGATTTCTTCGCCGGTCATTTTGCTTGCGAGATAGGCGTTCCAGCTCTTCTCTATCGTGTCGTTCGCCTGTGCCAGGCTGCTTGAGCCATCGGCGAAATCGATGTTGCCGTTGCGTACCTTGTGTGCCGTGTCGACGATGTTCACCGCATACATGTCGGCCACCGACTTGAGCTGCTGGCTCGACAGCACGCGGTCGTGATAAACCACCTGCAGAATCGCTTCGGTCACCTTCATTTCGTACATGCCGGTTGCGGCAATGGCCGACATCATCAGACCGACGAAACAGATGATGGCAAACATGCGGGCGCGGATGCTCGTTTCAGCAATGAAGCGCTTCGGCGAAAAGCCTTTCCTGACGACCACGCCGTCACGCATCGCAAGGCCGGCTGCGTTGCCTTCGCGGAAGTCGCGATAGACCTGCTCGGCCGCCTGGATCTGGTCGCGCGTCGCACGCGTGCGAACCGACATGTAACCCGATACCGCCCCGTTCTCGAACAGCGGCGTGGCATTCGCGACCACCCAGTAGTGGTCGCCGTTCTTGCAGCGATTCTTCACCATCCCGGTCCATGGGCGCATCGCCTTCAGGCAGCGCCACATGTCTTCGAAAGCTTCCTTCGGCATGTCGGGATGACGCACGATGTTGTGCGGCTGGCCGATCAGTTCGGATTCCTCGAAGCCGCTGATCTCCAGGAAGTCGTGGTTCACATAGACGATCTGACCTTTGCGGTCGGTACGCGACACGATGTTGTGGCGCTCGGTCACTTCGATCTCACGCTGCGTCACCGGCGAGTTCATCCTCATTCGTCTCTCCAGAAGCTGTGCTGCTGACTGTGCTGCTGACTGTGCTGTTCTTCTGCGGGCGGGCGGTTCAGAACTCTTCCCACTCTTCCTCGTCGGCGATCACCGCCGCAGACTGAACCCGCTTCACCTTGCCCAGCGCCCCGCCGCGCGAACGCGGCAGCACCGGCTCCGTGTTCGCCGCCTCCCGCTGCCTCAGCGACGCACCATCAAACTGCATCCCGGTGCCACTGCTGCGCCCGTCCTGATCGTCCAGCCTGAACTGACCCACCGCGCGCATCAACGACCTCGCCTGCTCTTCCAGACTTTCCGCCGCCGCCGCCGCCTCTTCCACCAGCGCCGCGTTCTGCTGCGTCACGCCGTCCATCTGGCTCACCGCCTGCGTCACCTGCGATATCCCGCTCGCCTGCTCCTGGCTCGCCGACGCAATGTCCGTCACCAGCCCCGTCACCTGACGGAAGCTGTCAACAACCTGCTCCATCGTCGCCCCCGCCTCGGCCACCAGCTTCGCGCCACCATCCACCCGCTCCACCGAGTCCGCGATCAGGCCCTTGATCTCCTTCGCCGCCTGCGCGCTGCGCTGCGCAAGATTCCTCACCTCGCTCGCCACCACCGCAAAGCCCCGGCCCTGCTCGCCTGCTCGCGCCGCTTCAACCGCCGCGTTCAGCGCCAGAATGTTCGTCTGGAACGCGATCGAGTCGATCACGCCGATGATGTCCGCGATCTTGCGACTCGAATCCTGGATGTCGCTCATCGTGCTCACCACTCGCTTGACCGTCTCCGCTCCGCGCATCACCGCCTCGTTGCTCTGACGACCCAGCTCGTTCGCCTTCAGCGCGCTCTCCGCGTTCTGCTTCACCGTCGCGTTCAGCTCTTCCATCGAACTGGCCGTCTCTTCCAGCGAGCTCGCCTGCTCTTCCGTACGCGAACTCAGGTCCGAATTGCCCGCCGCGATCTCCCGCGCCGCCGTGTTGATCGACTCGCTCGAATCCTTGATCCGCCCTATCACCTCGCGCAGTTTGTCCACCGTCGTGTTCGTGTCTTCCTTCAACCGCCCGAACGTCCCCGTGTAATCACGAGCGATCTTCTCGGTCAACACACCGCGCGAAATGGCATTCAGCACGCGCGCCGTATCTTCGAGGCCGGCGGCCACAACTGCGACGAGTTCATTCATGCTGACGGCCAGCGCCCTGAAGAAGCCCTGCTTGCCCTGCACGTCGATGCGATGGGTGAAGTCGCCGCCGACGGCTGCCGCGATCATGTCTTCCACCTCGCGCTCGACGACAAGTTCCTGCGTTCGCTCGGTCCACTCGGCGACCATCCCGATGCGCTGTCCGGCATCGTTCAGGATGGGCGTGGTGACGACATCGAAGGTGCGCGAACCGATGACCAGTTCGCTGTACTGCGTAGTGCCGATCTGTTCCGACTTGCGGACAAATGCGGGGTTGTTGCACAGCGATGCGACATTGCTGCCGATGATGCGATCGACCGAGAACGACGGCACGCTCACCCTGACGTCATTCTCGATCTCGCCCAGCGTCTTCATCATGGTGCGGTTGGCGTAGATCACGTTGCCATCCGCATCGGCAATGCGCACATTGCGACTCACAAAATCCAGTGCAGTGCGGACCCGCAGGTTTTCCGCGGAAACCGCATGATCACGCTCCATGCGCTGCTTGAGGTCGGCACGCATCTTGTCGAGCGCCTGCAGCAGATGGCCGATCTCGTCCAGCGCACCGGCGTCGATCGATCGATCCAGCATGCCGGTCGAAATCGCGTCGGCATGGCGTCCGGCGTCACGCAACCGGGACGCGATGCTGCGCCCGAGCCGTATGCTTGGCACGCCGATCGCAAGCGCAACGACCATCACGCCGAGGACCACCCACAAGGCCTGGTCGAGAATCAGTGCATCGACCTCATCCACATAGATGCCGGAGCCGACGATCCAGCCCCACGGTGCAAAGGAACGGACATATGAAACCTTGGCCACCGGGTCTGTCGCACCGGGCCGCGGCCACATGTAATCGACAAAGCCGGCCCCATCGGCTTTCGCGACAGCCACCATTTCAAGAAACAGAGCCTTGCCGCTCGGGTCCTTCGAGCCGCCCAGATCCTTGCCTTCCAGTTCAGGCTTGGTCGGGTGCATCACCATGCGCGGACCGAAGTCGTTGATCCAGAAATAGTCCTCGCCGTTGTAGCGCAGCGTGCGCAACGTCGCGATGGCCTGCCGACGCGCCTCTTCCTGCGAAAGTTCGCCGGACGCGGCGCGCTTTTCGAAAGCTTCGAGCACGCCCCAGGCGGACTCGACCGCAAAACGCGCAGCGCTCTTGCGGTCTTCCAGCATGTTCTCGCGCATTGCGAAAAGCAGAATTGCGGCCAGCGCGACGAAAGCCGTCAGGGTGACGGCAACCATCATCATCAGACGACGCTGCACGGTCAGGTTGGCCGAGCCAGGCTTTACATTCGATGTCTTCGACATGTTTTTTCTTTTCAGTGCAGGGGATTTTCGACGAGTGCCATGTCGGCCGAAAGCATCAGCCTTTCGATATCGACAACGATGAGCATCCGGTCATCGATCGAGCCGAGAGACTGGATGTAGCGGGTATCCAGGCTGGAGGCGAACTCGGGCGGTTCGCACAGTTGTGCCGGATCCAGAGACAGCACGTCGGATACGGCATCGACCACGATGCCGACCACACGACCCCCGACATTCAGGATGATCGTGACGGTAAAGGGGGTGTAATCGACGACGCCGACACCGAACTTGATCCGCAGATCAACAATCGGAACAATGATGCCTCGCAGATTGATGACCCCCTTGATGAAGGGCGGTGCGTGGGCAATGCCGGTGACTGCGTCGTAGCCACGGATCTCCTGCACCTTGAGAATGTCGATGGCGTACTCTTCACCGCCGAGCGTGAAGGTCAGGAACTCCTGCGCGTATCCGCCATCGACGGTACCGGTTTGCTTCGGGTGCGCAGATCGCGCCAGTTGGGTCATTGTTTGCTCCGCAGCGTCTATCACTTTTGCTATATCGGCCGGAACCCGGCGTGCCTTGAGGACGCTCAGCGCCTGTAGGCAAGCTTGTTTGCAATGTGATGACCTGCGTCAGGCGGCAAGTCGATGGAGGCGCCGCGCACCGGCGGCGCTGCACGGCAGGGATGGATGGATGCTGCGAACGAAGCCGCTGCAAGCGCGGCCCGCAATTCAATGACAAAAGACCCTATGCCGCCACCGCCATGCCTGCGCGGGCCGTATCGACCAGCGCCTGCACGTCAAGGATCAGGCCGACGTGACCATCGCCCATGATGGTTGCACCGGAGATGCCCACCACCTTGCGGTAATTGGCCTCCAGGCTCTTGATGACCACCTGGTGCTGTCCGACCAGGGCGTCGACGAACAACGCGATCTTGTCGCCATCGGATTCGAGCACCACGAGAATGCCGCGCTCCAGATCGGTCATGCCGCCGGACAGGCCGAAGGCATCGCGCAGCGTCAGGATGTTCAGGAATTCGTTGCGCACCTGCACCAGCCGCGGCACGCCACCGATGCTCTTGATCATGTCGGCGGAGGGTTGCAGCGACTCGACCACGTAGTTCAGCGGAATGATGTAGGTTTCGTCACCGACCGCGACCGACATGCCGTCCAGGATGGCAAGCGTCAGCGGCAGTCGCACCGTCATGCGCGTCCCGACACCGGTCATCGAACCAATGTCGACACGTCCGCCCATGGCCGTGATGTTGCGCTTGACCACATCCATGCCGACGCCACGCCCCGACACCTCGGTCACCTGATCGGCGGTCGAGAAGCCCGGTTCGAAGATCAGCGCCCAGACCTCCTGATCGGTCATCGAATCACTCACGGCCAGCCCGCGCTCACGTGCCTTGGACAGGATGCGGTCACGACTGAGGCCGGCACCGTCGTCACCCACTTCGATGACGATGTTGCCGCCCTGATGGGAGGCCTTCAACGTGATCGTGCCTTCTTCCGGCTTGCCGCGCGCAGCCCGCACATCGGGCGTCTCGACGCCGTGGTCGAGACTGTTGCGCACCAGATGGGTCAGCGGATCGGCGATGCGTTCGATCAGGCCCTTGTCGAGTTCGGTCGATTCCCCGGCCAGTACAAGCCTGACCTTCTTGCCCAGTTTCTGCGACAGGTCGCGCACCACGCGCGGAAAGCGCGAGAACACGGTGGACATCGGGAGCATGCGGATCGACATCACCGATTCCTGCAGGTCGCGTGTGTTGCGTTCGAGTTGCTGCACACCACTCATCAGGCGCTCGAACTCGACCGGATCGAGCTTCGACGCAGCCGACATCAGCATGGCCTGGGTGATCACCAGTTCGCCAACCAGATTGATGATCTGGTCGACCTTGTCCACACCCACGCGTATCGACGTATCGGCCACCGCGGCGGGCTTCGCGCTGCGCGGCGCGGCCGACTTCGGCGATTCGATCGACGGTTCGACCTGTGCATCGACAGATGCGCTGACGGCAGATTCCACCCGTGTGGCAACGGCCGGTGACACGATCGACAATCCACCGGACGTGGTCGGCCCGTCACCCATGGCCTGCGCGGCAAGTGGCTCGAAGAAGCCGTACGACGGATCGCCCGCCGGGCTGTTGTCTGCTGCCTGCGCAACGGGTTCGGCGTCGAACAGGCCGTAACTGTCGTCGACCGCGCTCGCCGCCACCGGCGACGCATCGTCGAACAGTCCCCACGCGCCATCGCCGTCGGCCGGCGTTTCAGTTTCAACGTCGAACAGGCCATACGCATCGTCTGCACCGGTGTCCGGTGCGGTCAACTCGAAGCTATCGGTGACCGCGACGAAATCGACCAGATCGTGCAATGCCTGGAGGTCGACGCTGCCTTCGATGACGCCGTGCCAGCGGCCGTCCGCGCCGATGGAAAGGTCAAGCAGGCGGCCGCCGAGCGCGCCCGCCTCGCGCGCGAGGTTCTCGATCACACCGGCCACATCGGCCTGGTCGGACGAGAGCAGAAAGCTGAAGCGCAAAATGCACTCTTCGGGCAACGGCAACGACGTTGCGGCATCGGGCGCGCCTGCCGGCTCGACCGCCTCGGAATACAAGGCCTTGAGCGCAGCACACACGTGCGCCACGCGCTGCAGATCGGCTTCGCCGACGCCACGATGCGCCGCCACCAGGTCGCGCAGCAGATCACCTGCTTCAAGCGAGGCGTTGACCATGACAGTCGTCATGACGACCTCGTGCTTGCGCACGCGATCGAGCAAGGTTTCGAGTTCATGGGTGACCTGCGCGAGATCGTTGAAACCGAAGGTGCCGGCGCTGCCCTTGATCGAGTGGGCGGCGCGGAAGATCGCATTCATCTCTTCGTCATCGATGCTGTCGAGATCGATGTCGAGCAGCATCTGTTCCATGTTCGACAGATGCTCCGCGGCCTCTTCGAAGAACACCTGGTAGAACTGGCTCAGGTCCATGGTCATGAACGGTCTCCCGATTGCGGATATCGACGCACGTTGCGTGCGCTCAGCCGATCACCTTCTTCACGACCTCGACCAGCTTCTGCGGATCGAAGGGCTTCACCAGCCAGCCGGTCGCACCGGCAGCACGGCCCTGTGCCTTCATCGCATCCGACGATTCGGTCGTCAGCATCAGGATCGGCGTCGCCTTGTACTGCGCAAGGCTGCGCAGATTGCGGATCAGCGTCAGTCCGTCCATGCGCGGCATGTTCTGGTCGGTCAGCACGAGGTTGACCGATTTCGACTTCGCCTTGTCCAGGCCATCCTGTCCGTCCACCGCCTCGATCACGTCGTAACCGGAACTTTTCAGGGTGAATGCCACCATCTGGCGGATCGACGCCGAATCGTCAATTGCGAGCACAGTCTTTGCCATCACGTTTCTCCTTCAGAACAGTTCAATTTCGCCTTCCCGGAAGGCGTGCTGCGCCACCGGGTTCTTGCTGTCGGCAGCTCGAAGCTGTTCCAGCACCTCATCAACCCGTCGGGCATGCACATCTGTCGCATGGCCCTGAACCGCGGCTTCGCTCAACGCGCGTGCCGCCTTCATGACTTCGTCAACATTGTCGATGCGACGTTGCACGTGTCCGATCAGCTGCGAAGTCATGTCCTGGAACTGCAGGGACGTCACCGCAGTCGCCACCGCGTGATCGACGCGCTCAACCGATTCGCCAAGCGTCTCGATCGATCGCTGACGCCGCTGATGCAACGTTTCAAGACCCCGCACCACACTTTCGACGCGCTGCTTCGACTCGAGCGCAAAGGTCATGTCCTGACCGGCCAGATTGGCCAGTGCGTGCTCCGTCAATTTGACGTTGGCCTGTACGCGATCGACCAGCGTGACGATCTGCTGGCTGAATTCGCTGGTCCGCGACGACAGCGTGCGCACCTCGTCGGCGACCACCGCAAAACCTCGCCCGGCCTCGCCGGCCCGCGCCGCTTCGATGGCGGCATTCAGTGCAAGCAGATTGGTCTGCTTGGAAATGCCACCGATCTCGCCGAGCAGCGATCGCACGCTTTCGGTCTCGCGTGCGATGCCTTCGGTCAGTTCGACCAGTTCCATGCCCAGCTTGCTGTTCTGCACGACACTGTCGACGACGCGCTGCATGGTGCCCGACGTTTCCTCGACAAAGCTTTCGAAGTCAAACTGTCCGTTGCCGTCGCCACTGGTGAGCGCGAGTGCCGTGGTGCGCTGATCGGTGGTTTCGGCCTGCATGCTGTGAAAACTCGCAGTCAGGCCGTTGATCGCCTCGTGCAGCAGGGTCTGTACCCGGGACAGTTCCTCGGTCATCTGGTCGCACTGCGACCTGACCTGAAGCGCGCTCCCGGACAGCACGGCGTGGTCCGCACCGGAGTCCTGCGTGCGCTCGACCTGATGCGTCTTGGTCGACGAAGGGGTCGCCCCACCTCGCTGCAGAACGATCACCGTCAGCGTCCAGACGAGCGCCATGAACAGCCCCAGTGAAAGCACCGGCGCAAGCGCGTCGGGTCGAAGTGCGACAGCCAGCACCACACCGAGAACCGTGATGCTCCATGCGGCGACAAGTGGTATCGAAATGCGATTCATGGCTTGGTGCATTCGGTATCAGGGTAGGAAGTTGGACGGTGTAACGGCGCACGCGATGAAAACTTGACCCGTCCGCGCGGCACAAATGGATCTGGATCAGGGCACCGCCGGTTCCGCCTCGCCGCCGACGAGATTTTCAACGTCGACCGACTTTCCATCGGCGAGGAACAGCTCTTCGGTCTGCCGGTTGAGCACGATGATGCTGATGCGTCGATTGATCGGGTTGTACGGATCCTCCTTGTCGAAGGACACGATGGACCCCATGCCGACCACGCGCAGCACCTTGTCCGGATCCATGCCGCCCGCGATCAGTTCGCGCCGCGATGCGTTGGCGCGGTTGGCCGACAGTTCCCAGTTCGAAAAGCCGCCGATTCCGCCCGCGAACGGCGTCGCGTCGGTGTGGCCGGACAGGAAGATGCGGTTTTCCACCTGGTTCAGGATCAGCCCGATCTCGCGCAGGATGACCGAGGTGTAAGGCTGCAGCCGCTCACTGGCCGAGGCGAACATCGGCCGGTTCTGTTCATCGACGATCTGGATGCGCAAGCCTTCCGAGGTCACGTCGAGCACAAGCTGGTTGCGGAACGGCCGCAAGTCGGGATTGGCCTCGACGCGCGCCTCGATCTGGTTCTTCAGTTCGATCAGTTTGGCGCGCTCGACGCCTTCGGCCTTTTGCTTGGCATCGTCATCCGCATCCTTGCTGGCGGTGAGATTGAACGACCGCTTCTTGGCCTCGACCGTACCGTATTTGACCTGACCGGTCTGCCGCGTGAGGTCACGGCCACCGCCCTGGATGATGCTGGAACTGTCACCCGAGCCCGATCCGCCCTGCTGGGCAACCTTCAACGGATTTTCGAAGTATTCGGCGATGCCTTCGAGATCGCCCTGGGCGGTCGAGCCGAGCAGCCACATGAGAAGGAAGAAGGCCATCATCGCGGTCACGAAGTCGGCGTAGGCGATCTTCCACGCGCCACCATGCGCGCCGCCGCCGCCCTTCTTGATCTTCTTGACGATGATGGGCTGCTGGGTATCGTCGGACATGGTTCAGTGCTTCGGAACGGGTTTCGGGTGTGCGTTACGCGGGAGCGATATCGGAGTCGGCGTCGGAACGGAGGGCGGACCTACTTGCCCTTGCGGTTCTTCACTTCGTCTTCCAGCTCCTTGAAGCTCGGGCGGTCCGGCGAATACAGCACCTTGCGGCCGAACTCGATCGCCACCTGCGGCGCGTAGCCGTTCATGCTGGCCAGCAGCACCACCTTCATGCACTGGTAGATCTTGCCGCCCTCCTCCATCTTCTGTTCGAGCTGCGAGGCGATCGGCGCGACGAAGCCGTACGACAGCAGGATGCCGAGGAAGGTACCGACCAGCGCGCCGCCGATCATCTTGCCGAGCACCGCCGGCGGCTGGCCAACGGAACCCATCACATTCACCACGCCCATCACCGCGACGACGATACCGAATGCCGGTACGCCGTCAGCCACCTTGGAGACGCAGTGCACGGCCACGTGCTGCTCGGCGTGGTGGGTGTCGATCTCGGCATCCATCAGGCTTTCGATCTCGAATGCATTCAGATTGCCGCCCACCATCATGCGCAGGTAGTCGGTCAGGAAATCGACCGCATGGTGGTCGGCGAGGAATTTGGGGTACTTCGAGAAGATCGGACTGGCTTCGGGGTTCTCGACGTCGGCTTCGATGGACATCAGGCCTTCCTTGCGTACCTTGGCAAGGATTTCGTACAGCATCGCCAGTACGTCAACATAGAAGGCCTTGTTGTACGACGACCCCTTGAACACCGATGGCAAGGCCGCCACCGTGGCCTTGATCGCCGGCATGCCGTTGCCGGCCACGAAACCGCCGATCATCAGGCCGAAAATGGCCACGTATTCGGCCGGCACCCACAGTGCAGCCAGACTGCCATGAAGGGCGTACGTGCCCACCGAGGCGGCAAGGATGATGACGTAGCCAATGATCAGAAACATGGACTTTCCCTGTGTATGACGGATGTTCGGGGCATCAAGCACTCAGTGCCTGTTGGTCTAACGGCACCGCATTGCGAAACTTGATCATGATTCCCCGACCACCGGCAGGCACCGGAAACCCGCACCTGTGGCGACGGCATAAAAAAAAGCCGCCACGGGTTGCCCCGCGGCGGCGAGCCCCTTGCTTTCGCAAGGAGGAGGTCAGACAGGAGAGTAGAACGGGTTGTCAGGCGGCGATCAGGGCCTCGCGCGCGCGCCGCGTCTTGCCGGCGCGTGCAGGGATATGGCACAGGCCGCAGACGTAGCTGGATTTCGGGTCGTACGCATGCGCCACGAAGTGACCGCCGCAGCAGGTGCAGGGCGTGCGCTGCAGCAGCTTGGCGTCGAAGAAGCGCACCAGGGTCCAGGCGCGGGTCAGGCTCAGCACCTCTTCCATGTCGTGCGTCTGAACGTGTTCCTGATAAAGACGGAAGGCCTTCACGATGCAGTCGAGCTGGGATCGCTCGGTGTTCTGCTTGAAGAAGGAGAAGAAGGACATGAACAGCGAAGCGTGAATGTTCGGCTGCCAGGTCATGAACCAGTCGGTCGAAAAGGGCAACATGCCCTTGGGCGGCGAAACGCCCTTCACTTCCTTGTACAGCTTGAGCAGACGCTCGCGCGACAGGTGGGTTTCGGCCTCCAGCAACTGCAGGCGTGCGCCCAGCTTGATCAGGTCTGCCGCCAGGGCGATTTCACGACCTTCCGAAACGATGCTCTTGTTTTTCATGACCTTGAACCCCTTGAATCAGGAAACTGCTTCGACCGGCTGGGCGCAGGCCAGAATCGTGGCATGCAGATGGGAGGTCGCCGCATCGCGACCATGGCTCGACAGCAGGCCGAGCAGCACGCGATCGTCGAAGCGCAGGCGGCACAGCATCATGTTCGCGCTGGCCATCTTCAGGACCTGGGCCGGCGACAGCGACTCGATCATGTCGGCCACTTCTTCGCTGACACCCAGGCGGAACATGGCCGCGTCGCGGTCTTCGCGGATCATCTGTTGAGCGAGCATGAGGTAGGCAAGATTCAGTTCCCTGATCTCGTTGAGCAAACCGGTCGTCTTCATCATGCAATCCCTTCAGTCGGCAGGCACCGTGTGTTTCAGTGCATGGGATGCATTCTGCCCAGCAGGGGGCCATTGCCCAATCAGGACAAGACGTAAGTTTATGTACGTGAAGACGAGCGGATTCCTGTAGGAAGTTTTCCTACATGAAAGGACCGGGGTCGGGTTGTCGCGCCAGCCGACGGGCGCGCGGAGCGGGAAATCCGGCTAGATCAAGAGGGTTCCATCCATGATCCGCTTGCTGAGCAGGTCGGCTTCCACCGGCCGCGAGAAGAAGTAGCCCTGAAACCGGTCGCACTGTTCGCGCCGCAGGAAACCCAGTTGTTCCGGTGTTTCAACGCCCTCCGCCACCGTCGTGAGACGCAGGCTGCGCGCCAGTGAAATGATGACGCGGATGATGGCAGCATCATCTTCGTCATCGTTGATGTCGCGCACGAAGGATTTGTCGATCTTGACGATGTCGATCGGAAAGCGCTTCAGATAGGACAGCGACGAATAGCCGGTGCCGAAGTCGTCCATCGAAATGCGCACGCCCATGTTCTTCAGCGCCTTGAGCATGCCGATGGTGGTTTCCGCATCCTTCATCAGCACCGATTCGGTGATTTCGAGCACCAGTTTCTCGGCCGGGAATCCGGTGTCTTCCAGCGTCGTGCGCACCGTTTCGAGCAGGCGCGGCTGGGCGAACTGCACGGCCGAAACATTGACCGACATCGACAGGTCCTGCATGCCCTGCTCGTGCCACTTCCTGCCCTGCAGGCAGGCTTCGCGCATGACCCAGGCGCCGATTTCGACGATCAGGCCCGATTCATCGGCCAGCGGAATGAAGCGGTCCGGCGGAATGATGCCGCGCTGCGGGTGACGCCAGCGCAGCAGCGCCTCGACGCCGGACGTACGGCCGGTTACGCCATTGAGTATCGGCTGGTAATTCAGGAACAGTTCGCCGCGTTGCACCGAATGGCGCAGATGCGTCTCGAGCACCAGCTTCTCGGCCGAACTGGCGCTCATTTCGTGGGCGTAGAAGCTGAGGCCATTGCCGCCGGCGCGCTTGGCGCTCGACATCGCCGCCTCGGCATTCATGATCAGCGACTGCGCCTCGCTGCCGTCCTCCGGTGTCATCGCCACGCCAAGCGATGCGGTCAGGAACAATTCCAGTCCGTCCTTGATGACCGGTGAAGCGAACGCTTCCAGCAGCCGGTGCGCGAACAGGCGGGCGTCGTCGCGGGTGGTGCAGGACGGCGCGAAAACGCAGAAGCGGTCACCGCTCAGACGCGCAATCATCGCGCCCTGGCCAGCACGTTCGATCAATCGCGACACGACTTCGCGCAGCACGACATTGCCGGCGTCGTAGCCGAAGCTGGTATTGATGCGAAGGAAGCGGTCGATGTCGACCACCATCAGCGTCGCATGACGCGCTTCAGTACTGCGACGCGCGGTATCGAGCCAGTCGTCGATCTGGGCGCGCAGCAAGGTCTGGTTCGGCAACGCCGAAAGCGTGTCGAAGAAGGCCAGCGCATGAATGCGTGCATCGGCCGTCTGCACCGCCCGGCGCGTTTCAACGCCGCGCAGCTCACGTTCGATGACCGGCACCAGACGCGCGATATTGCCCTTTTGAACGTAGTCGGCGACGCCGTTGCGCATGGCCGAGAACGCCATGTGGTCGGAAATCTTGCCGGAGTAGATGATGAACGGGATGTCGCGACCGCTGCGCCGCAGGACTTCCAGCGCAGACGCGGAATCGAAGCCGGGCATCGCATGGTCGGAAATCACCAGGTCCCACTCGCGCTCCTCGAGGGCGCGTGCAAGTTCCTGCGCGCTGTCCACGCGCTCGGAATAGGTTTCGAGGCCGCGTGCGCTCAGTTGCGCATTCAGCAGGAAGACGTCGTCTTCATTGTCCTCGACCATCAACACCTTGATGGTTCTGAACCCTCCCATCCTGTCCGAGTGGCGATCCATCGACTTCATTCCAGGTCGTGTGCACGATCAACGAACCTTAACGACGGCAGGAATGGTGGGAACTTGAGCACCGCGAAACGCGCGGGCGGTAAAAATGCCGCTTTTACCCGAAGGTCGGAATCGCCTCAGCTGGCGGCGCGCACCCGTCCGCGGCCGGTACTTTTGGCACCCATGAGGGCCTGATCGGCCAGGGCGAGCAGCGCATCGGCGTCGGGCATCGGCGAAAGCCGCTCGGCCACGCCGATGCTGATCGAGCTTTTCAGGCGCAGCTGGCCGGCCTGCAGCGGCACGGCTGCCACCCCGGCGCAGACACGCTGGGCGCAGGCCATTGCCTGTTCCAGCGTGGTGTCGGGGCAGATGATCAGGAACTCATCGCCCCCGGTGCGGCACACCACGTCCTGCGCGCGCATGCATTCGCGGATGGCCCGCGCCGTCTGCTCCAGCACCTGATCGGCCACGTCGTGCCCGTAGGTTTCGTTGATCTGCCGGAAGTAGTCGACGTCGATCAGCATGCACGACAGCGGCCGTTCGCTGCGCAGCGCGATCGCCCATTCCTGGCCGATGCGCGCCATGGCGTAGCGCCGGTTCGGGAATCCGGTCAGCGCGTCGGTCAGCGCGACTTCCTGCAGGCGCCGGTTGCTGACACCCAGCTCGGCCGCGTACCGGCGGATTTCCTCGCGTTCGGCCTCCAGATCCTTCTGCAGCCGGATCAGCCGCTGACCCGCACGCAGCCGGGCTTCGAGTACGCGCGGCTTGAGCGGCTTCACCATATAGTCGTCGACACCCGCTTCGAAGGCCTCGACCAGGCGTTCCTCGTCCTCGTGACTGGTCAGCACGATGATGTAGATATTGCGTCCCATGCGGGTCTGACGCAGCGTGCGCGTCAGCTCCAGCCCGTTCATCTCCGGCATCACCCAGTCGACCACCATGATCTGGGGCTGGAATTCGAGCGCGCGTTCCATGCCCATCACGCCGTTCTCGGCACATGTCACCTGATAGCCGCTGCGCAGCAGCAATGCCTGCAGCGTCATGCGCGTGGCGGCGTCGTCATCGACCACCAGCGCGCGCAGTGCGCCCGGGTCCGGGGCGTCGTTCGCGGCTTCCACCTCGATCGACGCGGGCGCCGGAATGGCCGGCTCGGGCAGTGCGACATCGTTCAGGTTGGGCAATGCATAGGCATCGACCGGCAGGATCTGCGACCAGTCCTTCCATTCGCGTGCGACGTCGTCGCACAGCGCGCTGACCTGATCGGGCAGCCACGCCATGCGCGCTGCCAGCGCACGGGCGATGCCCATGTGAAGCGCCCGCTCCGCCTCGTCGCACAGGCAGGCGGCCTCGACCGCACGTGCCAGGCCGAGTGCGAGCGTCAGGCTGTATTCGCGCGACTCGGGCTCGCCCTGAGCCGACAGCGCCGATTCATGGCCGAGCACCGCGGCGACGAAAAAGCGCGGCATGCCCCAGTCGGCAAGCATGGCGGCGCTCAATTCGACATGGGTCATCGCGAACGCCTGCCGTTCGACGTCAAGCAGCATTTCCGACTCGCCCCCACGCACCTCGTCGAGCACGCGCGAATACTGTGCCGGAAACACGCTGGCCAGCCCGAGCGCGCCGATACCGGACAGCAGGCCGACGCTGAAGCTTTCTTCCAGGCCGGCCGAGCGCATCACGGTCATGATCTTCTGTGTCGCAATGGCGCGGATGACCGATCCGGTCCAGAAGCGCGAATACGGAAAACTTCGGCACAAGCCCTTGCCGTTGCTGGAAATCAGCGAAAAACCCAGGGCCAGATTGCGTACCGCCGCCATACCGAGCACGGACAGCGCGTCGCGCAGCGCCACGATGGGGCGCATGCCGGGCGCCAGGGTACCGTTGGCCGCACATACAAGGCGCCCGACCAGCGCCGGATCACCCTGCACGAGGCGGGCCAGTTCGGCCAGCGAGGCGTCGCCGCGCTGCGTGACGCGCGCGATCGCCAGCGCGATGCCACGCGGCGAAGGCAGTTCGCCGGCCGCCTTTATCTCTTCGAACCGGCTTGTATCAATCAGGTCATTCATCTTTTTGCCATCGTCCAGGCCTGAACGGCGCGCCGTGCGTCCGTTGCAGAATATGCCTCATGGCATCAGCTTACGGCGCGGGAGACACGGTTCTTGAGGGCAGGTGCGCAGGAGACAGGCAGGGCGCTACACTCCGGACTCCTCATTCCGAACAGCCGGTGTACCCATGAAATTCTGCGCTGACTGCGGCAGCAAGGTTGAACAGCGCGTGCCGGTGGGCGACAACCGGCTGCGCCATGTCTGTCCGGCGTGCGGCACCATCCATTATCAGAACCCGCGCATGGTGGTGGGCACACTGCCCGTCTGGGAGGGGCAGGTGCTGCTGTGCAGGCGCGCCATCGAGCCGCGCCTGGGTTACTGGACGCTGCCGGCCGGATTTCTCGAAAACGGCGAAAGCGCAGCCGACGGTGCATTGCGCGAAACACTTGAAGAGGCCTGTGCGCGGGTCGCATTGATTGCACCCTACACAATGGTCAGCGTGCCGCAGATCGACCAGATGCACATCCTGTTCCGGGCGGAACTGATCGACACCGATTTTTCGCCCGGCAGCGAATCACTCGACGTCCGGCTGTTCGACGAGGCGGACATTCCATGGGACGAACTGGCCTTTCGCAGCGTGTCACTGACCCTGCGCACCTTTTTCGACGAACGTCGCAAAGGCGGCTTCGGCGTGCACCACTTCAGTCTGGACGTACCGCGCCGAAGCTGAATGTGAAGGTTGCGCCCTGGCCGACCACGCCCTCGGCCGACACCTGACCGCCGTGCAGGCGGATTACCCGCTGCACGATCGCCAGGCCGATTCCGCTGCCATCGAATTCGCGATTGTTGTGCAGGCGCTGGAAAGGCGCGAACAGGCGACCGACATAGGCCATGTCGAAGCCGACACCGTTGTCGCGCACATAGTAGGCCGCCTGGCCCTGCAGCTCCGATTGCCCGATCTCGATGCGCGGCTGCGCCTGCAGCCGGGTGAATTTCCATGCGTTGCGCAACAGGTTTTCGAACACCACGCGCGCGAGTCCGGAATCGGTGTCCGCCCACAAACCTTCCGGAATGATCCAGTGGATGTAGCGATCGGGTGCTTCGGCCGTCAATTCGCGCACCACATCACGCGCAATGTCCGACAGATTGGTGAGCGAGCGGTGCACCTCGGCGCGCGACACGCGCGACAGTTCCAGCAGGTCATCGATCAGTTCGCCCATGCGCTGGCTATTACGACGGATCCGCGACAGATACTCGCGTCCCTGTTCGTCGAGCAGGTCGCCGTAATCCTCCACCAACAGGCGCGAGAAGCCATCCAGCGCGCGCAGTGGCGCCCTCAGATCGTGCGACACCGAATAGCTGAACGCCTCGAGCTCGCGAATCGCCGATTCAAGCGCCGCAGTGCGCGCACCCACGCGCCGCTCCAGTTCGTCGTTGAGTGACTGGACACCCTGAACCTGTTCGGCCTGGATCCGCTCGGCGTCCCGCTGTGCGGTCATGTCGCGCCGCACCGATACGATTCCGTTGAACTGGCCGTCATCGTCGGTCAGGGGAATGACGCTGACTTCGAACACCCGTTCCTCGCCGTCCGGCATGACGAGGCGCTGCTCCTCCCGATGCGGCTTGCAGGACAGCGCCACCGCTTCGGCAATCTTGTGGTCCTGCTTCAGTACATCGGCCATCGATGGCAGGTGCGCCGCCAGTTCTTCGCTGGTGGCGCCCAGCCAGGCCATTTTCTTAAGCCAGCGCGTATCGAGCAGCGAGCGGTTGGCCAGCCGCCAGCGCAGATGCTTGTCCTGCAGCACGATCAGCTCCGGCAGCGCATCGACCAGCGCGCGCAGTCTGAATTCTTCCTCGCGCAATGCTTCGCGCGCCTGCATTTCCGCCGTGATGTCCCGACTGACACCGCGATAGCCCGAAAACGCGCCATGCGCGTCGAACACCGGCTCGCCGGATGAGGCCAGATAGCGCCAGCGCGAACCGTCGCGCCGACGCGACAGGAAATCACGGAAGGCGTCGTGGCGTTCCAGCGTCTGGCGCAACAGGCCCCACGGCAGGGTGAGCGCCTCTTCACCGGCGATCTCCCAGGGTGCGCAACCGTCCAGCTCGGTGTCGCCGAAATGCACGCCAGTCAGTTGATCCGGCAGGCGGTGGTAGCGCAGATCGGCGTCGAGTTCCCAGTGCCAGTCGGCCGACAGCAGCGTCAGCGCACGAAAATGCGATTCGCGTTCGCGCAGCGCGCGCCGTGCCGCCTGCTTCTCGAACATCGCGGCACCGATGAACAGCGCGGTTGCGGCGGTCAGCGTGATCAGCCCGTGCAGCACGAGAATCTGCACGCCCATCGCGTGCTCGTTCAGCAGCGAGGTGCCCTGTGCGGTGCCGGCCAGTGCGGTCAGCGATGCGATCAGGAACACCGTCCAGCCGACCCGCGGCGGAAAGCGCAAGGCAATCCAGATCACCAGCGGCAACGAGGCGTACAGCTGCAGGATGGGTTCGGCCAGGAGGGTGACGCCGAAGAAGGTCGCCGCCAGCATGCCGAGCAGCGTCAGGATGACCAGCGCTTGTTCGATGAGCCGACGCGGCGGCTGCATCGGCGAACGATCGGACGTCCAGGCCAGCAGAGGCAGCATGGACACGATGACGCCCAGTGCGTCGCCGAGCCAGACCGACGCACCGGTATCGAGCCACCGGGCTGCGGGCAGATCATGGGCCAGTGCCATGCCGGCGGTGGTGGCCATCGCGCTGATGATGGCCACCGCATAGGCCACCGCAAGCAGCTTGAAGGCGCCGTCGGTCCGTTCCAGCAGATGCGCGGGTTCGCTGACCAGATGCCGCAGCAAGCGCGCGCCCAGCCAGGGCGCGAGCAGCTGTCCGGCCGCGTGCAGCAGGGCCATCGGGATCGGCAGCTGCGCCAGCACGCAACCGGCGACGACACCGGTCAGCACGCCCGGCAGTGCACGGTTGCCGAAGCGCAGCAGCACGAACAGCGCGAGGCCGATCGGCGCCCACATCGGCGTGATGCCCAAAGCGTCGCGCAGTTGCAGATTGGCCGCCACGAGCACGCAGTAGCCGATCGCGATCAGGGCATTCAGCGGGAACGGGCGGAGCAGCGGATGCAGCGCACCCGGCGGCACGGCTTCGACCGCCGGCGCACGGGTCTTCGGGTCCTGTTCGTGCACTTCATCAACCGGCCGGTTCATGTGAGGCACGCACCCGCTTGACTATCGCAACAACTGTTTCTAGGTTTCAACGACCGCAGCACAAACCGTCCCTGTGGAGCATGAAAATGGAACGACGCCACTTCATCGCGACCTGCAGCGCTGCGTGCGGCATGCTCGGGTTGAACATGCCGACGCAAGCGCGCGTCGTGCGAAGCTACCCGCGCAGCGTACTGACCGACGGTGACGGACAACCGCTGCGGGCGGGCTCGCTTGAGCCGGGCGTCAATTATGTTTTCCAGTGGCCCTACCCGGCCACGCCGTGCTTCCTGCTCGATCTCGGTCGAAAGGTGGTGGGCAAGAAAGACATCCGCACTGCGGATGGCCGCCTCTATGACTGGCCGGGCGGCGTCGGCCGGCGCCAATCTGTCGTTGCCTACTCGGCCATATGCTCGCACAAGCTCACCCATCCCACACGCGACATCAGTTTCATCGCCTATCGCGCTGACGCGACGCCACACAATGCGCGCGCCCGAGTCATCCACTGCTGTTCCGAGCACAGCCAGTTCGATCCTGCCGCCGGCGCGCAGGTGCTCGAAGGCCCTGCCCCGCAACCGTTGGCCGCGATTGTATTGGAGTACTCCGCCGAGCGCGACGAACTGGCTGCGGTCGCCACCCTGGGCGCCGACGTGTTCGATCGCTTCTTCAGCAGTTTCGGCTTCCGGCTTGCGCTGGAGCATGGCGGCGACCGCGCCATGCAGCCGGTCGGCGACCGTACGCGCGTGATTCCGATGGCGGAGTTCTGCCGTCAGCAGGTGCGCTGCTGAACAGCCATTCAGCGCATCAGCCCGGCGCGGTGGCATGTCCATCCTGCTCGGCGTCGGTCGGTTCGCCATCCAGTTCCAGTTCCAAAACGAAGCCATGCGCCGGCAATTCAACCGACATGACGGCGCTACTCGCCGCTTCCCTGAATGCCGCCATCACCCGCGCATCCGTTTCGTCATGTCCGCTGCTGCGCACCAGAGAGACCGCAACGACGCGGCGCGCATGCAGCCGCAGCGCGATCACCATGCGCACACCCGCTGCCTGCAGCAATGCGCCGTCGCGCACAACAGAACGCGCGATCGCGTAGCGAAATGCACGTAGCGAGGACTCAGCGACCGCGGGCGGCAGCGCGCCGCGGTCCGGCACGGGCAGCGCGGGGCCGGCGACACCAGCGGCCGGCGGCGGTCGATCGACCGACAGGCGGGTTTTCGGAACGGCTGGCGGGTCCTCCGCAACGGTGACCGAGGCCGCTGCCGGCGCCGCCGGCACGAGCCGCAGCGCGCCGACCTGCCGGGCCGGTGCATCGGGCGCCGAGCGTGGCACAGCAAGCGGCCAGATCAACAGCCCGTGCACTGCCAGCGACAACCCCGCTGCGGCCAGCAGCTTCGATGATCCTGCAAACCTTGGTTGACCCGTTGCCAGGTCATTGAATGCCTTGGGCGTCGCCACGGTTGTCATTCTCCGAAGAACCCTTCCTTGAGTGAGACCGCTTCAACGCCCCGCGCACGGCCGGCAGGGCATCCGATTTCGTTGCTCGTCCGCGCAGGAAACCGCCGGCTCGCCCCGGGTCATCCTGCCCCCCACTGGCGGCGGGCAGGCTAACGCCCCGTCCGGGGGCGCATGCCGGGCCTGCCTGCCGCGTCCTCGCGCCTTGCCGTACACCCTGCCCACGACGCCGATCAACCGAAACATCCGGAATGATGAATCACGCCGGCGACGCGGTTGCAAATTCATCTTCCTTTGCTAGAGTACGTGCGCGTTGCAGGCGGAAGGCCGTTACACTCGATCGGCAAACGATTGCCCGCGCGCAAGTCTGCGTTTCCGCGTTTCCTGCCTTTAAAGCTGGACACTATGGAGGTTGCCAAGGCCGTGTTTCCGTCGATGGAAGAGCACCCACCGCTGAGCTTGGCGCGGGAACGCCGCCGGCCTGCACATCCGTGGATACTCACGCTGGATGCCAACGGCGTGCCGCATCGCTGGGTGAGCTGGCAGCACGCCGTGTTCTATCACTCGAAGGATCTGGTGGCCTGGGTTGCCGGCAGTCACGAATTCGAAATCCGCGGCGGCATCAACCGGGTGACCGGTGAGCAATCCTTCATCCGCACCAACAGCATCATCGCGATCAAGGGCCGCAGCCACGCGCACAAGCTGCAGATGGCCGTGCCGCCGCTGAACAATCGCGAGCTGTTCCATCGCGATCGCTCGATCTGTGCCTACTGCGGCGGTGATTTTTCCGCCCAGAAACTCACGCGCGACCACATCCTGCCGGTGTCGCAGGGCGGCCGGGACCTGTGGATGAATGTGGTCACGTGCTGCCGTCCGTGCAACCAGCGCAAGAGTGGCCGTACGCCCGAACAGGCGCACATGCAGTTGCTGTACGCGCCCTATGTGCCGAACAAGGCCGAGTACCTCATCCTGAGCAACCGCAACATCCTGGTTGACCAGATGGATTTCCTGTCCCAGCACGTGAATGCCAACAGCCGCTGGAAGGCGGCTTGACCGTTACGCCGGCGAGGCCGCCGGCGCACGTCGCCGTGTCTGACGCGGCAGCAGCAGCTGGAATACCGTGCCCTGACCGATCGCGCTCTTGCACGACAGCGAGCCGCCGAGCGCGCGAATCTGCGCCAGCGCGTGTGCCAGCGTAGGACGCGCCTGACCTTCGCCGGCCGTCGACGCAAACAGCGCCGCCACCCGCGCAGCGTCCATGCCGCGGCCGAAATCGCGGATGCGGATTTCTGCGTGCAGCACGCCATTCCAGTTCACGCCATCGGCACTGCTGACGGCGATGCGCCCGCCACCGCCGCCGATCTGCTCGGCACTGACCGTGAGCAGCGCGGCCACGATATCGCGCATCGCCGACAAAGGCAGGTGCAGCGGCGGCAGCGCCGAATCGAGATGAAGTTCGGTCGTGATCGAACGGGCGCGGAACGTCCGCTCGTCGGTCTCGGCCATGATCTGTTCGATCAACTGGTTGATGTCGGTCCATTGAGCGGCCGCCGTGATGTCCGGCGGGCGGCTTTCGAACTGGTGCAGGACGGTATCGATGCGGATCACCTGATCGTTGAACACCGACAGCTCCGATTCCAGCATCGAATCGGCCCCCATCTTCAGCCGCATCGACTTCACCTGATGCTTCAGCAGGCCGAGCGGCGTGTTCAGGTCGGCACGCAACTGGCGCGAATGCGCCGCGTACTGCTCGACCATGCTGCTGCGAAGTTCGCCCAGATTGCGCGCCTGGACACGCTGCATGCGCAGCGCCCGCGCCGTCGCGCCAGTCAATGCGTCGAGTCCGGCGGCGCGTCTGCGCAGGCCTGACAGCGCCGACACCGGCATGCGATGCAGTGCAAGGGCCTCCACCCGACCGTCGCCGAGCAGCGGCAGCACCAGGCAGGCTTCACCGCGCGCCGGGCGCAGCAGCCGCTGGATGCTGATCGGCAGACGCGCCGCCTGCTGCGCATCCTCGCAATACCAGGGCTGGCCGCGCAGCAATTGTTGTCCGATGTCCCCCAGCCCGGAATGCGCCAGATCGAGCTGGACGCCGCCCGGTTCGCCGGCTTCGTCGAGCACCGCAAAACGGGTTTCGCCGTGCGCCGGCAGCAGCATCTGCGGCATCGGCAGATCGAGCAGCAGGGCGCCGGCCAGCCGGTAGGCGCGCAGCACGTCATTGTCCGCCGTGGGTTCGAGCACCTGCGCGAGGAGTCCGCTGCGGGCAAGATCAAGCAGCACCGACTGCTGTGGATCGTTGCCGTTCGCCGGGTCGGACGAAGAATCGAACGACGGGATGAGCGAAACTTCGAAAAACGGCCGATAGGGTTCGCCGGCGATCATCGGCGCCATCGGGTCGAGCAATTGAAGCGCGTCCAGCCGGGACTGCGTGCGTCGGCAGGCGGTCTGCCAAGCGTCGTTGAGCTGGTCCATCGGCAGCCCGGTCAATGCATGCGCAAGCGCGGCGTGCTGCATCGCATCGCCGCTACCGCCGCCCGACAGCTCTTCGGCCGCGCGCGCGACGCGCAGCAGTTCCGGCGCGTCGTGGAACAGTGCCGCGTCGGCGTGATGGAAGCGCAAGGCGTCGGCCAGTTCGCCGGTCCAGCCGGCTGGCAGCAGATCGGCGGCCAGTTCGGCATGCGACACGCCCAGCTCGGTCGATTCGAGGCCCGCCAGCACCGATTCGTGATGGCCTTGCGCCAGCAGGTTCAGGTACGACGGGTTGGACGAAAGCAACGGCAGCGCCACGTCGAGCAGCAGCCCGGCGATATAGGCGTCGTCGGGATCGCTTTGGCCGCAGCGCAGCGAAAGCTCGCGCGCAGTTTCGGCGGTCAGCAGCGAATGTGACCAGTAGCGGCGGAATCCGTCCGGCACGCCACCGACGCGGGACGACCAGTGGTGGGTGTCGAGCATGGCCGCGCGGATCAGCGCCTGTCCGCCCGCGTCGATCACCGCATCGATGCGACGGGCTGCACTCAGGCCATTCGTGTGCTCGAGCGCTTCCGACGCGCGCAGCACACGCAGCACCAGCACCGGATCGGCGCGCAGCAGCGAAGACAGCGGCTGCGCCTCGCCCTGCGGCGCGCGCAGGCCGAGCGCCGTGCCGGCAATCACCGGAACGGAGGGCGCGCCAGACAGCACGGCACATTCGATCGCGCTTGCAGCGGTGGCTGACATGCTGTGCAGGAAGCGGAGTACGTCGAGGTGACCCCCGGCGCTGACCTTTTTGATTGTTTATCGGCCGTTCTGATGGACGGAACCTTGCCGGATAATACCGCAGCGCTTTGGCGTAAAACCCGCGCCAACACTGGGAATCATCACATCCCGACCGTTCATTGCAGGTCGATGTCACCCGTTTCGACCGCAACCTGAATCCCGGCCTTGAAAATGCCAAAAAACCGCGAATCTTACAAATCGTTACTGCGGTCGCGCAGCGGGTTTACAGCAGCCGCCGACACTGGCTTCGCTGCCGGAGCATTCCGGCAAATCAGAGGAATCACATCATGAAACACCCGAACGCTGTCACGGCCCGCACCCTGCAGGCTGCAACATCCCGCGGCCGCTGGCTGGCCACCCTCACCGCGGCCGGCGCACTGGCCGCAATGGTTGCCGCTGTTCCGCAGGCGTCCGCCGACGCGGGCGAACAGCGCGCACCGCACGCCATGAAGACCGCAGCGCATCACGGCCACGGTCAGATGGAAAAGCGCATGGCGGAACGCGTCGAACGCGTCTTCAGCAAGGTCGGCGCGACCGATGAGCAGAAGGCACGTGCCCGCGAAATTGTCCAGGCCTCGTCCGAACAGATGAAGGCTCTGCGCCCTGCCGATGGCAGCGGTCCGAAGGAAATGCTGGCGCTGTTGTCGGCCGAGTCGATTGATCGCGACCGGATCGAACAGCTGCGTGCCGCACGCCACGCGCAGATGGACGAACGTTCGAAGCTGATGACGCGCACGCTGGCCGATCTGGCCGAAGTGCTGACGCCCGAACAGCGCAAGGACGCGGCGAAATCACTGGCCCGTCTGGGTGGCGGTCACCCGCACCATGGCAAGCACCACGGCAGGCATCATGGCCATGGCGACGGCGCGCGTGCCGCCGACGACGCAGTGCGCAGCTGATGACCGGACTGCTGTGGTTCAGACCACGGCAGTTCCGAACAGGCGGGCCAGTTCGGCCCCGGGGTCGGCGGCGCGCATGAAGGCTTCGCCGACCAGAAAGGCATGCACGTCGCGGGCCCGCATGGTCGCGACGTGTTCTGCCGTCAGGATGCCGCTTTCGGTGATCACGATGCGCCCGGCCGGAATGCGATCGAGCTGGGACAGCGTGAAATCGAGCGATACCGCAAAGGTGCGCAGGCTGCGGTTGTTGATGCCCATCAGCGACGTATCGAGCTGCAGCGCCAGATCAAGTTCGCCCGCGTCGTGACTTTCGACCAGCACCGCCATGCCCAGCTCTCCGGCCAGGGTTTCGAGTGCACGCATGTCGGCCACCGCTTTCGCCTGCTGCGCACCATCCGCCTCGCCGGACGGCGGCAGGAAAGCGGCCACGATCAGCAGGATGCAGTCGGCGCCCATCGCACGCGCCTCGACCACCTGCCACGGATCGATGATGAAATCCTTGCGCAGCACCGGCAGCCGACAGGCGGCACGCGCTTCGACCAGATATTCGGGCGCCCCCTGAAAATACTGCCGGTCAGTCAGCACGGACAGGCAGGCGGCACCGCCCGCTTCGTACGAGCGCGCGATCTCGGCCGGCCGGAAGTCGGCGCGCAGCACGCCCTTCGACGGGCTGGCCTTCTTCACCTCGGCAATCACCGCGGGCTGCCGTCGCGCCACGCGATCGCTCAGCGCAGCGACGAAGTTGCGCACCGGCGGCTGGGCTTCGGCCCGGGTACACAGTGCGTCCAGCGTCTGCAAGACGCGGCCGGCGGCTATTTCCTCCCGCTTGGTGGCGAGGATTTTCTGCAGGATGTCGGACATTTCTTCTGACCCCATTCAATGTTTCGGCCCCGTAGGCGCCTGCCCTGCAGGCGATCGGGGGCCGCATGACGCTGTCGCGGTGATCGACCGCTCGATCGCCTGCGGGGCAGGCGTCCACGAGAACATCACGTGGCGAATGAGCGCGTCAGCTCGACCAGCGCATCGACACGTGCCCGCGCGGCGCCGGATTCGACCGCCTCACGGGCACGATCCACGCCGTCGCGCAGGTTGTCCGCCACGCCCGCCAGATAGAGGCTGGCACCGGCGTTGAGCAGCACGATGTCGCGCGCCGGGGCGAAGCGGCCCTCCAGCGCGGCCAGCAGCATGTCGCGCGAAGCCTGCACATCGGCCACGCGCAGCGTGTCGAGTGCATGCACCGGCAGACCGACGTCCGACGGATGCACCGTGTACTCGCGCACCTCGCCGTCGCGCAGCTCGCCGACATAGGTGTCGCCGCTGATCGACAGTTCGTCCAGCCCGTCGCGGCCATGCACCACCAGCACGTTGCGCGAGCCCAGTTCCTTGAGCACCCGCGCCAGGATGCCGACCAGGTCAGCGTGGAACACACCCATCACCTGATTGGCCGCACCGGCCGGATTGGTCAGCGGGCCGAGGATATTGAACATCGTGCGCACGCCCAGTTCCCGGCGCACCGGTGCGGCGTGCTTCATCGCACTGTGGTGGTTGGGGGCGAACATGAAGCCCACGCCAGCCTGTTCGATGCATGTCGCCACCTGCGCCGGCGTGAGGTTCAGCGTCATGCCGAGCGCTTCCAGCACGTCGGCCGACCCGCTCTGCGACGAACTGGCCCGTCCACCATGCTTGGCCACGCGCGCACCGGCGGCAGCGGCAACGAACATCGCCGCGGTGGAAATATTGAAGGTGTGCGCGCCATCGCCACCGGTACCGCAGGTATCGACCAGGGTCTGCGTGTCATCCACCGGCACCTTCATCGACAGTTCGCGCATCACCCGTGCGGCCGCGGCAATCTCGCCCACGGTTTCCTTCTTCACGCGCAAACCGATCAGGATGGCGGCGATCAAGGTCGGCGACACTTCGCCGGTCATGATCTGGCGCATCAGTGCGGTCATTTCGTCGCGGAAGATTTCGCGGTGCTCGATCACGCGCTCGAGCGCCTGTTTCGGCGTGAAGCTCATGCGCCAGCCCTCCACTCGTCGAGGAAGTTCTTCAGCATCCGGTGACCGTGCTCCGTCAGGATGGATTCGGGATGAAACTGCACGCCCTCGACCGCCAGCGTCTTGTGCCGCATGCCCATGATTTCGCCGTCGTCGGTCCAGGCCGTCACTTCCAGGCACTCGGGCAGCGTGTCGCGCGCCACCGCCAGCGAGTGGTAGCGGATCGCGGTGAAGGGATTCGGCAGGCCGCGGAACATGCCCTTGTCGGCATGATGGATGGCGGCGGTCTTGCCGTGCATCACCACCTTGGCGTGCACCACGTCGCCGCCGAACGCCGCACCGATGCTCTGGTGGCCGAGACACACGCCCAGTATCGGGTACCTGCCGGCGAAGGCATTGATCAGCGGCACCGACACACCGGCTTCCTTCGGCGAACACGGCCCGGGCGACACCACGATGTGGTCCGGCTTGAGCGCATCGATCTGGTCGAGCGTGATTTCGTCGTTGCGGAACACCCGCACGTCCTCACCCAACTCGCCGAAGTACTGCACGAGGTTGTAGGTGAAGGAGTCGTAATTGTCGATCATCAATAACATGTCAGTTCCCCTGCCCGTCCGGGCCCGGTACCAGCCCCGCTTCCGCCAGTTCGGCCGCGCGCAGCACGGCGCGCGCCTTGTTCAGCGTTTCCTGCCATTCGCCTTCCGGCGTCGAATCCATCACCACGCCGCCACCGGCCTGGGCGTGCAGCTGGCCGTCCTTGATGACCGCGGTGCGCAGCGCGATGGCCACGTCCATGCCGCCGTTGAAGCCGAGGTAGCCCACGGCGCCGGAATAGATGCCGCGCTTGACCGGCTCCAGCTCGTCGATGATTTCCATCGCCCTCACCTTGGGCGCGCCGCTGACCGTGCCGGCCGGGAAGGTGGCGCGCAGCACGTCCATCGCGGTCAGCCCGGGCTTGAGCACGCCTTCGACATTGCTGACGATGTGCATCACGTGCGAATACTTCTCCACCACCATGCGGTCGGTCACTTCGACCGAACCGATGGCCGCGACGCGGCCGAGGTCGTTGCGGCCCAGATCGACCAGCATGATGTGTTCGGCGCGTTCCTTCTCGTCCGACAGCAGGTCCTCGGCCAGCGCACGGTCTTCGTCCGGCGTGGCGCCGCGCTTGCGGGTGCCGGCGATCGGCCGCACCGTCACCTTCTCGCCTTCCAGGCGGGCGAGGATTTCCGGGCTGGCGCCGACGATGTGGGTGTCGCCCAGGTTGAAGAAATACATGTAGGGCGACGGATTCAGCGCGCGCAGCGCGCGATAGACCGCCATCGGCGTCGTCGCCAGCGGCTTGCTCATGCGCTGCGACGGCACGACCTGCATGATGTCGCCGTCGAAGATGTAGCGCTTGGCGGTGTCGACTGCCGCGCAGTAGGCGTCGTGGCCGAAGCCGGACACCGCCGCCACCGACACGCCGCGCGGCGTGTCCGGTTCGCGCAGCGGCGACTTCAGCCGCGCCGACAGCGCTTCGAGCCGCAGATGCGCGTTCATCAGCGCATCCGGCTGCGCCGGGTCGGCATAGACGATGAAGGTGAGCCGGCCCGACAGGTTGTCGAATACCGCCAGTTCATCGGACAGCAGCAGATGGATGTCGGGCACGCCGAGCGGATCTGCCTTGTTCCAGCCGGCTTCGAGCCGGTGCTCGACATAGCGCACCACGTCGTAGCCGAAATAGCCGACCAGCCCGCCGGAAAAGCGCGGCAGGCCCGGCAGATCGGGCACCCGGTAGCGGTAGATGAAGTCCTGCACGAAGCCGAGCGGGTCGGCCGACTCGCAGTGCTCGATCTCGACCTCGTCACGCAGCACGCGGATGTCGTTGCGACGCACGACGATGCGCGTCTGCGCCGGCAGGCCGAGGATGGAGTAGCGGCCCCAGCGCTCGCCGCCCTGCACCGATTCGAGCAGATAGGAGTACGGCGCGTCGGCCAGCTTGAGATAGGCGGACAGTGGCGTGTCGAGGTCGGCCAGCGCCTGGCGCGCGACCGGAATGCGGTTGTAGCCGGCGCGTACGAGCGCCTCGAATTGATCGTGATTCATGGACAGACCGGAAAGCGGGAGTTGAACGGGCGCCGCGGTGTCACCGCCTGCGCCGGACCGGAAGCGGAGTCAGGCGGCTCGCCACAGGTACCCGTGCAGGGGCGCGGGCGCGCAGCTGCGGGCGGGTATCTCCTTGGAAGTCAGGCTGTCCATTGGGTGTCGGTTCATTGTGGTTCGATCGGCTCAGTGACCGGTCGAAAGCATGACGCGGTCGAGCAGGTCGGGGAGCGACGATAGTAGCCCATCGCAATCTTTTGCGTCCAGCACGCGCCCTTCGCTGTAGCCCCAGGGCACGCCGAACACCGGTACACCGGCCGCGCGGGCGCAGTCGATGTCGTTGTACGAGTCGCCGACATGCAACAGCGCGCCGGGTGCGCAGTCCAGTTGCGCGGCCGCATGCAACAGCGGCGCCGGATCGGGTTTCTTCTGCGGCAGCGTGTCGCCGCTGACCACGCAGTCGAAGTACGGGCTCATCTTCATCCGTTCGAGCAGCGGTTCGGTGAAGTCGGCCGCCTTGTTGGTGACGCAGGCGAGCCGGAAACCGGCCGTCTGCAGTGCCGCCAGCGTGGCGTGCGCGCCCGGGTAGGCGGTCGAACGCTCGCCGTTGCGTGCGCGGTAGCCGCGCTTGAACACCTCGATCGCCCGCGCCAGCAGCGCGGCGTCCTGCGCGCGCTCGCCCAGGCAGCGCTCGACCAGATTCGGAATGCCGCGGCCGACGAACACGCGCACCTCGTCTTCACGCCTTGGCGGCAGGCCCAGTTCGAGCGCCATGTCGCGCGCCGCCGCGGCGAGGTCGGGCACGGTGTCGAGCAGCGTGCCGTCCAGGTCGAAGCTGATGGCGGCGACCGCGCGCCGTGCGCTCATGCCGCGACGGTAGCGAGTTGGGCACGCAGCGCGCCGATCACGCTGTCGTAGCGGTTCGGGTCGGTGTCGAGCCCGGCGCCGAACACGGCCGAGCCGGCGACGAAGGTGTCGGCGCCGGCGCGCGCGATGTCGGCGATGTTGTCCACCTTCACCCCGCCGTCGATTTCCAGCCGGATGCGCCGGCCGGTACGTGCTTCATACTCGTCGAGCTTCGCGCGCGCGGCGCGCAGCTTGTTCAGCGTTTCCGGAATGAAGCTCTGGCCGCCGAAGCCCGGGTTCACGGACATCAGCAGCACGAGGTCGAGCCGGTCCATCACGTGGTCGAGGTGATGCAGCGGCGTGGCCGGGTTGAACACCAGACCGGCCCGGCAACCGTGATCGCGGATCAGCGCCAGCGAGCGGTCGATGTGCTCGGACGCCTCCGGATGGAAGGTGATCACGTTGGCGCCGGCCTTCGCGAAATCCGGGATGATGCGGTCGACCGGCTTCACCATCAGGTGCACGTCGATCACCGCGTCGGTATGCGGGCGCAGTGCCTGGCACACCAGCGGACCGATGGTCAGGTTGGGCACGTAGTGGTTGTCCATCACGTCGAAGTGGATCCAGTCGGCGCCGGAATCGATGACATTGCGCACCTCCTGCCCGAGCGTGGCGAAATCGGCCGACAGCAGGCTGGGCGCGATCAGGAAATCGGCGGCGGATGAAGGACGTGCGGACGAGTGGCTCACGGGCGTGCTCCGGATGGCGGGAGTGCAATTGTATCGGCTCCCGTGCCCTGCCCTGCTCATTGGCCCGCGCTTTGCCTGTGTGTCTCGGCGGCTGCTGCTTGCCGCTCCGGTTTACTTCGGTTAAAAAGCTGCCATGGCCGAAGCTAAAAAACATGAAATCACGGTGTCGGTGCAGACACGCTACGTCGAAGAGCAGTCCGACCCTGACGAGTCGCGCTTCGTCTTCGCCTACACGGTGACGATCACCAATACGGGCTCTGTGCCGGCTCAGCTGATCAGCCGTCACTGGGTCATCCGCGACGCGGCCGATTCCGAACAGGAAGTGCGCGGCCTGGGCGTCGTCGGCCAGCAACCGCTGCTCAAGCCGGACGAAAAGTTCGAGTACACCAGCGGCTGCGCGCTGACCACACCGGTCGGCACCATGGGCGGCACCTACCAGATGGTGGCCGACGACGGCACGCAGTTCGAAGCCGTCATTCCGGAATTCACGCTCGCCATGCCGCGCGTGCTGCACTGAGGTCCGGGTCGGCGCGGTGTCTCTCGACGCCTCCTATACCCGTCTCGCGCCGCTGTACGACGCGGTCGTCGATCTCGCGTCGCGCGGCGCGCGACGCGCCAGCCTCGACGCCCTTCCGCGCTCGCCCTCCGACATCCTGCTATGCGGCATCGGCACCGGCCTCGACCTGCCCTGCCTGCCGCCCGACCACCGCTACACCGGCCTCGACTTCAACAGCGCCATGCTCGCGCGCAGCCTGCCGCGCGCCGAGGGACTCGATTACACCGCGGTGCGCGGCGACGCGATGCGTCTGCCGTTCCGCGACGCGAGCTTCGACTGCGTCGTGCTGCACCTGATCGTCGCCGTCGTGCCCGATGGTGCCGCCTGCCTGCGCGAAGCCGCCCGCGTGCTGAAACCGGGCGGCGCGGCCCTGCTGCTCGACAAATTCCTGCCGGCCGGCCGACCGGCGCCATTGCGCCGCCTGCTGTCGCCCATCGCCGGCCGCATCGCCACCCGGCTCGACCTGGTCCTCGAAGACGCGCTGAAGGACCTGCCGTTCGGCGTGGTCAGCAACGAACCCGCCGCTTTCGGCGGCTGGTTCAGGCGCGTGCGCCTGCTGCGGGTGTAGCGCAGTCCACCTGCCAGCCGGGACTTCCGGCGAAGCCCCCAAGCACGCTTTCAGTGTCGGGCAGTGACGGGCTCGAAGAGCGTCTCGCTGAATCAGCGGCTGTGGGAGTGCCCCTGTGGGAGCGGCGGCCTCGCCGCGATTGATGCCGCGATGATCGTTGATCAACGCGCCGATCGCGGCGAGGCCGCCGCTCCTACAGCGCAGCCCCGTCAGCGGGCGGCGCGACCCAGGCCGCGCATCTGCGCATGCCAGCGGGCACGAGCGGCATCATCCATGCTGTCCACGCTGCCGATCAGCGTCGTGCGCACCGGCCGGATGCCGACGAAATTCAGTGCATTGCGTTCGAAGCTCTTCACGCCATGCGCAAGGTAGATCAAGCGGAACATCAAGGCCGGCATGCCCATGGTCACGACCAGCCGCGCCGAACGGCCCTTCAGCAGCGGCTCGAAGGGGCTCAGCCCGGTACCTTCGCCAATCGCGAAACCCGGCCGGAGGATCTGCTCGAAAAAGGCCTTGAGCAGCGCCGGCAGCGTACCCAGCCACAGCGGAAAGAACACCGCGACATGCTGTGCCGCGGCCACCGCTGCCTGCGCGTGCGCGACGTCGCCGCCCGCGGCTGCAGACCAGGCCGCCTTGTCGCGCAGCAGCGGAAATTCGAGCCGCGTCACGTCGATCACGTCGACTTCGTGCCCGGCCTCGCGGGCACCGTCGACATAACTGTCGGCGAGTGCGCGCAGCAGACCCGGGCGCGTTTCGGGATGCCCCTGTATGACGACGATGCGGCCCATGTGCGACCTCCCTCGATATCGATACGCCACCCTGATCAAAGGCAGCGGATGTTGGGCATCGCTGCGCTCACCCCAACCTACTGAAATGCCGGTGTGTCCATCCTGATCAAAGCCTGGGGCACGCACCTTGAGCGGGATCATCCGCCCGTGCATTTCGGGGGCGTGATCGCCGGTGCAACCGAGCGCACCGCGACCCCCGTCACGGCGGCGCCGTGCGATACCGCGGCTGCGCGGGCGCCGTGGCTTTGGCTGTGGGAGCGGCGATCCACTGCCGGCCCTGCATGGCCGGCCGGCTCTGCGGGCGGCGAGCAGTGCTCGCCGAAACCCCCGCTCCGCCCTCGCCTCGATACGCACGCTGCACTGCGGCCATCGAGGCACTGATCACGGCGGCGGGCCACTCGCACAGCTCGCTACCCGCAGTCCCTACCCCAGCCAGTGCGCGACGAGCGGCCGGCCGAGCGGGCTGGTGACGAACAGGAAGATAAGCACATTCAGCGCCACGGTGACCCAGAAGCCGCGCCGGAACGAGGCCTTGACTGACTTGTGGCGCAGGAACTGCTGTGCCAGCAGGCCGCCGGGCCAGCCGCCCACCAGCGCCAGCAGATGCAGCCGCGCTTCGGGCACGCGCATGCCGTTGTTCGCGGCCTGCGCCTTGTCGACCGCATACAGCCCGAAGGTGACGACGCTCAACCCGAGATAGAGCAGGAACCAGCCGGCCGGCACTTGCCACAGCCAGGCCGCGACCAGCATGACCACGAGAAAGGCCGGAATGACGAACAGCGTGGCGCCGCCCCACTGCACCGGATGATCGTCGCGAACCTGACCGCGGGCGCGGGCGGTCTTCAGCGGCACGCCGTCGAGCAGCACCTGCCTGGCACAGCGCCGCCCCGCGCGGTCGGTTCCGACGGCAAAGCTGACGCGGTCGCCCGCCGACGGCCGGCGACCTTCGGCGTTCACTTCGCTGATGTGGGCGAACAGCTCATCGCCGCCGTCGTCCGGCACGATGAAGCCGAAACCCTTGTCATCCTTCCATGTCCTGATGCGGCCTGCGCTGCGCATGTCGTCTCCCTGAAATACGGGGGCGGAAGATAGCACCGCTTCAGCCGTCGCGCCCGGCCTGTTCGACGATGTGGTCGGGCCACTCGAAGGCATCGCAGCGCGGGCAGTCGAGCAGTGTGCCGAGATGGGCCGCACGCCCTTCTTCCGTCGCCACCCAGGAGCGGTTGATGAAGGGCGGGTGGTGGCGCACGTGCTGACGATGCCCGCACGCCAGCCGGGCGACCCAGTCGCCTTCGTCGTCGATCAGGTAACCGGTGATCGGCTGCTTCATCCGGCCGGCGCCGGGCGGCGCGGGCGCACCGCGGTGATCCACGGCTCGAAGCGGCGGCCCCACGAAACGTCCATGTCGAAGGCGGCGCGGCCGCTGTCGAGCGCCGTGCGGTCGATGCCCTCCATCGCGCCGCGCAGCGCGTGCGGCACGCTGATGCGGGCAACCGACAGCTCGCCGATGTGGCCGCTGAAGAGGGTTTTTCCTTCGATTACCGTGACCGACGGCGTCACCGTTGCGGCAACGATGGCATGCGTGCGCCGGTCGGGATAGCGCTGGCGCAGCGCCGCCGCGTCCAGCCCGGCGTCGACAGCGAACAGGCGCGACGCCTTGTCCTGTTCGTACTTCAGGGCCTCCTGCGCCGACGTCAGCGCGTCGGCGTCCTGCTTGTCCGCGCTGCCGCGGGCGAGCGCGCGGTCCAGCCGGCGCTGCGCCTGCGCCAAGGCCGCCTGCCAGGACGCGCCGGCCAGTTCGAGCACGACATACACCTCGCGCTTGGCGCGGTAGGCGTCGCGCCCGTCCTTCAGGTCGAAGCCCAGTTCGCGCAGCTTGTCGGCATCCAGCCAATCAGGGCCACGGCCGTAGTGCATGTCGTAGGCGGCCTCCGCGTTGTCGTCGCGCATCGGCGCGCGCCAGAGCAGTGCCACGTCGATGCCGCCGCGCTCGCCATCCAGCCCGAAGGCATAGGGCAGGCTCAGTTCGCGCTGCGCGAGCGTGAGCGCGCTGGCGGGCGCGCCCGAACGGTTCCATGTCACGCCCGCCAGCACGAAGGCATTCACCGCGACGATCAGGGCCACGCCCCCCACCAGCAGGATCTTCTGCGCACGCCTCATTGCCCGCCCTCCACCGCCACGACGGCGCGCAGCCGCTTCAGCACCAGGATGACCAGCAGTGCCACCAGGCCGAGCACGAGGAAGAACAGGAATTTCGGCATCACCGCCCACCACCAGTCGAACAGCTTGGTGTACAGGAAGATGACGAAGAACACGACCGCGGTATTCATCACCTCCGGCCAGCCGCGGCGCGCGCCGAGCCAGGTCAGCAGGCCGCCGGCGACGAAGCCGCCCAGCTGATAGAGGCCTTCGACCACCTCGGCATCGAAGGGCAGATAGCTCGCGCGGCCCCAGTTCGACAGCACCAGCATGGGCAGGAACAGCGCGAGCAGCGCGACCAGCCGCCAGGTCGCGTCGAAACCCGGATGCCGCCGGTGATCGACGAAGAACGGAACGCAGAACATGAGCAGCGCCGCCGGGAAGAAATGTTCCGGCCGCTCGCCCACGCTGAGCCAGTACATGCCGGTCCAGGTGCCGACGCGGGCGGCGATGAAGCCGGTGATGCAGATCAGGCCAGCCACCAGCAGCAGGCGCAGTTCGCAGGTGTAGGCGAGCAGCAGCGCGAAGGCCGCCCACGGCAGCAGCGCCTTGTCCGACGGGGTGATGTTGAAGCTCGAACCGAGCAGACTCAGGTTCAGCACGAAGCAGGCGAAGGCCACCAGCGCCGCCAGCTTGGTGAAGTAGCCGGAGGCATCGCGCCCGTGCAGCCACGCGGTCAGCCCCAGCGTGCCGAGCGCGGCACCAGCCAGCACCATGACCTGCACCGCTTCGGGAAACAGCGGCCAGTACTGGCGGAACAGGAAGAACACGCTGGCCGCCAGCGCCAGCGCGCCGAGGAAGGAGGCGATGCGCAGGCCGAGCGTGAGCTGGCGGGCGCGCTGCGTGGTGTCGACGTCAGGCCGCGCGGCGAGGCGCGTCAGCAGCCCGTCGTGATGCGCCCGGATCTCCGACGCATCGGCCGCGGCCAGCCCGTCGGCCGCGAGTCGCGCCTGTTCGCGGCGGAAGGCGCGGATGTCGTCGGCGCGTTGCTGCGCGTCGGCGCGTGACAGGCTGTCGTCCATCGCTTCGTTTCCGGATGTCATCGCCGCATCATGCCACGGCCGCACAGGGCTGCCGACGACCAGCACAGCGCAGGCCGGTCAGGCACAATCGGGCGATGGATCAAGCTCCCGTCCCGCTGCTGCGCGGCAGTCTGCGCGCCCTCAAGATCATCCTGCTGACCTTCACCGGCATCGGTCGCACGCGCATGATCAACCGCACCACCGAAGGGCTCGGCCCGCAGCACTTCCTGCTCGGCGGCCTGTTCGCCGCCATCGCGGTGAATGTCGTGCTGATCGCGCTGGTGATGTGGGCAACGAGCTGACCGGTACGAATTCAAACTCGCGATTGCTCAACCAGCGGCGACGTCTTTCACAGGAGCGGGCTTTGCCCGCGATGCGAACGTTGTACATGCATAGTCGCATGTTCGGAGACCGCATCGCCTGCAGGGCAGGCTCCTACGAGATTCGCGCCGAATTCAGCGTCCTGCGACGTCTTTCGTAGGAGCGGGCCCTGCCCGCGATTCCCCACTGCGAATTGGCGATGGCGCGTGATCAACGCTCGCATCGCAGGCAGGACCCGCTCGCAAGAAAACCCTGTCGGCGGCGCTGGCGTCAGATGCCCTCTTTCGCGCCCAGCCGCCAAAGGCGGGTCACTTCCTGCGAGCGTGCCGCATGCAGCGGGTCGGACTCGTCGCTCGCCTTGGGATGGCGCGGGCGGGCGTCGAGGTGGCCGAGCACCTTCAGACCCGCGCCGTCGATCCAGCCCTGCAGTTCGTCGGCGGTGCGCAGCCCGAGGTGTTCGGCAAAGTCCGACAGGATGAGCCAGCCTTCGCCGTCCGGCCCCAGGTGTTCCGCCAGCCCCGACAGGAAGCCGCGCAGCATGCGGCTGTCCGGGTCGTACACCGCGTGTTCCAGTGGCGAGGCCGGGCGCGCCGGCAGCCAGGGCGGGTTGCACACGATGAGCGGCGCGCGGCCATCCGGGAACAGGTCGGCGGCGCGCACGTCGATCTGCGATTCGAGCCCGAGGCGGGCGACGTTGTCGCGCGCGCAGGCCAGCGCGCGCTCGTCCTGATCGGTCGCAACCACCTTCGCCACGCCGCGCTTGGCCAGCAGAGCGGCCAGCACGCCGGTACCGGTGCCGATGTCGAAAGCGCGCGACGCCTTTTTCAGCACCGCCGGCAGCGGCGCCTTCGCCACCAGATCGACATATTCGCCGCGCACCGGTGAGAACACGCCGTAATGCGGATGGATGCGCGCTTCGAGCGCCGGCACCTCGACGCCGTTGCGCCGCCACTCGTAGGCGCTGATCACGCCCAGCAACTCGCGCAGCGAACACACATAGCCTTCGCGCGCCTCGCCGTGCGCCTGCGTGCAGGCCTCGACCACATCGGGTGCGCGGCGCAGCGGAATGACGTGCCCGGCGTCGAACGGAATCAGCAGCATGCCCAGCGTGCGGGCGCGCTGCGACTGTGCCAGCCGGTGCTGATTGAACGCATCGCGCATCGTGGCGGCGGGCTTGCGCGGCTTGCGGTCCACCCGCCGCACCAGCGCCTGCAGCAGTTGCCGCGCGTTCTGGAAATCGCTGCGCCACAACAGCGCCGTGCCCTCGCTGGCGAGTCGGAAGGCGCTGTCGGCGCTCAAGGTGTCGTCGGCGACCACCACACGCTTCGGCGGCGGCAAGCCGGCTTCGGATTGCCAGCGGAGGCTCTTCTCGGCGTCGCCTTCGGTGAATACAAGTCGTGAATCAGTCAAGGTTCGGGTACCGGGTCAGTCTGTGATGCATATATATAGGTAAAAGCGATGGCAAGTCGGTCCGGACGCGCCGCTGCGGAGGGCGGCGCATCGCTGGGTTGATCGGCCAGCCGGGTTCTCGACCACCGAAAGTCTGCTTCTTGACCGGTCACCGGAAAGGCAGCGGGCGACACGCGGCGTGCCGGGCAGCACCTTGATGAACGCCCGCACCGGAACACGCCCGACAACTCACTCCGCAACCGTGTAAGGCGACGTCGCAGTCCTCGCCGGCGCAGCGCAACCCCACTGCAGCACCGCTCAGCATCCATCAGGACCGAATACTATGACGTTGCGCGCAGACCTGCTGTGCGTCCGCAGTCTGTCGCGGGTGCTCGCGCGTCAAGCCATGGTCTTCCTGGGCTCGTGCGCCGGGCGCATCGGGTTGCATGCGCATGCCCCATCCGCGCCGACGTTCGCGCAACGCGAGCGCCGAACGATGAGCGATGGCTGCACGCTGCACGGGCCGTCGCCCGGCTCAGGCATGCCGCATCGGGACAGACATCCCTTTCAGACGTTGGCTCGCACCTGGCCAGGCACGCTGGCGATCAGGGCCACATGTGTCCTCAGAAAAGGCACGAGGTCGGGGCCGGACGAAATCAGGCATGTGACTGCCCACGGGCAACTGCCGCAGCACTGCACGCATGCCTGGAGATGAAGGATGTTGCCGACGCAGGATCCGGAATTGCGATCCGACGCCTGTGCGGGCTACCGCTCGGCCCGGCCCCACCGGGGTGGTGGAGCCGGGCGCGATGGCCTGCGGTCAGGCCATTCGTCGTTCAGGCGAACCTGAAGCCGCTGTAGCCGCTGGCCGCGACGTCTGCACACTTCTGGCGGTAGGTGCCGACACCGCCGATGTAGGACAGCAGGCGACGCGGCTTGCCGCTCACGTTGGAGCCCATGTACCAGGAGTCGGTCTTCACCACGAGCGTCTTGTTGGCGATCTCGTCGTGATGGGCCACCCACTGATCCTGAATCTCCTTTGACGCTTCGATCACCTTCAAACCCTTTTCCCGCATGTCGCGGATGCAGTCCGATATCCAGCCGACCTGCTGCTGCAGGCAGGTGGTCATGTTGCACAGCGCAGCTGACGGCGCCAGCGGAGCACCGGTGGTGAAGAGATTCGGGTAGCCATGCACCTGCAGACCCATCGCGGTGCGGACTTCCTGGCCCCACTCTTCCTTCAGCGAGCGGCCGTCACGGCCCCGGATATCGATTCGGGTCAGCGCGCCGGTGCCGGCGTCGAAGCCGGTGGCGAGCACCAGAATGTCGAGTTCGTGCACCGTGCCGTCGGCGGTCATCACGCCTTCGGGCACGATGCGCACGATGGGAGACGCCTTGACGTCGACGATCTCGACGTTGGGCTGGTGGAACACCTCCAGATAGTTGCTCTCCAGCGGCACGCGATGCGTGCCGAAGCCGTAGCTGGTCGGAATGAGCTTCGCGCACAGCTCCGGGTCCTTGATGCGCGCGCGCATTTTTTCGCGCACGAATTCGGACACCACGTCATTCACCTTTTCGTCGAAGAACATTTCGGCGAAGGAAGAGAGCCACAGCGCCAGCGAACCGTCCGCCCACAGGCGTTCCAGCACTTCGGTGCGCTGCGCCGGCGTGAGGTCGGCCCATGCGCCGTTGTCGAAGTCTTATTCGAAGCCGGAGAAGGTGCCCTGCACGCGGTCACGGATTTCGCTGAATCGCTTGCCCTGCTGTGCCCAGTCCGCCGGGGTGTACTTCGGGTTGCGCATCGGGATGATGTACTGCGGCGTACGAAGGAACACCTTCATGTGCCCGACCTGCGGCGCGATGGTCTGGATGACCTGGATACCGGTCGCGCCCGTGCCCACGACGCCCACGCGCTTGCCGACGAACTCGACCCGTTCCTTCGGCCAGCGTGCCGTGTGGAAGATCTGGCCCTTGAAACTCTCCTGGCCTTCGAAAATGTTGCTGAGCGGCGCCGACAGCATGCCAGTGCAGCAGATCAGGAAGCGCGCGGTGACCGTGTCGCCGCGATCGGTTTCAACCCGCCACTGCTGTCCGGCTTCGTCATAGTGCGCAGCGGTCACGCGCGTGCCGAAACTGTAGTGCTTGCGCAGATCGGTGCGGTCAGCCACGTAATTCAGCCAGCGCTCGGTTTCCGGCTGGGCCGGAAAGCGTTCCGTCGGCTGCCAGTTCTTGAACATGGCCTCGTCGAACCAGTACTGGTAGATCTCCGCTTCCGAATCGAAGCGCGCACCGGGGTAGCGGTTCCAGTACCAGGTACCGCCCACGCCGGAGCCGGCCTCGATGCCAAGGACCGACATGCCCATCTCGCGCAGGCGATAAACCTGATAAAGCCCCGCCACGCCCGCCCCGATCACGACTGCGTCGTACGTCTTCGCGCTTCCGGTCTCCCCAGCCACTTTCGTGGCCACAGATGCTTCGCTCATTTGCTTCCTCCGTTGTCTGACTTGAATGATTCCACCCCCGTCCCCGTCTCGCGAACGCACACCTGCGGCCGACGGCAACACACGGGCAGACTCTAGGGAAGCGGGGAAACGGAGGCTTGAACGAACAGGGCGATCTTTTGAACGAACCGGGCGCCGGGCAGACATCCACCAATCAGCGCCGACGCCTGGCCCATGGCTGGATCAATCCGTTACGCGCCCGAGTGCACGCCCGATATGCGGGGTACCCGCACCAGCGCTGCGCCTGGCGTTGCGGCCCCCATACGACACCGCAGCGCCATCGATTGAGATGACGGCAAAACCGGCTGCACGGGTTTCAACGCGTCGCCCCATTGCACCTACCGTGGGCGGGTGTGAATCAGTGACCGCTTAAAACGCTCGCAGTCATACCCCCTCAGCGCGTGTCGCGCGACTGCCGCCGACCGAACTGTTCGGAAATTCCGAATAGTTGCCCTTGAAGCTTCACTGAGCGTGAAACGGCGTATGAATCAAGACAACCTTGAGATGATCCTGCGCATGGGTTATCGGGCGCGCTCGACTATTCATCGCAACAGCGTTTTCGGGCAGGACGGCCCTTGGCTGGCAGCCGTATGAGTCCGTTTAAGCAGGGTCAGCTGACCGATCGGTTCCGTCACCACACATCAGCGGTCGCTTCGCGTCGACGCCGTCACGTGACATCGCAATCGAGATGTTAAATCTCCCCGGAACGCGACGCCATGCGGCGCATGAAGCTCGAAACCATCCAAAATCACGTCATGAAAACCTTCGTATCCCGCGCCCTGCGAAAACACGCCGGCAAAATGATCCGGCGCGCCGAAGAAGGTCGCTTGTCGGTCGTGACGAGCAAAGGCGAACCGGTGTTCGTCGCTGTGCCGATGCATGCCGGCGTGCTGCCGGAAGAGGTGGTCACTGCGCTGGCGATGCGCCTGTTTGATGAGGAACGCGTGTCCCTGGGCATGGCGGCCCGGATGGCGGGGCTTTCTGTCGGGGAGATGATGGAAGTGCTCGGACGTCACGGCATCGCCGTGATCCGGACCGGCACGGACGAACTGCAGCGTTCGCTGCTCGACTTCGGCGTAACGAAGCCCGGTTGAGTGGCGCGGGCGTCGGCGCGAGGCCGAGCATCCGGTGCGCACGGCACCGGATACTTCATTTGCTTTGCCCTGCCCGCCCTTCAGCGACGGCGACTCACCGCTGCGCCGAGCAGACCCAGGCCGGCCAGCATCATGGCCCAGCTTTCGGGTTCGGGCACCACGGCGGTGAGGGTCAGGGTGACCGGGCCGGTGGCGTTGGCGATGTCGAGCACGAAGTCGGTCTGGCTGCCGTCGAGGAACCAGTCGCCGAGCGTGGCTTCGACGTATTCCGGGCCGCTGAAGCTGACGCGTGCGGTGTCGACGCTGCCGGTGACGGTAGCGACCGAGCCGAAGGTGCCGCCGGCGCTGCCCAGGGTGTTGAACAGGCCACCGGATATCGTCAGCGTCAGGCTTTCGAAGCCCAGACCGATGTAATTGCGGACGATGGCATTGAAGTCGAGCATCGGCAGGTCGCTCTCGTCGCGGGTCAGCGTGAATGTGACGGGCAGCGTGTTGATCAGGCCGAAGTCGATGGACAGCATGTCCGGCGTGCTGAAGCTGGTGTCCACGGTGTTGCCGTTGGCGGCGATGACGTCGAGCGTGTAGGCGTGGGCGGCCGGGGCGAGTGCGAGGGCGCACAGCGCGGCGGCGAGGGTGTGGCGGATGTTCATGTGATGGCTCCCGGATCGGTGCTTAAAGATTGCCCTTGGCCCACGGGCCGGTGATGGCCACGGTGATGCCCGGTGTCTGGATATTCGCGAACAGCACGCGGCCGGTCGGATCGAAGCAGGCGCCGCAGAATTCGAAGCCGCGATAGTCAGCGGCGGCGGCGAACTTGCCTGCGCTCGCGATCTGGTCGGCCGACAGCGTTACGTTGTTCTTGCAGAAGATGTAGGCCTCGCCCGCCGGGTTCAGGCCGAGCAGACGCGAGCCGGTGCCGTAGACGTCGGTCGAGCCGCCGCCGTCCTCGCACAGCAGCACGCCGCCGCGCGGGCTGACGGTGACGTTGTCCGGATTATTGCCGGCGGTCTGGTTGCCACTGACGAAGATGGCGCGCAGGCGCATGGTGGCCAGCGTCAGTTCCCACACCGCACCTTCGCCCTGGCCGACGCGCGAGCGGCTGTCGGTGCCGGCGGCGGTATCGACGATGAACATCTTGCCGGCCGAATACCAGATGCCTTCGCCGCGGCTCATGCGCGCGCCGCCCTGGCTGATGGCCTGGTAGGTGGGGCCGGACATGAAGGCGAGGCTGACACCGCCGGGCTGGCCGGCGACAACCACCGGGTCGGCATCCGGGTTGGCGACGTCCACCCACTCCAGTTCGTATTCGTCACCGATGTCCGGGTTCAGCAGACCCTGGTCGTTGGCCTGGGCCAGCGTGGCCGGTACGGCCTTGCGCACGATGGCCTTGATGCGCGCCGCCTGCAGCGTGCCACCGTTGTGCAGGCTGCCCGGTTCGCCCGAGGTATCGGCGGGCCGGTAGCGGAAGAAGGCCGATACGTTGCGGTTGTCTTCCGTTTCATAGACGTAGCCGGTGGTCGGATCGACCGCCACGGCCTCGTGCACGAAGCGGCCCATGCCGATGATGGGATCGGCGATCGAGTCACCGGCGTCGGCGTCGACTTCGAACACGTAGCCGTGCTTCTTGCCGCCGATGCTGGAGAAGTCGTAGATGGTTTCTTCGCAGGTGAGCCAGGTGCCCCAAGGCGTCGGGCCGCCGGCGCAGTTGCCCAGCGTGCCGCCGATCGAGCCGGTGGCGCCGGCCCAACTGGCGTCGCGGAACAGCAGGTTGGTGGTGCCGCCGGCCGGATAGCCGACGAAGGGCGCCGGCGCGGCGGCCGACGGGTCGGTCACGATGCCGCCCGCCCCGATGCGGATGGGCAGGTTGCCGTAATACACGGTGATGATGCCGTTCACCGGCTGCGTGGCGTAGCTGCGCGGCGCCTGGATGGCTTCCGCCTGGGTGGCGACCAGACCGCGCTCGTGGTTGCGCACCAGCACGAGTTCGGTGCTGCGGCCGACACGGCGCGACGTGACTACGGCCATGCCGTCGTGATTGCCCGGCGTCGGGTTGCCATCGCTCATGCTGTCGCCGGTCCAGCCGAAGCTGCGGTAGCTGAAGCCCGGCGGCAGCTGCAGCAGCGGCAGGCCGGTGGTCGCGTCCTTCACCGGCGCCAGCGCGCCGTAGGGCGACAGGGCGGACACGGTCTGCTTGCCGGTGGCGGCCAGCGCGTTCTGCGCGTACAGCGCGCCCATCAGGCCGGTGAAGCGGGTGGCCGCCAGCGCGCCCGAGCTTTGCAGCAGACGACGGCGACCGGGAGAGGGACAGGACGAGGACATTCAGAACTCCGAGAGCGATGACGATACTTCAATCATCGGTCCGGCGGATGTCGACGACGTGACGGCAAGTGCGCTGCGGCGTGGTCCGAACGGGCTATCAGACACACGGGCACCGCGTGCGCGCGACGGTGTAGATCAATGCACCGACCGGTCCCCGCCACCGCAGCACTTCTCGAACTTCTTGCCGCTGCCGCACGGGCAGGCGTCGTTGCGGCCGACCTTCGGCTCAGGGCGCGCAAAGGGTTCGGCGGGTGCGTCGTCATCCTCGAAAGCGCTTTCATGGCCGCCGTCGAGCGGCAGGGTGCGCGCCTGCAGCCAGATTTCATGAATGGCGACCAGCATCGGCTGGACCAGCTTCATCCACACCTCGGTTTCGCCGTCCTCGCGGATCATCGCGCGACCTTCGTCGGTCCCCAGGCGCATCAGGGGTGAGAACAGAGCGGGCTCCTCGTCCCAGAGCGCGGCCCATTCGGCGTCGCAGAACGCGGTGCCGGCCAGGAAGCCTTCACACCATTCCGGGGCCCCTCGCCGCTCGGGCTGCCAGAAGATGGGCTGGAAGGCGCCCGGATCGTTCAGGAAGGTGTCTGCGATGCCATTCATGAAGCGCATCAACAGCGTGGTGATGCGCTCGGCCTGTCCGGCGTCGGCGAAGGCGGGTGCCACAGCTGCGTCGTAGCGGTCCCACACCCGGGGCAGCCATTCGCCCGGCATGACCATGCGCGGTCCGATGACGAGGGCGGTCAGGAAGCCTTCCAGCATCGGCAATTCCATCGCCCGGTATTCGAACTGCGGCGACGCGAGAAAATCTTCAAGCGTATCGAGTTCCGGTTTCGACAGCGGCTGACTCAGCACGTCCATCCAGCTTAGCTGCGGTAGTCCGCGTTGATCTTCACGTAGTCGTAGCTGAAGTCGCAGGTCCAGCAGGTGGCGCGGGCGCTGCCGCGGCCCAGTGCCACGCGGAGGGTGATTTCGGCCGGGGCCATCGCCGAGGCGCCCTGCTCTTCGCGGTAGGCGGGGTTGCGGCCGCCGTCTTTCGCGACCAGGAAGTCGCCGATCCACAGGCTCACCTTCGAGGTATCGAGGTCTTCCAGCGGCGGATGGTTCTGCGCGGCGTTGCCGACGGCGGCGAGGATGCGGCCGAGGTTGGGGTCGGACGCGAAGAAGGCGGTTTTCACCAGCGGCGAGTGCGCGATGGCATAGCCGACTGCCTTGCACTCTGCGACGTCGCGACCGCCCTCGATCTCGATGGTGATGAACTTGGTTGCGCCTTCGCCGTCGCGCACGATGGCCTGCGCCAGTTCTACGGCGAGCGAGGTCACGGCCTCGGCCAGCGCGGCGCCGGCTTCGCTGTCGAGCGTGGTGATTTCGGCGTTGCCGGCAGTGCCGGACGCAATCAGCATGAATGAATCATTGGTCGAGGTGTCGCCGTCGACCGTGATGCAGTTGAACGAGCGGTCCGCGGCGTGCTTCACCATGGTTTCGAGCGCGGCCTGCGACACGGCGGCGTCGGTCGCCATGAAGCCCAGCATGGTGGCCATATTGGGTTTGATCATGCCTGCGCCCTTGCTGATGCCGCTGAGCGTGACGGTGCGGCCGTCGATCTGGACGGTGCGCGACGCCACCTTGGCGACGGTATCCGTGGTCATGATGGCGTGCGCTGCGGCGTGCCAGTTGCCTTCGTCGAGATCGGCCATGCAGGCGGGCAGACCGCGTTCGATGCGGTCGACCGGCAGCGGCTCCATGATGACGCCGGTGGAAAACGGCAGCACCTGCTCCGGTGCCACGCCGAGCACGCGCGCCACGGCAATGCAGCTGGCGTGCGCGGCGACCAGGCCGGGTTCGCCGGTGCCGGCGTTGGCGATGCCGGTGTTGATGACCAGCGCGCGGATGTCGCTGCGCGACAGGTGGTCGCGGCACACCTGCACCGGCGCGGCGCAGAAGCGATTCACCGTGAAGACACCGGCCACGCGGGCGCCCGGCACCAGCGAAATCAGGCACAGGTCGCGCCGGTTGGCCTTGCGGATGCCGGCCTGGGCGATGCCCAATCGCACGCCGGCGACCGGCAGGATGGATTCGGCAGACGGCGTCTGGTAATTCACGGGCATGGCGGGGTCTCGCAGGGGGGTAAAGCCGCGAGTTTACATGCAGGCTCGTGCCGGCCGTCGATTCGTGTGGCACACCGCCGCACTGCACGCCCGTCACATGAATTCACCTTCTCTGTAACCGGCGCGCAATCCTGCCCCTGCACAGAGTGTCCGGAAACGACCTTGTGCCCGCTTTCGGTGGACCCGCCGCCTGCGTGCAAAGCCATGCTGCGTGCGGCCGGCGACGCGCCATGATCCGAACGGACCAGTTCACCTTCACGGCACTGCAAAGCGCCCTCCCCAGCCTTCCGCGTGTTGCCGGCATCGGCCGGACCGACCACACAGGGGAGATGAACCATGAACGCTGATTTCGCACGTCTGAGCCTCGCGCTCGCGCTGACCGCCGCCTTTGCCGCACCGACCGCGCATGCCGCACAGAACACGCTGGCCGGCTGGGCCGTGATGCCGGCCAATACCTTCTCCGACGGCCCGACCTCGGGCCAGTTTGCCGGTGCCGGCGCCGGTGGCAACCCGCTGCCGCTGATCGACCTGCAGCCGGTGCAGGGCTTCTCCGGCGTGCTGGCCGGTGCCAACGGCAGTTTCCGCGTCATCTCCGACAACGGCTTCGGCGCGCAGGGCAATTCGGGCGACACCTTGCTGCGCAGCTACGCGGTGAATGTCGACTTCCGCACCGCACAGGGCGGCAGTGGCAGCGTGTCCGCCGCCGACTGGAACTCCGGCGCGTCGCTGCCGGCCTTCAACGCAGCCAGCCGCATCACGCTGAGCGACCCGAAGAACCTGCTGAGCATCAAGATCCAGGCCGACTACACGCACTACTACAACCACGCCGCCAACCCGCTCGTGGATGCGTCGATCAAGTCCGGCCGCCTGCTCACCGGCGCCGACCTGGACATCGAATCGGTGCGTCAGGACAAGAACGGCAACCTGTGGTTCGGTGACGAATTCGGCCCCTACCTGGTCAAGACCGATGCCAGCGGCGTGGTGCAGCGTCGCGAAATCGCGCTGCCCGGCGTGTTCGCGCCGCAGCACGAGGCCGTGCTGAATGGTTCGGTGGCGAGCAACCTCGGCGGCTCCGGCGGCTTCGAGGGCATGGCCATCAACGCCAGCGGCGACCGGCTCTACACGCTGCTCGAGCGCACGGTTGCCGGCGATCCCGCCAGAAGCCTGCGCATCAATGAATTCAGCATCGACAGCGAAAGCTATACCGGCCTCGACTACCTGTATCAACTCGAAGCGCAGGGCACGGCCATCGGCGACATGACCGCCATCGATGACCACCGCTTCCTGGTGATCGAGCGCAACGGCGGCACCGCCACCAACGGCACACCGTTCAAGAAGATCTTCATCGCCGACACCACCGGTGTCGCCGACGGCGGCTTCGTCACCAAGACCGAACTGGTCGACCTGATGAACATCGCCGACCCGGACGACCTGAATGGCGACGGCCTCACCACCTTCACCTTCCCCTACGTGACCATCGAGGACGTGCTCATCCTCGACGCCAACACGCTGCTGGTGATCAACGACAACAACTACCCCGGCACCGGCGGTCGCGACCTCGGCTCCGACCACACCGAGTTCCTGAAGATCAGCCTCGCCAACCCTGTGCCGGAGCCGGAAACCTACGCAATGCTGCTGGCCGGTCTCGGCCTGATCGGCGCAGCCGTGCGCCGTCGCTCGCGCTGAGCGCCACGCGGTCCGCAGGCAATCGTGCCTGCGGACCGGCGCCCGACGGAACCGCCCTGCGAATCACCCGACAACGCTCCCGACACCGAGGTCTGCAACATGAAACACACCGCACTGTTTGCCGCACTCGCCGCCACGCTTGGCGCCGCCCCGCTGCTTGCGCCGTCCCATGCGCTGGCTGCGTCGCCCTACAACACGCTCAGCGGCAATGCGCCGCTGGTAATCGGCCACCGCGGTGCATCCGGTTACCGCCCGGAGCACACCCTCGAGGCCTACACGCTGGCCATCGAACAGGGCGCCAATTACATCGAGCCCGACCTCGTCATGACGAAGGACGGCGTGTTGATCGCCCGCCACGAGCCGATGCTCGCGCGCGTCAATCTGGATGCCAGTGGCAACATCGTGTTCGGCGCCGATGGCAAGCCCGTGCTCAACCGCACCGATACGAGCACCAATGTGTGGGAACTGGAGAGGTACAGCGATCGCCTGACCGTCAAGACGCTCGACGGCACCAAGGTGGGCGGCTGGTGGGCGGAAGATTTCACCGCGGCCGAGATCCGCACTGACATCCGCACCCAGGAACGCCTGCGCGACCTGCGCACCGGCAACAACGCCTACAACAACCAGTTCGTCATTCCGACGCTGCAGGAAGTGATTGATCTGGCCAAGGCGAAGAGCGTCGAAACCGGCCGCACCATCGGCATTTACCCGGAAACCAAGCACCCGACCTACTTCAAGAACTACGCCGACGCCAACGGCCTGCAACGCATGGAAGACTCGCTGGTCGCCACGCTGCACGCCAACTACGGCAACACCGCCAGCGCGCCGGTGTATATCCAGTCGTTCGAAGTGTCGAACCTGCAGTACGTCAATACGCAGACCGACATCCGCATCGCGCAGCTGCTCAACGGCAGCGGCCGTCCGTATGACTTCATCGTGGCGGGCGATCTGCGCACCTATGCCCAACTGGCCGAGCTTGACGCAGAAGGCCTGCTGTTCATCGAGGGCTACGCCGACGGCGTCGGCGCCAACACCAATCTGCTGATTCCGCTGGTGGGTGGCGTGCTCGGCACGCCGACCAGCCTGATCGCCGACGCCCACAGCCTCGGCCTCGAAGTGCACGCCTGGACCTTCCGTGCGGAAAACGTGTTCCTGCCGAGCGAGTTCGATTCGAGCAGCGACCCGGCCGCCTTCGGCGACATGAAGGGCCAGATCCTCGCCTTCACCGCGCTCGGGCTGGACGGTTTCTTCACCGATCACCCGGACATCGGCGTCGCCGCCGTGGCGTCGATTCCCGAACCGGAAACCTACGCCATGCTGCTGGCCGGCCTCGCGCTGACCGGTTTCATGGCACGCCGCCGCAAGGCCGGCTGAGCCCCGGGGCGCGCTGCGCCCGGCGCGCCCCGGACGAATTCCCCTGCATCGCCCGGAGATCAAAGTCATGAAACAACTGGTCACGCTTCGCCCCGCCCTGCTGTGCGTCGCACTGCTGTCCGCCTTCAATGCACCGGCGGCCTTCGCCTGGAACACGCTGGACGGCGCGGCCCCCATCGTCATCGGCCACCGCGGCGCATCCGGTTACCTGCCGGAGCACACGCTGGCGTCGTACGCGCTCGCCATCGAGCAGGGTGCGCACTTCATCGAACCCGATCTGGTGTTGACGAAGGATGGGCACCTGATCGCCCGCCACGAGCCGATTCTCGATGGCACGACCAATGTGTCCAGCGTGTTCGATGCCAGCCGCAAGTCCACGCGGTTGCTCGACGGTGTGTCCACCACCGCCTACTTCGCCGACACCTTCACGCTGGCCGAAATCAAGACGTTGCGCGCCATACAGCCGCGCGCCGACCGTGACCAGAGCTTCAACGGCCTGTACGAAATCCCGACGCTGGACGAAGTGATCACGCTCGCGCAGTCGAAGGGCGTGGGCATCTACCCGGAACTGAAGCACTCGGTCTACATGAATGCGCAGGCCGCGAACAACGGCTTTGCTGCGAATTACTTCGAGGACAAGCTGGTCAGCACGCTGCATGCCGCCTACGGCAACTCGGCTGCCGCGCCGGTGTTCATCCAGTCCTTCGAGGTGTCGAACCTGCAGTATCTGAATGGCAAGACCGACATCCGTCTGGTGCAGTTGATGGACGCCTGGGACGTGAATACCGACGGCAGCATGGACCTGACGGTGCCGCCGTATGACCGTCCGTTCGATTTCGCCGAAGCGGGTGACCCGCGCACCTTCGGCGATCTGCTGACCGCAGCCGGCCTCGACTTCATCGCCACCTACGCCGACGGCATCGGTCCGTGGAAGCCCTATCTGCTGAAGACGGTGGCCGATGGCGTCGAGCGCACCGGCGACGGCGTGATCGACGCGCGCGACCGGCTGGTCGAAGGCAGCACCGGCATCGTCGAAGCCGCCCACGCGCGCGGTCTGCTGGTGCACACCTGGACTTTCCGCGACGACTCGATCGGCTACCAGCTCGGCTATGGCACGCCGGAAGAGGAATACGCCGCGTTCTACGCCCTGGGCGTGGATGGCGTGTTTTCGGATCACCCGGACACCGCGCTCGCTGCACTGGCCGCCGTGCCCGAACCCGAAACCTGGGCGATGCTGCTGGCCGGTCTCGGCCTGATCGGCGCAGCCGCCCGCCGTCGCGCCTGATCACCTGGGGACAACGAAATGAAAAAGACCTTGCTGGTGGCCCTGCTCGCCACCTGTGCCGGCCACGCGCTGGCGGCCGACTTCTCGCTGCGCGTCATCGGCGAGCAGCGCATCGCGACCGGCACGCTGTTCGAAGGCGTCGAGTTCGGCGGGATTTCCGGGCTCGACCGCGCCGCCGACGGCCGTTACTGGGCGATTTCGGATGACCGCGGCGGCGAGCGCGGCACGCCGCGCTTCTACAACCTGTCGCTCGATTACGACGCCACCGGTTTCAACGGCGTCACCGTGAACAGCCAGACCTTCATGCAGCGGCCGGACGGCTCGACCTTCCCGTCGAACGCGCGCACCGTCGATCCGGAAGGCATCCGGATGGCACCGAACGGCAATCTGTACTGGTCGTCGGAAGGCAATTGGAGCGGCAACGCGGCCAGCCGCTACCAGCCCTTCGTGCGCGAAATGACGACCTCGGGCGCCTTCGTGCGCGAATTCGCCACGCCGGCGATGTTCAACTACGTCGACAACGCCACCACCGGCGGGCGCAGCAACAAGCTGTTCGAGGCGCTGACGGTGTCGCCCGACGGCACGATCTGGACCGCGAACGAAGACGCGCTGGTGCAGGACGGCCCGCTCACGTCAGTCAGCAACGGCAGCGTGGTACGCGTGACCGCGCTCGATCCGGTCAGCGGCGCGGCCGGTGCGCAATATGTATACGCACTGCCGCCGATTCCGGTCGATGCCGTGCCCGGCGCGCCATTCGGCCCGGACAACGGCCTGCCGGAACTGCTGGCGATTTCCGACACGCGGTTCATCGCGGTGGAACGCGCGTTCGCCTTCGGCGTGGGCAACACCATCCGCCTCACATTGGCCGAAATCATGCCGGACACGACCGATGTCAGCAGCTTCGACAGTCTGGTCGGTGCGACCTACACGCCGATGCGCCGCGAGCTGCTGCTTGAACTGCCGATCACCTTCGACGGCATCACGCTGGACAACATCGAGGCGATCAGCTGGGGCCACACGCTGGCCAACGGCAACCGCACGCTGGTGCTGGCGGCCGACAACAACTTCAGCGGCACGCAGGTCACCCAGTTCATCGCGCTCGAAGTGTCGGCCGTGCCCGAACCCACCCGCTTCGTGCAGTTCCTCGCCGGCCTCGGCCTGATGACGCTGACGCTGCGCCTGCGCCGCCGCTGATACGCCCCTCTGAAAGGACACACCGACATGAAACTTGCCCTCACCCCGATCGCCCTTGCGCTGCTGGCCACGGCCGGCGCCGCGCAGGCGGAAACCGTCCGCTTCGCCACCTTCAACGCGTCGCTGAACCGCGACGCCGCCGGCCAGCTGCTGTCCGATCTCGCCAACCCGGGCGCGATCGGCGTCACCGCCAGCGTCGCCAACCGCATCCAGCAGGCGCGCAACGTGGCCGAAATCGCCCAGCGCGTGAACGCCGACGTGCTGCTGGTGAATGAATTCGACTTCGACCTCGATGGCACGCCGACCGCCAGCAGCGTGCCGACCGGGCTGGGCTATTCCAGCCAGGGCGCGCAGCTGTTCCAGCAGAACTTCCTGTCGGTCGGTCAAGGCAATGCGGTGCGCGGGGTAACCAGCGGCATCGATTACGCCTACCGCTACACGCCCAACACCAATACCGGCCTGGCGTCCGGCTTCGACCTGAACAACAACGGTGTGATCGCTGGCGGCGACGATGCCTTCGGCTTCGGCAACTACGGCGGTCAGTACGGCTTCACGATCTACTCGAAGTACGAAATCGTCGGCGTTCGCAGCTTCCAGACCTTCCTGTGGAAGGACATGCCGGGCAATCTGCTGACCAATGACCCGACCGCCAACAATCTCGCCGATTTCTATTCGCCGGCGGAAATCAACGCGCTGCGGCTGTCGTCGAAGAACCATGTCGACGTGACGGTGCGCATCAACGGTCAGGACGTGCATTTCCTGACCGCCCATCCGACGCCGCCGACCTTTGACGGCGCGGAAGACCGCAACGGCAAGCGCAACCACGACGAAATCCGCTTCTGGTCCGACTACGTCAATGGCGCCGGCTACATCTACGACGATCAGGGCGGCACAGGCGGTCTGGCTGCGGGCGCGAAGTTCGTCATCGCCGGCGACTACAACGCCGACCCGTTCGATGGCGACAGCTATCAGGGTGCGATCAACCAGCTGCTGGGCGACCCGCGGGTGAATACCTCGCTGACCCCGGCGTCGGCCGGCGGCACGGCCGCGGCGACCTACCCGAGCAACAATGGCACGGCCAACCAGTCGCACACCGGCGACCCGCAGTTCGACACCGCCGACTTCAGCGATTCGGCACCGGGCAATCTGCGCGTCGATTACGTGCTGCCGTCCGCCAATCTCGAAATGACCGATGCCGGCATCTTCTGGCCGGTCGACCCGGACACGGCCGTGGCCAATAACACCGGCGACCTGTTCGATCTGGTCGGCACCTTCCGCGACCCCAACCTGTACGCCAATCTGGCCAGTTCCGACCACAAGGCGGTGTGGGTCGATGTGACGGTCGTACCCGAGCCCGAAACCTATGCGCTGCTGCTCGCGGGGCTAGGACTCATTGCTGCGGCGTCGCGCCGCCGGATGTGATGCCCCGGGGCCGGGCGATGCCCGGTCTGTTCGCCGGGGTGTTCTGACTCAAGACTTGCGCGAAGCGGCTTCCAGCGCGATGCCGGCCAGTTGGGCGAAGGTCATCAATGATTCCGGCGTGCCGGGCCGCATCGGCGGGCGCGTTGCTGCTCGATCGATGTACAGCACGCCCACGACGTGGCCGTGCGCGTTGATCGGCACCAGCACCTGGTGTAGCTGGCCCAGTGCCGAACGCAGGCGCGTGATGGACGGCAATCCCGGGGCGGGCACGTGCGACGCCTCGACGTCGATGACGCGTCCGTGATCGACCAGTTCGGTCAGCGCATCGCGCGCAGCGCCGGCCAGCAGGAAATTGAAGTGACGCATGAGTTGCTGCGCGCCGCGGCCATGCGTGGCCCGGGCCGTGAGCTGCGAGCGGTTGGCGGTGACCAGCGCGAGCACGGCGCGGTCGGCGCCCAGCGAGCGACCGGCGCCTTCGAGCGCCAGGTCGAGCACCGCGCCGGAAGCCGAGTGCGCCGCAATCAGGGCCACCATGCGACGCGAAATGTCGAACTGCAGCGCCGGATCGGGGTCGGCCAGAATGGCCGGCGCGCCGGTTTCATCCTCTTCGTCCGGACGCGCCGGCACCGGGATGCGCGCCGCGGCCTCTTCGCAACCATAGAATCCTGCAAGGCAGGCCGCTTCGCGCGCGTGCGCAGCGACCACCGGCGCAACGGCTGCCACGTCCTGCCGCAACAGCTTGGCGTAGTCGCGCACCGATTCACGCGCCTTTTCGCTTTGCCAGCCGGCTTCGGCGGCGCTGGCCAGCCGGTAGCTGGCGATCACCAGCGCTTCGCGGCTGTCAGACCGCGCGGTGTCCACACAGGCGTTCGCCACCAGTCCGGGCAGCGTCCATTCGCGCGCCAGCAACTGGGTCAGCGAACGCAGCCGGAAGCCGAGCACCTCGCTTTCAACCTTTTCCGGCACGGCATCGGGCTTGCGCAGCGCGCGATCCAGCTGCTGACCCGCTTCACCTGAAAAACACCAGAAGGCCAGCTCGCCGATGCGCGACAGCAGGGTCGCGATGAACACTTCTTCCGGCGAAGCGTCGCCGCGCACCGTGGCGGCATGCTTTGCATGGACGGCCGCGTGAAAGCAGCGCGCCATTTCGGCGCTGACCCGGTCGCGTACGCCACCGGCCAGGAAGGCGTCGATCAGCGCGACCGATATGGCGATGTTGCGCACGGTGTCGAAGCCGAGCAGCACGATCGCGCGCGAAATGGTGTTGATGCGGCTGCCTTCTCCGTGGAAAAACACGGAGTTGGCCATGCGGAGCACGCGCGCAGTCATGCCGGCATCGCGCAGGATGATGCGCCCGAGCGCCGACGTCGGACTGGCGTCGTTCTCCGCGACCTCGCCGATGGCGGCCAGCGTCGCGCTGAAGATGGGCATGTCCTGATTGCGCAGCTTGTCCACCCAGACCTCGAGTGGATCGGTGGCAACGGGTGTGGCGCTCATGTGCGTATCCATTGCGGAAAAATAAGGAACTCTTCCGGCTAACGGCGCGCAGCTGCGACTCTTGAGCGAGAACACGGCCCAGAACTGGGCCCGGCGCGGATTGCAGCCGGGCAGACAACAGTTACAGGACCAGCAGTACCGGCCGCTTCGAATGATGCAGCACACCGCTGGCGATCGAGCCCAGCGCGAAACTGGCCAGTGCGCCGTGACCGCGCCGACCCATGACGATCATTTCGCAGTCGTGCTGTTCGGCGTAGCGGGCGATGGTTTCAGCCGGCGGACCGACGTGCAGGTGCAGGATGGGTTCGACCTTGGCATTGCGCAGTGTGTCCAGCGCGATGCGGGTCGCGTCCTCGCCTTCTTCGCGGTAGTAGTCGTTCAGCGCCTCGCGGCTCACGTGTTGTTGCAACAGGCCGCTGGGCACCGGCGCATGAACGAACAGCAAGTGAATCTCGGGCACGCTGGTGAAATGGGCGGACAGGCGCAGCACTTCGGTGGCGGCGCGCACGCCGTGTTCGGAACCATCGACGGCAAGCAGGATACGCATGGTGAAATCAGTCTGGTTGCAGGGACACTCAAGTATGGCAGATGAGCCCGTTCCACAGCCCGTCGCCGAGGGTGGACGCGCGCGCCAGCCCGACCAGGCCGAAACCCAGCACCATCAGGCCGGCCACCCGGCGCAGCGCCGGATTGCGGGTGAGTGCGCGCAGCCGGGTCAGCAGCATGCCGGCCAGCAACAGGTTGGGCAGCGTACCCAGTCCGAAAGCCAGCATGATCAGCGCACCGCTGGCCGGCGAGCCGGACAGCAGGGCCAGCCCGAGCATGCTGTAGACCATGCCGCAGGGCAGAAATCCCCACAGCAGGCCGACGCCCAGCGCCTGCGCCGGCGTGCGTGCCGGCAGAAAGCGGCCGGCGATCGGCTGGATGCGTGCCCACAGCGGGCGGCCGAGCGCCTCGATGGGTGCGAGCACCCGTGTGTAGCCCGTGAGGTACAGGCCGAGCGCGATCATCATCACGTTGGCCAGCACGTAAAGCACCGTCTGCAGCGGCAGCGCACTGCCAGCCAGCAGGCCGACGCCGCCGATGCTACCGGCGACCGCGCCGGCAAAGGCATAGCTCGTGATGCGGCCGGTGCTGTAGGCAAGGTGCAGCGAGAAGGCCGGCAACTGCGCGCGCCAGCCGGGCTGGCGGACCTGCGGCACGCCGGCGGAAATCGCCGACACGATGCCGCCGCACATGCCGGCGCAGTGCACGCCGCCGAGCAGGCCGACCAGAAACACTGCGGCAAGTCCGAGACTCATGGGAAATCAATCATTCTTGAACGGGTAGGTGGCGCGATCGTGCGCCGAGCCTCGTGCGCATGCAAGGCGACGCGGCCCGGCGACCTGCCGACGTCACGCCGCTCACGGGTGTGCGGGGCAGACGTGATGCGCGACTCGTGTGTCGTTTGTGCGCAACAGCCCCTAAACCACCTTCGAGTACCGCACCGTTTCCGAATCGAGGCGCAGATAGCGGTCGAACACCATGCACACGGCGCGCACGAGCAGGCGGCCGCGCGGCGTGATGCCGATCCAGTCCGGCTCGATGGTCAGCAGACCGGCATCGGCCAGTTCCTGCAGTTCGGCCAGCTCCGGGGCGAAATACTGCTTGAAATCGATGGCGTAACTGCTTTCTATCGCTTCGATCGACAGTTCGAAGTGGCACATCAATGCGCCGATCACGGCGCTGCGCACGCTGTCGTCGGCCGTCATGTCCAGACCGCGCATGACCGGCAGTTCGCCGTCGTCGATCGCTTTCGCCCAGCTTTCGAGCGTGCGGTGGTTCTGCGCAAAACTGGCGCCGACGCGGGAAATGGCCGACACGCCAAGCCCGATCAGGTCACAGCCGGCGTGCGTCGAATAGCCCTGGAAGTTGCGCTGCAGCCGGCCATGGCGCTGCGCCTGGGCCAGTTCGTCGTCGGGACGGGCAAAGTGGTCCATGCCGACATGCACGAAACCGGCTTCGTGCAGGCGGTCGATCGCCAACTTCAGAAGCTGCGGGCGCACGCTGACGTCGGGCAGCATGCTTTCATCGATGCGCCGCTGCGGCATGAACTGTTTCGGCAGATGCGCATAGTGATAGATGGCCACGCGATCCGGTGCCAGCCGGATCAAGGTGGCCAATGTGGCGTCGAAGCTTTCGAGCGTCTGCCCCGGCAGACCGTAGATCAGGTCGACGCCGGATGACACGAAGCCATTGGCGCGCGCCGCACGCAGCACGACTTCGGTCTCTTCCACGCTCTGCACGCGATTCACCGCGCGCTGCACCACCGGGTCGAAGTCCTGCACACCGATGCTGATGCGGTTGAAGCCGAGCGAACCGAGATGCGCCACACGGGCGGCACTGACGCCGCGCGGATCCATCTCGATCGAGCACTGTGCCGAGTCGGCGATGCGGAAGTGGCTGCGCAGGCCTTCGAACAGCCGGGTCATCTGCGCGTCGTTCAGGAAGGTCGGCGTGCCACCACCCAGATGAAGCTGGGCCACTTCGCGGCTACCCTTGACCAGCGCGGCCTTCATCGCCAGTTCGCGCAGCAGCGTATCGACGTAACTGTCGGCGCGCGCGTGGTCTTTGGTGATGATCTTGTTACAGGCGCAGTAGTAGCAGATCGTGTCGCAGAACGGGATGTGGATGTAGATCGACAGCGGCCCGGCCGCTGCATTGCGCGCCTCGAGTCGCGCCCCGTGTGCCCGGGCGTCGTGCGAAAAGTTGAAGCGATCGGCCGTCGGATACGAGGTGTAGCGCGGGCCGGGCACATCAAAACGCCGCATCAGCTGCGGGTCGAACACGAGTTCTTTTGCGACATTCATGATTTGTTGGCACACTTTGTGGTGCGTCCATCATGCAAGCGCGCCCCCCACCGCGCATTGATCAACGTCAATAATGAGCAGCGTCCCGATACCCATCACGTCACACGGTCTTCAGGTGGCCTGTTCGGCCTGCAATCTGCGCGAGCTGTGCATGCCGGTCGGCCTGTCGGATCAGGAAATAGAACGGGTCGACGAACTGGTCGGCGCGCGCCGCAAGGTGGCGCGCGGCATGCCGCTCTACCTGGCAGGCGAACCCTTCCAGTCGCTGTTCGCCATCCGCACCGGTTTCTTCAAGACCGAAGTCGTGTCGGAAGACGGCCGCGAACAGGTGACCGGCTTCCAGATGGCGGGCGAACTGATGGGGCTCGATGGCATCGGCACCGGTCAGCACAACTGCGACGCCCGCGCGCTGGAAGACAGCGAGGTGTGCGTCATCCCGTTCAACCGCCTGTCGGAACTGTCGCGCGAGATCGACACCTTGCAGCACCACTTCCACAAGGTGATGAGCCGAGAAATCGTGCGCGACCAGAGCGTGATGATGCTGCTCGGCACGATGCGCGCCGAAGAACGTCTGGCCGCCTTCCTGGTGAATCTGTCGCAGCGTTTCGTGTCGCGCGGCTATTCGGCGACCGAATTCAACCTGCGCATGACGCGCGAGGAGATCGGCTCCTACCTCGGCCTCAAGCTCGAAACCGTCAGCCGTGGCCTGTCGCGCTTGCAGGACGAAGGGCTGCTGTCGGTCAGCAACAAGAACATCCGCATCCACAAGCTGGACGACCTGAAGAAGGCGATGAGCCCGCGGTGTTGAGATTCAAGATTCAAGATGAAAGGCAAGGGCGCTGCAAGGCGCCCTTTTCGTTTCGGACGGTTTCAGGTGCGAGGTGCGGACTGCGGCGCTCGTCCGGTTTTCCTTGCATCTTGAATCTTGCATCTTGCGTCTCGGTGCTGGAGACCTTCACCCGCGCCCGCGGGTGAAGGTCTCCAGCACCGAGTCCGCGGCGTCTGCGCGGCAACAATCGATGCGCTGATCGATCGGCATCGAGCGCAGCCAGGTGATCTGGCGCTTGGCGAGCTGGCGCGTGGCGTAAATGCCGGTGTCGCGCATTGCGGCGGCGTCGATGTCGCCTTCGAGGTGGTTCCACACCTGCCGGTAACCGACGCAGCGCATCGACGGCATGCCGGCGTCGAGCACGTACTTTCCGCGCAAACCGCGCACTTCGTCCACCAGGCCCTGCGTCAGCATGTCGTCGAAGCGCTGTTCGATGCGCCGGTGCAGCCAGGCGCGATCCGACGGTTCGAGCGACAGCACGGTCATCGGCGGCAGCGGCGCATCGATCTCACGCCGCGCATAGCTTTCGGCCAGCGGTCGGCCGGTCAGCGTGACGATTTCCAGCGCGCGCTGGATGCGTTGCGCGTCGTTGGGCTTGAGACGCAAGGCGGCGTCCGGGTCACGTGCAGCGAGTTCGGCGTGCAGCGCCGGCCAGCCCTGTGCGGTGGCACGGCGGTCGATGTCGGCGCGCAGATCGGCGTCGGCTTCCGGCAGGTCGGACAGGCCGTCGCGCAGCGCCTTGATGTACAGCATGGTGCCGCCAGCCAGCAGCGGAATGTTGCCGCGGCCCTGGATGGCGGTGATCAGCGCACGTGCGTCGGCGGCAAAGCGCGCGGCCGAATACGCCTCCTGCGGCGACACGATGTCGATCAGGTGGTGCGGGCACAGTGCCCGCTCTTCCGCGGTCGGCTTGGCGGTGCCGATATCCATGTCGCGGAACACCAGCGCCGAATCGACGCTGACCAGTTCGACCGGCAACGCGCGGGCGATGCGGGCAACCGCAGCCGTCTTGCCGCTGGCGGTCGGACCGAGCAACACCAGCACCGGTGAGGCAGACACGGGCGGCACGATCAGCGGCCGCGCATGAACAGGCGGTCCAGTTCGCCCATGGTGAGCTGCACCCAGGTCGGGCGGCCGTGATTGCACTGGTCGGCGCGCTCGCAGGCTTCCATGTCGCGCAGCAGCGCATTCATTTCCGGCAGCGCCAGCAGGCGGTTGGCGCGCACCGCGCCATGGCAGGCCATCGTTGCGAGCAGTTCGTTGCGCCGGCGCTCGACCACCTGGCTGGCCGGCGCCTCGCGCAGCTCTTCCAGCAGCGCACGCAACAGCGCGGCGGTGTCGGCGCGCGCCAGAAGCGCCGGCACGGCACGCACCATCAACTCGTTCGGCCCGGCCTGGCCGATGTCGAAGCCGAGCCTGTCCAGCACGTCGGCGTACTCGAAGGCGGTCGCCACCTCGCGCGCGCTCATCGACAACACGGCCGGAATCAGCAACCGCTGCACCGCCGGCGCGCCTTCGAACACCTTCTTCAACTGTTCGTAAAGGATGCGTTCGTGCGCCGCGTGCATGTCCACCAGCACCAGGCCGGCGCTGTTCTGCGCAAGCACATACACGCCCTGCAGCTGGGCGAGGGCGAAGCCGAGCGGCGGACCGGACTCGGACGGTGCGTCCGGCAGGCCCGCAGCATCCGCGCGGGCGACCGCAGGCAGTGCGTCATGACGGACGAAGTCGAAATAGCGCGCCAGCGGCTGCTCGACGCCCCGGCCCTGCTGCATCGGCCAGCCGGTTTGCGAGGGCGGCGGCCGGACGGCATCCGGATCCGCCGTCTGCGACGCGACCGGCTCGGCCGTCTGCGTCGACAGCGCGAGGGCGCGCTCGACCGCGTGGAACACGAACTGGTGAATGCCGCGCGCCTCGCGAAAGCGCACTTCGGTCTTGGCCGGATGCACGTTCACGTCGACCGCGCGCGGATCGAGTTCGATGAACACGACGTACGCCGGATGGCGCGCACCGTGCAGCACGTCGGCGTAGGCCTCGCGCAGCGCGTGCGCGAGCAGGCGGTCGCGCACGAAACGGCCATTGACGAAGCAGTACTGGGCGTCGCGCCCGGCACGCGAAAACGCCGGCTGGGCGACGAAGCCCGATATCCGGAGCGGGCCGGCGTCGGCCTCGACCGGGCGCGCGTGCTGCATGAATTCGTCGCCGAGCAGCGCACGCACGCGGCTTGCCATGTCGGCCGCCGGCAGGCGCTGCGTGACGCGGCCGTTGTGCTGCAACTGGAAGGCGACCTGCGGCACCGACAGCGCGATGCGCCGGAACACGTCGTCGCAGTGGCCGTACTCGGTCTGTTCGGTGCGCAGGAACTTGCGCCGTGCCGGGGTGTTGTAATAAAGATCGGCGACGTCGACCACGGTGCCGGCATCGAGTGCGGCCGGTTCCGGATCGCTGCCGGCATCGATCCGCCAGGCGTGCGGCGAACCGGTCTGCCGGCTGGTGATGACCACCCGGGCCACGCTGGCGATCGACGCCAGCGCCTCGCCGCGGAAACCCATCGTGGCCACCGCTTCGAGGTCATCGAGCGAGGCAATCTTCGACGTGGCGTGGCGGGCGAGCGCCAGCGGCAGGTCTTCCGGCGGCATGCCGCAACCGTCGTCGGCCACCCGCAGGCGCTTCACGCCACCGGCTTCGAGCTGCACGCGGATGTCGCGGCTGCCGGCGTCGAGGCTGTTTTCCAGCAATTCCTTCAACACCGATGCGGGGCGCTCGACCACCTCGCCGGCGGCAATCTGGCTGATCAGCAGGTCGGGCAACAGCTGGATGGAAGGCATGCGCAGGCAGAAAACGGGGGCGGGCGTCGATTTTACGGGCCGTCACAGGCATCCGCTATCATCCGGGCTCGATTTCAGCGCGACGCACCATGGAACTGCTCACCACCTTCATCGACATCATGCTGCACCTGGACAAGCATCTGGCCATGCTGGTCACACAGTATGGCGCCTGGGTCTACGCCATCCTCTTCCTGATCGTGTTCTGCGAAACCGGTCTGGTGGTGACGCCCTTCCTGCCCGGCGATTCGCTGCTGTTCGTCGCCGGCGCGATCGCAGCAGCGGGCGGCATGCACATCGGGCTGCTGATCGTGCTGCTGATCATCGCAGCCGTGCTGGGCGACGCGGTGAATTACGCGGTGGGCGCGTGGTGCGGCCCGCGGGTGTTCAAATGGGAAAATTCGCGCTTCTTCAACCGCACGGCGTTCGACCGCACGCATGCGTTCTACGAGAAGCACGGCGGCAAGACGATCATCATCGCGCGCTTCATGCCGCTGATCCGCACCTTCGCACCCTTCGTGGCCGGGGTGGCACAGATGAGCTACCCGCGCTTTGCGATGTTCAACATCACGGGCGCCATCATCTGGGTGGTATCGCTGGCGCTGGCCGGCTACTGGTTCGGCAACCTGCCGTGGGTGAAGGAAAACCTGACGCTGGTGATTCTGGCGATCATCGCGATATCGCTCGCACCCCTGGTAGTCGCATGGGTGCGCGCAAAGTTCGGGCCGACTTCGGGAAATCCAGTCTGATGCGCGGCCAGCAGGCTTCAAGCGCGAAACTGTAGCGTTCGGCGCCCGCCACGATGACGACCACACCGGCGCGCTGCACATCGGCCAGCAGGCGCTCGGCGCGCAGGCTGGTCACCCCGCCGCCGACCCGGCCGAAGGCGCCCTCGGCGCCATCCCCCAGATGAAGATAGAGCAGCGCAGCCTGCCGACGCGCCTGCTGCAGCGACGGCCGCCACTGTTCGGCGCTGATCGGCTCGTCGTTGGCGGCCTCGAGTTCGACGCGCATCAGCGGCTGGTCGCGCAGCCGGGCGAGCGCCATCGCCAGCGCATCGCACTGGACGTCGCGCCCACCGCACAGCAGCACGCCGCCGTGGTCGGCCCGCATCAGCGTGCGCAGCAGCTGGCCGAAGCGACGGCTGCCTGCCTTGACGCCCGGAGCGCGCACGCGCTCGAGTTGTTCCATCTTCATGGCGGATTTGCGGAGGTTCTGGGACTTGCTGGTGCGCGCGCCGCGGGTGCGTCGCGCGCCCAAACCGGGCCCGGGTTGTCGTACGCTGTCGGTCATGAACGCTATGACAGCCTGCAAGTCGATTGTGCGCGTGCTGTGTTGCGCCGCGATAGCCAACTGGATCACGGGCTGCGGCGGCACTGGCCAGAAACCCGCGCCAGTGGCTGATTCCATGCATCCGAAACAGATTGTTAAAAGTGATATCGACCGGGTACTCGAAGCGCATCACCGGGAGATATTCGCCAGTCTGGAACGGCTGGCCGACAAGCTGTACCGGCGCAATCCGCGCGAATGGCGGCGCGCCTGGTTGAACAGTCGTGAAGAAGCGCTGGCCCGCCTGTTCAACGCCGACCGCGGCTGGCAGCTGGCGGAATTCGACGGCAAGCGCGACATCGAGGTGATGCGGCTGGCCTTTTCGGCCGATTTCGCGGGCGATCGGGTGGCGGCGCTGATCGTCGGCATGGGCGGCATGATCCAGACTGCTTGGGCCGACCGGACCGAACTGTTCATCATGGATGAACTCGATCCGCAGGCGCTGTCGAATTGCGCGCGCAATGTCGAGATCTCGGCGTGGAAGCTGGCGCAGTCGCGCGATGCCACCGGCGAATTGCTGCTGCTGTCGAACGAGATCGGCACCGACGGCGTGCGCAACCTCAGCTTCGAGCGCGAAATGGGCAAGATGATCGGCTGGCTCGACATGAGTTCGCAGATCGTGGCCGACAAGAACCGGCGCGTGGTGACCCGCATCCTGCAATCGCTCGCTACGGCGGTGTTCCTGCCGGTCAGATAGGCAGGCAGCCGGCCGGGCGGCGATAATCCGCCTCTGACCCCCTCCTTCCGACAGCCCCGAATGACATCCGTCGTCATCCTCATTTCCGGACGCGGCAGCAATATGCGATCCATTGTCGACGCCGGCCTGCCGGCGGACATCCGCGCCGTGATCAGCAACCGGCCGGACGCTGCCGGCCTCGCCTACGCACGCGATCGCGGCATCGCGACCGAAGTGGTCGATCACACCGCCTATCCCGACCGCGCCGCCTTCGACGCCGCGCTCGCCGCCTGCATCGATCGCCATGCCCCGGACCTGGTCGTGCTCGCCGGCTTCATGCGCATCCTGACGCCCGGCTTCGTCGAGCACTATCGCGGCCGCATGATCAACATCCACCCATCGCTGCTGCCGGCCTTCACCGGGCTGCACACGCATCGACGCGCCATCGAGGCGGGTTGCCGGGTGGCCGGCGTCACGGTGCATTTCGTGACCGGCGAACTCGACGGCGGCCCGATCATCGCGCAGGCAGCGGTGCCGGTGCTGGCCGGCGATACCGAAACCACGCTGGCCGCACGCGTGCTGGTACAGGAGCATCTGCTGTACCCGCAGGTGGTGCGCTGGTTCGTCGATGGCCGGCTCGCACTGCGTGACGGCCGTGCCGTGCTGCGCGGCGATGCCGCGCCGGACAGCGCCGCGCTGTGCGTTCCGAGTGCGGATGTCTGAACCGCTGAACCGATCCCGGCTGCTTTTCGCACTGGCCGTTTCGGTGCTGCTGCACCTTCTGCTGGCGGGCGGGCTGCGCAGCTTCGATCACGAGCGCCTGCCGGACGAGCGCACGACGATACGCGCGGCGCTGCTTGCGCCACCCGCCCCGCCGCCGCCGAAGGCGGTGCCGGTGCCTTCACCGGTCGCCGAGGCGGCGCCCGCCCCGGTGCAGGCGCCGAAGCGCCCGCCGAGGCCGCGCAGCCCGAAACCTGAACCCGTGGCGCTGCCCGAGCCCGAGCCCGAAGTGCCATCGCAGCCCGCGCCGGGCGACGAACCGGCGACGACCGATGGCGAACACGGCGATGCCATGGGCGATCGCGAACTGCTGGACCGGGCGATTGCCAAAGGTGCACTGCCCGATCGCGACGAAACCGCCACGCTGACGCCGCAGCGCGCCCTGGTCAGCGAAGCGAAGCTGGAGTTCGACGTGTTCCGCGGTGAGCTGGCCATCGGGGAAACCCGTTATCACTGGGTGCACGATGGCAGCGACTACCAGATGGATCAGGTCACCGAAACGACCGGTCTGGCCGGCCTGCTCAAGCCGCTGCGCGTCGAACAGCGGAGCACCGGCGAAGTGACGACCGACGGTCTGAAGCCGCTGCGCTATGTGTCGCGGGCGACACAGGGCAAGGCGACCGAGGAGGAGGTGGTGTTCGACTGGGACGGCAATCGGGTTATGCTGCGCGCCGGCACCAAGCAGTCGGACCACGCACTGACGGCCGGCGCGCAGGACATGTTGAGCCTGTGGCTGGAAATCATCTGGCGCGCACAGGTCGGCGGCGACTTCGATTTCACGCTGGCCACCGGCAAGCGCTACACGCCGCGCTGGTTTGTGCCCGATCCGGCACTCGGCAGCCTGGACACCGCCGTCGGACGCCAGCTGGTCAGGCGCCTGCAGGCGCGCGCGCAGCCGGGAGACAACCAGATCGAGGTCTGGCTGGCGCCGAATCTTCGCTGGCTGCCGGTGCTGATCCGCTTCACCGATCGCAAGGGCGATGTGTACGACCAGCGCGTACGCCTGATCGAGTATGAAAACCTGAGCCTGCGCGCCGGCACTGCCGGTGCCTCCGCCGGAACGACGGCGCCCTTCGGCGACCCGGTCGATCCGCCACCCCGATACGAGCCGGCGGACGAACCCGCCAACCCCTACCTGCGATGAAACCGACCGAAAAACTGATAGATAGCACCGCCGACGTCCTGAGCCGGATGCTGCGTTTCGAACACACGGCCGACAGCGTGCTGTCGGCCCACTTCCGCGATCAGCGCGCGTTGCAGTCGCGCGAGCGCGCCTTCGTCGCGGAACACGCCTACCTGGTGCTGCGCCGTCTGCGCTGGCTGCGCGCCGTGGCGGGCGAAAACGCCGGGGCGCGCAAGCTGCTGATCACCGCGCTGGCGCGCATCGAAGGTCTCGGACACAAGTTTCTCGCACCGCTGATTTCGCGCAACGAGGCGCAATGGCTGGAAACGCTGGCACCGACCGCCGACACCGAACTGTCGCTGGGCGAACGGACCGACCTGCCGGACTGGGTGATCGAGCGCCTGCTGACGCAGATGGACGAAGCATCGCTGCTGTCGCTGGCGCGCGCGCTGAACACGCAGGCACCGCTCGACCTGCGCGTGAACCTGATGAAAAGCGATATCGATGCGGTCACCGCAACGCTCACCAACAATGGCCTGACCGTGACGCCCGGTCGCTTTTCGCCGTGGGCGCTGCGTCTCGGCGAGCGTCCGTCGCTGACCAAGAATCCGCTGTACGAGAAGGGCATCATCGAGGTGCAGGACGAAGGCAGTCAGCTGCTGGCGCTGCTGCTCGCGCCCAAGCGCGGCGAAATGGTGGTCGATTTCTGCGCCGGCGCCGGTGGCAAGACGCTGGCCCTGGGCGCGATGATGCGGTCGACCGGACGGCTGTACGCGTTCGACGTATCCGAAAAGCGGCTGATCAAGATGCGCCCGCGGGTCGCGCGCTCCGGCCTGTCGAACATCCATCCCGTGCTGATCGACAGCGAGAACGACATCAAGGTGAAGCGGCTCGCCGGCAAGATCGACCGCGTGCTGGTCGATGCGCCCTGCTCCGGTCTGGGCACGCTGCGCCGCAATCCGGATCTGAAGTGGCGCCAGACGCCGACCGCGGTCGAGGAACTGGTGGTCAAGCAGGGCGCCATTCTGGCCGGCGCGGCGCGGCTGGTGAAACCCGGCGGCCGTCTGGTCTACGCGACCTGCAGCCTGCTCGACGCGGAAAACCGCGGCGTGATCGACACCTTCCTGGCCAGCCACCCGGATTTCGTGCGCCTGCCGGCAAACGAAATCCTCGCCGCCGGCCGGATCGATCTGGATACCGGCATCGATCTCGAACTGCGCCCCGACGTCCATGGCACCGACGGCTTCTACGCCGCGGTGATGGAACGGCGCGCCCCGAACAGTGCAGCCACCACCCCGGAGACGGACGATGATGCGTGAACTGCGCGCCTCCATTCTGGCTTTCGGGCTGCTGGCCCTCGGCCTCCTGGCCGGCGGCACCGTGCAGGCAGGCCCGGCGCTGCCGGCCGAAGGCAAGGTCGAAGTCGGTTTCGCGCCGTGGGACGACGTCGAGCGGCTGGTCATGGATCAGATCGACGGTGCGAAACAGGCGGTGTACGTGCAGGCCTACATGCTGACCAGCCGGCAGATCGCCAAGACGCTGATCGCGGCGCACGAGCGCGGCCTCAAGGTTGAAGTGATCGCCGACCGCGAAAAGGTGCTGAAGGACGAATACAGCGCGCTGCCCCGGGTCGCCGGTCACGGCGTGCCGCTGTGGCTGGATGGTGCCTACAGCGCGGCACACAGCAAGGTGATGATCATCGACCCGGACGGCAAGGATCCGGTGGTGGTGACCGGCTCCTACAACTTCAGCGTGGCGGGCAAGTCGAAGAATGCCGAGAACGTGCTGGTGCTGAGCGGCCAGCGCGCGCTCGCCGCTTTATATATGCAGAACTGGAAGCGCCATCGCGCCCAGTCGGTCAGTTTTGCCGATGCGGTGCAGGAAACCCTGCGCGGTGAAGCCGTAACCCCCTGATCCGAATGAACAACCTGTCTTTCGACGCCTTGATGGCGGTGCTGGCGCTCGACAGCACGCGACTGGAGCTGGGCGTCATCGCCGCCTGCCTTGTACTGGCCGGCCTGTTTGCGCACCACATGATCGGGCGCCAGCGTGCCGACATGCTGGCCAACGGCAACGAGGTATTGAGCAATGCGGCGCGGCTGGGCCGGGCCGGCCTGCAGCGGCTGATGTTCCCGCTGGCCGGCATCCTGCTGCTTGCGCTGGCGCGTGGCGCGTTCGCCCTGCTGCACCAGCCGCCGGTGCTGATGCATCTGGTGATCGCCATGCTGGTGGCGATGGGCGTCATCCGGCTCATCGTGTATGCGCTGCGCCAGGTTTTTGCGCCGGCCGGCTGGCTGAGCACCTTCGAAGTCCTGATCGTGCTGGCGATCTGGTCGGCCTGGGTGATGCACGCGCTGGAGATCCTGCCCGAAGTCATCGACTGGCTGGACAGCCAGAAGATCACGCTGGGCAAGCAGAAGCTGACGATGTGGACGCTGCTCCAGGGGGGCGCCTGGGTGTTGATGACGCTGATCGCGTCGGTCTGGCTGTCCGGATCGGTCGAGCGCAAGCTGATGCGGGCGCCGATCGACAGCAATCTGCGCATCGTGCTGGCGCGGGTGGCGAAGGTCGCGCTGGTGCTGCTCGGGCTGATCATCACGCTGCCGCTGGTCGGCATCGACCTGACCGCGCTGTCGGTGTTCGGCGGTGCGCTGGGCGTGGGTCTGGGCTTCGGTCTGCAGAAGATCATGGCCAACTATGTGTCGGGCTTCATCCTGCTGCTCGACCGCTCGATCCGCATCGGCGACCTGATTTCGGTCGGCGCCGACCGGGGCCAGGTCACCCAGATCACCACGCGCTACACGGTTGTGCGCAGCCTGTCGGGGGTCGAATCCATCATCCCGAACGAGCTGCTGATCAGTTCGGTGGTGCAGAACGAAGGCCTGTCGGACCGACAGGTGCGCATCGGCATCGCGGTGCAGGTCAGCTACAGCGACGACGTACCGGCTGCACTGGCCATCCTGCAGGACGCCGCATTGACCCAGGAGCGGGTGTTGAAAACACCCGCTCCGGCGGCCTTTCTCCACTCCTTCGGCGACTCGGGCATCAACCTCGAGCTGGGCATCTGGATCGCCGACCCGGAAGGGGGGGCGCTCGGACTGCGCTCGGCCATCCAGCTCGAAATACTCGAACGTTTCCGTGCCGCGGGTATTGAAATACCGTTCCCGCAACGCGAACTGAGGATCATGCGCGACCGGAACCCTTCGGCCCCGCCGGGTGATGTCACGAACACTTGACGCGGCGCAAATTGACCGCGGGCCCGGCTCGCGTAGAATCCAAGGCTTGACCTTTGCTTTACCGAGAAAGACCTGAATGTTAAATGGCTTGATTGATCTGCCCTGGTGGGGTTACATCGTTGTGGCGCTGGCGTTTACCCACCTCACGATCGCGGGCGTCACGATCTACCTGCACCGCCACCAGGCGCACCGCGCGCTCGAAATGCACCCGCTGCCCAGCCACATCTTCCGTTTCTGGCTGTGGATGACGACCGGCATGGTGACGAAGGAGTGGGCGGCCATCCACCGCAAGCACCACGCCAAGTGCGAAACCCCCGAAGATCCGCACAGCCCGGTGGTTCTGGGCATCAAGAAGGTGCTGACCGAAGGCGCAGAGCTGTACCGCCTCGAGGCGAAGAACAAGGAAACCATGGCGCGCTACGGTCAGGGCACGCCGGATGACTGGATCGAGCGCAACCTGTACAGCAAGCACTCCGGGCTGGGCATCCGCCTGATGCTGATCACCAACGTGATCCTGTTCGGCCCGCTCGGCCTGACGATCTGGGCCGTGCAGATGGCGTGGATCCCGATCTGGGCGGCTGGCGTCGTGAATGGTCTCGGCCACTACTGGGGCTACCGCAATTACGACTGCACCGACGCGGCGACCAACATTTCGCCGTGGGGGATCCTGATCGGCGGTGAAGAACTGCACAACAACCACCACGCCTTCGCCACGTCGGCCAAGCTGTCGTCGAAGTGGTACGAGTTCGATATCGGCTGGATGTACATCCGCATCCTCGAAATCATGGGGCTGGCCAAGGCCAAGAAAACCATTCCGCAACCGCGCTTCCAGGCCCGCGACGTGGTCGATACCCAGACGCTCGAAGCGATCATCACGCATCGCTACGACGTGATGACCCGCTACATGAAGTCGCTGCGTTCGATCTACGCCGAAGAAGTTGAAAAGCTGCGTACGTCGCATGTGGCGCTGGCCGATGGCGACCGCTATCAGCGCTTCAAGCGCTGGCTCAGCCGCAGCGAGAACGCACAGCCGGCAAGCGACGATGCCGAAATGGCATCGGTTCTGGCACACAGCAGCCGACTGGAAACGGTGCACACGATGCGCCAGGAGCTGATTGCGTTGTGGGCGCGTTCCACCGCGTCGAGCGAACAGCTGCTGAAGCAGTTGCAGGATTGGTGCGCGCGCGCAGAGTCCAGCGGCATCAAGCAGCTGCAGGACTTTTCGAGGCGCCTGAAGACCTACGCGGTCTGACGCACTTGCCGCGTGGTGAAAGCCGGAGGTGCTTGACTGCACGTCCGGCTTTTTCTTTGTGGTACCGGGTTCCGGTATCCGAGCAGCGCGTGCGAAGGAATGCAACGGCCCGCAGAGGCCGTGCATTCAAACCGGCCGGATGCCGTGGCGGTACCCGGCCAAACAATACACAGAGGAGTCATCCAGGATGTTTCGCCACATACTCGTGCCGGTCGACGGTTCAGACCTTTCCAAGGCAACGGTGACGCATGCCATCTGCTTTGCCAGAGATGTATCGGGCCATGTCACCTTCCTTTACGTGATGAAGGATTACCCGGTATCGCTGCTGCACAGCGAGGCGGACGAGGAAAGCATCGATCCGATCGCGCCGAACGACTTCACCGACGCGATGCGCACGCACGCCGACCGCATCCTGCAATCGGCGCGCGCCGAGGCGGAAGCGGCCGGTGTTTCCGTCGACAGCATTGCCGTGACGCAGGACGAACCGCACAAGGCGATCATCGAGGTCGGTCTGTCGCGCAAGGCCGACGTGATCTTCATGGGGTCGCACAGCCGGCGCGGGCTGGCCAGCCTGCTGCTGGGCAGCGTCACGCAGAAGGTGCTGTCGAATTCGAAGATACCGGTGCTGGTCTACCGCTGAGCACGGCGGAGGCGGGCGGCGGCGCCCGCCTCATGCAGCACGCGGTCAGCGCGCCGGCAGCTTTTCCGCCAGCCAGGCCGTCAGCAGGCTGGATGCGCCGGCGACCGCCCAGAATCCGAAGAATCCGATCGAATAGGTCGCAACCGGCGAAAACCCGACCGGCTCGCCGAGCAGGTAAAGTTCCTGCGGGTTGATGACGCTGAAGAACACCAGTTCGGCAACCGCCGCGACCAGAAACGAGGGCCAGGACACCAGTGCGAACAATCGCGCTGCGCCGCCCGGCGTGCGGTGGGTATCGTGCGGATCTTCATCGTTGAACGCTTCAGCCACGGTTCTTCCCCGCGTCGAGCAGCAGCGAATCCTGACGCCGCCAGTCGCGCACATCGTCTTCGATCACCAGCTTCCAGTGAGTCGGCGCCAGATCCTGCACCACACCCGAGTAGAGGCCACCTACACCGTCGAGCAGCAGTTCGCGATCGAGCTCGCTGCGCGTGGGGTGCGCGAGAAAGATGCGCAAGCGGCCGGGCAGCCTGGCCGGATCGGTCATCGACAGCTGGATGTCGAGCCGCGTCGTTCCGTCAGCACGACCGTCACCCTCTGGCGTTGCGGCGATCGTCACCTGAACACCAAGTTCGTCCGCGCGCCGCTCGCGCTCCAGCGTGCGGTTGATCGTCAGGCCCTGCTTGTAATAATCGTCGGCGACCAGCGCGGTATTGCCGGTGGCTGCCAGCCAGGTCGTGATGACGCCGGCCACGATGACGGTGACCGGCCCGAGCATCAGCAGCCAGGGCCAGCGATGGCGATACCAGGGCAGCGGCAGTGTCGAATTGTCGGACATGGTTACCTCGGTTGCAGGAAGGACGACTTTTCATGCACCCGGACATCCGGTGCATCGACCGCCTGCAGATTGAAATACACGGTATGCGAGCCCGGCGCCAGCGACTCGGCGTCGACCTGCACGCGCACACCCACATCGCGCGATCCGGCCGCCTCGACTTCGATCTCTCGCAACCCGGGCACGGTCGCGCCCGGCAGGCCTTCGACCTCGAGCACGAAACGACGTGCCGATTCCGACGTGTTCATCACCCGCAACTGGTACACGTTCTCGATCTTGCCGCCTTCGACTTCGCGCGCCAGGGACGCACGGTCGCGCATCACGTTCATCTTGACCGGTGTGCGGGTCAGCAGCGCCCAGGCGAAGCCGGACACGATGAACAGCAGCAGGCTGGTGTACAGGATGACGCGCGGACGAAGGATGTGCGCAAGCACTTCGCGCCAGCCTTCATGCGCCGGTTTGCCGGCCAGTTGGGCGCGCTCGGTCGAGTAGGCGATGAGCCCGCGCGGCCGTCCGACCTTGTCCATCACCTGATCGCAGGCGTCGATGCACAGCGCGCAGCCGATGCACTCGTACTGCAGGCCATTGCGGATGTCGATGCCGGTCGGACAGACCTGCACGCACCAGTCGCAATCGACGCAGTCGCCGACCGGCTGGCCCTCCTTCGCCTTCTTCTTGTTGCCGCGCGGCTCGCCGCGATTCGCGTCATAACTGACGATCAGCGTGTCCGGGTCGAACATGACGCCCTGGAATCGCGCGTACGGGCACATGTACTTGCAGACCTGCTCGCGCATGTGGCCGGCGAACAGATAGGTGAAGGCGGCGTAGAACAGCATCCAGAAGCCTTCCCACGGGCCCAGCCCGAAGTTGCCGACTTCGGCAGCCAGTTCCTGGATCGGCGAGAAGAAACCGACGAACGTGAAGCCGGTCCACAGCGCCAGCGCGGCCCAGATGCCGTGCTTGGCGAGTCGACGACCGAACTTCGACAGGCTCATCGACGCGGCATCCAGCTTCATCCGCGCCGACCGATCGCCTTCCACGCGACGCTCTATCCACATGAAGATTTCGGTATAGACCGACTGCGGACAGGCATAGCCGCACCACACGCGACCCGCCACGGCGGTGACCAGGAACAGCCCGAGCGCGCTGATGATCAGCAGCAGCGTCAGGTACACCACGTCCTGTGGCCACAGCACCAGCCCGAAGATGTAGAACTTGCGTTCCACCAGATCGAACAGCACCGCCTGGCGTCCGTTCCACGGCAGCCAGGGCAAGCCGTAGAACACCAGCTGGGTGATCCACACCATCGCCCAGCGCAGCGAATTGAAGCGCCCCTTGATGCTGCGCGGCTGAATCTTCTTGCGCGCCGCATACAGATCGGATTCGTCAGCCGGCACTTCGGTGATCGGTATCACCCGTGCCGGCCGACCCGCGGAGGCAGGTCGCGGTTCCATCACTGTGTGCTGCTGCTGTCGGCCGCCGCGGCCTTGGTGGTGTTGTTGGACAAGCCCCAGACATAGGCGGTCAGCAGGTGGATCTTGTGTTCGCCGAGCAATTCGCCGTGCGCCGGCATGTGACCGTTGCGGCCCCGTGCGACGCTTTGCGCGACGATGGCTTCGGTGCTGCCGTACAGCCAGACGCCGTCGGTCAGGTTGGGCGCACCGATGGCGTGATTGCCGCGCCCTTCGGCGCCATGGCAGGCTGCACAGTTGGTGGCAAACACCGGTTTGCCACGCTGCACGCGCAGGTTGTCGGCAGTCAGCCCCGACAGCGAGCGCACGTAATGCACCACGTCACGCTGCGCTTCCGAATCGAGCACGGCGGAGAAGGCGGGCATCATCGCGTTGCGGCCATTGACCAGCGTCGCCTTGATGGCGTCCGGATCGCCGCCGTACAGCCAGTCGCTGTCGACCAGATTCGGGAAGCCGCGCGAACCACGCGCGTCGGTGCCGTGACACTGCGCACAGTTGTTCAGATACAGGCGCTCGCCCATGGCGCGCGCCTCCGGATCGGCCGCGACCTGCATTGCGTCCATCTTCGAATAGCGCTCGAACAGCGGCGCCACCTTTGCGTCGGCCACGCTGACTTCACGCTCGTAGGCGTTGACCGAGGTCCATCCCAGCTTGCCGCCGAAACGGCCCAGGCCCGGATAGGCGATCAAATAGACGATGGCGAAGACGATGGTGATCCAGAACAGCCACACCCACCAGCGCGGCAGCGGGTTGTTCCACTCGGCCAGTGTTTCGTCCCACTGGTGACCGTGCAGCTCGACCGTGCCGGTCGGTCGCGCACCGCGATTGGACAGGATGATGAAGGCACAGAACACCAGACTGGCGATGACGAGCACCACCACATAGACGTTCCAGAAATCGCTGATGAAGTCGCTCACTTTGTTTCTCCGCTATCCAGGTGCACGCGATCGTCGTCGGCGAAGGGCAGCATCGCCGCCTCCTGATGGGCACGCTGTGCGCCCGGCCGCCAGGCCATGATGACGATGACGATGAAGCAGGCGAATCCGGCAACCGTCACGGCCGCCCGCAGGGTGTTGATGTCGTAGTCCATGATGGAATCCCTCAGTTGACGCGCTTGATCGCGGTACCCAGACCCTGCAGGTAGGCGATCAGCGCCTCCATTTCGGTCTTGCCCTTCAGCGATTCGGCGGCGCCCGCCATCTGTTCCTCGGTGTAAGGCACACCGACGCGGGTGAGCGCGCGCATGTGCTGCTCGATGGTCGATGCCTTGACCGGGCGCTCCAGGAAGGCGAAGGCGGGCATGTTCGACTCGGGCACCACGTCGCGCGGGTTGATCAGATGCACGCGGTGCCACTCGTCCGAGTAGCGGCCGCCGACGCGGGCCAGATCCGGACCGGTACGCTTGGAGCCCCACTGGAACGGGCGGTCATAGACGAATTCGCCGGCCACCGAATAGTGGCCATAGCGTTCGGTCTCGGCGCGGAACGGGCGGATCATCTGCGAGTGGCAGTTGTAGCAACCTTCCCGCACGTAGATGTCGCGGCCGGCCAGTTGCAGCGGCTCGTAGGGCTTCACGCCCTCGACCGGTTCGGTCGTCGAGTGTTGGAAAAACAGCGGCACGATTTCGACCAGACCGCCGACAGCGATCACCAGCACGGTGAGTATCGCCATCAGGCCAACGTTGCGTTCAATCAGTTCGTGTTTGGATGCAGCCATGATGAATCTCCGGTAATCAGGCGTGCGCGGCGGCAGGCGCTATGACGGGGGCGTTGTAGGCCTTCTGGCCGGCGATGGTTTTCCACACGTTCCAGGCCATGACGAACATGCCTGCCAGGAAGAGCGCGCCGCCAAGGAAGCGGATGAACCAGAACGGATAGGTCGCCTTGACGCTTTCGACGAAGGTGTAGGTCAGCGTGCCGTCGTCGTTGATGGCACGCCACATCAGGCCCTGCATGACACCGGCGATCCACATTGCGGCGATATAGAGGACCACGCCCAGGGTCGACATCCAGAAGTGGATGCTGATGGCCGGCACCGAGTACATCTTTTCCTGGCCGAACAGGCGCGGGATCAGGTAGTAGATCGAACCGATCGAAATCATCGCGACCCAGCCCAGTGCGCCCGAATGTACGTGGCCGATGGTCCAGTCCGTGTAGTGCGACAGCGCATTGACCGTCTTGATCGACATCATCGGACCTTCGAAGGTCGACATGCCGTAAAAGGACAGCGAGGTGATCAGGAACTTCAGGATCGGATCGGTGCGCAGTTTGTGCCAGGCACCCGACAGCGTCATGATGCCGTTGATCATGCCGCCCCAGCTCGGCGCCAGCAGGATCAGCGAGAACACCATGCCGAGCGATTGCGTCCAGTCGGGCAGCGCGGTGTAGTGCAGGTGGTGCGGACCCGCCCACATGTAGGTGAAGATCAGCGCCCAGAAGTGCACCACCGACAGGCGGTAGGAGTACACCGGGCGCTCGGCCTGTTTGGGCACGAAGTAATACATCATGCCGAGGAAGCCGGCGGTCAGGAAGAAGCCGACCGCGTTGTGGCCGTACCACCACTGGATCATCGCGTCCTGCACGCCGGCATAGGCCGAGTAGGACTTCCAGAAACCGGCCGGGGTGGCTGCACTGTTGACCAGGTGCAGCATCGCCACCGCAAGGATGAAGGCGCCGTAGAACCAGTTGGCGACGTAGATGTGCGGCGTCTTGCGCTTCATGATGGTGCCGAAGAACACGATCGCGTAGGACACCCACACCAGCGAAATCAGGATGTCGATCGGCCACTCGAGCTCGGCGTATTCCTTGCCCTGCGTGTAGCCAAGCGGCAACGTGATGGCGGCCAGCACGATGACCGCCTGCCAGCCCCAGAACACGAAACCGGCCAGCCAGGGTGCGAACAGCCGGGTGTGACAGGTGCGCTGCACGACGAACAGCGAAGTCGCCATCAGCGCGCAACCACCGAAGGCGAAAATCACCGCGTTCGTATGCAGGGGCCGCAGACGCCCGAAGTGAAACCACTCGCCGAAGTTCAGTTCGGGCCATACCAGCTGGGCGGCGATGATCACGCCGACCAGCATGCCCACGATGCCCCAGACCACGGTCATCAGCGAGAATTGCCGCACCACCCGGTAGTCGTAGGTCTCACCGACCCCGCCCATTGCCGCTGTTTTCATTTTTGACTGCTCCACATTGAAATTCCGCTTCGCGCCCGCCACCCCGCACGAGCCCGCATGATCCGGAACGAAGGGTATGTGCAGGGGCTCGCGGCGATCTTGACCCACGTCAAGCGCCACCGATTTTACGGCAGTGCAGCAAACCGGCGGAGATCGCCTGCCGTGGCGCAATCCGGGTCATCCCTGAGCGCACGAACCGTCCGGCATGGCGGTCAAGCGCGACGCGAGCTCTGCCGCACGCATCAAGAATCCATTCCGAACCACGATTGAAATCGAGCGAATTGATTTACCTTGAATGTCGAATCGGTCTATCATTCAATTTCATTAATCAATGGAGAAGCATCGATGTCCGGTCAAAGTTACGACGAACTGATGGCGAAAATTTCGGATCTTCAACAGCAGGCCGAAGTGGTGCGTCGGGCGGAACTCGAATCCGTCATTGCCGATGTCAAGGCCAAGATCAAGAAATACAATCTTTCGGCCGCCGATGTCGGTTTATCCGGTTCTTCGGCAAAACGTGCAGCGCGCCCGGCTGCCGGTGCAAAGGTGAAGATCGCTCCCGGCAAGTACCGCAATCCGGAAAACGGTGAAATCAAGGAAGTCGGCGCTGCCGGACGCAAGCCGGGCTGGCTTGCCAGCATGACGGCCGACCAGCTGAACGCCGCACGCGTGAATTGAACGGTTGAACGGTTTCATGCACGACAAATGAAAAAGGCACCTCGCAGTGCCTTTTTCATTTGATGCCCCGTCGTTTTCAGGGCGGCGTCTTCTGCGTTTCTTCCTTGAGCGCGCGGCGCAATATCTTCCCGACATTCGTTTTCGGCAGTTCGTCGCGAAACTCGACCTGGCGGGGAATCTTGTACGCGGTCAATTGTATCCGGCAGTGCGCAATGATCTGTTCCTTGGTGAGCGCCATGTCCTTGCGCACGACGTACGCCTTGACGACCTCGCCCGAATGCTCGTCCGCGACACCGATCACGCAGCATTCAAGCACGCCCTCGCAATCGACGATGACTTCTTCCACCTCGTTCGGATAAACATTGAATCCGGATACAAGAATCATGTCCTTCTTGCGATCGACAATTTTCACGAAGCCGTTTTCATCGACCATCGCCACGTCGCCGGTCCGCAGATACCCATCCGGCGTCATCACTTTCTCGGTTTCTTCCGGCCGCCGGTAATAGCCCTTCATCACCTGCGGACCCCGCACACACAATTCGCCCGCCTCGCCGACCGGCAATTCGACGCCGTCGTCATTCCTGATCGAAACTTCGGTCGACGGAACAGGCAGCCCGATGGCGCCGCTGAATTCCGCCTGATCGGGCGGATTGATGCATACCGCAGGTGATGTTTCCGTCAATCCGTAGGCTTCGATCAGCGGCCGTCCGGTCACCTTCTTCCAGCGTTCGGCAACCGCCCGCTGGACGGCCATACCCCCCCCCAGCGACACTTTCAGCGCTGAAAAATCGATCCGGGCGAAATCAGCATTATTGAGGAGCGCATTGAACAGTGTATTGACGCCCGTGATCGCCGTGAAACGGTGTTTCGACAGTTCCTTGACGAAACCCGGAATGTCGCGCGGATTGGTGATCAGCACATTCCTGGCACCCAGCTTCAGGAAAACGAGGCAATTCGCAGTGAGTGCAAAGATGTGATACAGCGGCAGCGCAGTGATGACGATCTGCGGCCCGGTCAGAAAGGGCTTGATCCATGCATCGGCCTGCAGCATGTTCGCAACGATATTGCGGTGCGTGAGCATGGCGCCCTTGGCGACACCCGTCGTGCCACCGGTGTATTGCAGGAACGCGATGTCTTCATGCACCACATTGACCGGATTGAGTGCATGGCCACGGCCCAGTTTGAGCGCGTCGTTGAAGCGCACGGCGCCCGGGAGGTTGAATGCCGGCACCATTTTCTTTACGTGGCGCACGACAATATTCACCAGCCAGCCCTTGGGCGCCGGCAGCATGTCGCCCAGCGCGGTCACCACGACATGGCGCACCGGCGTGCGGGCCAGCACCTGCTGCAGGGTGGAGGCGAAATTCTCCAGCACGACGATGATTTCGGCGCCGCTGTCGACCAGCTGGTGCTCCAGCTCGCGCGGCGTGTAGAGTGGATTGCAGTTCACCACCGTGTAGCCGGCGCGCAGCGCGCCGAACATCGCCACCGGGTACTGAAGCACATTGGGCATCATCAGCGCCACCCGCGAACCGGGCGCCAGGCCGAGCACCGACTGGAGATAGGCGGCAAACGCCGCACTCAATCTGTCGGTCTCGGTGAAACTGATCGCCTTGCCCATGCAGACATAGGCGTCACGATCGGCGAACTCGCGGCAGCTGCGCTCGAACAGATCACCGATCGACGCGAACTCCGATGGATCGATTTCGGCCGGCACGCCTGCCGGATAGCTTTTCAGCCATAGCTTGTCCATAGCCCTCCCCCGTGTTCGGCCTGCAGCACCCTGCGTCTGCGCGCGTTCGGCGGCCGGTCGTCCGTCGTGTGGCCTAGCCCGACGCGTCGTCCATCGGCCAGTCGCGGATATAGCTCTTCAGCATGCGGTTTTCGAAGCTCTGCTCTTCAAGCATGGCGCGCGCCACGTCGTGAAAGGACAACACGCCCATCAGCGTATCGCCTTCCATGATCGGCAGATAGCGGCAGTGCCGCTCCAGCATCAGACGACGCAATTCGTCGACTTCCATGTCGGGGTGTGCGGTGGCCGGGTCGCGCTGCATCACGTCGGCGACCGTCAGTGTCTGCCAGCCAGCACCTGACGTTCGCACGGCGCGCAGCACTTCGCGGAAGCTCAGCAAGCCGGCCATCAGGCCGTGTTCCATGACCACCAGCGAACCGACATCCAGATCGGCCATCGTGGCAACCGCGTTACCCAGCGACTGCGACGGAACGACGGTGTACAGCACCGTTCCCTTGATGCGCAGGATTTCGTGTACTTGCATGACGGGCACCTCTTCTTGCTGCGCATGCGTGAAACGCACACCGCGGTTGAATATCGCAGATGGTAGTCAAAACAGCCAGCAGCGCAAAGTTTTGGTGGCGCTCAGAAGCGCACGTCGAGCGCACCGTCCGGCCGGATCAGTGCCGCATGCACCGCCTTGCCGGGCCGGATCGCCGCCACCGCCTCGGCATAGCCGGCCAGCTGCGCCGTGTAGGACTCGGCAAAACGATCGCCCTGCCCGCTCTTGTAATCCAGTATCCAGATGTCGTCTTCAAACTCAACCAGACGGTCGATCCGGCCCGGTTTGCCGTCGGGCAGCACGAATTCAAGTTCGTTCGCCGACCAGCGATGCTGCGCCGGATCGAAGAAGCGCTGCAGCGCGTCACTGGCCACGAGGCGGCGCGCGATCCCTTCCAGATCGCGCCACTGCCCGGCATCGAGACCGGCCGGCCGCGCGGGCGATGGCTCGCCGCCCGCCAGCGCCTCCAGCCAGCTGTGCAGTCCCACGCCCCACAGCTGAACGGCGTCGAGCGCGACCAGCGGACGTCGTTCGCCGATGGCGGGCAGTATGGACGCATCGGCCATCACAACCGGGACCACCGGGTCATCGGGTGCGTCGTCCACGCAGTCGCCAAGTACACCATGTTCGAGCCGCATGCCGCCGCCGTCGGTCGGGACTGCATCGACGCAGCCGCCCAGCGCAGCGGTGACCCGGTCGAGCCAGCTGCCGGCGCTGCTGCCCTTGGCAGGACTGACACCACTGACATACAGCACTTGTCGTGCGCGGGTCAGCGCGACGTACAGCAGGTTCGCGTCCTCGCGTGCCGCAGCGCGTGCTTCGGCCTCGATGAAGGCGGCGCGGGCATGGCCCTGATTGTCCTTCTTCTGCAGCAAGGAAAGATGGCCGGGCGCCGCTTCACCGGGAGGCCAGGCCAGCAGCACGCGCGCGCCGCTGTCGGTGCGCGGCCGCGCCACCGCGTCCGCCAGCCAGACAATAGGCGCCTCCAGCCCCTTGGCCGCGTGGATGGTGAGTACGCGCACCCTGCCGCGCGAAGGGTCTTCACCGAGGATGAGGCCTTCGTCCGGCGCTTCGTCGTCTTCGTTGCGCAGGCGTGTCAGCTCGTCGATGAAGCGCGGCAGGCTGGGATAGCGGCCGCTGTCGACCTTGAGCGCCAGTTCGATGAAGGCTTCGAGATTGGCGCGCACGCCCGGCCAGGCCATCGCGTCGACGCTGGCGGCGTAACGCGGCATCAGCGCGCCCTGGTCGAATACGCGATCCAGCAGATCATGCACCGGCAGGCGGGTCGCCGCGTCGAGCCAGCCCTCCAGCAGCGCGGCCGCGCGTACATACGCCGGATCGCTGTCGGCGCGTCGCGCGCGCAGCGTCGGCCACAGACTTGCGGCGCCGTCGCCGGTCAGATCGAGCAACTGCGCGTCGTCGAACGCGAACAGCGGGCTGCGCAACACGTGGGCGAGCGACAGCGCATCGGCCGGTGCGGCGAGAAAGCGCAGCAGCGCAAGCAGATCGGACGCTTCGAGCGTATCGAGCAGGCGGCCGCGGCTGGCACCGAAGTAGGGAATGCCGTGGGCGCGCAGGGCTGCCTCGTACACCGCCAGCCCGGTACGCCGGCGCAGCAGGATCATCATGTCGCCATAACGCGCCGCACGGGTGGCACCGGTGTGCGCATCGCGCACCGCGAACCGCCCGACCATGTCCTTCAGCCTCGTGCACAGCGCATCGGCCTCGCGCTTGCGGCGGCTGTCCTCGATCGCCAGCCTCGGCTGGCGCAGCGGATTGCGCAGACCGCCTGCGACGGTCTGACTGTCGGCGGCTGCGGGCTCGGCGGCCGCCTCGTGCCCGAACGCCGGCAGCACTTCGACCCGGCCGGGCAGATCGGTCCGGGTCGTGCTGTGCGGCGCAAAGCCCTCGAACACGTCCATGTCGCCGAACACGGCGTTGACCACGCTCATCACGGCCGGGCTGCTGCGCCGGGTTTCGTTGCGCTGCAGGCGGAGGGCGCCGAAGCGCTGTTCGAACACCGTGGCCGCATGGGTGAAGATGCGCGGATCGGCGCGCCGGAAGCGGTAGATCGACTGTTTCGGATCGCCGACCACGAACACCACCGGCTGCACCTGAGCCGGCGCGTAGGCGTCGAGCCAGTGCATCAGCACCTGCCACTGCAGCGGATTGGTGTCCTGGAATTCGTCCAGCAGCAGGTGACGGTAGCGCGCGTCCAGACGCGCCTGCACGAAGGGGCCGGTCTGCGCGTCCGACAGCAACCGCGCGGCATGCCATTCGAGATCACCGAAGTCGAGCACGCCGGCGTTCTGCTTGATGCGATCGTAGGCGTCGAGCATCGCAGAGGCGACGGTCAGCGCGTGCCGGTTAAGGTCCCACGCGGCGCGATCGCTCAGGGCGCCGAGCACTCGCAGCACGGCGGCGGAACAGCAGTCGAACAGTACCAGCGCCCGTTCCCCCTGGCCCGTTGCGGCCAGGGTCTTGTCCACGGTGCAGGCGCGAGGTTCGTCCTTGCCGGTCAGCAGGGCCGCCCGCGCGCGCGCAAAGAACGCCGGCGGCTCATCACACGAGAGCGCCTGTTCAAGTGCAGTCGCCATCTGCTGCAGCTTCTTTCCGCCTTGACCAAGGATTCGCGCCAGTTCAGACGCATCGCGGCGGAACACCGCATCTGCGGACAGCACGACGTCAGGCGCTGGTCGATCGGCACCGAAGAAGGATTCGAGATGCGCAAAGACGCCGGCCAGCCCGCCATGCGCCGCGAGCCAGGCTTCCCACTCGGCGCGGCGATCGACCAGCGCGCCGGCGAGCGTCTTCGTACCCGCCACCCCGCACGGGCCCAGCAGGCTGCGCAGCGCGAGCGCCAGTTCGCCCTGCGGCGCGCGCCCGGCGCGGCGCATCAGCGCGGCCCAAGCCTGATCGCGCAACTGCCCCGTGCGCTCCGACAGCTGCAGGCCGCGCAGACCGCTGTTCAGCGGCGCGGCGCCGAGCAGTGACGAAAACCAGCCGTGGAAGGTGTTCACCGTCAGCCCGGGCCGCGCGTCGGCAACCTGCTCGAACAGCGCCCGCGCCCGCGCGATCAGCGTCAGGTCGCGCTGCGCGTCCAGCCCGCGCTCGGCGAGAAAGGCGCCCACCCGCTCATCGTCGGCCACGGCCAGTTCCGCCAGCCAGTGCTGCAGACGCTCCTCGATCTCGCGCGCCGCCTTGCGTGTGTAGGTGATGGCGAGAATGTCGCCCGGCTGCGCACCGGCCAGCAGCAGGCGGATCAGTCGCGATACCAGCGTCCAGGTCTTGCCGCTGCCGGCGCACGCCTCGACCACGACGCTGCGTGCCGGGTCGAGTGCGCGCAGATCGTCGTCGCGACTCATGACAGCCAGTCCTTGCGGCACAGGCCGCGCATGTCGCAATGCCGGCAGGCCGCCTCGTCGCCGTGTGCCGGCAGGCCGGCGCCGTCGCGCAGCGCCGGAAACAGTTCGGTCACCAGCGCCTGCAGCGCCCGCGCGGCAGCCGGCGGATCGTCCTGAAGCAACGCGACCGGCGCCTCCTCTTCCAGCGCCAGATAGGCCGCCTCGCTGACGGCGCCGCCTTCAAGCAGCGTGTAGAACGCCAGTTGCACGTCATCGGCCTGAAGCGTCTTGCGTACGCGCTCGGCGCTGCGCAGCTTGTAGTCGAGCAGCGCAACGTCGCCCTCTGCATTGCGGTCGATACGGTCGATGCGCCCTTCGAGCGACAGCGCAGCGCCATCCGGCAGGTCGAGCAGGCGCGCACGCCGGGCTTCGCCGCTGTCGAACAGCCAGCCGTCGGCTTCACGCCGCACGGCCCAGGCGACGTAGGCATCGGCGCGATCGTGCAGGCGATCGGCCCACGCATGCTCCTGGAAGTTGCGCGCAATGGCGCCATCGAAGGCGGCGGCAATCTGCGCGCGCAGGGCATCGGCCAGTGCGGGCGGCGCGGCATCCCCCAGTCGCGGGTGAGCGACATGAAAATCGTGCAGCACGCGATGCACCAGCTCACCGACGCTGCCCTTGCCCATGGCATCCTCGACCTCGTCGCCGACACCCAGGCCAAGTACGTGACGGGCGTAGTAACGATAGGGACAGGCGATCAGGTCGGCCAGAGCGCTCGCCGTGAGCCGCGACGGCACGCGTCCCGGGTCGAGCACCGGCGTGCTGGACACCGCCAGGGCAGGCAGCGCCGGCAGATCGGCGAGCGCTGGCGCGGCACGTACGGCCGACGGCAGACCCGCGCGCTGCAGCACCAGATCGAGGCGCTGCAGATCCACGCCGGGCAGGTTCGCTTCACCGTTGCGCTGCGTCTGCCAGCTGAACACGGTTTCGTCGCTGCAGGCGATCAGGCCGGCCAGATCGTCGCGCAACTGCCGGGCGGCGACCTGCGAATCCGGCAGCCCGAGTTCGCGTCGCAGCCCTTCGTGGCCGAGCGCGCCGCGCAGGCGCGCCGGCGCGAGGTGCCGGCTGTCGGCGCCGATCACATACACGGCGTCGAAACGGCGCAGGCGGGTCGCCGTCAGTGGCGTCAGCACCACCGGGCTGTCGATGGCGCTGTCGCGGAACAGCGCCTGCTCGAACTCGCTGTTGAGCCACTTGCGCCAGTCGGCGAAGGGCAGGTCGAGTGCCACGCCGCTGCTGTCGGCACGCAACTGCTCCAGCAGATTGACCACCTGCGCACCCGCCGCGTCCAGCGCCAGCGCAGCGCGTGCGCCCAATGCATCGAGCGCTGCCAGCAGGCGTTCGACCCGGAAACTGGCCGGTGCGTTGTGGGTGGGCATCAGCGCAAAGGCCTGCGACAGCGCGTCGATCAGGCGGCCGGCCGGGCGGCCTGCAAATTCGCGGCCGGCATCGGTGAGCAACGCGTGCAGGCCATCGACATGGTTGCGCCTGACCACCCAGTCGTCGATGACGGCAATGGCCTGCGCGTGCGCATCGCGATCGAGCGTACCGGCTACATGCGGCGAACGCAGCAGATCGAGCAGGTCGCGGTGATAGCCGTCGGACGCAAAGCATTGCAGCAGGGCGTCTACCGTGGCCGCCGCGCGCGTGGTCGACAGCTTCCAGCCGGTTTCATCGGCCAGCAGAACCTGCCGGCGTTCGAGCAGCGCGCGGGCGCGCCGCGCCGCCTCGCGATCGAGCGCAACCAGCGCGATGGCGCGCCGCCCCTCCGCCAGCCATCCGGCAATGCAGGACGCGGCACATTGCGCCTCCTGCTCGAGCGACTGCGCGCCGACGAGGCGCACGCGCCCGGCCAGTTCGAGCGCGTCATCCCGCGATGGGGCGGGCGTCGAAAAGGGTACCGAAAAGGGTACCGAAAAGGGTGCCGAACCGGGCAGCAAGCCGGCAGGCCAGGCGGCGTGCAGCACGCGGGCCACCGATGTATCGGCCAGCGCGCGCGTTGCCTGCACATGGAGCACCGGCACGCGCGCGGCATGCACTTCAAGCCATGCGGGCGGTGGCTCTTCCACTGCAGAAAGATGGATGAGCGGACGGCGTGCCGCACCGGCGGCGCGCATCAACGCCTGGGTGACGGCACGCGCGTGCCCGGGCGTTCCGGTGCAGTCGCTGTGCCATACCGCGTGCACCAGACGCGCTTCCAGCGACAGCGCGGCGCTGTCGGTCAAGCCGTGGGCGCGTTCGAAGCCCTGTTGCAGGGCGTCTTCATCCGGCAGCGCCGGCAATGCGGCCAGCGCATCGGCCAGTTCGAGCAGTTCCTGCGCCGCCGACCACGGATCGGCCTCGCCCAGCCAGGCCTGCTGGCGCAGTTGCGCCACCAGACGCAGCAGACGGCGGGGGTGGGGATCGACCGCTGCATCGCCCATCCAGCGCGCCGCCAGCAACGACGGCGTGAGCATGCGCGGCATGAACAGCGCGTGTCCGGCTTCGGCCACCAGCGCACCGCGCAGCGCCGGCGCATGCGCCATGACGGGAATCAGCAGGTCGCAGTCGGCGAGCGCATCGCCATGGCGATCGATCAGACGGCGCGCGAGCCGGGCGAACAGCGCGCCATCGGCCGGCAAGCGCAGGGTTTCGAAGCCCGCCGCGTTCATGCGCAAGGACGCGAACTGCGGCGGCCGGCGGGCGGCGGCGTGCTCAGCGTTCCAGCATGCCGAGCTTGTCCTTCACCTTGACCCATTCGTCGGCATCGGCCGGCGCTTCCTTGCGTTCGATGATGGCAGGCCATTCAGCGGACAGTTCGGCGTTCAGCTTGATGAAATGGATCTGGTCGGACGGCACGTCGTCCTCGGCGAAAATGGCTTCGGCCGGACATTCGGCCACGCACAGGGTGCAGTCGATGCACTCATCGGGGTCGATCACCAGGAAATTCGGGCCTTCGCGAAAGCAATCGACCGGGCACACATCGACGCAGTCGGTGTACTTGCACTTGATACAGGATTCGGTGACGACGTAAGTCATGATTTCTCCGTGCGGTGGTCGCATTGCCCGACAGCAGGCGAACCACGGGGTGGTTTGATCGGAATCTCGGGACGATGACAGTCCGGAAAACGGCGTGGATTTTATCACCGCGGCCCGTGGCAAAGCCGTTCCGTGCGTCGTGCAGCGGAGGCATGCCGACATGAATTTTTGTCGGACGTACCTCCATCACTCTGCGCAACTCGGTGTTTTTTGTATTAGCATCATGGAAACAGCGCGAAAACAGCGTAACAAACGCGATCGCGCAGGTGTGCGGTCAGCGCGCTGCCAGAGTGATTTGCCCCGTGCCTGCCGCGGTGGCCCGCAATCCCCGCACACACCTGCTCAAGAACTCCCGGCCTGCGCAGTACGCGTCAGGCATCCAGCCCGGCAAACAACAGCGCCCAGCCCACATCCGGTTTTCGACGGTATATCCGACCGATATACCCCGATCCAAGAAACGATCCGGCATTCCAGGTCTCTCCCAAGTCAAGCCCCACGAGGAAACGATGAGCGAACACATCCACCACGTCACCGATGCCAGCTTCGAAGCCGAAGTGGTCAAAGCCGATCTGCCCGTGCTGGTCGACTACTGGGCCGAATGGTGCGGTCCGTGCAAGATGATCGCCCCCATCCTCGACGAGGTGGCGCGTGACTACGCCGGCAAGCTGCGCGTGGCCAAGGTGAATATCGACGAGAACCAGGACACCCCGGCGCGCTTCGGGATTCGCGGCATTCCGACGCTGATGCTGTTCAAGGACGGCAATGTCGAAGCCACGAAAGTCGGCGCCCTGTCGAAGTCGCAACTGACCGCATTCCTCGACAGCCACCTCTGATCATTTTTCCACGGCGACGGGTGCTTCGCGCACCCCGCCCGCCGGAGCCGGTTCCTGGCTCCGCCTCCCCACCCCCGCACGCCGCACAGACCCCGTCACCATGCATCTTTCCGAACTGAAAGCACTTCACGTCAGCCAGTTGCTCGAAATGGCCCAGTCCTTCGAGATCGAAGGCGCGAACCGGCTGCGAAAACAGGAACTGGTCTTCGCCATCCTGCGCAACCGCGCGAAAAAGGGCGAAAGCATTTTCGGTGATGGCGCGCTTGAAGTGCTGCCGGACGGTTTCGGCTTCCTGCGCTCGCCTGAAGCAAGCTACCTGGCCGGCACCGACGATATTTATGTATCGCCCAGCCAGATCCGTCGCTTCAACCTGCACACCGGCGACACCATCGAAGGCGAAATCAGGACGCCGAAGGACGGGGAACGCTACTTCGCGCTGGTCAAGGTCGATCGCGTCAACAGCGAGCCGCCGGAAGCGACCAAGCACAAGATCCTGTTCGAAAACCTGACGCCGCTGCACCCGACCGAAACGCTGGTGCTCGAGCGCGACATGCGCGGCGAGGAAAACACGACCTCGCGCGTGATCGACATGATCGCGCCGATCGGCAAGGGCCAGCGCGGCCTGCTCGTCGCGCCGCCGAAGACCGGCAAGACGGTGATGATGCAGCACATCGCGCACGCCATCACCGCGAACCATCCGGAAGCCATGCTCATCGTGCTGCTGATCGACGAGCGGCCGGAAGAAGTGACCGAAATGCAGCGTTCGGTAAAGGGCGAAGTGGTGGCTTCGACCTTCGACGAACCGGCCACCCGCCACGTGCAGGTGGCCGAAATGGTGATCGAGAAGGCCAAGCGCCTGGTCGAGCACAAGAAAGACGTGATCATCCTGCTCGATTCCATCACCCGCCTCGCCCGCGCCTACAACACCGTGCAGCCGGCGTCGGGCAAGGTGCTGACCGGCGGTGTGGACGCCAATGCGCTGCAGAAGCCGAAGCGTTTTTTCGGCGCCGCGCGCAATGTCGAGGAAGGCGGAAGCCTGACCATCATCGCCACCGCGCTGATCGAAACCGGCAGCCGCATGGACGACGTGATCTACGAGGAATTCAAGGGCACCGGCAACATGGAAATCCATCTTGACCGGCGCATGGCGGAAAAGCGCGTCTATCCGGCAATCAACGTGAACCGCTCGGGCACGCGCCGCGAAGAGTTGCTGCTGAAGCCGGAAATCCTGCAGAAGATCTGGATCCTGCGCAAACTGCTGTACAACATGGACGATCTGGAAGCGATCGAATTCCTGCTCGACAAGATCAAGGCCACGAAGAGCAACGGCGAGTTCTTCGACGCCATGCGCCGAGGCTGACCGGGCGGCGGAACACCGCCAAAGCTTCCGACCCGCGACGGTACCGCGCCATGAAGATGGCCGCAGTACCGTCGTTTGCGTTGGGCATCGCTGCGCTCACCCCAACCGACGACACTCGCCGTAGGTTGGGGTGAGCCAACGGCGACGCCCAACGCCACCCCATCAGTCCGCAGCGCCCCGCACAACCCGGCTGACATCCGCCGTCCGGTTCATCGTCGTGCCGCCGCCACCCATCCACACCGTAGGTTGGGGTGAGCGCAGCGATGCCCAACACCACCCTGGACAAACCGCGGCACGCCCTGCTCGCTCGTGATCGCCCGCCATTCCGCTCGCGATCGTCCCGTCTCCGCCGATCCATTCGATCACTGCGGTTTCCGCGGGCGCCTGTCCTCCGCAACCTGACCGGGAAAGCCCGCCCCTGCAACCGGCGCCCCCACTCGATTTTTTCGCGGCGCGTCAGTGCAACGCTTCGGCCACTGACATCACGTCGCCCGGCGAATTGAGGGCATAGCCGGGAAGACCGGCGACTGCAGCAGCGAAGTCGGGCGAACGCAGCGCGTCGAGCATGCGCTGCATCGACGGCAGCTCGAGGGTTTCGACGCGGCAGGCGAGGAAGTACTGTTCCTGCGCCAGAGGCACGAAATCAAGCCTGAACTGGGTGGCGGCCGCTTCGACGCCGAAACCCGTATCCGCCATGCCGCTTGCGACGTGGGCGGCCACCGCGGCATGCGTGAATTCCACCGTTTCGTAACCGCTGATCCGGTCCGTGTCCAGCGACTGCTCGGCCAGCAGCAGGTCGAAAAGCAGGCGCGTGCCGGCACTCGCCTGGCGGTTGATGAAGCGCACGTCAAGCCGGACCAGGTCCTGCAGCGACCTGATGTTCAGCGGGTTGCCGGCGACGACGAACAGCCCCTGCGTGCGCGTGACCAGCCGGATCACACGATGTACGCGCGGCTTCAGATATCGCCCGAGTCGCGCCGCCAGTTCCGGTGTGACCCGGCCGCTCGGCAGGTGAAAACCACACAGGTCGCAGCTGCCGCGCGACATTGACGCCAGCGCGTCAACCGACCCCAGATACTGCAATTCCAGCCGCACGCCGGCAACGCGCTGGATCAGCTCGGGCATCAGCGCAATCGCATAGCCGTGGCTGGCGTGCAGGCGCAGCACCGGATGCGTATCCATCAGTGCGGCGTTGATTTCGCGGTCGATCTCGACCGACAGGTTTTCCAGCTGCGGCGTCAGACGCGCCTGGATGCGCTGCGCCGCCCAGGTGAGCTTCTCGCCCAGCGGCGTCAGCTCCGCGCCCTTGCCTTGCGACAGTTCGACCAGCGGTGTGCCGAAGAACGCCGACCAGGTCCGGATCAGGTTCCAGCAATGACGGTAGGAAAACCCGACATCGCGCGCTGCCTCGGTGAGCTTGCCGCTGCGTTGCACGGCGGCCAGCACGCGGAACAGCAAGGGATCGATTTCACGTCCTTCTGCATTGCGGAAGCGCCACGCCGGTTCGATCTGGATACGCATGTTAGGCATTTATTTTCATATCGTTAAAAGAAATACCGGCTGCTAACCTTTGCCGGTAGCCATTATTTGACCTCGATGGTGGCTGATTGGCAATTATGAACACGAGTTCCAATTTAAAAAGGGACTCGGGATACAGCAGGAGACACCACCATGCCAAGCCCCACTCAGGCGGCCGACACGCGGCTCGAATCGCTGGTCGAACAACATCGTGACCTGCCCGGCGCGCTGCTGCCGATGCTGCATGCCATTCAGGACGAGTTCGGTCATGTGCCCGACAGCGCCGTCCCGGTCATCGCGCAGGGACTGAATCTGTCACGCGCCGAAGTGCATGGCGTAATCACCTTCTATCACCACTTCCGGCAACACCCGCCCGGCCGCCATGTGGTGCAGATCTGCCGCGCGGAAGCCTGTCAGGCGGTGGGCGCCGTGGCGCTGGAGGCGCACGCGAAGAAGTGTCTCGGCATCGACTTTCACGACACCACCGCCGACGGCGCGGTGACGCTGGAGGCGGTGTACTGCCTCGGCAACTGTGCGGTCGGCCCGTCACTGCGCGTGGATGACGACATCGTCGGCCGCGTCACGCCGGCGCGCTTCGACGAAGTCATCGCTGAACTGCGCTCGGAGGCGACAGCATGACGACCCGCATCTACGTCCCCATCGATTCCACCGCGCTGTCGCTGGGCGCCGAAAAGGTGGCGAAGTCCATCGCCGCCGAGGCGGCGAAGCGCGGCATCGGCATCGATCTGGTACGCAATGGCTCGCGCGGCGCCTTCTGGCTCGAACCCATGGTGGAGGTGCAGACGCCGGCCGGCCGCATGGCCTACGGCCCGGTGCACACCACCGACGTGGCTGCGCTGTTCGATGCCGGCTTCACGACTGGCGGCGCGCACGCTTTGTCGCTCGGTCTGACCGACGACATTCCGTACCTGAAGAACCAGGAGCGGCTGACCAGCGCCCGCATCGGCCTCACCGACCCGCTGAGCCTGGACGACTATATCGACCACGGCGGCTTTGTCGGCCTCGACAACGCGCTGGCGATGAGCGGCGCCGACATCGTCAAGGACGTGACCGACTCCGGCCTGCGCGGCCGCGGCGGCGCGGCCTTCCCGACCGGCATCAAGTGGAATACGGTGCTCGGTGCCACTGCCGACCGGAAGTACATCGTGTGCAATGCCGACGAAGGCGACTCCGGCACCTTCTCCGATCGCATGATCATGGAAGGCGACCCGTACTGCCTGATCGAGGGCATGACGATCGCCGGCGTTGCGGTCGGCGCCACGCAGGGCTACATCTATCTGCGCTCCGAATACCCGCACGCCTTCGCCACGCTGAAGGAGGCGATCCGCCGTGCACGCGCCGCCGGCTGGCTGGGTGACAACGTGCGCGACTCCGGCAAGGCCTTCGAACTGGAGGTGCGGCTGGGCGCCGGCGCCTACATCTGTGGCGAAGAAACGTCGCTGCTGGAAAGCTTGGAGGGCAAGCGCGGCATCGTTCGCTTCAAGCCGCCACTGCCGGCGCTCGAAGGCCTGTTCGGCAAGCCGACCGTCATCAACAACGTCATTTCGCTCGCCTCCGTGCCCATCATCCTGGCCAAGGGCGGGGCGTACTACCGCGATTACGGCATGGGCCGCTCGCGCGGCACCCTGCCCTTCCAGCTGGCCGGCAACATCAAATGCGGCGGCCTGGTCGAAAAGGCCTTCGGTGTCACCATGAACGAGCTGCTGTACGACTTCGGCGGCGGCACGCTCAGTGGCCGCCCGGTGCGCGCGGTGCAGGTCGGCGGCCCGCTCGGCGCCTACATTCCGGCATCGGAATTCGACGTTCCGCTCGACTATGAGGAATACGCGAAGCGCCAGGCGATGATCGGCCACGGCGGCATCGTGGTGTTCGACGACACGGTCGACATGGCCCAGATGGCGCGCTACGCGATGGAGTTCTGCGCCATCGAATCCTGCGGCAAATGCACCCCCTGTCGCATCGGCTCGACGCGCGGCGTCGAGGTGATCGACCGCATCGTCGCCAACGACAACCGGGGCAGGAACATCGCGCTGCTGCAGTCGCTGTGCGACACCATGCTCAACGGCTCGCTGTGCGCGCTCGGCGGCATGGCGCCCTACCCGGTGCTGTCCGCACTGAACCATTTCCCGGAAGACTTCGGCGTCGACAAGACCGAAGCGGCCTGAGCACAGAACAGAGGAGAACCGCCATGTCCCTGCCCCGCAATACCGATTACGGCACGCCCGCCCGCGACTCCGAAAAGGAAATCACGCTGTCCATCGACGGCATCGACGTCACTGTGCCCGCCGGCACTTCCGTCATGCGCGCCGCGCAGGAATGCGGCAGCAGCATTCCGAAGCTGTGCGCCACCGACAGCCTGGAACCCTTCGGTTCCTGCCGCCTGTGTCTGGTGGAGATCGAAGGTCGCCGCGGCTACCCGGCCTCCTGCACGACGATTGCCGATGCCGGCATGCAGGTGCGCACGCAGACACCCAAGCTGGCCGACATCCGCCGCGGCGTGATGGAGCTCTACATTTCCGACCACCCGCTGGACTGCCTCACCTGCTCGGCCAACGGCAACTGCGAACTGCAGGACATGACCGGCGTGGTCGGCCTGCGCGAAGTGCGCTACGGCATGAAAGGAAAGAACCACTTCGACCTGCTGTCGGCGCTGACCAAGGAAAAGGACGAATCCAACCCCTACTTCAGCTACGACCCGTCGAAATGCATCGTCTGCAACCGCTGCGTACGCGCCTGTGAAGAAACCCAGGGCACCTTCGCGCTGACCATTTCCGGCCGCGGGTTCGAATCACGCGTGAGCCCGGGCGAAAGCCAGCCCTTCATGGAATCGGAATGCGTGTCCTGCGGCGCCTGCGTACAGGCCTGCCCGACCGCGACGCTGATGGAAAAGGGCGTGATCGAGCACGGTCAGGCCGAAAAGAAAGTCACCACGACCTGCGCCTACTGCGGCGTCGGCTGCGCGTTCGACGCCGAGGTCAAGGGCACGACTGTCGTGCGCATGGTGCCGAACAAGGACGGCGGCGCCAACCACGGCCATTCGTGCGTCAAGGGCCGCTTCGCCTTCGGCTATGCCACGCATCCGGACCGCATTACGACGCCGATGATCCGCAAGAACATCGCAGACGCCTGGCAGCCGGTCAGCTGGGACGAGGCGATCGCCTACGCCGCGTCGGAATTCAAGCGCATCCAGGCCACGCACGGTCGCGATTCGGTCGGCGGCATCACGTCCAGCCGCTGCACCAACGAAGAAACCTATCTCGTGCAGAAGCTCGTGCGCGCCGCCTTCGGCAACAACAACGTCGACACCTGCGCCCGCGTGTGCCACTCGCCCACCGGCTACGGCCTGAAGCAGACGCTGGGCGAATCGGCCGGCACCCAGACCTTCGATTCCGTCATGAAGGCCGACGTCATCATGGTGATGGGCGCCAACCCGACCGACGGCCACCCGGTGTTCGGTTCGCAGATGAAGCGCCGCCTGCGCGAGGGTGCCAGGCTCATCGTCGTCGATCCGCGCAGCATCGATCTCGTGCGCTCGCCGCACGTCGCTGCGGAACACCATCTGAAGCTCAAGCCGGGCAGCAATGTCGCGCTCATCACCGCCATGGCGCACGTGGTCGTGACCGAAGGACTGGTCAAGGAAGACTTCGTGCGCGAGCGCTGCGAATGGCACTCCTACGAGCAATGGCGCGATTTCGTCGCGCTGCCTGAAAACTCGCCGGAAGCGATGGAGGCGCACACCGGCGTGCCGGCGGCCAGCGTACGTGCGGCCGCGCGCCTGTTCGCCACCGGCGGCAACGCCGCCATCTACTACGGCCTGGGCGTGACCGAGCACAGCCAGGGCTCGACCACGGTGATCGGCATCGCCAACCTCGCCATGGCCACCGGCAACATCGGTCGCGAAGGCGTGGGCGTGAACCCGCTGCGCGGCCAGAACAACGTGCAGGGCTCGTGCGACATGGGCAGCTTCCCGCACGAACTGCCGGGTTACCGCCATGTGTCCGACGCGGCCACGCGCGCGCTGTTCAAGGATGCCTGGGGCGTCGAGCCGCAGCCCGAACCGGGTCTGCGCATCCCGAACATGTTCGAGGCGGCGATGGACGGCACCTTCCTCGGCCTGTACTGCGAAGGCGAGGACATCGTGCAGTCCGACCCGAACACGCAGCACGTCGAAGCCGCGCTGCGCGCGATGGAATGCGTGGTCGTGCAGGACCTGTTCCTGAACGAAACCGCCAAGTTCGCCCACGTGTTCCTGCCCGGCTCCAGCTTCCTCGAAAAGAACGGCACCTTCACCAACGCCGAACGGCGCATTTCGCCGGTGCGCAAGGTGATGCCGCCGCTGGCCGGCAAGGAAGACTGGGAAATCACCTGCATGCTGTCGAATGCGCTCGGCTATCCGATGGACTACAGCCACCCGTCAGAAATCATGGACGAGATCGCGCGCCTGACGCCCACCTTCCATGGCGTGAGCTACGCGCGGCTGGACGAACTGGGCAGCATCCAGTGGCCCTGCAACGAAGCGGCGCCGGACGGCACGCCCATCATGCACATCGACGCATTCGTGCGCGGCAAGGGTCGCTTCATGCTCACCGAGTACGTGCCGACCGAAGAGCGTGCGTCGAAGCGCTTCCCGCTGATACTGACCACCGGTCGCATCCTGTCGCAATACAACGTCGGCGCACAGACGCGGCGCACCGCCAATTCGATGTGGCACGACGAGGACCGGCTGGACATCCATCCGGCGGACGCCGAGACGCGCGGCATCAACGAAGGCGACTGGGTGGGCATCACTTCGCGGGCCGGCGAAACCGTGCTGCGTGCCCGCGTATCCGAACGCATGCAGCCGGGGGTGGTGTACACGACCTTCCACTTTCCCGAGTCGGGCGCCAACGTCATCACCACGGACAATTCGGACTGGGCGACCAACTGCCCCGAATACAAGGTGACCGCCGTAGAGGTGACCAAGGTGACCCAGCCCTCCGAATGGCAACGGCGCTACCGCGATTTCTCGCAGAAGCAGGTCGGGCTGCTGCCGAAGAAGCGCGAAAAGGTCTGAGTCATGGGCGCCGCACACGTACTGGAACTGGATGAAGCGTTGGCTGACGCGGCCAGGTGTTCCGGCGATTACCCGGCACAGCGGCTGCGCAGCGCGATCCGGCTCAGCGCGGGCGGGCGCAGTGCGAGCGTCGAGTGCGTGGCCGAAGAAGTACCGGTGGCACTGGTCTACAACGGTATTTCACATGCCGTGATGCTGGCCACGCCGGCCGATCTCGAAGACTTCGGCACCGGCTTCAGCCTGGCCGAAGGCATCGTCGCACGCGCTGCGGAGATCCACGACATCGACACCGTCAGCCACGCGAACGGCATGGAAGTGCGCATGCAGGTCTCGAATCGCGCCTTCGAAGCGCTGAAGGCACGACGCCGCTCGCTCGCCGGCCGCACCGGCTGCGGGCTGTGCGGTGTGGACAGCCTCGGTCAGGTCGCGCGCGAAGTGGCGCGGGTGAACGCGCGGCCAGTGGTGGACGACCTGGCCATCCATCGCGCCTTCGCTGCACTGAGCGAAGGCCAGGCGCTGCACGCGCTGACCGGATCGGTGCATGCCGCGGGTTGGGCGACGTCCGACGGCACGCTGCTTGCGGTACGCGAAGACGTCGGCCGGCACAACGCGCTGGACAAGCTGATCGGCGCCATCGTGCGTGCCGGGATCGATCCGGCGCAGGGCTTTGCCGTCGTCACCAGCCGGGCCAGCTATGAAATGGTGCTCAAGCTGGCCAGCGTCGGCGGCGGCCTGCTGGCCGCAATCTCCGCACCGACCGGCCTGGCAATCGACCTGGCGGCGCGCACCGGCGTCACGCTGTGCGGCTTCGTGCGCGATGGTCGCATGGCGATCTACACCGAATCCCGGGCATCAAACCCAACGCGAACGGATTAGAAAATGGACGTCCACAATCTTGTCAAGATGGCCAACCAGATCGGCCAGTTCTTCCACAGCTACCCGGATCACGACGAAGCGGTCGCCGAAGTGGCTGCGCACATCCGGCGTTTCTGGGAACCCCGCATGCGCCGTGCGATCATCGAGCACGTGAACCAGGGCGGCGACACCGGTCTGCTGCCGCTGGTCACCGAAGCGCTGCAGCACATGCAGGCGCAGGAACCCTCCACCACCTGAAAGGACACTCCACCGATGAGTTCATTGACGACGCTGCGCGACCTGATGGGCCTGGGCCACGAGCCGGGCTCGCTTGCCGACGCCGCACTGGTGATGATCGATTGCCAGAACACGTACCGCGAAGGCGTCATGCAGCTCACCGGTGTCGAAGCCGCACTGATCGAAGCGCGCCGCGTGCTTGACCAGGCGCGCGCACTGGGCCGGCCGGTCATCCACATCCAGCATGATGCCGGTCCCGGCACGCCGTACGACGTGAATGCCCCGATCGGCCGCATCGCCGACATCGTTGCGCCGCTGGACGGCGAGATCGTCATCACGAAAAATTACCCGAACAGTTTCGTGCAGACCTCGCTCGACGACGAACTCAAGAAGCTCGGCGTGAAGCAACTGGTGCTGGCCGGCTTCATGACGCACATGTGCATCAATTCGACCGCGCGTGGCGCGTTCAACCTCGGCTACTCGCCCACCGTGGTGGCGTCCGCCACCGCCACGCGGGACCTGCCCCTGCCCGGCGGCGGGCAGGTGCCGGCCGAGGCGCTGCAAGCCGCCAGCCTGGCCACACTGCGCGATCTGTTCGCAGCCATTGCGCCGGACGCGCAGTCACTGCAGCGCTGAGCGCCCGATCGATCAAGGCAGGGAAAAAGCCGGCAGACGCCGGCTTTTTTTCGCGCCGGCCACCGCCGGCCTGCGGACGCTCGTGCGACAATACTGTATCCAAATAAACATAGGATGAGCCATGAAATCGGCCATTTTCATTCTTGCGTTCGTGCTGACCCTGATAGGCGGCGTGGCCCGGGCGGACACGCTGACCGTATTCGCCGCCGCCAGTCTGACCAACGCGCTGCAGGACATCGGCAAGGCATTCGAGGCGAAGTCGGGGCACACGATCAAGTTCTCGTTCGCTGCGTCTTCCGCCCTGGCAAAGCAGATCGAATCCGGCGCTCCGGCCGGTGTATTCGTATCGGCCGACGAGCAGTGGATGGACTATCTGGCCGAGCGCAGGCTGATCGTGGCCGGCAGCCGCCACACGCTGCTGGGCAACAGCCTCGTTCTGGTCACGCCGGCAGACGGCAAGGCGACCGTCGACATCAAGCGCGGCTTCGATCTGGCCGGGCTGCTCGGCAGCGGGAGGCTGGCCACCGGCGACCCGGCACACGTGCCGGTCGGCAAGTACGCCAGGGCAGCGCTGACTTCGCTCGGCGTGTGGCAGATCGCCGAACCGCGACTGGTCAACGCCGACTCGGTGCGCGCCGCCCTCGTGCTGGTGGAGCGCGGCGAGGTACCGCTGGGCATCGTGTACGCGACCGACGCGGCGGTGACACCGAAGGTGCGCGTCGCGGGCACCTTCCCCGCTGACAGCCATCCGGCGATCACCTATCCTTCGGCCGTCGTCGCCGGACAGGACACTGCCGCCGCCCGCGACTTCAATGCTTGGCTGCGCGGCGACGACGCGCGCAGCATCTTCAACCGCTACGGTTTCACCGTGAGATAGAAAGCCTGATGCTCACTGCTGTCGAATGGGATGCCCTGCAGCTGAGCCTGAAGGTCGGACTGGCCAGCACCTTGCTGTGCCTGCCGTTCGCGCTGCTCGTCGCCTGGCTGCTTTCGCGTACCCGCTTTCCCGGCCGCGCGCTGCTGGACGGCATCGCGCATGCGCCGCTGGTGCTGCCGCCGGTGGTCATCGGCTATCTGCTGCTGATTTCGCTCGGCACCCGGGCACCGCTGGGCGCCTGGCTGAAAGACACTTTCGGCATCCAGCTCATCTTCACGATGCAGGGCGTGGTCGTCGCGGCGGCGGTGATGGCGTTTCCGCTGATGGTGCGCGCGATACGGCTGTCGCTGGACGGCGTCGACCGCGGCATCGAGCTGGCCGCGCGCACCCTGGGCGCCAGCCGGCTCGATGTGCTGTGCACCATCACGCTGCCGATGATGCTGCCGGGCATCCTGTCCGGCGCGATGATGGCGTTTGCCGCCAGCCTGGGCGAATTCGGCGCCACGATTACTTTTGCCTCCAACATCGAAGGCGAAACGCGCACCCTGCCGCTGGCCATCTACACCGCCACGCAGACACCGGATGGCGACGCGATTGCGCTGCGGCTGGTCGGCCTGTCGATGCTGCTCGCGGTGTCGGCGATCACATTGTCGGAATGGCTTAACCGGCGCGCACTGCGCTGGCTGGGCCGCGCATGATCGATCTGCGTTTCGCGCTGCGGCTCGGCGAGCTGTCGCTGGATGTCGACGTCGCGCTGCCGCCGCGCGGCATCAGCGCGATCTTCGGCCGCAGCGGGGCCGGCAAGACCAGTCTGATCAATGCGGTGGCGGGTGTGCTGACGCCGCAGCAGGGCCACATCCGGGTCGGCGACCGTGTGTTCTTCGATCACGCCGCCGGCATCAACCTGCCTATCGAGGCGCGCGGCATCGGCTACGTATTCCAGGACGCACGGCTGTTTCCGCACCTGTCGGTGGCCGGCAACCTGCGCTACGGCCTGAACCGCGCGCGCGGTGCGCGTCCGGTCGAGTGGGACAGCGCTGTTGATGTACTCGGTCTCGCCGAACTGCTCGCGCGGCGGCCGCACCAGTTGTCCGGTGGCGAACGCCAGCGCGTCGCACTGGGCCGGGCGCTGCTGCGCCAGCCGGCGCTGTTGCTGATGGACGAGCCGCTGGCGTCGCTCGACGCCCCGCGCAAGGCCGAAGTAATGCCGTACATCGAACGTCTGGCGCAGGAATTCGCGCTGCCCGTGCTGTATGTCAGCCACTCGATCGAGGAGGTGACGCGACTGGCCGATCATCTGGTCATCGTCAGTGACGGCCGCACCGTGGCCAGCGGCGAGCTGTCCGACATCATGTCGCGCCCCGAGCACGCGCCGCTGATCGGCCGCTACGAAGCCGGTTCGGTGCTCGACTGCACGGTGCTGCAGCACAACGACGAGTACGCACTGACCACGCTGCGCTTTGCCGACGGCCAGCTGCGCGTGCCGCGCATCGACCTCGACCCGGGTGTCGCGGTGCGCGTGCGCATCCGTGCGCGCGACGTGGCGCTGGCACTGTCGCGGCCGATGGATGTGTCGATCAGCAACAAGCTGCCCGGGCGGATCGCCGGCATCACGCCGCGCGAAGGCCCGTATGCCGATGTCGCGGTGAATCTGGGCAGTACCTCGCTGCGCGCGCTGGTGACGCGCGAATCGTGCGACCGGCTCGGTCTGCAGATCGGCACCGCCGTCTGGGCGATGGTGAAGTCGGTCGCGCTGGACAGCCGCAGCGTCGGCTTCAACCGGCGTCCGCGTCCCGATCGGTCTGACTAGCCGCAATCGGCGCCAGCGCCGCATCGAGTTCGCGCAACTGCAGCGCCACCGCCTCGGCAGTGCGCCGTTCGGCGGCGCGGAACAGTGCGATCAAGCGCTCGCCGAACGCCGTGAGTTCGGATCCGCCGGCGCCCTGCGACCGGCCGGGGCAGGTTTTCACCACCGGTTCGGCGAACAGGCGGTTCATGTCATCCACGAGCAGCCAGGCCTGGCGATACGACATGCCCATGGCGCGCGCCGCACCCGAGATCGATCGGGCGCGGGCGATGCATTCCAGCAATTCGATCTTGCCCGGCCCCAGTCGCTGGCCGTTGCGAAAATGCAGGCGCAGCGACGCCTGCGATGTCGCGGACGGCGAAACGGGCTTCTTCATGCGTGGTTCCGGTGATGAAAGGGCGACGGGTGACGGGTCGGTGCGGCTCGCACGATCTTATCGCGTGTCATGCGCCGGAGTCGTCGCTCTGGTTTGCGGCGGCAGGTCGCCTCCCGCTACCGGAAGTGACGGTGACGAAGTCCCGGCCTGGCCGGATTGCGCGCCATTCCGTTGCTCGATATCTTCGATGCACCCGATGCCGTTCGCGGATACACGGGCACGCATACCGACCCGAACCCTCCTGAGCGGCCCACAGAAACCCGACCATGACCCGATACCAGAACCTCAGGCTCGACCGGCAGCTCTGCTTTGCGCTCTACGCCGCCACCCACGGCATCACCCGCTCGTACCGGGTGCGATTGAAGGAAGTCGGACTGACCTACCCGCAATACCTCGTGATGCTCGCGCTGTGGGAAGAAGACGGCCGTTCGGTCAGCCAGCTGGCGCAGCGCCTGCACCTCGACTCGGCCGCCATCACCCCGCTGCTCAAGCGCCTCGAGGTCGCCGGCTTTCTCGCACGGCAGCGTGCGCCGACCGAAGAACGCGTGGTGCAGTCCTTCCTGACACCGGCCGGACGCGAACTGGAGCACGCGGTCGCGCGCATCCAGGGCGAAGTCGCCTGTCAGGCCGGCCTGCCCGAAGAGGCGTTCATGGCGCTGTGTTCGACGCTGCACGAACTGACGCAGCGCATGGCCGACGACCCGAAGGTGAAGCGCATTGCGGCTTGACCGCAAGGGCGTAGGTTCCGCAACCGCTGCACCTTGCATCGGCGGCAGCGACACGGATGTCGGCGGCACGATGACGGCGCGTCCCGCGCGCTCACAGGACGCGCCGTCGGCATCACCTCATCCGGCCTGATCATCCACTGCGGCGCTGGCGGCGCCGCTCTTCACTGCGGCGATCGCCGCATCCATCGCGCCGGCGTTGTCGAACATTTTGCTCTGGCCGATCACCTGGCCGTTGCCCGCCTTCAGCACGTAGTAATCCTTGCCGTTCGTGGCTTTCTTGCGGTCGTAGCGGCCGTCGTCGGCTGCGTTCTTCTTCACCGATTCGATGCCGTTCTCGGCGGACGCGCGCGTCTTGTACATTTCGCTCTGCAGCAGGGACTGGTCATCCGAGCCCAGCAGCGTGAAGTGGAATTCGCCGTTTGCAGCCTTCTTCAACTGAAACTTCGCCATGCTCCGCTCTCCTGTTGGTTGAGTCGTGTGTGGGAACGCGCGGGTGCGCGGCGACAGTATAGCGACGAAGAAAAGAGGGGCGCCGGCCTCACGGCACGGCGCCCCAGGCTTGCCGAAGCTTGCGGCAAGGAAGGCGGACGGTTGCGCTCAGTTCATCGACGGGCCCCTGCCAGCGTGCCGACCGGTTCCGGCGTGCGGCCGGCGCGGCCGAACACGCCCGACACCACCTGCCAAGCCACCGCCAGCGCGCCGACGATGAACACCACGTCGCCGAAGGTGCGCACCCAGCGCAGCGTTTCGAGCAGCGGCTGCTGCATGAATGCCTCACTGCGTGCGTACCACAGGCCCTGGCTGACGCTGGCGTGGAACTGGATCAGGCCGATCGGCAGCAGGCTGGTGGCGATCATCAGCACCAGACCCGCGTTGAGCCCCCAGAAACCGGTGTGCATCAGGCGCTCACCGAACGCGAGCTGCGGGCGCAGATAACGCAGCACCAGCAGCGTGAAGCCCAGCGCGAGGAAGCCGTACACCCCGAACAGTGCGGCATGGGCATGCACCGGTGTCGTGTTCAGACCCTGCACGTAGTACAGCGAGATCGGCGGGTTGATCATGAAGCCGAACACGCCAGCGCCAAGCATGTTCCAGAAGGCCACCGCGACGAAGCACATGAGCGGCCACTTCAGCCTGGCCATCCACGCAGCGCGATCCTTGAGGCGCCAGTGCTCCCACGCTTCATGGCCGAGCACGACCAGCGGCACCACTTCGAGCGCGCTGAACGACGCGCCGACCGCCATCACCGGCGTCGTCGTGCCGGCAAAGTACAGGTGGTGGAAGGTGCCGGGCACGCCGCCCAGCATGAACAGCGAAGCCGAGGCCAGACTGGCTGCCGTCGCCATGCGCGCGGACACCAGCCCCAGCGTGGAGAAGATGAAGGCCAGCGCGGTGGTCGCGAACACTTCGAAGAAGCCTTCGACCCACAGATGCACGACCCACCAGCGCCAGTACTCCATCACCGACAGGTGGGTGCGCTCGCCATAGAAGAAGCCGGCGCCGTAGAACAGGCCGATCGCCACCACGGATGCAGTGAGCAGCGCGAGCAGGTTCTTGTCGCCGCCGGGCGTGCGCAGCGCCGGCACGATGCCGCGCAGCATCAGCACCAGCCACAGCGCGACCCCGACGAACTTGCCGATCTGCCACAGGCGGCCGAGGTCGACGTATTCGTAGCCCTGGTGACCGAGCCAGAAATTCAGCTCCGGCGGCATGATCTGCGCGATCGCCAGGTAGTTGCCGACGAAGGAGCCGACCACCACCACGACCAGCGCCCAGAACAGCACGTCCACGCCCAGCTTCTGGAATTTCGGATCGCGTCCGCCGTGGATCAGTGGCGCAAGGAAGAGGCCGGCGGCCAGGAAGCCGGTGGCGATCCAGAACAGCGCGCTCTGGATGTGCCAGGTGCGCACCAGCGAATACGGGAACCACTGCGACACATCGATCCCGTAGAAGGTCTGGCCTTCGACCGTGTAGTGCGCGGTGAAGCCACCCATCATGACCTGGAACACGAACAGCGCCACCACCAGGACGAGATACTTGCCGAGCGCACGCTGCGATGGCGTCGGCGCGACGCGCGACAGCGGGTCCTGCGCCGGCGCGGCCGATTCGCTCTCGTCCTGCCGGCGCAGGAAGGACCAGCCCCAGATCAGGAAGCCGACGCCGGCCATCATCACCACCACGCTGACGATGGACCACACCACATTCTCCGCCGTCGGCGCATTGCCGATCAGCGGTTCGTGCGGCCAGTTGTTGGTGTAGGTGGCACTGGTGCCCGGCCGCTCGGTCGCGGCCACCCAGGCGGTCCAGAAGAAGAAGCCGGCAAGCTGCGCGCGCCGCTGCGGGTCGGGCAGCGTGTTGTCCTTCATCGCATAGCTTTCGCGCGAGCCCTGCAGCGCCGGCGCGTCGCCGAACAGCTGGACGTAGTAGTCGGCGGTGCGCTCGATCGCCCGGGCGCGCAAGGTGGATACGGTGGCCGCGCCGGTCGCCTCGTCGAAGGTGTTGCGGCGGTACTCGCGCTTCAGGCGTGCTGCCAGTTGCGCCTGCGCATCGGCATCCAATTCCGCGTACGGCTTGCCATGCGCGTCCCGCGCGGCGAGGTCGAGCCAGGCCAGCAGTTCGCGGTGCAACCAGTCGGCCGTCCAGTCCGGGGCCTGGTAAGCGCCGTGCCCCCAGATCGAGCCCAGCTGCATGCCGCCGACCGACTGCCAGGCGGTCTGGCCGTCGAGGATGGCGTCATGCGTGTACAGCACGCGGCCATCTTCGCTGACGATCTGCTGCGGTATCGGCGGCGCGTTGCGATACACCTCGACGCCGTAGTAACCGAGCAGCGAAAAGGTGACGATGAGCACGCCGATCAGCGTGAACCACAGCTTGCGGTAATTACCCATGAGCAGCCTCCGCCCCGGCCGGTGCCGCGTTCAGCCCTTCGAACAGGATGTTGTTCTCCAGATGGATGTGTTCCATCAGGTCTTCGCGCAGCGCGGCCAGACCGGTGTAGAGCGCGCGCCAGGTGTTGCAGGCCGCACGCGGCAGTGTGATGTCGTCGGTCAGCGCTTCCAGCCGCTGCAGTGCTTCGCCGTGCTGGTCGTGCTCGTTGCGCAGCACCGTGACCGGCCCGTGCAGCGCGCCCGCATGACCGCGGGCGAGCATCGGGAAGAGCACCTGCTCTTCCTTCTGCATATGGCTTTCCAGCTCGTGCTGCATCACCGTCAGGTGATCGGCCAGACCGGTCGGGCAATCCGGACGGTCGCCATGCACCTGTTCGACCCTGCGCGCCAGGCGGACCAGTTCCGGCAGCTGTTCGCGATGGCGGTCATGGAAGCGGAACAGGATGTGTTCGATCAGCACCGCCGCCGGCACCGTGCGCCAGTCTCGCGCCTCGCGCGTGGCCTGCGACAGCAGCGCACCCAGTCGTTCGACGATGGGCTGTGCGTCGATGCCCCGCGCGGCCGCGGCCTCCTGCAGGCTGTGCTTGCCGCCGCAGCAGAAATCCAGCTTGTGTTCGTGGAACACCCGGGTGGCGCCGGGAATGCTGCGCGCCAGCGCGCCGAGGGATTGGTCGATCAGGTTCATGGCGAAGACCTCGTTGTGAAGAAGACGCCTTCACTTCGCAAGGTCCGGGCCATGCATCCGGATCAAATAAAATCAATGATCTATGGAAACTGAGGTATTTTTCACCCTGAAAAAAAATGGTTCCTGGAACCATAACCGGGTTATTTTAACCATGATGGAATCGCTGTTGCTTGCCGACCTGGTGTCGGATCTGCCACCCGCCGTGCGCCTGCAGCGCCTGGTCTCCAGTCTGCGCACCCACTTCGGCTGCGGCGCGGTCGCGCTGCTGAAGCTGGAAGAGGACAGCCTGCGCCCGCTGGCGGTCGACGGCCTGGTGCGCGAAGCGCTGGGGCGGCGCTTCGTCGTCGGCCAGCATCCGCGGCTGGCAACCATCCTGTCGCGACGCGACATCACTGCTTTCGACCACGACAGCACGCTGCCCGACCCCTATGACGGCCTGCTCGACACCCGGGTCGGCGAACCGCTGCCGGTGCACGATTGCATGGGAACCAGCCTGCACGTCGAGGGCCAGACCTGGGGCGTGCTGACGTTCGACGCGCTGCAGACCGGCACCTTCACCGAGGCGGCGCGCGACGACCTGCGCCGCCTCACCCTGCTGGTCGAGGCCGCGGTGCGCGTGACCCGGCTCGAACAGGACCTGCACGCACTGCGCCTGTCGCGTGGCGGCGAGCGGACCGACGCACAGGGCGCCAGCGCGGACGAAGCCGAAATCGTCGGCCACAGCGAGGTGATCCAGCGCCTGCTGCACGAAATGCAGGTGGTGGCCGATTCGGAACTGTCGGTGCTGCTGCTCGGCGAAACCGGCGTAGGCAAGGAGTTGTTTGCCCGCCACCTGCACCGTCATTCGCGCCGCGCTGCGCAGCCGCTCGTGCATGTCAATTGCGCGGCGCTGCCCGAATCGCTGGCCGAAAGCGAGCTGTTCGGCCATGTGAAAGGCGCGTTTTCCGGCGCCACTACGGACCGCCCCGGCCGCTTCGAAGCAGCGGATGGCGGCACACTGTTTCTCGACGAGGTCGGCGAGCTGCCGCTGACCGTGCAGGCCAAGCTGCTGCGCGCGCTGCAGAACGGCGAAATCCAGCGCCTCGGCGCCGACCAGCCGCGACGCGTCGATGTACGCGTGATCGCCGCCACCAACCGCACGCTGCGCGACAGCGTGCGCGACGGCGCCTTCCGGGCCGACCTGTATCACCGGCTGTCGGTCTATCCGGTGCCGATACCGCCACTGCGCGAGCGCGGCAGCGACGTGCTGCTGCTGGCCGGCCGCTTTCTCGAACTGAACCGTGCCCGTCTGGGCCTGCGCAGCCTGCGCCTGTCGCCGGAAGCGGAAGATGCCCTGTGCCGCTACCCCTGGCCGGGCAATGTGCGCGAACTCGAGCACGTGATCAGCCGTGCCGCGCTGAAGGCAGTGAGCCGTGGCGCCGCGCGCACCGACATCGTGTCGCTGCCGGCCGACCTGCTCGATCTGGATGGCGTGACCACCCCGGCTGCAACGCCGGAGACCTACGACACGGCGTCCGGCGCCATACTGCCGTCCATGCGCGAAGCGATCGATGCCACACAGCGCCGACTGGTCCGCGCCGCGCTCGATGCCTGTGCCGGCAACTGGGCGGACGCGGCACGACGGCTGGATGTCGACCCAAGCAATCTGCACAAGCTGGCGCGCCGCCTCGGACTCAAATGACAGGCGACGCCGGCGGCTTGGAACACGCCATGCACCGCTGCGGTGCGTACGCCCCGCAGCGTGCAACGGCCGCCGACAGGCTGAAACAAATAACACTGAAAATCATGGACTTGTCTCGCGCACGCTAATTGCTTGAGTGCATCATCCCCCTTCACTGCCCGCAACCGGAGTATTCCGTGTCCATCCACGTCGCACTGAATCACGTCACCCACTACCGCTATGACCGTCCTGTGCTGCTGAGCCCGCAGGTGGTGCGACTGCGCCCGGCGCCGCACACCCGTACGCCCATCCTCTCGTATTCGCTGCGCGTCACCCCGGCCGAACACTTCGTCAATTGGCAGCAGGACCCGCAGTCCAACTATCTGGCGCGTCTGGTGTTCCCGGAGCGTACGCGCGAGCTGCGCATCGAGGTCGATCTGATCGCCGAAATGTCGGTCATCAATCCGTTCGATTTCTTCCTCGAACCGGCGGCCGAGAAGATTCCCTTCGGCTACAACGAAGAGCAGACGCGCGAACTGTTTCCGTATCTGGTCACCTTGCCGCTGACCCGCGACAACGCGCCGAAATTCACCCGCTGGGTCGATGACGCACGCACCCTGTTCGGCAGCAACGGCAAGGCCAGCGTCGACTATCTGGTCGCGCTGATCCAGCAGATGCAGGGCGACATCCGCTACCTGATCCGCATGGAGCCGGGCGTGCAGACGCCGGAGGAAACCTTGCAGAAGGGCAGCGGCTCCTGCCGCGACACGACCTGGCTGCTGGTGCAGGTGCTGCGCCATCTGGGGCTGGCGGCGCGTTTCGTGTCCGGCTATCTGATACAGCTCACCGCCGACGTGAAGTCGCTCGATGGCCCGAGCGGTCCGGAGAAGGATTTCACCGACCTGCACGCCTGGTGCGAGGTGTATCTGCCGGGCGCCGGCTGGGTCGGGCTCGATGCGACGTCCGGCCTGTTCGCCGGCGAGGGCCACATTCCGCTCGCCTGCTCGCCCGACCCGTCGTCGGCGGCGCCGATCAGCGGACTGACCGAAAAGTGCGAAACCGAATTCGAGCACCACATGAAGGTCGAGCGCGTGTGGGAAGCGCCGCGCGTGACCAAGCCCTACACCGACGATGCCTGGTCGCGCATCGAAACGCTGGGTCATCGCATCGACACCGATCTGGTGCAGCACGATGTGCGGCTGACCATGGGCGGCGAGCCGACCTTCGTGTCGGTGGATGACCGCGATGGCCCGGAGTGGAACACCACCGCCGATTCGCCGCCGGACAAGCCGGTCAAGCGCCTGCTCGGCGCGGAATTGCTGGCGAAGCTGAAGGCACGCTATGCACCGGGTGGCCTGCTGCATTACGGCCAGGGCAAGTGGTATCCGGGCGAACAGCTGCCGCGCTGGTCGCTGTCCTGCTTCTGGCGGCGCGACGGCGAGCCGATGTGGACCGATCCCGGCCTGATCGCCGACGAAGCCATCGATTACGCGCTCACCGCGGAACATTGCGCGACCTTCCTGAAGGCGCTGTCGAGGCGCCTTGAAGTGGACGCCAAATACGTGTTTCCGGCCTTCGAGGACGTCTGGTACTACCTGTGGCGCGAACGCAAGCTGCCGGCGAACGTCGATCCGTTCGATTCACGGCTCGAAGATCCGCTGGAGCGCGAGCGCATGCGCCGGCTGTTCCATGACGGGCTGGACAGCGAGGTCGGCCACATCCTGCCGCTGGCGCGCACGCCGGCCGGCAACGCCTGGCAGAGCGGTCCGTGGTTCCTGCGCGACGAGCGCTGCTTCCTGATTCCGGGTGATTCGCCGATGGGCTACCGGCTGCCGCTCGATTCCCAGCCCTGGGTGTCGGCCGCCGAATTTCCGTGGGTGCATGCGCCCGACCCGGTGCAGCGGCAGGTGCCGCTGCGGCCGCAGCGCGACATCGCCGTGCGCCTGCAGCAGCCGGAGGACGACGACACCGCCGGAATCGACTTCGCCCCCGCAGCTCCGGCGGCGGCCCGCGTGCCGGCCCCCGACCGCAAGCCGGAAGCCCTCGAATCCGCCGGCTGGATCACCCGCACCGCGCTGTGCGCGCAGGTGCGCCACGGCGTGATGTACCTGTTCATGCCGCCGCTGCCGACGCTGGACGATTATCTCGAACTGGTCACGGCGGTCGAACTGACCGCGGCCGCGTGCGGCCACCCGGTGGTGCTCGAAGGCTACGAGCCGCCGCGCGATGCGCGCGTCGAAGTGCTGCGCATCACGCCCGACCCGGGCGTGCTGGAAGTGAACATCCAGCCCTACCACTCGTGGGACGACATGGTCGCCGGCACCACCTTCCTGTACGAGGCCGCGCATGAAACCCGCCTCGGTACCGAGAAGTTCATGATCGATGGCCGCCACAGCGGTACCGGCGGCGGCAACCACTTCGTGCTGGGCGGTGCCACGGTGGCCGATTCGCCCTTCCTGCGACGGCCCGATCTGCTGCGCAGCATGATCAGTTACTGGCACAACCATCCGGCGTTGTCGTATCTGTTTTCCGGCCTATTCATCGGCCCGACCAGCCAGGCGCCGCGCATGGACGAGGCACGCAACGATTCGGTGTACGAGATGGAAATCGCGTTCGCCGAAATCGAGCGCCGTTCGCGCGACACGGGCTACACGCCGCCGTGGCTGATCGACCGCATCCTGCGCAATCTGCTGGTCGATGCCACCGGCAACACGCACCGCGCAGAGTTCTGCATCGACAAGCTGTATTCGCCCGATGGCGCGACCGGCCGGCTGGGCCTGCTGGAAATGCGCGGCTTCGAAATGCCGCCGCATGCGCGCATGAGCCTGACGCAGCAACTGCTGCTGCGCGCGCTGATCGCCCGCTTCTGGCAGCAACCGTATGCGCCGCCCAAGCTCAAGCGCTGGGGTACCGAACTGCACGACCGCTTCATGCTGCCGCACTTCGTGTGGGAGGACATGGGCGACGTGGTCGATGACCTGCGTGCCTTCGGCTACCCGATGGAACTGGAGTGGTTCGCGCCGCACTTCGAATTCCGCTTTCCGCGCATGGGCCAGTTCTCTGCCCGCAACGTGTTGGTGGAATTGCGCAGCGCACTCGAACCGTGGCATGTGCTGGGTGAGGAAGGCGGGGCCGGCGGCACGGTGCGCTACGTCGATTCATCGGTCGAGCGCCTGCAGGTCAAGGTGCAGGGCCTGGTCGACGACCGGCATGTGCTGGCGGTCAATGGCCGGCGCGTGCCGCTGTCGCCGACCGGTCGCGTGGGTGAATACGTCGCCGGCGTACGCTACCGCGCCTGGCAACCGGCCACCTGCCTGCACCCGACCATCCCGCCGCACGCCCCGCTGGTGTTCGATCTGGTGGACGACTGGATGAAGCGTTCGATGGGCGGCTGCCAGTACCACGTCGCGCACGCCGGCGGACGCAACCACGAAAGCTTCCCGGTCAATTCGTACGAGGCCGAAGGCCGCCGTCTGGCGCGCTTCTTCGCCATGGGCCACACGCCGGGCCACGTATCCGCCCCGCCGGAAGACCGCAACCCGAACTTCCCGTTCACGCTCGACCTGCGACGGTAAGCCCAGCATCCTGCGACCGCGCCCAGCTGTTTCTTGCAGGTTCGGCAGTGGGCCCAACAGCGGTCGGCGCAGCACCTGTTGGGGCTGTGGGAGCGGCTGTGGGAGCGGCGTCCCCGCCGCGATCAGCGCCGTGTTGCTCGCTGTGCGAAGTGCGTATCGCGGCGGGGACGCCGCTCCCACAGGGGCCGCTCGCAAAGGGGGCCGAATCCACAGGAGTCCGCTCACAGGGGCTGCTCTCACACGTACCGGCCGACACGCGCCGGGCTGCGGCACAATGCTGCTTTGAGATCCTGCCCGGCCCCTTTTGATCCACTGGACCCGACAATTGCTGTGGCGGCTGCTGGCCGCGGTTTCTGTAGTGCTGGGCGTGATCGGTGCGGTGCTGCCGGTGCTGCCGACCGTGCCCTTCCTGCTGCTGGCGGCCTGGGCGGCCAGCCGGGGCTGGCCGGAACTGGAGGCCAGGCTGCTGGCGCACCCGACCTATGGCCCCTACATCACGAACTGGCGCGAACAGGGCGCCATTCCGCGGCGCGCCAAGTGGCTGGCCAGCGCGATGATGCTGTTCAGCGCCACCACGCTGTGGTTCAGCCCGGTGCCGGGGTGGGTGCGCGGCAGCGTATACGTGATGTTGATGGTGGTCGCCGGCTGGATGTGGATGCGCCCCGAACCGGCGGTGCGCCCCCTGCCGCAAGACCTTCCCTGAGCGATCAGGCCGCGTCCAGCGCCGGGTAGTCGGTATAGCCCGCTGCACCCCCGCCGTACATCAGTTCGGCGCGCAAGTCGTTGTGCGGCGCGTTGTCGCGCAGGCGGCGCACCAGATCCGGATTCGAAATGAAGGGCCGGCCGAAAGCCACCGCGTCGATGCCACCCGATGCGACGGCATCCATCGCCATCTGACGGTCGTAGCCATTGTTCGCGATCCAGCCACCGTTGAACCGTGCGCGCAGCGCCGCGTAGTCGATCGGCGGCTTGACGTTGGCCGGTGCGCGTTCGCCGCCGGTTTCACCCTCGATCATGTGCACGAAGGCGATGCCCAGCGTCGACAGCCGGTCGAGCACATGGCTGTGCAGCGCCTGCGGGTTGCTGTCAAGCGGCGTATCGCAGAAGGTCGTGGCGGGCGAAAGGCGCACGCCGGTGCGACCGGCGCCGACTTCGTCAACCACTGCCTGCATGATCTCCAGCAGCAGCCGGGCGCGGTTCTCGATCGGGCCGCCATACGGGCCGCTGCGGTCATTCACGCTGTCGCGCAGGAACTGCTCCAGCAGATAGCTGTTGGCCGAATGCACTTCCACGCCGTCGAAGCCGGCGTCGATCGCGTTGCGCGCGGCGCGTCGGTAGTCGTCGATCAGACCGGGCAGTTCGTCGTCGCGCAGCGCTCGCGGTGCGGACACATCGACGAAACCATCACGCGTGAAGCACTGCGCATCCGGACGTCGCGACGTGGACGACACCGGAGAGGCGCCGCCGGGCAGCAGCGAGGTGTGCGAAATGCGGCCGACGTGCCACAGCTGCAGGATGATGCGACCGCCGGCGGCATGCACCGCATCGGTCACCTTGCGCCAGCCGGCGACCTGTCCGGCGGAGTGAATGCCCGGCGTGTCGAGATAGCCCTGCCCCATCGGATTGACCTGCGTCGCCTCGGCGATGATCAGGCCGGCGCTGGCGCGCTGCGTGTAGTACTCGACGGTCAGCGGTCCCGGCACCTGACCGGGCAGCGCGCGGTTGCGCGTCAGCGGCGCCATGACGATGCGGTTGTTCAGTGCGATGTCGCCCAGCTTGAGCGGGTCGAAAAGTGTGGTCATGCAGTACTCCCCTAATTGAAATGGCCTCGCCGCGGATGCACACCGGTCCGACCCGAAGCGATCCGCCGTGATCGGGTCTTGCAGCCTTCATCCGCGGTATGGAATCAGAATCCTTCCAGCACGATCTTGCCGCGCGCCCGGCCGCTTTCCAGCAGCGCGTGCGCACGGCGCAGATTGGCTGCATTGATGGCGCCGAAGTGCTCGCCCAGCGTGCTGCGCAGGCGTCCGGCGTCGACCAGGTCGGCGACGGCGTCGAGCAGCGTACCCTGCTCGGCCATGTCGGCGGTCTGGTAGAGCGAGCGCGTGAACATCAGTTCCCAGTGCAGCGACAGGCTCTTGCGCTTCAAGGCGAGCACATCGAGCGGACCGACCGGATCGTCGATCAGCGCCAGCCGGCCCTGCGGCGCCAGAGCCTCGACCAGCTGCGCGTAGTGCAGATCGGTCTGGGTCAGACTGGCGACGTGCGTCACCGATTCGACGCCCGCCGCGCGCAGCGCCTGCGCCAGCGGCTGCCGGTGATCGACCACATGATGCGCACCCAGTTCGCGCACCCAGGCTTCGGTTTCCGGTCGCGACGCGGTGGCGATCAGCGTCAGCCGCGTCAATTCGCGCGCCAGCTGCAGCAGGATGGAGCCAACGCCGCCGGCCGCACCCACCACCAGCAGCCGGCCTTCGGCGTCGCGCACCTGCAGCCGGTCGAACAGCAGCTCCCAGGCCGTGATGGCGGTCAGCGGCAGCGCTGCCGCCTGGGCGAATCCGAGCGAGACCGGCATGCGTCCGACCAGACGCGCATCCACGGCCTGAAATTGGGCATTGCTGCCCTGCCGCGTCAGGTCGCCGGCGTACCACACGCGGTCGCCCGGTCTGAAGCGGGTGACCACGGCGCCGACGGCTTCGACCACGCCGGCAGCGTCCCAGCCGGGTACGCGCCACTGTCCATCCAACGGCGGGCTGTTGCGGCGCACCTTGGTATCGACCGGATTGACCGACACCGCTTCGACCCGCACGAGCACATCATGCCCGTGCGCCTCGGGCGGCGTCAGTTCGATATCGACCAGACAATCCGGGCGATCCACCGGCAGGTTTTCGCGGAAGGCAACGGCTTTCATGGCATTGACTCTGACAACTGGTGAAGTGGTCGCCATGCTAACGCCTGCAGAATCGATTGATAATCCGGTAAATACCCAATTCATCTTCAAACGATTTTTGAAAATGAAACTGCGCGACCTGACCCTTTCCCAACTGGAGCTGTTCGTCCGCATCGCCGACGCCGGTTCGCTGAGCACCGCCGCGCGCCAGTTCGATCTGACGCCGGCTGCCGCCAGCGCCGCGCTGAAGCGGCTGGAAGCGGTCTTCGGCGTGCGCCTGATCGAGCGGTCGACGCGTTCGATGCGGCTGGCGGCCGAGGGCGAGCTGCTGCGCGACCATGCACGGCGCGCACTCGGCGATCTCGACGACGCGCGCGCGCTGCTCGGTGCCGGGCGCGAGACCTTGACCGGCGACATCCACCTCGCGGCGCCGTCCGATCTCGGTCGCGGTGCGCTGTCCGCCATGCTGGACCGCTTCATTGCGCAGCATCCGGATGTGCGGCTGACGCTGTACGTGTCCGACACCGTGCAGGACCTGGTGCGGGAGCGGGTCGATCTGGCGGTGCGCTACGGCGAGCTGCCGGACTCATCCATGGTGGCGCGCCGGCTGCATGTCACGCGACGGGTCGTCGTGGCCTCGCCGGACTACATCGCGCGGCACGGCGCCCCTGCTCATCCGTCGGAACTGGTGCAGCACAATTGCCTTGCCCTCTACCGCAGCGGCCGTCCACATCTGGCATGGCGCTTCGAACGCGCGGGCGTCGAAACGACGATCACGGTGCGGGGCAACCGGCTGGCATACGATGGCGCCCTGGTGCGGCAGTGGGTGATCAAAGGGCTGGGCATCGCAACCAAGGCGCGGCTGGACGTCATCGACGATCTAACGAGCGGCCGGCTGGTCGAACTGCTGACCGACTGGCGCGGCGAAGATTTTCCGCTGCATGCAATGCTGCCGGCCGGCCGCCACATGCCGCTGCGGGTGCGCCGGCTGCTGGATTTCCTCGGTGAGCAGTTCGCTCAGGTGGAGCCGGAGCAAGGCCCGGGCGCCTGAGCGATACGGATCGGGCCGCGCCAGTCGCCGTCGGCATCGCGCTTTTCACCGCCTTGCGTGATGACGACCCGGCCCTCGCGCGCCAACCGGCGTGCCACCTCGCGCACGCGTGGCATCAGCGCCCGCCAGTCAGCGGCCAGCGCCCGCGCGACTTCTGACGGACAGATCGAACGCCCGGCGCCCCGCAGGGCAACCTGCGCGAGCAGTTCGCGCACGATCTCCGCATCGTCTGTGACGCTGTTCAGCGCGCCACCGGCCGCGACGGATCGCTGCACCATTCGCTCCACGAACCCGGGTACAGGCGCGCACCGGACAGGCCGGCCAGTTCGAGCGCCAGCAGGTTGTGGCAGGCCGTGACGCCACTGCCGCACTGCATGACGAGCGTCGCCGGATCGCGTGCTTTCGCGATCGCGCACCACTCGGCGCGCAGCACATCCGCCGGCTTGAAGCGGCCATCGTCGGTCAGATTGAGCTTGAAGAAACGATTGACCGCGCCCGGAATGTGGCCGCCGACCGGATCCAGCGTTTCGTTCTCGCCCCGGAAACGGTCCGGCGCACGCGCATCGACCACCAGCAGCGCGCCGCCGTCGAGATTGGCCAGCAGCGCATCGGCATCCACCGTGGTGTCGACCGCGCCCTCCGGATAGAGCGTGGCCGGACGGCTGCGCACGGTCTGATCGAGTGCCCCGCCCGCAGCCCTCCAGGCGGCAAGGCCGCCGTCGAGCACCGCGGCGTCGGCATGGCCGACCCAGCGCAGCATCCACCACAGACGGGCGGCGAACATCCCGCCCGCGTCGTCGTAGGCGACCACCGAGTGCCGGGGCGTGATGCCGCAGCGGCCGAGCAGCGCGGTGAAGGCGGCCGGCGACGGCAGCGGGTGACGGCCGTTGCTGCCGGTTTTCACCGATGACAGGTCGCGGTCGAGGTGCATGAACAGCGCCCCGGGAATATGGCTCCCGGCCCAGGCGGCCTCGCCGGCCTCAGGTCGTGCCAGGTCATGCCGGCAGTCGATCACGACCAGGGCGTCGTCGCCGAGGCGACCGGCGAGTGCATCGGCGCTGATCAGCGGGCCCATGGCGCTCACACCGTTTCGGCGAGCCAGGCGCGCGCGCTGGCCTCGTCGTCGAACACGGTCACGTCGGCATCGACGAAAACCTGCGACAGCCAGGCCGTCCAGACCATCCACGGACTGCCTGCGATCACCGCGATACGGCCGAAATCGTGGCTGTGCGCGCGGGCGAAGCGCAGTTCCTCGAGCGCCATGTCGAGCGTGAAATCGGTCATCTGGCGCAGGTCGATCAGCAGATTGACCACGCCTTCGAACTTGATGCGGTAATTCACCAGGTCTTCGAACTCGCGGTAATCCGCCAGCGTGAATTCGCCGAAGGCGGACACCGTCACCAGATTGCCTTCGGACTCGGTTGCGATCATTTGAAATCTCCTTGTAGAACTATGACTTCACCGGCGGCGGCCTGAGCAGCGCAAGCAGGCCGCTGGCAACGATGAGCAGCATGCCCAGCCAGACTACTGCAGACGGCACCTCCTGCCACAGCAGGATGCCGTAAAGCGTCGAAAAGGCGACCGTCGTGTAGGCCAGACTGGCTGACACCAGCGTACGCACCCCCTTGTAGGCGGCGGTCATGCACAGCTGAGCCGCCGTGCCGAACACCCCGACGCCGCCGAGCAATGCCCAGGTGCGTGCCGAATGGAAGTGGAAGCCGCCGTCGGCCAGTGCCCACAGCGCGCCCAGCACGGCCGAACAGGCAGAGAAGTAGAGCACGATGCGCCACTCGGGTTCGCCGAGGCGCCCCAGATCGCGCACGCTCAGATAGGCGATGGTGGCGATCAACCCGGACCCCAGTCCGAACAGCCCGCCGACCCACTGGTCGCTGCCCAGCGTTGGCTGCAGCACCAGTACGACACCGGCGAAACCGATGGCCAGCGCCAGCATCAGCGGGCGTGACAATTCGCCCGAAGCGGTGAAGCCGAGCCAGGCGGCCATGAACAGCGGCGAGGTGTAGTTCAGCGTGACCGCAGTCGGCAATGGCAGCAGCGATATGGCTTCGAAGTACAAGATGAGCGACACCGCGCCCGACACGCCGCGCTTCAGGTGCACGCCGGCGTGCGGCGTGGCGAAGTCGGCCCCGCGCAGGCGCATCACCACGGCCACCAGCAGCAGCGCGATGAATCCACGGTAGAAAGCGATTTCCGACGCCGGCAACGCATCACTCGCCAGCTTCACGCACACGCCCATCGACGCGAACAGCAGGCTGGCTAGCACCATCCACAGCGACTGCATCGTCAGTCCCTCATCTGCACAAGGAAGCAAGGCACCGGAGTGCCCCGTCCTGCCCGAGGCGCCGACGAGGGCTCACGGGCATCCGGCCGTCACAGATAGTCGGCCATTTCGCGGCGGTACCACTCGTGGAAGTGCTGCATGCCATCCTCCATCGGCGACTGATACGGCCCGGTTTCCGAGCGGCCCTGCTTCATCAGCGCCCGCCGGCCGGCGTCCATGCGCTCCGCGATCTCGTCGTCTTCGCGTGCCGTTTCCATGTAGGCGGCGCGCTCGGCTTCGATGAACTCGCGCTCGAACAGCACGATGTCCTCCGGGTAGTAGAACTCGACCACATTGAGCGTGCTGTCCGGACCCTGCGGGTACAGCGTGCTGACCACCAGCACGTGCGGATACCACTCCACCATGATGTTCGGGTAATAGGTCAGCCAGATCGCGCCGTGCGGCGGAAGCTCGCCTTGGTAGTAGTCGAGCACCGCGCGGTGCCAGCGTTCGTAGGTCGGCGTACCGGGCCGCGCGAGGCGGTTGTTCACGCCGACCCGCTGAACCGAGTAGTCGCGTGCGAATTCCCAGCTCAGGTCATCGCAGGTGACGAACTTGCCCAGCCCGGGGTGGAAGGGCTCGACGTGATAATCCTCCAGATAGACCTCGATGAAGGTCTTCCAGTTGTAGTTGCACTGGTGCATTTCGACGTGATCGAGCCGGTAGCCGGAAAAGTCGAAATCCGGCGCCACCTGCATGCTGGCCAGATCGGCCGCGATGTCGCGCTGGCCCGAAAACAGCAATCCCTTCCAGTTCTGCAGCGGCTGGCGCTTCAGATTCAGGCAGGGTGTATCCGGGAAATGCGGCGCGCCCAGCAGTTCGCCCCGCGTGTCGTAGGTCCAGCGATGGACCGGGCAGACGATGTTGGACGCGTTGCCGCGCCCCTTCATCATCAGCGCCTGACGATGGCGGCACACGTTGGACAGCAGTTCGACGCCGGACGCGTTGCGTACCAGCATGAGTGCATCGTCGGCCCAGCCCAGGGTCTGATAGTCGCCGAGGTCGGGCACCATCAGTTCATGCCCCACATAGCCCGGCCCGTTGTCGAACAGCACGCGCTTTTCGAGTTCGAACAGCGATGCGTCGACGTACCAGGACACCGGAAACTGTGATTGCGCCGGTTCCAGACGGGTAATGGACTGTAGATCGGACATTCCCCAACCCCCGAAGTCAAAGTTGGAAAACCGCGCGCCGGCCTGCGCGGAACACACGGCACAAGAAAGTCTGTGCACGGATGTGCGAGGGCCGGGTGCGCGTGACAAAGCCGGTGAGTATAACCAGATGCAGGTTTGACCGCCCGGGGTGGATCAGCTATTTTTCGCGGTCCAGCCAGCGCCCGTACCCAGAATGACCCGAAAATCGGAAGCGGCGTCAGAACCCGCCAGCTTCGAGACCGCCATCGAAGAACTCGAATCCATCGTGCGTGCGATGGAAGACGGCAAGCTGCCGCTCGACAGCGCGCTGGAGCGTTACCAGCGAGGCGTTGATCTGGTGCGCCACTGCCAGTCGGCGCTGAATGCTGCCGAACAGAAGATACAGATACTCGAAGACGGCTTGCTGCGCGATTTTCCGGCCGATGCAGGCGCGCGTGACAATGACTGACGTCGGACCGGGTTTCGGCGAATGGGTGAGTGCGGTACAGCAGCGTACCGAAAGCGCACTCGACCGCTTTCTGCCGCCGGACACGATAGCCCCTGCACGATTGCACGACGCCATGCGCTATGCCGTGCTGGGCGGCGGCAAGCGGGTGCGTCCGCTGCTTTGTCACGCGGCAGGCGCCCTGTCCGGCGCCGCGCCCGGAGCACTCGACGCCGCCGCCTGTGCGCTCGAACTGATCCATGTCTATTCCCTCGTGCATGACGACATGCCCTGCATGGACGACGACGTGCTGCGCCGCGGCAAGCCCACGGTGCATGTGAAGTACGACGACGCCACGGCGCTGCTGGTCGGCGACAGCCTGCAGTCGCTTGCTTTCCTTCTCCTTGCGGAACACTGTTCGGTCGCACCGGCCACGCGGGTCGAACTGATCACGCAACTGGCGATCGCATCCGGCTCACGCGGCATGGCCGGTGGTCAGGCCATCGATCTGGCATCGGTCGGTCTGGAACTCGATGTCGAAGCGCTTGAATTCATGCATATCCACAAAACCGGTGCACTGATACGCTGTGCGGTGAAACTGGGCGCCGCCTGCGGGGAACTGGACGCAGCCGGCACGGCAAAGCTGGACCATTACGCTGCACGGGTCGGGCTGCTGTTCCAGGTGGTGGATGACCTGCTCGACTGTGAAGCGAGCACGGCGGCGCTGGGCAAGACTGCGGGCAAGGACGCCGCGGCGAACAAGCCGACCTATGTCACCACGCTGGGCATCGGCCGGGCGCGCGAACGCGCCCGCGAATTGCACGACGAAGCGCTCGACAGCCTCACCGGTTTCGGCAACAAGGCACAACGCCTGCGCGAACTCGCCGATTTCGTGCTGACACGGCAGAACTGAACATGGACAGATCCTTGCAAACGACAAGCGCCTACCCGCTGCTCGACACGATCGGCTCTCCGGCCGACGTGCGGGCGCTCGATGCGCGCGACCTCGCGCCGCTGGCGGCCGAACTGCGCCGATTCCTACTCGAATCGGTGTCGCGCACCGGTGGCCACCTGTCGTCGAACCTCGGCACGGTGGAACTGACGGTCGCGCTGCACCACATCTACAACACGCCGCACGACCGCATCGTGTGGGATGTCGGCCATCAGACCTACGCGCACAAGATCCTGACCGGCCGGCGCGAACGCATGTCGACACTGCGCCAGTATCAAGGCGTGAGCGGCTTCCCGCGCCGCTGCGAAAGCGAGTACGACACCTTCGGCACCGCGCACTCTTCGACTTCCATCTCCGCGGCGCTCGGCATGGCCGTCGCAGCCCGCGCGCAGGGGCTGAAACGGCACAGCATCGCGGTGATCGGCGACGGCGCGATGACCGCCGGCATGGCATTCGAGGCGCTGAACAACGCCGGCGTCGAAGACGCGGACATCCTTGTCATCCTGAACGACAACGACATGTCGATCTCGCCGCCGGTGGGCGCGCTGAACAAGTATCTGACGCGCCTGCTGTCCGGCCAGACCTACAACGCTGCGCGGCGCGCCGGTGCAAAGGTGCTCGAACTGGCACCGTCGCTGAAGGAGTTCGCCAAGCGTGCGGAAGAACACGTGAAGGGCATGATCACGCCCGGTACGCTGTTCGAGGAATTCGGCTTCCATTACTACGGCCCGATCGACGGACATGATCTCGACGCACTGATTCCCACGCTGGAAAACCTGCGCGAACTGCCCGGACCGAAATTCCTGCACGTGATCACGAAGAAGGGCTACGGTTACAAGCTGGCGGAAGCCGACCCCATCCTGTACCACGGTGTCGGCAAGTTCGACCACCATGCGGGCATCCAGACGGCCAAGGGCGCCGGCAAGCTGACTTACACCCAGGTGTTCGGTGACTGGCTGTGCGACATGGCGGCGTTGAGCGACAAGCTGATGGCGATCACGCCGGCGATGCGCGAAGGCTCGGGCATGGTGCGCTTCGCCCAGGAATACCCGACGCGCTACTTTGATGTGGGGATCGCCGAACAGCACGCACTGACGTTCGCGGCCGGCATCGCATGCGAAGGCATGAAGCCGGTGGTCGCCATTTACTCGACCTTCCTGCAGCGCGCTTACGACCAGTTGATCCACGACGTCTGCCTGCAGAACCTGCCGGTCATGATGGCCCTCGACCGCGCCGGTCTGGTGGGTGCCGACGGCGCGACCCATCACGGTGCGTTCGACCTGTCCTACCTGATGTGCCTGCCGAACATCGTCGTGATGACACCGAGCGACGAAAATGAGTGCCGGCAGATGCTGTACACCGCCTACCTGCACGAAGGCCCCAGCGCGGTGCGCTATCCGCGCGGCAGTGGCCCCGGCGTACCGTTGCAGAGCGACATGCGCGCCTTGCCGATCGGCAAGGGCGAGCTGCGCCGTTCCGGCAACAGCGAAGTCGCCCTGCTTGCCTTCGGCGCCATGCTCACACCGGCGCTCGCAGTGGCTGATGAGTTCGACGCCAGCGTGGCAAACATGCGCTTCGCCAAGCCGCTGGACACCGCGCTCATACTCGAACTGGCGCAGCGCCACGCAGTGCTGGTGACGCTGGAAGAGAACGCGCTGATCGGCGGCGCCGGCAGCGAAGTCGAGCGCGTGATCAACGACGCCCGACTCGCCTGTCGCGTGGTGCGCATCGGCCTGCCTGACCGCTTCGTCGATCACGGCGATCCGGCGCAACTGATGGCGGAGGTCGGTCTGGACGAAGCCGGCGTGCGCGCTCGGGTGCGGGCCGCACTTCAGCCGCTTGATGCCGTCTGACATCACCGCGCGTGACCAGACGTGAAAAAGGGACCGCAAGGTCCCTTTTTCATTATCGCTGCAGGGGGACGCCGAAGCGTCCCGCAGGATGCCGGTCAGTCCTGCTTGGCAGCCGGTGCAGCGCGGCGCACAAGCTTTTCCTTGATGCGTGCCGACTTGCCCGAACGCTCGCGCAGGTAGTACAGCTTGGCACGGCGCACGTCGCCGCGGCGCTTCACCTCGACCGACGCGATCAGCGGCGAATAGGTCTGGAATGTCCGCTCTACGCCTTCGCCGCTGGAAATCTTGCGCACGATGAAATTCGAGTTCAGGCCACGGTTGCGCTTCGAGATCACGACGCCTTCGTAAGCCTGGACGCGCTTGCGCTCGCCTTCAACCACGTTCACGTTCACGATCACCGTATCGCCGGGCGCGAAGTCGGGGATGTTCTTGCCCAGACGGGCGATTTCTTCCTGTTCGAGTTGCTCAATCAGATTCATTGCAAAAACTCCTGGTCAGTGGCATTGCCTTGCCGCAGAGCACCTGTTCCGTGATGCGCGCATTTATTGAAGTGATCCATACCGCGACCACCCTATCTACTTCAACCGCCGTTACTTCATCTTCTACAGCAGGTCCGGCCGACGCTTGCGTGTCAGCGCCAAAGCCTGCTCGGCGCGCCAGCGCCGGATACGGGCATGATCACCCGACAACAGCACTTCCGGCACCGTTTCGCCTTCCCACGTTTCCGGCCGCGTGTAGTGCGGACAGTCGAGCAGGCCTGCGACAAATGAATCCTCGACCGCCGAATTTGCGTCATTCAGTGCGCCCGGAAGCTGGCGAATGATGGCATCCATCAGCACCATCGCCGGCAATTCACCGCCGGACAACACGAAATCACCCAGCGATATTTCCAGATCGACATGGCGGTCGATCAAGCGCTGATCCACCCCTTCATATCGACCGCACAACAAGACAAGCGCCTGCGCGCCTGACAGGTCCATCACGCGACGATGCGTCAACCGCTCGCCCGCCGGTGAAAAATGCACCACTTTCACCGCGCCGGCGTGGCGTGCCCGGCACGCCGCAATCGACTGCGCCAGTGGTTCCGCCATCATCACCATGCCAGGTCCTCCGCCATAGGGACGATCATCCACGGTACGGTGGGCATCGGTCGCGTAATCGCGCGGATTGACATAATTCGCGCGCCACAGCGACCGCTCCATCGCGCGTCGCGTGATGCCGCTGCGCTCGATGGCCGCAAACATTTCAGGGAACAGCGTGATCACCTCGAAGGCAATGCCCGCCTTTCCGACGCCGCCTTCAGCGCCGTCAGCCCCTACCACTGCGCGTCCCATTCGACGCGAACCACACCTGCTTCGCGATCAACATCAGTTACCACCGCCGACACAAACGGGATCAGGCGTTCGACGGGCATGTCGCCCGCTGACGCGTCGACCACAACCAGTACAGCGTCGGCGCCGGTTTCCAGCAGCCGGTCGATGTGACCAAGTGTCACGCCCGCAGTGTTGATGACCGTCAGACCTATCAGGTCGCCCCAGTAATACTCATCTTCGGCGGTATCCGGAAGCTCATGGCGCGGCACTGCGACATACAGGCCGACCAGCTTTTCCGACCCATTGCGGTCATCGCAGCCTTCGAACTTCACCACCGGCCCGGTGTTCTGCAGTTTCAACGCAGACAGCTTCAGCGTGCCCCACTGATCAGCCGGCGCGTCCGCATCGGCATGAACACACCAGTCACGGATCACTTTCCACGACTGAGGATCGTCACCGAATGGGTGCAGCCTCAACCAGCCCTGCACGCCGAACGGCGCCGACAGTCGCCCGAGAACGACCAGGGTGCTCGCCGAGCCGGAAATCAGGCGACCTTCTTGACCAGACGGGCGACCGTCGGGCTCAGTTGCGCGCCGACACCGGTCCAGTAAGCCAGTCGTTCAGCGTTGACCGACAGGCCGGTGCCTTCCGGCGCGATCGGATTGTAGTAACCGACGCGTTCGATGAACCGGCCATCGCGACGATTGCGGGAATCGGTCGCGACGATATTGAAAAACGGGCGCTTCTTGGCACCCCCACGCGCGAGACGGATGACGACCATTACACTTCCTTCGAAACGAGGAAAACCCGCGATATTAGCGAAGAACCCACTACGCAGCAAGACATTCACCGCGCAACCGCGGACAACCTCAGGCGACAGGGTTCTGCGATTGCGCAAGAACCTGCTGTATCAAGGCGCGCAGCCGGGCCGGTCGCACGGGCTTGTGCAATACCGGGTAGCCGCGCGCAGTCGCCATGCGCCTCACCTGCGGATCGGTGTCACCGGTTACCAGCGCTGCGGCGATCTCACCCTTCTGCTCGGCGAGCAGCGTATCGAGCACGTCGATACCGGTCGCGACGGCTGCAAGCCGAAAATCGCACAGGATCAGTGCCGGCGCCTTGTCGCGCTGCCGGATGGCGTCGCGCGCTTCGGACAATGTTCCGGCACACAGCACTTCGCAACCCCATGAGGCCAGCAGGCCGGCGATGCTCGTGCGAGACCCCGGATCGTCATCGATGACGACAACGAACAGCGAAAGCCGGGCGGGCATCACTTCCGGCACCTCTTCGGGCGTCGGGCGGTTGCCACTTTCGACACGGGGCACTTCGATCGCGAACACCGACCCCACGCCGGTCCGTGAACGCACGGTCACCTCGTGGCCAAGCAATCCGACCAGGCGCCGCACGATGGCCAGCCCGAGCCCGAGACCCTGGCCGCGCGCGCGCGCCGGATTCTGCAACTGGTAGAACTCCTCGAAAATCATCTCGAGCGCCTCGTCCGGGATGCCCGGACCCGAGTCACGCACCTCGATGCGCAACTGATCGCCGCGACCCCGTACGGCGATCAGCACGCCGCCTCGCTGCGTGTAGCGCACGGCGTTGGACACCAGATTGATCATGATGCGTTCAAGCAGCAGCGGGTCGGTATCCGCCCATGCATCGGTTGCGCGCAGCTTCAGGCGCAGTCCGCGCTGCAGTGCATCGGCCGCGAAGTCATCAACGATGCGGGACAACAGCGGTTGCAACGCAAATTCCGAACGACGTGCCGTCACGCCGCCAGCGTCCAGCTTCGACATGTCGAGCAGCGCATCAAGCAGATCTTCCATCGCGCCGACCGATTCCTCGATCTGCCTGATCAGGGAACGATGTTCGGAGCCCCGCAAGCGCTCCGCCAGTTCAGCAACGAACAGTCCGAGCGCGTGCATCGGCTGGCGAAGGTCATGGCTGGCGGCTGCAAGAAAACGTGACTTCGCGTGATTGGCGCGTTCGGCGTCGTCCGTGCGACTGCGCAACTGGCGGGTCGCGTCAGCGATGCGCGCTTCAAGCTCGTCGCGCGCCCGCGTCAACCGCTCGGCCATGTTGTTCACGCCTTCGCCCAGTATGCGCAGCGACCCGCCTCCCGCCACCGGCACACGCTCGTCGAGATGACCGTCGCCAATGCGCCGGACCACGCGCGAAACCTCGCGCACCGGTCGGGTCACCGTCTGGCTGATGCGGATCGCAAAGGCGCTGGCCGCCAGCAGGACGCAGGCGATGACGATCGCGCTGGTCACGGCGAAATCGGTCTTCAGCGCATCGACCCGCTTGCGCGACACCTCGACCAATACCCAACCGGTGGGGCGATTGTCGGCAGTGCCTTCGGTGAGACCGTCGAACATATCCTCGTCACCGATCACCGCACTGCGCACGATGGGTTCGATGAACAGCGTCGACGATTCAAGCTCAACCAGTGCCAGTCCGGCCGGCCGGGCACCCGGCACATAGGCTTCGCGGCTGAGCAAACCGCCCGACACCACGAGGTCACCATCGCGGTTCGAAACCATGATGCCGGTGACGTCGCGTTCGCGCCGCGCGGCTTCGATCAGGGCCACCAGTGCATCGGTATTGCCGGAAAACACGCCGTAGTCGGCGGACGCCGCGACCTGACGCGCCGTGGCGTGACCCCGTTCGACCAGGGCGCTTTCGAGTGCGGCAAGGCGGTCCAGCACCAGCCACACGCCACCGACAAGACCAGATACCAGCAGAGGCGCAAGTGCCACCAGCAGAACGCGGGATCGGATTCCCCAGTGCTTCATGGCGATTTCTCCTGCTGCACCAGTTGATCGCGCAGGGCTTCGGCATCGGCGATCCGCAGGCCGAGCGAGCGTGCAACATGGGTATTCACCGACACCGTGAAGTGACGGGGAAAGCGCGCAGGCGGCCAGTTGCGTTCAAGTGTCCAGCCGATCATCGCGTCGGTGGCCTGACGCGCCATCTGTTCGGGCGTCGAGTAAAGCGACATGACTGCGCCGGCACGCACGTAGGCAGCGGAAAATCCGACGACAGGTATGCGGGCACGGAAGGATGTGAGCAGCAGATTGCGCACGGTGCCGGCGTTGTGAACACGCGGATCCGGCAGTGCGAGAAAAACCTGCGACTGCTCGAGAACCTGCGAGAGCGACGAGAAGAGCGACGCTTCGCCGGTGAAGGTTGCGGATATCAGCTGGAGCGGCGTACTGGCCATCGCCTCGCGCAGCGGCTGCAGCCTTTGTGGTGTTTCGGCATCGGCCATTACACCGATGCGCCGCACTTCGGGCAATGCCAGACGGATCAGCGCCACCTGACGCGAAAAGGGCTGATCGATATGGATGGCCGACCACCTGCGCGCATCACCTGCCACCATCGCTTCGTAGGCCGCTTTCGGCACCAGCGTGGACAGCACCGGCACCTTGACCTCGCTCTGCACGAGCGTGCGCAGCGCACTCGCGCCGACCGCGACCACCAGATCATGCGAGTCGAGCGCCTCGGGCGAAAAGTCTGCCCGCGACAGCACGGCAATCGAATAGCCACCACGCGCTCCGCGCTCCGCCTTCAATGCATCGGCAAACTCCGCATAGGCACCTCCCGAATCACTGAGCAGAACCAGGACGGACGCTGCCAGCGCCGCCGGCGTACCAAGCAGGAGAAACGCGCACAGCAATGCGCCGGCGGCCCGGAAAAACCGGGCGCGCATGGACCACCGGGCGGGTGTATGTGCCGACGCAAGCACGTGAACGCGGTACTGCCCCGACGCTGACTGAAGACACAATGAGTATGCTGCAAGGCTCACGCGCAAATCATCATCCGAAGGGCTGATGAAGTGCGCAGGCTCCCTTTCAGCAGACACCCAGCGCCTGTGCGATCTGCTGTTGCATCTGGCGCGCGGCTGCAGCCGGATCGGCCGCATTGCGGATCGGGCGCCCGACCACGAGGTAATCGGCGCCGTTGGCAAGCGCCTGCGCAACATCGACTGTACGCTTCTGGTCATCAGACGGCCGGTTCTCGACCGGCCTGATGCCCGGCGTCACGACCAGCACGCGCGAACCGAGTTCGGCGCGGATCGCCGGGGCTTCAAGACCCGACGACACGACACCGTCGCACCCGGCGGCCAGCGCGCGCCGCGCACGCGACAGCACAAGTGCGTCGACATCGCAGGCAAAGCCGAGATCGTCCAGATCGCCGCGATCGAGGCTGGTCAGCACGGTCACCGCGAGAATCTTCAGCGCGCCCTTGTCGGCGCCAGCGGCTTCCATGATGGCCTGATTGCCGTGCACCGTTGCAAAGGTCGCACCGCTGGAAGACAGCGCGCGGACCGCTGAACGCACGGTTTCGGGCACGTCGAAGAACTTCAGGTCGACGAACACCTTCTTGTCGCGCTTCACGAGCCAGTCGAGCAGCTCGAAGTAGTTGCCGGTCATGAACAGCTCCAGACCGATCTTGTAGAAGCGAACCGCGTCGCCCAGCTGGTCGACGATGGCGCGCGCCCGATCGGCACTCGGTACATCCAGGGCAACGATCAGCCGGTCGGCCGGGTCGATGATGGGGCGTTCAGCGCTGGCGGGTCGGAAGTCGGTCATGATCCAGAATGAAGTGAGGCGTATGGCCTGCGCACGAAAAGCCCGAGTTTACTAGAATCGTCCCTACCTTCTTCCGCTGCAACGATCACTCACGATGTCTTTTCCCGCTTCCGTATCGCCCGTACTCGAAGGGCTCATCCGTGACGCGCGGACGGGAGACGGCATGAGAACGGTGCTCAACTGGCTCGCACAGCCGGCCGACAGCCAAGTCGGGGTTGAATCGGCCGCGCTGTCCGCCCACCTTGACATGCTCGACCATACGAACGTGGCACAGCCTGCCCGCGTGCGCATTCTCGATATCTTCCACGACCGTGCACGAACCTGCGCAGCGGCCCTGAAGCCCGAACTTGCGGCGAGTGCCCTTCCGGTCGAACATGGGATGCGCACCACCGCGGAAACGCTCTGTTTGCTGCATATGCGGCTCGCCCGCGCCTATCTCGAGGCACTCGCAGAGGGCGCGGCCCATCGGCCCGAACGTACCGCAGGACACGCCATGGTGTGCGTACTCGACGCCTATGCACTCAATGTGCTCATCGCGGCCGATGACCCGCCGGGCATGTGGGGCACCGCCAATGCGCTGTTGATGCATGCGCGGACCGTGGCTGCGCCGGTTGCCAGCCGTCCCGGTTCCGTTGACGCGGAGCAGTTGTACCGGCAGCTGGTCGCGCTGGCGCTGGCCCAGCCGCCCAACCTCGCCCCCGCCGATTTCTTCCGGGTGGCCGAGTACGTGCGCAGCTACTCGGGTGCGGTGCAGATGCAGGTGCAACCCCCGCATCGCGACCTGGATTCCTGGTTCTGGCTCGACGACGAGATCGACCACGGCCCCACCGCGCTCTTGCGCACACCGGCCGACATGGAACGCACCGGGCACATTCTTTATTGTTCCTGTCAGCGGCTGGGGCAGGTACTCGGACAGCACCTCGACCTGATCGACGAAGGTGGCAGTGCCGGTGAGCTGCATCTGCCTGCCTGTCTCGAACAACTGCCGACACGCCGGCTGATGCGCATGCTCCAGTCGCGCTGGATGTCGATGCCCAGGCGCCAGCAGGCTCGCCGTGAGCGCGTCCAGGACGTGCGCATGCTGATCGGGTTTGACGCGATTTGGGCACTGCTCGATCGGCGCGATGCCTCTCCGGACTGGCAGAACTGCAGTTCGCACTGGATCATCCAGAACGACAGTGCGAGCGGCTTCGCGCTGAGCCTGGCGAGCGGACAGACCGGACTTGTACGTCCGGGCACGCCGGTGATGATCAAGGGCATCGATTCGCGGAAATGGATGATCTGCGTGGTGCGCTGGGCACGCAGCGGACAGGCTGACCAGATGGAAGTCGGTGTCGAGCTGCTCAGTCATGGCGCACAGGCCGCCACGGTGATATTCGGCACCGAGCGCGCATCCGGTCGCATGTCGGTCGCAGCACTGCGGCTGCCGCCGCTGACCACGCGGCGCCCGCAGCCAGCCCTGATGCTGCAAACGGGCGCCGCAGTCGGGCGCGACATCCTCATCGCGCATGCCGCTGGCGAGCGCCTGCGGCTGGGCGACGCCCGGTTGTCGGACCTCACCCTGCAAACCCACGCCTTTGAACTGTTCGAGCTTGAAGAACTGATGACGCCCTAGGGTCTGCCTGCGTGCAGCTCCGCGGTCAGGCTGGCGCCGAACAGCACGATGCTCCAGAACAGATAGAGCCACAGCAGAAAAACCGGCAAGGTGGCCAGTGCGCCGTACACCAGCTCGTAGCCCGGTACGTGATCGATGTACACGCTGAGTGCCTTCTGCATCAACGACAGCATCGCCGTGGCGACCAGCGCACCGGTCACCGCGTAGCGCACCGATACGCTGGCGCGCGGCAGCATGCAGTACAGCAGCAGCAGGAACGCGGCCGTCACCAGCGCAGCAGCTGCGCGCAGCAGCGTGAGCTTGAGCCAGGTCGGCTCGTCGATCAGGCCGAGCGATGTGGTGACCGCATACAGGCTCAGCGCGGCACCGGTGCCCAGGGCCAGCGGTGCCAGAAGCGGCAGGCCGAGATAGACGAGCACCGTCTGGCGCAGATTGCGTCGCGGCGCCTGTGACCACATTGCATTGAGCGCATGGTCAGCGGTGCGCACCCACACCCAGGCGCTGACCAGCAGCACCAGCAGATCGGCCGACGACAGGCGCCGCGCCTTTGCGACGAAGCGCATGGCGTGGCGGACCACCGATGCGCCTGTTTCATCCGGCAGCAGCGCACCGGTCAGATAGGCGCGCAGCGGTTTCGCGACGCGCAGCCCATCGGGCAACAGATCGGCGATTTGCTGCGCGAGCACCAGAAGCGGAACCAGCGCGAACAGCAGCGCGAGTGCCAGTGCAGCAGCGGATTGGGCCGCATGGGCGTCCCGATGGCGACGGGCTGCGGCCGCGAGTGTCCGAAAAATGCGGATGAGCGAAACCGGGAAACGGGAGGACATGTCGTACGCAAGGAGGAACGGGAAATTCGATGACCGAGGCCAGGGCCTGTACACTCAGCCACCTCATTGTGCTGGATCACCTGCGTTGAAAGAAATCCGGTGAAGGAAATTCTGGTTCTGTACTACAGCCGCAATGGCTCGGTGTTCAATCTGGCACGCCAGATAGGGCGCGGCATCGATTCGGTCGACGGTGCGGCCGCACGACTGCGCACCGTACCCGCCGTATCGACGGTGTGCGAGGCGGTGGCATCGACAGTCCCGGACAGCGGCGCACCTTATGCCGAAGCACGCGATCTGGAAGAATGCGTCGGCATGGCGCTGGGCAGTCCGACCCGCTTCGGCAACATGGCCGCGCCGCTCAAGTATTTTCTCGACGGCAGCAGCCCGCAATGGCTGTCGGGTGCGCTGTCAGGCAAGCCGGCTGCGGTGTTCACCTCGACCAGCTCGCAGCACGGTGGCCAGGAAAGCACGCTGCTGACGATGATGCTGCCGCTGTTTCATCACGGCATGTTCATGATCGGCCTGCCCTACTCCGAACCCGACCTCGCCACGACGCCCAACGGCGGTACGCCCTACGGCGCAAGCCATGTGGCGGGCGCCGATGGCGACAACCGGCTGACCGAGCCGGAGGCACGCCTCGCCTTCGCACTCGGCCGAAGGCTCGCGCTCACTGCCCTCAAACTGGCCGCATGACATGACCGCACGTCACTGGAACCTGATGGCCAGCATCAGCCTGGTCGCCCTCATCCTGCTCGGCCTGGCTTGGGAGCTGTGGCTGGCGCCGTTGCGCCCAGGCGGATCCTGGCTGGTGCTGAAGATCGTGCCGCTGCTGGCCGCGCTGTTCGGCATCCTGCGCGGCAAACGCTACACGCACCAATGGATGTCACTGCTCAGCCTGGTCTACTTCACGGAAGGCATCGTGCGCGCGACATCGGACAGCGGGCTGTCGGCACATTTGGCAACCGTCGCGACAGTGCTGACCACCACGCTGTTTTTTGGCTGCATGTTCTACTCGAAGCTGACCGCGCCAAGCCGGCTGGCTGCCGCGGAGTGACAAAGGCCGGCGCCGTGGGCGCCGGCCCCGAGGTCAGATCGGGCTTTCACCCTGGGGATTCAGCTTCTGCTTGCCGCGCAGCTTGTTCAGTGCGTTGATGTAGGCCTTGGCCGAAGCCACGATGATGTCGGTGTCGGCGCCCTGACCATTCACGATACGCCCACCCTTCGCCAGGCGGACTGTCACTTCGCCCTGCGCATCGGTACCGGTGGTGATCGCGTTGACCGAATAGAGCAACAGTTCGGCGTTGCTCGCCGCCACCATTTCGATCGCCCGGAACGCTGCGTCGACCGGGCCGCTGCCCTTCGATTCGACGGTCGCCTCCCGACCTGCATCGATGAGCGTCACTGCGGCATGCGGCGTTTCACCGGTTTCCGAACGCACGCTCATGGCGACCAGCTTGTACAGCTCCTCTTCCGGCGTGACCGACTCGTCGCTCATCAGCGCCTGCAGATCCTCGTCGAAGATTTCGTGCTTCTTGTCGGCAAGTTCCTTGAAGGCGGCGAACGCGACGTTCAACTGTTCTTCCGACTCGACCACGATGCCCAGATCGTTCAGGCGCGCGCGGAATGCGTTTCGCCCCGAATGCTTGCCGAGCACCAGCTTGTTGGTGTTCCAGCCCACATCCTCTGCGCGCATGATTTCGTAGGTTTCGCGGTGCTTGAGCACGCCGTCCTGATGGATGCCGGACTCGTGCGCGAAGGCATTGGCACCGACCACCGCCTTGTTCGGCTGTACCGGATAGCCGGTGATGGTCGACACCAGGCGTGACGCCGGCACGATCTGCGTGGCATCGATGCGCGTCTCCAGGCCGAACACATCACGCCGGGTGCGCACCGCCATGACGATTTCCTCGAGTGAAGCGTTGCCTGCCCGCTCGCCCAGTCCGTTGATCGTGCACTCGACCTGACGTGCGCCAGCCATCACCGCGGCAAGCGAATTGGCGACCGCCATCCCGAGATCGTTATGGCAGTGCGTCGACCAGATGACCTTGTCGGCGCCCGGAACCCGCTCGATGAGCTGCTTCATGCGCTCGGCCCACTGCGCCGGCACCGAATAGCCGACAGTATCGGGCACGTTGATGGTCCGGGCACCCGCCTTGATAACCTCGGTGAAGACGCGTACGAGGAAATCGATGTCGCTGCGCACGGCGTCTTCGGCGGAAAACTCCACGTCATCCGTGTACTCGAGCGCCCAGCCGACCGACTTGATCGCCTGCGCGACGACCTGATCGGGCGTCATGCGCAGCTTCTTCTCCATGTGGATCGGGCTGGTCGCGATGAAGGTGTGGATGCGCCCGCTGGCCGCCGGTTTGATCGCCTCGCCAGCCCGGCGGATATCGCTCTCGCTGGCACGAGCGAGCGAGCACACGGTGGATTCACGGATGGTTTCCGCCACCGCGCGCACGGACTCGAAGTCACCGTTCGAAGCGGCTGCGAAGCCGGCTTCGATGACGTCGACACGCATGCGTTCGAGCTGGCGGGCAATGCGCAACTTCTCGTCGCGCGTCATCGATGCGCCGGGGCTTTGTTCGCCGTCGCGCAAGGTGGTATCAAAAATGATCAATCGTTCAGACATGACTTTCTCCGGTATCAGACTGGAATGTTCGGCGTACGGGATCTCACCGCGGTGGCGTTGGCGCACGGCGGGCAGACTTCAGCAAATTGTGGGGAGGAATTAGTGTGCGCGCGAGCGCAGCAGCGGCCGGGCCAGCAGCAGGCGGCGCAGCGAGAGGGAGGACGACGGAAGGCGGATCGCGTTCATGCACCCGAATATAAATGCAATTCCGCGGCCCGGCAATGTCCGTTTTTTGATTCAGGCCGGAGGCGGGGTCGATTTCCGGGTGAAGAATTTCGCCAGCAGCATGACGTAACCCGACAGTGCGTAGGCGACGAACAGGCCGAACAGCACGATCGGCGGGTTCACCGACACGGCAACGAAGGCCAGTACGAACCCGAAAATGACGATGAACGGTACGCTGCGCCGCAGATTGATGTCCTTGCCGCTCCAGAATTTCACATTGCTGACCATTGTCAGGCCGGCAAACAGGGTGATTGCGAACGCCGCCCAGCGCATATCGGAGCCGGTGTAGCCATTGTCGGTCGTGACCCACACGAGGCCGGCCACCAGCGCGGCCGCAGCCGGACTGGGCAAGCCCTGGAAATAGCGCTTGTCTACCGTGCCGAGATTGGTGTTGAAGCGCGCCAGTCGCAACGCCGCGCCTGCGCAGTAGATGAAGGCGGCAATCCAGCCCCATTTTCCGAGGCCACGCATGGCCCACTCGTAGGCGATCAGCGCAGGCGCGGCGCCAAAGGACACCATGTCCGACAGCGAGTCGTATTCGGCGCCGAACGCCGACTGGGTGCGGGTGAGGCGTGCCACACGTCCGTCCAGGCCGTCCAGCACCATGGCCACGAAGATCGCGACCGCAGCGTATTCGTACCGCCCGTTCATGGCCTGCACGATCGCGTAAAAACCGGCAAACAGCGATGCGGTGGTGAACAGGTTGGGCAGGATGTAGATGCCGCGCCGGCGTTTCAGCGGATCGGCGGGTTTTACATATTGCGGGTCGTACTCTGACATGCATTCACTCCGGCAAACCCCACGCGACGGCGGCACGCAAGGCAGAACACTGTGTTCAGGGCGATCCGGTTCGCCTTCATGGACGATCCTTTTCGCATGGCGCAAACGGAATCATCCAATCCCGGAATGGAAAAGCCCGATCGGTCCGCGCACGCGCGCAGACGGATCGGGCTGAACCGGAACCGAATCAGTTCTTCGACTGGTCGACCAGCTTGTTCTTCGCGATCCACGGCATCATCGCACGCAGTTCGGCACCGACCTTCTCAATTTCGTGATTGGCGGTCAGACGGCGACGAGCCGTCATTTCCGGGTAGTTGGTGCGGCCTTCGAGAATGAAGCGCTTGGCGTAGTTGCCGTTCTGGATGTTGTCCAGGCACTCCTTCATCGCGGCACGGGCTTCCGCACCGATGATGCGCGGGCCGGTCACGTACTCACCATACTCCGCGTTGTTCGAGATCGAGTAATTCATGTTGGCGATGCCGCCTTCGAAGATCAGGTCGACGATCAGCTTCACTTCGTGCAGGCATTCGAAGTAGGCCATTTCCGGTGCGTAGCCCGCATCGGTCAGCGTTTCGTAGCCGGCCTTGATCAGTTCGACCAGACCGCCGCACAGCACGGTCTGTTCGCCGAACAGATCCGTTTCGGTCTCTTCGCGGAACGAGGTTTCGATCACGCCGCCCTTGGTGCCGCCATTGGCGGCCGAGTACGACAGCGCGAGATCACGCGCCTTGCCCGATTTGTCCTGATACACGGCGATCAGCGACGGAACGCCGCCTCCGCGCAGGTATTCGGAACGTACCGTGTGGCCCGGGCCCTTCGGCGCAATCATCACGACATCGAGGTCGGCGCGCGGCACGACCTGGTTGTAGTGGATGTTGAAGCCGTGCGCGAATGCGAGCGTCGCACCCTTCTTGATGTTCGGCTCGATATCGCCGTAGTACACCTGCGGAATGTTCTCGTCCGGCAGCAGGATCATGACCAGATCCGCGCCCTTCACCGCCTCTGCCACTTCCTTCACCTTCAGGCCGGCACCTTCGGCCTTCTTCCACGATGCACCGCCCTTGCGCAGGCCGACCGTGACCTTGACGCCGGAATCGGACAGGTTCTGGGCGTGGGCATGGCCTTGCGAACCATAACCGACGATGGTGACTTTCTTGCCTTTGATGAGGGACAGGTCAGCGTCCTTGTCGTAGAAGACTTTCATGGGTTTTCCCTTGTACGTGTGGGTTTGAGCGGTGGTGTGGTACGTGACGGTGATACGGATTCGGTTGCTGCCTACAGACGCAGGATGCGATCGCCGCGGCCGATGCCGCAGACGCCGGTGCGCACGGTTTCCAGGATCAGCGACGCATCGATGGCGCCGACGAAGGAATCGAGTTTGGACGTGTTGCCGGTCAGCTCGATGACATAGGTCGAGTCGGTCACGTCGATGATGCGGCCGCGGAAGATGTCGGCGACCCGCTTGAGTTCTTCACGGTCCTTGCCGGTCGCACGCACCTTGATCAGCATGAGCTCGCGCTCAACGTGTGCGGCTTCGGACAGGTCGACCACCTTGACCACTTCGATCAGCTTGTTCAGCTGCTTGGTGATCTGTTCGATGATGTCATCCGAACCGGTGGAAATGATGGTCATGCGCGACAGCGACACGTCTTCGGTCGGTGCCACGGTCAGCGATTCGATGTTGTAGCCGCGAGCGGAAAACAGCCCGGACACGCGAGACAGTGCGCCTGCCTCGTTTTCGATCAATACGGATATGACGTGCCTCATTGCGAGCGCCTTGGTAGGGATTGCAGAGACCGCTGCCGCGGAGACGGGCTGCCGGAGGCCGGTGCCCGGTGCCTGCCGGGCGGGTAATCCCGGCAGGCGGACTGGTCGGCTGGGCCGGCCAGTTCCGCGTACAGCAGCGTTCGAACTACGGTTACAGGTCTTCCGAAGACAGGATCATGTCAGTCAGACCCTTGCCGCCCATCACCATCGGATAGACGTTTTCGGTCTGGTCGACCTGGAAGTCGAGGAACACCAGATCATTCTTACGTTTGAACGCCTCGCGCAGTGCGCCTTCGACATCGCCCGGCTTTTCGATGCGCATGCCGATGTGGCCATAGGCTTCTGCGAGCTTCGGGAAATCCGGCAGCGAATCCATGTACGACTCGGAGTAGCGGTTGCCGTGGATAATTTCCTGCCACTGCCGAACCATGCCCAGATAGCGGTTGTTGAGGCTGCATATCTTCAGAGGAATGCGGTACTGCTTGCAGGTCGACAGTTCCTGAATGTTCATCTGCACCGAACCTTCGCCCGTCACGACCGCGACCGGCGACCCCGGGTGGGCGAGCTGCACGCCGATGCCGTAGGGAATGCCGACGCCCATCGTGCCCAGGCCGCCGGAGTTGAGCCAGCGACGCGGCTTGTCGAACTTGTAGTACTGGGCCGCCCACATCTGGTGCTGGCCGACGTCGGACGTCACGAAGGCATCGCCCTTGGTCACTTCCCAGAGCTTTTCGATGACGAACTGCGGCTTGATGATTTCGTCGCTCTGCTTGTACTTCAGGCAGTCGCGACGGCGCCATTCCTCGATCTGCTTCCACCACTCGCCGAGCGCTTCCTGATCGGGGCGGTCGGCCGAGCCATCGAGCAGGCGAAGGATGTCGTCCAGCACGTCCGGCAGGTTGCCGACGATGGGCACATCCACCTTCACCCGCTTGGAGATCGACGACGGATCGATGTCGATGTGGATGATCTTGCGGGCAATGCGTGCGAAGTCAGCCGGATTGCCGATCACCCGGTCGTCGAACCGGGCGCCGACGGCAATCAGCACGTCGCAGTACTGCATCGCCATGTTCGCTTCGTAGTTGCCGTGCATGCCGAGCATGCCGACGAACTGCTTGTCGGTCGCCGGGTAGGCGCCAAGGCCCATCAGCGTGTTGGTGCACGGCGCGCCGAGCGTGCGCACGAGCTTCGTGAGCTGCTCCGAACAGTCCGACAGGATGACGCCGCCGCCGGCGTAGATCATCGGGCGCTTGGCGTCGAGCAACAGCTGTACCGCCTTCTTGATCTGGCCCTGATGCCCCTTGATGATCGGATTGTACGAACGCATCGTCACCGATTTCGGGTACTCGTACTCCGCCTTGGCGATCGTGATGTCCTTCGGAATATCGACCAGCACCGGGCCCGGGCGGCCGGTTTTCGCGATGTAGAAGGCCTTCTTGATCGTGCTGGCGATGTCCTTCGCGTCCTTGACCAGGAAGTTGTGCTTCACGCACGGGCGTGTGATGCCGACCGTGTCGCACTCCTGGAAGGCATCCTGGCCGATGGCAGCCGTCGGCACCTGACCGGAAATGATCACCATCGGGATGGAGTCCATATACGCCGTGGCAATGCCGGTGATGGCATTGGTGACACCGGGACCGGACGTGACGAGCGCAACCCCTACACGGTCAGTCGAGCGCGAGTAGGCATCGGCCGCATGCAGCGCAGCCTGTTCGTGCCGGACGAGTACATGGCGTACCGCATCCTGCTTGAAAAGCTCGTCGTACAGATACAGGACGGCACCGCCCGGATACCCGAACACGTATTCGACCTTTTCTTCCGCAAGGCACCTGACTACAATTTCCGCTCCGGTCAATAGCATTGAAGCACCTGTATAAAATTTCCGGAAAAGCGCCAGAGGGTAGCCTGCACCTGTTGCGTGGTCAAGGCATTTGTCCGCCGCCGGCCCGACGATCCGGGCTGATCAAGGTGCCCCGCCCGCCGGGAACCTGGCCCCCATCCGATCGATCCAGAACACACTGACCGTTCGGCGCTGATCACCCCTAGAAGGAATCAATCTGGCTTCCAGAGAAGAACTGTCGAGCTTTCTTGCCGCCGTGGAACGCCGCGCCTTCAAGCAGGCTGTTTTCGCGTTGCGCAACGACGAATCCGCGCTCGACGCCGTGCAGGACGCAATGCTCAAGCTGGCCGAAAAGTACAGTGACCGGCCGGCGGGCGAGTTTCCCATGCTGTTCCAGCGCATCCTGCAGAACGTCATCCGCGACGCATTCCGGCGGCGCAAGGTACGCTCGACCTGGACGACACTGCTGTCGGCCTTTTCGGGCGCGGATGACGATGACGATTACGACCCGCTTGACACCATGGTGATCGACGATCCGTCGTCACTCGGCCGCAGCCCGGAGCAGAACGTCGGGCAAGCGGAAGTGATGGCGCTCATCGAGCGGGAGATTGCCCGGCTTCCGGGCCGTCAACGGGAGGCGTTCCTGATGCGTTACTGGGAAGAAATGGATATATCCGAAACTGCGGCGGTCATGGGCTGTTCCGAGGGCAGTGTGAAGACGCACTGTTCGCGCGCCACGCACTCTCTGGCCGCCGCCCTGAAACTGCGCGGCGTCAAGCTATGAACAATCCTGTCACCACAACCCGCCCGAGTGCGCTTGAACAGGCGGCGATCGGTCAACGGGCGCATGCCGCACTGGAAGCCGCCAGTGCCGCGCTGCCGCCTGACATCGTATTCCGTCTCGGCCAGTCGCGCGAAAAGGCGCTCGCGTTGCATGCGTCGAGGCGGCGGGCGCCGATCGCGCTGTTCCAGCTGGTCGGCTTTCCGGGCTCAGGCCAGCACTGGCTGCGCGACGTCGTCACTCCGGCGCTCGGCATCGTCATGCTGGCCGTGATCGCCACAGTTGCCGGGCAGTACTCCGCGAACGCCAATCACAGCGAAGTCATCGAAATCGACAGCGCGCTGCTGACGGACGACCTGCCGATCGATGCCTACCTCGACCGTGGCTTCACCGCCTGGGTCGCGCACCAGGGAGGCGTCTGATGCGCGGCCTGCTGTGCGTGGTTTCGGTCGTGCTGGGCATGGCCGCTGCAGTGCCTGCACAGGCCGGCGACCAGCCAGACTGGCAGCAACTGAGCGCCGCGCAGCGCGATGTGCTCGCCCCGCTGGGCGGCGACTGGAATCACCTTGACGATGATCGGCGCCGAAAATGGCTCGATCTGGCGCAGCGATTTCCGTCGATGACGCCCGATGAACAGGCGCGCATGCGCGCTCGCATGAGCTACTGGTCCAGCCTTACACCGGAGGAGCGGGTCGAGGCACGCGAGCGCTACAAGCGCCTGCAGGCCATGCCGCCCGATCAGCGCGAAGCACTTGCGCGCAAGTGGGAAGCCTACGAAAGCCTGTCGCGCGAAGAACGCAAACGCTTCAATGACAGTCAACGCCCGGCAGAGAAAGCGCCGGGCGCCGCCGCCGCGACCCCGGTACGCAAGTAAACTGTGCACGTTCTCCAGGGTTCGCCGGAGTGCGCTTCGCATTTCAGCAAGCCTTGGGTCGCCATTCCACGCTGCCTGACTGCCCGATGTCCGACCTCATCCGTTTTCCGGCCGCCGGCCTGCGCCGCCGGCTCGCCTCGCTGCTGTACGAATCCCTGTTGCTGCTGGGCGTGCTGGCCGCTGGCTTCATGCTGCCGTATCTGGTGATAGGCCTGTTCTTCGAGGTCGCACCACAGGGCTGGTTTGCCTGGCTGCACGCCGGCTCGCTGCTCGGCCTGTATTTCGTGCATTACTGGCACACCGGCGGGCAGACGCTGGCCATGCAGACCTGGGGGATCCGGGTGGTCGATGCGACGCAGGACAACCCGCCGCACTGGCGCCGCGCCACGCTGCGCTATCTGCTGAGCTGGCCTTCGGTGCTGTTCTGCGGCGCCGGACTGATCTGGGCACTGTTCGATCGCGAGCGCCAGTTTCTGCACGACCGGCTGGCCGGCACGCGGGTGATCCGCGTCAAGTAACCTGTCTGGAACGTCAGGTGGAGGGGACGCTCATCGCCGGTCTTCCCACCACAGCATGGCGGCCGCAGCGAACATGAAGAGCAGTCCAGGCGTCAGCGCCGCAGCATAGGGCGGCCACGAATTGATGGCGCCCAGGTTGGAAAACAGCCCGTTCAGCATGTGGAAGAACACGCCGATCATCACGCCGGTAAACACCTTGATGCTGACCGCGGCGTTGCGGTTGTGCATGTAGGCAAACGGCAACGCAAGCGCCAGCATCACGATGCAGGCGAGCGGATAGGTGAATTTCTTCCACAGCGCAATTTCGTAGCGACCGGTTTCCTGCCGGTTGTCGACCAGGTGCTGGATGTAGTGCCAGAGCTTCCAGGCGGACATGCGTTCGGGCACGACCAGCATCACACTCATCACATCGGGGCTCAGACCCGATTCCCACACCAGGCTGTCCGATCGGCTCACGCGCGCACCCTTGTCGGTGAATTCGGTGCGGGTGACGTCGGTCAGCGTCCAGCCCTCGGGCGGCAGATAGGCGGCTCCGGCGGCTTCGAGCACCGACAGCAGCACACGGCTGTCGTTGAACTCGAAAATGCGAAGCTGCTGCAATTTGCCATCGGGCGTCACGCTGCCCACATTCACGAAGTCGTTCTCGTCCTTGATCCAGAAGCCGCTGCGGAATTCGCTGGTCAGCAACTGCGAGCGGGCGGCGAGCTTCAGTTCCTGCGCCGCCTTCTCGGCGGGCGGTGCAACGAACTCGCCGGTCACGAAGGTCAACACCACAAAGGGCAGCCCGATGCGTGCCAGCAGACGCAGCAGTTGCGGCGTGGACACGCCGGATGCCCGCAGCACGGTGATTTCGGAGTGGCGCGACAGCGTGGTCAGCGAATACAGCCCGCCGATCAGCACGGCAATCGGCAGCGTTTCATACACGCGACCGGGCATGGTCAGCACGGTGTACATCACCGCATGCTCCAGCCCGTAATTGCCGCGCCCGAGGTTGTCCAGTTCGTTGATCAGGTCGAAAAAGCCGAACAGGCCGAGAAAGGATGCCAGCACCAGCAGGGTGGCCAGCACGACCTCGCGACGCAGGTAGCGTTCGTGTATCAGCATGATCAGCGATTCAGCCAGGCCCGCGGCACGTGTGAATACGTGCGCCAGGCAAACAGGAGTGCGAGCAGCAGGAACATGCCGCCGTGCAGCGACCACAGTGCGCTGGACAACGACAGCTTGCCCTGCGCGACCCACGCCTGCGTGATGCTCAGCAGGTTTGAATACATCAGGTAGATCAGCAGCGCGGTCAGCAGATTGGTGGCGCGGCCGGCGCGCGGATTGACGAAGGAAAGCGGGATCGCCAGCAGCGCCAGATTGAGCGCAGCGATCGGCAGTCCGATGCGGAACGCCAGTTCGCCGTTGTTCGGCGGCGTCGGATCGGCCAGCAGTTCCTCGACCGTACGCAGATAGGGCCGCGACTCCACGCCCTGCGCCTCGCGCGTTTCGATGCGCACTGCGTAGCGCTCGAATTCCATCACGCGATACTCAGGGCTGCCCGGCACGCCCTCATAGCGGCGCCCTTCGAGCATCACGACAAATCGGTCGCCGTTTTCCACCGTCTGCGTGTAGCCGTCGCCGGCCACCATCACCCCCAGCTTGCCCTTGTCGGTCGTGCTGACGAAGATGTTCTTCACCGCACCCTCCTTGCCCTCGCCGCTCTCGACGAAGAACACGCGGTCTGCCTGGGACGACTCGCGGAAACTGCCGGGTGACATCTGGGCCACGTCATCGCGATTGCTCATGCGGGTGCGGAATTCGGCGCTCTTGTTCAGCGCCCAGGGCGCAAGATAGAGCGACAGCACCGCCACGAGAACGGTCAGCGGCACGGCAAACACCAGCACCGGGCGTATCCAGGCGGTCAGCGACACGCCGGTCGAAAACCACACGACCATTTCCGAGTCGCGCCAGCTGCGCGACATCGACAGCAGGACGGCGATGAACAGCGTGAGCGACAGGATGACCGACATGTAGCGCAGCGCGCCGAAGCCGAGCAGCGCCATCACCGCTTCGGATGCCACCTTTCCGCCGGCCGCCTGTCCGAGCAGGCGGACAAGCTGCGTGGACAGCACGATGGCAAACAGGGCCACGAAGACCGTCAAGGCTGTGCTGGCGAATTCGCGCAGGGCGGCGCGCTGGAAGATCAAGCCTGGGGCTCCGTGCGAAACGGCTCTGCGCCGGGGCGCATCGCAGCGTTCTTTTTTGACTCGTGTGCGGCTTCACGCCGATAATCAGGCGGTTTGAAGCGGCGCGAATTGACTTGAGGAGAAGCGGGTGGAATTTAGCATAAAGAGCGGCAGCCCCGAGAAACTGCGCACCGGTGCGCTGATCGTCGGCATCTACGAATCCCGCAAGCTCACTGCCGTGGCCGCTGCGCTGGACGCGGCGAGCAAGGGCCGCATCGGCGAAATCACCGGCAGCGGCGACATGGAAGGCAAGGCGGGCAGCACGCTGCTGCTGCACAAGCTGCCGGGCGTTGCCGCCGAGCGCGTGCTGCTGGTCGGTCTGGGCAAGGAGAAGGAATTCGGCGCCCGCGAGTACCGAGACGCCGTGGCGGCAGCCGTGCGCGCGCTGCGCGACACGGGTGCTTCCGACGCGGTGTGCGCGCTGGCCGACGAGGCGCCGCGCAAGTCCGGCGGCGCGCGTGCGCTGCGTCAGGCTGCGAGCACCGTGCTCGACGTGTTGTACCGCTACGACACGCACGCGCGCCATAAAAAGGACGAGTCGCGTGCGCTGGCAAAGATGGCCTTCACGCTGCCGAAGAAGTGCAGCGCCAGTGCGGCGGAAGAAGCGCTGGTGCAGGGTGCGGCCATCGGCCACGCCCTCGCCTTCACGAAAACCCTGGGCAACCTGCCGCCCAATGTGTGCACGCCGACCTATCTGGCCGAGCAGGCGCTTGAACTGGGCCGCAAGAGCGGCATCGCGGTGACCGTGCTGGAACGCGCCGACATGCAGAAACTGGGCATGGGTTCATTGCTGTCGGTGTCAGCGGGCACCCGCCAGCCGCCGAAGTTCATCGCCATGGAGTATCGCGCCGGCAAGAAGGCCGATGCGCCGGTGGTGCTGGTCGGCAAGGGCGTCACCTTCGACTCCGGCGGCATTTCGCTGAAGCCCGGCGAAGGCATGGACGAAATGAAGTACGACATGTGCGGCGCCGCCAGCGTGCTCGGCACGCTGCAGGCCGTCGCGGCGATGAAACTGCCGATCAATGTGGTCGGCCTGATTCCGACGGTCGAAAACATGCCGGGCGGCGCGGCAACCCGTCCGGGCGACGTGGTCAAGTCGATGTCGGGCCAGACCATCGAAATCCTGAACACCGACGCCGAAGGTCGGCTCATCCTGTGCGATGCGCTGACCTACGCCGAACGCTTCGAGCCGGCCTGCGTGGTCGACATCGCCACGCTGACCGGCGCCTGCATCATCGCGCTCGGGCACGTCACCAGCGGCCTGATGGCGAACGACGACGCGCTGGCCGACGAGTTGCTGGCCGCCGGCCAGAGCGCGCTCGACCGCGCCTGGCGGCTGCCGATCTGGGACGACTACCAGGAGCAGTTGAAGAGCAACTTCGCCGACATGGGCAATATCGGCGGTCGCCCGGCCGGCTCCATCACCGCCGCCTGCTTCCTGTCCCGCTTCACGAAGAAGTACAAGTGGGCGCATCTGGACATCGCCGGCACCGCCTGGAAGAGCGGCAAGGACAAGGGCGCAACCGGCCGGCCGGTGCCGCTGCTGGTGAATTTCCTGCTCGAACGCGCCGGCAAGCTCTGAGCCCATGCCCCGGGTCGACTTCCACCACGACGCGCCCGACAAGCTGCGCCACGCGTGCGAACTGGTCGCCGGCTGGCACGCTGCCGGGCGCCGGGTGTGGATCCATTGCGCCGATGACCTGCTCGCGGCGCGCGTCGACCAGATGTTGTGGACCTTCGAGCACCTCGCCTTCGTGCCGCATGTGCGCGACGGCCATCCACTGTCTGACACCAGCCCCGTGCGCATCGGCCGCGATCCTGCGCTGGCGCCGGCCGACGCGGTGCTGCTGAACCTGTCGTCCCAGGTGCCGGAGGGCTTCGATCAGCGCGAGCACATCGTCGAAATCGTCGGTCGCGACGCCGAAGACCGCGAAGCCGCTCGCGCGCGCTTCGTGGTCTACCGGCAGCACGGCTGTGACCTGCACACCCGACATGCCACGGCGGAGACCGCATGAGTGACGACCTGCTTGGCCGGGCGGACAGCCTGATGCGGCGCAGCCGCAGCTTCGTGGCCGGTCATGCCGCGCCAGCCCCGGTCGACGACGGCATTCCGCTGCTGACCGAAGCCATCGATCTCGACGCGCTGATCGCTGTCCCGGAACCGGAAGACCGTACGGCGGAAATCACCGCACAGGTCACGACAGAGGTGACGGAGCGCGTGACCGCAGACGTGACTGCCGACGTGACCGCTGCAGTGACGGAGAGGGTGACCGCCGAGGTGACGGCACGGGTCTCTGCCGAGGTCACGGCTGCGGTGACGGCAGACGTGACGCAGCAGGTCACCGAGCAGGTCACGCGCAAGGTCACCGAGCGCGTCACGCAGGAAGTCGCCGCGCAGACACGGCTAGATCTGCTGGACGAGGCCCGCCATGCGGTCCGGGCGGAACTCCGGGACGCGCTGCAGCAGAACACGTCGCATGCCCTGACGCAGCAGTTCGGCGATCTGGCGCCGCTGATCCAGAGTCTGATCGACGACTGGAGCCGCACCACCTTGCCGGCGCTGGTCGGGCTTGAACTGCGCGCCGCGCTCGAAGCCTCGATGGGCGCTGCCGTCGACAACGCCACGGCGCGCATCCGCGATCAGGCGGTGCTCGACCTGCGCGACACCATCGCCGGTGAAATCGAGGCGCGCAGCGTGGCAGTGGTCACCGCCGCGCTCTCCCGCGACCCGTCGGAAGCACCGGACCAGCCTTTATAATCGACGGTTTGCTTTTACGCGAACCCGTCATGACGCTGGCCAAGAGCTTCGAACCGGCCGACATCGAGCGCCGCTGGTACCCCGAGTGGGAATCGCGCGGCTACTTCGCTGCCGGTCTGGACACAGACACCCCGAACAAGCCCAACTTCTGCATCCTGCTGCCGCCGCCCAACGTCACCGGCACGCTGCACATGGGCCACGGCTTCAACCAGACGCTGATGGACGCGCTGACGCGCTACCATCGCATGTGCGGCGACAACACGCTGTGGCAGCCGGGCACCGACCACGCGGGCATCGCGACCCAGATCGTGGTCGAGCGCCAGCTCGACGCCCAGGGCATTTCGCGCCACGACCTCGGCCGCGAAGCATTCGTGAAGAAGGTGTGGGAGTGGAAGGAATATTCCGGCTCGACCATCACGCGCCAGATGCGCCGGCTGGGCACCTCGCCCGACTGGACGCGCGAACGCTTCACGATGGACGAAGGTCTGTCGAAGATCGTCACCGAAACCTTCGTGCGCCTGCATGCAGAAGGGTTGATCTACCGCGGCAAGCGCCTCGTGAACTGGGACCCGGTGCTGGGCACGGCGGTATCCGACCTCGAAGTGGTGCAGGAAGAGGAAGCCGGTTCGCTGTGGCACATCCGCTATCCGCTGGCCGATGGTTCGGGCCATCTGACCGTCGCCACGACCCGCCCCGAAACCATGCTGGGCGACGTTGCCGTCATGGTGCATCCGGAAGACGAGCGCTACGCCGCGCTGATCGGCAAGGCCGTGAAGCTGCCGCTGACCGACCGGGAAATCCCGGTCATCGCCGACGACTACGTCGACCGCGAATTCGGTACCGGCGTGGTCAAGGTGACACCGGCGCACGACTTCAACGACTACGCGGTCGGCCAGCGCCATGGTCTGCCGATGATTTCCATCCTCACGCTGGATGCGAAGATCAACGAGCACGCGCCCGCGAAGTATCAGGGCATGGACCGCTTCGCAGCGCGCAAGGCCATCGTGGCCGATCTCGAAGCGGTCGGTCTGCTGGACAAGACCGACAAGCACACGCTGAAGGTGCCGCGCGGTGACCGCACCAACGCGGTGATCGAGCCCATGCTGACCGACCAGTGGTTCGTCGCGATGAGCAAGCCGGGCGCCGACGGCAAGAGCATCACGCAGAAGGCGCTCGACGTGGTGGCCAGCGGCGAAATCCGCTTCCACCCGGAAAACTGGGTGAACACCTACAACCAGTGGCTGAACAACATCCAGGACTGGTGCATTTCGCGTCAGCTGTGGTGGGGCCACCAGATCCCGGCCTGGTACGACGACGGCGGAAACGTGTTCGTCGCGCACTCGGAAGCCGAGGCCTACCAGAAGTATTTCGAACATCTCGCGCAGTCGAATCCGGACCTGAAGCGCCTCGCCGTCGCCACCGCGATGGCGCGCGAAATGTCCGGCGACACATTGCCCGAGGTCGGCCGCAACTACGCGATCAAGGAAAACCTGCCGCTGCTGAAGCGCGACGAGGACGTGCTCGACACCTGGTACTCGTCGGCGCTGTGGCCGTTCTCGACGCTGGACTGGACACCGGACTGGGAGCCGGGCAACCCGGACAAGAGCAATCCGGCGCTCGACCTCTACCTGCCCTCGTCGGTGCTGGTCACCGGCTTCGACATCATCTTCTTCTGGGTGGCGCGCATGGTCATGATGACCACGCACATCACCGGCAGGATTCCGTTCCGCGACGTCTATGTACACGGCCTGATCCGCGACGCCGAAGGCCAGAAGATGTCGAAGTCCAAGGGCAATGTGCTGGATCCGATCGACCTGATCGACGGCATCGCGCTCGACGACCTGGTGAAGAAGCGCACCACCGGCCTGATGAATCCGAAGCAGGCGGAACAGATCGAAAAGCGCACGCGCAAGGAATTTCCTGACGGCATTCCCGCCTTCGGCACCGACGCGCTGCGCTTCACCTTCGCCTCGCTGGCCAGCCCGGGGCGCGACATCAAGTTCGACATGCAGCGCTGCGAGGGCTACCGCAACTTCTGCAACAAGCTGTGGAACGCCACCCGCTTCGTGCTGATGAACTGCGAAGGGCAGGACTGCGGCCTGGCACCGTGCAACGAAGCCTGCGGACCTGAAGGCCCGCTGCACTTCCAGGCGCCCGACCTGTGGATCGTCAGCGAGCTGCAGCGCGTCGAAGCCGAAGTCGAGAAGCAATTCGGCGACTACCGCTTCGACCTGGTGGCGCAGGCCATCTACCGCTTCGTGTGGGACGAGTACTGCGACTGGTATCTCGAACTGGCCAAGGTGCAGATCCAGAACGGCACGCCTGCGCAGCAGCGCGCCACGCGCCGCACCCTGCTGCGCGTGCTCGAAACCGTGCTGCGCCTTGCCCACCCGCTGATTCCGTTCATCACCGAAGAGCTGTGGCAGACGGTCGCGCCGCTGGCGGCACGCAAGGACGCTGATTCGATTCAGATCGTGCGCTATCCGCAGGCCGTGCCGAGCCGGATCGACGCGACGGCCGACGCCTGGGTGACGGAACTGAAGTCGATGGTCGACGCCTGCCGCAGTCTGCGCGGCGAAATGGGGGTGTCACCGGCGCAGAAAGTCCCGCTTCTTGCGGCCGGCAACGTCGACGCGATCACCGGCTACGCGCCTTATCTCGCGGCCCTGGCCAGGCTGAGCGAAGTGCAGGCGGTCGGCGATGAACTGCCGGCCTCGCCGGCGCCGGTACAGGTGGTCGGCGATTTCCGCCTGCTGCTGAAGATCGAGATCGACGTGGCCGCCGAGCGCGAGCGCATCGGCAAGGAAATCGCGCGCGTCAGCGGCGAGATCACCAAGTGCGAAGCCAAGCTGGGCAACGAGAGCTTCGTCGGCCGCGCGCCGGCCAATGTGGTCGAACAGGAGCGCAAGCGCATGACCGACTTCGGCGATCTGCTGGGCAAGCTGAAGGAACAGCTCGGCCGGCTGGCCTGAGAGGCGGCGTCAGGGCGCACGGTGCATGCCGTGGCCCTGGCCGCCTCGCAGCAGTAGGCGCGTGCCCGCAGGCGATCCGATCTGCGGGCCTGCGATGTCACGCGATTTTCATTCGCATCGCGGACAGGGTCCGCTCCTACGAAAAACGTCACCGGTCATGAAGCCGTCGAGATTTTCGTAGGAGCCTGCCCCGCAGGCGATGCCCATCTCCGAAATGGCGGCACTGCTTGATCAACACGCCCATCGCGGACGGGGTCCGCTCCCACGAAAAACGGCGCCAGTTGTAAGGCCGTCGCGGTTTTCGCAGGAGCCGTTGCACCGTCGGTCCTGCATGGCCAGCCGGCTTCGCTGGCGATCCGTTCGTCGGCCTTGCGATGCCGCGTGCCTTACTTGCGGCGCAGCAGGAAGGCGAATTCCTTGTTTGCGTCGCTGCTTTCGAGCAGCGTGTTGCCGGTCTGGCGTGCAAAGGCTTCGAAGTCGCGCACTGCACCGGGGTCGGTCGCGACCACGCGCAATACCTGGCCGCTGCTCATTTCGGACAGCGCCTTCTTCGTGCGCAGGATGGGCAGCGGACAGTTCAGGCCGCGCGCATCGAGTTCCTTGTCGAATTCCATGTCTGCTCCGGTCGCTCGGGTCGCGATGAAAGGGAGCGCGAGTTTACACCTCTCGACCCGGGCCGGTGTTCACAGCCCGTCGCGCTTGAGTTCGGCCAGTTTTTCGCGCAGTTCGCGCAACCGCGCGTCGACCACCGACTGTTGGTAGAAGTCGCCATCAGCGGCGCGTTGAGCGATTTCAAGCTGTTCGATCGCCGCCTGATACTGGCCGTTGAGCGCGTAGGCTTCGGCCTGAGCGCGATGCTGCGCCAGTCGCTGGTCGAGCAATGCGTGGCTGCGTGCCTGATATCGATACAGGCGCGGGTCCTGCGTATAGGCCGATACCTCGTCATTGATCAATGCGAGCGCCTCGGCGGCTCGCCGGTCGGCAAGCAGCGCCTCGATCAGGCCATAGGTGAGCGCGCGCGAACGCGAACGCTTCAAGCCGTCGCGAAAGCGCTCGATGGCGCCCTTGGCATCACCCGATTCGAGCAGGATCAGGCCGGCAAGATTGTCGAGCATCGGTGATTCGAAGCGCTCGGCACGCAACCCATCCACCTCTTGCTGTGCGCGGGCGAAATCGCGCTGGCGCAATGCGGCATGCGCCAGACCGAAGCGCGTGGCGAGCCGGATGCTGCCCTGCACGTCGCGCAAGCGGTTGTCGAATTCGGCCAGCGCCTCCCTTGCATCGCCTTCGTAGGCGCGCAGCTTGGCGCGCACCAGCAGAAAATCGAGGCTGTCCGGCACCTGCCTGTAGGCCGTTTCCTCGATGCGGGCGCTGGCGTCGGTGATGCGTTCGACCGTCAGCGGGTGGGTGCGCAGGTAGGCCGGCGAATTGCTCTCGTAGAAGCGCGCCGAACGCTGCATGCGCTCGAAGAAGGCCGCCATGGCGCGCGTGTCGAACCCCGCGCTGTCGAGCATCTGCAGTCCGATGCGGTCGGCTTCGCGCTCGAAATCGCGCGTGAAGGCAAGTTGCGACGCGACGGTCGCCGCCTGGCCCGCGATCATGGCGCCCTGTGCAACCTGCGAATTGCCGCGCGCCGCCAGCACGGCGATGACGAGCGACGCCAGCGCAATGATGGTCGACTGGCCGCGATTGGAGAACTGGCGCGCGATGTGACGCTGCGTCACGTGCGAGATTTCGTGCGCGATGACGGACGCCAGTTCGGATTCGCTCTGCGCGGTGACGATCAGTCCGCTGTGCACGCCGATGAAGCCGCCCGGCCAGGCGAAGGCGTTCAGGCTCGGATCGCGCAGCGCGAACAGTTCGAAGTCCTGGGTCGATCCGGGCAGCTTCTCGGTGAGCCGGTCGGCGAGGTGATTGAGGTAACCGTTGATTTCCGGGTCATCGATGTACGCGCGCTCGCGCACCCGCATGTCGCGCCACAACGCAAGTCCGATGCGGTTCTCCAGCGCGGGCGAAAGGTCAGCCTGGGCCGAATCGCCCAGATCGGGCAACGGTTGCGCGGGTACGGACAAGGGCAGCAGAAGGACAGCGACGACAGCGGTGCGCAGGCTGCGGCGGGTGAAGAAGTGACTCATGGCGATGCTATGATAACGAAGCGAAGTGAACGATCGTTCGGTTCCGGTACCCCGGCCTGTACCGTCGCTCCGCAGCCCGGACGGCTCGCTGCACAACCGGCAGCGGGTCAGGCACCTGCAGGGCGTCGCCTGCCCTGTGACGCAGGCGTCGCCAGACAGCCATCCTCACCCATTCACGCCTACGCACGCGATGTCATCGATTCCGGTTGGTTCGCACGCCCTGCTGCTGATTGAAGACGTGCCCGAGGATGTGAAACTCATCACCACGGCACTGCGCACCATCGTGCCGGCCGACCAGATCAAGGTCGTACCGTCGGGCGAGGAAGCGCTCGACTACCTGTTCGGTCGCGGCAACTACGCCGGACGCGATACCCGTTACCAACCCGCGCTGATCATGCTCGACCTGACGCTGCCGCGCATCAACGGTATGGAAGTGCTGCGTCTGGTGCGCGCCGACCCGCAAACGCATGTGTTGCCGGTGGTCGTCGTGTCCGCCTCCTCGCAGCAGCGAGACATCCGCACCGCGGCCCAGCTTGGCGCCAACAGTTTCGTCCGCAAGTCGCTCGACTTCGTGAGCTTTTCCGAAACGCTGACCCTACTGGCCCGCTACTGGCTCGAATTGAACATCCAGCCGCCGCATCCGTCGGCGATGGCGCGCTGAGGGCGCACACGATGAGAGCCGACGATCCCGCCCAGGTGCCCCCGCAGTTGACCCCGCAGTTGACCCATTTCGACGCCGAAGGCCAGGCCCACATGGTCGATGTCGGCGACAAGGCGCACACCGCGCGTGTGGCGCGTGCCGCCGGGTCGATCACCATGCTGCCGGCCACATTCGAACGGGTGCGCGATGGCACCGCGAAAAAGGGCGACGTACTGGGCGTGGCGCGCATCGCCGGCATCCAGGCGTCGAAGCGCACGTCCGACCTGATTCCGCTGTGCCATCCGATCGCACTGACCAAGGTCAGCGTGGATTTCACGCTCGATGCAGCCGGCAGCACGGTGCATTGCGAAGTCACCGCGCGCACCACCGGCCAGACCGGCGTCGAGATGGAAGCGCTCACCGCGGTCAGCGTGACCCTGCTGACCATCTACGACATGTGCAAGGCGGTGGACCGCGGTATGCAGATCGGTGACATCCGCCTGCTCGAGAAGGCCGGCGGCAAATCGGGGCACTGGCAGGCGGACTGAATCGGGCCGCGCCGCCGCAAGGTGACGAAGCGGGGCCGTTTCGTTCTACCATCGGCGCCTTACGGGCAGTGACGCCCGATGCGACAGGACAGTCATGGGCCGGGAAACGGAACTCAAGCTGGCGCTCGCCGAACACGGATGGCGTGCCTTCTCGCGACACCCCCTGCTTCGTCAGGCGGTCACCGCGCCGCAGACGCACACCTTGCGCAACCTCTATTTCGACACACCGGATTTCCGGCTGCGCGAGCAGCGCGCGGCGCTGCGGTTGCGCCGCGTCGGCAGGCGATGGCTGCAGACGGTGAAATGCGCCAGTGCTGCCAGCGCCGGCCTGTCTTCCCGGCCGGAGTGGGAACAACCCTTTACTGGCCTGTTCGATTTTTCGCAGGTCGATGACGCTGCGCTGCGCCGCCTGCTTGAAGGGCTGCGTGACCGCGGCTTGCTGACGCAGGTGTTCGAGACGAATTTCGAGCGGCGCGAGTGGCGATTCTCTGCGGGTGACGGCGAACTGCTGTTGATGGCCGACCGCGGCATGATCGAAGCAGCCGGGCGGCGCGACAGCATTTCGGAGCTGGAACTTGAACTGGCTGGCGCACCGATCGAAACGCTGCTCGACCTTGCCGACACCCTGGTGCGCAGCCTGCCTCTGCGTGCCGAATCTCGCAGCAAGGCGCAGCGCGGATACGCACTGATCGAAGACAAGCCGTGTCAACCGGTGCGTGCCACGCGTTCGCCGGTCGATCCGCATGGCGGCGCGCGGGACGCCTTCCGCGCGGTCGCGCTGGACTGCATCCAGCACTACCAAGCCAACGAAGTCGGTGCGCTGCAGTCCGACGCGCCGGAATTCGTCCACCAGATGCGGGTGGCACTGCGCCGGCTGCGCAGTGCGCTGCGCCTGTTCACGCCGGCACTGCCTGAAGGCATGGCGGCCGATCTCGCCTTGCCGCTGCGCGCGCTCGCCGGTGATCTGGGCGAGTTGCGCGATCGCGACGTGCTGCAGTCCGAACTGCTCGCACCGGTGCTTGCGCATGACGCTGCAGAAAATCTGCACGCGCTCGATTCGGCGCTGCATGCCACCCGGCAGCAGGTGCGCGACCGCGTGCAGAAGGCGCTGCAGGACGGCCGGCAGGCCCGATTGATGATGGCGCTGCTGCGTGCGCTGCACGATCTGCCGCCGGATGACGAAGGCAATCTGCGCACGCTGGCGCACAAGCGCATGGCCCGCGCCCATGCGCGCATGGTCGATGGCTGCCGGCACGCGGCCGATGGCGATATCGGGGCGCTGCATGCGCTGCGCATCGACATCAAGCGGCTGCGCTACGCCATCGAATTCTTCGCGCCGCTGCTCGGCCCGCGCAAGACCAAACGGGCGATCGGCGCACTGATGCAGGCGCAGGAAGATCTCGGCTTCCTGAACGACCTGAGCCAGGCCGGCCCGCGCCTGCTCGCCGCCGCCGGCGACGACCCTGACCTCGTGGCGGCCGTCGCGTTGATCGCACGTCATCACCTGCCGCGCTACCGCAAGATTGTCAGCGATGCCCCGAAACTGCTTAAACGCCTGTCGCGCATGCCTTTGCCACGCTGACATCGCCGCGCATTCATTCCACTGTCACGCCCGGCGCCCACACTGCCGCGCGCCCTGAAAACGATGGAGGAGACAGACATGGAATTGATACTGTGGCGCCACGCGGAGGCCGTCGACACCCTGCCCGACGCGACGCGCCGCCTGTCCGGCCGCGGCGAGCGCCAAGCCGCACAGATGGCTGCATGGCTCAAGCCCCGGCTGCCGAAACAGACCCGCATTCTGGCCAGCCCGGCCACCCGCTGCCAGCAGACCGTGCAGGCGCTCGGCGTCGACTTCGAAACGTCCCGCCTGTTGTCGACCGACAACTCGGTCGCCGACCTGATCGCCGCCTCCGAGTGGCCGACCGGCGGCGGCGCGGCGCTCATCGTCGGCCATCAACCCACGCTCGGCCAGCTCGCCGCCCTGCTGCTGTCCGGTCAGGAAGCGGACTGGACCGTGAAGAAAGGCGCGGTGTGGTGGTTCAGCAACCGGGTGCGGGACGGGGAAACGCAGACGGTGTTGCGGGCTTGCCTGGGCAGCGATCTGATAGAGCCCTGACCCCCGCTAGGGCGGCGGGAATATCACGCCCTGCAACCAGAACCGGGGCTGAAAGTGCCCAACGCCAGTGAGGTCGAGGGTTTCCGTCTCCCACGGTTCCAGATTGGATAACTCGGGCCAGATGGCCCACCACAGGATGAGCATCATGACCAGCGGTGCGAAACGAAGCACTTTCCACTGGTTTTCCTGAATGGCGGTGAGTCTGACGGGCGGTGACTCATCGAGCGACACCAGCCAGGCCACCAGCACGACGAACAGCAACTGGCTGTGCGGCGCACACAACAGTCCGTCCAGCTGTGCTTCGATCAATCCGCCGACGATGCACATCCACAGAACAAGCCGGGTTTGTACACTGGCAGGGGACGCATCGATCCGACATCGCTGAAACTGCTTCCAAAGGGTGCAGACGGTTGCAGCAATCACGAGCAGTGTGAATGGCACCCCCCACTCATAGGCCAGTTGCAACACGATGTTGTGCGTCGTACTTGCAACGCCATTGTTCGTCGCCGAGAACATCATTGGCCCGGCGCCCAGCCAGGGGCGCTCGACGATGCCCTGCCAGGCCGCCCGCCACAGCACATCGCGATTCGAAAGACTCGCGCCTTCACGCAGACGATCCAGCGCGTCTGACACCTCTACACCCGTCATCCAGAGCGGCATCTTTACAAACAGCAATTGTTGAAGCAGATATCCCGCCGCAATCACTAGAACGCCATGGAGCGCGATACGTCGCGATACCGGACTGCAAAGTGCAGTCAACGCGAGCATCACTGCTGCGGCAAGCCAGGTCGCTCGCGTACCGGAGAAGAAGGCGAGCGACCACCACACTGCGGCAAGCGAAAACAGAAGGAAGATCAGAAACTTGGCCAAAGTCGGTGGAACATTCTTGAGCAGCCTTGGGCGCAGTAACAGCAGCGGCCACGACAAGGTCACCCATGCACCGAACAGACGCGGATTCACGAAACCGTCGAAGAACGCGAATGGATCCGGGAGCAGGCCATTGCTCACCGACAGCACCAGCCACAAGATCGATATCGCGGCATACCAGGCGATCGATAGCTGCGCGGCGAGCAGCAGCGCATCGCCGAGTTCAAGGGTTCGGATCAGCCCTGACCACCAGACTGCGGTAATGATCAGCAATGCAAGCGTCAGCGATTCGATGATCACTGGACGACCATGTACGCCGTGTGCGAGCAGCACTGCAAGCAGCACGACACTGATGCAGACCAGCGCACGGAACAACTGGCGTGCGACAGATGATGTCAGGAAAGGAAGGATGGCGACCGACAGGGTGATGCAGGCAAGTTGCATCAGGCGCTGATGGTCGTACCACGACTGCGGATACTCCGGCTTGGTCAATACGAACACATGAAAGCCGGCGAACAGGCACACAAGTACCTGCACGATGAGGCGAACGTTCGCGCAGAGAATGCGGGGAGAGCTGACTGCTGTCACATTCGTGTCCGAAAAGGTGACTTGACGTGTGAACAAAAAAAGGGGCTCGCAGAGCCCCTTTCTTTCGCTACACGATCAATTATGGCGAGCCGGCGGCAGCTGCCGGGTAGGCCTTGATGATGGCCTGCTGAGCTGCCGTGTTGGTCAGCGTATTGGCGCTCGTCCAGGTGATGTTCGCCGAACCTGTGGCGAGCGACGGCGTGATGGTGAAAGTGAGGCCATCCACACCTGTGCCGATACCCGTCGCAAACGTCACGGCGATGACACCGTCGGTCGTCGTGGCGCTCGCAATTTCCTTGGTTGCTACCGTTGTCGGAATATTGTTCGTACCGCCATCGCACGTTGTGAGAACGCCACCGGCTTCCTGAGCGCATACACCTACGGCCGTCTTCACCGAATTGATGGACGTCAGCGCTGCTGCAACCTTCGCACGAACGGTGTAGTCCTGATACTGCGGAATCGCGATCGCGGCCAGAATACCGATGATGGCCACCACGATCATCAGTTCGATCAGCGTAAAGCCTTGTTGAACATTCTTCATATCACTCTCCTGAGTTTGAACGGGACGGGCGCCTGTGCGCTCAGGGTGATATCGAGCAAGGCGGGTGCCAGCTTTAGCGATTTTTTACAAACGATTGATTTACAGTATTTTTTATTTCCGCTTGTGCTGACACAGTCCGAAACAGATGCCTGCGTGCTGACGCGCACAGGCAGCATGTGACGGAAATTGTCAGTTCAGGGCTGGAAGCCGGGGATGGCAGACAGGTCGACGTCGTCGATCTGTTCCGGGTCGAGGAAGGTTTCGGCGTACTTGAGATAGACCTTGCGGCGCACGAACACGTCGAACAGGTCGGGGTCGATGTGGCCGTTCAGACGGAACTTGCCGAGGATGTGCAGGGCTTCCGACAGCCGCATCGGGCGCTTGTACGGCCTATCCTTCGCGGTCAGCGCCTCGAAGATGTCGGCGATGCCCATCACGCGCGCCTGCACGCTCATCTGGTCGCGCGCCAACCCGCGCGGATAGCCTTTGCCGTCCATGCGCTCATGGTGACCGCCGGCGTACTCCGGCACATTGGTCAGGTGGCGCGGCCAGGGCAGCGCTTCGAGCATGCGTATCGTCGATACGATGTGGTAATTGATGATTTCCCGCTCGGCGCCGGTCAGCGTGCCGGCGCGTATGGTCAGGTTGTCGACCTCTTCCTCGCTCAGGCAGGACCGTTCCGTGCCCTGTGAATCGGTCCAGCGCCAGCGGTGGGCGATCGCATGGACCCGCTCGACGTCGGCGTCGCTCATGCGTTCGGAACCGATGTTGGCGTGATGCAGGAAGGCGCGGTCTTCGTCGATGTCGCGCAGCCGGTCGGCACCGTGGCGCTCGATCTGGGCCAGCACGGCGGGTGAGGCATTGAGGCCGGCAGCGAAGCGGCTGTTGAGGGTGGCCAGTTCGATGTCGCGCCGGATCAGCTCGAAGCGGGTGTCGATCAGTTCGATGCGGTCGAAAATGGTCTGCAGCTTGGTGGCCTTGTCGACCACGTGCACCGGCGTCGTGACCTTGCCGCAGTCGTGCAGCAGACCGGCGATCTTCAGCTCATAGCGGTCGGCTTCGGTCATCGTGAAGCCGGCGAGCGGGCCCTCCTGCGTGTCATTCACGGCTTCGGCCAGCATCATCGTGAGCGTCGGCACGCGCTGGCAGTGTCCACCGGTGTACGGCGACTTTTCGTCGATCGCGTTGTTGATCAGCGTGATGAAGGATTCGAACAGCGCTTCGAGCTGGCTCACCAGCTGGCGGTTGGTCAGCGCGATGGCGGCCTGCGAGGCGAGGGATTCGGCCAGCTGGCGATCCGAGCCGGAAAAGATGCCGACGGCGCCGGTGACCGGATGCACGGCGTTGATCAGCTGCAGCACGCCGATCACCGCGCCCTCGTGGTTCATCATCGGCACGGTCAGGAAGCTGGTCGAGCGGTAGCCCGTGCGTGCGTCGAAGGCGCGCGTGCCGGAAAAGTCGAAACCTTCGGCGCGGTAGGCATCGGCAATGTTGACCGTCTGCCCTTTCAGCGCGCTGTAGGCCGCCACCATGGACAGGTTGGGCGAGCCGTCGTCGAGGTGCAGCGGCAGCGGCGGAAAGGCGATCGGCTTGCCGGTGCTGCCGCCCATCGCGATCCCCAGCGAGTCGGTGCGCAGGATTTCGAAGCGCAGGTGCTCGCCCGCTTCGTCGATGCGGTACAGCGTACCGCCGTCGGCATGGGTGATGGTTTTGGCCGCCAGCAGGATCTTTTCGAGCAGCGCATCGATGTTGCGCTCGTTCGACAGCGCGCTGCCGATCTCGTTGAGCTGTTCCAGGCGCCGCAGCAGATCGTCGAGCGTATCCATGGCGTGCGTTCCGGTCAGCGCCCGCGGCCTACTTGATGCAGACCGCGCGAACCTGCTTCATGTCCGTCGCGCCCGACAGCACCTTTTCCATGCCGTCCATCTTCAATGTGCGCATGCCTTCCTGCAGCGCAGTCGCCAGCATGGTGGCCACGCGCTCACGCTCCTGGATGTTCTTCTTGATCGCGTCGGTGCCGATCATCAGTTCGTGCAGGCCGAGCCGCCCGCGGTAGCCGGTTTCACCGCACTCCGGGCAACCCTTTGCACGATAGAGCGTGAAGCGGCCCTTGTCGTCGGCGTAGGCCTTTTTCCACTCATTGAAAATGCGCGTCTTCGCACCTTCGGCATCGACCACGAAATCGGGCGTGTTGCGCATCTCCTCGCAGTACTCCTGCAGGAAATGCTTCATTTCGTCGTCGCTCGGATGCCAGGCTTCCTTGCACACCGGACAGAGCCGCTTGGCGAGACGCTGGGCCAGCACGCCGAGCAATGCGTCGGCGAAGTTGAACGGGTCCATGCCCATGTCGAGCAGGCGCACGATGGATTCCGGCGCGCTGTTGGTGTGCAGCGTCGAGAAGACCAGGTGGCCGGTGAGCGAAGCTTCGATGCCGATCGCCACCGTTTCCTTGTCGCGCATTTCACCGACCATGATCACGTCCGGGTCGGCCCGCAGAAAGGCGCGCATGATGGCCGGAAAATCCAGCCCCGCCTTTTTGTTGATCTGTACCTGACGCAAGCCTTTCTGCGTGATTTCGACCGGATCCTCGGCGGTCCAGATCTTGGTTTCAGGCGTGTTGATGTAGCCGAGGATGGAATGCAGCGTGGTGGTCTTGCCGGAGCCGGTCGGGCCGCAGACGAAAAACAGGCCGTAGGGTTTGCTGACCGCCTCCTTCAGCCGGCCGAGGTTGACCGGCAGCACGCCCAGCTTGTCCATCGGAATCGGCTCGCCGGCTGCCAGGATACGCATCACGACATCTTCGACGCCGCCGGCCGAAGGGATGGTCGCGACCCGCAGTTCGATGTCGAGCGGACCGAACTTGCGGAACTTGATCTTGCCGTCCTGCGGCTTGCGACGCTCGGAAATGTCGAGGTCGCACATGATCTTGAGACGGGTGACCAGCGCGCTCCGATAGCTGGCGGGCACTTCGATGTACGGGTGCAGCGTGCCGTCCTTGCGGAAGCGCACCTGCGTCTTGTCCTTGCCCGGACGCGGTTCGATGTGGATGTCGGATGCGCCCTGCTGGTAGGCATCGATGATGATCTTGTTCACCAGCCGCACCAGTTCATTGTCGGCGGCTGCGCTGACGTCGTCATTGCCGGCGTCCTGCGCGGATTCATCCTCGCCCAGCATGTCCGACAGCAGATCGCCGACGCTGGTTTCGTCCATCGTCGAGCCGTAGAACTGGTCGAGCGTCTGCACGAATTCCTTCGTCGTGGTGACGCGGAACAGCAGCTTGGACTTCGGGAAGATGTTGTTGACGACGCGCGCGCCCTTGACCTTCTCCGGGTCGAGCGCCATCACGACGATGCCGTCCTTGCCTTCTTCCACCGGCACCCACTGCTGTTCCTCGAGATACTCGCGCTTGAGGTTCTTGATCAGGTCGAAGGGCTTGATGCGTTCCGGCCGGAAATGCTCGTAAGCGACGCCGAAGAACTTGGACAGCGAGGCGCCGATCGCCTGTTGCTTGACCTGGAAGTCGCGCGCCAGCACGTCCTCGACGTCGACGCCCTTGCGTCTTGCCGCACGCGACGCCAGATCGAATTCCTGCGGCGACATGACGCCGTCGACCACCAGGTAGTCGTACTTCGACTTCACGACGTGGGTGCTGCGGTTGCGCTGCTGGAAAGCGACGGCCAGCGTGTGCGCCATGCTCAGCAAGCCCTCTTCCGCAAGCGCCGAGAAAGGCTGGCCGGACTTGTTGTTGATCAGCTGGACAACCCCGAGCAGATCCTTCTTCTCCGGATCGAGAATGGGCGCGACCAGCATCTGCTTGGTACGGTAGCCGGTCTTCTTGTCGACACCATCGAGGAAACGCAGGCTGGGCGAATGCGACTTCAGTTCCTCTTCGTCGTACACATCGCGCAGATTCAGCAGGTGACGGCTCATGCCGACGAAACCGGCGACGGACTGTTCGGTCAGCGGCAACCGGAGGTCCTTGAACGAATTGAGGCCGGTCTTGACCTTGGACACGATGGTGGACTTGTCGTCGCCCAGCACGTAGATGGTCAGACGATCGGCGTTGAACAGCGCAGAAATCTCCTGCGACAGCTCAAGCATGATTTCGTCGATGTTCGTGGTGGCGTGAATCTTCGTCGTGACGCCCTGAAGATTCTTGAAGAAGGCCAGCCGGCTCGATACATCGCTCATGGCGCCCAGATCACTCGCCGGCGGCATCACTGCACTCATTCGATCACCTCGTTTCCGCAGGCCGGCGCACCCTGGTCGGGGACGCCGCGCAGATGTGCTGAAAGCCGGTCAGAAGTCGAAAACATGATTGTTGCGCAACATGCGGGGTTGGAGTGCGCCCAATGTTTCGGCGATCTCTCGCATGGTCATGATCATCTGGCTCGGTTTCAGATGCGTGATGTAGATTTCGGCAGGATGTTCGAGTTTCTGGAGCTCGCTTGCCAGCATGTCGGGGCACAGATGGCGCGACATCACCGCCAGCTGGCGGTCACGGTCCGGAAAGGCGGTTTCGATGATGAGATAGCGCAGGTCGGGCAGTGCGTTGACCGCCGACCAGAATTCGTCGCATACCGTGGTATCGCCGGAAAACGCCAGCGTGCCACCGGCCGAACGCACGGCGTAGCCGACGGCCGGAACCGTGTGTTGCGCGGGCAGCACGCGGATGGCGCGGCCCGCCAGTTCGATCTCGTCGCCGACGCGCAGTTCGCGAAAGCGCATGAACGGCTTCTCGGCGGACGGAATTTCAGTGAAATCGGGCCAGATCGACCAGTTGAAGATGTGGCGACGCAGGACTTCCAGCGTCGGGCCGGTTGTCCATACGGTCAGCGGTGTGTCGCGCAACTCACCTACGGTGTCGACCATCAGCGGCAGACAGGCGATGTGATCGAGATGGCTGTGCGTGACGAACACATGATCAATGCGCGAAAGCTCGGCGATTGAAAGGTCACCCACGCCGGTACCGGCGTCGATCAGGATGTCGTTGTCCACGAGCAGCGAGGTGGTGCGCAGATTCGCACCACCGATACCGCCACTGCAACCGAGCACCCGTATCCTCATCAGTTCCTGATCCAGAAAACACTACTTCGTTTCAAAGGTCCGCACGCCGTCCCAGTCCTTGCCGGGCGGGTGGCGGCGGTAGTCGGCGATCTGTTCGGCGTACAGCCTGTACAGCCCGCAATCGGGCGCGATGCGCTGCAGGTTGAACAACGTCAGTTCAGCCTGATCCCACTCCTGACCGCGGAACTGTCGCAATGCGAGATTCCACAACTTCAGTTCCTCGACCCGACTGCGATCGAACTCGCTTTCGAAGGCGAGCGGTTCGAAAATCGAGACCGGCTCGTCCTTGCCCTTCACCCGGACCCGGTCGATTTCGCGAAAGACGACATCCTTGACCGCACGTCGCGTCGCCTCGCCAACCAGTACGCCAACGCCGTACTGCTTGGTCAGCCCCTCCAGACGGGACGCCAGATTCACCGCATCGCCCATCACAGTATAGGCTTTGCGTACCGGTGACCCCATGTCGCCGACCGTCATCGGGCCGGTGTTCAAACCCACACCTATCTTCAGTTCCGGCCAGCCGCGCGCCATCAGCGAACGATTCAGATCAGCCAGCGCCGCGTGCATGCGCAGCGCAGCCGCCACAGCGTGCCGGGCATGTTCGGGGTCATCCACCGGCGCACCCCAGAACGCCATGATGGCGTCGCCGATGTACTTGTCGAGCGTCCCACGCTGATCCTGAATCACCGCCGTCATTGCGCCCAGGTAATCGTTCATGAGCTGCGTCAATTGTTTCGGTTCGAGGCCTTCCGAAATGCTGGTAAAGCCACGGATGTCCGAAAAAAGCACGGTCAGCTCGACATTGCGCCCCTCCATGCTGTAGTGCTCGGGGTTGCGGCTCATTTCCTCGACCAGTTCGGGCGGCACGTACTGCCCGAACATGCGGGTGAACTGACGCTTCGACCGTGACTCGAAGAAATAGCCGTACGACATATTAAGCGCATACAGCCCGACGACGAGCAGCACCGATGCCGCCAGCGGCAGAACGAAGTCGGCAAACTGCCAGAAGGCGAAATTCATGCCGACCAGCGCGAGCAGCGCACCACCGGCAAGCAGCGTCGCGTACTGAGGCGACAGGCGCGGCAGCGACCAGATCAGCAGGCCGCCGATCACGAGCAGCACAACCACGTCGAACCCGGTGACGTACTGCGGACGATGCTTGATGCTGCCGTCCAGCATGCCGGCGATCAGGTTGGCGTGAATTTCCACACCAGGATAGGTACTGCCGACCGGCGTGGCACGCAGATCAAGCAGCCCGGGTGCGGTGGTGCCCAGCAAGGCAATCCGCCCCTTCAATGCATCGACCGGCGTGCGGCCGGCGAGTACGTCCGCCAGAGAGTGGTACGCGAAACTGCCTTGCGGGCCGCGATAGGGGATCAGCGCGGCAACGTTCTCGTCGACCGGCACACGCAAGGTGCCCTTGCCGGTCGTCATTTCCAGCCATTCGAGTCCGGCGTAGTCCCGGCTGGCCGAAGAGAAAAAGCCGCTTTCGGCGTATCCCGGTGCCAGCTTCGGACTGCCGAGCAGCGTGCGGACAATGGCGAGCGACAGCGATTCGTAGTAGGCGCCCTGGTGCTCGACCAGCATGGGCACGCGCCGGTTCAGACCGTCGAAATCGGGCAGCGGATTGAAATGGCCGGCACCGAGCGCCTCCTGCTGGAAGCGCGGAAGATTGGCACCGAAGCTGTTGAAGGTCGCAAACGCGATGTTTCGGCCACGAAAGGTGCCGGCCGGCAAGACCGGCTCCGGCAGCGCACCGCTGTTCAGGCCGTCTTCGCGGTTGCCGAAGTAGTAGCCCAGCAGGACAGGCCGGTTCTTGAGAGAGGCCGCGAACCGCTGGTCGTAGTCGAGCTGCGGCCTCAGCGTGTCGAGCGATGCACGGAAATCGGCGTTGTCGGCGAGCGCGCCTTGCGCCAGGCCTTCCAGCGCCGGCAGCCCCGAACTGGTGTCCGGCTCGGCAAAAACAACGTCGACGCCGAGCAGGCTGACGCCGTAGCGGTCGAACAGCAAGTCCATCAGCACCGCCAGCCGTTCCCGCCCCCATGGCCAGCGCCCGACTTCGGTCAGCGATTTCTCGTCGATGTCTAGAATGACCACCCGGTCATCGATGCCGCCCGGCATCGTCAGCGACAGCTTGGTGTCGTAGGCGATGTGATCAAGGTTGCCCAGCACCGGAATCTGGTACACGCGAGCGGCGTGGCCGAGCAGGATCAGCAGGAACAGCAGGCCGATGCCGTAGCGCAGCGCGTTCTGGTTCATTGCAGACGTCCGGGAACGCACCCCGACCCGGGCCGCGCCTCATCCGGCACAAGCCCTGGGGGGCGGCGGACGGCAGGCGCCGGACGCGGCAGCATGACAGGCTCGGATCGGGCGTCGTCAGCGCTTGATGAAGAACTCCATCTTCACACCGGCAATTTCGATCACGTCGTGATCCTCGAGCGGGTGCGCCTGGGCATCGAGCTGGCGACCATTGACGACCGGCATGTTCGCGCCTTCGACATGGGTGATGAAATACCCCTGCGGACGGCGTGTGATGACGGCAACCTGCAGTCCCGGTTTGCCAAGCGTGGTCAGCGTCTTCGTCAATTCAAGTTCGCGCCCGGCGTTGGCGCCGTTGAGAATCTGGATCGCACCGACCTGATTGACGCTCGCGGCCGGCGGCGGCGGCGGAGGTGCCAGCGGAGGCGGCGGCGGCGGCAGGCCGGAGCCGCCGAGCGACGAACCGGCCGGCATCGACTGACCCGGACGGAAACCGGTCTGCGTATCGGTCTGGGCACGCACCGGTGCGGGCGCAGGCGGTGCATCGGCCGGCGCCTTGCGCATCATGTCCGGACGCAACACCATGGTTTTCTCGAAATCCGGCGACTGCGCGACAGTCGGCGTTTCGTTGATGTACTTGAGCCGGTACTTGCCGAGCTCGACCACGTCGTTGTTCTGCAGGAAGTGCTTCTTGATCGGCTGCCCGTTCACATAGGTGCCGTTCGTGCTGTTCATGTCCTCAAGGAAGGAATCGTTGAGGATGGTGACGATGACCGCATGCTCTCCGCTGATCGCAAGATTGTCGATCTGGATGTCGTTGTGCGGTTTGCGCCCAATGGTGGTGCGCTCCTTCGCGAGCGGCAACTCCTTGAGGACCAGTCCATCCATGCTGAGTATCAGTTTTGCCATTTTCCAGTCCCTTTACTTCAACCATGCAAGCAGGCGCGCAAGCCAGCCGCGTTCGGTGGCAGGAAAGGCCTGCAGCACCCTGACCAGTATCACCGACACATTGTCGCGTCCGCCATTGTCGTTCGCCATCTGTACCAGCTGTTCGGCCGCCAGATCGAGGTTGGCGGACAAGGCCTGAAGCGTCAGCGCGATATCGTCGTTCTCGACCATGTCGTTCAGTCCGTCGGAACAGAACAGGTAAACGTCTCCGGGAACCACGTCGTAGGTGTGTATTTCGGGCTCGACTTCCGGGTCTACGCCCAGCGCGCGCGTCACGAGGTTCTTGTTCTGGGAACGACGCGCGTCTTCTTCCGTAATCATGCCGCTGTCGATTTGCTCCTGCAACAGCGAGTGATCACGCGTGACGCACTCGAAGGCGCCGTCGCGCAGGCGGTACATGCGCGAATCGCCGATATGCGCGACGGATATGTGATTGTCGCGGAAAACGGCCATGACCAGGGTCGTGCCCATGCCCGAATACTGCGGCTGGCTCTCGGCCGCCTGATAGATCGCGTTGTTGGCGCGGCCGATGACCGATTCCAGCAGGTGTGACACGCCGTGTTTCGCTTCCTGCAGGCCCTGCGCAAGCTCCGAACCGATGACTGCGGTCGCCATGCCGCTTGCCACCTCACCGGCGTTGTAGCCGCCCATGCCGTCGGCCAGTATCGCGAGGCCGACACCGGGCTGCGTGAACACCGCGTCTTCATTGTGGGTGCGCACCATGCCGGAATGGGTGCGACTGACCATCTGCAGCGCCTGACCGAGATCCCGGGTCATGTCAGTACCGCCCGCACAAGCAGATACACGGACACATCCCCTCCGGGGACAGCAGGTGGTGTGGGCATGCGGACTGTGTCATGTCAGATATCGAAATCAACTTGGGTGATGGATTGTGTCAGGTTGCCGGCGCAGGTACGCAGGTCGGCCGCCATGTCTCCACCCGACTGATAGCGCGCATCGACGTCCTTGGCGAGCGCACGGTCGATGATGGCGGACAGGCAATCCGGAACGTCAGGACGGATGTCACGGATGTCCGGATGTGCTTCGTTCGCAATGCGAAACATCAACTGCGCCATGGAATCGCCTTCGAAAGGCAGCTTGCCGCACACCATCTGGAACAGCATGACACCGAGCGAGAACAGGTCGGAGCGGCCATCGATCTTCTTGCCCGCCAGCTGCTCGGGCGACATGTAGGACGGCGTACCGAGCACCATGCCGGTCTTGGTGCGTGACGAATCGGTGATGCGCGCGATGCCGAAGTCGGTCACCTTGACCTGATCGGACTCGGCTTCGTACATGATGTTGGCGGGCTTCACGTCGCGATGCACGACCTGGTTGCCGTGCGCGTAGGCAAGCGCCTCGGCCACGCGCGCCACGACGTCCATCACCTTCGGCAGCGGCAGCAGCTGACCCGGCTTGGTCTGCGGCACCAGGTCACGTCCCTTCAGGAACTCCATCGCGATGTAGGCGAGATCGTGCTCTTCACCGGCGTCGAAGATGGTGACGATGTTCGGGTGGTTCAGGCGCCCGGCGGTTTCGGCTTCGCGGAAGAAGCGTTCCTTCACATCGGCCAGCTCTTCCTCGTCGAACTCCTGCGAAAGTGCCATCGTCTTGATGGCGACGACACGGTTGATCTTCGGATCGCGCCCGAGATAGACGACGCCCATGGCGCCCTTGCCCAGTTCCTTCTCGACCTGGTAGCGCCCGAGCATGGGCTTCTCGACCGTGCCGTCCTCGAGGATGCTGGTATTCGTACGGCCACCGCTGCCACCGCCGAGCATGACGGTTTCAGACATCGCCTTGGCGCGCTTCACCCGTGTTTCCAGATCGCGGAACTTCGGGTTGAATTCGGCCATATGGCGGAACACGCTCTCGGCCTTGTTGAACTGGCGCTTGCGCTCGAAGTCGAGCGCCAGGTTGTAGAGGTTTTCCATCACGGCGTCGGACAGCGGGACCTGACGGAACTTGTCCCATGCCATGTCGAGCTGTCCCTGGCCCTGGAAGGCCAGTGCCAGCATGCGGTTCGACTCGGCCGACTGTTCATCGGACTTCACCTTGCCGCGCTCGGTCACCAGGAAGCGCTTGGTGGTCAGCAGCAAATGGCCGACCAGCAGCAACGCAGCCGGCAGCATGAGCTGCAGCCAGACGAGCTGGCTGGTCATCAGCACGAAGTGGGTCGCCAGCAGTGCAATGAAGATGGCAGCCGTGACACCGGCACCCAGACCGGCCTTCAAGCGCGGCAGCAGCACGATCAGGTAGAGCGCCACCAGCAGGAACACGCCGAACTCGGCCGCCACCGACCACGGTGGCGACACGAAGAAGTGTTCCTGCAGGATGCTGGACAGGCCGTGCGCCATCACCTCGACAGACGACATCGCGGGCGACACCGGGGTGGCGTAGAAATTGCCGATGCCCGGCGCGGTCTGGCCGATCAGCACGATGCGGTCGCGGTACTTGTCGAGCGGAATCTTGCCGCTCATGACGTCGAAGAAGGAATCGACCGGAAACGCCGGCTTGCCACCTTCGCCGCGGTAGTAAAAGCTGTACATGCCCAGACTCGGGTCGGTGGCCACGTTGAGACGGGCCAGCGACACCGACTCGCCCAACGTGACCTGGATGTCCGCGACGCCGAGATTCAGGCTTTTTGCCGCAATCAGCAGCGGCAGCGACGGGTAGAACTGGTCGAAATGGGTCATCACCAGCGGATGCAGGCGCAGGCCGCCGTCGCGATCAATCGACGGATTCAGGTGGCCCACCGCTGCAGCCACCGTACCCAGCTGTTCGATGACGCCGGCCGACACATCCAGCGTCAACGGCGGCAGCGGCTCTGAACCAGTCACGTTGGTCAGCGCGGTGGCGCGTACGAATTCGGGCAGCGGCTTGTCGGGGCGGCCCTGCGGTTCGCCATCGAGGAACAGCATCGGCAGCGCGACATTGCCCGCCCTCTTCATGCTGTCGGCGAGTTGCCGGTCGGTGTTCAGCGCCGCTTCGGCTTCGCGCAGGGTGGCACTGAAGGCGTCCAGCGGATTGACGGCCTGCACGGGCGGATCAACAGCCACCTCACCTTCGACAACGGGTTCGGCAGCCACCGCGATCTCGATCTGGTCACGCGCCTGCTGCTCCAGTGCAAGCAACCTGTTTACATAGACGAGACCCGGATCGAGCTGCGGCTCGGCGAAAAAGATCGTCGTACCGACCACCTTGGCCTGTGCCTGCGCCAGCTTGTCGATCATGCGGGCATGCACGTCACGCGGCCACGGCCAGCGGCCGATGTTGTCGATGCTCTGCTGATCGATCGCGATGATGGCAATGCGAGGACTGGGGGTACGGTCGGTCGCTGCGACACCGATGTCGTAGGCCTTGCGTTCGAGGCTCTGGATCAGATCGGACTGGGTGGAGAAAAGGAACAGCAGGCTGATGATGACGCCCAGGAACCAATCCGTCTTCCATACAGCGGCTTTGGCCACGCTCACCCCCGAAAAATTGTGGCTTCCTGACTGCTGGAGGCCGGTGACCTGCTCGTTGTTGTGTGACCTACCTGATTTTTTCGCCAAACCCAAGTCTCGCGAGAAAACAGTCATCTGTCACATATTCTTGCAGTTCAGCCTCAACTCCGTCAAACGGGGCTTCACCCTGCGCGGTGGAATATCACGCTGCGCGCATTCAAATCATCACATTGCACGGGACATCAGTACGGCAGCTCGCGGCCCAGGCCAGCCACCCTGGCCTTTTCGAGCAGGCGCGTTGCCAGCGTGAGGTCCTGGATCGCCATGCCCTGCGATTCGAACAGCGTGATCTGGTCATCCGCCAGGCGCCCCGGCCGCATGCCGTTCAGCAACTCGCCCAGTTCGACCATCCCGTACTCGGCCAGGCGCCCTTTTTCGAGCGCCGGCAGCAGGTCGCCGGACTCGCGCAACGCCGTTGCGCGCGCGTCGACCACGACCACGGCAGCGCGGCGGATGACGGTTTCGTCGATTTCACGACGGATGAGCGCATTGGAACCGGCGGCCGTCACGTGCGCACCGGGCTTGAGCCAGCGCCCGTCGAACAGCGGCTCGCTGGCGGTGGTGATGGTCACCACGATGTCCGCCGATTTCACCATCTCCTCGGCACTGGCGGCCGGACGAACCCTGCGGCCGAGCCGTGCCGACTGTTCGGTGCAGAAGGCGTCGAGCTTGTCGCGCTTGCGGGCGAACACCTGGATATCGTCCATGTCGCGCACTGCGCACAGCGCAGCGATCTGGCTTTGCGCCTGCCAGCCGGCGCCGAACACACCAGCGACTTTCGACGCCGGATTCGACAGCAGCCGGGCGGCCAGCCCGCCGGTCGCGCCCGTGCGCATCATGCCGAGGTAGTCGGCCTCCAGCACCGCAAGCGCACGGCCGGTTGCGGCGTCGAACAGATGGACCCAGAAGCGCGCCGCCTCGCGGCTGGTCGTGTAGCTCTTGTAGCCGATCACGCCGAGCGGCAGCACGGCGCCGTGCAGCATGTGCAGCGCCGACGTCGGGGTGCGGCTGCGCGCGCGCGGCGTGTCGATGGCTTCGCCGGTGGCGTGCCAGCGGTGCGCGTCTTCCACCGCCGACAGCGCGTCCTGCAGGGTCAGCACCTGACGGACGTCGCTTTCGGTGAGGTAGAGCGCCATCGCTGACTACTGGATCGGGTAGTCGGCCGGCTTGTTGCGCGCGCCGAGGATCTTGCCGAGCGCGAGCACAAAGATCGCGCCGACCACGCCTGCGCCATAGCGCACGGCGGCAATCGCTTCCGGTGCCGCGGTCGGTGAGGACGGCTCGATCAGCGGCAGATAAGGCGTGATCGCCGGATCGCCCACCGCCATGGTGCCGGCGATCCAGCCCAGCAACATCGCCCCGAGCGTGATGATAATGGGGTATCGGGTCATCAGTCCGAGCACGATCTGGCTGCCCCACACGATGATCGGGATCGAAACGACCAGCCCGAATACGACCAGTGCGAACTGGTGCTCTGCGCCGGCCCCTTCGGCCGCGCCGGCGATGGCGATCACATTGTCGAGGCTCATCACGAAATCGGCCACGATGACGGTCTTCACTGCCGCCCACAGCTTGTCGCTGGGCTTGATGTTCGCGTGGTCGTCATCATCGTCGGCCATCAGCAGCTTGATGCCGATCCACAGCAGCAGCAGCGCGCCGATCAGCTTCAGGAAAGGCAGCTTGAGCAGCGTCAGCGCAAACATGATGAGCACGACGCGCAACACCACGGCGCCTGCGGTACCCCACATGATGCCCAGTCGACGTTGCGCCGGCGGCAGCTTGCGGCAGGCGAGCGCGATCACCACCGCGTTGTCGCCGCCAAGCAGGATGTCGATCATGATGATCTGACCGACAGCGAGCCAGAATTCGGGAGAACTGAAATCCATGATGGTCTTGCATTCGAATTGCGGAAGGGCGGATTCTACCGGTGCGGCCGCATGACGAGCACAAATGAAAAGGCCACCGCCCGGGCGGTGGCCTTCTTCGTCACGTAGGGCGGTCAGTGCGCCGGAATCAGAGCAGCCCCTTGAGCAGCTTGCCCATCTCCGACGGATTGCGCGTCACCGTGAAGCCGCACGCCTCCATGATTTCCAGTTTGGCATCGGCCGTGTCGGCACCGCCGGAAATCAGCGCGCCGGCGTGGCCCATGCGTTTGCCGGCCGGCGCCGTGACGCCGGCAATGAAACCGACGATGGGCTTCTTCATGTTGGCCTTGCACCACTCGGCCGCTTCCGCTTCGTCCGGACCGCCGATTTCACCGATCATGATGACCGCGTCGGTATCCGGATCGTCGTTGAAGAGCTGCATCACTTCGATGTGCTTCAGGCCGTTGATCGGGTCACCACCGATGCCGACTGCGCTCGACTGGCCGAGGCCGATCTCGCTCAGCTGGCCGACCGCTTCGTAGGTCAGCGTGCCGGAGCGGCTGACCACGCCGATACGGCCCTTCTTGTGGATGTGGCCCGGCATGATGCCGATCTTGATTTCGTCCGGCGTGATCAGGCCGGGGCAGTTCGGCCCGAGCAGTCGCGTGCGCTTGCCGCCGGCGGCTTCCTTGGCCTTCATCCGGTTGCGCACCATCAGCATGTCGCGCACCGGAATCCCTTCGGTGATGCAGATGACCAGATCGAGGTCGGCTTCGACCGCTTCCCAGATCGCCGCCGCCGCGCCCGGAGGCGGCACATAGACCACCGACACCGTGGCGCCCGTTGCTGCCTTGGCCTCCGCCACGGTGGCGTGGATCGGAATGCCTTCGAAGTCTTCGCCCGCCTTCTTGGGATTGACGCCGGCGACGAAGCAGTTCTTGCCGTTCGCGTAGTCGCGGCACATGCGGGTGTGGAACTGACCGGTCTTCCCGGTGATGCCCTGGGTGATGACCTTGGTGTCCTTGTTGATCAGAATCGACATGTGTTGTGTTCCCCTCAGTGTCCGGCCACGGCGGCCACGATCTTCTGTGCCGCATCCGCCATGCTGTCGGCCGCAATGATGGGCAGACCCGAATCCTTCAGGATCTGCTTGCCCAGATCTTCATTGGTGCCTTTCATGCGTACGACCAGCGGCACGGTCAGGTGCACTTCGCGCGCCGCGGCGACCACGCCGGTCGCAATGGTGTCGCAGCGCATGATGCCGCCGAAGATATTGACCAGGATGCCGCGCACATTGGGGTTGCGCAGCATGATCTTGAACGCCTCGGTCACCTTCTCGGTCGTGGCGCCGCCGCCGACGTCGAGGAAGTTGGCCGGCTCGGCGCCATACAGCTTGATCACGTCCATCGTGGCCATGGCCAGACCGGCGCCATTGACCAGGCAGCCGATGTTGCCATCCAGCGACACGTAGGACAGATCGAACTTCGACGCCTCGATTTCCGCCGGATCTTCTTCGTCCAGATCACGGAAGGCCACGATGTCTTCGTGACGGTAGAGGGCGTTCGAATCGAAATTGAACTTGGCGTCCAGCGCCTTGATGTTGCCGTTGCCTTCGAGAATCAGCGGATTGATTTCGGCCAGCGAGGCGTCGGTTTCCATGTAGCACGTGTACAGCTTCCTGAAGGTATCCATGGCCTGGGCCTGCGACGCCGCCGGGACGCCGATGCCATCCGCCAGTTCCTTCGCCTGCGCGTCGGTCAGTCCGACCAGCGGATCGACGAACACCTTGATGATCTTCTCCGGCGTATTGTGGGCGACTTCCTCGATGTCCATGCCGCCTTCGCTGGACGCCATCAGCGCCACCTTCTGCGTGGCGCGGTCCGTCAGCGCGGCGACGTAGTATTCCTTCCTGATGTCGGCGCCTTCCTCGATCAGAAGGCGGCGGACTTTCTGCCACTCCGGGCCGGTCTGGTGGGTCACCAGTTGCATGCCCATGATCTGCTTCGCGAAATCACGCACTTCGTCGAGCGACTTGGCCACCTTGACGCCGCCGCCCTTGCCGCGGCCACCGGCATGAATCTGCGCCTTGACCACCCATACCTTGCCACCCAGCGACTCGGCCGCTGCCACTGCCTGATCAGCTTCGAAGCAGGGCACGCCCCGCGGTGTCACTACACCGAAACGGCGCAATACCTCTTTCGCCTGATACTCATGGATCTTCATGCGTATTCCTCGCCTTGTTGTCCGCACTGTTGCTGGAATGCCTGCCCGGCGCGTTCCACCGGACAGGTCCTTCAGGCACGGGGCGCCGGTTGGCGCACCATCCAACGGGGCGGCGTGCGCACCGCCTCGTATAATCCATAATTATACAGCTCATAAGCTGCGCTGAAACCTCGCAACGGCAAAACGCCGATCAATCTTGCGGCGGCGCAATATCCACCCTGAGCTCGGCAACACCGTCTACGCGTGCGTCAATGCGGTCGCCGGGTTGCAGTGCCGCAACGCCTGCCGGCGTGCCGGTGAACAGCAGATCGCCCGCGCGCAGTTCGACCAGCCGCGAAAGCCTGACCAGCAGCGTGTCGACATCCAGAATCATGTCGGACAGGTCGCCCCGCTGACGCAACTGCCCGTTGACCGACAATTCGATCTGTCCCGCGCGCGGGTGGCCGCATACGGTGGCCGGTACCAGCTGCGACACCGGCGCACTCTGGTCGAAGCCCTTGCCCATGTCCCACGGCTGCCCCTTGTCGCGGGCGGCACGCTGCAGATCGCGCCGGGTCAGGTCCAGCCCGACGCCGTAGCCGAAAATGCAGGCGCGCGCCTGCGCACTGTCCAGGTTGCGGCCGACCCCGTGCAGCGCCACCACCAGTTCCACTTCATGTTGCAGGTCCGTTGTCGCCGGCGGATAGGCCACCGCAGCGGGCCCGTTCACCACTGCATCGGCCGGCTTGGAAAAGAAGAACGGCGACTCGAGCGCCGGGTCATGCCCCATCTCCCGCGCGTGCTCGGCGTAATTGCGCCCGACGCAATAGATGCGTCGCACCGGAAAAAGCGCCTGCTCACCCAGCACCGAAAGCGTCGATTGAGGCAACGGAAACAGCATCAGCGGCATGGCCGGCTCCTGCAGGGTTGTCGTGACACACAATTTTGCCCGTGACGGCATCGCTTGGCACGACGCGGCTCCGGGCAGCGTGCGCCATTAAAGTAAAGTTTCCCCTCTCGCGGCCGAAAGAACTGACAACGATCAATATCCTCAGGCGAATGCAGGTTCGGAGATCCTTGTGACCCCTCGACGTCCGCTACATCCACGCACGCTTCAGTACTTGCGTCCGACACTTCTGGCAGCCGCGTTGCTCGCCGCGGGTCTGCACGCACAGGATGCGCTCGCGCTCGGATTGGGTGCCATCAGGACCAAGTCGGTCATCGGCGAGCCGTTCCGCGCCGAAATCAACGTACTCGGCGAAGGCGAAGCCGTTCCGGCCAGCACCTGCTTTTCGATCGACGCCCCGGCGACGGCCGCGGCGGACGATCTGCCCTGGCTGTCGAGCGCCCGCATCCGCACGCAGGGACGCACCGTATTCATCAGCAGCACCCAGGCCATCAACGATCCCATCCTGATGGTAGGGGTACGTGTCGGATGCGGCTTCGAACTGGCACGCGAGTATGCGGTGCTGCTGCAGCCGTCCGGCGCCGCGCCGATCGAGGAGACCGCGGCAGTCGCGCCGGCGGCACCCACCGTGGCTCCGCCGCGGCGCGCGGCAACGCCGGTCCGACCGGCGACCTCCCCGATCGATGCGCCGGCTTCACCCGTCGCCGATGAACGGCCGGCACCTCCGAAACCGCAGGCCGAGCGCAAGCCGCGCCGCCAGAAGGAAGCGCCGACTGTCGACCGCTTGTGGGTGGCACCGAATGCCGATTCCGGAAACGGACTGAAAATGTCGGGCGGCCTGTCGCGTCGCGCCGAGGCCAGTGAAGCCCAGCGCGAGGTGCTTCGCACGGAGCAGCGGCTGCTCGCCGCGCTCGACGAGCAGATCGCGACCCACCTCGCCATCGCGGACAAGGTCAAGCAACTCGAGGCACGCATGGCCGAACTGCAGAAGCAGCTCGGTCGGACCGAAGCATCGATCGACGCCGCCTTGCCGCCGGTGCAGGCCGCCGCCACGCCCGCCACTGACCGGCCTGAGGTGACGCCGGAAGCCCCTGCCGCCGCACCGCTCGAACCGGATGCCTTGACGCAAGCGGCACCCACCGACGACAGCACGGCGGTCGAATCGACCGCCGTGGACACTTCGTCAAGCCAGGAGGTGGTCGCCGCGCCGCCACCCGGACTGACCAACGAGCCGGTACGCGTCATCAACAAGCTGCCACCCGATGCGGTGCCGGATGTCCCGGCGGCGACCGGCGTGAACTGGCTGGTCGCAGCGCTCGGCGCGTTGGCGGCCGGATCAGTACTGGGCGGCGCCTGGATGTGGCGCCGACGCGCCCGCAAGCTCGCAGCCGCCGCGGCCTTGCGCAGCCGGCATGCCGAAGAGGCTGTGACCCGCATGATGATGAGCCAGAGCCTGCCGCCGCTGGCCGCGGACACGCCGGCCACGCGGGAAGACATGGACACGATGGCGCAGTCGCTGCCGCGGCAATTGGCCCCCGAATATCCGGCCGGACCCGCAGCACGCGCAACCGAAACGACGTCGTTCGAACATTTTCCCGGCGAAGCACCCGCCGAAAACATCCAGGACCTGCACATCGCCCAGCCGGACGTTGGCTTAGACGCAACGGCTTCGGGCGATGCATCGACGGTTGACTTCGAACTGGGGCAGATCGACGGAAACGAGGCGGGTACGCCCGCGCGGCTCGACCTCGAGTTCGAAAGCTTCTCCGGTTCGACGAGCAGCCTTGGCGCAACCGATACCGGTGCTGCACCGCTCGGGCCGCGGCTGGTCAGCATCACCGCCACCGCACCCGCTGTCCTGAGCTTCGACCAGAGTGCCCGACCTGCGAATGAAGAAGCGCCTCCCTCACACGAACATGTGCTCGAACTGGCCGAAATCATGATGTCCTTCGGTCGTGCCGAGGGCGCGGCGCAGACCTTGTCCGAATTCCTTCGCGACTACCCGAAGGAATCGATCATCCCCTGGCTCAAGCTGCTCGATCTCTACCACTCGAGCGGCCGGCGCGGCGAATACGACGATCTGGCACCCAAGCTGAATCGCGCATTCAACGCCAAGGTACCTGACTGGGAACACTTCAGCGGCCCTGCGACGTCGGAATCGGTCGAGCAGTTCGGACACATCATGGCGCGCATCAATGCCAGTTGGCCGAATCAGGATTGTCTGGACTATCTGACGGAGCTGCTGCGGGACAACCGCGCCGGCGCGCGCGTCGGCTTCCCGCTCGGCGTGATCGACGACATCCTGCTGTTGAAGGCGATGCTCGAGTGGCTGATCGCCAACCCGTCGATCACCGAAACCCAGACGTCGCGGCTGGCGCTGCTGTAAGGCTCTGCGCCCGGATCACGCCGGGTTGTCGATGTCGACGAACTCGACCGACAGCCCGAAGCGTTCGGCCAGATGTGCGCCCAGCGCCATGACGCCGTAGCGCTCGGTCGCATGATGACCGGCAGCGATGTAGGGCACTCCGGACTCGCGCGCGAGATGGGCGGTCGGCTCGGAAATTTCTCCGGATATGAATAGATCGACGCCGGCATCGATGGCCTGCTCGAAATATCCCTGCGCTGCACCGGTGCACCAGGCGACGCGACGCACGACGACCTGCGCATCGCCGACCAGCAGGGGCGTACGGCCCAGGACGCGCTCGACACGCATGCACAACTCGGCGGCCGTGGCCGGATGTTCAGGTTCGCCCAGCCAGATCAGCCCCTGCTCTCCGGTCGTGGCGGTCGGCCGGAAATCGAGCAGGCGTCCGAGTCGGGCGTTGTTGCCCAGTTCGGGATGCGCATCCAGCGGCAGGTGATAGGCCAGCAGATTGATGTCATGCGCCAGCACGCGCGCCATGCGGGCGCGTCGGGTGCCGGTGACCCGGCCATCCTCACCGCGCCAGAACCAGCCGTGGTGCACCAGCAGCGCCTGCGCACCGCGCTCGATCGCAGCATCGATCAGAGCCAGGCTGGCACTGACGCCGCAGACGATTTTCGACACTTCGGACGCGCCTTCCACTTGCAGTCCGTTTGGGCAATAATCCTTGAAGCGCGCGGCATCCAGCAGTTCGTCGAGATGGCGTTGCAGCTGAGTCCTGTTCATTTTCCCCCCGGTTTCCAACTCCTGATTATGCAGCGTCTGTGGCTCGTCTTCGCTCAATCGGTCACGGCCGCGCTGGCCGTGCTTTTCGTCGTCGCGACGCTGCGCCCCGACTGGTTGCCCGCGCGCAACGGCCAGACAGGCAGCAGTGCGGCGGTATCGGCCGCGCAGGCAGCCCTGCTGCCTGATGTGGTGACGGCGCCCGCACGCATCGAGGCCGCCAGGGTCGTCACCTACGCCGACGCGGCGCAGAAGGCGTTGCCGTCGGTGGTGCATGTCTTCACGACCAAGGCGGTGAAGGCACCGCAGCACCCGCTGATGAATGATCCGGTGTTCCGCCACTTTTTCGGCGACCGGCTCGGCAACCAGCCACAGCGCCAGATGGGGCTGGGTTCGGGCGTCATCGTCAGCGAGGATGGGGTCGTGCTGACCAATAACCACGTGGTCGAGGCCGCCGACGAAATCGAGGTATCGCTGAACGACGGCGGCAAGTATCCGGCAACGCTGATCGGCAGCGACCCCGAATCCGATCTGGCTGTGCTGCGGGTCAAGGCCCCGACCAAATTGCCGGCTGCCAGCTTCGGTGCAACCGACGGCCTGCGTATCGGCGACGTGGTGCTGGCGATCGGCAACCCTTTCGACGTCGGACAGACGGTCACGATGGGCATCGTGTCAGCGCTCGGCCGCTCGCAGCTGGGCATCAATACCTTCGAGAATTTCATTCAGACCGACGCGGCGATCAACCCGGGCAATTCGGGCGGCGCCCTGGTCGACGCCGACGGCAATCTGGTCGGCATCAACACGGCGATCTACTCGCGCAGCGGCGGCTCGCTGGGCATCGGCTTCGCCATTCCCGTCAGTACGGCGCGCAGCGTGATGGAACAGATCGTCGCCAACGGCTCGGTCACACGTGGCTGGGTCGGTGTGGAGGTACAGGAACTGACGCCCGAACTGGCGGAGAGCTTCAAGGTCCCGGCCGCCGGCGGCGCGCTGATCGCCGGTGTGATGCGCGGCAGTCCCGCTGACCGCGGCGGCGTCCGCCCCGGCGACGTGCTGCTTGAAGTCGATGGCAGGAAGGTGAAGGACGCGTCCGGCATGCTGCAGCTGATCGCAGCGCTGGTGCCGGGTCAGCAGGCCACGCTGAAGATCTATCGCAGCGGCGCGGAAAAGGACCTCGGCGTCACGGTGGGCAAGCGCCCCGTTACCGCACAGGCACAGCGCCGCGACGAGTGATCACGCGTCCTGCGTGGTCTTGCTGCGCTCCGGGGACGCCTTGATGAAGCGCGATAACAGGATGCCGAGCTCGTACAGCAGGCACAGCGGAATCGCGAGCAGCAATTGCGACACCACATCCGGCGGTGTGACGATCGCGGCCACGACGAAGGCTCCGACGATCACATAGGGCCGCGCTTCCTTGAGTTGCGCGATCGTCACCAGCCCGAAGCGCACCAGCACGATGACCACGATCGGTACCTCGAAGGTGACGCCGAAGGCGGTGAACATGGTCAGCACGAAGGACAGGTATTGCTCGATGTCCGGCGCCGGCGTGATGCTTTTCGGCGCAAATTCCGCGATGAAACTGAACACGACGCCGAATACGAGGAAGTAGCAGAACGCCATGCCGGTGATGAACAGCAGCGTGCTGGCAATGATCAGCGGCAGGCCGAGGCGCTTTTCGTGTGCATACAGACCGGGGGCGATGAAGGCCCATACTTGGTAGAGCACAACCGGCAACGAAATCAGGAAGGCCAGCATCAGCGTCACCTTCACCGGCACGAAGAACGGTGTCACGACGCCGGTGGCGATCATCTTCGTCCCTTCCGGCAGCGCCACCATCAGCGGATGGGCAAGGATGTCGTAAATGTCCGCCGCCCAGGGCATCAGGCAGACGAACACGACGACCACTGCGATGACGGCGCGCAGCAGCCGGTCGCGCAATTCGACCAGATGGGATACGAAGCTTTCGGACTGTTCGTTCATGCCCTGCGTCTCATGCCTTTTCGCGATTCGCCGGCTCGATCGTGCCGGGCGGCGGGATGTCGAGCGACAGCTGGCCGGATACGGGGTCTTCGGCCGGCTTGGCGGGGTTGGCCGGCGGGGGCGGGTCCATCAGGGTGTTTTCAACAGCGGCGTATTTGTCCTGCTCGGCCATTGCTGCGCGCATCTGGTCACTCAGACCGGCCGCTTCGTTATTGACGCCGGCCGCCGTTTCATCGACCTGGCGCTCGACATCGCGCACCTGCTGTTCAACCTGGGCTTGCAGCTTGCGCAACTCGTCCAGTTGCATCTCGCGCGAAATGTCCGATTTCACATCGCTCACGTAGCGCTTCAGGCGGCCGAGCAGATGCCCGGCCGTGCGCGCAGCGCGCGGCAGCCTCTCGGGGCCGAGCACCAGCAGCGCAACGATGCCGATGATCAGGAATTCGGAAAAACCGATGTCAAACATGGACTGGACGGATGAGGCACCGGGCACTGCGTCCCGGAGGCCGTGTGAGGACGCGGCCCGACCGGGGGCGGGCCGTCAGGGTCAGGACTTGACCTTCTCTTCGGCCTTGACGTCGATGGTGCGGCCCACGTGCTGGGTCGGCTGCTCAGGTGTACCGGCGGCGTCGTTCTCACCACCCTTGACGCCGTCCTTGAAGCCCTTGACCGCGCCACCCAGGTCGGAACCGATATTACGCAACTTCTTCGTGCCGAAGATCAGAAGCACGATGACCAGAACGATCAACCAGTGCGTGATGCTGAATGAACCCATGATTACCTCTCGAAAACGATCATGGGCGGCAGGGGATCCGGCCCGCCCACGACATGCATGTGAAGATGATACACCTCCTGCCGACCCACCCTTCCGCAGTTGATCAGCGTGCGATAGCCATCGGTGCAGCCGGCTTCGCGCGCCAGTTCGCCAACTTTCGCAAGCATGCGGCCCAGCGCCGCCTCATGCGCCGGAGCGGCATCGGACAGCGTCGGAATGTGGGCTTTCGGGATGATCAGGAAATGCACCGGCGCGACAGGATTGATGTCGTGAAACGCGTAGATCAGATCATCCTCATACAGTTTGCGCGACGGAATCTTGCCGCCGATGATCTTGCAGAAAATGCAGTCGTTGTCTTGCATGGCGTCAGTGTGTCCGTGAGGGGCGCATTCTGGGATACGCGTATTACCGTATTGTGTGCCGACACCAGTGCTTCAGGTCGTACGCGAACGTTTTTCGTCCAGACCTGAAATACCCTCGCGACGGCGGAATTCGTGCAGCACGTCATCGACCGTCAGCCCGTGGTGCGCCAGCAGCACCATGCTGTGGAACCAGAGATCGCACACTTCCTTCACCAGATGACCGGCATTGCCGTCCTTCGACGCCATGATGGTCTCGGCAGCTTCTTCGACAACCTTCTTGCAGATCGCATCGGTACCCTTGTGCAGCAGCGACGACACGTATGAAGAGCCCGGCTCGGCCGCCTTGCGTTCGGCGATGGTCTGCGCCACTCGATGCAGCACTTCGATATCGATCATTTGTAGATGTCGTCCGGATTCTTGAGTACGGGCTCGGTCGTTTCCCAGCCTTCATCCGTCAAGGCATGGAAAAAGCAGCTGTGACGTCCGGTATGGCAGGCGATACCGCCGGTTTGTTCAACTTTCAGCAGCAGGACGTCGCGGTCGCAGTCGAGGCGGATGTCCAGCACCTTCTGCGTGTGACCCGATTCCTCGCCCTTGTGCCACAGCCTGCCGCGCGAACGCGACCAGAAAACGGCCTCGCGCAGTTCAGCCGTGCGTGTCAGCGCCTCACGATTCATCCACGCGAACATCAGCACGTCGCCGCTGGCCGCTTCCTGCACGATGACCGGCAGCAGGCCGTTCGCGTCCCATTCGATGTCGTCCGCCCAGGCCGGCCCGCTCACAGCCTGACCTCGATGCCGCGGCTGCGCATGCGTTCCTTGGCTTCGCGCACCGTATGTTCGCCGAAGTGGAAGATGCTGGCGGCCAGCACGGCATCTGCGCCGCCATCCAGCACACCGTCGACCAGATGGTCCAGCGTGCCGACACCCCCCGAAGCGATCACCGGGATACGCACCGCGTCCGCCACCGCGCGCGTCAGCGCCAGATCGAAACCGCTCTTCGTGCCGTCGCGGTCCATGCTGGTGAGCAGGATTTCGCCGGCGCCGAGTGATTCGACCTTCTGCGCCCAGGCGATCGCATCCAGGCCGGTCGCGTTGCGGCCGCCGTGGGTAAACACCTCCCAGTGTGGCTGACCGTCGCGGTCGGCCACGCGCTTTGCGTCGATGGCGACCACGATGCATTGCGAGCCGACCTTGCCGGACGCCCGTGCCACCAGATCGGGATCGTTGATCGCCGCCGTATTCATGCTCACCTTGTCGGCGCCGGCGTTGAGCAGGCGGCGTACGTCTTCGACCGCGCGCACGCCACCGCCCACCGTCAGCGGGATGAACACCTGATCGGCCACCCGCTCGACGACGTGCAGGATGATGTCGCGTGCATCCGAACTGGCGGTGATGTCGAGGAAGGTCAGTTCGTCAGCACCCTGCTCGTCGTAGCGACGAGCGATTTCAACCGGATCGCCGGCGTCCTTCAAGGCCACGAAGTTCACGCCCTTGACCACGCGGCCGGCGTTGACGTCCAGACAGGGAATGATGCGCTTGGCCAGCATGGGACTCCCGCGCGGCGCGCGTCAAAAGTGATGGATCAGGCGTCGCCGTTCAGACGGTCGACTTCGGCCTGGGCCGCCGCGAAATCCAGCGTGCCCTCATAGATGGCGCGTCCGGTGATGGCACCCATGACGCCCTCGTCCTCGACGGCGCACAACGCACGGATGTCGTCCATATTGGTCACGCCGCCCGAGGCAATGACCGGGATGCGCAGCGCCTGGGCGAGCTTGACGGTCGCTTCGATGTTGACACCGCCAAGCATGCCGTCGCGGCCGATGTCGGTGTAGACGACGGCTTCGACGCCCTGGTCCTCGAACTTCTTCGCCAGGTCGACGACATCGTGGCCGGTCATTTTCGACCAGCCATCCACCGCAACCTTGCCGTCGCGCGCGTCCAGTCCGACGATGATGTGGCCGGGAAACGCGCCGCAGGCGTCATGCACGAACCCCGGGCTCTTCACCGCGGCGGTGCCGATGATGACGTAGCTGATGCCGTCATCCAGGTAGCGTTCGATGGTGTCGAGGTCGCGGATGCCACCGCCGAGCTGGATCGGGATTTCGTCACCCAGTTCGCGCACGATGGCCTTGATGGCCGATTCGTTCTTCGGCTTGCCGGCCACGGCGCCGTTCAGATCGACCAGATGCAAGCGGCGCGCGCCGGCATCCAGCCAATGCCGGGCCATGGCAGCCGGGTCTTCCGAAAATACGGTCACCACATCCATGTCGCCTTGCTTCAGGCGTACGCAGTGGCCGTCCTTGAGGTCGATGGCAGGAATCAGCAGCATGGCACGAGGTCGGGTTGGGTCAGAAAAGGGATATCGGAGACAGTCAAGGTCGGGCAGCGCTGCCCGGCGTCGTCCATCAGGGTGTCCAGTCGATGAAGTTGGCCAGCAGGCGCAGTCCGGCGTGCGCACTCTTTTCGGGATGGAACTGAACGGCAAAAATATTATCGCGCGCTATGGCGCTGGTAAAGGGCGCGCCGTAACAGGTTTCGCCTGCGGTCACGTCAGCGTTCCGCGGCACCACATAGTAACTGTGTACGAAATAGAAGCGCTCTTCATCCGGAATGCCTGCCCACAGCGGGTGCTTCGCTATCTGCCGCACGCCGTTCCAGCCCATGTGAGGGACCTTCAGCCGGGCGCCGCTCACCGGATCGACCGGATCGTCGAAACGCCGGACTTCGCCGTCGAGCACGCCGAGACCGGGATGATCACCCTCTTCGCTGTGTTCGAACAACATCTGCAGACCGATGCAGATGCCGAGGAAGGGCTTGTTCGCGGCGGCATCGATCACCGTGCTGCGCAACTGGCGCAGATCGAGTTCGCGCATGCAGTCGGGCATGGCCCCCTGCCCCGGAAACACGATCCGGTCGGCCGCTGCGACATCGCGCGGGTCGCTGCTGACGACGACATCGGCAGCCGGCGCAATGTGTCCGATCGCCTTGGCGACCGAACGCAGGTTGCCCATACCGTAATCGATGATGACAACGCGGGTCATGAGTGGCGCGGAAAGGAGTGGAACGCGGAATGGTGGGGCTCGAAATCAGGCAAACGCTCAGAGCGAGCCCTTAGTCGACGGCATCTGGCCGGATGCGCGATCATCGCGCTCGCTGGCCGCACGCAAGGCTCTGGCAAAGGCCTTGAACACTGTTTCGCACTGATGGTGGGCATTGATTCCGCGCAGATTGTCGATGTGCAGTGTGACGAGCGCGTGATTGACGAAGCCCTGGAAGAATTCGCGCACCAGGTCGACGTCGAAATCTCCGATGCGCGCCCGCGTGTAGTCGACGTTGTAAACAAGGCCCGGACGGCCGGACAGGTCAACAACGACGCGCGACATCGCTTCGTCGAGCGGCACATAGGCGTGGCCGTAGCGGCGCAGCCCCTTCTTGTCGCCGACCGCCTTGGCGTAAGCCTGACCCAGCGAAATGCCGACATCTTCCACCGTGTGGTGGGCATCGATTTCCAGATCACCCTTCGCACTGACTTCGAGATCGATCAGGCCGTGGCGAACGATCTGGTCGAGCATGTGGTCAAGGAAGGGGATGCCGGTATCGAGCTTGCCCTGGCCGCTGCCATCGAGATTGATGCGCACGCTGATCTGGGTTTCGAGCGTGTTGCGCGTGATGTCTGCTTGCCGCATGAATGGTCGGATCGCCGTCGGAAAATCGCTCCGGCGCAGCGCCGGAATCGCAAGTACCGAATGATAACATCGACTCGGATGCGGTCATTTGCAGCGCCCGTCGCGCCGACTGCCCGTTCCCCTGTTTCAACACGTCACCGCCGCGATCATCATGAGCCAGTTCTGGAGCCCCGTCGTCAGCACCCTGTCGCCCTACACCCCGGGCGAACAACCGAAGATCGAAGGCCTGATCAAGCTCAACACGAACGAGTGCCCCTATCCACCGAGCCCGCACGCCGTGGCGGCCATACAGGCCGAACTGGGCCGCGACGGCGACCGGCTGAAGCTGTATCCGGAACCGACAGGCCTGCTGCTGCGCGAGGCGATCGCCGCACGTTTCGGCATCGGGACGGATCAGGTCTTCGTCGGCAACAGTTCCGACGAGGTGCTGGCGCATACCTTCATCGGTCTGCTGAAACACGACCGGCCGCTGGTTTTCCCGGACATCACCTACAGCTTCTACCCGGTCTACTGCCGGCTGTACGGCATCGCCTTCGAGCGCGTGCCGCTGGACGCGCAGTTCGCGATCCGCGTCGATGATCTGATCGCGCGCCGGCCTGGCGCGGTGATCTTTCCGAATCCGAACGCCCCGACCGGCTGCCTGCTGGCACTGGACGACATCGACCGGCTGGCCGCTGCATTGCCCGATTGCCCGGTGGTGATCGATGAGGCCTACATCGACTTCGGCGGCGAATCGGCGGTGGCGCTGATTGATCGCCACCCCAATCTGCTGGTCACGCAGACGCTGTCGAAGTCGCGTTCGCTGGCCGGTCTGCGCGTGGGTTTCGCAGTCGGACACCCGGCATTGATCGAAGCGCTGGCGCGGGTAAAGGACAGCTTCAACTCCTACCCGCTCGACCGCCTGGCCCTCGTTGGCGCCACCGCCTCGATCAAGGACGTCGAATGGTTCGACCAGACGCGCCGGCGCGTCATGGCCAGCCGAGAAACCCTGCGCACCGATCTGGCTGCGCTGGGCTTTGAAGTCCTGCCGTCTGCCGCCAACTTCCTGTTCGTCCGCCATCCGGCGCACGACGCCGCCGCGCTGGCGCTGGCACTGCGCGAGCGGCGCATCCTGGTGCGTCACTTCAAGGCAGCACGCATCGACCAGTTTCTGCGCGTCACGATCGGTACCGATGCGCACTGCGCATCGCTGGTCGCCGCACTGCGGGACATCCTGCAGGTTTCCTGACCCGATTCCGCAACTGCGGAGCGCTTCTTGCTAGAGCTGTCGGGTCCACATCCCCAGGTCGTTCAGTCATGCATCGCTTTGCCAGTACCCTGCTCCAGTCCGCCCTGATCGCCGTGCTCGCCGGCTGCACCGGCATTTCGTTCAAGCAAGGCGCTGGCGGTGAAGACTTCCGCCGCGCCGAAGCCGAATGCAAGAGCACCACTTCGGAGCGCAGCGCCTTCTCCCGGTGCATGGACGAAAAAGGATGGTGGACGCGGTCGATGGAAGAACTGTCGCAACTCGGATTCGCGCCGGTGGACGACGACGCCGCCGAAGTCGAGGAAGAAGCTGTCGCGCCGGTGACCGCTGCAGTGACTTCTGCCGCAGCGGCGGGCGCGACTGCAGGCGGGAAGCCGGCCGTCGCACCCTCTTCCGGCTCTGCCCCGGCGGAAAAGAAGGCCACCGCGGCCCGACCGACTGCCGCAGCGGCCGCCAAACCTGCCGTACCGAAAGACCCGCTGTCGCGCATCACCATTGCCATGTGGGCCAAAGCCGGTGCCGACGGCTCGGCACTGATGGCTTCACAGGCAGCCTGCCTGTCGACACTCGGTGCCGGCCACGAACCCGATCCGGTCGCCAAGACCGTCACCCGCGGCCTGTACGACTGCCTGCGCAAGGATGGCTGGACCGGCATGACCTTGCGCTGACTATTCCCTGCGTTACCCCAAGCTGTGGCGTTTGATCATTTCACCCACATGGAATACTCTTGGCCCGGGTGTATGCACAATAGATAATTCAACAAGCGGCATTTGAACGGCTGCCAGGGACACACCCGAAGAAATCCGCCTTCACCGGGGCGGCTCATCACATTTCCCAAGGAGAGTCCCATGTTGTCAGCACGCAAGCTTCTGGCTGTCTCGCTGTGCCTGTCGGCGCCGCACACATTCGCACTGAGTACCGGTGACATTGCGTTCACCGCACTGAACACCGATGAAGATGGCTGGGCCATCGTGACCCTTGCCGAACTGGCGGCTGACAGCACGATCTACTTCACCGACAGCAACTGGGGCGGCGACGCATTTTCGAGCGCCGAAGGCTTTCACACCTGGAACACCGGCGCGGCATCGATCGCCGCGGGCAGCGTGATCCGCTTCAGCCAGATCGATCAGGCGAGCCGCGCGGTGTCCATCGGCGCGCTGACCTCGTCGGGCAGCCGTGCGTTGAGCAGCACCGCCGAAACCGTGTATGCCTACCTGGGCACGGCCGCCAACAGCCCGACCACCTTCCTCGCCGCGGTGTCATCCGAAGCAAACGTCGCCGCCACGAACGCGCTCTCTGCCGCCGGGCTGCAGGCCGGCGTCGATGCCATCATTCTGCCGGCCAGCACCGACTTCGCGGAATACACCGGACCACGCAGCGGCGAAGCCGATTTCGCAGCTTATCGGCTGCTGGTCAACGCCGCATCGAACTGGACCGGCTTCACGGATGGCGATCACGCCAGCGCGCAACCTGCCCTCGCGGCGTTTTCGGAAGCGGTGTCGCCGGTGCCGGAGGTATCCGGGGGATGGATGATGTTGGCAGGCCTGGCGCTGGTGGCCGCGCGCCTGCGCCGATAACCTGCCGGCACCAGGCGGGGGAAAGCTCAGGGCGCTGGCAGGGGTTCGACCAGCGCCCTGTAGGCATGCCATGTTGCGTGCCCGATCAGCGGCATCAGCACGATCAGGCCTAGGAACAAGGTCGTGAAGCCGGCCACGGTCAGCAACACGATCAGCACGGCCCACACCAGCATCGGGCCGGGGTTGCGACCGAGCGCAATCAGGCTCGCCAGCATCGACGTGACCGCGTCCTGCCGCCGGTCCAGCATCAGCGGAATGGCAACCACACTGGCACCGAACACGAGTGACGCAAAGATGAAGCCGACCACTGCGTAGGCCAGCAGGAATTCGACGTTCTCCAGACTGACCACCTGTTCGACAAATCGGCTGGCGGACGGCATTTCAGAGGTATAGAACAGCGCGAACACGACCAGCGACGCGCGCGCCCACACGAGAAAGATGATGATCAGCACGACGGCGAACACGCCGATTGCCCCGGCATTGTGCTGACCGGCGGTGAGCGAGTGCGCCAGCATGGGTGTTTCACCGGCTTCGCGCCGGCGCGACAGGTCGTACAGACCGAGCGAAAGAAAAGGGCCCAGCAGCAGGAAGCCGCAGACCAGCGCCGAGGTGAGGTGATACGCGTGGCTGAACACGACCGACAGCAGCACGCCCATGAAGGCGAAACAGCCGCCGTAGAAAATGCTGGCGGCCGGATTGCCGGCAAGATCCGCAGCACCCTTGGCAAGCCAGTCGAATGGCGCGAACAGTGTCACTTCACGGACGACCGGAAACGGAAGCCCCTGTGCATCACCCGGGGCCGGACTCTCTCCGGTCGGCAGTTCCGATGGCCGCATGCGTACTCCCCTCATCCGCATCATTGCATTGATGCGCGCCGGCCACCCTGCCGGCACGTGACCCGGCGCCACTGTACGCCGAGTCGTCGCAGCCGGGGGAATCAGTCCTTCAGACGCATTTCGGCCGAACGTGCGTGCGCTTGCAGACCTTCGCCATGCGCAAGCACCGACGCAATGCGGCCGAGCTTCTGCGCGCCTTCAGCGGATATTTCGAGGATGGACGTGCGCTTCTGGAAGTCATACACGCCAAGCGGACTGGAGAAGCGCGCACTGCGCATCGTCGGCAGCACGTGATTCGGGCCTGCGCAGTAGTCGCCCAGCGCCTCGACCGAGTAGTGACCGAGGAACATGGCACCCGCATGCCGGATGCGGTCCACCCAGTCGCGCGGCGTTTCGGTGCAGATTTCGAGGTGCTCCGGCGCGATCCGGTTGGCGATGTCACACGCCTCCCCGAGGTCGCGCACCTTGATCAGCGCTCCCCGGTTGGCGAGGGACGTGGCGATGGTGTCGCGTCGCGGCATATCAGGCAGCAGACGGTCTATCGATGCATGCACACGGTCGATGAAGGCGGCGTCGGTGCATAGCAGGATGGACTGGGCAAGCTCGTCGTGCTCGGCCTGGGCGAACAGGTCCATCGCGACCCAGTCCGGATTGCCGTGGCCATCGGAAATGATCAGCACCTCGGACGGCCCGGCCACCATGTCGATGCCGACCGTGCCGAACACCCGGCGCTTGGCGCTGGCCACATACGCATTGCCCGGGCCGACGATCTTGTCCACCTGCGGAATGCTCTGCGTGCCGTAGGCAAGCGCGCCGACCGCCTGGGCGCCACCTATGGTGAACACGCGGTCGACGCCGGTGATGGCGGCGGCTGCAAGCACCAGTGCATTGCGCTCGCCACCCGGGGTGGGCACGACCATGATCAATTCCGACACGCCCGCGACCTTCGCCGGCACGGCATTCATCAGCACCGAACTCGGATAGGACGCACGGCCGCCCGGCACATACAGGCCGACGCGATCAAGCGGCGTCACCTTCTGGCCCAGCGTGGTGCCGTCCGCTTCGGTGTATTCCCACGACGCCTGCTTCTGGCGCTCGTGATACAGGCGCACGCGGTCGGCGGCCTCGACCAATGCCGCGCGCTGCTCGTCGCCCAGACTGGCATAGGCCTCGTCGAGCACGCTGCGCGGCAGTTCGAGTTCGACCATCGACGCCGCGTTGAGGCGGTCGAAACGGCGGGTACAGTCAAGCACGGCTTCGTCGCCGCGCGCACGCACATCGCGCAGGATGCCGGCCACTGCCGCTTCGATGGCGTCGTCGGTCGACGCGTCGAAGGCGAGCAGCGCATCGAGCTGTTCGATGAAATCCGGCGCGCCGGAATCCATGCGTCGGATGGCGGTACTCATTGCACCGCCCCTACGATCGCCTCGAGTATCGGCGACAGTGCATCGTGCTTCACCTTCAGTGAAGCCTGATTGATGATGAGCCGGGAACTGATGTCCATGATGTGTTCGACCTCGACCAGATTGTTCGCACGCAGCGTGCCGCCACTGCTGACCAGATCGACGATGGCGTCCGCCAGTCCGACCAGCGGCGCCAGTTCCATCGATCCGTACAGCTTGATCAGGTCGACGTGGACGCCCTTGGCCGCGAAATGTTCGCGCGCCGTGTGCACATACTTGGTCGCCACCTTGAGGCGCGCGCCGCGGCGCACCGCCTGCTCGTAGTCGAACCCGGCCTGCGTCGCCACACTCAGGCGGCAGCACGCAATCTTCAGGTCGATCGGCTGGTAAAGACCGGCGCCGCCGTGTTCCAGCAGCACATCCTTGCCGGCGATGCCGATGTCCGCCGCACCGTACTGCACATAGGTCGGCGTGTCGGACGCGCGCACGATGACCAGGCGCACATCCGGCCGGTTGGTTCCGATGATGAGCTTGCGCGACGTCTCGGGATCGTCGGTCGGTTCGATGCCGGCCGCCGCAAGCAGCGGCAGCGTTTCTTCGAAAATGCGACCCTTGGACAGGGCGAGGGTGATGCCTTGCACGGTGTGCCTCGTTAGCGGTTGGATCGGCGGCGGATGAGTCGGCCGCGGGAACGTCGATGGCAGGTCAGGACAGGCGCCTGACGGTGGCGCCGAGCGCGGTCAGTTTCTGTTCGATGCGCTCATAGCCGCGATCCAGATGATAGATGCGTTCGATCACGGTTTCACCGCGCGCCACGAGGCCGGCGATGATCAGTCCGGCCGACGCGCGCAGATCGGTCGCCATGACGGTCGCCCCATCGAGCTGCGCCACACCCTGCACCACCGCGGTGTTGCCGTCGATGCGGATATCCGCGCCCAGCCTCGCCAGTTCGACCGCATGCATGAAGCGATTCTCGAAAATCGTTTCGCGGATGATGGACGTGCCTTCGGCCAGCGCATTGATTGCCATGAACTGCGCCTGCATGTCGGTCGGAAAGGCCGGATAGGGCGCCGTACGGATCGAAACCGCCTTCAGCCGTTGCGGCGCCCGCAGCACGATGGCTTCAAAGGACGGCGACTTCTCGGTGCGGATGTCGCAGCCGGCATCCATCAGCTTGTCGACCACGGCATCGAGGTAAGCGGCCGACGTGCCGGTCAGGCGGATTTCGCCGCCGGTGGCGGCCGCCGCGCACAGATAGGTACCGGTTTCGATGCGGTCCGGCATGATGCGATGTGTCGCGCCATGCAGTCGCTCGACGCCCTGAATGCGGATCACGTCGCTGCCGGCGCCTGAAATGCGCGCGCCCATGGCGACCAGACAGTTCGCCAGATCGACGACTTCCGGCTCGCGGGCGGCATTCTCGATCACCGTTTCGCCATCGGCCAGCACGGCCGCCATCATCAGGTTTTCGGTGCCGGTCACGGTCACCATGTCGGTGAACAGGCGCGCGCCACGCAGGCGCGACGTGCGCGCGACGACATAGCCGTGTTCCACCGCAATGTCGGCGCCCATCGCAGTCAGACCTTTGATGTGCTGATCGACCGGTCGCGCGCCGATCGCGCAGCCGCCGGGCAGCGACACCTTCGCCTCGCCGCAGCGAGCCACCAGCGGGCCGAGCACCAGAATGGACGCCCGCATGGTTTTCACCATTTCGTAGGGCGCCAGCGGATTGTCCAGCCCGGATGCGTCCAGGGTGACGACCGAGCCGTCGCGCTGCACGGCCACACCCATCTGCGCCAGCAACTTGAGCATGGTGCCGATGTCGTTGAGCTGCGGCACATTGGTCAGCGTCAATGGCTCACGTGTCAGCAGCGCGGCGCACAGGATGGGCAGCGCCGCATTCTTCGCACCCGACATCTCGGCCTCGCCCTGCAGGCGATGACCGCCTTCGATCAACAGCTTGTCCATCGTGCGTTCAGGCCTTCCACTCGGCCGGCGTCAGCGTCTTCATCGACAGCGCGTGGATTTCCTCGCGCATGCGATCACCCAGCGCGGCGTACACGAGCTGGTGACGGCGGATGCGGGTCAGACCGTCGAAGGCCGCGGACACGATGACCGCCTCGAAGTGCTGGCCGTCACCGGACACCTGACAGTGGTCACAGGCGATGCCGGCTGTGATGGAGGACTCAATGCTTTGCGGAGTAACCATATCAACTTCTCAATTTGTAGCCGCGGGCCAGCATGTTCAGGGTGGCATAGGTCAACGCCACGAAACTGCCGCCCGCGACGAGGGCGCTGATCCATGGCGAAACATCCGACTGGCCGAAAAAGCCGTAACGGAAACCATCGATCATGTAGAAAAACGGATTGACGTGCGACACCGTCTGCCAGAACGCCGGCAGCGAGTGAATGGAGTAGAACACACCAGACAGGAAGGTGAGCGGCATCACGACGAAATTCTGGAAGGCTGCAAGCTGGTCGAACTTGTCGGCCCAGATGCCGGCGATCACACCCAGGCTGGCCAGGATGGCGCCGCCCAGGGTGGCAAAAAAAAGTATCCACAGCGGATGCGCATACGGCAAGTCGACGAACCACAGCGTCACCAGCCAGACGCCGGCGCCGACCACCAGCCCGCGGATGACCGCCGCCAGCACGTAGGCGGCGTAGAACTCGCGATACGAAATCGGCGGCAGCAGCACGAACACGATGTTGCCGGTCACCTTCGACTGGATCAGCGACGAGGAACTGTTGGAGAACGCGTTCTGCAGCAGGCTCATCATCACCAGACCGGGTACCAGGAAAGCCGTGTAGCTCACGCCACCATACACTTCGACCTGACGGTCGAGCACGTGCGAAAACACCAACAGGTAGAGCAACGCGGTCAGTACCGGTGCGCCGACGGTCTGGAAGCCGACCTTCCAGAAGCGCAGCACCTCCTTGTATAGAAGGGTACGCAGCGCAATGCTCACGCGGCCTCCTGCATGATGGAGATGAACACGTCTTCCAGATCCGGACGGACCAGTTCGATCTCTTCCAGTCCGACGCCAGCGGCGTGCAGGCGGGCGAGACAGGCGCTCACTGCATCGGCGTTGTCGAGCGAAAGCGCAACGCGCCCGTCTGCAGTCGCGCGCGCGGCGGCGCGCAGATCGGCTGGCAGCGCGACGTCGCCGCGCAAGCGAAGGCGCAGCGACTGCTGGATCGGCCGCGCCAGCAGATCAGCCGTATTGTCGAGTGCTATCACCCGCCCCTGCTTCAGCATGGCGATGCGCCCGCACAGGCTTTCCGCTTCTTCCAGATAGTGGGTGGTCAGCACGATGGTGTGGCCCTGCCGGTTCAGGTCGCGCACAAAGGCCCACAGGCCCTGGCGCAGCTCGACATCGACACCGGCGGTCGGTTCGTCCAGCACGATGACCGGCGGCCGGTGCACCAGCGCCTGCGCGACCAGCACCCGCCGCTTCATGCCACCCGACAGCGCACGCATGTTCACGTCAGCCTTCGTGTGGAGGTCGAGGTGATGCAGGATTTCGTCTATCCAGTCATCGTTGCGGCGCAGGCCGAAGTAGCCGGACTGGATGCGCAGCGTTTCGCGCACCGTGAAAAAGGGATCGAACACGAGTTCCTGCGGCACCACCCCCAGATTGCGCCGTGCGTCGCGATAGTCGGCCACCACGTCGTGCCCCATCACCCGTATCACGCCGGAATCGGCGCGGCCGAGTCCGGCAAGCAGGGAAATCAGCGTGGTCTTGCCGGCACCGTTCGGGCCAAGAAGGCCGAAGAATTCGCCCTGCCGCACGGTCAGCGAGACGTGATCGAGTGCCTGAAGCGAGCCATATCGCTTGCAGACGCCATCGATCAGCAAGGCGGCGGACGGATCAGACATGGACATGCGTCGGGACGGGCACCGCTGCGGTGCCGGGAAAGACAGCGATCAGCGTGCGGAGGACGCGGCGTCAAGTCCGCAGAACGACGACACTTCGTACAGGTTGGACAGGCTGAGCAGTCCGTCTGGCGCACCGACGACCGGCAGCGGGCCAGTCGAACCGGACGATGCACGTTCCCAGGCGAGCAGCACGGCGATGGCAGCCGAATCCACTTCCTTCACACCGGACAGATCGATCGACCGGGCGGATCCGATCAATGCGAGACCGGCGTCGCGCAGACTGACCGCCTCGGCCAGACGCATCGCACCGGTCACCCGCAGCACATCGCCATCCAGAGCGATCATTTTGCAGCGGCTGCCGGCGGGGAATTCTTGGAACGCAAGGACTTGACCAGACCGTCGACGCCGCCGGCACGAATTTCGGAGGCGAAGGTTTCGCGATAATTGGTCACCAGGCTCACGCCTGCGACGCTCACATCGTAGACCTTCCAGCCTTCACCGTTCTTTTCGAGCGCATAGTCGATCGGGATCGGCCGACCGCCTGCACGAACGACCTTAGTCTTGACGGTCACGTCGGTCTGCTCGGGCGTCATGCGGAACGGATCGAATTCGACCGTCTCGTTCTTGTAGCTGGTCAGCGCGTTCGAATAGGTGCGGACCAGCAGCGTACGAAACTCGGTGATCAACTGACCCTTCTGCTCGTCCGACGCGTTTGCCCACTCGCGACCCATGGCCAGCTGCGTCATGCGCGAGAAATTGAAGTGCGGGATCACCTGGGTTTCCACCAGTTCTGCCGCACGCTTCTTGTCGCCCGCCTTGATGGCTGCATCGGTTCGCAGGGTGTTCAGCACCTCTTCGGTGACTTCCTTCACGAGCGTGTCGGGCGTCTTCGCGACGTTCGCCTGGGCACCGGCGCTCAGGGCGAAACTCAGCAGAAACAGTTGAAATATGCGTTTGAACATGGGTTCTCCCAGATGAAAAAGGCCTGTCGCCATGCGACAGGCCGTTATGACCCTACCGCCCCGCCAGACTGGCCGGGGCACTGAAGCGGTCAGTTCGACGCTACGGCAAGCTCCGTCGAAGCCTGCGAACTCATGGCATCAACGCCCATGGTGGCAGGTGTGCCGACAAGCATGAAGCGCCAAGTTGCTTCAATCGGTAACATGGCCATCAGGTTTTCGCTCGGCGAAAGCTGTGCGAACGGGCTTTCACGCGGTGCGTTTCCGTCATAGATCAGGCTGCGGCGACGCTGCAGATACGCATCGCGCACGTAAGCGTACTTGTCGAGCGCGGCGGCTTCGATCGCGCTTTCGGCCTTCAGGAAATCGGCGCGCATATCGATGGCACGCAGCGCAAGGGCGGAATTGCGGACCGAGACCGGATCATGATTGGCGACCGGATCGATCCAGACATCCACCAGGAAACCGCCGGTATCACGCAGGGTGCGCGGCCCGATGATCGGCAGCACGACATACGCGCCATCGCCCACACCCCAGCGACCCAACGTCTGGCCGAAATCTTCCTCGTGCTTTTCCAGACCCATGCCGGTGGCGACGTCGAACAGGCCGACGATGCCGATGGTCGTGTTGATCACCACGCGCCCGACGTCGGACAGTGCTTCACCCGGCTTGCCCTGGATCAGGTTGTTGAAACCGATCCACAGGTCGGCAATGTTGCCGAAGAAATTCGACACACCGGTCTGGACAGGCGTCGGCGTGATGTAGTCATAGCCTTGCGCGACGGGTTTGATGACCGCCTTGTCTACCGTTTCGTTGAACGAAAAGACCGCGCGGTTGAATCCTTCGATCGGATCCTTCGGATTGCCCGAGGTCGCACATCCGGTCATCAGCGTTGCAGCAATGGCTGCAGCGAGCACCGGACGCATGTTGGATGTCTGCTTTTTTGTATGGGTCATCTGGCGAGCTTCCCGGCTATGCGTTACGCACATCACTGCTCGGGAGCCTGCGGGCTCTCGGCAGCCTTGTTGAACATGAACTGACTGATCAGCTTTTCAAGCACTACCGCAGACTGCGTCTTCGTTATCGTTGCGCCGGCGGCGAGCACTTCCGTATCGCCACCGACTTCAAACCCGATGTACTGTTCGCCAAGCAAGCCCGACGTCAGGATCGTCGCAAACGTGTCTCGCGGGAAAACATACCGCTTATCGACATCCATCTTGACCACCGCGACATAAAGAGTGGGGTCAAAGGTGATTTCCGTCACCCGCCCGACCACAACACCCGAACTTTTTACGGGCGCACGCGGTTTGAGGCCACCGATGTTATCAAAGTTGGCTTGCAGCCTGTATGTCTCGCCTATGTTAGCGGACGCAAGGTTGCCGACCTTTAGTGCCAGAAACAACACTGCGGCCACGCCGATCGCCACGAACACACCGACCCAGAGGTCGAGCACAGTACGGTTCATCCGTTACCCCTGAACATGAAGGATGTAAGCACAAAGTCCAGCGCCAGAATGGTAAGCGCTGAATTGACAACTGTCCGCGTGATCGCGCGCGACACGCCCTCGGCAGTGGGGGCCGAATCGTAACCTTCGAAAACCGCGATCAGCGACACCGCAAAACCGAACACCACGCTCTTGATGATGCCGTTCACGATGTCGTAGCGGAAATCGACCGATGCCTGCATCTGCGACCAGAACGCACCATCATCGACGCCGATGAACACGACACCGATGAACCAGGCGCCGAACACGCCCATCATCGAGAACAGCGCGGCCAGCAGCGGCATTGAAATGACGCCACCCCAGAAGCGCGGCGCGACGACGCGTGCGATCGGATCGACCGCCATCATGTCCATCGCCTTGAGCTGCTCGGTCGTCTTCATCAGCCCGATTTCGGCCGTCAGCGCCGAACCTGCGCGGCTGGCGAACAGCAGCCCGGCAACCACCGGCCCCAGTTCCCGCACCAGCGACAGCGCCACCAGAATGCCCAGCGCTTCGCTCGAACCGTAGCGCTGCAGCGTTTCGTACCCCTGCAGACCGAGCACCAGACCAACGAAGAAGCCGGACACCATGATGATGATCAGCGACAGCACGCCGGTCGAAAACACCTCGCGAATAGTCAGCGAGAAGCGCGAAAACGCTGTGCCCGAGCGCATCAGCACGGCAACGAAGAAGCGGCTGGCGAAGCCGAGCCGCCACAGACCGTCGAGCGTGCGCGCCCCCATCGAGCGAAGCACCCGGGCGATCATGCGTGCGTCTCCATCAGGGTTGTCCTGTAATCGTCACCCGGAAAATGGAACGGCAGCGGCCCGTCAATCTCCGCGTTGACGAATTGATGCACGAACGGATCGGTCGAGGCACGGATCTCGTCCGGCGTGCCTTCGGCCACCACCTTGCCGGCCGAAAGGAAATACAGGTAGTCGACGATTTCCAGCGATTCGTGCACGTCGTGCGTCACCATGATCGAACTGGCGCCAAGTGCGTCATTGAGCCGGCGGATCAACTGACCGACCACGGCAAGGGAAATCGGATCAAGCCCGGCGAACGGCTCGTCGTACATGATGAGCATCGGGTCGAGCGCCACGGCTCGGGCCAGTGCGACGCGACGCGCCATGCCGCCCGACAGTTCGGCCGGCATCAGTTTCCATGCGCCGCGCAACCCGACGGCATGCAGCTTGGTCATGACCAGGTCACGGATCATGTCGGGCGGCAGGTCGGTATGTTCGCGCAACGGAAAGGCCACGTTGTCGAACACGTTCAGGTCGGTAAACAGCGCGCCGAACTGGAACAGCATGCCCATGCGCCGCCTGGCCGCATACATTTCGCGACGCGACAGCCGCGCAAGCTCCTGCCCGTCCACCGTCAGGTGGCCCGCCGTCGGCTTGAGCTGACCGCCGATCAGGCGCAGCAGCGTCGTCTTCCCGCAGCCGCTGCCGCCCATGATGGCGACCAGCTTGCCGCGCGGAATGCGCAGGTTGATGCCGGAAAGAATGGGCCGCGTGTCGTAGGCAAAGTCGACGTTCTTCAAGTCGACCAGGATGTCGTTGGCCGGAGGGGACAGTGACACGAGAACAGAGTATGCAGGTAGCAGGGAGCGCGATTGTAGCAGAGGCGCCCCACAGGCCGCAGCGACGCTTCCGGATGCGCCATCGGCGTGCGCTATCATCGGTCATGACTTTCGCGAACGCTGCCCGCCCGACGAAAACCGAAGCGCCGCGGCCCGGACTGCTGATCGTCGACGACGATCCGCTGATTGCCGATTCACTCAGCTTCCTGCTCGAGGCGGATTTCCTCGTCACCAGCCGCGCCTCTCGCGGTGCGGCCATCGCATGGCTGCGCGAACAGCAGGCGGCACCGAAGCTGGCGCTGATCGATCTTGGCCTGCCGCCCTGCCCGCATCGCCCGGATGAAGGCTACGCACTGATCGCCGATCTGCTGGCCCACGCGCCGGACACCCGCATCGTGGTGCTGTCCGGCCAGGGGGAGGAAGGCCTCGCTCGCCATGCGCGGGCCCTGGGCGCCACGGAATTCGTGTCCAAACCGGCGCAGCCCGCAGCGCTGCATGCACTGCTGCGCCAGCTGGCCGAAACCTGCAGGCCGCCACCTCCCGCCCTGCCGGCGCTGATCGGCGACAGCGAACCGGTGATCCGGCTGCGCGCACAGATCGTGCAGTACGCAGACCTGCCGTATCCGGTGCTGGTGGAAGGCGAATCGGGCACCGGCAAGGACATTGTCGCCAACTGCCTGCACGCCGGCACGACGCGTGGCGGCCAGCCCTTTCTGGCGCTCAACTGCGCCGCCATTTCGCCCAGTCTGGTCGAGCCGACGTTGTTCGGCCATGCGCGCGGCGCGTTCACCGGCGCGCAGACGGCACGCGCCGGCTATTTCGAGGAGGCCGCGTCGGGCAGCCTGTTCCTCGACGAAATTGGCGAACTGCCGCTCGACCTCCAGGCCAAGCTGCTGCGCGTGCTCGAGAACGGTGAGTACCAGCGGGTGGGCGAAACGCAGTTGCGCCGTTCGAACGCGCGCATCATCGCGGCCACCAATCGCGATCTGAGCGAGGAAGTCCGCGCCGGGCGTTTCCGGTCGGATCTCTACCACCGGCTCAGCGTGTTCACGATCACCCTGCCGGCCCTGCGCGACATGGGCAGCGACCGGCTTCACCTGCTCGAGCACTTCCGCGGGCAGTTCTGCGCCCAGCTTGAACGGCAGCCGTTTTCGCTGGCGGCCGATGCACGCGCGGCCTGGCTGGCCTACGGCTTTCCCGGCAATGTGCGCGAACTGCGCAACATCGTCATCCGGTTGTCGACCAAGTATCCGGGCCGCGAAGTGGGACTGGCCGAACTGCAGGCGGAATTCGACCCGGCCGGCAACACACCGGCCGCGCCGGCGCTGCACGACGCATCCGCGCGCGAGCTGTCGGATGTTGCACTCGACGAGCTGCGCGCCGGCGGCTTCCGGCTCGACGCCCGGCTGCGCGAATGGGAAAGCGCCTATATAGATGCCGCCATGCGGCTGGCGCGCGGCAATGTGAGCGCGGCGGCACGTCTGCTAGGCATCGCGCGCACGACGCTTTACCACCGCATGGACGCGCCGGATACCGACGTCGGACGCGGCGACTGACATGTATCTCGAACACTTCGGCCTGCGCGAATCGCCGTTCCGCATCACCCCGCATGCCGATTTCTTCTTCGGTGGCGCGAACCGCCGGGCACTGCTCGACGCGCTGGTCTATGCGCTCGGTCGCGAAGAGGGGCTGGTCAAGGTCAGTGGCGAAGTCGGCACCGGCAAGACCATGCTGGCGCGGGTGCTGATCGATCATCTTCCCGCCCATCTGCGCGCCATCTATCTCGCCGACCCGCTGATGAATCGCGGCGAACTGCTCGCCGTGCTGGCCGACGAGCTCGGCTGCGCACCCGCCACCGGCAGCGATGGCAGCGCGCACCGGCTGCTGCGTGCGGTGCAGGAGGCGCTGGTGGCCGAATTCGCCGCCGGCCGCCAGATCGTGCTGCTGATCGACGAGGCGCATGCGATGCCGGCGGAAACGCTGGAACAGATCCGCTTGCTGTCCAACCTCGAATCCGAACGCCACAAGCTGATCAAGATCGCGCTGTTCGGCCAGCCGGAGCTGGACGACCTGCTGGCGCGCACCGACATGCGGCAACTGAAGGACCGCATCACCCAGCATTTCCGGCTCGACCCGCTGCAGCCGGACGACGTCGGCACCTACATCGATTTCCGCATGCGCGCCGCCGGCTATCGCGGACCGAACGTGTTCGACGCCGCCTCGGTGACACGCATCGCGCGTGATTCGGGCGGCCTGACTCGACGCATCAACATCCTGGCCGACAAGGCGCTGCTGGCGGCGTTTGCGCGCGGCGCACACGGCGTCACGGCAGCCGACGCCACGCGTGCGTTCGCCGACACCGAACTGCGCGTGCCGGCACCGGGCGGCGCCACGCCGACGCGGCTGGCGCTCGCGGTCGCGGCATCCGTCGTGCTGCTGGCCGCCGGTTTTCTGCTCGGGCGCAGTATGGACCGGGTGCCCTCCGAAGCAGCCCCCCCGGCAGCGGCCGCCGGCGGTACGGCCGCCCCGGCCGGCCGTGCGCCGGATCTGCCGCCCGCTGCCGCTCCGGAGACTGAACAGACCCCACCGGCAGCCCCGGCGGGCGAACCCTCCATCCCGCCGGGGCTGCCGGACGCCATCGCTTCAGCCCCGCCCGACGCTTTAGCGGAACCGGCAGCGCAACCCCCCGTGCCTGATGACGACCTGACGTCGCTGCTGGCATCGAGCAAGTCATGGACGACCTCGGCGCCCGACGACCGCTGGTTCATCCAGCTGATGTCGGCCCCGGTCGCCCAGGGCGAACAGGTCGAGCGCTACGTACGGCGCGCCCGGCGTACCCTCGACGCACAGCAGTTGCGGGCCTATCGCGCAGACACTGCGGGCGGCACCCAGCTGGCGGTGATCTACGGCGACTTTCCGGACCAGCGCTCTGCGCAGCAGGCGCTCGCCACGCTGCCCGACTGGATCGCCACCGCGCGGCCGATTGCGCGGCCGGTGCGCAGCCTGCGCCAGCCCTGAAAATGCCAAAGGCATTGACGGAACAGGGCTGGCTGCGCATCATGTTGATCGACCCCGGATTCCGCGTACCATCCGAATTCAGCTTCATTCCGAGTCACCGTCCGTCTCCGTGCCCATGACAGCATTGCTGCGCCCCGTTCTGCCCTGCGCCGTGATGGCGGCCCTGCTTGCCGGTTGTGCGGCGCACACCCCCCAGCCGATGTCGGATGCCCACGTCGTGGCGAAGAAGGCTGACGGTGCGGCCAGCGCGGCGCGCGAAGGCATCCCGCCGCCGGTCGCCCGCCCGCTGTCGCCGCCCCAGCCGCAGCCGCGGCACAAGTCGGAAACCTACAGCGTGGTGGTCAACCGGGTGCCGGTGAACGAATTGCTGTTCGCGCTGGCGCGTGACGCCAAGGTGAATGTGGACATCCACCCCGGCATCGAGGGTGCGGTCACGCTGAACGCGATCGACCAGACGCTGCCGCAGTTGCTCACCCGCATCGCCACCCAGGTCGACATGCGTTTCGAACTCGACGGACCGAATCTGGTCGTGATGCCCGACGCGCCGTACCTGCGCAGCTACCGGGTCGACTACGTGAACATGTCGCGCGACGTGACCGGTGCGGTGTCGATCAACACGCAGATCGCCTCGACCAGTTCTGCTGCGGTCACCGGCACCGGCGGCACTGCGAATGTCGCCACGCAGACCGGCAATGCCGGCAACAGCTCCAGCACCCGGATCGAGAACGTGGCAAAGAACCGCTTCTGGGAATCGCTCGAACGCAATATCCGCGACCTGCTGCACGAAACCGACAAGCTGATGCCGGACACGATGAGCGAACCCGCAGTCACGCCGGTTGCGGGCACCGACCCGGCGGTTGTCGCACCACCGGTCGAGCGACGGGCCACCTTCCGCGAGGCGGCGTCGGTCATCCTGAACGCCGAAACCGGCGTCATCAATGTGCGCGCCACCTCGCGCCAGCACGAAAAGGTGCAGGAATTCATCAGCCAGGTGACGCGCATCGCGCGTCGCCAGGTGCTGATCGAAGCGACCATCGCCGAGGTGCAGCTGACCGACAACTACCAGCAGGGCATCGACTGGACTGCCTTTGCCGGCGGCGGAAAACGCGGCGGCGCCACGGTGTCGCTGAACACCACCTCGACCGATCTGACCACCAATGCGCCGTTCGCCATCGGTCTGGGCCGCAACCGCGAGCTGGTCGACAGCATCAAGCTGCTCGAAACCTACGGCGACGTGAAGGTGCTGTCGAGCCCCAAGCTGTCGGTGCTGAACAACCAGACCGCGCTGCTCAAGGTGGTCAACAACATCGTCTATTTCGAGATCAAGTCCGACGTGGTCGCCAATACCAACACGCAGGCCGTGCGCAGTTTTACCGCCACACCGCGCTCGGTCTCGGTCGGCCTGGTGATGGCGGTCACGCCGCAGATCAGCGCCGACGGCTTCGTGCTGCTGAACGTGCGGCCGACCATTTCGCGCAAGGTGGGCGACGCGCAGGATCCGACGCCCGACCTGAGCTCACCCAATCTGGTGCCGGTCATCCAGACGCGCGAACTCGAATCGGTCATGCGCGTGGCCAGCGGCGAAACCGCGGTGCTCGGCGGTCTGATGCAGGACGAACTGAACTACCGCCGCGACAGCATTCCCGGCGTATCCGCGCTGCCCTTCATCGGCGCTCTGCTGTCGGCGCGCAACGAAACTTCGCGCAAGACCGAACTGGTCGTGCTGATCCGTCCGGTCGTGATCGAAGACGCCAGCCTCGACGGTGACTACCGATCGCTGGTGGAGTCGCTGCCGGACGAGCGCTTCATGAAACCGACCTTCCCGCTGCCCGGCGCGAACCGGAAAGTGGAGCCTGCGCAGTGAGCCTGCTGCTCGAAGCGCTGAAGAAGGCTGAGGCCGCCAAGCGGCGCGAGGAAGACCCGGCAGCCGAAAGCGAAGCTGCGCCGGCAGCGGTCGCGCCACCGGCGCGCATCACGCCGGCCCATGAACTGGAACTGATCGACGACGAATTCGCCCAGGCCGCGCGCTTCGCCGGGCTCGACGTACCGGAGCCGCGACCGGCCACGCCCCCCTCACCTCAGCCCGGCGCCGAAGCAGCGCGCGTGCTGTTCGACGCCAAGCGACCGGCGCCGCGCGGCAAGTCGCCGCTCACCTGGCTGCTCGGTGTGGCCGGCCTGCTGCTGCTCGGCATCGTCGGCTGGGTCATGTGGCAGATCGGTCTGCTGGACAGCGGCCGGGCCGTCGCACCGGCCGCCTCCCTGTCGCCGCCGGCGGCGCGCATCGCGACGCCCATGCCCACGCCCGCACCCGTGCCTTCGCCTGCGCAATCCGCTGCGTCCGTCGCCGTGGTTGCACCGTCGTCACTGGCCGCTGGTGCGTCAGTGACCGCCCCCGCAGCGCTGCCCGATGACGCATTGGCGGCCGCGCCGTCCAGCCGCTTCCTGTCCGGTCAGCTCGCCGCCGATGCGCCGGCAGCGAAGCCGCCGCCCGCTGCAGCGCCCGCTGCGCCACCCATCCGCATCACCCGTAATGCCCCGGTCATTCCGCAGGACATCAACGAAGGCTATGCGGCGTTCAACGCAGGCGAGTACGACCGCGCGCGCGTCGCCTACGAACGCGCGCTGCGTGCCGATCCGCGCAATCCGGATGCGCTGCACGGCCTGATGGCGCTGGCCGACGTCCGGGGCGATGCGCAGCAGGCGCGCATGCTGTTGCGGCGCATCGCGGAAATCGATCCGGCCGATCCGTCGGTGCAGGTGGCGCTGAGCGAAAACGTCGACCCGGTCGCACAGGAGGCACGGCTGCTGAACATCGCCGCGGCGCAGCCGCAATCGGCACCCGCTGCATTCGCGCTCTGCAATCTGTATGCCGGACAGGCCCGCTGGCGCGAAGCGCAGCAGGCCTATTTCAACGCCTGGACGCTGGCGCCCGACCAGCCTGACCACGCGTACAACCTTGCCGTGAGCCTCGACCAGCTGCGTCAGCCACGTCTGGCGCTGCAGTACTACCGTGAAGCCATGACGTTGCGCAGCCAGCGTTCGGCCGCCTTCGACGCAGACGCGGTGGCCGCCCGCATTGCCGCGCTGCAGGCCGCGCCGGAAGGGCCCTGAGCACATGAACTCGCCGGCCAACGCACCGCGCCGCCCGCTCGGCCAGTTACTGCTGGCGCAGGGTCTGGTGACCGAGGACCAGTTGCGCATCGCGCTGCAGGAACAGCAGAAGCTGAACATTCCGATGGGTCGCCTGCTGGTGCAGCTGGGCTTCGTCAGCGAAGCCACTTTGCGCGAGGCACTCGGCGTCACGCTGGGCAAGCGCACGGTGGATCTGTCGCATGCGCTGATCGACGCCGACGCCCTGCGACTGGTGCCGCAGGCGCTGGCCAAGCGGCACCGGCTGCTGCCGCTGAACTACCTCGTCAGCGAGCGCAAGCTGACGGTTGCCATATCCGACGTGAATGACATCGTCGCGCTTGACCAGTTGCGTGCGCTGCTGCCGGAAGGCATCGAGCTGGAAACCGTGCTGGCCGGGGAGACTGAAATCGCGCACGCGATCGATCAGTCCTACGGCCATGAACTGTCGATCGAAGGCATCCTGACCGAGCTGGAAACCGGCGAGGTCGATTACCGCGCACTGGCCTCCTCGGCCGACGAATACAGCCAGCCGGTGGTGCGCCTGATCGACGCGCTGCTGACCGATGCGGTCAAGCGCGGCGCCTCCGACATCCACTTCGAACCGGAAGCCGGCTTCCTGCGCATCCGCTACCGCATCGACGGCCTGCTGCGGCAGATCCGCGCGCTGCACCGCTCGTACTGGCCGGCGATGGCGGTGCGCATCAAGGTGGTGGCCGGCATGAACATCGCCGAAATGCGCGCGCCGCAGGACGGTCGCATTTCGCTCACCATCAGCGGCCGGCCGGTCGATTTCCGCGTGTCGTCGCAACCGACACTGCACGGCGAAAACATCGTGCTGCGCATCCTCGACCGGGCGCGCGGCATCGTCGCGCTCGACGAACTGGGGCTGGCCGATTCGCAGCTCGACCAGCTGAAGCTGATGATCGCCCGGCCCGAAGGCATCATCCTCGCCACGGGCCCGACCGGCAGCGGCAAGACCACTACGCTGTACTCGGTGCTCAACCACATCAATTCCGAGGGCGTGAACATCATGACCCTGGAAGATCCGGTCGAATACCCGATGGCGCTGATCCGCCAGACTTCGGTCGCCGAGGCGGTCAAGCTCGATTTCGCGAACGGCGTGCGCTCGATGATGCGGCAGGATCCGGACATCATCCTGGTGGGCGAAATCCGCGATGCCGAAACCGCCGAGATGGCCTTTCGCGCCGCGATGACCGGCCACCAGGTGTATTCCACGCTGCACACCAACTCGGCGCTCGGCGCGATCCCGCGCCTGCTCGACATCGGCATCCTGCCCGACATCATGGCCGGCAACATCATCGGCATCATGGCGCAGCGCCTGTTGCGCAAGCTGTGCCTGTACTGCCGAAAGGCGCGACCGGCCGAGGCGCACGAAATCCATCTGCTCGGTCTGCGCGAGGACCGCGCAGCGCCGGACATCCACGATGCGGTCGGCTGCCCGGCGTGCGAATTCACCGGCTACCGCGGCCGGCTGGCAGTGATGGAACTGCTGCGCATGGATTCCGACCTCGACGAACTGGTGGCCCGGCGCGCCACGGCGCGCGAGCTGCGCAACGCCGCCCGCGCCAAGGGCTTCCGCTCGCTGGCCGAAGACGGTCTGCGGCGCGTCATCGACGGCTCGACTTCGCTGGACGAACTGGCACGCGTGGTCGATCTCACCGAACGCATGGCCCAGAGCGGTCCGGACTGGTACGCGCGCTGACGATGGCGATGTTTTCGTACAAGGCGATGAACACGCAGGGACGCATGGTGTTCGGCCGCATGGACGCCGCCAATCTGGTCGATCTCGAGATGCGCCTGAAGCGCATGCAGCTCGACTTCGTCAACGGCCAGCCGATGAAGCACGCGCAGCCGCTGTTCGGTCACAGCCTGCCGCGGCTCGAACTGATCAACTTCAGCTTTCACCTCGAACAGCTGGTGCGTTCCGGCGTGCCGCTGATCGAGGCGCTGACCGACCTGCGCGATTCGACCGAGCACCCGCGCATGCGCGAAATCGTCGCCTCGCTGGTCGAAGGCATCGAGGGCGGCCGATCGCTGTCGCAGGCCATGGCCGAACATCCGGCCGCATTCAGCAAGGTGTTCTGCGCACTGGTCCGTGCCGGCGAACTGACCGGCAATCTGGCCGAGGTGCTGCGCGAACAGATCGACGCCTTCAAGTGGGAAGACGAACTGGTGTCGCAAACGAGACGCCTGCTGACCTATCCGGCCATCGTCGGCACCTTCCTGCTGTTCGTCATCGCGGTGCTGATGCTGGTGGTGGTGCCCGACCTCGCGCGCTTCTTCCGCAACACCGGGCTGGAGCTGCCGCTGCAGACACGCATCCTGATGGGCACGTCGGAATTCCTGCTGGCCTGGTGGCCGGCCGTGCTGTTGCTCATCGTCGCGGCAGCCGTCGGCGCCGTTGCGCTGCTGCGCTACAACCCGGTGGCCCGACAGCGCTTCGACGGCTTCAAACTGTCGGTGCCGGTGATCGGCCCGATCCTGCACAAGGTGGTGCTGTCGCGCTTCGCCAGCATGTTCGCCATGATGTACGGCGCCGGCATCCCGATCATCGATGCGGTGCGCACATCGGAAGATGTGGTCGGCAACGAGGCCGTGCGCGACGCGCTGGCGCGTGCCGGCGCGCTGATCAGCCAGGGCCAGAACGTGACGGCCGCGTTCCAGAGCGTCGGACTGTTTCCGCCGCTGGTCGTGCGCATGCTGCGTGTGGGCGAAAGCACCGGTGCGCTCGACCGCGCGCTGCGCGAGGTGTCCTACTTCTACACGCGTGACGTGCGTGAATCGATTGCACGCGCGCAGGCCGCGATGGAACCGACGCTGACGCTGGTGCTCGGGCTGCTGCTGATGGCGGTGGCGTTCGCCGTACTCGGACCGGTGTACGACATGCTGACGAAGTTGAAGACCTGATGCCGCGCCGCCACGTCCTCTATCTCGACGCGACGCAGCTTGTCGCCTATGGTTGGCGCGCCGGCGAGGTGACCGAACACGCCCGCTTCGCGACGACGAGCGACGGCGTGACGGCATTCGCCGACTTCCTGCGCACACAGCGTGACGGCCTGTACCTGATGCTGTGCGATCTGGCCGACGAAGCCTTCATCGCCGAAATGGTGCCTTTCGTGCGTGGCGGTGACCGCGCGGCACTGATCCGGCGCAAGCTTGGCCAGCATTTCTTCGGCACCCCGCTCACCTGCGCGCGCTCGCTCGGTCGCTCGCGCGCCGGACGGCGCGACGAACAGATGCTGTTCTGCGCGCTGACCCGGCCGGCCCTGCTCGAACCCTGGCTGGCGGCGCTGCGCGATGCCAACGTCGCATTGAGCGGCATCCACAGCGTGGCACTGGCCAGCGAACCGGTGCTCGAACGGCTGCGCATTGCGCAGGGCAGCACGCTGCTGCTGGCCATCACCCGCACCGGCGTGCGGCAGAGCTTCTTCGAAGAGGGCCGCCTGCGCTTCTCGCGCCTGACGCCGCTCGGCGCGTTGTCGAGCAACGACCTGCCGCGCGCCTGCGCCGAAGAAGCACGGCGGCTGCACCCCTATCTGCTGAGCCAGCGCCTGGTCACCCGCAGCGCGCCGCTGAATGTGCGCGTGCTGGTGCCACCGGCGCGCATGGACGAGTTTTCGCAGGCCTGCCGCAGCAATGACATGCTGCAGTTCGAACTGATCGACAGTCATCTGGCCGCACAGCGGCTCGGCCTGCGCCCGGCGCCGGACGACCTGCACTGCGAAACATTGTTCGTGCAGGCGCTGATGCGCCAGCCGCCGGCCGAACAGTTCGCACCGGCCGCCGAACGTCGCGCTTTCCGCGTCTGGCAGGCGCGCTTCGCGCTGATCGCCGCCGGCAGCGTCGCGCTGGCGGCCTGCCTGCTGATGGCCACGCACAGCGCGCTCGACAGCCTCGAACTGCGCGAAAAGAGCGCGCGGCTGCAGGACGATGCGCGGCGTGCGGAAGCCGCCCGGCGCGACATCATTGCGCGCCTTCCGCCAACACCCGTGCCGCTGGATACGCTGCGCGTCGTGCATGAACGCAGCCTGCAACTGGAGCAGCGCAGCGCAGTACCGGCCGGACTGATGCAGGCGCTCGGCACCGTTCTGGAGCGCTATCCGCAGGTTGAACTGGACCGGCTCGACTGGAAGCTGGGCAGTGCCGGCGTGCCGGCGGCCGACGGACTGGCGCCGGTCGAGGCACAACTGGTGGTGCAGGCGCGGCTGCCCGCCGAATACGGCGCCCAGCAGCGACGCGCGCTGGAACTGGTGGACGCCCTCGCCCTCGATCTGGGCCGCGCAGCGGACGGCCTGCAGGTGAAAGTCACGCGTCCGCCGTTCGATCTCGAATCGGGTCAGGTGCTGCGCGGCGGGGCACGCAGCGACCGCAGCGACGCCGACAGCGCGCCGCAGTTCGCGCTGCTGATCAGCCGGGGGCTCGCGCCGTGAATGCCGCCGACCTGAAGAAGCTGCGCGGTGCCGCGGCGCTGGCCGCGCTGATGGCACTGGCGGGTGCCGGCGCGCTGTGGGCAAGCGCCCGGCTGGCTGACGAAGCGAAGCAGGACCACACCCGGGCGATCGCCGCGCGTGCCACCGCACAGGGCGGGCTGGCCGCTGCACAGGCCGAAGAGCTGGAAATCGCGCAGAAGATCGACCGTTACCGTCAGCTCGCCGCGCGCGGTGCGATCGGCGCCGAACAGCGTCTGGCCTGGGTCGAACTGATCCGCGACACCCGGGCGCGGCATCGCCTGGGCGCGCTCGATTACGAATTTTCGCCGCAACGGCCGCTCGATCGCTCGATTGCGCCCTCTGACGCCGGCCAGCTTGAAGTCAGCAGCAGCACGCTGCGCCTGCGCCTGCCGCTGCTGCATGAAGGCGACCTGCTGACCTTGCTCGACGAACTGAGCCAGCACGCGCCGGCCCTGGTACGGGTGCGTGAATGCAGCATGGTGCGGCGTGTGTTGACCGACGCGACCCCGGAAACGCTGCAGGCCGACTGCCTGCTCGACTGGATCACGTTCCGTCCGAAAGAGGGGGGAGCGTCGTGAAACGTGCGCTGCTCCTGCTTCTGTGCGGCGTCGCGCATGCGGCGGCGGCGCAGCCGCTCGGGCGGCTTTTCTACAGCGCGGCGGAGCGCGCGCGGCTGGAGCAGCTGCGCGGCCAGCCGGTGCAGGCGGCCACCGTGCAACGTGCCGTCGGCACGGTGCGGCACGATGGCATCGTCGTCCGCTCTTCCGGCCCGGTGACCTGGTTCGTCAATGGCGGTGCGCTGGATGCACGCGCACTGCCATCGCTGCAGGCACAGCCGGCGGGCACCGCACTGCAGCTGCCGGGCAATGCCGGTCAGGCGGTCAGGCTGCGCCCGGGCGAACAGACCGCCGTCGACGAAGCCGGTCAGGCAGCGCCGGCGTCGGGCGTGATCGACGTACAGCCGGGGCGCAGCCCATGAACGCATGGCTGTCGACACGACAGCGGCAGGGCGGCGCCGCGCTGCTGATCGCCATCGCGCTGCTCGGTCTGCTGGCGATCGCCACCCTGGCCCGCGCGTTGTCGTCGCCTGCCGGCACCGACAGCGAACTGGCCACCGAGCGCGCGCTGGCCAGGGCGCGCGATGCGTTGGCGGCTTATGGTGCGCTGGGCAATGTCGCCGGCAACCACGACAACTCGCCAGGCGCCCTGCCCTGCCCGGATCTCGACAACGACGGCGTGTCCGATTTCAACTGCAGCGGCCACATCGGTCGTCTGCCCTGGCGCACGCTGGGCATGGGCCCGGTGCTCGATGGCGCAGGCGAATGCCTGTGGTACGCGCGCAGCGCCCGCTTCAGCAACAATATTCAGACCAGCGAGCGCGGCAGCAGCGCTGACAAGCCGGCACTGAACCCGGCAACGCCGGGCGGCATTGTCGAAGTCAGTGCCGCAGGCGCCGGCCAGCCGGTGGCGGCGGTGCTTATCGCACCCGGCTCCGCACTGCCGGGGCAATCGCGCAGCGGCGGCTTCGGCGAGTCCGGCTGCCGCGAAGGCGCCATCGAACAATTTGTCGAAGGGGCGACGGTGGCCGGCAACGCCTATACGCACACCGGCGGTGAACATGCCGTCGCACTGCGCGCGCAGGACGACTTCAACGACCGCGTGCTTACGCTCACCACCAGCCGTCTGTTCGCCAGCGCCGGGGCGCGCGTGCTGGGCGATATTTCGCTCACCAGCGACGGCACACCGCCGTACGCCTGGTGGATCAACAATCAGTGGTGCGCCCACATCTGCACGTCAGGGACGCAGGGCGTCGTCGCGCTGGCAGATGGTTCGCGCGTGGCGCGGGCGCTGTCGCTGCTGCCGGCCTGCGCCGGCGTGTGCACCGGATCATGACGCGCCAGCGCGGATTCACCCTGATCGAAATCGCGGTGGTGCTGACCATCGTCGCGCTGCTCAGCGTCGGTGCGATCGCCGCGCTCCAGCTCGCCATGCTGCGTACCCGCATCGCCGATACCCAGACGGCGCTGCGCGAAGCCCGCGAGGCAGTTGTCGCGTTCGCCGTGGTCAACCGTTCGCTGCCCTGCCCGGCGGTGTCGGAGGTCGACGGCACCGAACAAAACCGCGCCGGCGGCAACTGCGCAAACCGGCGCGGCCTGCTGCCCTGGCAGACGCTGGGCGTGCGCGGCCTCGACGGCTGGGGCAACCGGCTCGGCTATGTCGTATCGCAGAACACCACCGCGGCGCGCAGCCTGGTCGTTGCACCCGGACAGCGTATCGCGCTCACCGGCGAAGGCGACATCGTCATCCGCACGCGCGACGCAGCGGGCACAGAGGTGCTGCTGAACAGCGCCACCGCGGTGGCCTTTGCACTGTGGTCGCATGGCGAAAACGGGCGCGGTGCCACGACGGCGATCGGCAGCCTGATCGCCCACGATTCGGCGAGCAACGCCGACGAACAGGTCAACAGTTCGCAGCCGGGAACCTCCGGCGTCCTGTATGCGCGCGACGGCAGCGTCAACACGGCAGCAACGGGCGGGGAGTTCGATGACCTCGTGGCATGGGAATCGCGCTTCGTGCTGTTCGGCCGAATGATGAATGCGGGGCAGTTGCCATGAGCGGCATTTCCTGCATTGCAGGGCCTGCCGTGGGACGCGATTCCCACCACTGCAGAGCGGATCTGCTTGCCTGTGGGAGCGGAGCCCCCGCCGCGATCCGGACCTTGAAATGAGCGCCGGCCCCTCCACAAATTTCGTCACCCGCCTGCGCAGTGGCGGCATCCTGCCCGGCGACAGCGCCGAAGAACGGCTGAACAAGTCGCTGCTGGTGCTGGCGACGGGCCTGGTCTGTGTGGCGTCGATGCTGTGGCTGGCGGTGTATTGGTCGATCGGCCCGCAACTGTCGGCCACCTTGCCTTTCGCCTACCAGCTTCTGCTGGCCGGCAACCTGCTGCTGTACATCCGCAGCGGCAATTTCAAGCTGTTCCGCAGCACGCAGCTCGGACTGTTCCTGTTCGTGCCCTTCGTCGCCCAGTGGGCCATCGGCAACTTCATCACCGCCAGCGGCATCCTGCTGTGGGGCTTGCTCGCGCCGGTCGGCGCCATCCTGTGCATCGGCGCGCGCGAGGCGCTGGCCTGGTTCTTCGCCTACGCCTTCCTGATCGTGCTGACCGGCGTGTTCGACTTCTATCTCGCCGACGCCAGCACCTACCGCGACGCCACCGTGTCGGTGGAAACCAGCGTGGTGTTCTTCGCGCTCAACTTCCTCGCCATTTCGACCATCGTATTCATGCTGCTGCGCTTTGCGATCGAACAGAAGCAGCGCACCGCCAGTCAGCTTGCCGAAGCGCACGCGCTGCTGGAAAGCGAACAGGAGCGCTCGGAGCGCCTGCTGCTGAACATCCTGCCCGGTCCGGTCGCCGAACGCCTGAAGCAGAACGAAAAGAACATCGCCGACGGATTTGCCGACGTCAGCGTCATGTTTGCCGACATCGTGAATTTCACCCAGGTGGCCGCCGGCATGACGCCGGCCCAGGTGTTCTCGATGCTCAACCGGGTGTTTTCACGCTTCGACGAACAGGCTGGCGCGCGCGGTCTGGAGAAGATCAAGACCATCGGCGACGCCTACATGGTGGCGGGTGGACTGAACGAGAACACGTCGGACTACACCGCCGCGCTGGCCGATCTGGCACTCGAAATGCGCGACTGGCTCAGGAACCAGACCACCGGCACCGGCGTGCTGCTCGATCTGCGCATCGGCATCGGCACCGGTCCGGTCGTCGCCGGCGTGGTGGGCAAGAAGAAATTCATCTACGACCTGTGGGGCGACACCGTCAATCTGGCCAGTCGCATCACCACCGAAGGCGTGCCCGGCATGGTGCAGGTCGACACCACGACCTACCTTCGCCTGCGCAACCGATTTGACTTCCACCCGCCGCAGACGCTCTATCTGAAAGGCAAGGGCGACACTGTGGTGTATCGGCTGATCGGACGCAAGGACGACATGGATGGCATGAGCGCCGGACAGGTCGACATCCTGCTCGACGCGACGCCGGAGCGCTGAACGGGCGCAATCCGGGACAGTTGGCCGGGAGCGGATGCGATCGCTTTCAGTGACGGCGCGCTGAATCTTTCATGAGTACCCTTCTCCGCTCACTTGCAGTGTGACCACACGACACAGAGCAGAGCAGCCATCTGTTCGAGAACTCGGATCGAACGACAGCACATCAGGGACGGTGAACGAAAAACGGGCGCCCGAAGGCGCCCGTTTCAACACAGCTTTCTGATCGGAAACCGATTAGAACGTGTGTGCGAGACCGATGTTGAAGCCGGTGTCGCCGTAGCCAGTACCATTGGCACCGTTCGAACCCGTACCGTTACCACCGGCGGCGTTCTTCGAGATGCCGCAGGTCGCTGCGCTGTCGCTGCTCAGCTTGGCGAACGTTGCGTAGGCTTGTGTGCGCTTCGAGAACGAGTACTCGCCACCAACGCCCCACTTCTTGCAGTCAGCGTTGTTGCGGGCATCGTCATTCGCCTTGACGTAGCTGGTCTTGATAGCGAAGTTGGTGGTGACGGGAACCGTCAGACCGACGAGCCAGCCATCAGCGTCCGAAATGGCTTCCGACGCGCTGTCGTCACCCTTCGTGTTTTCGTAGTAGGCCGACAGCTTGGCAACGCCGAAGTCGTAGCTGGCGCCAGCAACCCACAGATCGAACTCGAGGTCGCGACCCGCGTTTGCGCGCTTGATCTTGAGGTTTTCGTAGTCGAGCGTGACGCTGATCGGGCCGTTGTTGTACAGGGCAGCCAGTGCGTACAGGGGGGTGTCACCGGTTTCGGTGTCCTGACCGGCGATTGCACCCGAACCCGCTTCCGACAGCAGCGAAGTCGTGTAGGCAGCCAGGAACTTCAGGCCGGGAGCGACTTCAGGCGTGATGTAGACAACAGCGTTGTCGGCACGGTCAGCCTGACCGAGGCCCGACGTCACACCGAACAGCGAACCGGCGTTGGCGACGGTCTGGTTCTTGAACGGGTCGTACTGGCCGACGAAGGAGTAACGTGCGCCATCAACACGACCGCCGAGGACGGTACCGAAGGCACCTTCAAGACCGATCCAGCTGTGACGGTTCGACGTGGCACCGAACGACTGACCGCTGTCACCCGAGAAACCGAATTCGAATTCGAAAATTGCCTTCAGGCCGTTGCCAAGGGCTTCGCTGCCACGGAAACCGATGCGGTTCGTGCCCTGGATGCCATCTTCGAAGTCGTTCAGGCGACCTTCACGACCACCTTGCGACAGACCACCGCTGTCACCACCACGCGACATGAAACCGTAGTCGATGCGACCGTACATGGTCACGTTCGATGCTTCGGCCAGCACGGCGGTCGGTACGAGTGCGGCTGCGATCGCAGCTGCAAGCAATTTCTTGGACATTACGCAATTCTCCTCTTGCGATGATAGTGGGTGCCCGGATCGTGTTCGATCGCAGAGCGACTCTACTGCCGGGCTACTCACCTTCGGACATTCAGAAGGTGGACCGCACTGTACCGAAGCATGAAAGCTCCCTGCAAGCCATGCGTAGAATTACGTATGCACCCGTCCGGTGCGTTGTGGTTTTCGTGCAACAGCCATGCAAGGGAGGTTGGCTTGCCCGCTGCCAGATCCGAGCCTTCGTTGGCGAAACACCACACCGGACCTGCTTGATCGCCGTTCCGGGTTCGGCCCGGGTCTCTCCGCTGCATATATATAGACAGCGCCCGAAACGTCGTGCGACCGAGGCTGAGCGGATCACGCCTCGACGCCTCCAACCGGCGATTGCGGCCGGCGATGCCAAGCACCGGGCCCCAGGATCATCCCCGGGTGTACGCGCGATCTGGCGCCACCCGAAATCGGGCGGGACATGCTGAGTGCGGCAGAACCCTGGCTGGAAGGCAGGAATCCGGGCGGATGCAGCGATGCCGTCGATCACAACGCATCGCGGCGAGGCCCGCACCGCGCGACCGAACCCGGTGCACTGGAGCGACGCCTCGCCGCGCTGCCTGACCTGAGGCGCTGACTCAGCTTTCGCAGCCGCCCGCCGTCCGGCCGATCAGATTGAAGAACTCGCGCCGGGTGCTGGCGTCGTCGCGGAAGGCGCCGAGCATGCGACTGGTCACCATGGCGACACCCGGCTTGTGCACACCGCGCGTGGTCATGCATTCGTGCGCCGCCTCGATCACCACTGCAACACCGCGCGGCTGCAGCACCTCGTACAGCGCATCGGCGATCTGCACAGTCATCTTTTCCTGGATCTGCAGGCGCTTGCCGAACACCTCGACCAGGCGCGCCAGCTTCGAAATACCGACGACGCGCCGATCCGGCAGGTAGGCGATATGCGCCTTGCCGATGATGGGCACCATGTGATGCTCGCAATGGCTTTCGAAGCGGATACCGGTCAGCGCGATCACCTCGTCGTAGCCTTCGACCTCCTCGAAGGTGCGCGACAGCACTTCGCGCGGGTCGATCGAATAGCCGGCGAAGAATTCCTCGTACGACTTGACGACGCGCGATGGCGTATCGAGCAGGCCTTCGCGCGTCGGATCGTCGCCGGCCCACTGAATCAGCGTACGGACAGCCGCCTCGGCTTCTTCCCGGCTCGGGCGTGTGGTGTCTGAATGGTTCATGGTCATCCTGTTTTTGCTTATATATAGAGCGGCGCGATCATGGTGCGATGCCGCTGCGTGACACCCGGACTGAGCATGGTGGCGGCGCGGCCACCTGTTTTCAAGTGCGGTTCATCGACTCGGACCCTTGATATGTCAGTTTAGCTCCCCAGATTCCCATCGAACCTGCTCGACGACGCCCATTGTTTCGGGATGTAAACCGCCGGAACAGCCTGTCACCCGCGCGGCTCCATCGTTCGCTCACAAGCCCCGCAGCGCTTGGCTGCTGCGGGCAATAACAGTCAGGAGAGGACATCCGATGAAGATCACCCTGTCACGTACCGCTCTGGCAGCCATCGCCGCCACGACTTTCGGCCTTGGTGCGACGGCGACCACGATCGACTGGATGCACAAGGCGCAGGCCGCTGCCGACGGCCAGCCGCTGCTGCTCACGCAGGCTGCACCGGCCGCTGCGGCCGCGGGCACCGGCAATCTGGTGACCGGTCTGCCCGACTTCACCACGCTGGTCGACCAGACCTCGGCATCGGTCGTGAACATCAGCGTCGTCGGCAAGACGGCCAGGTCGCCGGCCATGAACCCGAACGACCCGATGTACGAATTTTTCCGCCGCTTCGGCATTCCGGTGCCGCAGGACCCGCGCGGCGGCCAGGGGCCGGGCAATGGCCAGGGCCCGACACCGCGCGGCATCGGTTCCGGCTTCGTGATCAGCCAGGATGGCTACATCCTGACCAACGCGCACGTGGTGTCGGAAGCCGCCGAGGTGACGGTGAAGTTCACCGACAAGCGCGAACTGAAGGCGCGCGTGATCGGCAGCGACAAGCGCACCGACGTTGCGCTGATCAAGGTCGAGGCAAAGAACCTTCCGGCCGTCAAACTGGGCAATGCGGACCAGGTGCGTGTCGGCGAATGGGTGGCGGCGATCGGCGCACCTTTCGGTTTCGAGAACACCGTGACAGCCGGCATCGTCAGTGCCAAGTCGCGCGCGCTGCCTGACGAATCGCTGGTGCCGTTCATACAGACCGACGTGGCGATCAACCCGGGCAATTCGGGCGGTCCGCTGTTCAACCTTAAGGGCGAGGTGATCGGCATCAATTCGCAGATCTACTCGCGCACCGGCGGCTTCATGGGGCTGTCGTTCGCCATTCCGATCGACGTGGCCATGCGCGTGGCCGACCAGATCAAGCAGTTCGGCCGCGCCAAGCATGCCCGCCTGGGCATCAGCATCCAGCCGATCACGCGCGACCTGGCCGACAGCTTCGGGCTGGACCGTGCGCGCGGCGCTCTGGTTGCCAATGTCGAAAAGGACGGTCCGGCGGACCGGGCGGGCCTGCAGCCCGGTGACGTGGTGCTGTCGGTCGATGGTCGCGAGGTGGCGGATTCGTTCGACCTGCCCAAGGTGATCGGCAATCTGCCGCCAGGCAAGGCGGTGAAGCTCAAGGTATGGCGTCAGGGCGCGGAACGCACCGTGACGGCGACGCTGGGCGAACAGGGCGACACCGAAGCGGTCGCCCAGGCCGATCCGGGGCGCGACGCGCAGCCGGCACGCGACCGTCTGGGTCTGGTCGTGCGTCCGCTCACCGGTGGCGAAGCGCAGCAACTGGGCGTGAATCGCGGCCTGGTCGTGTCCGACGCGGCGGGCCCGTCCGCTCAGGCCGGCATCCAGCCGGGCGACGCCATCCTCGCGGTGAATGGTCAGCCGGTCGGCAGCGCCGAAGAACTGGCGCGCCTGGTCGAACGCGCCAAGGGCCGCGTCGCCCTGTTGATACAGCGCGGCGACAACCGGTTGTTCGTGCCAATCCGAGCGGGTTGATCGCGTCGACTGCCACGTCACGGACGTGACACAAGGAATCGACGCGCGTATCGCGGACAGGGTCCGCTCCTACGTCGACGATCTCAACCGCGCCAGGATGCGCCAATCGCGTCCGACGGCCCGGATGTCGCGGATATCGACGTCGACCCGTTGATCCAGCGTGTCGAACGGCCCCAGGTTGAACAGGCCCATGCCGCGGCCGAGCACGGTCGGCGCGACATACATCAGCAATTCATCGACGCAGCCTTCGCGCAACAGCGAACCATTGAGCTTGTGACCGGATTCGGCGTGCAGCTCATTGATGCCGCGCGCGCCGAGCGCCTGCAGCAGGGCTGGCAGGTCTACCTTGCCGCCGTCGTTCGGCAGCACCAGCAACTCGGCACCGGCATCGCGCAGCGTGCGGGCATTCGGCACGTCGTCCGACGCGCACACCACCAGCACGGGTGCGCGGTCGATGTCGGCGAACAGCTTCGCAGCGGGTGACAGCGCCAATCGGGCATCGACGATGATGCGCAGCGGCTGGCGTTCCGCGGGCACCTCGCGTACGGTCAGCGACGGGTTGTCCTCCTGCACGGTGCCGATGCCCGACAGCACGGCGCAGGCGCGCGCGCGCCAGCGGTGACCGTCGCGCCGCGCCGCCGGGCCGGTGATCCACTGGCTGACGCCGTTGTCGAGCGCCGTCACGCCGTCCAGCGTCGATGCGGTTTTCAACCTGACCCACGGTCGGCCGCGCGTCATGCGCGACACGAAGCCGATGTTCAGTTCGCGCGCCTCCTGCTCCAGCACGCCACAACGGGTCGCGATGCCGGCTGCGGCCAGCCTGGCCAGCCCCTGACCGGCAACCAGCGGGTTCGGATCCTGCATGGCGGCCACCACGCGCGCCACACCGGCCCGGACCAGCGCGTCGGCGCACGGTGGGGTGCGGCCGTGGTGACTGCACGGCTCGAGCGTCACGTACGCGGTGGCGCCGCGCGCCGCATCGCCGGCCGATTGCAGCGCATGCCTTTCGGCGTGCGGCTCGCCCGCCCTCACATGCCAGCCCTCGCCGACGACCTGTCCGTCGCGCACGATGACGCAGCCGACGCGCGGGTTGGGCGTCGTCGTGTTCAGGCCGCGCGCCGCCAGCCGCAGTGCACGCGCCATGTGGTGTGCGTCACCGCCCATTCAGGTCGCTGCCTTGCGCGACGCGCGCGCCGGCTTGGTGACTTCGCGCACCACTTCCGAAAACTCGTCGACGTCCTCGAAATTGCGATACACGCTGGCAAATCGGATGTAGCCGATCTTGTCGAGCTTCTTCAACTCGCGCATGACCAGCTCTCCAAGGCGGTCCGTGGCCAGTTCGCGCACCCCCATGGTGAGCAGGCGCTCCTCGATGCGATCCATCGCCAGATCGACCGATTCGGTCGTGACCGGCCGCTTGCGCAGTGCCAGCATCATGCTGGCGCGCAGCTTTTCGCGATCGTAGTCGGCGCGCCGGCCGTCCTTCTTCACCACCTGCGGCATTTTCAGGTCGACCCGCTCGTAGGTCGTGAAGCGCTTGTCGCACGCGGCACAGCGACGGCGGCGGCGGATGATGTCGCCGTCCTCGCTTTCACGGGTTTCGACGACCTGGGTGTCGGGCGAACTGCAGAAGGGGCATTTCATCGGGGTGCTCCGAGCATGATCCGCGGCGATGGTACGCCTAGCCGGTCCCGCGAGCACCCCGGAGGCGGTCAGCGGCCTTCGCTGGCGGCAATGAGCTGGTGATAGATGTAAGCCGTCAGCGCGAGATTGTCCTGCGCGGGAATTTCGGCGAACTGGATGCCGTGATTGAACACGGCCGCTTCGCCGTCGTCATCACGGCCCTCGGAGACCGAGCGGATCAGGCCGGCGAGCTGCACCAGCTGGTCGATGTCGTCGAAGCGCAACCGGAACTTGCACACCACCGGCTCCCCGAGGTCGCCGAACGCCGTTCGGCCGGCCAGCAGCGCTCCCCCCTTGCTGAGGTCGATCAGTGTCGCGGCATGCGACGCGCCGGCCGGATCGGTCACCGCGGCGATGACGCGCACCGCAGCGCGCTGTGTCCGGCGTATCCGCATGCCGCTGACCTTCTTCGGATAGCTCAGGTGCAGATAGGGAAACGGCGTATTGACCGACTTCAGCACCCGGGCCGGGAACGCATGCACGTTCTTGCCGGAAAAGAAGCGCACGACGAAGGTGGCGTCCTGTTTGACCAGCGCATAACTGCCATCCACCATCGGCGCGGTGACCATCACGCTGCGGCCCTTCATGTGGCCGAGCAGCCGGACGGTATGCCGCGGCGCATCATCGGCGGCACCCTGCAGCTGAACGACATCGCCGATGCGCAGGCGGATGTCGTCCAGATCGAGTTCGACTGCGCCGTTGTCCACCTCGGGCTTGCTGTCTGAGGGATGACTGGCGTGCACCGTCACCGACGGCATGCCGCCGCCCGAGCGGTCCCGGTACAGGCCACGCTCGCTCAGCACGTCAAGCTGGTTCTGCGTCTGCACGATGACGCCGGCCTTCAGCAACAGGGTGTTGTGCTGATCGAACAGTGAATAGGGCAGAGGCTTGCCCAGCGCCACGTCGGATTTGCGTACAGGAATCACGTGTGCTCCCGAGAAATGATTGGTCAACACCGGTATCGACGTCCCGCTGCAGAACTTGATGGCACCGGACGCCGCCTGTCCCGCCCGGGTGCGGCGCCACAGCAACGCGGGTGTGGCGTTTCGGTTATCCACGACTGGTCGCCGGTCCCGGGCGTGACCCATAATGTGGTCACGCTGACGCGGGCGATCCCTGCGTACGGCGCTGCCCTGGCAGCCACCCGCTGCCGCTCCAGAGCTGTCGACACTTGCATCACCCATGCGCAGACGGACAGGCGCCCCGGACGAGCCTCTCTTCGCCCGGCACGCTGACCACCCCGGACGGGCTCCATGCCCCGGTCGGGTTGTGCATCGGCAGTGCTGGTGATCGAACGGTCGATCAAACAAGAGGAGAAGTCCTGTGTCTGCACTACCCCACCCCCTGCTGGTCTCGGATCCGGACGCCGTCGAAACCCAGGAATGGCTGGACGCGCTCGAAGGCGTGATCGAACACGCAGGCGAACACCGCGCTCATTACCTGATCGAACGGCTGACCGAACAGGCGCGGCGCGCCGGCATCAACCTGCCGTACTCGGCCACCACCGCCTATGTGAACACCATCCCGGCCGGCAAGCAGGTGCAGGCCCCCGGTGATTTCGAGATCGAGCACCGCATCCGCAGCTACATCCGCTGGAATGCGATGGCGATGGTGCTGCGCGCCAACAAGAACACCAATGTGGGGGGGCACATCGCCAGCTTCGCGTCCAGCGCCACACTGTATGACGTGGGTTTCAACTGGTTCTGGCACGCACCAAGCCCGACCCATGGGGGCGACCTCATCTACTTCCAGGGCCATTCGGCGCCTGGCGTATATGCCCGCGCCTTCCTGCTCGACCGCATCAGCGAGTCGCAGCTCGACAACTACCGCCAGGAAGTCGGCGGCGAAGGCCTGTCGAGCTATCCGCATCCGTGGCTGATGCCCGATTTCTGGCAGTTTCCGACGGTGTCGATGGGGCTTGGGCCGCTGCAGGCCATCTATCAGGCCCGCTTCATGAAGTATCTGCAGGACCGCGGCATCGCCAACACTGAAGGCCGCAAGGTGTGGTGCTTCATCGGCGACGGCGAGACCGACGAACCGGAAACGCTGGGCGAGATCGCCATGGCGGCGCGCGAGAAACTCGACAACCTGGTGTTCGTCGTCAATTGCAACCTGCAGCGCCTCGACGGCCCGGTGCGTGGCAACGGCAAGATCATCCAGGAACTGGAAGGCGATTTCCGTGGCGCCGGCTGGAATGTGGTCAAGCTGCTGTGGGGTGGCTACTGGGACCCGCTGATGGCACAGGACAGGAACGGCCTGCTGGCCCAGCGCATGATGGAAGTGGTCGACGGCGAATACCAGACCATGAAGGCGCGCGACGGCGCCTATGTGCGCGAGCAGTTCTTCGGAAAATACCCGGAACTGGCGGCGATGGTCGCCAACTGGAGCAACGAGGACATCTTCCGCCTGAACCGCGGCGGCCATGATCCGCACAAGGTGTATGCCGCCTATGACGCGGCGGTCAAGCACACCGGCCAGCCGACGGTCATCCTGGCCAAGACCATCAAGGGCTACGGCATGGGCGGCTCGGGCGAGGCGCAGAACATTTCGCACCAGCAGAAGAAGGTCGACCTGGAATCGCTGCGCGGTTTCCGCGACCGCTTCGACCTGCCCATCAGTGATGCGGACATCGAGAACCTGCCTTACCTGAAGTTCGAGGAAGGCTCGAAGGAACTGCAGTACATGCGCGAACGGCGCATGGCGCTCGGCGGCTACCTGCCGAGCCGTCGCACGAAGGCCGAGCCGCTCGAGGTGCCGCCGCTGTCCGCCTTCGACGCCCTGCTCAAGGCGTCCGGCGACGGGCGCGAACTGTCGACCACGATGGCTTTCGTGCGCATCATGAACATCCTGCTGCGAGATCCGCACGTCGGCAAGCGCGTGGTGCCCATCGTGCCGGACGAATCGCGCACCTTCGGCATGGAAGGCATGTTCCGGCAGATCGGCATCTGGAATCAGGAGGGCCAGAAGTACGTGCCGCAGGACGCCGACCAGCTGATGTTCTACAAGGAATCGAAAACCGGCCAGATCCTGCAGGAAGGCATCAACGAAGCGGGAGGCATGAGCGACTGGATCGCCGCCGCGACCAGCTACTCGGTGCACGGCGTCGCCACGATCCCGATCTATCTGTTCTATTCGATGTTCGGCTTCCAGCGCGTCGGCGACCTGATCTGGGCGGCCGGCGACCAGCGTTCGCGCGGCTTCCTGATCGGCGGCACGGCCGGGCGCACGACGCTCAACGGCGAAGGCCTGCAGCATGAAGACGGCCACTCGCATCTGTGGTCGGCCGCCATTCCCAACTGCATCAGCTATGACCCGACCTTCTCGTACGAAGTCGCGGTCATCGTGCAGGACGGCCTGCGCCGCATGATGGCGGAGCAGGAAGACGTGTTCTACTACCTCACGGTGATGAACGAGAACTACGAGCACCCGGCGATACCGGACGGCGCCGAAGCGGACATCCTGAAGGGCATGTACCTGTTCCGCCGCGGTGCCGCCTCCAACGGTCCGCGCGTGCAGCTGACCGGCAGCGGCACCATCTTCCGGGAGGTGATCGCCGCGGCGGAACTGCTGCGCAGCGATTGGGGCGTCGAGGCCGACCTGTGGTCCTGCCCCAGCTTCACCGAGCTGGCGCGCAACGGCGCCGACTGCGCGCGCTGGAACCTGCTCAATCCGCTGGCAGCCCCGCGCATGTCGCACGTCGAGCACTGCCTGCGCGATACGCGCGGACCGGTGATCGCCGCGACCGACTACGTGCGCCTGTTCGCCGAACAGATCCGCGCCTTTGTGCCGCGCCGCTATGTGGTGCTGGGTACCGACGGTTTCGGGCGTTCGGACACGCGTCAGGCGCTGCGCGCGCATTTCGAGGTGGACAAGCACTGGGTGACGGTCGCTGCGCTGAAGGCGCTGGCGGACGACGGCGCGCTGGACCGTGCACGGGTGGCCGAAGCCATCGCGCGTTACGGGCTGGACGTGAGCAAACCCAACCCGCTGTACGTCTGAGTCGGCACTGACCGGCAGGCCGACCCGAGCCGCGACGCGGCAGGGCGCCTTCCCGGCCGCGTCGCGCGCGGCCGCACCTGAACAAGCGAGGCTGAAATGAGCACCATCAATATAGAAGTACCTGACATCGGCGACTTCGCCGATGTCCCGGTCATCGAAGTCCTGGTCAAGCCGGGCGATCGCGTCGCACTCGACGCACCGCTGGTGACGCTGGAATCCGACAAGGCCACCATGGACATTCCGGCGCCGGCCGCCGGCGTGATCGGCCAGATCACCGTCAAGGTCGGCGACCGCGTGTCGCAGGGCGCGACCATTGGCACGATGGAAGCCGGCGCATCGGAGGCGACGACCGCGCCGGTGGCTGCACCGACTGCGCCCGTGGTCGCGCCGCCCCCGGTCATGGCGGCCGCAATCGCCGCGCCGGCCACACCGACACCATCAGCCCCCACGGATTTCGCACCGGCGGCCACCGACGCCGCCGCACCACGGGTTGGCGGCAACAAGGCCCACGCCAGTCCGTCGATGCGTGCCTACGCGCGCGAACTGGGGGTCGATCTGACCCGCGTCGCGGCGAGCGGACCGAAGAACCGGATCATGCGCGAGGACATCAACACCTTCGTCAAGGGTGCGCTTCAGGCGCCCGCTTCCGCCTCCGCAGCGGCTGGCGGAAGCGGCAGCGGACTGGACCTGCTGCCCTGGCCGAAAGTCGACTTCACGAAGTTCGGCGACATCGAACGCAAGCCACTGTCGCGCATCCGCAAACTGAGCGCGGCCAACCTGTCGCGCAACTGGGTGATGATTCCGGCGGTCACCTATCACGAAGACGCCGACGTCACCGACCTCGAAGCCTTCCGGCAGCAGATCAACGCGGAACAGGCCAAGGGCGGCGTCAAGCTGACCATGCTCGCCTTCATCATCAAGGCGGTGTGTTCGGCGCTGAAGAAATTTCCCGACTTCAACAGTTCGATCGACCTGCAGGCAGAAGAACCGGCGCTGATCCTGAAACAGTACTGCCACATCGGCTTCGCCGCCGACACACCGGGCGGGCTGATGGTGCCGGTCATCCGTGACGCCGACAAAAAGGGCGTGGCCCAGCTGGCCGCCGAATGCGGTGAACTGGCGGCCAAAGCGCGCGACGGGAAGCTGTCTGCCGCGGAGATGCAGGGCGCCTGCTTCACCATTTCCAGCGTCGGCGGTCTGGGCGGCACCGGATTCGCGCCCATCATCAACGCCCCGGAAGTCGCCATCCTCGGCGTCAGCCGCACCACGATGAAACCGGTCTGGGACGGCTCGGCCTTCCAGCCGCGCCTGATATTGCCGCTGTCGCTGACCGCCGATCACCGCGTCGTCGACGGCGCCGCAGCGACCCGCTTCAACGCCCATGTCGCGGCGCTGCTGACCGACATGCGCCGCGTGCTGATGTAAGGAGACCGACATGAGCACACTGACTGTAAAAATCCCCGACATCGGCGACTTCAAGGATGTGCCGATCATCGAAATCATGGTGAAGCCCGGCGACACGGTGGAGGCGGACGCGCCGCTGATGTCGCTCGAGTCCGACAAGGCCACGATGGACATCCCCTCGCCGCAGGCCGGCCGCATCGTCGAATTGAAGGTGAAGGTGGGCGACCGCGTATCCGAGGGCAGCGTCGTGCTGACGATGGAGGCGGCGGTGTCCGCTGAAACCGTGCCTGCGGGTACAGCCACTGCGGCAGCGGCTCCCGCTGGAGCAGCCCCTGTGGGAGCGGCGTCCCCACCCCGATCGGTCGCCGAACCTGCCCCGGCCACGGGCAGCGCACCGGCCAGGGTCGACGATAGCTGCGCCGTTCTGGTGATCGGCGGCGGCCCCGGCGGCTATTCGGCGGCCTTCCGTGCCGCCGACCTCGGACTGGATGTGATCATCGTCGAGCGCTACGCCACGCTGGGCGGCGTCTGCCTGAATGTGGGCTGCATCCCGTCCAAGGCGCTGCTGCACGTCGCAGCAGTGGCCGACGAGGCCGAAGCGCTGGCCGCACACGGCATCAAGTTCGGCGCGCGCGAAGTGGACCTCGGCGCCCTGCGCGGCTGGAAAGACAAGGTGGTCGGCAAACTGACCGGCGGTTTGTCCGGCATGGCCAAGGCGCGCAAGGTGAAGGTGGTGCGTGGCACGGCCCGATTTGTCGATCCGCAGCATGTCGAGGTGGCGCTGACCCGCGGCGACGGCAGGGCGGAAACCGGCGAGAAGAAGGTACTGAAGTTCGGCCACTGCATCGTCGCCGCCGGCAGCCAGGCGGTGAAACTGCCCTTCATGCCGGACGATCAGCGCGTGGTCGATTCGACCGGCGCGCTGCTGCTGGCTGACATTCCGAAGCGCATGCTGGTGATCGGCGGCGGCATCATCGGCCTGGAAATGGCTACCGTGTATTCGACGCTGGGTGCCCGCATCGACGTAGTCGAAATGACCGGCGGCCTGATGCAGGGTGCCGACCGCGATCTGGCCAAGGTGTGGGAGAAGAAGAACGCCCAACGCTTCGACGCCGTCATGCTGAACACGCGGGTGACCGGCGCCGAAGCGACGGCGGAGGGCATCAAGGTGAGCTTCGAGGGCGCGAAGGCGCCGGCAGAGCCGCAGACCTACGATCGTGTGCTGGTCGCGGTCGGCCGCTCGCCGAACGGACGCACACTGAACGCCGAAGCCGCCGGCCTGCGCGTGGACGAGCGCGGATTCATCCCGGTCGACAGCCAGATGCGCAGCAACGTGGCGCACATCCACGCCATCGGCGACATCGTCGGCCAGCCCATGCTGGCCCACAAGGCGGTGCACGAAGGCCACGTCGCGGCGGAAGTCATCACCGGCCACAAGCGTCATTTCGACGCCACGGTGATTCCGTCGGTCGCCTACACCGACCCCGAAGTCGCCTGGGTCGGTCTGACCGAGGACGAGGCCAAGGCGCAGGGCCGCAAGGTGACCGTCGGCAAGTTTCCGTGGGCGGCCAGCGGACGGGCCATCGCCAACGGTCGCGACGAGGGCTTCACCAAGTTGATTTTCGACGCGGAGAGCGGTCGCATCGCGGGCGGCGGCATCGTCGGCGTATCGGCCGGCGACATGATCGGAGAGATCGCGCTGGCGATCGAAATGGGCGCCGATGCGGTGGACATCGGCCACACGATCCATCCGCATCCGACGCTTGGCGAATCCATCGGGCTGGCGGCTGAAGTGGCGGAGGGAAGCTGCACCGATTTGCCGAGATCGACCCGATGACCGCGGAGCACGCTTGTCGACTTTTCTTACAAAAACCGGGGAAAAAGGAACGGAGATTAAATTAAGCGCTTAAAAACATAGCGTTGGAAAACCACCATTTGAAGGCCTGTTTCTTGCATGGTATCTGCCCGATACCGTAGCGTGACGTGATCCTCTGCACAGGCATCAGCCCTGTGTTTGACGATAGACTCCGGCACGCATGGCGGTTACAACATATTGGGCAACGGACAAATGGAAAATAATTCGGAAATCGATCGCACTCGCGAGGCTTCGTTACCGACACCGCAGGAGACGGCACTGCGCCGCAGCCTGCTCAAGGCCGGATTCGGTGTGGGCGGCGTGCTGATGGCGCGACAAGCGAAATCCACGTTCGAAACGCCCTACCAATGCACGCTGTCCGGCCAGATGTCGGGCAATGTAAGCCGGAACGATGGAACGACACCGAACTGCAAGATCGGACTGTCACCCGGATTCTGGCAACAGCCCAGTCGCTTCACCACCGACTGGGCTGTCACGGCCCCGAAGATCGTTCAAAAGGTCGACAGAAGCTGGAAGGTGTACACCGCTACCAACCCTCCTCCCTTCCCCGAGATCAAGGACACCACGAAGTGGCGGGTATCCGGCACCGTCACGGTCAGCGGCTCGTCCGTCGCGTGCACGCTTGGCGCAACCCTTTCTTCCGTGTTGGGTACCGCGGTCGGTCTGACCGGAATACCGAATCTCGGCGGCAGTTCAACCCGTCAGGTGAGTCTGTGGGAACTGGTTGCGTACGGCAATAACGCGGCTGCGTTTCCGCAACCTATCGGAAATTTTGCCCGCCACATTGCCGCCGCGGTGTTGAACGCAAAGGCCTACCCGGCGACCTACCCGATCACGATCCTCCAGCTTCGCGCGATCTGGGATGCCATCACGGGTGGCGGCACGAGCACCGCGGGAGAGTACGAGTTGATGGGAACGGGTCTTGATTTCGGTGAAATCCAGGACTATCTGAACACCACGTGGGGATAAGCGACAACCCGCCCTGTCGGGTTGAGTTCATCGAGACGGAAGGACTTCTCGTGGCACGGTTCGCCGATGAAACGGAAGCCGTGGTCTACGACGCGGCGCATTGCACACTCGCTGTCGTGGAAGTGCTTCAGCAGCAAGCAACGGACGTTACAAGTCGCTAAGCTGCGCGCACTGTTCACCTGTCCGCGCCGCGGGTTGCCCCCTGAAACAATCCCAGATCAGAATCGGAAGCTTTTCGATACGCGTGCACTGTGATGTGCCCGCGTTCTGGCGTGCTTTCGACTTTTTTTATGCGGACAACCCTCCTGAGCCGGCCGAAGGCTTTTGTGATTTTTCGGTAAGGCTGGTCACGCCGGGGCTTCTCCGCAGACCTGTCCATCCGCAGATTACGTTCGATCTCGATGGCGTGCGCCCATTCAAGCCGCTGCCGGAACACCAGGCCTTTCCGCTTTTCGAGTGGGGTCTCAACTGGTGCATCGCGATGCACATGCATCGCTGCGTTCTGATACATGCCGCGGTCGTCGAACGCAACGGCTTCGCGCTCATCCTTCCCGCGCCGCCGGGTTCCGGCAAAAGCACGCTGTGCGCCGGCCTGACTGCGCGCGGCTGGCGGCTGCTGTCCGATGAGCTCGCGATGATCACTCCGGACACCCTGGAACTGATTCCATTTCCGCGCCCGATCAGCCTGAAGAACCGGTCGATCGACGTCATGCGCGACTACGCGGGCGCCGACGTCATCGGGCCTGTTTTTGCCGATACCCACAAGGGCGATGTGGCACACATGAAGGTACCGTCTTCTGCACTCGCGGACACCCTCATCAGGGCGCGTCCCGGCTGGATCGCGTTTCCGAAGTACCGGGCGGGCAGCACCTTGCGCCTGTCACCGATGACCCGTGCGCGCACCGTGCTTGCGCTCGCCGACAACTCGTTCAACAGCGATCGTCTCGGCGAGCAGGCCTTCCGCACGCTGTCGAGCACCGCAGCCGCAAGCGGATGTTTCGAGTTCGAGTACAGCATCCTCGACGAAGCGATCGCCTGCTTTGACGCGCTCGCCGACATGCGCGCGACGCGATGACCCCGGAAAGGCTGTCGCTCTGCATGGTGCTGGTGACCCCTGCACGGGCGGCCGACATGTCCTTGCGGGATTGGGAGACCGTCATCGTGCAAGCTCGAAAGTCCAAGTTGCTCGGGCTTCTGCATCATGTCGTTTCCCGAAGCGGACATGCGCATCACGTACCGGAACGGGTGTGGCACCACCTCGCCTCGGCCGCGCAACTGGTGGCGGAGCAGCATCTGTCACTGGGTCATGAGATCCGTCAGATACTGGACGCACTGAAATCGGTCGACGGCCGGATCGTGGTGCTGAAGGGGGGCGCATACGTGCTGCGCGGTCTCGCGGCCGGTCATGGCCGGACCTTTTCCGACATCGATATCCTCGTGCCCCGCGAAAGACTGGGGGAAGTCGAAGCGCGGCTCATGGTGGATGGTTGGGTCAGCCAGCATCGTGACGCCTACGACCAGCGGTACTACCGGCAATGGATGCATGAGATTCCGCCGATGTCCCACATCCGTCGCGGTACCACGCTCGATATCCATCACGCGCTGACGCCGCTGACATCTCGCATTCGTGCTGATTCGTCGGCGATGCTCGCGGCAGCCGAACCGCTTGCGTCGGACAACCGGCTGATGACGCTCTCACCACAGGACATGGTGCTGCACAGCGCGACACACCTGTTTCTTGAAAGCGAGTTTCACAGCGGGTTGCGTGATCTTTTCGACCTCTACTCGCTGGTCACCGAGTTCCGCAGCCGCGACGCCTGCTTCGATCAGAAGCTCCTTGCGCGCGCAGCCGGCGTCGGCCTGACGCGCCCCATCTTTCTTGCCTTCCGATACCTGGATCGGATCCTGGCGCTCGACATTCCTACCCACACGGCCTCCGAACTGCAGCGCGTGGCCCCGAACCCGCTGCATCTGAAGGTACTGGACACGCTATTCACCCGTGCGCTGTCGCCCCATCACGAGAGCGCGATGGATGCCCTGACACCCGTCAGCCTGTTCCTGCTGTATCTGCGCGGACACTGGCTGCGGATGCCGATCCATCTGCTGGTCGTCCATCTGAGCCGCAAAGCCGTCATGAAACTGACAAAAAAGACCGATAATGAGGGCGAATCCGAAACCGCAAGATGAGCGATGAACAGCGATGACCTGAAGAAAGCCGTGGCCCGGTCGGCACTGGCCCATGTAGTGCCGGGCGAGCTGCTCGGCGTCGGCACCGGTTCGACCGCCAATCACTTCATCGACCTGCTGGCGTCGGAAGGCTTGAAGATCTCCGGCGCGGTCGCCAGTTCGGAGGCCTCCGCTTCGCGGCTGCGCGGTCACGGCATCACCGTGCTGACGCTCGACGAGGTGATTACTTCCGGGCGACGCATCCCGGTCTATATTGACGGTGCGGACGAGATCGATCCCGGGCTGCACCTGATCAAGGGTGGGGGCGGCGCGCTGACGCGCGAGAAGATCGTGGCCGCGGCATCCGACTGCTTCGTGTGCATCGCCGATGCGTCGAAGTGCGTCGACGTGATGGGGCGCTTCCCGCTGCCCGTTGAAGTGATTCCGATGGCGGTTGCGCTGGTGTCGCGGGAACTGCTGCGGCTGGGCGGTGTGCCGAAGGTGCGCGAAGGCTTCGTGACCGACAACGGCAATCGGATCATCGACGTCGCCGGCCTGTCCATCACCGATCCGGTCGCGCTGGAAACCGAGCTGGACCACCTGACAGGCACCGTGACCAATGGCCTGTTCGCCCGTCGCCGCGCCGACATTGCGCTGATATCCTCGGCCAATGGCGTGCAGACAATGCGCGGCTGAACACTCTGGTGCAGACGCAGTCTCACTTCACATCACCTTCCGGAACGCATTGACATGAGCGAGCACATTTCCAAGCGCTATGACCACGAACTGGAAGGCCTGCGTACGGGCTTGCTGCAGATGGGCGGCCTGATCGAACAGCAGATCGAACACGCGATGCGCGGCGTGATCGAGCGCAACCTGCCGCTTCTCGAAGAAGTCATCGCCACCGAAAAGAAGGTGAATGCGATGGAGATCGAACTGGATGAAGCGTGCAATCAGCTGATTGCCAAGCGCCAGCCGGCTGCGAGCGACCTGCGCGTGATCATGTCGATGGTCAAGACCATCACCGATCTGGAGCGCGTCGGCGACGAAGCGAAAAAGATCGCCAAGATGGGCCGGCACATTCTCGAGTCCGACGCCATCTTCGTGCCGCGTGTCGAGCTGCGCCACGCCGCGTCGATGGCGGTCGACATGCTGCGCCGCACGCTGGACGCACTGGCCCGCCAGGATCTGGCGAGCGCCACCGAAGTCGTGCGCCAGGACAAGGAAGTTGACGCCGAATTCAAATCCATCATGCGCCAGCTCATCACCTTCATGATGGAAGATCCGCGGACGATTTCCTGCGGTCTGGACATGTTGTTCATCGCCAAGGCGATCGAGCGTATCGGCGACCACTCCAAGAACATGGCGCAATACGTGGTGTTCATGGTCAAGGGGACCGACGTGCGACACGCCGGGCTGGCTGCCATGGAGGCCGCAGCCGCAGCAGACTGAGGCTTTTCAGCTCGCTTTCACTGCCCGCACACCCAGATTGCCGTGTGACGGGCTCACCCTTTTGCATCCATGCAACGGCAAAACACTCTGCCGGTCAACCTAGGCTGTTCGGCTGGGTGTAAATCCGCCGCAAACCCTCTAAACTCCGCCAGATACAAGAACTTAAGATGGACGGGGGTCGTCAGTGTCGATTGTCAGGGCGGGGCTTGCATTCGCGGTCGCCAGCGGGGCCATTCTCGCATCGGCGAACCTGCACGCGGAAGAATCCGCTGATGGTCCGCGATTCGAGGTCAGAAACTACACGGTTGCCGGCGGTTCTGTATTCCGGACGCCGGAAATCGATGCACTGCTGACACCCTACGTCGGCAAGACCGTAGGGTTTGCCGAGATCGAAGCGGCGCGCACTGCGCTGCAAACCGCTTACCACCAGCGCGGCTTCGGCGCGGCGCAGGTCACCATCCCCGAGCAGGAACTGAGCAGCGGCACCGTCACGCTTGAAGTGCTCGAGCCCAAGCTCGAAGCGCTGACGCTGCAGGGCGCACGCCACCACGACGACGAGAACATCCGGCGCAGCCTGCCCGCCCTGGCGGAAGGCAGCATGCCCAATACAGAAGCTGTCGCGCACCAGTTGGCGCTGGCCAACGAGAACGCGTCGAAAATGACAGACGTGACTTTCCGCTCGGCGCGCAAGCCGGGCGAGATCGCTGCAACCGTATCGGTGACGGACAGCAATCCACTGCGCAGATTTGTGACCGTCGACAACAGCGGCACACCGTCGACCGGCACGCACCGCATTTCCGTCGGACTGCAGCACAACAACCTGTTCAACCGCGACCACGTCGCAACGCTGCAATACACGACCTCTATCGAACAGCCGTCCGACGTGACCATCGTCGGCCTCGGCTACCGCATTCCGCTGTACGAAAGTGGCAACTCCATCGATCTGGTCGGAGGCTTTTCCAGCGTCAGTTCAGGTCAGGTGCAGGTGCTGAACTCGACCGCCACGGTGTCGGGCAGCGGCCGCATCTTTTCCGCGCGCTACAACTGGCACATGCCACGGATCGGCGAGTTGTCCCAGCGCATCACCCTGGCCGCCGACTGGCGCGATTTCGACAGCAGCTTCCTGCTCGACAACACACCCGGCAACCTCGTGCCACGTGTCATCACGCACCCGATTTCCCTGTCGTGGAGCGGCAACTGGCGCGGCGATACGCGGGAAGCCGGCGTGCAGATCAGCGTCGCGCGCAACCTGCAGGGCGGCGAGCATGGCCGCGACACAGACTTTAACGCTCTGCGCGCGGGTGCCAATGCGCGCTTCGCAGTGATGCGCGCCAGCGCTTCGTGGTTCCAGTTGTTGCCGCGTGACTGGCGCGTGCGACTGCAGGCGCAGGGTCAGTACACACGCGATGAGTTGGTGTCCGGCGAGCAGTTCGGTATCGGCGGAGCCGAGTCCGTGCGCGGTTTGCGCGAGCGCGTACTGGCCAACGACCGCGGCTGGCGGGTCAGCGCCGACCTCGATACACCGGCCTGGACTGAAGACATCTGGGTCATGCGAGGCGTGCTGTTCGGTGACGTTGCACATCTTTACAGAGTCAATCCGCAACCGGGTGAAACTGCAGGGGATGGCGTGCTCTCGGCCGGCGTGGGCCTGCGCGTCAACTATTCCACATGGCTCTCGGGGCGGATCGACTACGCTCGTCTGATCGACGGCGCAGACCGTTACGCGTCCGGCAGTCACCGGGTTCACGCGTCGTTCAGCCTGAGTTTCTAGGCGGCAGGATCACAAGGGGCGGGAACGGTATCGCTCACTCCAGACATTACGACATGCGGGGATGCAGTCGGAATTTTTGCGTTGGCCCGCGCGGGCCTGAACCGGATTACCTGCAGCAGCGGTAATCGGGTTCACGGCCTCGCGGAGAAGAACTTGAGGCCGAAATGAACAAGGGTCGCTACAGACTGGTTTTTTCCGAAGAGAAGGGCGGCTACGTCCCGGTGCCGGAAGAAACGAAGGCATGCGGCAAGGGCGGCGGCGCCCGTGCGCTGCGGCGCGTCGTGGCTGCCATGGCGGCCGCATTGCCCGGCCTTGCGATCGCCAACCCGACCGGTCATCAGGTGGTCCACGGCAACGTCGGCGTTCAGGTCCAGGGCAGCACGCTGAACATCACGGCCAGCGACAAAGCCATCATCAACTGGCAGCAGTTTTCCATCCAGCCGGGCGAAACCACCCGTTTCATCCAGCCGAGTTCGACCGCCAGCGTGCTCAACCGCGTGGTCGGTCAGGATCCGTCGAGAATCCTCGGCAACCTGATTGCCAATGGCCGCGTTTTCCTGATCAATCCGAATGGCGTGCTGTTCGGTGCCGGCGCGAAAGTGGACACCGCGGGGCTGGTCGCGTCGACGCTCAACATCCGGAACGATGACTTCCTCGCCGGCAGGCTGAAGTTCGATGCCGACGGCAATGCCGGCAAGCTGCGCAACGACGGCACGCTCAAAACGACCGGCGGCCCGCTGATCCTGATCGCCACCGACGTCGAAAACACCGGACTGATCACCGCCGAGAACGGCGACATCGTACTGGCGGCCGGCAAGAGTGTCGAAATCGCCGATCCGCATCAGCCGTCGCTGCGCGTCAGGGTCGAAGCCGGTGGCGAGGCGATCAATCTCGGTCAGCTGATTGCACGCGGCGGCAGTGTCGGCATGTTCGGCGCAGCGCTCACGCAGGCGGGCAAGATATCGGCCACCGGAGCCCACCGCACCGAAGACGGCCGCATCGTGCTGCGCGGCTCGAAATCCGTCACGCTCACCACACAGTCGGAAACGGTTGCACAAACCGCCGACCGCGCCGGCGGCTCGATCGACATCAGCGCCCCCGAAGTGAAGGTGGATTCGGGAGCCCTGGTGGATGCGAGCGGCACTGCGGGCGGCCGGATTGAAGTCAGCGCCGAACAGCGCGCGACGGTCGAAGGCACGCTGCGTGCGGTCGGCCACGTGGAGTCGGGCCCTGCCGCAGGTACGCCCGCTCCCGTTGCCACGAGTGCGCCGACACCGGCCGTCGGCGGCGACCTCGACCTGCCGGTCACCGCGGCCGGCCCCGCTCCCGCGGTACCGCTCAGCGCACCGCTCGGCCGGGGCGGCGACATCGTCGTCACCGCCGAGACCGTCGTGCTCGATGGTGATGCAGTGCTCGATGTATCGGGCGACACCGGCGGCGGTTCCATCCTCGTCGGTGGCGACTGGCAAGGCGCCAATTCGGAGATCCGCAACGCTCGCATCAGCTGGGTTGGACATGGCGTGAGCCTGCTGTCCGATGCGCTGCTGAACGGCGATGGCGGCAAGGTCGTCGTATGGGCGGACGAAGCCACCGCCTTCGCCGGCAACATCTGGTCACGCGGCGGTCGCGAGGGCGGCGACGGCGGTCAGGTCGAAGTATCCGGCAAGGAGGCCCTGCTCTATCGCGGCCGCACGGACACTCGCGCCGCACGCGGACGCAATGGCGAGTTGCTGCTCGACCCGCTGGCCATCATCATCCAGGGCGGGAGTGGTGACGGCAGCAACGACGGCTCGCAACTGTTCAGGAGTGGCGCCACCCCGGGCACCATCACGGCCGACGCGCTCGGTCCGACCCTGCTGTTCGAAAGCGAGATCGAGGAACAGAGCAAGACGACCGACATCATTCTGCGCGCGCAACGTTCAGTGACGGTCGGCGGCAGTGCGTTCAGCCATACGGCGAGCGGAAATCTCGCCGGTGAAACCAGCGGCGCGCTGGCCCTGGCTGACGGCAGCAACCTGCTGATCGAAACGCGCAATCTCGGTGGCGAAGAAGGCGGGCCGAGTGCCGGCATCGATCTGGTGACCGGCGGCTCACACGGCGTCAACCTGCGCATCATCACGCAGGGCACCGGCAGCATCACGATGCAGACCGGCTACAGCAACGGCACCGCGGTCGGCGATCAGCGCGCCGACATCATCGTGCCGGTGCTCACGACCGGCGACGGCAGCATCCTGCTGCGTACGGTTCGGGGCACCGGCTCGACCATCCAGTTCCGCAATACCGTCACCACCGACGGCGCGCTGCAAACCTCGGCCGACATGCATGTCGGCGGCCAACGCCTGCAGGGCAGCACCGGCGTGGCCATCGACGGCGACTACACGGCGGACAGCGGCACGCTGGACATCGACGGCGCCAGCGCAGCGATCTCCGGCACGCTCTACCTCGCCGGCACGCTCGACGGCAGTGCACCGCTGACGCTGGGCGGGCTGGTCTGGTACAGCGGCGTCATGACAGGCACCGGTGCGGTCACGCTGACGGGTGCCGGCGAGTTGCCGCCGAATTTCAACTACCGCTATCTCGACCGCAGGCTGAACATCGCCGGCACGCTCGATCTCCAGAACAATCTCCAGCTCTACGTCCGCAATGGCGGCACGCTGCACCTCACGTTGACCGGCGTGCTGCAGTCGACAGAGAATGACGGCAACATATACTTCAACAGTGGCGCAAGTGGTACGGCGCTGTTCAGCGCAGACGCCGGCGCACAGGTCAATGTCGCGGCAGGCCGGCAGCTCAGCCTGTACTCCGACAACAATGTCGGCAACCAGATTTCGGCCAGTTTCACGACCAGCGGCGCAGGAACGCTCGCGCTGACCGGCGGACGCTTCACCCTGACCGGCAATTCGGTGATCACCGGCAGCGGCAACCTCGCAATGGCGGGTGCCGATCTGTTCGGCAGCGGCAATCTGACCCTGGGCAACAACTTCCGCTGGCTCAACGGCGGCATGTATGGCGATGGGGTGACGCGCATCACCGGTCAGGCCCAGCTGCCACAGGCGACCGGTAACCGGTTCCTCCAGCGCAGGCTGGAGGTGGCCGGCACGCTCGACGCCAACAACAACCAGTGGTTGTTCGTGCAGAACGGCGGCGTGCTGCACATCACTTCGACCGGCACGCTGCGCTCGGTGACGCACGACGGCAACATCTACCTGCAGGCCGGCGGCAGCGGCAGTGCTGCATTCAGCGCCGACCAGGGTGCCCGGATCGATGTCGGTGCCTCACGCAATCTGTACCTGTTCACCGACAGCAATGCCGGAAACACCTTCTCGGCAGATGTTGACCTGACGGGAGCAGGCACCTTCGCATTCAGCGGAGGCCTGATCACGCTGAGTGGCGATTCCTCTATCGGCGGCACCGGCCTGTTCGCGATGAATGGCGCCAACGTGGGCGGCACCGGCAATCTGGACATCGACAGCCGCTTCGTGTGGACGTCCGGCTCAATGGGGGGCAGTGGCATCACGCGCATCGGCGGGCTCGCTTCGCTGCCGCAATCGAATGCCAACAAGTTCCTGCAGCGCCGGCTCGAAGTCAGCGGCACGCTCGACGCGGACAACAACAACGCGCTGTATGTGCAGGCGGGCGGCACGCTGCACCTGACATCGACCGGCCGGCTGCGCAGCACGACGAACGACGGCAACCTCTACCTGCAGGCGGGTGCCTCGGGCATCGCGCGCATCAGCGCAGACGCCGGTGCGGAGATCGATATCGCAGCCGGCCGCACATTGAACCTGTCGTCGGACAACAACCTCGGCAACGAAATGTCGGTCGATGTCGATCTGACCGGCACCGGCACGTTTGCCCTGACCAGCGGCAACATGACACTGACCGATGATTCGGCCATCGGTGGTGACGGCCTGCTCCTGCTGAGAGGCGTCGATCTCGGCGGCAGCGGCAATCTCGATATCGACAGCCGCTTCGTCTGGACAGGCGGAGGCATGTCAGGCACCGGCACAACACACATCAGCGGCCACGCGTCGATGCCGCAGATCACGGCAAACAAGATCCTGCGGCGGCGGCTTGAAATTTCCGGCACGTTCGAGGCCGACAACAACTACTGGCTGTATGTCCAGAACGGTGGTTCGCTGCACCTGACCTCGACGGCCACCCTGCGTTCGACGACGCATGACGGCCATGTCTACTTTGATGCAGGCGCCAGCGGCGTAACGCTGTTCAGCGCCGATGCAGGGGCCGCCGTCGACGTCGCCGACGGCCTGACGTTGCGCCTGTTTTCGGACAACAATCTGGGCAACCAGTTTTCGGCCCGCCTGAATGTCACGGGAGCCGGCGCACTTGCGCTGACCAGCGGTCGTTTCACCCTCGAAGGCGATTCAGTCATTGGCGGCACCGGCACATTCAACCTGTCGAACACCGACCTGGTGGGCAGCGGCAACCTGACGCTGCGCGACAGCTTCAATTGGCTCAGCGGCAACATGGGCGGCACTGGCCGCACCGTGCTCGATACTTCGATCACGTTGAGCGGGACGCGCGTCATCGATCGCGAACTGGTCATTGCCGAAGGTCGCACGCTGCTGCTGAACGACAACGGTGTGCTGCGCGGTTCCAGTTCCACGACCGGCGGTGGAAGACTGACCGCGCTGGGTACGCTGGCCAAGGGGGAAGGCAGCGGCAACGCCTACCTCCAGTATCTGGACATCAGCGGCAACATCCAGAGCCGCGGCGGGCTGTTGCGTCTGCACGGTTACAGCGATGGCCAGGGCGCGTCGATCGGTGGAATGGTCGCGTCGGCGCTGAATGGCGGCGGCGTGCTGATGGAATCCAGCACCTTCAACATCGCCGGCCAGCCGCTGCAGATCGCAGCTGACTCGACGCTGCAGATGTCGGCTGGCACGATCCATCTCGACGGCGCCCAGATCACCGGTGCAGGCACTTTCCTCGTGTCGGGGGGCACGCTGCTCGTCAATGCCGATTCGGCCATCACGAGCCGCTTCACCCTGTCGGGCGGTACGCAGGCCGGTGCCGCGGACTTCACGATCGGCAACGCCTTCGACTGGTCGGGCGGCACGATGTCGGGCGACGGGCGCACTGTGTTGGCGGCCGGCACCATGGCGACCATCGGTTCCGCAAGCGCCTACAAGTTCCTGCATCGCCGGCTCGACGTCGCCGGCACGCTCACCTTCAGCAACAGCACGAACTACGATCTGTACATCCGTGACGGCGGCACGCTGCACATCGCGAGCACCGGCACGCTGGCCACGTCGGCCAATGGTTTCATCTATCTGAACGAAAGCAGCAACGGCGCCAACAATGGCAGTGTGGTCATCAGCGCCGACACCGGCGGGCGCATTGCCGTCGCCGACGGCACCACGCTGTTCCTGACGGCAGACGGCGCAGCCAGCAATCACCTGCGCGGCAACTTCACGCTGAGCGGGCCCGGCGCGGTGCAGTTCAACAGCGGTCTTTTCAACGTCGATCAGGCCACGGCGTTTTCCGGCAGCGGCGTGCTCAGGCTCAATGGCGGCACGCTGGCGACCCATGCCGCCACGCAGATCGCCAACTTCGAAATGACCGGCGGCACACTCGACGGCACGGCCACGGCCACATTGGGACAGCTGCTGTGGCAATCCGGCACGATGATCGGCAGCGGCAACACCGTGCTTGCCGGCAATGGCACGATCAACAACGCGTCGGCCTACAAGTACCTGCATCGCCGGCTTGAAGTCGCCGGCACGCTCACGTTCGGCAACAGCACGAACTACGATCTGTACATCCGCGACGGCGGCACGCTGCACATCGCTTCCACCGGCACGCTGGCCACCTCGTCGAATGGCTACATCTATTTCAACGAGAGCAGCAACGGCAGCAACAACGGCATTGCAGCGCTCACATCGGCAGCCGGCGGGCGCATGGCCGTCGCCGACGGCACGACACTGTTCCTGACGGCGGACGGCGCGGCGAGCAACCTGATCAGCGGCAATTTCACGCTGGCCGGACCGGGCGCCGTGCAGATGAACTCCGGCCTGCTCACCGTCGATCAGGCGAGCGCATTCACCGGCGCCGGTGTGCTGCGGCTCACGGGCGGCACGCTGCTCGCAGGCGCGGCGACCGGCATCGCCAATCTGGAACTGACCGGCGGTACGCTCGACGGCGCCGGCACGTTCTCGCTGAACCAGCTCGACTGGCGTTCCGGCACGATGACGGGTACCGGAACAACCGTCCTGGCCGGCAACGGCGCGCTGACCCAGCTCAACACGATCAAGTACCTGCAACGCCGCCTCGAAGTGGCGGGCACGCTGACACTGTCGAATTCCGCCAGTTCGGATCTGTACATCCGCGACGGCGGCACGCTGCACATCGGAGCGACCGGCACGCTGGCCACCAGCGGCAATGCCTACCTCTACATGAACGAGGGCTTCAACGGCGCGGGCAACGGGCTGGCCCAGCTGTCGTCTGCGGCCGGTGGACGCATCGTCGTGACCGAAGGCAACACCCTGTTCATTTCGGCGGATGGATCGTCGAACAACGCCATCGGCGGCAGCTTCCTGTTCGCCGGGCCGGGCGTCGTGCAACAGACCGGGGGTACCCTCACCGCCGACCTCGCCACGCAGATCAACGGCGCCGGCCTGCTGCGCCTGAGCGGCGGCACGTTTGCCGCGACCGCGGCGACCAGCATCGCCAATCTCGAATTGAGCGGAGGGTCACTCGGCGGCAGCGCCGACGTTACCGTCGGCAATCGATTCATCTGGAATTCCGGCTCCCTGACCGGCAGTGGCGTGGTCACGCTGGCAGGCACGTCTACGATCGCCGCGGGCAGCGCGAGCAAGGACACTTCGCGCGAAATCCGCGTCACCGGCAATCTGAGCATTGCAGACCAGACTGGCAACGGTCTGCGCCTGAACGGCGCACGACTTGCCATTGCCTCGGGCGGCAGCATTGCGCTCGAGAACGGTGCGCGCATCACGCACACCACCACCGGTCGAATCGACAATGCCGGGCTACTGGTCAAGCGCGGGCCGACCGGACTCACGCTCGAGATGCCGCTGACCAACACTGGTGTGCTGCGCATCGAAGAAGGTGTACTCACGGCCAGCGCGTTCCCGGTCAACGAAGGTCGGGTCACGCTGCTGAACAACGCCACCCTGGCCACCGGCAATGCCAATCTGCTGAACAACGGCAGCATCGACGGCATCGGCACGATCAACGTCGGTACCGGTACGCTGACCAACGCCGGCTTGCTCCAGCCAGGTGGCAGCGGCAGCGCGGGATTGCTGAACATCCAGGGCAATCTGGTGCAGACGACCGCGGGTACGCTGGAAGCCGAGCTGCTGGGCACATCGGTTGCGCAGCAGGACAGGCTGCAGGTCAGCGGCACCATCGCCCTGGGTGGCGATTTGGTCATCACGCCGGCAAATGGCGTCACGCTCGGTGCGCAGGACCGCTACACCGTGCTGTCCTGCCCGGCCGACGCATGCCTGTCAGGCAGCTTCGCCAGCATCGACACCAACGGTCTGACGGCAACGGCCACCACGTTCTCGAATGCGCTGAGCTTCGCCACTGGCACGCTTGCCAGCACCTGGATTTCGCAGGCGTCGGGCTTCTGGGATATCGCATCGAACTGGGCCGGTGGCTTGCTGCCGACCGCCAGCACCGACGTGGTGATCGATCAGGCGGGTGATCTCACGATCACGGTACGCAGCACGGGCGGCGCGATCACGATCAACAGCCTGTTCTCGAACGAGAACATTTCCGTCATCAGCGGCGCCCTGACGCTCGCCGACGACTCGACCATCAATGGCACGCTGTCGGTGTCGGGCGGCACGCTCAATGTCGGTACACAGCTCGACCTGAACCGACTCGCGCTCAGTGGCGGCGCGATCTCGGGTGGCGTGCTGAATCTGCTCGGTGCGCAGTCCACGCTGACCGGCGGCGGCGCCCTGAACAACAGCACGCTGGTCATCGGCGAAACCGGTCTGCAGGTCGGCGGCGTCTACCTGACCAATGGCACACTGCGCAAACGTACCGGCCTCGCAGCGAACGCCCTGGTCACCGTCGTCACCGGGGGCTTCCTAGAAGCGCGCGGCATGCTCACGCTCGACGGCGCCACCGTGCGGCTCGCCAGCACCGGCAGTTCGACCTATCTGCGCGGCAACACCTCCGCCGGCCTGACCACGCTGAACATCGCCGGCAACGGCACCATCGACTTCGCCGGTGCCGACAACGCCAACAACGACCTCACCGCCTGGCACGGCAACAATACCCTGAACGTCGGCGCCGGCATCAGCCTGACCGGCACGCAGTCCGGCGCCATCTTCATGGCCACCGGCGGCACTTTCTCCGGTACGGCCACCGCCAGCACCGCCGGCAAGACGATCGCCTTCAGCGGCAGCAACTGGAACAACGCCGGCACCCTGCGCGCTGCCGGTGGCACCGTCTCGCTCACCTCCAACACCAACACCACCTGGGCTTCGTCCGGCACCCTCGATCTGGACAGCGGCACGCTCAACCTCGGTGGCGCCTTCAACACCGCCTCGTTCAATTCGCTCGATCGCGACGGTGTCGCCGCCGGCACCCTCGCCCTCTCCGGTGCGCTGGACAACACCGGCGCCACCCTGCTGCTCGACGATTCCACCGGCGCCGTGCTGCTCAGCGGCTCGATCACCGGCGGCACCATCCGGGCCAACAACCCGGCCGGCGGCACGCTCGTCATGAACAGCGTCGGCTACCTGATCGACACCACACTGGCGGGCGTCAATGGCGTGGGCGGTTCCGGCCTGTATGTCGTCGGCAACGGCCAGAGCATGGAAGCACGCGGCACGCTCACGCTCGACGGCGCCACCGTCCGGCTCGCCAGCACCGGCTCCAGCACCTATCTGCGCGGCAACACCGCCTCCGGTCTGACCACGCTGAACATCGCCGGCAACGGCAGCATCGATTTCGCCGGTGCCGACAACGCCAACAACGACCTCACTGCCTGGCACAGCAACAACACCCTGAACGTCGGCGCCGGCATCAGCCTGACCGGCACGCAGTCCGGCGCCATCAACATGGGCGCTGGCGGCACCTTCTCCGGTACCGCCATCGCCGGCACCGCCGGCAAGACCTTCGCTTTCAGCGGCGCCAACTGGAACAACGCCGGCACCCTGCGCCTCGAAGGGGGCGCGATCACCTCATCAACCAGTTTCACCAGTTCCGGCGTCATCCGCGGTTTCGGCAACCTGAATCTGGGTGCGAACACCCTCACGAACAATGGGGTACTGCGCCCGGACGGCTTGCTGACGGTGACCGGAAATCTGGTGCTGGGTGCCGCCAGTACGCTGGAAGTCGGCATCGCCGGCAGCGAACGCGGCACGCAGTACGATGCACTGGACGTCACCGGCACGGTCACCTTTGGCGGCACGCTGCGCGCGACGCACGAAAGCGGCTACACGCCGGGCGCAAACACCGGCTTCCGTCTGGTGCGCTACAACGCGCGCATTGCCGGTCGCGAATTCGCAGCACTCGATGTGCCGGCGGGCTTCGGCTACGGCAGCTACTACGGCGCGGCCAATTACGTTCTGGGCAATGGCAGCGCGCTGACCGGCATCAACGAATGGGTCAGCAATGTCGACGGCAACTGGTCGGTCGGCAGCAACTGGTCACTCGGCGCCGCACCGAATTCCGCGACGCAGACGGTGCTGATCGATCGCGTGGGCGTCACGCCGACCGTCACCCTCAGCACAGGCACATGGACCATAGGCTCGTTGTCGTCCGAAGAATCGCTGACGATCAGCGGCGGCAGCCTGACCGTGAATGGCGCGACGCGCGTCGGCCGCACGCTGACAGTCAACGGCGGCCGTTTCGAAGCGCGTGGCGCGCTCGACCTGAACGGCGTGTCGGTCAGCACTGCGGCCAGCCAGTTCATTGCCAACGGCGGCGGCACGATTGCCGACTTCGATCAGAGCAATGGCACCTCGACCTTCAATGCGGGCGGTCTGGCCTTCGCAGTGCTGACGCCCCGCGGCGGCACGGTGAATTTCAACGCAGCCGTCACGCTGCCTTCGTCAACGCTGCGCGTCGCAAGCTACGTTGCCAACATCAATGCCGACCTCGGCCTCGCGACGCTGGACGTTGACTCGGGGACCGCCAACCTGAACGTGACGACCAGCTCGGCAAACATCGATCTGTCGGGTGGCACGCTGAACGTGACCGGAAACACCGCCATGTCGGGCAACCTGACCTGGAACGGCGGCACGATTACCGGCGGCGGCGTGCTCTCTCTCGCGGGGGTACTGGATCAGACCAGCAATACGACGGTTTATCTGCGCCAGACCACGCTGGTGCATTCGAACAACAGCGGCGACAGCCGCATCGCCAACACCTCGGGCAGCGGATTCAATATCGAGAACGGCGCGCTGCTGCGCAATACCGGTTCGCTGACGCTGTCGGTCGAGGCAACGAACGGCATTCTTTACATCGATCAGGACACCGGTCCGCTCGGCGGCCGCTTCGAAAACACCGGCACGCTGACGAAGGTCGGCGCTGGCCGTGCCGACATCGGCAACTTCGGCGCGATGACCTTCGTGCAGGGCGGCACGCTCAATGTCGAAGCGGGCAGCCTGACGCTGGGCAACACGGTCAGCCTCGCCGGCACGCAGAACATTTCGGCTGGCGCGTTCCTGCAGGTGCTCGGCGGTACGACCACGCTGTCGGCCGGCGGCTCGATCGCAGGCGCCGGAACACTGGCCCACAGCGGCGGCGCGCTGTTGCTGGGCGACGGTGCGCGCATCACTTCGATCTACACCCTGAGCGGCGGTGGCAGTACGTTGAACATCGCCAGCGGCACAGGTGCCGACATCGACGGCCGTTTCAACTGGAATGGCGGCACGATCACCGGCGGCGGTGTGCTCGACGTGAACGGGGTGTTCGACCAGAGCAGCAACACGACCGTCCGTATCGATGGCACGACGCTGCAGCATCACAACACCAGCGGCGGCAGCCGCATTGCCAACACGTCGGCCAGCGGTTTCAACATCGAGAACGGCGGACTGTTCCGCAATACCGGCACGCTCGCACTGATCGTCGAAGCGCCGAACGGCAACCTCTACATCGATCACGACACGGGTGCAGCCAGCCGCTTCGAAAACACCGGCGCACTGACCAAGCGCGGCGCCGGCAATGTCGACTTCGGCAGCTTCGGCAATGTGAGCTTCGACCAGCTCGGACACTTCGTGGTGAGCGAGGGCACCGCCTCGCTGAACAATGCCGTGTTGCTGGCCGGCACGCAGCAGATCGCGGAAGGCGCCACGCTTCAGGTCGTCGGTGGCACGACGACGCTGGCGGCAGACGGCCGCATCGACGGCACGGGCCAGTTCCGCCTGAACAGCGGCACCCTCGCGCTGGGCGACAACACCTCGATCAACACCCGATTCGCGCAGTCGGCCGGCACGCTGCTGATTGCGCCGGGCATCGATGCACGGATCAGCAACCGCTACGACTGGAGCGCCGGCACCGTCAGCGGCGGCAACACGCTGGCGAACAACGTGCTCGTGCCTGGCGGCACGCTGACCGTGTCAGGGGAACTGCAGCTGGTCGGCACCAGCAGCGTCACGCTGGACAACTTGACGCTGGTGCACACCCACACCGGTAGCGGCAGCCGGATCGGCACCAACAATGGCCGCAGCATGCTGATCAACAATGGCGCGGTATTCAGGAATGCCGCCGGTTCGTTGTTGACGCTGGACACACCGGACAGCGGCAACACGCTGTACATCTATCAGAGCGGCGGTACGGGCAGCCGTTTCGAAAACTTCGGTTCGCTGGTGAAATCCGGGGTGGGCACGCTCGATCTTGGCTACAGCGGCAGCCTGGTCGTCCAGCAGTCCGGCGCCCTGCTGATCAACGAGGGCACGCTATCGAACAACGCGGTCAGCACTTTTGCCGGCACGCAGCAGATCGCAGCGGATGCGCTGCTGTTGCTGAACAGCAGCACGAGCACGCTGGTCGCCGGATCGAGTTTCAGTGGCGACGGCCGCGTGCAGCACAATGGCGGCACCACGACGCTGAGCGATGGCGCGTCGATCACCGCCGACGTGCTGCTGAGCGGCGGCACGCTGAATGTGGCCACCGCCGGTTCGGTCATCGTCGATGGCGACCTGCAATGGACCGGCGGCACGCTGGGTGGCGCGGGCACGCTGACCCTCAACGGTGTGCTGACCCAGGTCAGCGCCAACACGGTCACGCTGAACGCCACGCAGTTGATCCACACGAACGCTTCCGGCAACAGCCGCATCGGCAACAACAACGGTCGCAGCATCCTGCTGAACAACGGCGCGCTGCTGCGGAACGCCACTGGTTCACTGCTGACGCTGGACACCGGAAACAACAACAACACGCTCTACATCTACCAGAGCACCGGTACCGGCAGCCGCTTCGACAATCTCGGCACCTTGACGAAGACCGGCGCGGGCACGCTCGACCTCGGTTACAACGGCGGTCTGCAGTTCGACCAGCGCGGCGTGTTGAACGTCCAGCAGGGCGTGCTGAGTCTCAATGGCGTGGCGCAGCTCTATGGTGCGCAACAGCTGGCTGCGGGCGCCACGCTCGACATCCGCGGCGCCGCGACGACGCTTGCCGCAGCGGGCAGCATGACAGGAGCCGGCAATCTCTCGCTGAGTGGCGGCACGCTGAGTCTGGCCGACGGCGCAACCATCGCGTCGACCCTGATCCACAGCGGCGGCACACTGTCGGGGTCTGGCGCCAACACGATCAGCGGCCGCTATGACTGGACCGCCGGCACCATCGATGGCAGCGGCACACTGACGGTCAGCGGACCGTTGCAGATCACCGGCGGCAACACACAGTTTCTAAATGCCCGTACGCTCGTCCATACCAACGCAAGCGGCAACAGCCGGATCTTCAAGACCAGCGGTGCGGTGAGCCTGAACAATGGTGGCGTGCTGCGCAATGCCAGCGGCGCCCGCCTGCTGTTCGACAGCGGCAACGGCAACTTCAACCTGAATTCGAGCGGCGGTGGTTCGCTGATCAACGAAGGCACCCTCACCAAGGTAGGCGGTGGTTCGACATCGATCACGTCGAACGTCGGCTTCACCCAGTCGGGCCTCGTCACGATCGGTCAGGGATCGCTGAGCGTGGCCAGCGCCTTCACCAACGCCGGCGTGATCGAACTGCTGACGTCAACGACCTTCGGCAACACCAGCGCGGCCACGACCAACACCGGCACCGTCAGCGGCTTCGGCACGCTGGCACTGGGGACACAGACGTTCACCAACCGTGGCGTCGTGCGCCCGGGCGGCGCGGGCGCGATCGGCACGCTCAGCATCACCGGCCGTTACGCCCAGGACGCGACAGGCAGGCTGCAGATCGAACGTGGAAATGCGGGCACCGATGCGTTGATCGTCAGCAGCACGGCCGCGCTGGGCGGCACGCTCGTGGTCAGCGAGTTGCCGGGTTACATCGCCACCGGCGGTACCTCGGATGTCGTGACCGCCAGCGCGCTCAGTGGCGGCTTCTCGACCGCCACGCTACCAAGCGGCTACAGCACGCAGGTCGTCGGCAACCGTCAGGTACTCAGTTACGCTGGCGCGATCTGCGGCGGCGTGTGCTGGGACGGCGGCGCCGGTTCGCTGCTGTGGACCGATGCAGCCAACTGGACCGGCGATCTGCTGCCCGGCACGAACGATCTCGTGTTCATCGATCTCGGCACGATCAGTGTCGAGCTGACCCAGGGCAATCACACGATACGCAGTCTGAATACCGCTGCCGGCAATACGCTGGTTTTGTCGGGCGGCAGTCTCACGGTCACGGACGTGGCGGCATTGGCCGGCGATCTGGTCATCAGCGGGGGCACGGTAAACTTCAACGGTGCAGCGCAACTTGCACGACTGATGTTGTCATCGGGCATCTTCGGCGGCAGCGGAACAACCACTTTCACCCAGTCGGGTTCAACGTGGGCCGGCGGCGATGTCAGCGGCACCGGGCGTCTCGTTTTCGCTGCGGGATCGACCTTCAACTACGCCGCCGGCACGCGCACGATCGCACGTCGGCTGGATATCGAACAAGGCGGCCGGCTCTCGCTCGACAGCGGCTCACTCACCACGACCGGCGGCGCCAGCAATGCCGGTGTGGTCAATGTGGCCTTCGGTGCCACAGGCCGCTACGGCGGCAGCGCGACCTACCTGCTCGACGCGACCGGCCAGTTCGACGGCGGCGGTCGCATCGAATTCATCAACACGGCTCAGGTGACCAGTGCGACCACCTCGGCACCCATCGCCGACAACACCTTCACCGTGCGCGTGCAGGATTCCGCCCGCTTCACGTTGAGCACACCGGGCGCCATCGCCAACCTCGAACTGGCCAACAGCGGCCAGGTCATCGCGCAGGCCGGCCTGCAGGCCGGCTCGGTGACACAGACCGGCGGCACGCTGACCTTGAACGCGGCGTCCGGCGCCAGCCTCTACAACTGGAATGGTGGCACGCTGGCCGGCAGCTCGACATTCAACCTCGTCGGCGGGGGCAGCTGGACGCGCGGCACGCTGATCGGCAATCTCGTCATCGCCGATGGCGCATCGCTGACCTTGAGCGGTACCGGCAGCGACGACGTGCAATCGACCAGCTACAAGCGCTTCGGTGCCGGCTCGCTGACCAACTTCGGCACGCTGAACTGGCTGGAAGGTCACATCGACGTCATCGGCGCCGGGCGCGTAGACAACCACGGGCTGATCGACCTGGCGGCCGACTTCAGTTTCGGCGACCGTTCCACCGGTACCGGAACGTTCACGATGGTGAATCACAACAGCGGCGTCATATCGAAAACGGCCGGTACGGGCGAGTTCGCGATCGGCACGCTGGGCATTCCGGGCGGCACGGCAAATTACGCCAACTTCACCAACAATGGCCGGATCAACGTCTATAGCGGCCGGCTGCGTTTCAACATCGGCTATTCCGGCGCCTCGGGCGGTGGCACCTTCACCCACAACAACTTCATCGAGATCGGCGCGGGCTCGACCCTTGAAATCGGTGGCGCACTGACCTACAACGGCGATGCCGATCTCGGTGCCGGGGGCGTACTGCGCCGCCTCGGCGGCTTCACGATCAACAGTGGCGCCGATATCTTCGGCAACGGCACGATCGACGTCGGCACGAGCGGCACGCTGACCAACGCCGGCGCCCTGGGTACCCTCGAGTACGGAACGCTGAGCGTGACCGGCAACTTCGTGCAGACCGATACCGGCATCCTCGACCTGTGGATCGGCGGTACCAGTGCAGGCACCTACGACCAGCTCGCCGTCAGCGGTTCGGTCACGCTCGGCGGCACGCTTGTGGTCACCGAAGATCCCGCCTACGTCCGCGGTCCGTTGTCGCTCGCCCTGATCACCGCCGGTAACGGCATCAGCGGCACATTTGCAACGATCGACACACCGGTCGCCGGCTATACCACGGCGGTAGATGGCAACGCTTTCCGCATCAGTTTCGGCAGCATCGTCTGCGGCGGCGTCTGCTGGGACGGTGGTGCAGGCACTGCCCTCTGGACGGACGCTGCCAACTGGTCCGGCGACGCTCTGCCCGGCCTGAACGACCTCGTGTTCATCGCGCTCGACAATGGCAGCAGCGTCGTGCTGAACAGCGGCAGCCATTCCATCGCCAGCCTGACGACGACAGCCGGGAACGCGCTTTCGATCAGCGCCGGCTCGCTGACACTCACTGGCATGTCGGCACTGGCCGGCGACCTGACGCTGAGCGGCAGCGGCACACTGGTGACCAATGGCCGGCTCGACGCCACACGCTTCACACAGACCGGCGGCACCTTCACTGGCCCGGGCGACCTGTTCGTGTCGGCTGCCTTCAGCCACACCGGTGGCAGCCACATCGGTAGTGGCCGCACCGTGCTGGGCAGCGCGGTGACCTTTGCACCGGGCAGTTACACCTTCAACCGAGACTTCGACATCGAGGGCACGCTGACGCACACAAGCGGTACGCTCAACGTTGCGGCGCAACGCACGCTGACGATCAGTGGCGAACTTGACTGGACTGCGGGCTCGATCATCAGCGGCCCGGGTGCACTGGACGTCGCTGACGGTGCGAACGTCATGATCAACGACAGCGCGGGCGGCGGATTCCACACACTGAGCGGCGTCACTCTGAACAACGCCGGCACCGTCACTTACGCCGTCGCCGGCGGCAACAGCCGCGAACTGCTGATCAACGATGGCACCGTGTTCAACAACACCGGCCGCTTCAACTTCGCCGGCGACAACGTCGTCACCGAGAACTCCGGCAATGGCGGCACCTTCAACAATTCCGGCACGCTCGCCAAGACCGGCGGCGCCGGCAGCAGTGGCTTCGCCAATCAGGCACGATTCAACAACCTCGACGGCGGTACCGTCGATTCGGGCACCGGCACGCTGCTGATCCAGACCGCGGGCAATCACGCCGGCGTGTTCAACCTCGCCGGCAACAACGTGCGCTTCAATGGCAGCACGCAAACCTTTGGCGACGGCTCCGTGCTGCGCGGCACTTCGAACTTCAACGGCGCAACCATCCGTGCCGATGGCGACCTGACCATCGACGGCACCCTGAACTGGAGCAGCGGCGCCATGGTGACCAATGCCGGCGGCACCGGCGCACTCAACGTGCTCGCCACCAGTACGCTCAACATCAACGACAGCATGGGCGGCGGGTTCCACACACTGAGCGGCGTCACTCTGAACAACGCCGGCATCGTCAATTACGCCGTCGCCGGCGGCAACAGCCGCGAACTGCTGCTCAACGACGGCACCGTGTTCAACAACGCCGGTCGCTTCAACTTCACCGGCGACAACGTCGTCTCCGAGAACTCCGGCAACGGCGGCACCTTCAACAACTCCGGAACGCTCGCCAAGACCGGTGGCGCCGGCAGCAGTGGCTTCGATAATCTGGCGCGCCTCGTGGATCAGGGCGGCAGCTACCGCGGCGAAACCGGCACGCTGCAGCTTGCGTCGCTCGGCGCGCTGAGCGGCGTCATGCACATTGCTGCGGGCGCCACCGTCGCCACGGCCTCGGCGCTGACCAACACCGGCGTCATCGAAGGCAGCGGCACGCTGAATGTCGGCGGCGGCATACTCACCAACAGCGGCATCGTGCGCCCGGGCGGCGGCGACCAGATCGGCCGTCTGACGGTGCTCGGCAACTTCACGCAGAGCGCCGCGGGCCGCATCGAAGCGGAATTTGCGGGCACCTCGACCAATCAGTTCGATGTGCTCGATGTGCGCGGGGATACGCTCCTGGATGGCGTACTCGAGGTGCAGGCGCTCGGTGCAGCGGTGCCGGTCGAAGGCATGCAGCTGCCTGTCGTGACCGCAAGCGGTACGCTCGACGCCGGTGCACTTCAGCTGGCAGCACCGACCGGCTTCACGACTCGCGCCCTCGGCAGCTCGTTGAGCCTTGGCTACACCGCGTGCACCACCGGCATCTGCTGGGACGGCGGCGCCGGCAGCCAGTTGTGGACCGACGCTGCAAACTGGACCGGCGATGTGCTGCCCGGCGTGAATGACCTCGTGTTCATCACGCTCGCTGGTGGCGCCGACGTCATACTGAACGCACTTCCGACCGTCACCGTGGCCGGTCTGACCATTGGCAACGCGAACTCGCTGACGCTGACCGGTGGCGTACTCAATGCGCCGACCACCGTGCAGCCGGGCGGCACGCTCAACCTCGATGGCGGCAACCTCAACTTCGGTAGCGCGCTGCTCAACAACGGCACCCTCAACTACGCCGGCGGCACGATGAACGGCAACGTGTTCACCAACAACGGCACGCTGAACGTGCTGTCCGGCAGTGCCGGCAACCTGACGACCACCCGCCTGAACAATAACGGCAGCGTCATCGTCGATAGCGGTGCGACATTCGAGTTCGGCAGCGGCGGCGGCATGATCTTCGCCAACAATGGCTCGGTCGATGTCGAGAGCGGCACACTGTCGGTGTTGGCGCACGACACCGACGCTTCAGGACCGGGTGCCGACAGCGGCGCCTATTCGGTCGATTCAGGCGCCACGCTGCGCTTCCGCGACGCCTTCCGCGATTTCGGGACCGGCTCGTCGATCACCGGTCCGGGCGACGTCGAATTCACCGCCTTCTCGGGCGGCGTGTTCAACGTCAACGGCGGCTACAACGTCAGCGGCGAGACGCGCGTCAGCGGCAACACACTGGTCAATTTCAACAGCAACGCCTCCTTCGGCGACCTGCGAGTCGCCGGCAACATCGGCGGCAACGGCACGCTGACCGTGACCGACGACCTGACCTGGACGGCCGGTTCGATCGGCGGCAATGGTCGCGTCATCGTGGTGCGCGGCGATACGGTACTTGATGGCAGCAACCTGGCACTGAACGGGGCCGTGCTGAACGTAGGCGGTTCCGGCCTGCTCGACACCGGTACGCAACTCGCGCTGAACGGCGGCTCGCAACTCATCGTCAGCGACGGGGCCTCGCTCGGACTGGGCAGCAATACCAGCGTCGGCGGCACCGGCAGCCTCGTCAACCGGGGTACGCTGGAAGGCACGCTGGGCGGCGGCACGTCGAACGTCGCAGTGCGCCTCGTCAATGACGGGAACGTACAGGCCAGCGCGGGCAATCTCGGCCTGACCGGCGGCATCGGCGGTGGCGGTCTGTTCGTCATCGGCGACAACGCGACGATGGAGCTGGGCGGCGACCTGCCACCGGACATATTCAACCGCATCGGCGGCAACGGCACACTGAGCTTCTCGCCCACGTCGGCGCCGGTCATCAACCAGTTCTTTGCCACCACGGGGGGCACGCCGCTGCTGTTCAGCCTGCGCAGCGGTGTAGTGTTGTCCAGCGGTCCGAACAATGGCGTACTGGACGGTCAGCAGTCGGCGTGGCAATACACGGCGAACGCCGGCTTCAATGGCAACGACTCGGCGCGCTTCACGCTCAGTCTGGGCAGTGGCACGGCGCTGTTCAACGTGCTCTTCGCGGTGACATCGGCACCGGCCGTGACGCAACCTGAAGTGCAGGTGATCACCACCACGTTGCTGCCGGAAGTATTCCAGCCGCCGCGCCTCACGCTGCCGTCCACCCCGAACTTCACGCCTGCGCCGATCGTGAACATCGCAGGCATCGACGCGCTGAGCGAAATCGTCACCGCCTCGGGTCCGTCGTTCGAGCAACCGCTGCGCGAATTCAGCGCCAGCCGCCTGCAGTGCAGATAAGGAGTTCTGTCATGTCTCACGCACGTCATTTCAGCGCCATTGCCGCAGCACTCGTCGTGGTGCCGTTGGCCCAGGCCGAAGATCCGCAAGCCACACCGGTGCCCACTGCGGGTCGCGTCAGCTATGTGTCGGGCACGATGTACGTGCAGACGCCCGACAACAAGACGCGCATCCTCGGGCGCGATTCGTCGATCTACAACGGCGACGTGATCACGACCGAAAAGAGCACGGTGGCGCGCATCGAATTCGGTGACGGTTCCTCGCTGGCGCTGCGCCCGCGCAGCAAGGTGAAGATCGATGGTTTCGCCTTCGACGAAGCCAAGCCGGAAAAGGACAGCCTGCTGTACAGCCTGCTCAAGGGCGGCCTGCGTGCCGTGACCGGATTGATCGGCAAGCGCAACCGCGAGGGCTACCGCGCCAGCACGGTCACCGCCACCATCGGCATCCGCGGCACGCGCTTCGGCATGCTGCTGTGCGATGAGGCGGAAAAGGAAGATCCGGCCTGCATCAAGGCGCTGGAAGAAGCCAAGGACCGCAAGCCGGGCGAACCGGCGCTGGTGTTCGACGTCGAGGAAGGCAGCATCGAAGTGAAGAACGATGCCGGATCGAAAACGTTCGAAGTCGGTCAGGCCGGTGTCGTGTCGAGCAAGGACAGCGCGCCGGCAACGCTGTCCGAAAACCCCGGGCTGGACAAGGCCTTGCCGTCGTCCACCGCGGCGCGACCCGGGCCGGGCGGGCTGGGTGGCAGCACCGGACTGGGCAGCGACGCCGACGCCTCGTGCACGGTGCAGTGAGCTGGCAGTCGGTCAGCCCAGCGTCGTGTCGAGCACCATCATGACCATGAAGCCCGCCATCGGGCCCAGCGTGGCGGCCCGTTGATGGCCGTTGCGATGGGTTTCCGGTATCACCTCGTGTGACACGACGAAGATCATCGCGCCGAGCGGCTCCATGGAACCGCTCAGCGCGGCAACGCCCACCGCCTTCCGCGGCGACATGCCTACCCCCCGCAGTGCCACCGCAACCGCCAGGCCCTCCGGAATATCCTGAATCGCAATCGCGGTCGACAGCGGCAGCCCGACCGCCATGTCGGCCTGAGCAAAGGACACGCCCATCGCCATGCCTTCCGGCAGGTTGTGCAATGCGATTGCATTGACGAACAGCCACATTGCGGCGTGAGCGCGTCGAGCACCATCATCAGCCAGACGCCGATCCCCGTGCCGGTCACGACCACTGCTGCACCCAGGGCGGGCGAGCCGGTCAACGACTCGCCCGCGTCCAGCCCGGGCAGGATGAGCGAAAACGACGAAGCCGCCAGCATCATGCCGGCGCCAAAGCCGAGCCGGATGTCCGCTCCCCGCTGACCGAGCGAACGAAGGCCCAGCGCAGCTGCCGCACCGATCGCGGTCGCGCCGAAGCCGGCGAGGCCGGCCAGCACGCCCCACTGCCAGGCGAGCGGATTGCGCGGACTGCTCAGCGCGTAGGCAAGTGCAGCGGTAAGCACCGCGACACCGATCATCAGCATGAACTGCAGCGTCGGGTCGATGCGCAGGCGCGATGCCGGGGCATCGACCCGGGCTTCAGGGGCGGGGGGCGAATCCATCGACATGCACTCAGGTCCGGGTCGGCAGGGTTTGCTGCTGCGCCACGGCCGTTGCATCGGCTGTCGGCGGGTTGAGGGCCTCGACGACAATGCTGCCGACGATGTCGCCTTCGACATTCACGGTCGTGCGCACCGCATCGAGCAGGCGGTCGATCGGCAGCAGGATGGCGATCGCCTCCACCGGCAGACCGACCGACTGCAGCACCATGGCCATCGTCACCATGCCGGCGCTCGGAATGCCGGGCGCACCGACGGCGGCCAGCATCGACATGAAACACACGACGACCTGCTGGCCCAGACTCAGTTCGATGCCGACCAGATTGGCAATGAACAGCGCCGCCGCTGCTTCGTACAGCGCCGTACCATCCATGTTCATCGTGGTGCCGACCGGCACCACGAACCCCGCCGTGGCCGGTCGCACACCGAAATTCTTCTCGACCACCCGCAGCGTGATCGGCATGGTCGCCGCGCTGGAGCTGGTCGCGAAGGCGGTGATCAGCGATTCGCGACCGCCGCGCCACAGCGCCAGCGGACTGACGCGGGCGATCAGCCACAGCAGGCCGGGCAGCACGACCACGCCGTGGAACAGCGTGGTGCCGAGCACGACCAGCACGAAAGTGAGCATGGTGCCGAGCAGGGCGACATCCTGTGTGGCAATGAGGCGCGCGAGCAGCGCAGCGACCCCGTACGGTGCCAGCACCATGACCCAGCCGACGAGCTTCAGCGACAGGTCGAGCAGTTCTTCCATCAGCCGGTTGATCATCGCGTAGCGTTCGCCGCCCTGCACCAGCGCCACACCGAGGATCAATGCAAACACCACCAGCGGCACGATCGCGCCCTGGGCCAGCGAGGCGAAAGGATTCTGGAACAGGCCGGTAACGAATTGCGTCAGGAACTCCGGGAACGGCAGGCGCTTGGCTTCGAACGCCGCCATCGCATCAGCGAACATTTCGACCTGCATGTCGGCGCCGGGCCGGAAGATATTGGCCGCCATCAGACCCAGCACGACTGCAATGACCAGCGTGAGCAGGTAGAACAGCAAGGTGGTGACCCATACGCGCTGCATGTTCTGCTGTTTGCGCAGACCGGCGATGCCGACCACGATGGACGAGAACACCAGCGGCACCAGCACCATCTTGAGCAGTGCAATGAACAGCCCGCCGACGAGCGACGCGACGTACAGCCCCTGTACGCGCAGCGCCGCATCCGCCGGCAGCGCGCCCAACAGCACGCCAAGCGCCACGCCGGCCCCCGCACCCACCAGAATCTGGACGTTGATCGACATCCGCATGCCTGCTCTCCCGAACTGAAATCCGCTTCGACCATACCATTCTGTACGGTACAGAATGCCACCCCGGTGCAACCAAGCGCAGCGCCTCAAGTCCGAGACACACCGAATCCAGCGGAGTTGCCATGAAGAATCTGATCATCCTTCTCGCCTGCCTGACGTGCAGCACGGGGGCTTTGGCCCAGGGCATCGCCACGGCCATCCAGACCACGATGCGCATACTGGCCACTCAGCCCGACGGGTCCGTGTCGGTCGGCAGCGGCGTCGTGCTGCCGGGCGAACGCGTGGCGACCGCCTGTCACGTTGTCGAGGGCGCAACCGAAATCAAGGTGAGCTACAAGTACGTCGCCTCACCGGCCAGCCTCGCCCGGCAGGACCGCGCGCGCGATCTGTGCGTGCTGGCCGCACCCGGCCTCGCGGCCCCGGCGGCGAAACTCGCGCGCAGCAAGGACCTGAAAACCGGTGATCGCCTGCTGGCCTTCAGCGGCGCCTACGGCAACGACGTCCGCCTGATGATCGGTGAGGTGAGCGCGCTGCACCCGATGGACGGCGGCGCGGTGATCGAAACCAGCGTGCCCTTCGTGATCGGCGACAGCGGCGGCGGACTGTTCAACAACGAAGGCGAACTGATCGGCCTGCTCGCCTTCATCTCGAGCACGCCGGGCGAGAAGCGCTACGCGATTCCAGTCGAATGGCTGGACGCCGACATCGAAGCGGCCCGGAACACGCCATTCTGGAAGGGCGACGCGGCGGAACTGCCGGCTTTCCTGCGGCCGTGAGCGCCTGACGCAGACACGCTGCTGCGGCCCGCCCCGAGCGCTGATACCCTTCAACCTGAAAACCTCTCCCGCCAGACCGCCCGCCCGTGACGCACCCAAGCTATCGACCCGTCGGCCTCGCGCCGAACGACGCCATCCGCCTGCGTGGCGTGCGGCAGAACAACCTGAAGAACATCGATGTCGATTTCCCGCTCGGCCTGCTGACCGTGGTGACCGGTGTGTCCGGTTCCGGCAAGTCCTCGCTGGTATTCGACACGCTGTACGCCGAAGGCCAGCGGCGCTATGTCGAAACCTTTTCTCCGTACGCGCGGCAATTCCTCGATCGCATGGATGCGCCGCAGGTCGATTCGATCTCCGGCGTGCCACCGGCCATCGCGATCGACCAGAGCAATCAGGTGCGCACCTCGCGCTCGACGGTCGGCACGATGACCGAACTGAACGATCACCTGAAGCTGCTGTTCGCGCGCACCGCCACGCTGCACTGCCGTGGCTGCGGCCAGCCGGTGCATGAACAGTCGGCCGACGACATCGCGCGGCAGGTCAATGCCCGCGCAGCCGACGCGGGCGACCCGCGCCTGGTCGTCACGGCGCCGGTCACCGTACCGGACAATTTCAGCGACGCCGAAATCCACGGCTGGCTGGAACGTCAGGGCTACACGCGCATCCACGCGCGCGACGGCAGCACGCTGCAAGTGGTGCAGGACCGCTTTCGCGCGGCCAGCGCCGAAGGTGCGCGCGTGGCCGAGGCAGTCGAAGCCGCGCTGCGACTCGGTCAGGGCGTCATGCACGTGCAGGTGCTCGATGCCGAAGGCGCCACCGCCGCGCGCTGGGCGTTTTCCAACCGCCTGCACTGCGCCGAGTGCGACATTGCTTACAGCCCGGCGCTGCCGGCGCACTTCTCGTTCAACTCGCCACTCGGCGCCTGCGAAACCTGCCGCGGTTTCGGGCGCGTCATCGGCATCGACTTCGGACTGGTCGTTCCGGACGAGCGCAAGACACTCGCCGGTGGCGCGATCAAACCGTGGCAGACCGAGTCGTACAACGAATGCCAGACCGATCTGGAAAAGATGGCCGCGAAACACGGCGTGCCGATGGACGTGCCTTTCGCCGAACTGAGCGCCGAACATCGCCGCTGGGTACTCGAAGGCGATGTGAAGTGGAAGACCTGGCAGAAATCGTGGCCCGGCATCTGGTATGGCGTACGCCACTTCTTCGAGTGGCTGGAAACCAAGGCCTACAAGATGCACATCCGGGTGTTGCTGTCGCGCTACCGCGCCTACACCCCCTGCACCGCCTGCGGCGGCAGCCGGCTCAAGCCGGATGCCGCGCTGTGGAAGATCGAAGGGCACGGCATCCACGACGTGATGCAGTGGCCGGCCTCCCGGCTGCGCGCCATGATGGATGCGCTCAGGCTGCCGCCGCCGCTCGATACCGCGACCGAAGAGCTGCTGGCGGAAATCCGCACCCGGCTGGGCTATCTGTGCACCGTGGGCCTCGGCTACCTGAACCTCGACCGCCAGTCACGCACGCTGTCCGGTGGCGAGGTGCAGCGCATCAACCTCACGACGGCACTCGGCACTTCGCTGGTGAATACGCTGTTCGTGCTGGACGAGCCATCGATCGGACTGCACCCGCGCGACATGGAACGCGTGATCGGCGTGATGCGGCGCCTCAAGGACGCCGGCAACACGCTGGTCGTGGTCGAGCATGATCCGCAGATCATGCGCCATGCCGACCGCTTGCTGGACATCGGCCCGGGCGCCGGTTCGCGCGGCGGCGAAGTGGTGTTTGACGGCCCGCCGGCCGCCATCGCGACGGCCAGCACGCTGACTGCCGACTACCTTGCCGGGCGTCGCACGGTCGATGCCGCGCTCGCGACCCGGCGGGCGGTGAAGACCACCGGTCCGGCGCTCAGGCTGGTCGGCGCCCGGGCGCATAACCTGAAGCGGATCGACATCGCGATCCCGCTCGGCCATCTGGTCGCCGTGACCGGCGTTTCCGGTTCGGGCAAATCCACGCTGATCCAGGATGTGCTGTATCCGGCGCTGCTGAAGCACTTCGGCCGACCGACCGAAAGCGCGGGCGAGCACGACGCGCTGGAAGGGGTCGGGCAGATTGCCGACGTGGTGATGGTGGACCAGTCCGCCATCGGCAAGAGCGCGCGTTCGAATCCGGTCACGCACGTCGGTGCGTTCGACCCGATGCGCGAACTGTTCGCACTGCAGGCCGAGGCAAAGCAACGCGGCTACACCGCCGGCACCTTTTCGTTCAACGCCGGCAAGGGGCGCTGCGCGACCTGCGGTGGCACCGGGTTCGAACACGTCGAAATGCAGTTCCTGTCCGACGTGTATCTGCGCTGCGCGGACTGCAACGGCACGCGCTACCGCGCCGAAGTGCGCGAAATCACGCTCGACGGCCGCAGCATTTCCGACCTGCTGGCGATGACGGTGCGCGATGCGCTGGACTGGCTGCGCGACCTCGCCGACCTTGAACCCAAACTCCGTCGCTACGCAGACAGCGCGATGGCCGGCCTGCAGGCGCTGGTCGATGTCGGCCTCGACTACGTGACGCTGGGCCAGCCGGTGCCGACGCTGTCCGGCGGTGAGGCGCAGCGGCTGAAGCTGGCCGGCTTCCTCGCCGAGGCCGCCACGACGAAGAAGAACAGGGCCGCCGGCAGCAAGCTGTTCCTGCTCGACGAGCCGACCACCGGCCTGCATTTCGATGACATCGCGCGACTGCTCGGCGCCTTCTCGAAACTGCTGGATGCCGGCCACACGGTGCTGGTGATCGAACACAATCTCGATGTGATCGCCGCCGCCGACTGGCTGATCGACCTCGGCCCGGAAGCCGGCGAGGACGGCGGTCAGCTCGTGTTCGAAGGCACGCCGGCGCAGATCGTCGCCTGCGCCGCCTCGCACACCGGACGGGCGCTCGCCGAATACCGCATCACCGACACCTTCGGCCCGGGCGTGCGCGAGGTGCCGGCTGCCGAGCCGACCGATGCCGCGCACAGCGCGCTGCGCGCCCGCGCCGCCCACAGCATCGTGGTGCACCGCGCGCGCGAGCACAACCTGAAGAACATCGAGGTCGACATTCCGCGCGACCGCTTCACCGTGGTGACCGGCGTGTCCGGCTCGGGCAAGTCGACGCTGGCGTTCGACATCGTGTTCGGCGAAGGCCAGCGCCGCTATCTCGAATCGCTGAATGCCTACGCGCGCCAGTTCGTGCAGCCGGAAAGCAAGCCGGACGTCGACGGCGTGTTCGGCATTCCGCCGGCCGTGGCGATCGCGCAGCGCACCAGCCGCGGTGGCCGCAAGAGCACGGTGGCGACGCAGACCGAGATCTACCACTTCCTGCGCCTCATGTACGTGAAGCTGGGCGTGCAGCACTGCCCGGACTGCGGCTGTGCGATCGCGCCGCAGACCGAGGACGCCATGGTGGCGCGCATCCTGCGCGAGCGGCGCGGCCAGCACATCGGCCTGCTGGCGCCGCTGGTGATCAGCCGCAAGGGCTATTACACCGAACTGGCGCGCTGGGCAAAGTCGCACGGCCACACGCATCTGCGGGTGGACGGCGAATTCCTGCCGACCTCGCCCTGGCCGCGGCTGGATCGCTTCAAGGAACACACGATAGAACTGCCGATCCGCGATTTCGTGGTCAGCGAGCGCGACGAAAAGACGCTGCGCGACGCGGTGCGCCAGTCGCTCGAACATGGCAAGGGCGTGCTGCACCTGCTGGCGCCGCTGGACCGGCTGGGTCAGCCTGACGCGCCGGCGCCGACGGTCGAGGTGTATTCGACCCAGCGCGCCTGTCCGAGCTGCGGCACCGGTTTCTCGGAACTCGACCCGCGGCTGTTCTCGTTCAATTCGAAACACGGCTGGTGTGCGAAGTGCATGGGAACCGGTCTGAAACTGACCGGTTTCGACGCGGAACAGACGGGTGAAGAGGCGACCTGGAACGAGTGGCAGCAGGACGAGCCGGAAGCCTGCCCGGCCTGCGACGGCGAACGGCTGAACCCGGTGGCGCGCCATGTGAAGCTGTTCGGCCAGTCGATCGCGCAGCTCACGGCGCAACCCGTCAGCACGCTGTCGGCGGCGATCGGCACGTGGACGCTGGCGGGACGTGACGCCGACATTGCGCGTGATGTGGTCAGCGAACTGAACAGCCGGCTGCATTTCCTGAGCGAAGTCGGACTCGGCTATCTGTCGCTGGATCGCGCTGCACCGACGCTGTCCGGCGGCGAGGCGCAGCGCATCCGGCTGGCCGCGCAGTTGGGCTCGAACCTGCGCGGCGTGTGTTACGTGCTGGATGAGCCGACCATCGGCCTGCATCCGCGCGACAACCAGGTGCTGCTCGACACGCTGGTGAAGCTGCGCGACAAGGGCAATACGCTGCTGGTGGTCGAGCACGACGAGGACACCATCCTGCGTGCCGACCACGTGATCGATCTCGGCCCCGGCGCCGGCCGGCTGGGCGGCGAAGTGATCGCGCAGGGCCACGCGTCGGTGCTGGCGCGGCAGCCGAAGTCGATTACCGGCCAGTACCTCGCGCGCCCGCTGCCGCACAGTTTCGTGCCGCGGCGTCCGGTCGGGGACGACACGCCTTCGCTCTTCGTGCGCGCGGCGAGACTGCACAACCTGAAGGGCATGGACGTGCGCGTGCCGCTTGGCCGGCTGGTCGTGATGACCGGCGTATCAGGTTCCGGCAAGTCGTCGCTGGCGCGCGATGTGCTGCGCGACAACGTCGCGGCGAAGCTGGCCGGCCACGACGACGACTGCATCGGCTGCGCGGACATCGAAGGCTGGGGGGCACTCGGCCGCGTGCTCGAGGTTGACCAGACGCCCATCGGCAAGACGCCGCGCTCCTGCCCGGCCACCTACATCGGCTTCTGGGACGGCATCCGCAAGATCTACGCCGAAACGCAGGATGCGCGCGAACGCGGCTTCACCGCCGCGCGCTTTTCATTCAACACCGGGCCCGGCCGGTGCACGCTGTGCGAAGGCCAGGGGCTGAGACAGATCGAAATGTCCTTCCTGCCCGACGTGCGGGTGCCCTGCGAAGCCTGCGGCGGCGCGCGCTTCAACAGCGAAACGCGCGCGGTCATCTGGCGCGGCAAGTCGATATCCGATGTGCTGGCGATGAGTGTCGACGAAGCGGTGGAGTTCTTTGCCGCGCACCGCACGCTGTCGGCGACGCTCAGGCTGATGCAGGAAGTGGGGCTGGGTTATCTGACGCTGGGGCAGCACAGTCCGACGCTGTCCGGCGGCGAGGCGCAGCGCATGAAACTGGTCACCGAGCTGGCCAAGTCACCGGCCGATGCCACCGACCCGGCAAACGCACGTCGCGGGCGCGGTAATCCGCACACGCTTTATGTGCTGGACGAACCGACGACCGGCCTGCACATGGCCGACATCGCAAAGCTGATCGGGGTACTGCACCGGCTGGTCGATGCCGGTCACAGCGTGGTGGTGATCGAACACGATCTGGACCTGATGGCCGAAGCCGACTGGATCATCGACCTCGGTCCGGAAGGCGGCGGCGGCGGCGGTCAAGTGGTGACCGCCGGCTCACCGGAAGCGCTGGTCGCGCAGGCGGCGCATCTGGAGCATTCGCACACCGCCCGCGCGCTGGCGCAGTTCAGCCTCAGACGGCAGCGCTGAACGACTTGCGACGGCGCGCGGCGAACAGCGCACCAAAGCCCAGCGCGGCCAGCGCCAGACTGCCCGGTTCCGGGATGCCTTGCGCGGGTTGCGGCAGGCGAGGCGGAAGCATGTCGAACACGACCAGATCCTGATGTGTGCTGCTTGTCCAGACGTTGAAGCCGTACAGCGACTCATCGGGCAATGCATCAAGCCAGCTTTGTGCGAGCACCATGGCGTCGTTGGCATTGGAGGCCTTGAAACTGCCGCCGCCAACATTGAGCGTACCGCTGGTTTCGTTGGTGATTTCCCAGATTGCGAGCTGGAAGGCCGCGGCGTGCGTGATGCTGCTCAACGCATCGGCGTAGGCCAGCGTGGCCAGCTGACCGAGTTGATCGAAGCGCGTGGTCTGTGCGCCGAAGAAGGCTTCACCGGTGACCTGTGAAAAATTGGTCACCGTGGCGCCGATCTGTGTGCGCTGGAAGATGTCGATGCACCACGACGCGAAGGTGTTGCTGCCGCTTTCGAGCGTTGCGAATGCGCCGGCATACACTCGTGAATCCACGGCAGGCACCGCATTCGAAATCCGGACAATGGCTGCCGGCCCGGGCGACGCCCAGCCGGTGACCAGAATCGGTTCCGCCTGTGCGGGCAGCGCAGCCATCAGCGCGAGAGCCAGCGAGCTACGTAGGGTGTTGATGAGCGGTTGTTTCATGAAGGCCTCTGATCCGTAATCTGCATGGGCCGAGACTACGCACTTCGCGCATGAAGCAATGAGCGACAAATTCAACACTTGCCACCGATACACACTTTGGCGCAAAGGTGTCCACGTGTTGCGGATTGCAGCGTGAGTGCGCGCCGCACAGACCCCTCTTCCTGTCCTACAGCCTGAAGCGGGCGCTTGGAACACACTGTGCGCCGCAGTTCGAAAACCGCATGTCGCTCGCCGGTTACGAATTGAAGCAGGTGAACAACAAAAGCCGGACGGCCGTTGCGCCTGCACGATCGTTAACGAAGCACGATCACTACAGGACCCGTACATCATGAAGACTCTATTGCTGGCTGCCGCGCTCGCCGCGTCAGCCTCATCCGCCCTGGCGACCGATGTGGGCGTTTCCGTCACGATCGGACAGCCGGGCTTCTACGGCCATATCGATATCGGCGATTTTCCGAGACCGCGCCTGATCTATGCGGAACCCCGGATCATCGTGCGCGGACCGGTGGCTGCACCGCCCGTCTACCTGCATGTCCCGCCGGGTCATGCAAAGAACTGGCGCAAGCACTGCGGTCGCTACGATGCCTGCGGCCGGCCGGTCTATTTCGTGCAGGACAGCTGGTACAACACGGTCTATGTGCCGCGCTACCAGGAACGGGAACGCAGTCGCGGTGGCCCGTCGCGCCACGACGACCGGCATGGCGATCATCACGACCACGATGACGATCGCCGTGGCGGCAAGCCCGACAAGGGGCCGCACGGCAAGGGCCAGGGCAACGGTCGCGGCCGGGACTGATTGCTGCTTCGCAACAGTGTTTGATGCATTGCATCAGCCAATTTGATACAGGGAATTTTTCCCGATTTATCCGGGACGAATTCCCTTTTTCATCACCACTCCGGGAATTCCTCCCGACCTTGGGTAAACTTCGATTGTCGCAGCGCAACATGCTGACCGGCTTTACCCATCCTTCAGGAGAATTTCATGAAACTGACTGCACTCGCCGTCGCCCTGCTGGCTTTTGCCGGCACCACCCAGGCGGCCGACACGCCGAAAACTGCTGCCGGCTTTGAAAATTGCATGAAGGCGGCCCTGAAAGCCAAGGACGGCACTATCGTCAAGGTCGAATTGAAGAAGGAAGAAGGTGAAGGCCACGTCTACGAGTTCGATATCGAAACCGCCGATGGCAAGGCGTGGGACGTCGAATGCAGTGGCAAGACCGGCAAGGTGGTTGAAATCGAAGAGGAAGTGACCAAGGACCACGCGAAGTTTTCGGGTGCCAAGGTGACCGAAGCACAAGCACGCGAAATCGCGCTGAAAAAGGCGCCGGGCGAGATCGTCGAAGTCGAGTACGAAATCGAACCGGACGGCAAGGCGTCCTACGAGTTCGACATCAGGACCGCCGACGGCAAGGAAGTGAAGCTGGAAGTCGATACCGAGAGCGGCGCCATCGTGTCGCAGGCAGCCGAAGCCTGGCAGGTCGGCAAGGAGTAAGCCGACGGCGACGGTCCGGCGCCCGCCGGCCGTCGCACCCACAGAGGCTCCGCGCGGGTCAGACCGGCCGGCGCGGCCAGCGGCACCACAGGTCGGCGACATGCGCCACGCCCGACAGTGCGACGAACAGCGCAACCCAGATCCACGATGCGTCGGTCAATGCCGAGCGCAGCGCCAGCATCAGGCACAGCCCAGCCGCGAGATTGGGCAGCAGCCTGCCGCCCGACAGGCCCTTCCCGGTGTGGCGATACCAGGCGGCGAATGCCAGCCATTCAATCAGCACGAGCACCACGATCAGATCGATCAATCGTCCATCGGACATCCATTCCGCCATTTTTCCTCCTCAGGTGTGCCGGCCGCGCACGTTATCATTTCCGGATGCATGGAGTTTTTGTCACCGCCGGTCTCGCAGCGCGCCTGCGTACTGAAACCGCTCAGCTGCATCGGCATGCGGAACGCAGCGGCCTGATGGCCCGGCTGCTGCAGGGTCGCATCGAGACACGCGCCTACTGCAGTCTGCTGCGCAGCCTTCACCTGCTCTACGACTCCCTCGAAAGCGGGCTGGCGCGGCACGCCCGACGGCCGGACATTGCGCCGCTTTGCCTGCCGGAACTGCCGCGTACGGCGGCGCTGCACGAAGACCTGTGCGCGCTGCACGGCAGAGGCTGGTCAGACGACATCCCGCCCGCAGCGGCCGCGATCGAATACGCCGACCACCTGAAGGCACTGTCGATCGATCAGCCGGCATTGCTTGCCGCGCACTCCTACGTTCGTCATCTGGGTGATCTGCACGGCGGTCAGGTGCTCGGGCGTGTGGTGTCCGCGGCACTTCAGCTGCAGGATGGCCGCGGTACGCGCTTCTACGCGTTCGACGGCGAAGTGGGCAGTCTGATCCGCCGCTACCGCGACGGACTCGACGCGCTGCCGCAGGACGCGACGCGGGTCGATGCACTGGTGGCCGAAGCGCAAGCCGGTTTCCGGCGGCACATCACGATGTTCGACGAACTGGCTGCAGCGCTGCCCGGCTGATCCACACCGTCTGCTGACGACTACCCGAGCTCGCGCGTGAACGCGCGCAATTTGCCATACAGCGCAGCAGCGCGCGTCGCAGAGGCTTCCAGTTCCTCGATGAGCGTCGCCACCGGAATCGAAGCGGCGGTGTCGGTCAGCTCCATGGCAGCCACACTGGCGTTGGCAAGTATGGCGCCCACCACTTCGTCCGGTTCGCGTCGCAGCGGCATCGCCGGATCCAGACCGATGCCGGCACGTCCTGCTTCGCTGAGCGATTGTTCGAGATGCCGCCGCGCAGCTTCCGTGCGCTTGGTATCGGTCAGGTCGGTGAAGATGATGATGTAACCCAGTACCGATCCACCGGCGCCTGGAATCGTGTCTGCCCTGACCCCAAGCGCCACGGTCTGTCCGGCGCCCGCCCGCAGTTGCCACTCGCCACGCCAGGAATCGCGCTCGCGGATCAGATTGCCGATCACTTCGCGCACCTGCGCCGGTACGACGAACAGGTCGCACATGTCGTCGAGCGCGCGTACGCGGGGCGGCGAGGTATTGAACAGCGCTGCGAACGCGACGCTCTGGAACAGCACGCGTCCCTGCGCATTGGCCACCAGCACCGGCTCGTCCGATGTTTCGACGGCACCGCGGAAGCGATCGAGCTGATGCTGCGCGATCAGCAGGCTCACGGCCTGCGTCTGCAGGATGACGTCGCGCAGAGTGGTACCGATGGCGCGCGCGAGCGCGAGATCGGCACGGCTCCAGGACGCGCCCGTGCCGCGCACGATTTCCGACCAGGCAGCAAACGAGCGGCGTGGCGAAAGTGTGAGCGGGTCGTTGTCGACCACGGGTTTGGCGGGATCGCCCGCCCAGATGATGGTGGCGGATTGTTCGCGCCGGAACCACATCAGGAAGTCCTGCCCCGAAGAGGACAGTTCGATCGCCAGCACGCCGCACACGACCGGTGTCAGCGAGGCCAGCGGCGGATGCGCGCGTGCGACCGACGCACAGCTGAACAGCGACTGCTGCATTTCGCTCGCGACCCAGCGCGACAGCGCACGCAGTTCGGAGGTCGACGGCACCTCGCCCACGGTCAGCAACTCGCCTTCGTGAAACAGTGCGGCGCCGCTCGCATCGAGCGGTTGCAGCAAGGTGCGCGGGTTGCGCACCAGGGCGAGTCGCCAGTCGCCTTCGGTCGAGGTGGCTTCGATCAGGCGTAGTTCAAGGCTGCGCACCAGCACGTCGACCTGGGTGCGCACGTAGTTCTCTATCGCGGCGATCCGCGTCGATACCACTTCCGCCAGCAGATCGACCGCCGCACGCTGTGCGTAGCGGATGTGCCTGGGCGAGTAGTGATGACAGGCAATCAACCCCCACAGCTTGCCCTCGCGCACGAGCGATACCACGAGGGTGGCGGTCACGCCCATGTTCTGCAGATACTGGATGTGCAACGGCGACATGCTGCGCAGATGGCAGTTCGACATGTCGAGCTCTTCGCCGGTGTGCGGCACGCGGCGCGGAAGTACGGCGGCCGGCTGGTAGCTGGCATCGACGAGCACACGTACCCGGTTGCGCACATAAAGCTCGCGCGCGCGCTGCGGGATGTCGGTCGCCGGATAGCGATGGCCGAGCAGGGGGTCGAGCTTTGCATCGCGTGCCTCGGCGACGATTTCGCCGTGGCCCTCGTCGTCGAAGCGGTACACCATTACGCGGTCGTAGCCGGTCAGGTCCCGGACCGACTGGACCACGGCATCCGACAGCGCGGCGATGCTGAGTGCCTCACTGAAGCGCCGTACCGACGACGCGAGCAACGCCTGCGCTTCCTCGTCGATCGATTCGGTATCGGACTCGGCGGATTCCAGTTCGACGATCACCGTGTCGGACTGACCGAGATGCGCCATGCCTTCGAACACCGCTCTGGCACTGGCACCCGTTCCACCGACGTCGCAGTGAAAGGCGGTCAGTTCATCCGCAACGAGCGCATCCGCCAGTTCGGCAACGCGCCGGGAGAGGGATCCGCCCAGCGCATCGAGCGTACGGCCGAGCAGTTGGTCATGGGCAACGCCCAGCCAGTGCGCGACGTTGTCGCTCGCCTGGACGATGACGCCATCCGTGCGGCGGACGACCAGCAGCACACCATGCGGCTGGATCGATCCGGCCAGATGGATGAGCTCGCGTTCGCAGTTGGTAAGGTCAGCCTGGCCGAAGGCCGGGCTGAATGTCGGATCGTTCAACACTGATCTCCCGCCACCGCGGGCTGAGCGGTGTTCAGTGCACGCTGCCCGGGTGCGGCGCACCCGGACCGCGCGGCTGCACCACGCGAATGATGAAACCGATACTGTTCGTATCTCCGTTATGGATCAATACGGCCGACAGTTCGTTATCCGTGGACATGCCCTTCTCGTCCCACAGGCGCGCACCCATGCGTTTTACGCCTGAGCGGCACACGCTGGCGAGAAGATTCGTGAATCCACCGCCGTCGCGTTCCAGCCAATCGCCGAGGGAACGGCCCTGGACGCCCTTCTCGGCCGAAATCTTCACCAGTTCGGCGAACGCAGCGTTCATGCTCAGCAACATGCCCTGTTCGTTGGTAAACACGATGGCGTCCGGGGTAAGGCGCATCAGTTCGGGCAACAACGGGTCATCGGGTGCGGTCAGCGGCGAACTGCCATCAGGTGTGGCACGCAGCAGCAGCAGGCTCTGTCCTTCGCCGCGCAGCGGCGATACCCATACATGGATGGCGCCACCAAGTCCCGACAGGGTGACATGGGCCTCGCCCGGGCGCCCCGACACGCGCACCGTGCCGAGCAGTTCTTCCAGCGCGCCGAGCGAAGCAGGCGCGACGCCGTCGGTGGCCTGACGGCCCGGCATGTCCTGCACGGAACATCCGAACATGCGCGCCGCAGCGCGGTTGGCGTCGATCACGTGCAAGGTGTCGGCGTCGATGATCAGGACCGCGTCGGTGGCGATCTGGAACAATAGTCGATAGCGGGTTTCAGCCTGGCGCATGCGCCAGTAGTCGCGTTCCATCGACTGCTGCGCGTCGACCAGGCGTTGCTGCATGACCGATACCGCGCGCAGGTCGCGTCCGGCAACCAGCAGCGGACCGGACTGCCCGAGACGCACCGCCGTGTACGCAACCGGAATGTCGGCACCGGCAGCGGAAGGATGATTGATGTGACGTGTGCGCGACACGCCTGCCACATTGGCTTCACGCAGCAGCTCTTCAACCTTGCGACGGGTATCGCGCGTCACCGTATCGACCAGTTGGCGGCCGAGCCACTCGCTGGCGGTCGCGCTGACGGGCTCCGCACCCCCCAGCGCCACACTGCGGATGAAGCCCTTGTCGTCGAGCACGAGAGCAATGTCACTGGTGACCGACACCAGCATGTCGGCCAGTTCGGGAGCGACCTCCGAGAATGCGCTCAGATCGCCCGGATCGTTCGGTAGCTTGTTCATGGTACGGAACCGGATGAACGCAGTCGCAAAGCACAGCGTGCGAACCTGCTTGAATTGCAAAACCCGGCGCCTACCGGGGGGCACGGCATGTCACATCGACGGGTCGCAGAAGCCTGCACGGAAACACCCGCAAACCGCATCAGTTTTCTCCGCATGCGGCGCGCGCCATTGCGCAGCCGAGCCGGCGGCCTGATGTCATGTCCGACAAGACGGTGCCCCTTACTTCTTCACACCACATCCTTGCATGCTACGGTAACTCATTAAAAAATACATGTCCGAGTACATGAATGATCGAAAACATCGATGTCCATCCGGTCAATGTGCCACGAATGGCGCATTCAGATCGACCACCGCAAAGTTGAGCGCAGCCGCAAAGGCCACCCACGCAAGGTAGGGCAACAAAAGGCGTGCCGCGGTACGCGATGACGCGCGCAGATGCAGCGCCAGGCAGGCCACCGACAGCCAGAGCAGGCCGACTTCATACAGCGCCCAGTCGGGCCGCTTGAAATGGAAGAACAGCGCACTCCACAACACGTTGAGCCCGCCATTGAGCGCAAACAGGGAAAGCATCCGGCGCCGCGCACTGTCATCGGGCGCATGCACCCAGCCGAGTACGCCGGCCATCGCAGCAAGTCCGAAGATCAGTGTCCAGGCCGGGCCGAACAGCCACGCGGGCGGTTGCCAGGCAGGCTTGTGCAAGGCTTCGTACCATGGACTCAGATCGGTCGCCGCAGCGCCCAGACCAGCCACCAGCAACGCCGCCACAGCGGCCGCAACGACCGGCGGCCAGCGCGGTGCGGCGATCGTGTTCACGGCGATACGATGCCGCACAAGTGAGCCAGATCCTTGAAGAAGATGCGCGCATGCGCCATCGGCTTCGCCTTGACCAGCTTCTTGTGCATGTAGGCCTGCCACGTCAGGTGCTGCACGTCCGGATCGCGACAGATGCTCACGAAACGTTCGCGCCGCTTGTCGCTGGCGTACCAGAAGCGCTGCATGATGCCGAGAATCATGAACACTCGGCCGTGCGCCTTCATGAAGCGCTTGCGAGCCGTTGCCAGCGCACGCGCATCACCTGTTTCGAGAAAGCTGTCGACCGCTTCAGCCGCCAGCCGGCCACCGGTCATCGCGTAATACAGTCCCTCGCCGGACGCGGGCGCGACCACACCCGCGGCATCGCCCGCGAGCACGACATCGCGGCCGTTGTCCCACTTGCGCAGCGGCTTCATCGGAATCGGAGCGCCCTCGCGGCGGATGGTTTCGGCACTGGTCAGACCGGCCGCCTCGCGCAACGCGGTGGTGCCCTGGCGGATCGAAAAACCCTTGGTCGCCGTACCGGTGCCGATGCTGGTCGTGTCGCCGTGCGGGAAGACCCAGCCGTAGAAATCGGGGGACAGCTGGCCCTGGTAGTACACGTCGCAGCGGCTGCCGTCGAAGTCCTGCTTCGGTGAGCGGACGATTTCGTGATACGCGTACACGCACGGCACCTCGTCGGCACCGGGCACGCACTGGCGACCCACAGCCGACAAAGCGCCGTCTGCGCCGATGATGGCGCGGGCGCGCACACCCACTGTTCCGCCTTCGGCCTCATCGCTGCGGAAATGCACGATGGCCCGGCCGTCGTCATCGCGCTCGACCCGGTCGAAGGTCCCCGTGCGACGATGCGCACCGGCCAGACTGGCGCGGCAACGAAGATACTCGTCGAACTGCTCGCGATCGACCATGCCGACGAAGCCTCCCTCGATCGGCATGTCGGCTTTGCGGCCGGACGGTGAAATCATCCGCGCCGATCGCGCCTTGGCAACCAGCTGCTCGTCGGGAATCGCGAATTCCTCGATCAGTCGCGGAGGAATCGCCCCGCCACAGGGTTTGATGCGCCCGGCGCGATCGAGCAGCAGCACGGTATGACCCAGACGGGCCAGATCGGTCGCTGCGGTCGAACCAGCGGGTCCACCGCCCACCACCACCACGTCAAAACTTTCCATGCTTGCCATGACTAAGCCTTTCCTTCGATACCGGACATGAATGGCGGATCTGCCACCAGCGGATCACGCGCCGCACGCGGCACCGGCGCACCGGCGATACGCAGCGCCATGACGGCAGACACGACGAACAGCACGCCTTCGCAGGCAAACACCAGTGCGTAGGCAAAACCCGGGGATTCGATGAAGGCGCGCGTGATGTCGATCGCCACCGTGCCGGCAAAGCCGCCGAGGCCGAATGCGATCGCCTGCGCAGCCCCCCACAGACCCATGCGCACGCCCTCGCGACCGGCACCACCGGCGCCGGCCAGACTCATCATCGAAGCGATGGCGGCGACGGCGAAGGCGCCATTGGCCACACCGAGCGCGAAAACCGTCTCGCGCAGCGGCCAGTCGCCGCTCATGAAGCCGCCGGCAGCCAGACCGAACAGCGCAAGCGCCGACGCGATGCAGCCGCCCACCGTCCATACCTTCAGCGAGCCGATCTGCCGACCGCCGAACACGCTGCCCATCAGGGCGACCAGCAGCATGCCGGCGAACACGCCTCCGTGCTGCAACCCGGCCAACTGGGTGGACTCGCCCGGCGTGTAGCCGAACACCGTGCCGGCGAACGGCTCGAGTATCAGATCCTGCGCGCTGTAGGCGAGCATCGATACGAATACGAATATTGTAAAAAGACGCGCTTGCGACTCACCCCAGACCTGGGCGAGCGCAGCGCGAAATGGGGTTCGGGAAGGTATAGCGGTCTGGTTGGGTGACACAACATCGGTGGCAGCGCGAGGCGCAGTCAGGCCGCCTTCGACACCGCGCACCGCGAGCAGCGCGACGACGAAAGCGATCAGCGAAGTGGCTGCGACGACCTGTACCAATCGCAGCGTGGTGAAGGGGTCGAGCAGTTTTCCGGTGACGCCGGCCGTCAGTGCGAAACCGAGGATCATCATCATCCACACCACGGTTGCCGCGGCGGCGCGGCGGCTAGGATCGACCCGCTTGGCGAGCAGCACCAGCAGCGACGTGCCGGCCGAGCCGACGCCGGCACCGATCAGCAGAAAGGCAAAGACCGCCAGCACCACACCGGCCACCGGCTCGGTCGCCATCCAGGCGGTTGCGACGGCCGCCAGCGTGCCGCCGGCAGCGAGCACTGCCATGCCGCCGATGATCCACGGCGTGCGCCGCCCGCCGACGTCGGATCCGTGGCCCATGCGCGGACGCAGCATCTGCACCATGTAGTGCAGCGCGACCAGCACCCCCGGCAGCATCGCCGGCAGGGCCAGTTCGACCACCATGACGCGGTTCAACGTCGATGTGGTCAGCACCACGATGGCGCCGAGCGCGGTCTGGACCAGACCGAGACGAAAGATGCCGAGCCAGCCGAGTTGGGTCATGTCAGACCTCCGCCACCGCACGCAGCGCGAACGCGCTGACCAGCATGCCGGCAACGTACAGCGTGATGCCGGTGCCGTTGTACCAGGGGGCGAGTTCGCGCGGGCTGTCGAGCAGGCGCACCATCAGCATCACCTGTATTGCCAGCAGCAGCCCGACCATCATCGCGTGGCCCATGGCCCCCCAGTGGGAAAGAAAGGCAACGACGAACAGCTGCGGGACCACCATGACCAGGCATGCAACCCGGCCGGCGTTCACCACACCGAGCTTGACCGGCAGCGAACCGATGCCCATGCGGGTATCACCTTCGACCGATTTGAAATCGTTCAGCGTCATGATGCCGTGCGCACCCGCGCTGTACAGACCGGCCAGCAGCAGGCTGCGCATGTCCGGCATGGCGCCGCCCGCCATCACGGCGGCACCGGTGACCCAGGCCAACCCCTCGTAACAGATGGCGCACGCGGTATTGCCCCACCAGCCGTTCTGCTTCAGGCGGAACGGCGGCGCGCTGTAGGCCCAGGCCAGCAGCAGACCGACCACGGCGGCACCGAAGCCCCAGACGCCCAGCGTCGCGGCAACCATCAATGACAGCACGGTCCAGCCGATGGCGATGTAGAGCCCCCAGTAACCGGGCATGCGACCGGACGGTATCGGGCGGTTGGGTTCGTTGATGGCGTCGACGTGGCGGTCGAACCAGTCGTTGACCGCTTGACTGGTGGCGCAGACCAGCGGCCCGGCCAGCAGGATGCCGATCACGACGACCTGCCAGCGCTCGGAAGCGGGCAATCCGGATGCAACGACACCGCACCCGAAAGCCCACATCGGCGGAAACCAGGTGATGGGCTTGAGGAATTCGGCGACTACGGAAAGGGATGGGCGACTCATGCAGTAACAGTAGGCTCGACGCCCCAATGCGTCAAGTCAAACTTACACTACAGTGTCAGCCCAGATTGACTTACGGTCTGGCGACATCGAATTGCGCCCCCCCATCTGCTGCGCGCACGTCACACGTAAGCCCTGCGCGACGACGTCAGGACGGGCTGTCCCTCCGCGTTGTGGGCGTTGTGCGCGTTGTTCGCAAGCAGCCCGAGGCAGCGTGACGCACGAATCAAATGAGAACGGGCCCTAATCTTCCGTTTCGATGTCTTCGTGCTCGGCGTTGAGATCGCCGATGCTGTAACGGCGCAGTTTCACGTACAGGCTTTGCCGGCTCAGGCCAAGCATTTCGGCCGCCGAGGCACGGTTGTCATGCGTCAATTCGAGCGCCGCCTCGATGCACAGCTTCTCGATCAGGTCGGTGGATTCGCGCACCAGTTCTTTCAGCGATACGCGACCCACCAGTCCGGTCAACTGCTCGACCGACCTGGGCAGTTCGCGACCCAGTCGCGGATCGGCCTCGATCCGCCGGCTGATGCCGCGCACCGTGAAGCCGAGACAAGGCGTTTCGCCGTGCGGGACCGACACCGCAGAAATTTCGACTTCCACATCCGAGCCGTGCTCACCGCGAACCAGCGTGGAAAAAAGCCTGACCGCGCCGTGCTGACGCAGATTGACCATCAACACCTTGAAATCCACGCCGGGGCGACCCAGCCAGCGTTCGAGCGGCTCGCCACGGGCCTGCTCGACCGAAGCCAGTTGCGAAAGATCGAGAAAGGCATGATTGGCCGTCAGGATGCGTCCCGATTCATCCGTCAGTACAAAGCCGTCCGGCACATGCTCCACCACGTCCAGCAGGGCCTGATTCAAGCCCGACGTCGTGTGCTCGACAGCACGCGGCGAGAGGCGTACGAGGAAAAGTGCCGCGTTGTCCTGCCTGACCAGAGACGCCGCGACCTGGAGTTCGCGTCCGTCGTCGGCCAGCCGAACGCGTACGTCGTCTGCGCGACCGGCTGCCCTGACACTGGCCAGAAGATCCTGTGCCGACTGCATACCGGCTTCGTCGAATCCTTCCGGGAAGGTCCGTCCGACCAGTCCCTTGGGTGACGGCCCGAGCAGGCGGAGCGCCGCCGGGTTGGCTTCCATGACGCGTTGGCTGCCGGCTTCGACGATGAGCACCGCTTCCGATGTCATCTGGAACAGCAGGCGATAGCGGGTTTCCAGTTGGCGCAGCTTGGCGTAGTCACGTTCGATCGATTGCTGCGCATCAACCAGCCGTTGCTGCAGCGACGACAGCGAGCGCAGATCGCGGCCAAACGCGATGACCCTGCCTTCATGGCCGACCTTGATGGCCGAATAGAGCACCGGCATGTCGATGCCGCCGGACACCGGATGATTCACGTGCCGCCATTTCTGGGCGGCCTCGGCCGAGGCATCAATCAGCAACGCCTCGACCTTGGCGCGACTTTCGACCGTCACGATGTCGGTCCAGCGTCGGCCGACCCAGCCCTCGTACCCATCGGGCACCAGTTCGTCGTTGCCGAAGGCTACGTCGCGAATGATGCCCTGCTTGTCCACCACCAGCGCCAGATCCGACGCAGCGGCGATGAGTTTCGCTGTGGAGTTGGCATCGACGCCTCCGAACGATAGGAGGGGCGATTCAAACGGCTTCACGTTGGCAGCCCCCCACTTCGCGTCGATTCTGGAAAACTCACTGCGCTCCTGCTCCGATCCCAATCGATCACCTCGTCAAACCAGTTCAGCCCTGCGTACATCGCAGTGGCACCATGGCGTCAGCGCGCCGCACAGCGTCTTTTGCGTCACTCGCGGTCGCGTCTGCACCCACCAGTGCCACCCAGTCCGGGTGTTCGACAAAAATCGGGCCACCCACCATCACGATCAGGTCGCGATTGCGGGACGCCAGACGCACGGCTTCTATCAGCCGCTTCAAAGGTTCGATGCGCGCTTCGCTGCCGACCGAAAAACCCAGCACATCGAACCACTCGTTCTGCGCCGCCAGCACCAGGTCGAGGCTGCGGCCGGATGCTTCGGCACAGACTTCCCAGCCACTGTTGCGGAAAAACTCGCCCACCATCAACAGGCCCAGCGTGTGCTGGTCACCCGGCGCCGCCGACAGCAGCACCCTGCGGCCATTCGGCGCGAACGGGGCATCCGAGCGAAAGCTCGGCCCCAACTCATGCACCACCTGCTGGATGCGCCAAAGACCGAGCGTGACCTGCGTGAAATCGCACAGGTCCGCCTCCCACAATTCCCCGAGTCGCCGTGCGGCCGGCGCAAGCAACTCAAGGAAAATCGTTTCGGGCGTCGCGCCTCGCGCGCGCACCGCCTCCACCCACGTGCGCGCGACGCGCGCGTCCTGCGCGAGAACCAGATTCGCGAACTCGACCACTTCCGGTGAAGACGGCGCCCGGCTTTCACAGGCGACCTGTGGTGCCGACGGATCGGTGCCGCCGTGGGCGAGCATGAGGCGCGGAATGATTTCGGCTTCGATGGTCCGGGCGAGATCGCCCATCCAGTCGTCCACCGGAAACACCAGCTCTCCGCCGTTGTGATTGCCTGATTGAGGATGGCTTCGCTGAAGCGCATCCGTGTCGGACCAATACTCTCCTGTCGTGCGCGCCTTGCCGGCGTCTTCCTGCGCTCTTCCGGCCATCTCTCGTCCTTTGGTGTTTGTGTGTGCCGGCTCCGACTCAGGCTTCCCGCGGCACTGCTGGGAAGCAAGGAACGGCCGTGCTTTTTATGACTATATACAGCGCTTACCCCAGCGCGCAGCCCATAAAGGCACCAATCACAAGAGCAACCAGCTTATAGAGCTAGTTCGCGGCAAGGGCAACTGTCAAGTTTACTTGTCAGTATCGAGAGCCATCAACGCTTTGCGGCGACCATTCATCTCGCGTTATGACAACTTAGCTGCAGGGCTCTCCGCATGTCAACCATGATGTACGTCAATTTATATTGACACTCTGTCTCCAGACGTCTAGATTTTCAGTCAAAGAAGAAAGATCAAGGAGACGTCACCGATGCACCCGCAGCAGGCCAGACCGCAGCCTCCGCTTTACACGGCAGAAGAACGCCGCCGCCGCGATGCATCGCCCTGGACCATGCTCCAGGGCGTGCTGGCGCCCGTTCAGTTCATCGCCTTCCTGATCAGCCTGGTGCTGGTACTGCGCTTCCTGATGACCGGCGAGGGGTTGCAGGCGGCCACCGTATCCGTGGTGATCAAGACGGTGCTGCTCTACACGATCATGGTCACCGGATCGATCTGGGAAAAAGAAGTGTTCGGCGTCTGGCTGTTCGCCCGTCCCTTCTTCTGGGAAGACGTATTCAGCTTCGCCGTCCTTGCACTGCATACCTGGTACCTGATCGCACTGGCGACCGACAGCCTCGGCCCGAACGGCCTGATGTGGCTCGCCCTCGCCGCCTATTTCACTTACGTCATCAACGCCGGCCAGTTCATCCTGAAACTGCGCGCTGCCCGTTTGCAGCAGTCGGCCGCCACGGCCTTCGGCGATGACCAGCTGGTGCCCTGCAAATGAGCAATCTCCAGGACATTCCGGTCGTACTCAGTCAGCGGACCGGCAGCGACCTGCCGGTGCTGCGCGAACGCGGTCAGCGCGAGGTGTTCTGCGGGCTGACCGGCATCGTGTGGCTGCACCGCAAGCTGCAGGACGCCTTTTTCCTCGTCGTCGGTTCGCGCACCTGTGCGCATCTGGTGCAATCGGCCGCCGGCGTGATGATTTTCGCCGAACCCCGCTTCGGCACGGCGATCCTGACCGACCGGGACCTCGCTGGCATCGCCGACGCCAACGACGAACTCGACCGGGTGTGCATTTCGCTGCTGGAACGCCGGCCGGAAATCAAGGCGCTTTTCCTGGTCGGCTCCTGCCCGTCGGAAGTCATCAAGCTTGACCTTGCCCGCGCGGCGGAACGCCTGAACGAACGGCTGCTGCCGCGGGTGCGCGTGCTCAGCTACTCGGGTTCCGGCATCGAAACCACCTTCACGCAGGGCGAAGACAACGCGCTCAAGGCCTTCGTACCGATCATGCCGCAGACCGATGCCCGCCAGTTGCTGGTCGTCGGTTGCCTGCCGGACGTGGTGGAAGACCAGTTCCGCCGGCAGTTCGAACAACTGGGCATCGGTCCGGTGAATTTCTTCCCGGGGCGACGCGCCGAAGATGTGCCGTCGATCGGTCCGAACACGCAGCTGCTGCTGGCCCAGCCGTTCAACGGCGAAACGGTGCGCGCGCTCACTGCGCGCGGCGCCACCGTGCTGGCTGCACCCTACCCGTTCGGCGTCGAAGGCACGACGGCATGGCTGCGCGCAGCCGCCCGCGCCTGGCAGACGCCCGACGCACAGTTCGATGCCGTCACCGCACCGCTGATCAAGCGCGCCACGGCCGCGCTCGAGCGTTACCGCTCCCAGCTGGCCGGCAAGCGCCTGTTCATGCTGCCGGATTCACAACTCGAAATTCCGCTCGCGCGCTTCCTGAATCGCGAAATGGGCATGGCACTGGTCGAAGTCGGCACGCCTTATCTCGACCGCCAGATGGTCAGCGAAGAACTGGCCCTGCTGCCGCAGGACGTCGTGCTCAGCGAAGGCCAGCATCTGGAACGACAGCTGGATCGCGTGCGCGCCGCCCGCCCCGACCTGACGGTGTGCGGGCTCGGCCTTGCCAATCCGCTGGAAGCCGAAGGTCTGGCCACGAAATGGTCGATCGAACTCGTTTTCTCGCCGATTCACGGCTACGACCAGGCCGCCGATCTTGCCGAACTGTTTGTACGCCCGCTCGCTCGCCGCGAACGGCTGGCGGTCTGAGGAGCAACTGATGCAACTGACCTTGTGGACCTATGAAGGACCGCCTCATGTGGGCGCCATGCGGATTGCCACCTCGATGCGCGACGTGCATTACGTGCTGCACGCCCCGCAGGGCGACACCTACGCCGATCTGCTGTTCACGATGATCGAGCGCCAGGACCGCCGCCCGCCGGTGACCTACACCACCTTCCAGGCACGAGACCTGGGCGGCAGTACCGCCGATCTGGTCAAGACCGCCGTGGCCGAAGCGTATGAACGCTTCAAGCCGAAGGCGCTGCTGGTCGGCGAGTCCTGCACCGCCGAACTGATCCAGGATCAGTCCGGATCACTGGCCTGCGGCATGAACCTGCCGATCCCGGTCATCCCGCTCGAACTGCCGTCCTACTCGAAGAAGGAGAACTGGGGCGCAGCCGAAACCTTCTATCACGTGGTCCGCGCGCTGCTCGCCGATCAGGTGCCAGCGCCGGGTACGCCGCGTCCGGCGCGTGCCGACGGTCGCCGCCCGCGCGCCAACCTGCTCGGCCCGACCGTGCTCGGCTTCCGCTGCCGCGACGACGTGCAGGAAATCCGCCGTCTGCTCGACCTGCTGGGCATCGACGTCAATGTGATCGCGCCGCTCGGTGCGTCGCCGGACGATATCCGTCGCCTGCCCGAGGCTGACTTCAACATCGACCTTTACCCCGAAGTTTCGCGTACGACCGCATCGTGGCTGCAGCGCAATTTCGGCATGCCGGCCACCCGCGTCATTCCGATGGGTGTCGGTGCCACGCGCGACTTCATCGCCGAAGTCGCGCAACTGGCAGGCGTTGATGCATCGGCCCTGCTGGCATCCGAACAGCCGGGCGTTGCGGGCTTTTCGTCTTCGCTGTCGCGCATGCCCTGGTATGCACGCTCGGTCGATTCGACCTACCTCACCGGAAAGCGCGTATTCATCTTCGGTGACGCGACCCACGCCATCGCCGCCGCACGCATCGCCAAGGAAGAAATGGGTTTCACCGTCGTCGGCCTGGGCACCTACAGCCGCGAATTCGCGCGCGACGTGCGCGATGCCGCGAAGCTCTACGATGTCGAGGCGCTGATCAGCGACGACTACCTGGAAGTGGAACAGGCCATCGGCGCGGCCGCGCCTGAGTTGGTGCTCGGCACCCAGATGGAGCGCCACATCGCAAAGCGCCTCGGCGTGGCGTGTGCGGTGATTTCGATCCCGATCCATGTACAGGACGTGCCGGCGCGCTACAGCCCGGTGTACGGTTTCGAAGGCGCCAACGTCATTTTCGATACCTGGGTCCATCCGCTGGTGATGGGCCTTGAAGAGCATCTGCTGCAGATGTTCCGCGATGACTTCGAATTCCACGATGACGCCGCGGCGTCCCATCTGCCTGCCGTCGCGCGCGATGCGCGGCCCGCTGCAGCACCCGATGCCGTCGCCGCCGAACCGGTTGCGACCGCCGTCGCGACACCCGAACCCGTCATTGCCGCCGCGGGCGAGCCGACCTGGAGCGAAGACGGCGAGCGCGAACTGAAGAAGATTCCGTTCTTCGTGCGAGGCAAGGCCAAACGCAATACCGAAGCCTTTGCACGCGAACACGGGCTGGCAACGATCACGGTGGAGACGCTCTACGATGCCAAAGCTCACTATGGACGCTGAATCCGTGTCCGCCGAATCCGTGCTCGCCGCACGTCACGAAAGGGTGATCGAAGCATGACCTCCATCGGACTTCCCTCGATGCTGAGAAAGCGTGCCGTCGATACGAGCACGACTTCGGCGGTCACCCATCAGCCCATCAGCATCGTGATCGTCACGATGGACACCCATCTTGCGAGCGCGGTCGAACGTGCCCGGCCGCGTCTGTCGCGTGAATTCCCGGGGCTGACCGTGAGCCTGCATGCCGCGTCGGAGTACGCCGGCAACGAATCGGCAATCGCCCGCGTCAGGGCGGACATCGCCAGCGCAGACATCATCGTCTGCGGCATGCTGTTCCTGGAAGACCACTTCCTGCCCATCCTCGACGACCTGCGTGCGCGTCGCGACCACTGCGACGCCATGATCTGCATGGCCTCGGCCACCGAAGTCGTGAAGCTGACCCGCCTCGGGCAGTTCGACATGGACAAACCGGCCAGTGGCCCGATGGCGCTGCTCAAGCGCCTGCGTGGCAACAAGAGCAAGACCGCCACCGGCGGCGCGGCCCAGATGAAGACGCTGCGCCGCATCCCGCAGATGCTGCGCTTCATTCCCGGCACCGCCCAGGATGTGCGCGCCTACTTCGTGACGCTGCAGTACTGGCTCGGCGGCTCGGACGAGAACGTGCTGAACCTGTTGCGCCACGTCGTCGACCGCGGTGCCGATGGCCCGCGCAAGGAACTGCGCGGCAAGATCAAGGTGCAGCCGCCGATCGAATACCCGGAAGTCGGTGTGTACCACCCGCGCATGCCGGGTCGGTTTGCCTACGAAGCGTCCGCGCTGCCCGACCCCATCGGTCGCGAACTGCGCGGCACGGTCGGCGTACTCGTGCTGCGCTCCTACCTGCTGTCGGGCAACGCCGGTCACTACGACGGTGTGATCGCCGCGCTCGAGGCGCGCGGCCTGCGCGTCGTTCCGGCCTTCGCCGCCGGACTCGACTCGCGCCCGGCCATCGATCAATTCTTCCTGAAGGACGGTCACAGCATCGTCGATGCGGTCGTGTCGCTGACCGGCTTTTCGCTGGTCGGCGGTCCCGCCTACAACGATGCCAAGGCGGCCGAAGAAATCCTCGCGCAACTTGACGTGCCATACGTCGCGGCGCACCCGGTCGAGTTCCAGACACTCGATCAGTGGGGCGAGTCGGATCGCGGCCTGCTGCCGGTCGAAAGCACCATCATGGTCGCCATCCCGGAACTCGACGGCGCGACCAGCCCGATGGTGTTCGGCGGACGCCCGGGCGCGCCTGGCGTCACCTGCACCGGATGCCATCACGCCTGCACCTTCACCGCGGCGGACAACAAGCAGGACATGCACAGCTGCCCCGAGCGCGCGCAGACACTGGGCGCGCGGGTCGACAAGCTGGTGGCGCTCAAGCGCAGCGAACGCGCCCACCGCAAGGTCGCCATCGTCATCTTCAACTTCCCGCCGAATGCGGGCAGTGTCGGCACCGCCGCCTATCTGTCGGTGTTCGAATCGATGTTCCACACCCTGACGGCGATGAAGCAGCAGGGCTACCAGGTCGACCTGCCCGAGAGCATCGATGCGCTGCGTGATGGCGTGCTGTTCGGCAACGCATCGAAGTACGGTGCAGACGCCAACGTGCATACGCTCATCAGCGCAGAAGACCACGTGCGGCGCGAACCGTGGCTGAAGGAAATCGAGGCGCAGTGGGGGCCTGCACCCGGCAAGCAGCTGAGCAACGGCAGTTCCATCCTGGTGCTCGGCAAGCAGTTCGGCAACATCCTGATCGCGGTACAGCCGGCTTTCGGTTACGAAGGCGACCCGATGCGGCTGCTGTTCGAAAAGGGTCTGTCGCCGACGCACGCCTTCTCCGCCTTCTACCGCTACCTGCGCGAAGACTTCAAGGCGCACGCCGTGCTGCACTTCGGCACCCACGGCGCACTCGAATTCATGCCGGGCAAGCAGAGCGGCATGGGCGGCAACTGCTGGCCGGACCGCCTGATCGGCGACATGCCGAACGTCTACCTGTACGCCTCCAACAACCCGTCGGAAGGCGCGATCGCCAAGCGCCGCTGCGGCGCCACGCTGATCAGCTACCTCACGCCGCCGATCGCGCAGGCCGGTCTGTACAAGGGTCTGAACGAACTGAAGGCGTCCATCGAGCGCTGGCGCACGATGGAACCGGCATCGCCGGAGCGCGCCGACCTCGCGGTCGTGCTGCAGGCGCAGGCCGCCGCACTTGACCTCACCGCCGCCGAGCCGCTGTGGGACATTTCGCCCACCGGCGGTACCGACGCCCGCGTGATGAAGCTGGCCGAGCAGATGCTCGAGCTCGAATACACGCTCATCCCGCACGGCCTTCATGTGGCCGGGCGCGCACCGTCGGAAGCGGAACGCGTCGACATGCTGCTGTCGATGGCCGATGCCTCGCACGGACAGCAGCTGGAACGCACTGCGATCGAGGCACTGGTGGCCGGACTGAGCATCGACCGGGTGCTCAAGCTGTCCGGGCTGCCGCGCGACGACAGCACGGTCGAACTGTTCAACGAACTGGTCGACATCAACGGCAAGCTGGCCGAAGACACCGAAGTGGCCGCGATGCTGCAGGCGCTCGACGGTCGCTACATCCGCCCGGCACCAGGCGGCGACATCCTGCGCACGCCGGCGGTGCTGCCGACCGGCCGCAACATTCACGGCTTCGACCCGTTCCGCATTCCGAGTGCGTTTGCGGTGAAGGACGGTGCTGCGCAGGCGCAGCGCCTGCTCGACCGCTACACCGAAGACGGTTTCCCCCTGCCCGAATCGATCGCCATGGTCATGTGGGGCAGCGACAACCTGAAGAACGAAGGTGCGCCGATCGCCCAGGCGCTCGCCCTGATGGGTGCGTTGCCACGTTTCGACAGCTACGGCCGCATCGCCGGTGCCACGCTGATCCCGCTTGAAGAGCTGGGCCGCCCGCGCGTCGATGTGGTGATCACGCTGTCCGGCATCTTCCGCGACCTGATGCCGCTGCAGATCAAGCTGCTGGCCGAAGCGGCATGGCTTGCCGCCGCCGCCGACGAGCCGCTGGAGATGAACTGGATCCGCCGGCACGCGCTGGCCTATCAGCAGGAACACGGCTGCACGCTGGAGATCGCCGCGCTGCGCGTCTATGGCAATGCCGAAGGCGCCTACGGCTCGAACGTGAACAACCTGGTGGAAAGCAGCCGCTGGTCGGACGAGGACGAGATCGCCGAAACCTACACGCGCCGCAAGGGCTTCGCCTACGGCCGCACTGGTCGCGCGTCGCAGCAGACCGCATTGCTGCAGAGCGCACTCGCCAATGTTCAGCTGACCTACCAGAACCTCGACTCGGTCGAACTCGGTGTCACCACGGTCGACAACTACTTCGATACGCTGGGCGGCATCACGCAGGCGGTCAAGGTGGCGCGCAACGGCCATACGCCGCCGGTCTACATCGGCGACCAGACCAAGGGCGACGGCGCCGTGCGCTCGCTGCAGGAGCAGGTGGCGCTGGAAACACGCACCCGCATGCTCAATCCGAAGTGGTACGAGGGCATGCTCGCGCACGGCTACGAAGGCGTGCGCCAGATCGAAACCCACATCACCAACACCATGGGCTGGTCGGCCACGACGGGTCAGGTTGCCCCGTGGGTCTATCAGCAGCTCACCCAGACCTTCGTACTCGACGACGGCATGCGCAACCGGCTCGCCAGCCTGAATCCGACTGCTGCCGCCAAGCTCGCAAATCGTCTGATCGAAGCGCACGACCGCAACTACTGGCAACCGGATGCGGCCATGCTGGCCAAGCTGCGGGCTGCCGGCGAAGAACTGGAAGACCGTCTGGAGGGCGTATTCCAGCCCGTCAGCGCATGAAATCCCCTACACCCCCGTCCGCCCGTGCGGACACACCCGAGGTCTCAGAGTGAACACAGTCACCACCACCCACGTCCCGCTGTCGGCGCTGAAAACGCGCAACTCGGGCTCGTCGCGCAATGACGGAGAGGGCAGCGTGCAGGTCCACCTCGACCCGTCGCTGAAGCTCGGTACCGCAAAGGTTTTCGCGGTGTATGGCAAGGGCGGCATCGGCAAGAGCACGACGTCTTCCAATCTGTCAGTCGCCTTTTCCAAGCTGGGCAAGCGCGTGCTGCAGATCGGCTGCGACCCGAAGCACGACTCGACCTTCACATTGACCAAGTGCCTGGTCCCGACGGTGATCGACATTCTCGAAACGGTCGACTTCCATTCGGAAGAACTGCGCACCGAGGACTTCGTTTTCCCCGGCTACAACGGCGTGATGTGCGTCGAGGCAGGCGGCCCGCCGGCGGGCACCGGCTGCGGCGGTTACGTGGTCGGCCAGACGGTCAAGCTGCTGAAGGAACATCACCTGCTCGAAGACACCGATGTGGTCATCTTCGACGTGCTGGGCGACGTGGTGTGCGGCGGTTTCGCCGCCCCGCTGCAGCATGCCGATCGCGCACTCATCGTCACCGCGAACGACTTCGACTCCATCTTCGCGATGAACCGAATCGTGGCCGCCATCCAGGCCAAATCGAAGAACTACAAGGTGCGTCTCGGCGGCGTGATCGCGAACCGCAGTGCGGCCACCGACCAGATCGACCGCTTCAACGAACGGGTCGGCCTGAAAACCATGGCGCAGTTCCGCGATCTGGACGTGATCCGCCGCAGTCGCCTGAAGAAATCGACGTTGTTCGAAATGGACGACAGCCCGGAAGTGCTCGAAGTGCAGCAGGAGTACATGCGGCTGGCTGCTTCCCTGTGGGCCGGCACCGATCCGCTGATCGCGGAGCCGATGAAGGACCGTGACATTTTCGACCTGCTCGGTTTTGACTGAGTTTTCGAACGAGACCGACGACACCATGAACACCTCATACACAGACCGCCGAAGCCAGATCCAGACCTACTTCGACCGCACCGCGGTCGAAGCGTGGAAGCGCCTGACCTCTGACGCCCCGGTGGGCCGTGTGCGGGCAACGGTACGCGCCGGACGGGACCGCATGCGCGCAACACTGCTTGACTGGCTGCCACAGGACCTGCGGGGCCGCAAGGTGCTGGACGCCGGCTGCGGAACCGGTGCGCTGGCGGTCGAGGCGGCACGGCGCGGTGCGCACGTGGTGGCCATCGACCTGTCGCCCACGCTGGTGCAGCTGGCGCGCGAACGCATGCCGGAAGACCTGAACGGCGGCGAGATCGACTTCCGTTCGGGCGACATGCTGGATCCCGCGCTGGGCTGGTTCGACCACGTGGTCGCCATGGATTCGCTGATCCACTACGAGGCCCATGACGCCGTGCGCGTGCTGTCGGGGCTCGCTGCGCGCACCGAACATTCGATCCAGTTCACCTTCCCGCCGAGCACGCACGCACTCGAAGCGCTGCGCTTCATCGGCAAGTTCTTTCCGCGCGGAGATCGCGCGCCGTCGATCGAACCGGTACGCGAAACCCTGCTGCACCGGCTGATCGATGAAGAGCCGGCACTCGACTGCATGGCCATCGGCCGTTCCCAGCATGTGTCGAGCGGCTTCTACAAGTCGAAGGCTCTGGAGCTGTGCCGCAGATGAAAACGCTGTCCGCCCGCTCGCTCAACGACCGCGCTGCAAAGCTGTGGACGGGCGTGGGCACGCGCTTTCTGCCGTTCGCCGATGTCGCGACGGCGGAGTTGCCGCTCGGGCGTCTGCTGCGTCTGTCGCTGTTCCAGGTGTCGGTCGGTATGGCGACGGTGCTGCTGATCGGCACGCTGAACCGCGTGATGATCGTCGAGATGGGCATGGCCGCCTGGCTGGTCGCGCTGATGGTGGCGCTGCCGCTGCTGTTCGCGCCCTTCCGTGCGCTGATCGGCTACCGCTCGGACACGCACCGTTCGGTGCTCGGCTGGAAGCGCGTGCCCTATATCTGGATGGGATCGCTGATCCAGTTCGGCGGTCTGGCCATCATGCCGTTCTCGCTCATCCTGCTGTCCGGCGACACCCAGGGTCCGGCGTGGATCGGGCAGGCCGGCGCCGCACTGGCCTTCCTGATGGTCGGTGCCGGCATGCAGACCGCGCAGACCGCCGGCCTCGCTCTGGCCACCGACCTCGCTGCGCCGGCGAACCGGCCGCGGGTGGTCGCGATGATGTACCTGATGCTGCTGGTCGGCATGGTGGTCAGCGGCATCGTGTTCGGCCTGCTGCTGGCCGACTTCACGCAGCTGAAACTGATCCAGGTGGTGCAGGGCTCGGCCATGCTCACGATGGTGCTGAACGTCATCGCGCTGTGGAAGCAGGAACCGCGCGGCATGCGCACGCAGGCGCAGCAGGCCCCGCGGCTGCCGTTCCGCGAAGTCTGGCGCAGCTTCTCGCAGCACGCCCGCGCCACGCGTTACCTGTGTGCGGTCGGTCTGGGCAGCGCGGCCTTCAGCATGCAGGACATCATTCTCGAACCTTACGGCGGCGAAATCCTCGGCATGGGCGTCGGCGCCACCACGTCGCTGACCGCCATGATGGCGCTCGGCGCGATCGCCGCCTTTGCACTGGCGGCACGCGTGCTGGCGCGCGGCTTCGATCCCTACCGGCTGGCGGCGCTTGGCGCGCTGACCGGCATCATCGCGTTTTCGGCCGTCGTGTTTGCCGAACCGCTGCATTCGGTTCCGTTGTTCCGCGTCGGCGTGGCGCTGATCGGCTTCGGCGGCGGGCTGTTCTCGGTCGGTACGCTGACGGCCGCGATGGGACTGGAAAGCGGCGGCCTGAATGGCCTCGCACTCGGCGCCTGGGGTGCGGTACATGCCACCAGCACCGGTCTGGCGATTGCATTGGGCGGCGCACTGCGCGACGTCGTGTCGGGACTGGCCACGTCGGGCGCGCTCGGTTCAGCGCTGAGCAGTCCGGCGACCGGCTACAGCTTCGTTTACCACTGCGAGATTTACATGTTGTTCGCAAGCCTGATCGCGATCGGCCCTCTGGTCCGCTCTGCGCATCATTCATCCACACCAAGCAGCACGAAGTTCGGACTGGCCGAGTTTCCCGGCTAATCGTCATTCCAAGAGGGAGATCAAAATGGGTACTGGTGCCATCACTGCATACATCGACGTCGCGCAGATCACGCTCTACGTGTTCTGGGCCTTTTTCGCGGGCCTGATCTATTACCTGCACCAGGAGAGCAAGCGGGAAGGCTACCCGCTGGAGTCCGATCGTTCGGGCAACATCAAGGTCCAGGGCTTCCCGGCCATTCCGGATCCGAAGACCTACAAGCTGCAGGATGGCCGCACCGTGACGGCCCCGAACTTCGCCGTGTCACCGCAGACGCTGAAGGCGGTGCCGAGTGCCAAGTTCCCGGGTGCGCCGCTGAATCCGACGGGCAATCCGATGCTCGATGGGGTCGGACCGGGTGCGTATGCAGACCGGGCCGACATTCCGGACGTGACCTACGACGGTCGCCTGCGCATCGTGCCGCTGCGTGCCGACACGGCCTACGGCGTCGCGCATCAGGACACCGATCCGCGCGGCCTCCCGGTGGTCGGTGCCGACGGCAAGGTGGGTGGCGTGGTGCGCGACCTGTGGGTTGACCGTTCGGAAGCGATGTTCCGCTACCTCGAACTTGACGTGCCGGTCGGGGGTGGCACGCGCCGCGTGATGCTGCCGATGAACTTCAGCCGCATCGGCGCCCGCCAGGTCAAGGTGGCGTCCATCCTGGGTCACCAGTTCTCGAGCGTACCGAGTCTTGCATCGGCCGATCAGATCACCTTCCTTGAGGAAGAAAAGGTCATGGCCTACTACGGCGGCGGCACGCTGTACGCCGAAGCCAGCCGCAAGGAGCCCTGGCTGTGAGCACGCTCAAGGCCGTGCCCAACACCGGGCACGAACACGAGTTCGAGCCGCAGCTCGGGCTGCCGGAACGGCTGCCGCAGGATGAACGCGTGCTGTGGCAGGGCGCGCCGGACTGGAAGCGCATGGCACGCGAGCGCTTCCATCTGCCGGCGCTCACCGGCTACTTCACCGCCATCCTGATCCTGCGCGCCGGTTTCATCCTGTCCGGTGAAGGCAGTATCGGCGATGCGCTGACGGCGGTCGTCATGCTGCTGCCGCTGGTGGTGTTCGCCCTCGGCTCGCTGGCCCTGCTGGCCTGGCTGTCGGCGCGCACCACGGTCTATACGATCACCGACAAGCGCGTCGTGATGCGCGTGGGCATCGTGCTGAGCCTCACGTTCAACCTGCCGCTGCGGCGCATCGAATCGGCCGGGCTCAAGCTGCACAAGGATGGTCACGGCAACATTCCGCTGACGCTGGGCGGCAGCGAACGCATCGCGGTGCTGCACCTGTGGCCGCATGCCCGCCCGTGGCGCGTGACGAAGCCGGAACCCATGCTGTGCTGCGTGCCCGATGCTGCCCATGTGGCACAGATCCTGCAGACCGCCTGGACGGCGGCCGCGGGCGAAGAAGCTGCAGCGGCCGCATCGTCCGTACGTGGCGCGAACGGCGAAGCTGCGCAGCCCGCCCGCAGCCTGAACGGCACCCCGCAACTCGCGATCGACTGAGGTCAGGATCATGGAAGCCCAAGTTGTCTCGCATCACCCGCTGTCACGCGGCCCGCTCATTGCCATCGGCGCCATGCTGCTGGTCGTGCTGCTCGCAGTCACCACGGTACGGCTGTCAGGCGTGAACATCAGCGTGCCCGATGCCGCCGCCGTTGCAACACGCGATCTGCGTTTCGAGGACAGGGCCGACGGCAGCATCGCCGTCATCGACGCCCGAAGCGGCGCCGAACTCGAATCCATCGTCGGCGAACAGGGCTTCATCCGCGGCACGCTGCGCGGGCTCGCCCGCGAGCGCAAGCGTCAGGGCATCGGTGCGGATGTGGCCTTCCAGCTGGTCGGGCGCGCCGATGGCCGACTGACCCTGATCGACCCCGCCACCAACCGCCGCGTCGACCTCGATTCCTTCGGCCCGACCAATGCCGGCGCCTTCGTCAAGCTGCTCGACGTTGCCCGGTCGCCAGACATGCACGCATCAGGAGCTCTGCAATGACCACCGCCACCCCGTCCGCCGCCCCGGCCGCCGTTTCCGAGGAATCCACCGCCAAGGCGCGTGTGAGCACCATGCTCAGCCCGCGCTTCTACACCACCGATTTCGATGCGATGAACCGCATCGACGTCAGCGGCGTGCGTGCGGAATGGGATGTGATGATGGCCGAGTACGAAGGCGACAACAATCACGACCATTTCCAGCGTACCGAAGACTTCGGCGATCAGATCAAGCAGCTGCCGCCTGAACTGCATCAGGAATTCATGGACTTCCTGATCAGCTCGATCACGTCGGAGTTTTCCGGCTGCGTGCTGTACAACGAGATCAAGAAGAACGTCGACAATCCGGACATCAAGGAATTGATGTCGTACATGGCGCGCGACGAAGCACGGCACGCCAACTTCCTGAACATGTCGCTGAAGGATTACGGGCTGGGCGTCGATCTGGGCGGCCTGAAGCGCACGAAGAAGTACACCTACTTCAAACCGAAATACATCTTCTACGCGACCTACCTGTCGGAGAAGATCGGCTATGCCCGCTACATCACGATCTACCGCCAGCTGGAGCGTCACCCGGAGCTGCGCTTCCACCCGATCTTCCGGTGGTTCGAGCGCTGGTGCAACGACGAATTCCGCCATGGCGAATCGTTTGCGCTGATCATGCGCGCCAATCCGCACCTGCTGCGCGGCGGCAATCTGCTGTGGGTCAGGTTCTTCCTGCTCGCCGTGTATGCCACGATGTACGTGCGCGATCACATGCGTCCGCAACTGCATCAGGCCATGGGTCTGGATGCCGACAACTACGATTACGAAGTTTTCCGCATCACGTCGGAGATTTCCAAGCAGGTCTATCCGCTGACGCTGGATACCGACAGCGCGGTGTTCCGCGCCGGTTTCGAGCGCCTGTTCGCGCTGGCCCAGGCGAACGAGCGCGCCAAGGCACAGGGCGGCGTCATCGGACTGGTCAAGCGCGGGGCCTGCGCGGTGGCGGCTTTCGGCACCTTTGCCCGGCTCTACCTGCATCCGGTCAAGCGCAACGACATTCCCCAGTCCGTGCGCATGCAACCGGCCTGGTGATGCCAATGAGCGACTGGATGACGCCGGCGCTGTTCGCACTCGGCCTGTGGTGGTTTGCCACCGGCGCCATCCTCTATCTGGACGGTCTGCCGCGACGCACCTTCCGCCACAGTCTGCTGGCGGCCAGCGTGCTGATGGTGGCCGCACTGTTCGCGCTGAACCACAGCGCGGCCGGCACGTCGGTCGCGATGACGTACTGCAGCTTCACCAGTGCGCTCATCGTGTGGGGCTGGCTGGAAATGACCTTCCTGATGGGGTTCATCACCGGCCCGCGCAAGCAGGGATGCCCGGAAGGCTGCGGCGGACCGGCACATTTCTGGCACGCAACGGAAGCGATCATCCATCACGAACTGTCGATACTGGTTGCCGCCATCGCCATCGCCGCGATCACCTGGGGCGATCCGAACCAGACCGGCACCTGGACCTTCATGCTGCTGTGGGGGATGCGGCTCAGCGCCAAGCTGAACCTCCACTTCGGCGTGCGGAATTTCAGCGAGGAGTTCCTGCCGCCGCACCTGACCTATCTGAAGAGCTTCTTCCGGCGCCGGCGCATGAACCTGCTGTTTCCCTTCTCGGTCACGGGCGGAACCATCGTGACCGTGCTGCTGGTCCAGCAGATCGGCGCGGCCGGAAACAGCGAGGCGACAACCGTCTGTTTCACGCTGCTGGCCACGATGTCCGGACTGGCGGTGATCGAGCACTGGTTCATGGTGCTGCCGCTGCCGTTCAATGCACTGTGGAAATGGGGCCTGAAATCTCGCGAAATGAAACCCGCTCCGGCCGTGATGCGGGTTCATGATTGTTCTAAGGCGGTACACGCGCACCGCATCGTCACCGCAGACGCCGCCAAACCCTGATCCGCCTGCGGGCAACCGGTCGGGCACGGCTCGACCGGTGCGTCCGGTTCCTTACTCGACCTTTGCCTTGCCCAGCAAGGTGGTGACGTGCTCCTGCACGGCCTGCTGCTGCAGGTGCTGGACCATGCGCTCCTTCACCTGTTCGAGCGGCGGCGGGCCCTTCTTGCGCACGTCGTCGAGCAGGATGACGTGATAGCCATACTGCGTCTTCACCGGCTCGGTCGTGTACTTGCCCTTTTCCAGCTTGGTCATCGCGTCGCTGAATTCCTTGACGTAGGTCGCCGGATCGGCCCAGCCGAGATCGCCGCCCCGTTCCTGGCTGCCGGTGTCCTTCGAATACACGACCAGCGTACCGAAGTCGATGCCGCTGTTCAGGTTATCGATGATGGATTTTGCCGCGCCTTCCTGATCAACCAGGATGTGCCGCGCCTTGTATTCTGTACCGGTACCCATCTTGGCCGCGGCGCGGTCGTATTCGGCCGTGATCTGTGCGTCAGTGACTGGATGATCCTTCGACCAGCCGTCGAGGTAGGCGTTGATCACCATCTCGTCGCGCGCGTACTCGATGCGCTGCAGCAGCGCAGGATCCTTGTCCACCTTGCCCTCGCGAGCCGCCTGCAGCAGCACCTCGCGACGCACCAGATGATCGCGCACGCGCGAACGCAGGTCCGGGCTGTCGAGCGCGCCCTGAGCCACCTGTTCCTTGATGAATACATTGCCAAGTTCCGACGGAATCTGCACGCCGTTGACCCTGGCAACCTTGTCGGTGAACGCAGGGGTCGTCGCGGCCGCTTCCTGCGCCGAAGCGGGGAGTGCCGTACCGATCGCGATTGCGGCGGCCAGACAGCTCAAAGTATGGTTCATCGATGGATCCTTCTGTTTTCGGATAGGGGCTCTGGCCGCAGCGCTGCGGGCACTGGCGAGGCCATGATTTAGTGGGATCACGGAGCGGAAAGGTTGCATCCCGGCCATGCTCCACGACCACGGATTCTCTCAGGTTCGCGGTCTGCCGCGAACCCCCGCACGGATCACGCCGGTCCGCGGCAGACGCTGCAGCGCAACACCCCACGCGGACAAAATCGCGACACCTGCGCGTGAACGGCTTCGGGCCCCGAGGGGCCCGAAGGGTCGTGCGAGGGTCCGGATCCGCCCCCGCAAACGCCGTCTGGCACGGCGGGGGTGATGCAGGAGCGGCCGGACGATCTTTGCCTGCCGCCGGCACGGAGCCGGCGGCCGAACTTACGGCTTCGCGGCCTCTGCCGGCATCTCGACGGCCGGCTCGGCCGGCGCCTCGGACGCAGGCGCTTCCGGTGCAGCAGCCGCCGGAATCGCGGCCATCGCGCCTGCTGCGCTGAGCGCCATGTAGTCCTTCAGCATCGAAGCACCGTACAGCGGCTTGTAGGCACCTTGATGGCAGGTCGCGCAATTCACCTTGGCCACATCACCCAGGGCGCCGAGACGATGGACCGGGAAGGTCTGCGCCAGCGGATCCATATAGGTATTGTTCAGCTCACGCGACATCCGGATGCCGTGCCAGGCCGTCACGCGCTGCGGCGTGCTGGTTTCCCACGACGAGAAGGCACGCGTGTTGTGGCAGTAGGTGCAATTCACGCCGAGACCATCCGACATGTGCATCATCAACGCGTAGGTGTCTTCGGTCGCCTGGATCGATCCCACCCTGACGTTCGGCAACGCGGTCTTCGCATTCACGGCGATCGTGTTGGCCTTGCTCAGGTACGGAGTGAAAGGATCGTAGGGCAGCGATGCATAGGCCACCGACTCGGCCGGCGTGTTCTGCCCGCCCTTGCTGCCGACCATGCGCGTCGCGTGCTTCTGCGGCTCCGGTGCGAACCACACATTCGCCGGCACCGGCATGCCGCGGTGGCAGGTGTAGCAGGTGACGCCGGTATCGGCGACGTGGGTCTTGTAGTCGCTGTTGATGGTCTGCGTCATCTGGATCATGCGCCGCGCCACGACCTTGGTGTAGAGCGAGTCATCGGCCAGATTCTGCAGGTTGTGGCAGTAGCCGCAACCCTGCTCCGGCGAAACCCACTGCGTCATCGCAACCATGATGCGGGTGAATTCCGCCACGCTGACGTCGCCCAGCACCTTGACGTTCTGATACACCTCGGAGGCCTTCTGCCCCTCCTGCGGTGCTGCAGGGAGCGCCGTCGGTACGGCATGGATGCCTGCCTGCTCGGCGACGATGCGCGGGTTGGCGACCTTGACCATCGCCGTGCCGCGGAAGCCATGCTGCTCGGTGGTGATCGGCGGCTTTTCGCACGCCGACGCCAGCACGCCGGCCGCCAGCAACAGTGCGACCCGGATGACTGTATAGGACTTCATCATTGTTGCGCTCCTTGCAGCGTTGCGGGATCGACAATCGTGCCGAATACCGCCGGGTACATCGGTGCGACGTGGTGCTTGACCGCCCACAGATACCAGTTGTCGACCACGGTGCCGGTGAGCAGGATGCCGATGCCGCCGGTCAGCGGGCACAGCACTGCGAACCACCAGGCCCAGCGGTGGATGGATTCCATCGACGCATTGAAGCCCATCGTCCAGCGCCAGAACAGTGCTGCACGCTCGGATGCCGTGCCGCGATCGACGATCTGTTCGATTTCCCGTTCGCCACCGAAGCGGCTGACCGCAAGGATGGTTGCACCGTGCATGGCAAACAGCAGCGCCGATCCGTAGAGGAAGGCGATCGACAGCATGTGGAACGGGTTGTAGAACAGGTTGCCGTAGCGGATCGAGAACGCGGCCGTCCAGTCCAGGTGCGGGAAGATGCCGAACGGAACCGCCTCCGACCAGGAACCCATCAGCAGCGGACGGATGAAGCCCAGCACGAGGTAAAGCCAGATCGCCGCGGCGAAGGCCCAGGCAACGTGCGTCCCCATGCCGAGGGCCTTTGCGCGGCGGTACATGCGCAGCCACCACAGCATGATCGACAGCGTCAGGAAGAAGCCGGCCATCAGCCACCAGCCACCCTGATTGAGCGGCGGCAACTTCAATCCATATTCCGGCGGCGGCGGCTCAAGCCCCAGCCAGAACAGCTGCCGCACGAACTCGATCGGACTCCAGTTCACCGACGCCAGCATATTGAGGCCGATGATTTCGAACGCGACCAGGAAACAGACGATTGATGCGATGCCCAGCCAGCCCAGATAGATCGGGCCGAGTTGCGCATCACCCAACCTGCCGAACAGGTGCACATCGATGGGTTTACCCATCCGCTCACGGTCGTCACGACCGATCGAGACGCCCGGAAAGGCGGGTCCATGTACCTGGACCTGGGTGAAAATATTCTGGTATTCCGCCATGACTCTACCCTCTCTTTCTTCTGTTAGCGCCACACGGGGAGGTTGAGCCACCAGCTCCACCATTCGGGCCATCCGCGTGTCCAGAACGGCCCGCTGATGATGATGCACACGGCGCTCCAGAAGACTGCCGACAGCGCAAGGAACAGCCCGAGACGGTGCACACCGAGCGTACCGATCGAGTAGCCGATCGCATCGCGGAAGAAGGTGTTTTCATGATCCGGCGTCTTGACCACTTCACCCTTCGCAGGATTGGTCGAGGACAGGATGAGCGCGCCGTGCAGCGACAGTGCGAGGGTGGTGGCAAAGAAGAAGCTCACCGCCAGCATGTGCGCCGGGTTGTAATGGAAGTGCAGATACTGGTAACCGGTATTCGAAACCCAGTCCAGGTGACTCATGATGCCGTACGGAAATCCGTGGCCCCAGGCGCCCATCAGGATGGGCCGGAACACGACCAGGGTGACGTAAGCCAGAATCGCGAAACCGAATGCAACGGGCACGTGATAACCGATACCGAGCTTGCGACAAATTTCAACTTCACGCAGCGCCCACGATACGAAGGAACCGACTGCGCACACCGTAATCAACTGCCATAGCCCGCCTTCCATCAGCGGCGCCATACCCAGCCCGTAACTCAGATCAGGCGGAGCGATATTGATTTGCCACAGATTCCAGGTCGTCCCCTGCGAGGCGCCCCAGATAATCAGCAGCGTGCCCACAAGGGCAAAGAACATCGTGGTGACGCCGAAGAAGCCTACGTAGAAGGGGCCTACCCAGAAATCGAACAGGTCTCCGCCTATCAGCGTGCCACCGCGGACGCGGTACTTTCTTTCAAAACTGAGCATGGACATGCCAACCCCCTTTTGGGAAGCCTTCGGGCCTCCACTTTTCAAACTTGGCTTCGCAACAAGCGAGGCCGGGCAGGCCCGGTCCTCGCCAGACTTGCGCCTTCCTCTTTACTGCACCTGATTCAGTGCAACCGGTGCCGGCATTGCGACACTTGCCGCAGCCATCGGCTTCTTGCTCGGTCCTTCGATCCAGTTGAAGCGATCGGTACTGAGAAGAATGAAATGAATCACGATCGCGAGCACAAACAGAAAGGTAAACAGAGCTACCAGTGATCTGCGCGGATCGAACAACATCCATATACGCCACATATTTTTGCTCCTATGCCTGATAGATGTAAGGAATGACTGAGTACGTCGCTGCCCGGACGCCTTCAATCAGTGACGCATAACCTTCCGAACCCGGCAGCCACGGACGCCAGTTCCAGACAAGAATGTGCGCAACGATTGCGACGACGAGAAAAACGATGAAACTCGTCATGAAAATGGCGTGGAATTCACGCGCCTCGGAAGCTGTCAGTCCTGACAGGGATCCGCTATTGGCATCAGCCATAACATTTACCTCCTGATGGGCCTTTCGGCCGTATTACCACCGCGCAAACCCCGCGCAGCTGGGACTTTCGGGGCATGCCGCACCCCGGAAGATCGTGTTCCGGTCAGACCGGACGCATTTTCGTGTTCTGTCACTGCGCCTTCGCGGCCGGCCGGACTCATGTCGGCTCGAGCGCAAGGCGCGCATTCATTACCCGTTCCGCCGTGATGCGCGCTTCATCTGCGCGGCGGGCATCTTCTTCCGCCCGGTCGCGCAGGCGCTTGGCTGCCGAGATGCGGACCAAGAAGGGCTTTTCATTCACGTACTGGTCGAGCAGGCGCTGCGCCTCGTCGTCCCACGGACGCGTATCGGCACGCGAGATGCGCGCCGGTGTCGGATCCACCCGGTCCATGTCGGTGGCCAGCGGCAGGATGTGGAACAGCGCGTCGAACAGCGCGTTGCACACCTCCTGCACCACATACGTCGCACCGGCGTAGCCCATGAAGGGCGTGCCCGTGTGGCGGCGGATGATGGCGCCCGGGAAGGACGACGGGATATAGCTCGCACGGGCGCCGCATTCGGCCATGTACATGCGTTCGTTGTAACTGCCGAACATCACCAGCGGCGTCTTCTCGCGCACCAGACGACGCACATCCGCGTTGTCGGTCTTCTGCCCCGGGCAGCGCGACACCGAGAAGTTGCACGGCAGGCCCATGTCTTCCTCGAGGAAGTGGCGCAGGCCGCGCGCGTAGGTTTCGTTGGCGACCACGGCGAAGCTGGCGGTGCCGAAGAAATCCTGGGTGACCGAGCGCCACAGGTCCCAGATCGGCTTGATCGTGGTGTGCTTTTCGCGCTCGATGAACGGCTCCGGATCGACACCGGTCAGTTCGCCCAGCTTGCGCAGGAAAAGCGTGGTGCTGTGCAGGCCGATCGGCGCCTGCAGGTAGGGACGTTCCAGCGTTTCGCACAGCAGGCGACCGAACTCCCGGTACATGCAGACATTGACGTCGGCATTGACCAGCTTCGGTACGTCGGCCAGGTGACTCCCGAGCGGGAACACCATATTGATTTCGCAGCCGATGCCTTCGACCAGGCGGCGGATTTCGGCCAGATCACTCGGCGTGTTGAAGGTGCCGTAGATCGGCCCGATGATGTTCACCCGCGGCTTTTCGCCTTCGGCGCGCGGCTTGCGCTCCGGAATCTTCTTCGTGCCGTACTGTGTCCAGAGCCAGTTGATGGCGCGATTCGCGCACTGCCACTGGTCCTCGTCGATGGTGCGCGGCAGGAATCGCTGGATGTTCGTGCCTTCGGGCGTCACACCGCCGCCGATCATTTCGGCGATGGAACCGGTGACCACCACGGCCGGCATATCGGGATCGAGCACTGCGTGAGCGCGCTTCATCGCGCCTTCGGTGCCTTCGCGCCCGAGCTGTTCTTCGGCCAGTCCGGTCACCACGATGGGCAGTTCATGCGGAGGCAGGCCGTCGGTGTAGTGCAGCACCGAAGTGACCGGCAGGTTTTCGCAACCGACCGGACCATCAATGACCACCTGCAGTCCCTTGACGGCGGTGAACACATACACCGCACCCCAGTAGCCGCCTGCGCGATCGTGATCGAGGACTAGCATGTCGTCCTCCGCCCGGCCGTCCGAAGGAGGGCGACCGCCCCCTCGTGGGGCAGCCGATGTTTGGCGTGGGGGCTCATATGGCCTCCTCTACGCTGCGCGCCTTGGCCAGCTTGGCCATTTTCGCCTTGTAGGCGGTGCGGAACTCGGGATGGTCCTTTGGCGATTCCTGCCAGACACCGGCGGTGTGCCCGGTGCCGACACCTTCGAAGAAGTCGCTCATGGTGTCGAAGCGCGCCTTGTTGGCGATGGCGGTGTTGACCACCGTCGCCAGCGAGCCGGCACCGGCCGGTCCCATCAGCGGGCGGGCGGAAATCAGGTTCGTGAAGTACAGCCCCGGAATGCGGGCTTCCTTCGCCGCCTGCACGATGGGCGTCGTGCCGATCGCCAGGTCGGGCTTGAATTCATGCATCGCGGCCAGATCCTGCTCGAGCGACGCGCGGTACTGCACATGGACGCCGTGCGCGTTTAGCCAGTCGAGGTCGGCCGCGCTGTGCACCGTCTGCGGGCAGGCCGTGCCGACGTAGCGCAGATCGGCGCCGCTTTCGACCAGCAGGCGGGCGACCAGCAGTTCGGACCCTTCATAGCCGCTCAACGTGATGCGACCCTTGATCGGATTGGCCGACAGCGCGCCACGGATGGCCGGCAGGAAGCGGTTTCTGGCCGCATCGATCTGCGCCTGTCCGACATTGCACGCGTTGCCGATGGCCTGCAGCCAGGCATCGGTGCCGTCATGTCCGACCGGCGCCGAACCGACGATGGCGCGCCCTGCGGTTTCGAATTCACGGAAACTCGCGGTGTAGAAAGGATGGATCCCCGCCACCACGGCGCAATCGAGGGCTGCGTACAGCTCGCGCCACTCACGCGTCGGGACCACCGGACCAGCCGCCAGGCCAAGGGGTTCCAGCATCGCACCGATGCCGACCGGATCCACCGGAAACATTTCGCCCACCAGGGCAACCGTAGGCTTGTCGCTGATACCGTTGCGCGGCGCCTGCACCGGGCCCTGCTCGGCTTCGGTGCGTGCGTATCGCAGCATCGCGCCGGCCAGTACGTCCTTTGCCTCGGCGTGCGTCGGCACGCCGAAACCCGGCACGTCGATGCCGATGATGCGCACGCCGTTGATGTCCTTGGGCAGCAGCTGCAGCGGCACACCACTGGCGGTCGGCACGCACAGATTGATGATGACCACTGCGTCGTACTGCGCCGGATCCGCGAGCTTGAACACCGCTTCGCGGATATCTTCGAACAGCTTGCCGGTCACCAGCGATTCGCTGTTGAACGGCACGTAACCCACGCTGCGACGCGCACCGTAGAAGTGCGAAGTGAAAGTCAGTCCATAGACGCAGCAGGCCGAACCCGACAGCACGGTCGCGGTGCGGCGCATGCGCAGGCCGACACGCAGCGAGCCGAAGGCCGGACACATCGACTGTGGCTGATCGTGCGGACCCTTCGGATAATCCAGTGCGTACTGATCCAGTACACCGCTCTTGCCGGCGGCGCGGGCGGCGCCCTCCAGCTGGTCGCGGCCGGCATGACAACCCAGACCGTCGCTTTTCAGCGCGTCGGCGTTGATGACCTTGATGTCGGGTATGTTGGACATGGTGGCCACCTCAAACGGTGTCGTACACCACTTCGAGCGTGGGCTTGATCACTTCATCCTTGCCCAGCATGTCGGCCACGGTGGCCGGCGTCATGACGTAGTCACGCCCCGTGACATCGGCAGCAAACAGGCCCAGCAGGCCATCCTGCGTCATCGGTTTCGGCCGTACCGGCGGCGCTTCCGCCACATTCATCGCCAGTTCCTCAAACAGTGGCGCCCACTGCGAGCCAGGCCGACCGATGATTTCGTAGCTGGCGCTCTTGCGGCGGATGTCGTCGTTGGCGGGAATCGTCGCCAGCACCGGAATGCCGGCCGCTTCGGCGAACTGCGCCGCCTCGCCGGTGCCGTCGTCGCGGTTGATCACCACGCCGGCCACACCGACGTTGCCACCGAGCTTGCGGAAGTATTCAACCGCACTGCACACGTTATTGGCGACGTACAGGCTCTGCAGGTCGTTGCTGGCGACAACGATGACCTTCTGGCACATGTCGCGGGCGATCGGCAGACCGAAGCCGCCGCACACCACGTCGCCCAGGAAGTCGAGCAGCACGTAGTCGAAGCCCCAGTCGTGGAAGCCCAGCTTTTCGAGCGTTTCGAAGCCGTGGATGATGCCGCGACCGCCGCACCCGCGACCGACTTCCGGTCCGCCCAGTTCCATGGCGAACACGCCATCGCGGATGAAGCAGACATCGCCGATCTTGACTTCCTCACCCGCGAGCTTCTTCTTGCTGCTCGTTTCGATGATGGTCGGGCAGGCCTTGCCACCGAACAGCAGGCTGGTGGTGTCGCTCTTCGGGTCGCAGCCGATCAGCAATACCTTCTTGCCCTGCTGCGCCATCATGTAGCTGAGGTTGGCGAGCGTGAAGCTCTTGCCGATGCCGCCCTTGCCGTAGATCGCGATGATCTGCGTCGTCTTCGTCGCTTCACCGGTCGGGACCGGATCCGGATCGATGGCGGCTTCGGCGCGCAGCACCTTGTTCAAGTCGAACTTGATCGGCGAAGTGCCGGACGATGTTCCGCAGGCGTCGCTCATGACAGGGATCTCCAGTCGAGAATCATTTTCAGGCAGGCCGGATCGGAGAACGCCGTGCGGTAAGCCGCATCCGCATCGGTCGCAATCTTCCGGTGGGTAATCAGTCCTTCAAGCGACAGCCGTCCGGCTGCAGCCATGTCGCGCACCGTCACCAGATCGCTTTCCTGCCACTGCGCGGCGATGCGCAGGCGGGCTTCACGCATGAAGGCCGGCGGGAAGTTGAAGGACAGCGCGTCTTCGTAAAAACCGGCCAGCACAATCTCTCCGTGCGGGGCCAGCCGGGCAATGAGTGCATCGAGCAGGCTGCCGTCGCCGCTGACATCACAGATGCAGCGGTAATTGCGGCGCTCGTCGGTGGCGGGGTCGATGACGCGATAGCCTTCTGCGCCGTCGGCACGCGCCGGATTGCGTTCCCACACAACCGGGTCGCCCCCGGCGGCAACGGTCAGGCGGGCGATCATGCGACCGAGCACGCCGTGGCCGATGATCAGGTCGGGCAGGTGATCGCCATCGGCGATCGCATGCTGCCCGGTTGCTGCAAGCGCCAGCAGGATGCCGCGTTCGCCGAAGCTGTCGTCCAGCGTGACGGTGCGGGCAGCCGGCACCACCAGGCGGGATGCCGCACCGCCGAACAGGCCGCGCACTTCGCCGAAGCAGCGTGCGCCGGGCACGAATACGTGATCACCGACATTCAGACCGGACGTGGCACCGGCGGCGCTGACGCGCCCTACCGATTCGTAGCCCGGCACCAGCGGATAACCCATGCCGGGGAACGGCGGCATGCGGCCGGACCACAGCAGGCGCTCGGTGCCGGTACTGATGCCGCTCCACTCGACGTCGACCACGACGTCGGCATCGCCTGCCGGCGTCAGTTCGAGCTGGCTCAGCTCCAACTGCTCCGGCTGCTTCAGTACTACGGCAATACTGTTCATCGCGCCTCCGCGTTGAGGACCCCGTCGTTCATGTGTCGCGACGGCTTGTCACCTTGAGTGTCATTCTAGGCTTACTCTGATTAGTGTCAACTAATCATTACATTTATGTCTGTAAATGTTTCGGACGCGCGACCAGCACGCACGTCTGCAAAGGAATACGGGTCGGAATCAGGCCGATCTGGCAGAAGCCGGCGGCACGCAGCATTTCGGTCAGGCGGGCTTCGGAGCGCGGACGCCCGCGGCCCATCGCCATCAGGTAGAAGCCGAAGTAGGCATCGCCCACCGGCTCGGCGCCGCGCACTCCGGACATCTGTTCGGCAATCAGCAGAACGCCGTCGTCCGGCAGCGCACGATGGACGGCGCGCAGCAGCGCCATGACATCTTCGTCGTCGTGGTCGTGCAGCACGCGCACCAGCGACACCAGGTCGGCACCGGTCGGCAGTTCGCCCGACTGGAAAGAGCCGCCGAAGGCCGTGGCACGCGCGGCAAGACCGGCCGCATCGAAACGCATGCGTGCGCGCTCAGCGACCGCCGGCAGATCGAACAGCTGAAGTTTCAGGTCGGGCGCGCGCTGCGCCGCCGCGGCGAGGAAGCTGCCGTCGCCACCGCCGATGTCGAGCAGGCAGCGATGCATGCCGACCGGATAGGCGTCGAGCACCTCGGACGCCACCATCGGCTGCGATGCCGCCATCAGCGCGGTGTAGTCGCGGATGCGTTCGCCTTCCAATGCAGACGCCTGTTCGTTGCCGGCATACGGCCAGTATTGCGACAGCGCGGTGCGCTGCGACAGGCCGCGCAGCAGCGCCAGCGGGTCCTCGAAATCACGATAGATGCGGCCGTGATGTTCCACCATCGCCGCGATGCCCGGGTTGGCGACCATCGCCGTGCCCAGCATGCCCAGACCGTACCGGCCGCCGGAACGACGGGCCACCAGGCGCAACGCGACCGCCGCGTCGAGCAGACGGGTGGCCGCTTCGTCCGACATGCCGATGCGCGTTGCAATCCGATGTGCCGCCAATGGACCGCCGGCCAGCAGCCGGAACAGGTCTACCCGCACGCAGGCCAGCAGGATCTGCGAATAGACGAAGCCGCCACACAGATCGAACAGCGCGCGCGCCTCGCGCCGCGCTTTCCAGCGGGTCAGCGGGAACGCGGACGCCCAGTGATGAAAACGCGGGCTGCTCAGCAGGCGATCGGCGGCGTCACGCAGACGATCGGCGAAACCGGGCTTGCGATCGCCGTCGAAGGCCGACGAATCCATGCTGAACGGGGTACTCATTTCGTCTGTGCGCGGTCAGGAAGCGGGCAAACCCGGCTTCAGAGAACGCTGTCGGCGAGTTCGCGCGGGATCAGCCGCGAGGCTTCCATCGCGATGACGGCGCGCAGACCGTCGGCACCCGAACACACCGGTACCGAATCGATGGCTTCGGCCACCAGCAGGTTGAGGCGACGGATCGCACCGTGCAGGCCCAGTTCGCGCACCGCGCTCGGACGACCGAGCGCCACGTCGCGACCGACCGGCTTGCCGATCTTGGACGCATCGGACGCCGCGTCGAGGATGTCGTCGGCGACCTGGAAGGCCTCACCCATGCAGTCGCCGAGCGCACGCCAGGGGCCAGGATCCGCGCCGGCAGCCGCGGCACCGGCCATCGTGGCCGACGCAAACAGCGAACCGGTCTTGGCCTGCTGGTATTCGCGCAGATTGACGTCCGACTCGCATTCCCAGGCCTGACCGGCCACGATGCCCGACGGCACGCCGACCCCGCGGCCGATGATGGACAGCAGCGGCACCAGGCGGTAGGGCGCATTCGCACCTCCACGCGCCAGGGTCTGGAAGGCGAGCACGATCAGCGCATCGCCGGCCAGCACTGCGATGCGTTCGCCGTAGGCGCTGTGCACCGAAGGTTTGCCGCGGCGCATCGGTGCATCATCGAAGCAGGGCAGATCGTCATGCACCAGCGAAGCGCAGTGCAGCAGTTCGATGGCAGCAGCAGCGTGGTCTGCCACCGAGGTGTCGTCTTCGCCGCAGGCGCAGGCGGCGGCAAGACACAGACGCGGGCGGATGCGCGCGCCCCCCGGAAACACGGCATAACGGATCGCCGATGCCAGCAGCGGCGGGCAGGTCGGACCGTCGGCATGCGACAGTGCGGCTTCCAGCGATTGTTCGACTGCAGCACTCAGGGCCTGCTCGATACGCTTCATGCCGTCCATGTCCGTCTCCTGTTGTTGTCGTCGCGACTGTCAAGCTTGCTTGTCGCGTAGTAGTGTCATGTAATGTAGACATTACACACCGCAACGTCAATCACGATTTACAGGAGCCTCCGTGAGCGCGCATGACAAGGTTCGGAACGGGCAGGATGCGGAGCGCTGCCGGTGCGCAACAGGCCCGTGCGCCTGCGCCACGACAGCCCGGCGATGAACGCGCGCGACTTCTCGGCCCGCGTGCCGCCGGGCGGCTATCAGTGGTGGTATGTCGATGCGATGAGTGACGACGGCCGCTACGGCCTGACCATCATCGCCTTCATCGGCAGCGTGTTTTCGCCGTACTACGCCGCGGCGCGGCGGCGCGCACCGGGCCGGGCCGATCCGCAGGATTTCTGTTCGGTCAATGTCGCGCTGTACGGCGACTGCCGGCGCTGGGCGATGACCGAACGCGGCGTCGGCGCGCTGCGCCGTTCGGCCCATGAACTGGCCATCGGCCCGAGTCGCCTGCACTGGGACGGTGACGCGCTGGTGATCGATCTCGATGAAGTGACCACGCCGCTGCCGCAACGCCTGCGCGGACAGGTTCGCGTGCAGTCACCGGTGCTGTCGCGCACCGCCTTTGCGCTCGATGCCGGAGGGCGGCATCTGTGGTCGCCGATCGCGCCCTGCGCACGGGTCAGCGTGCAGCTCGATCAGCCCTCGCTGAACTGGCAGGGTGATGGCTACCTCGACAGCAACGCCGGGGAAACATCGCTCGAAGAAGCCTTCGTACGCTGGCACTGGTCGCGCGCCAGTCTGCACGGCGGCGACACGGCCGTGCTCTATGACGTGACACGACGCGATGCGTCGAGCGCGTCGCTCGCGCTGCGCTTCGATGCCGACGGCGGCTTCAGCACCTTCGACCCGCCGCCCGAACAGACGCTGCCGACCACGATGTGGCGCGTCGACCGGGCCACGCGCAGCGAGCATGCGTCGCCGCAGGCGCAAACGCTGGAAGACACACCGTTCTACGCCCGGTCGATGGTGCGCACGCAGCTGCTCGGCGAATCGGTCGGCAGCATGCATGAAAGTCTGGACCTCGACCGCTTCCGCAGCCGCTGGGTGCAGACCCTGCTGCCCTTCCGCATGCCGCGTCGCAGCGGCACGCGGGTGCGGGCGGCGCTGTAAGCTCAGTGCGCGGCGCCGTTGTCCTCGTCGGTCGCATCGGCCCGCGCGCGGTCCGCCTTGATCTGGCGTCGCACCGACACCAGTTGATACACGGCGAATCCGAGCACGCCACCGATCACCAGCAACGCTTCGATCAGTTTCAGCATCGTGGAACTCATGTCCTGCCCTCCTTCGGCCACTCACTTGCGGTACCTCTTCCGGTGGTGCTGACCCCGCCCCACGGCACAGGTTCTGCCGCCGCGACGTCATGAAGGCCCTCGACTGGACACGCGACGGCGGCAACTGGCCGAACCGCGCAGCCAGCCGCTTCGTCGAGGCGGGCGGGCTGCGCTGGCATGTGCAGGTGGCCGGCGACGGACCGGTCCTGTTGCTGCTGCACGGCACCGGCGCGGCCACGCATTCGTGGCGTGCGCTGCTGCCCGAACTGGCGACACGCTACACCGTGGTCGCGCCCGATCTGCCCGGACACGGTTTCAGCGGCACGCCTGCGTCGCACCGCCTGACGCTGCAGGGCATATCGCGCGCGCTCGGCGGTCTGCTGGCGGCGTTGAAAGTGGAGCCACAGGTGGTCGCCGGGCATTCGGCCGGCGCGGCCATCATGCTGCGTATGAATATCGACGGGCTGCTGCCGGCACACACGCTGGTCAGCCTCAATGGCGCGATGCTGCCGCTGCCCGGGCTGGCCGGGCTGCTGTTCCCGCCGGCGGCACGTCTGCTGTCCGCCCTGCCCTTCGCGCCGCAGGCATTCGCCTGGCGTGCCACGCAGCGCGACGCGGTCGAGCGCCTGATCCGCAGCACCGGCTCGGCGCTCGACCCGGCCGGCGTGGCGCTGTATCACAAGCTGGTCAGCACACCCGCCCATGTCGCCGGCGCACTGGCCATGATGGCGAACTGGGATGTGGCACCACTGGTGCGCGACCTGCCGTCGCTGCGCGCACCACTGACGCTGGTGATCGGCAAGGGCGACGAAACCGTGTCGCCGGAAGAATCGCGCCGGGTGCACCGCATGGTGCCGGGCTCGCGTCTGGTGGAACTGGACGGTCTGGGTCATCTGGCGCACGAAGAAGCGCCCGCGCTCGCCGCGCGGCACATCTTCGAAGCGGATGGAAGCGGCGACGCTGCGCACCGCCGATGACCTGAGACCCTCGCTGGGTCGGCGCGTGGTGAAGCATGAAGGGCAGGGCCGACAGGGTGTCCGGCAGCGCGCGAGCGTGGCAAGCGGGCGGCTGTATCTTTCAGCTGGAATTCAGCCGGGCGTACCCTGGGTACCGCGATCGCGTTCTTCGCGTTCGAGCCGCTCGAACAGGTCGATCAGCCACTCGATGCGCTGCTGCGGCGTGCGCTGCGGAATGCCGATCAGTGCCGACATGTCGACGGTCGGCGCAGCGGCCACCGCGTCAGCCAGCGCGGACACCTCATCGAGCACGTGGTAATGCGCCGTGGCGGACAGGGTCGGCGCGCCGCTGAGCGCTTCGGCCAGCAGCACGCTCTTGCGCCACGACGACACGATGCTGCGCGTCGACACGGAGTCGTAGCCGCGGCGTTCGACACCGCGGCCGATTTCGGCATAGACGCTGCGCGCCGCACGGATGCCCGGTCGGCAGCCCGACGGCAGCTTTTCGATGCCGGGCGCGGCACGCGCATACAGCAGGTCGGCACACTGCAGCAGGCGGCGCACGACCTGTGCGAGCCGGTCGTCGAACACCGGTTCGGCCAGCCAGCCCGCCGGATCGAGCCCCGCTTCGACCATCCAGTCATGCGGCAGGTAGAGCCGGCCGCGCCGGGCGTCCTCGCCGACATCACGCGCGATGTTGGTGAGCTGCATCGCCAGACCCAGATCGCAGGCGCGCGCCGCGATTTCACGGTCGCGCACGCCCATCAGCAGCGCCATCATCGCGCCGACCGTGCCGGCGACGCGGGCGCAGTACTCGAACAGTTCGGACTGCGTCATGTACTGACGGCCGCGCGCGTCCCACTCGAAGCCTTCGATCAGCGCCAGCAGCAGCGATGCAGGAATGTTGAAGCGGGCCACGACACGCGCCAGCGTGCGGTCGGCCGGTTCAGGATGCGGATGTCCGGCGCAGGCCTGTTCGACCCTCCAGCGCAGGTGCGCGACCGCGTTCTCGTCGGCCTGGCTGTCATCCACCAGATCGTCGGCGATGCGACAGAAGGCATACAGCGAGCAGGCCGGCTCGCGCACGGCGCGCGGCAGCAGCAGCGAAGCCGCGAAAAAGGATTTCGAGCCGTTGCGCAGCAATGCGCGACAGGCCCGCATGTCCTCTGCGTGCGTTGGTTCAGCCATGCAGGTCACGCGGCGGCGCACTGCAAGGCATCGCCGGTGTCGCGGAGATCGCACGCTGCGACGGCTGCGATATGCAGCGGCACAGGCAATGGCGAACGTCGTGCGAAGGGGCGCATCCTGACAGGGCGGTGAGGGGCAGCATTGTGGGTCGAGTATAGGTATGTCAATTTAAATTGACAATAAATTTCTCGCCAGATTGACACCGATCAGCACGGGCGAGCGCGTTCGGGTGTAGCGCCCGGTTGCCCGCTCAGGCGATCGCGCGGACGATCCTCGAAATGCTGACCGCGTCGGCCGCCGACAGCGGCATGTACATCGCCGCCATGTCGACCGCCAGTTCGCGCGCGGCAGGCTGCGGCCGCGGCGACGTGTCGATGAACAGCGCGCGAAAGGCGCTCGCGCGGACCCGGCGCGCAGCCGAGCGCGCATCCTCCTCGGCGCGGGCGCGGCCGCCGGCGCCGTCGCGCGCCACATTGGCACGACCATCGGTCAGCAGCACCAGCGTCGGCGTGTCGCCACGACGCTGCACCGCGTCGGCCAGCAGCCAGCCGGCATCGATGCCGGCGGCCAGCGGCGTGCCGCCACCGCCGGGCAGACCGGCCAGACTGCGCTTGGCACGCACCAGCGAACGGGTTGGCGGCAGCAGCACCTCGGCGCCGGTGCCCCGGAAGGCGATCAACGCCACGCGGTCGCGCCGCACATAGCAGTCCGCCAGCAGCAGTTCGACCGCCCCCTTGGCTTCGGCCAGCCGGTTCAGCGCCGACGAACCGGAAGCGTCGACCAGGAAGATCGTCGTGGTTTCCGAGCGCTGTGCGAAGCGGGTGATGCGGAAGTCATCCGGCCGTACATCGATCAGGCAGTTCGACGGCGCAGACGCGCGGGCGGCGCGGCGCAGCGGCTGCCAGGGCGCAGCCGCGCGCAGCGTTTCGATCAGGTTCAAGCGCGCACCGTTGCCGGGTGTGCCGCGGCGGATGCCGGCCGGCCGGCCGCGCAGGCCGCCGGCGCGCAACGCACCGGCCCGTCCGGCGCTGCGCGCACGCGGCAGACGCCCGGCCGCCGCCTGCAGACGCGCCAGCAAGCCGGGGGGAATCGCCGCCTGTGCGGCTTGCAGCACCACATCGTCCAGCGGCCGGTCGTCCGGTGGCTGCGCGTCGCTGTCCGACGCGTCCTGCCCGGCCTCGGGTTCGGGCGGCGGCGTGTCTTCGGGCGGCGTGTCCTCCGGCTCCGGCGGCGGGGCATCGGCCTGCTCGGGCGGCGTTTCGGTGGTCGGAAACTGCGTGGCACGCGGTGCCAGAACGAGCTGGGCGGCCAGCGTCACGTCGTCTTCGGCCACCGCATCGCGAGCGTCGAGCGCCGCCGCGGCGCGCGCCACCCGGACCGACTGCAGCAGTGCGCGCATCGATGAAACGCCGAGCGCAAGCGCCGTCGCCGCCAGCGCCTCGATGGCGCCGGGCGGCACGACGATCACCGGCAGACGGGCACGCGCCCGATCGATGTCGGCGGCGCTCACCGGCAACGGGGTGCAGGTCTGCGCGCGCAAACCGTCCAGATCGAGGTGGAAGGCCAGGCGGTCGCACAGCGCCGTCGACAGCGGCTCGTCCTCCAGCCCTTCGTCGAGCGCGACCACCGCAAACGCCGCCGCGCTGGTCAGCGCAATGCCATCACGGGCCAGCGCCACTTCGCCGGCGTCCATCACCGCGGTGACGCGGGCGGCCGTGCCGGGCGGCAGGCGTTCCGCCATCGCCAGCAGCACGAAACCGCCATGCGCCTCGACCAGCAGGCCGCGCTCGGCCACCGGGCGGCCGGCGCGCAACGTCGCGGTCAGGTCAAGCCCACCGAGCAGGCGGCCGTCGGTGACATTGAACGGCACGCGGCGCATCGGCGTGCCGGGCGGCAGCATGTCGCGCAACTGCGCGAGCCAGGCGTCGCGCACCGGTCCGGCCTGGGCGTGCAGGCGCACGCCGCCGGTGCCGACGGGATCGACCGCGCACAGCGCACAGGCCAGCGCGGCGCGCAACCAGGGGTCATCGACGACCGTTGCCTGCTCGGCGCCGGCGGTGGCGCTATTTTCCAAACAGATCTTCCACCGCGCGATCGACACGCGCGCCGGAACCGGCATCGTCCAGCGGATCACGGCGCAGGCGGTGGCGCAGCGCGGGTGGCGCGATGCGGCGCAGATGGGCGTCGTTCACCGCGTCGTCACCCTCGAAAGCGGCCAGCGCGCGGGCGGCACGGATCAGCGTCAGTTCGCCGCGCAGGCCGTCGGTACCGAGTGCCATGCACAGGCGGGCCGCCTGCTCGACCACACCGTCGGGCACCTTCACGTTGGGCAGGTGTTCGCGCGCCGCGACGATCTTCTTGCGCAGCTTGTCGTCGTGCTTCTTCCAGTGCGCGACGAACGCATCGCGGTCACGCTCGTACGCATCGCGCCGACGCACCACCTCGACCCGGGTCGGCAGGTCGGTCGGCGTCGTCACTTCGACCGACAGGCCGAAGCGGTCGAGCAGTTGCGGACGCAATTCGCCCTCTTCCGGATTGCCGCTGCCGACGATGACGAAGCGCGCCGGATGACGCACGCTCAGACCTTCGCGCTCGACCAGGTTTTCGCCTGACGCGGCAACGTCGATCAGCAGGTCGACGAGGTGGTCTTCAAGCAGGTTGACCTCGTCGATGTACAGGAAGCCGCGGTTGGCACGCGCCAGCAGGCCGGGCTCGAAAGCCTTTTCACCGCGCGTCAGCGCGCGTTCGAGATCGAGCGCACCGACCACCCGGTCTTCGGTCGCACCGAGCGGCATGTCGACCACCGGCACCGGCACGAGGTGGCTCTTCAGCGTGCCCTTGCCAGCCGCGCACTGCGCACAGCACGGCGCACCGTCGGCCGGGTCGCACTGATAGGGGCAGCCGATGACCGCGCGCATCTTCGGCAGCAGTGCCGCCAGCGCGCGCACCGCGGTCGACTTGCCGGTACCGCGGTCGCCGAATACCAGCACGCCGCCGATGGACGCATCGACGGTGGCGACCAGGATGGCCAGTTTCATTTCGTCCTGGCCGACTATGGCCGAGAACGGGAAGGGTTGTGACATCGACAAACCTCGGGTCAGGGCCGCGCGCTGCGCGCACCCGGATTGATTGACGCGCCTGCGTCGCGGCGTGTCACTTTAGAGTGACACCTGAGGGCTGTCCAGCGCACTCAGGACACTGCGGAAGGCGAAGTGGGGCCGGATGAGGATCCCGGGGCGGTCCCTGCGGTCGTGTCCGGCAGGGTTCCGGATGTCGCCGTCGTCTCGTCCGGCGCGTACAGCCCGACGTCGAGCGTGGCGACTTCGCCGAAGGTCGCACGGCTGCGGATCGACAGCCAGATGATCTGCGACGCGGTCAGCGGCATCGTGATGAAGGGCAGCGGATCGCGCCAGCGCCAGGTCACGTCGCGCGCGCGCAGGAAGCGCGACAGGTTGCGCCTGAAGTCCGGCCCGAAGGCCTTCGGGCTGAACATCGACTTCTGCACTTCGGTCAGGCAGGGGTAGAACTGCTGCATCAGCACCTGCCGGCGGAAACGAACCGGCTGCGTCCCTGCCAACACCCCGTCCGGCGCCACCACGGCGCGCGCCAGATCGTCCGGATCGACGAAATGCAGGCCGCTGGTGGCGCGCGGATTGCACTCGATGCCGTGCGCCTGGCCGTCGGCATCCACCACCAGATCAAAGGAAATGAAGCCGGTGAAGCCCGCTGCGGCGATGAACCTGCTGACCCAGTCGATGACCGGCCGGTGCTGCGGGTCGGCTTCGGTGACGCGTTCGAAGCACACGGACACGGTGCCCGACATGACCGCGCCGCGATACACCACGGTCACCAGCGGATGGCCGGCGGCAGCGATCGAAAAGGTGCTCAGCACAGTGCCCTTGACCCAGCGCTGCACGATGGCCGGCTGACCCGGCGTGACCTCGGGCAGCGCCTCGCCCTGCCGGCGGAACAGCACGCCGCGACCGGAGCAGGAATAGACCGGCTTCACGATGTGGTCGCCCGCCTGCGCCAGATCGACAGCGCCCGGCGTGCCCAGCGCGCAGGTGGCCGGCGCGGCCACCCCGTAATCGCGGCAGCGGCCGATGAACTGCAGCTTGTCGTGCAGCGGCATCAGCACCTCGGGCGGCATGGCATACAGCTGCACACCGACCGGCAGCCGACCGGCCAGATGGCTGGCGTGCATGATTTCTTCCGACACCGGCACCACCAGGTCGACGCCTTCCTTGAGCACGATGTCGCGCAACTCGTCCAGATAGCACTCGCGACTGAGCGCCGGCGCGGTGACCGTGTAGCGCCGCGCCACCGCATTCGACATTGCGCTCAGATGCCATCTGAACGGTTCGGCCACGATGACGCGCCAGCCCAGCCGGTGAAAGCTGCGTGCCAGATCCAGCCCCTTGGGCAGGCGGCCGAGCGTGATCAGCACGACCGGTTTCATGCGCCGGCCCGCTCGCGCAGACGCACGCGGCACATGATCTGGTGCTTCGGCCGCGTCGTCAGGCGCGCCACCGGTCGCACCGCATCGGCGTCGAGCGCGCTGAAATCGAAATGGCGTACCAGGCGCGCCAGGATCAGCGTCGCTTCGGTGGTCGCGAAGGCGGCGCCGACGCACACGCGCGGTCCGAGCCCGAATGGCAGATAGGCGCCGGGCACCAGTTCGTGCTCGCGTTCGGTGCTGAAGCGGTCGGGATCGAAGTGGTGGGCGTTGCGCCAGTAATTTTCGTTGCGGTGGATGGTCCACGGCGAAATCATGATCATCGCGCCCCGCTTCACCCGGTATTTGCCGATCTGCGTCGCCTCGGCCGCCACGCGCGGAATGAAGGTGATCGGCGGGTACAGCCGCATGGTTTCGCGGAACACGTTGCGCGTGAAGGTGAGCCGGCGGATGTGCTCGAAGCCGATGTCGCCCTCGCCCACCACCGCATCCACCTCGGCGCGCATGCGCGCCACCGTGTCGTGCTGCGAACTCAGGATGAAGAACACCCAGGTCAGCACGCTGGCCGTGGTTTCGTGGCCGGCGAGGAACATGACCCCCAGCTGGTCGATCAGCTCCTTGCGGTCGAAACGGTCGCCGGTTTCAGGATCTTCGGCATTCACCATTTCGGCGGCGATGTCGTTCCAGCGCGTGATCGGCCCGGTCAGATGGGTATCGACCAGCTCACCCAGCCGCTCGCGGATGATGTGGCAGGCGGCTGCGACGTCCGGGCGCTGATCGACGCGTTTCCACGCCGGATCGAAAATGAGCCGCTTCCACTCGACCTGGGCCACGCTGCGCTCGAACAGCGTGAACGCGTCGAACACCTCGCGCGACGCCTTCGTGTCGAACGAAGTCGAAAACACCGTGCGGCAGATGATGTCGGCCGTCAGGTGGCTCATCGCCAGATCGAGCGAGAAGGCTTCACCGGTCAGTGCCTGCTCGCGCAGCTTGTCCTCATACGCATCGACGCCGGCCGCCATCGACGGGAAGGCCTGGCCGAGCCGCATGTGCGAAAAGGCCGGATCGATCATGCGGCGCTGCTTGCGCCAGGTGTCGCCGGACGACACGAAGATCGAGTTGCCGACCAGCGGTTCGAGCGCGCCCACCATCAGGTCATTCTTCGGATAGATGTCGGTCGGATCGGTCAGGATGCTGCGATAGAGCTGCGGATCATTGACGATCAGTATCTGCCGCCGCGAATAGCCCAGGTGGCCGACCGGCACGCGGTAGGCGTCGGCCGGCAGCAGGCTCAGCAGGTCGCCATCGCCCTGCGCGATCAGCCGGAACAGCGAAATGATGGGCGACAGCGCCTGCGGGCGCGGCGGAATGTAGGTCGGGCTCGCATCGATGCCCGCAGGAAAAGCTGTCACGTCGGCCGCTGTCCGTGTGCGTTGTGCTGTGTGTGTTGCGGGTGCGTCGCTGTGCCGGTCGGTCTGTCTGGCCGTGCAGACGGCGGCCGGACGGGCGGCGCGCACCGCGTTGCGGCCCGAGTATAGGTGCCGGGCCCGGATCCGGCTTGCCGCACTGCACGATACCGAATCTGTCCGCGCGAGGTTACAGTGCGAAGTGTCAATGACTCAAGCGACCGCTTGGGTCGACGTGTGGGCCCCTCGCCCCTCACCTCTGGCAAGGCCTGTCGAGCGCGCAACAATGTCCGTGTCCGAGCTGTTCCACCTCTTCGTCGCCAGTCACATCGTGACCGGTGCGACAGGCCTGCTCGCGTTCTGGGTGCCGGTGTTCGCGAAGAAGGGCGGCGCCGCGCACCGCACGGTCGGGAAGGTGTTCACGGTGACCATGCTAATGACCGGCACGGCGGCGATCGGCATCAGTCTGTGCACGCTGGCCGACCCGGTATCGACCCACCCGCATCTGACCGAGCACGCCGATTTTCGCGACCCGGCGCTGGTGCGGGCGATCTTCGGCTGGATGATGCTGGCACTGGCCACACTGACGCTGAATCTGGCCTGGTACGGCTGGCAGTGCATCCGCAACCGGCGCGACCACGCGGCCAACCGGGAATCGGTGAATCTCGGCCTGCAGGCCGCGACCTTCATCACCGCCACCAACTGCGCCGTGCAGGGCCTGCTGATCGGCCAGCCCTTGATGCTGGGCGTGTCGCTGATCGGCTGGGCGACGGTCGGCACCAATCTGTGGTTCCTGTACAAGCGCCAACCGGCGGCCAACGACTGGCTGCGCGAACACATCAAGGCACTGGTCGGCGCCGGCATTTCGGTCTACACGGCCTTCTTCGCCTTCGGCGCGGTGCGCACCTTCCCGACGCTGGCGCTGCATCCGGTGCTGTGGGCGATTCCGCTGACGGTCGGGCTGGCCATCATCCTGTATCAGTGGCGCAAGCTGTCGCGTCCGCGCGCCGCGCTGCCGGCCGGGCAACGCGCATGAAAGGCGGGCGTGGCGTCTGAACGGGTGGTGGTCATCGGCGCCGGCATGGGCGGACTGTCGGCCGCGGTCGATCTGGCGCGTCGCGGGCTCGACGTGCAACTGCTCGAACGCGCCCCCGCACCCGGCGGCAAGATGCGCGAGGTGAAGGTGGGCAGCGCTGCCATCGACGGCGGCCCGACCGTGTTCACGATGCGCTGGGCCTTCGAGTCATTGTTCGCCGACGCAGGCGCCTCGCTGACCGACGCACTCACCTTGCACACGACCTCGGTGCTGGCGCGCCACGCCTGGCGGGAAGGCGGCCGGCTCGACCTGTTTGCCGACATCGAACGCAGCGTCGAGGCGATCGGCGACTTCGCCGGCGCACACGATGCCGCCGGCTACCGCGCCTTCTGCGCGCGCAGCCGCGAGATCTACCAGACGCTGCGCGGCCCCTTCATCGATGGCCAGCGGCCGTCCGCGATCGAACTGACACAGCGCGTCGGCTTCGCCAACCTCGGCGCGCTGTGGCGCACCCAGCCGATGAGCACGCTGTGGAGCGCGCTCGGCCAGTACTTCCGCGACCCGCGCCTGCGCCAGTTGTTCGGCCGCTACGCCACCTACGTCGGTTCATCGCCGCTGCGCGCGCCCGCCACCTTGATGCTGATCGCGCATGTCGAGCAGGACGGCGTGTGGATCGTCGAGGGCGGCATGCGCCGCGTGGCCGATGCGCTGCAGGCGCTGGCCGAGCGGCACGGCGCGCGCTTCCGCTTCGACTGCCAGGTGGAGGAAATCGTCGTGCGCGGCGGTCGGGTCGCCGGGGTGCGGCTGGCCGGCGGCGAAGTCATCGACTGCGAACGCGTGGTGTTCAACGGCGACGTGTCGGCGCTGGCGACCGGTCTGCTCGGGTCGGCCGTGCAGCGGGCCGCCCGCGTCATCAAGCCGGCGGAGCGCTCGCTGTCGGCGATCACCTGGTGCGTTCATGGCCGCACGCGGGGCTTTCCGCTGCACCACCACAATGTGTTCTTCGCCGAAAACTACCCGGACGAATTCGCCGCGGTGTTCCAGCGGCGCAGCATCGTCGATGCGCCGACCGTCTATGTGTGCGCGCAGGACCGCGCCGACACCGCTGAGGGTGCGGAGGCGCCGGCACTCGATCGCGAACGCCTGCTGGTGCTGATCAACGCACCGGCCGACGGCGACACGCGGCCTTTCGGCGACGCCGAGGTCTCCCGGATGGCCGACAACGCCTTCGACCTGATGCGTCGCTGCGGGCTCGACATCGACCGCGCGTCGATGGACGCCGTCGCCACGACACCGCACGGTTTCAACCAGCTGTTTCCGGCCACCGGCGGCGCGCTGTACGGCCGCGCCAACCACGGTTCGATGGGCAGCTTCGAGCGGCCCGGCGCGGCCAGCGCCATTGCGGGTCTGTATCTGGCCGGCGGCTCGGTGCACCCCGGCCCGGGCATCCCGATGGCCCTGCTGTCCGGGCGTCGCGCCGCAGAGCGGCTGGTCGCGGACATCGGCCATGCGCGCTGATTGCAACGCCCGCACTCTGCCGGCTGCCCGGGCGGAGCTTTTGTTGACCCGGACGGTCAATTGCGGGGCGACACCATGCAATGATTTCACCCGCTGCAACCCTGAATCGACTTCGTTCCAGTGACCTTGCCAGATATACACCAGCCAGAATGACCGCCTCCATGACTTCCCCTCCTGACTCCGACCGACCGCACGCCCTCGTCATCGGCGCCGGTTTCGGCGGCCTCGCCGCGGCGATTCGCCTCGGCGCTCGCGGCTACCGCGTGACCGTGCTCGAAAAACTCGATGCGCCCGGCGGTCGCGCCTACGTATACCGGCAGGACGGCTTCACCTTCGACGGCGGCCCGACCATCATCACCGCCCCCTTCCTGCTCGAAGAGCTGTGGGCGCTGTGCGGCAAGACCTTTTCCGACGACGTCGACCTGCGGCCGGTCGCGCCCTTCTACCGCATCCGCTTCGACGACGGCGAGCACCTCGACTATTCCGGCGACCCGGAAACGATGCGGCGCGAAATCGCCCGCTTCGCACCCGAGGATGTCGACGGCTACGAACGTTTCATGAAGCAGGCCGAAGCCATCTTCGATGTGGGCTTCACCCAGCTGGTCGACATTTCGTTCGCCGACTGGACGACGATGCTGAAGATCGCACCTGAACTGGTCCGGCTGAAGAGCTACCGCACGGTGTACGGGCTGGTCGCCAGCTACGTGAAGAACGAGCGCATCCGCACGGTGCTGAGCTTTCACCCGCTGCTGATCGGCGGCAACCCGTTCACGACCACCTCCATCCTGTGCCTCATTTCGCATCTGGAGCGGCGCTGGGGCGTGCATTTCGCGATGGGCGGGACGGGCGAGATCGTCAAGGGCATGGTCGGGCTGATCGAAGGCCAGGGCGGCACGGTGCGCATGAATGCCGAAGTCGCGTCGATCGACGTGACCCACCGTCGCGCACGTAGCGTGACGCTCGCATCGGGCGAAGTCCTCGCGGCCGACGTCGTGGTGTCGAATGCCGATGCGGCCTGGACCTACCGCAAACTGGTGGCGCCGGAACACCGCCGGCGCTGGACCGACCGGCGCCTCGAGAAGTCGAAGTATTCGATGAGCCTGTTCGTGTGGTACTTCGGCACGCGCCGCCAGTACCCGGACGTGCAGCACCACACCATCCTGCTCGGCCCGCGCTACGAAGGCCTGCTGACCGACATCTTCCGCAACAAGGTGGTGGCCGATGACTTCAGCCTCTATCTGCACCGACCGACGAAAACTGACACTTCGCTGGCGCCGGACGGCTGCGACGCCTTCTACGTGCTGTCGCCGGTGCCGCATCTGGGCAGCGGCACCGACTGGCGCGAAAAGGCCGAGCCCTATCGCAAGGCGATCGAGAAATACCTGAGCGATTCGATCCTGCCCGGGCTGGCGGATGAAATCGTCACGTCGATGATGCTCACGCCGCAGGATTTCCAGGACAGGCTGAATTCGGTCAATGGCGCGGCCTTCAGCCTGGAACCGGTGCTCACGCAGAGCGCCTGGTTCCGGCCGCACAACCAGAGCGAAGACGTGGACAACCTGTATCTGGTCGGCGCCGGCACCCACCCGGGTGCCGGTGTGCCCGGCGTGATCGCATCGGCAAAGGTGCTCGACCGCGTGGTGCCGGACCCGCGCCGCCGTTGAAGCGGGGACAGACGGGCACGCTGAACAGTGACGGTCTCCGCGCTCTCTTTGTGGGAGCTGTTTTTGTGGGAGCGGCGTCCCCGCCGCGATACGCATGCTGCAATGTGGCAATCGCTGCACTGATCGCGGCGGGGACGCCGCTCCCACAAAACCGTCGTCGCCCGCATGGAGAACCGGGCGAATTGCAGCGGCGCGCTCAGCGTTTCAGGAAGGCGCGCACCGGTTCGAGCGCGCGCGCCGGCGCTTCTTCATGCGGCAGGTGGCCGACGCCCGGCAAGGTCACCACGGTGGCATCGGCGATGGCCGCCTTGTAGTCAGCCGCATTGGCGACCGGAATCATCGCGTCCTGCTCGCCCCACACGAGCAGCGTCGGCGCCGTGATGCGCTGGAGCAACGGCACCGGATCGACCAGTTTCACCTGCGCCATGCGCTGCATCATCGCGTCGCGGCCGCCGGGCGCCCGCATCAGGTCATGGTAGCGATCGGTCATCGCGTCGGTCAGTACCGTCTTGTCGGCATACGCCGGCTCCAGACTCATCTTCAGCATGAAGCGCGGCAGGCAGTGGCGCATCAGCGACATCAGCGCCGGCACCTCCGGCGCCTTGTCATATTCGAACCCGGGGCTGGCGAAACCGTCGGGCGACAGCAGCACCAGCTTGTCGACGCGCGCCGGCTGCGTCGCGGCGAAGGTCCAGGCGATGCGCCCGCCCATCGAGTTGCCGATCAGCGTCGCGCGCGCCACGCCGAGGCGGTCCATCAGCGCCGCCACGATCTGCATGCTGCGCGCGTCGGTGTAGTCGCCGGTGGTATCGGGCGGGCTCAGACCGCTGCCCGGCAGGTCGAAACGGATCACCCGGTAGTCGCCCGCCAGCGACTGCGCCCACGGCTCCCAGGTGTGCAGGCTGGCGCCGAAGCCGTGCAGCATGATCAGCGCCGGCGCGTCCTTCGGGCCGCTGTCGCGCACATGCAGCCGGGTGCCGGCCACTTCCAGCATGTCGCCGGGTGCCGCCAGGTAGCGCGCTTCGAGTTCGGCAAGTTTGCGATCCGGCGTCCATAGCCAGAACGTCAGCACGGCCAGCAGCACCAGCGCCGCCAATAGATATTTCACGTTCGACTCCCGTAGACAAGGCATGACGACCGGGCCGGACTGTAGCGCAGTTCGCGCGGACAACGGCAGACGCGTCGCACGCGGAAGGCACGGCAGCGTGCAACGGCACTCGATGCGTGGTGACCCCGGTGAGGGGTCAGCCGGCGGCCTCGTCGCCGGCCGCGCCGTGAAGTTCGCGCAGCGCCTGCGTCGCGGCCAGGTAGCGTGCCTCGACGTCGAGCCGGTCGCCCGCTTCCGGCACGGCCTCGCGCGCGCCTCGGACGATCATGTCGGCGTGGCGGCGCAGGCAGGCCGCATCCGGCGCGCTGCGCACGTGGCCGGCGATCCGGGCGATGGCATCGAGCATGCGGATCGCCACGGCCGGATTCGACCGCGCGTTCTGCCTGATCTGGTTGAAGGCCGTGTCCGTGATGCCTGCAAAGGTGTACCCGGTTGCCACCAGCCGCAGTTGCCCGAGATCGTCGAACCGGAAGGGCGATGGCATGTCACTCCCGGCCAGCCGGCACAGCGCCGATCCCAGCCTGTCCACGCAGGCGATTGCCGTAAACGGGTCGTTGATGCCAGGCGACAGCGCCCGCACCGCGATCTCGACCAATTGCAGGAAGGAGAACTCGATGTCCTCGGTGGCGGTGCGCTGGTTGCCGAGCACGAAGGCGGCGTTCAGCTGGTGCACCCGTTCTTCGGTCACGCGATCGCCCGGCCAGACCCTGACCATCGTCTGTCCGCGGACGAGGTAGTGCCCGGGCCGGCATTCCAGCTGCAGCAGCAGATCCTGCTCACGGGCAAGTTCCATCAGGGCGTCGGCATCGATCAACTGGAGATAACCGTCTTCGAGCGCCCCCACGGGACGTGCTTCGCGCGCGAACGCGGCCGGCAGTTCGGCTTCATCCGCCGGGTTCGGCGTGTCCGATCGGGACTTTCCGAGGTGTCCGGGAAACATCCTGCCGATCCCGTCGTGCAGCTCGTCGCTGACCCGGGCCACGACCACATCCGCCTGGATGGACACCGACACATGATGGATGAAGTAGATCAGCACCCCTATGCTGACCAAGGCCAGCAGCACACCGATGCTGACGGACAGCTGAGGCACGAAAGCCACCTCGTCGGCGCGCCGGATGGTGCGCAGCACGAGCAGGCAGTAGACGAAGGTCGCGACGAAGGTGCCCAGCACCACCTGATTGGAGGTGTCGCGCATGAAGTTGCGCAACAGGCGGGGCCCCAGCTGTGACGACGCCAGCGACATCGCCACCAGCGTCATCGAGAACACGGTGCCGGCGATGGCGATCATCGACCCAGCCACGGTGCCCAGCATCAGGCTGGCGCCCTCTGCACCACCGGAATAGCGCCAGCCCAGGCGCTCCAGCCATTCATCGGTGACGGCGCGGTCGAGCGCGACGGCGCCGAACGCCAGCGCCACAGCAAGACAGGCCATCGCTGCGGGCACGAACCAGAAACTGGATCGAAGTCGTTCCCAGTACTTCAGCAGCAGTGCCTTCAAGTTGCTTCACCTCGACTGGCGAGCCGGAATCGAAGCGCCCACGCCGGAGCCGGAAGGACTGGCGTCGGTGTGCGGATTCAACCCGAAGCGCGCTTTTCGTTACCGCACAAGGCCCCGGATGGGCGTTGGAGTATAGCCCGCGTCGAAGAAGGCAGCGGCCCGGAAAGCCGACCGGCGGCGATCGACTGCGACGAAGGTCGCCGTACCTGCCCGTCCGTCGATGTTGATCGTGAAGATCAGCAGAGCCACGCTGCCTTCCGGGCCGGCGATGCGGGCGTCGCGCTGCGCTTAGATTTGGGCGTCAAGCTGCTCGACCCCGCAGCACGCGCAACCGAACCCGCAGCGGCATGTTGCGGCCACCCCGCGAAGCGCGGACTAGCCTGCCATGACCAGTCGATGCATCCAGTCGAGCAACACGGTCGGCAGCATCGACGGCTTCGCCAGCAACGCATACTGGCGGGCACCGAAGACGCCGGGCAGGTAACCGGCGGCGTGTCGATCCACGGTCAGGCAGAAGGGTGCGATGCCCTGCAGCTTGGCCTCGACGATCGAACGGCGCATGTCTTCGACGCCGTATCGCCCCTGGTAGACATCGACATCGTTGGGCTTGCCGTCGGACAGCAGGAGCAGCAAACGTTGCGACGCTGGCTCACGCATCAGCGTTGCGCTGGCATGGCGGATCGCAGCCCCTGCGCGGGTGAAGTGTTCGGGTTCGAGCGCTGCGATGCGCGTGGCGACCGGGTTGCCGTACGGTTCGTCGAAGCGCTTGAGGGTGCGCACGGTAACCGATTGCGGACCGTGACCGGAAAACGCCTGCACGGCGTACGGCTCACCCAGCGCGCCCAGGGCAATGCACACCAGGAGCAGCGCCTCTCGTTCGACATCGATGACGCGACGGCCGCTGGACACCCATCCGTCGGTCGACCCGCTTACATCAATGAGCAGCAGGATGGCCATGTCGCGCTTTGTACGCTTCTGCGAGCGGTACAGCGCCTGCGTCATCGGATGTCCGGCGTGCAGGTCGGCCTGCGCGTCGATGCAGGCCTCCAGATCGAGTTCGTCGCCGTCGAGCTGCCGGCGCAGTGGCGTACGTTGCGCGCGCAGCATTTCGAAGCGGCGCCGGATCGCGTCCAGCATCGATCGGTGCTCGGCCAGCGTGTTGTCCACCCACTGCTGAGGGCCGTCGGCAGCCGGCAGCAAACGAACGATGGCACCCGGTTCGCGGTAGGCCTGCACGTTGTAATCCCACTCCGGGTATCGGATGCTTTGCGATCCGTCGGCGCTTGTGCCGCCACCGTATCGGGTCCGTGCGTCGGGCGTATCGTCGGACAGCAGTACTTCCTTCGGTCGACCGGGCGTCGACACCAGCCGTGCCTGCTCGAGTTCGGCGAGTGACTCGGCAAACTCGTCGGCTGCCGTCTGGTCGTCGCGGTCCGTGGGCCGCTGAAGCCCGAACGGATCCTCGGCAACTTCATGCGGCGCCGACGCCTGGATCATCCAGGCACCCTGCTTCGCATCGTCCTCTTCGTCCACTGCTGTGCGCACTTCGGGCTGGCGCGCCAGACGCGCGCTGCGCGGCGGGCTCGCAGGTTCGCCGTCAGCGGCGCTGTCCTTCTCACTGTCGACCGCCAGCGCCGACGGGTTGCCCGGCGCGAGGAGTTCGCCGGTCCACCAGTCCCTGAACAAGGGCTGTGCCCCGAGCCGACCCGCCCACGATGCATCAGGGCAAAGCGCATTCGCCAGCTCGCGCGCCATCTGCCGCGAGCGCCCGGGTGACGGACTGCACAGAGCGTCATTGCGCCACGCAAGACTCGGTGTGGCCATCAGCCGACATGCCCAGGCTTCGAGCGGCTGGCGCGCGATCGGGAAACTCGATACCGCAGGCCGCGCACCCAGCGCAGCGGCGCGCAAGTCGATCAGCGGCGCGCGCATGCCCGGCAGCAGTTGCGCCAGTGCCGCGTCGGCGGCATGCGCTTCGATCAGCAAGTAGAGATCACGCACCAGCGGCGTGGCGTCCTTGCCCGCGCCGGTCGCGCTGCCCCGGACCGCACGCATCGCCTGCTGCAGCGCCACGGTGCGGAACCGTTCCAGTGCCAGTGGCGCATCGGTCAATCCGCTCACGGCCGGCAGCCAGATGCAGTGGCCGTCCGTCGCCGGGATGGCAGACTGCGAGCGGGGGCGGTCCTGTCGCTGAAAGATTCGCGCGAGGGCGGTGGCACGTGCCGGCGCCTGGGCCGTGCGCAGCGGACAGGCGCGCCCGAACACGGCCACGATCAACAGGTCCAGACGCGGCGCGACGTCGGTCAGCGCGAGGGTGGGCGATACCGGCGTTGCTGCGGTGTTCGCGCGGTGCCGACGCCACAGGCCCTGCACGAATCGTGTTGCATGAAGCGCCGCATCGGTGATGACGTCTTCGGCTTCGGCCATGTCCCCGCTTTCAGACGAAGGTGGCGTCGACCAGGTCGCGCATGGCACCGACCAGCGATTCATCGTCGGACAAGGGCGAAACGATGGCGCTGTAGCAGGCCTGGCGCACGTCGATGCCGCTGACCACCAGGCCGGCGGCGGCGATCAGCAGCCGCGTGCTCGGCACTTCGGCCAGACCCCGGTCGCGCAGGCCGCGCAGTCGACGCCCCAGCGACACCAGCGCCATGGCGGTCGCATGGTCGGCGGCGGCTTCGCGTTCGATGATTGCCGCTTCCTGCTGCGCCGGTGGAAAGTCGAAATCCAGCGCCACGAAGCGCTGGCGCGTGCTGGGCTTCAAATCCTTCAGCATGCGCTGGTAGCCCGGGTTGTAGGACACGACAAGCTGGAAACCCGGTGCGGCCTGGATCGTTTCGCCGGTCTTGTCTATCGGCAGAAAGCGCCGGTGGTCGGTGAGCGCGTGCAAGACGACCATGGTGTCCTGGCGTGCCTCGACGACCTCGTCCAGATAGCACAGGGTACCCTCACGCACGGCGCGCGTGAGCGGACCGTCCTGCCAGACGGTGCCGTCATGCCGCAGCAGAAAACGGCCGATCAGATCGCTCGCCGTCAGGTCGTCGTGGCACGAGATCGTCACCAGCGGACGTTTGAGCCGCCAGGCCATGTGCTCGACAAAGCGTGTCTTGCCGCAACCGGTGGGGCCCTTCAGCATCACCGCGAGGCCGCGGCGATGGCATTGCTCGAAGATCGCGAGTTCGTCTCCAGCGGGCAGGTAATAGGGCGCCAGATCCGGGAGAGTGCCGGCGCTCACGCGGGCGCCGCGGTCGCGACGGGTTTTGTTCCTGAGCGCGGCCCCGCAGTCTGGCCATCGTCTACCTCGAAGCGTGGCGCGTACCGGAAGAAATCGTAGATGAACAGTCCCACGCCGATGGCGAAGATCGACCCGGTGACCACCAGCATCACGAAGTGCACCTGGATCTTCAACTGAGCATCCAGATAACCCATGCCGAGGATGCGTTCCAGATAGACCTGCCCGATGCCGGCCGTCGCGAACGAAAGCGTCATGCCGAACATGCCGCCGAGCTGCAACCAGAAGGACCAGTAACCGATGCTGCTGCCCTGCTCCGACCGCCCGGGCGTCATCGACGGCATGGCAAAGCTGATCATGGCCAGCGTGATCATCGCGTAGGCTCCGTAGAACGCGGCGTGACCATGCATCGCGGTGATCAGCGTGCCGTGGGTCCACTTGTTGACGTCGGGGAAGGTGTGGGCCAGCCCCAGCAGCCCGGCGCCGAACAGCGTGAACACGGCACTGCCCAGTGTCCAGTGCAGCGCCAGCGTGTTCGGATGCGACATGCCCGAGCGGCGCATCGCCGAGTAGGCGTAAATCGCCATGCCCACCAGCGCCACAGGCTCCAGTGCGCTGAAAATGCCACCGATGGGCAGCCAGTACGCCGGCACGCCCACCCAGTAGTAGTGGTGCGCGGTACCCAGAATGCCGGCGATGAAGACCAGGCCGACGATGACGTACAGCCACTTTTCCATCACCTCCCGGTCGGCGCCCGACAAGCGGATGAGCAAGTAGGCCAGGAAGCCGCCCTGGATCATTTCCCATACGCCCTCGACCCACAGGTGGATGGTCCACCAGCGATAGAAGATGGCCACCGTGTAGTTCTCGTATTCCAGCAGTGCCGGCAGGTACAGAACCGCCGCCAGGCCCAGGCCGAGCACCAGTACGCCTTCCGTGGTAGTGAAGCGTTTCGACTTCCAGATCGTCATGCCGATGTTGTAGAGAAACAGCAACATGCAGATGACGATCACGATCTTGTGCGGCAACGGCTGTTCGAGCAGCTTGTTGCCGGTGCCGTAGCGGAACAGGTAGCCCACCACGGCGGTCACGCCCATCAGTGTCCAGAGCACCAGCTGCAGGTAGGCGAGCTTGACGCTGTACAACTCGGTGCGCGACTCGTCGGGCACCATCCAGTACGTTGCCCCCATGAAGCCGGTCAGCACCCACACGATCAGCAGATTGGTGTGGATGACCTTCGTGACGTCGAAGGGCAGGATGTAGAGCAGCGGGTCAGGCCCCAGGTACTTGGCGGCCGACAACAGACCGAACACCAGCTGCAGCCCGAACAGCACCATCGCGACCGCGAAGTACCAGTAGGCAACCGATTGAGATCTGTAGCGCATGAGAATTCCTCGAGACGGGAGCCGGACTATTTGAAGGTCATCAGGTAGGCCACCAGCTGGTCGATCTGTTCGGGTGTCAGGTCCTTGCCATAGGTGGCCGGCATGAACGACACGCCGCTGGCCGAGTACATGGCGCCGGCGATGGTGTGCGCACTCGGCTGCACGATGGATTCATGCAGGTAAGCGGCGGCATCTTCCGCCTGACCCGTGTAGTCGGCCGATCCGACGGTCTCGCGTGCGCGTGAGGCCACGCCTGCCAGTGAAGGCCCGGCCATCTGGGCGCCGGGCACCAGCGAGTGGCAGGCGGCGCAAGCCGGGACCGCTTCACGGAACACGACCTCGCCGAGCGCGATCGGGCTCTTGTCCGCGACGGCCGGGGGCGCGCCGGGCGGCGGCGCAGACCCGGCCGCCGCCTGCAGGACACCCATGGGGCCGACGCCCGCGCCGGTCACCAGGATCGGCCGCGGCGGCCAGCCCTGGTTATCCACCTTGCTCACCCAGTCAAGAAAGGACACCAGATCGGCAATCTCGACATCGGTCAGGTCCTGCTTGGGCATCAGCCGCCGGTGGCGCTGCTCGTCGTAGAACTTCGACGGGTCCTTCATGTAGGCCTTCAGGTACTCGGCGCCGCGGTGCTGCGCGATCTTCGTCAGATCGGGAGCGTAATAGGCCCCTTCACCGAACAGGGTATGGCAGTTGATGCAGTTGTACTTGTGCCAGACATCCTTGCCGTGCGTGACGGCCGGCGTGATGTTCTGTGCATTCGTCAGCTTGGGGAATTGCCGGTGGCTGTCGATGGTCAGCCCCACGAAAGCCAGCGTGGCGATGACCGTCGAACCGATCGCAAACAGCCTTGCCTGTCGTTTGTTCATGGCGTGACCGCGGCGTCAGACACTGATGCCGGTCCAGTAGGTGACGGCGATCCAGGCGGCGTAGGCGATGCCTGTCGCCATGAGGCCAAGTACGACATGGCTGAAGATCCTGATGCCCTGGTACGCAGTCATGAACGAGTCCTTGCCGTGTGGGTCGGAGGGAAGTGCACGGAGCTGGCGTGGAACATGACGTGATGCTGCGCACCCTGTCGTCCACCGTCCGTGCGGTAACGTACCCACGCCACACATTGAACTCGTGCTCCCGGGTGCGCGCGCTGCCTCGGGAACCGGGCCCTCATTCCGTTGCAACATCGGCTGGCTTGCGCAAGGCGCGGTGCCGCGGGGCGCGCGTGCCGCGCACACCCGGCCAGTCTGATCGAGCCGACCCGATCCGCCAGGTTCGTCGTCCCTGACAGGCGCATGACAGCAAGTGCATCCTTGAAAGCAGGCGTGGCCGCCCCGGCGGCGAAAACGAAACGGGGGCCGCAGCCCCCGTCATGTACGCCCGATTCCTGAGCTCAGACCTCGTGGCGCCTGCGCTGGCAAGCACTCGCACCCAGCAGCGCAAGGCCGGCGAGCATCAACGCGTAGCTGCCGGGTTCCGGCACGGCGGTCGCCAGTGCGGTGACCTGGAAACCCTGCAGGCTGAGATTGTCGGCCACGAAGATCTCCGCGCTTTCCGGACCGTCGGTGTTGATCGTGAAGGTCAGCAGACCCTGCCTGCCTTCGAAGCCGCTGATGTCGATGCTGAGCATCTGGATCTCGTCGGTCAGGTAATCGCTGCCATGGAAGGTCATCAGCGATTCACCTTCGAACGCGACATCCAGCGTGGCTTCCATATTGTTCTTGGTGAAGGCGATCGGAACGTCGATGAACGCGGCATCTGGCAGCGTGACGTCGTAGGCCAGAATGCCCGGCGATGCGGTGTGCACTTTGAAGCCGGTGAAGGTGGCATCGCCGCGGATCCCGGGGCCGCCGTTACGGGGTGGTCTGATGTACAGGCTGTTCAGGCTGCGCTCGGCATGCTCGGACTTTTCCTGCACGTACTCGCGAAGCATTTTGACCACGTAGTCTTGCGCATTGAATTCCGACACATTCTGCAGCCAGCCGAGGGCCGTGTCGAAAAAGGTGTCGGTCCGGTAGGCAACGCTGTAGTTCGCGGTCAGCCTGACAACACCTCTGGCATCACCCTTGATCGCCAGCGGATTGGCGACGATGTAGTCGTCGATGCGCGCCTGCGGCGCCTCTGATACCACAATGGAATTGTATCTCGTTGAATCGGGGTCGATGTGTATCACGTAGGGTTCGGATCCCTTGACCGCGATGTTGTACACGCCGTCGGTCATCTGCTCGGAAAACAGGCTGCCCGCCGAAAACGTCTGGCTGCCATAACCCGGCGAGACGTTCATCCCGATGATCAGCTCGTGGCGATAATTCACATCCAGCAAGGGGGCAACGATGTCGCCGGGGGCCTTCAGGAACGCACCGTCCATCGTAACGGTCGAGGACAGGACCCGTCCGAAATTCGTGTCTGGCTGCAGATGTATGGACAGCAATTCCTTGCCGGAATCGAATGTGTAGGGAACCGTCATGGTGACGGTGTGATTGACCGAAATATCGACTGCACCGGATGCACCGCTGACTGTCAGCAGGGCGCTTGCCAGCGCCAACGTGGAACGCACTCTTTTTGTATTCATCATTTGCTTTGGTAGGAGTTGGGTTCTGCGTACGTTCAAGGCGATTTCAGGCGGTACCTTGTGCTGACACGGGGCTGCGTCGCGGCTGCGTAAACCGGCGACGCGCCATGACACCGACCAGCGCCAACCCGCCCGTCATCAACGCCCACGAGCCGGGTTCCGGCACGGGCGCCGCCAGCGCGGTGACCTGGAAACCCCGCAGGCTGAGCTTGTCGGCCACGAAGATTTCCGCGCTTTCCGGACCGTCGGTGTTGATCGTGAAGGTCAGCAGCCCCTGCCTGCCTTCGAGGCCGGCGATGCCGATGCTGAGCATCTGGATCTCGTCGGTCAGGTAATCGCGGCCATAAAAGGTCATCAGCGACTCACCTTCGAACGCGACATCCAGCGTGGCCTCCATATTGTTCTTGATGAAGGCGATCGGAACGTCGATGGTGGCGGCGTCCGGCAGCGTGACGTTGTAGGCCAGGATGCCCGGCGATGCGGTATGCACCGTGAAACCCGAGAAGGTGCCGTCGTTCCGGATGTTGTCGGGAGTCCGAGGCCCCCTTACGTTGATGTACAGCTTGTTTTCACTCGGGGCGACGTGCAGGGAGTTGCCCTCGACGTATTCGCGAAGGGTTCTCGCGGCGTTCAAGGCAGTGGTGTCCGATACGTTCTGGAGCCAGCCGAGGGATGTGTCGAAGAAGGTATCGACGGCGTACACGACGCTGTAGTTCGTGCGCAGGACCACGGCTCCTTCGACGTCACCGCGGATCGCCAACGGGTCGGCGACGGTAACCGTGTCGATGCGGGCCTGCGGCGCCTCGGTCACCACGATTTCCCCCGGTATCTTCGCGACGGAGCCGAGATAGATCCGGTAAGGCTGCGAGGGGCGCCCATCGTAGTACCTGACAGTGCCGTCGCCTTGCTGCTCGGCGATCAGGTTACCGGCGGAAAACACCTGCGGCTCGCCGTAGACGCCACCGTAGTCGGGCGACACCTTCATGTGCAGGTAAAGGTTGTGCACGTAGTTGACGGTCGGTTCGGGGGCGGCGATATTGCCGCCGGTCTTACGGAAAACGCCATCAATCATGACAATCGACTTCAAGAAGCGCCCGAAATTCGTGTCTTCCGTAAGCTGGATGGACATCAACTCCCTGCCCTGATTGAAGGTGTAGGGAACCACCGTGACAGCGGTGAAATTGACCGAAATATCGATCGCACCGGATGCACCACTGAAGGTCATCAGGGCGCCTGCCAGCGCCAGTGTGGCGCGCACTCTCTTTGTTTTCATTGTCGGCTTCGGTGGGTTGGATTCTGCGAAGTCACGCCTGCAGCGGACGATCGAAGCGATCCGGTGCGGCGCCTTTTCCCGTCGCGCGCCTGTGCGCTCCGGTGATCGCGCGAGGGCGTCGCAAGATTCGAGCCATTGGGCGAAGGTCCATTCGAACAACGGGTTGAAAAACCGCTGTGACGCATACTGTCAAATCGATCGACGCTTTTCGAAGCGAAGCGGACACGGACGGCTGACCCGCCAACCCTGCCCAAGGCGTCGATCCACCGGGGTTTTCAGATTGAAGCTCGATCATTGAACTACCGCTTGAGCGAATCGGCCTGAGCGTCATGCAAACAACCCGGGCCCGCTCCCATGCAGTCCGTTACGTCCTTCGTATCCACCCGGCCCGGCCACGGCTGGCGCAAGCTGCTGGTCCCGGCACTCCTTCTGATCGGCCTTTCCATGCCCCTGCACGCCACGGAGGAACCCGAATACCGGGTGGTCCGCACGTTCGCTGACTTCGAGGTGCGGCAATACGCCCCCTACACGGTGGCCGAGGTCGTTGTGCCCGGGCCCGCGGACGAAGCGGGCAGCCAGGCCTTCCCGATCCTGTCGGGATACATCTTCGGCAAGAACAAGGGCGAGAAGAAGTTCGCGATGACGGCACCGGTGACCCAGGCCTCCGCGCCTGTGAAGCTGCCGATGACCGCCCCGGTCACCCAGACCGCGTCGTCTGCCGGCTTCCTCGTGCAGTTCGTGCTGCCCAAGGGCGTGACAGCGGCCGACGCGCCGGAGCCGCTGGATGCGCGCATCCAGCTCCGTGACGTGGCAGCCTACGAGGTGGCCGTCATCCGCTACTCGGGTTTCTGGTCGGAATCGAACTACGCCGAGCATCTCGGAAAGCTGCAATCGGCATTGCGGGCCGCCGACCTGACATGGACCGGCGAGCCGGTGTTCTCGCGCTACGACGCGCCATTCAAGCCTTGGTTCATGCGGCGCAACGAAATCTGGTTGCGCCTGCCGTCGCAGCCGTGAGCTTCAGGTATCTGTGTTCGAAACGGAGAAGTCCACCCGGCTGCATGTAAGCCACATGCGAACGGGGAACCCGCAAACGAAAACGGCCCCCATCGCTGGGAGCCGCTTGAAAGCTGGTGGTGATGGGGGGACTTGAACCCTCGACCTACGGATTATGAATCCGTCGCTCTAACCAGCTGAGCTACATCACCCTTTGAAAGGCCGTGGATTGTCGTGGAGCGACCGGGTCTTGTCAAGAATGGCGGCCCGGCCCGACAATCGCGGGTCTTTCATCCGTGCGGTCACTTTCGCGATGCAGCAGGATTTCAAGTTCGATGTGGTCATCGTTGGCGCCGGCCTGCCCGGGCTGGCGCTGTGTGCGGCGCTGCGCCGGGCGCAGCTGTCGGTGGCGCTGGTCGAGGGGCGGATGCCGGAGTGGCCGGTCGGGAGCTGGGACGCGCGGGTGTATGCGGTCAGCCCGTCGAGCGCGGCCTTTCTGGAATCGGTGGGCGCCTGGGCGCATCTTGATCATGCGCGGATGCAGCCGCTCGCCCGCATCGAGGTGTTCGGCGACCGCGGTGCGCAGCTCGACTTTTCGGCGTTCGACGTCGGCGTGGGTGAGCTGGCGTGGATTGCCGAGTCGAGCCTGATCGCGCGCGAGTTGTGGGAAGGCGTGAAGCGGCAGGCCAATGCCACCTTGCTGTGCCCGGCGCGGCCGGCGAAGCTGGCGCACGAACGCGGCCGCTCGCGGCTGACGCTGGAAGACGGGCGCACGCTGGAAGCCGCGCTGGTGGTCGGCGCCGATGGCGTCAATTCATGGGTGCGCACGCAGGCCGGGCTGGACGCGCGCTTCACCGATTACAACGAACTGGGCGTGATCGCCAACTTCCGCTGCGAAAAGCCGCATCTGGGGTGCGCCTGGCAATGGTTCCGGCCGGATGGCGTGCTGGCTTTCCTGCCGCTGCCGGATCAGCACATGTCCATGGTGTGGTCGGCGCCCGAAGCCAGGGGTCGCGAACTGCTGCAACATGACGCGGCCACACTGGCGATCGAAGTTGCGGCCGCGGGCGATCACGTGCTCGGCGCACTTGAGCTGGTGACGCCGGCAGCCGGTTTTCCGCTGCGCCTGATGCAGGTACCCAAGGTAATCGCACCGGGCGTGGCGCTGGTCGGCGATGCTGCGCATGCCATCCATCCGCTGTCGGGTCACGGCGTGAATCTGGGTTTTGCCGACGTGCGCGTGCTGGCCGGCGTGCTGGCCGACACCGATCGCAGCGTGCTGGGCGATGTGCGCGTGCTGCGCCGCTACGAGCGCAAGCGGGCCGAAGAGGTGCAGGCGCTGCAACTGACGACGCACGCGCTGCACGAGCTGTTCCGCCCGGCCTGGCCGGCGCTGGCCTGGCTCAGGAATACCGGGCTGAACCTGACACAGGGCCTGCCTGTCCTACGCAATGCGCTGGTACGCTACGCGCTCGGTTAATTGGCGCACGAAATAACGCACGAAATAAATCTTGGCCCACCGGGGCCGCCACACAGCGCCCCAACAGGAGTTTTCATGTCCATCAAGCACACCGCCGCACTGCTGTGCGCGCTCGCCGCCACATCGGTTTCCTTCGCGGGTCCGGTTGAAGATTCGATCAAGACCGCCGTCGAAACCGCCATCGGCAACGGTTCAAAGGTCGAAGGCGTCACGAAGACGCCTTACCTCGGCCTGTATGAAGTCCGCATCGGCGGCGAAATCCTGTACACCGACGAGAAGGCGAATTACCTCATCCTGGGCGAAATCCTCGACGCGAAGTCGCGCCAGAACATCACGCAGCAGCGGGTGAATCAGCTGTCAGGCATCAACTTTGCCGAACTGCCGCTCGAGCTCGCGATCAAGCAGGTGCGCGGCACCGGCAAGCGGGTCATCGCCACCTTTGAAGACCCGAACTGCAGCTACTGCAAGAAGCTTGCGAAGGAATTGGTGACGATGGACAACGTGACCGTCTACACCTTCCTGACACCGGTGCTCGGCCCGGATTCGGTGAAGAAATCGGAAGCGATCTGGTGCTCGCCCGACCGTCTGAAGGCCTGGAATGACTGGATGACCGGCAACGTTGCGCCGGCATCGGCTGTTGCATCGTGCGACATGGCCGGCTTCCAGAAGGCCGCTGCACTCGGCGAGAAGTACCGCGTTCGCGGCACGCCGACGATATTCCTCAGCACGGGTGAGCGCATTCCGGGTTACGTGCCGGTGGCGCAACTCGAAAAGCGCATGGCCGCCATCAAGTAAGGCTGATCCGGGACCGGCATGGCGCCGGTCCCGTCCTTCCGTGCTGACGCGCGCTCACACCCGCTCACACCTTCTCGAATATCCCTGCGGCGCCCATGCCGGTGCCGATGCACATCGTCACCATGCCGGTGCGCGCCTCGCCGCGCTGCATCGCGGCGATGACGGTGGCGGTGCGGATGGCGCCGGTGGCACCCAGCGGGTGACCGAGCGCGATGGCGCCGCCGAGCGGATTCACCTTCGCAGGATCCAGCCCGAGCGTGCGCATCACCGCCAGCGCCTGCGCGGCGAACGCTTCGTTCAGTTCGATCCAGTCGATGTCGTCCTGCGCAAGGCCGGCCAGCTTCAGCGCCTTCGGAATCGCCTCGACCGGGCCGATGCCCATGATTTCCGGCGGCACGCCGGCCACCGCGAAGCTGCGGAATCGCGCGATCGGCGTCGCACCGGTGCGCTTCACGGCCGCCTCCGACATCAACAGCACGGCGGCCGCGCCATCCGACATCTGCGAACTGTTGCCGGCGGTCACCGAACCGCGCACCGAAAACGCCGGACGCAGCTTCGCCAGCGCTTGCGCGCTGGAATCGGCGCGCGGCCCTTCGTCGGTGTCGAACAGCCGCTCGGTCAGGCGCACCGTATTGCTCGCCAGATCGGGCAGGTGGCTGCGCACGGTGTAGGGCAGCACCTCGTCGCGGAAGCGGCCGGCGGCGATCGCGGTGAGCGCCTTGTGGTGCGACGCCAGCGCGAAGGCATCCTGGTCCTCGCGCGACACCGTGTACCGCTGCACGACCTTTTCCGCGGTCAGACCCATGCCGTAGGCGATGGCGACGTGTTCGTCCGACTCGAAGGCGCGCGGATTCACGGTGACCTTGTTGCCCATCATGGTCGGCATGACGGTCATCGATTCGGTGCCGGCGCCGATGGCAATGTCGCACTGGCCGGTCATGATCTTCATCGCCGCATCGGCCACGGCGTTGAGGCCGCTGGCGCAGAAGCGGTTCACCGTGATGCCCGGCACCGACACCGGAAAGCCGGCCAGCAGCACGCCGATGCGCGCCACATTCATGCCCTGCTCTGCTTCCGGCATCGCGCAGCCGACCACCACGTCGCCGATGTCGTTCAGGTCGAAAGGCGGCACGGCGTCGACCGTGCCGCGCAGCACATGCGCCAGCATGTCGTCCGGCCGCACATGGCGGAAGGCACCGCCCTTGCGCGCGACGGCTGTGCGCTTCGCGGCGACGATGTAGGCATCCTGGATCTGTCGTGTCATGACTGTCTCCTCAATTCCGCAAGGGTTTGCCGGTGTCCATCATGTGCGCGATGCGCGCCTGCGTTTCCGGCGTTCGCAGCAGCGCGACGAATTGCGCGCGCTCGACTTCGAGCAGCCACTGTTCGCTCACCCGCGAGCCGGTTTCGATCTCGCCGCCGCACAGGGCCACGGCTGCGGCGCGCGCGACGCGATAGTCGTGCGCCGAAATCAGGCCGCCCTCGCGCATGTTCACCAGCATCATTTCCAGCGTGGCGATGCCGCTGCGTCCGGCCACCATGATGTTCGACGTCTGCAGCGCCGGCCGCCAGGCGCTGTCCGCCATGGCGATCGCGTTGCGGCGCGCCACGTGCAGCAGTTCGCCGGCGTGCATCACCACCACGTCGTCCGGTTTCAGCAAGCCCAGTTCCTGCGCGTGGCGCGCGCTTTTCGACACATTCGCCATGGCAATGGTCTGGAACACCGACTGCAGGAAATTCATCGGGTCCTTCGTCGCCGACGCTTCGGCCGCGCGCGCTGCGCGCAGGGCGAATTCCTTGCAGCCACCGCCGGCCGGAATCAGGCCGACGCCTGCCTCGACCAGCCCGATGTAGCTTTCCAGCGCCACCACGGCGCGCGGCGAATGCATGACGAACTCGCAGCCGCCGCCCAGCGCCATGTTCTGCACCGCGGTGATGACTGGCACCTGGGCGTGCTTGATCGCCTGCGACGCCTGCTGGAAGTCGTTGATGACGCGGTCCAGCGCCTTGAAATCACCCGCTTCGAGCACCGGCCGGATCTGCTTCAGGTTGGCGCCGACCGAAAACGGCCCCTGCGGCTGCCAGATGACCAGCGCGTCGAAGTCGCGCTCGGCGCGGGCGATCGCCTCGCGCACGCCTTCGAGCACCTTCGGGCCGATGGCCGACATGCGACTCTTGAACGACAGCACCGGCGCGCGCGCGCCGTCGGCGTCATCCAGCGTCCACAGCCGCACTTCGTCACCTTCCCAGATCGTGTGCGTGGCGCGCGGCGTCTCGCCGAGCACCAGCTCCGGAAACAGCTGGCGCGCGTGCGCCGGCAGTGCCGCGCGCGGCTGCAGCGCGGCAGCGGACGCCGACCACGATCCGGCCGCGTCGTGCGCACCGTGCCGCTCGAATACCCAGGCCGGCAGCGGCGCGTCACTCATGGTGCGGCCGGCGGCGATGTCCTCGCGCAACCAGCCGGCGACGTGCTGCCAGCCGGCGGCCTGCCAGGTTTCGAACGGCCCGGCTTGCCAGCCGAAGCCCCAGCGCATCGCGAAATCGACGTCGCGCGCGCTGTGGGCGATATCGCCCAGATGCACGGCGACGTAATGGAACACGTCACGGAAGACGGACCACAGGAACTGCGCCTGCGGATGTGCCGACGCACGCAGCGCCGCCAGCTTCATCTGCGGATCGCGCTCGGCCAGGATGACCTGCACCTCCTCGGCCACGGCGCCGGCCGAATCGCGGTAGTCCTGCGTCTTCAGATCCAGCACCTTGATCTGCCGCCCGTCCTTGCGATAGACGCCGGCCTTCGTCTTCTGGCCCAGCGCGCCCTGGCCGACCAGCGCGGCGAGCCAGGCCGGCGCGGTGTAGTAGCGGTGCCACGGGTCGGCCGGCAGGTTGTCGGTCATCGTTTTCACGACGTGCAGCAAGGTGTCGAGCCCGACCACGTCGGCAGTGCGGTAGGTGGCCGACTTCGGCCGGCCGATCACCGGGCCGGTCAGCGCATCAACCTCGTCGAAGCCCAGGCCGAGGCGCTCGGTGTGGTGCATCGCCGCCAGCATCGAAAACACGCCGACCCGGTTGGCGACGAAGTTCGGCGTGTCGAGCGCGCGCACCACGCTCTTGCCCAGCGTCGTCGTCAGGAAGGTTTCCAGCGCATCGAGCAGCGCCGCGTCGGTCGAGCGCGAGGGAATCAGCTCGACCAGCGACATGTAGCGCGGCGGATTGAAGAAGTGCACGCCGCAGAAGCGGCTGCGCAGGCTGTCCGGGCAACCGTCGGCCAGCGCGTTGATCGACAGGCCCGACGTGTTGCTGGCGAAGATCGCGTCGGCGCGCAGATGCGGCGCCACTTTCGCGTACAGGCCGTGCTTCCACTCCATGCGTTCGGCGATCGCTTCGATCACCAGATCGCACTCGCCCAGCCGCGCGAGGTCACGGTCGTAGTTCGCCACCTCGATCAGTGCCAGCCGGTCGGCAGTGGCCAGCGGCGCCGGTTCGAGCTTTTTCAGGCCGTCGAGCGCGCGCCTGACGATGCCGTCCGGGTCGCCCTCCTTCGCGGCGAGGTCGAACAGGACGACCGATACATTCGCGTTGGCGCAGTGCGCGGCAATCTGCGCACCCATGACGCCGGCACCGAGCACAGCGACACGACGGATCCGGAACTGAAAGGGGATGGGACGGGACATGGCGGTCTCCCGGAAGCGGAACGCCGGCCGCCAAATGCGGCCGGGTCAACCAAAGGTCAACGAAAAGACAGAAGCAGCACGGCGACCGGCGCCTTGCGGACGCCGGCCGGTGCAGCATCAGAAGGTCTGGTTGTACTGCACCGACAGCAGGTCGGCGCTGGTGTCGAACTTGCCGCGAATGATCTGGCCGGTTGGCGTGGTGCCGACGATGGTGCGTCGGTCGATGCCTTCGCGGTCGAAGAAGATGTGCGCGTAGCCGACGTCGATCGTCGATTTCGGCGACAGCGCGTAGCGCGCCCCGATCGCCACCCAGTAACGGTCGCTGTCCGGCAGCGTCAGCGTGCGCGTCGTTTCGTCATGCACCGGCGACTTGTCGAATGCAACGCCGAAACGCAGCTTCAGTGCCTCGGTGTACTTGTAGGCAGCGCCGTAACCGATGCGCCAGCTGTCGCGGAAGTCGTATTCCGGATTGGTCAGGCGGGCACCCGTGTTGTCATTGCGCACGTCGAGCGACTTGAACGACGACCAGCCGGTCCAGGTGTAGTCACCCATGACTTCCCAGCGGTCGGTCATCTGGTGATGCACGGCAACCGAGAAGGTATCGGGCAGCTCGATCCTCGCGAAAGCGGGCGTCACGCCGGTCGCTGGACCGGCTTCGGTCGCGGTCGCCTCGCCCTTGAGCCGGAAGTCGATCTTCGAACGATAGGACAGGCCGACACGCATGGCCGGCGTCACCTGATACATCAGGCCGACGTTGAAACCCATCGCCGTGTCATCCGCTTCCAGCCTGTTGCGTGCATTCGGCAGCAGCGGCGACACCGGCACCTGCTGCTGGATGTCGCCTTCGAGCTTAACGAAGCTGATGCCGGCGCCGATCGACAGCTGGTCATTGACGCGCCAGGCGACCGACGGATTGATGTTCAGCGCCTTCAGGTCGACGTAGTTGCCCTGGAAGCGACCGAGGAAGGTGGTGTTGTAGTCGGTCTTGTTGCCGAAGGTGGCCGACACGCCGACACCGATGCGCAGGCGGTCATTGATTGCATAGCTGTAGTAGCCGGCCGGAACCAGCGACAGGCCGCCGCCCTCGCCGCCTTCATCGCCCAGTGGAAAAACGGTCGGTCCGGGCAGGATCAGCGCATTCGAGCCGCGATCGTCGAATTTCAGCGACCGGTGCAGCAGCGTGCCGGCGACCGAAATGCTGTGCCCCATCGGCAGATAGGTCATGCCGGCCGGGTTGAAGTAGATCGTGCTGGCGTCGTCCGCGACGGCGGCCGCACCGGCAAAGGCGGTGGCGGTACCTGCGCCGTTCTGGTTCTGCACCGCAAAGCCGGCCGCCGTGGCCTGACCGGACACCGTCAGTCCGATCAGCACGGCCAGACGTGCGAACGGCAGATCGGGACGTGCACATTTATTGTGTGATGACATTTCAGCTCCTCGTCGGGTGATGCGTTGCCCTGCCCCCGCTTCACCGCTGAAGTGGGGCTGGAATGACCGTACAGCGCTGTAACGGTCAATCTTTCGGAATATTCAGCTTCTGCCCCTCTTCGCCCACTGCAACATAGGTCAACGTCGCCTCCGCCACCTTCTTTATCTGTATGTTTTCGTAACCCGTTTCCGCATAGACCGTCACATCGACGGTGATCGAGGTATTGCCGACCCGCGCCACCGACGCATAGAAGGACACCAGGTACTGGGTGGTGATCGGCTGCAGGAACACGAAGGAATTGACCGCCACAGTCACCACGCGCGAGCGGGTGCGGCGCATGGCCGCGATCGAACCGGCCACATCCACCTGCGACATGACCCACCCGCCGAATATGTCGCCCGCGGCGTTGAGGTCGCGCGGCATCGGCAGCAGGCGCAACGCAGGTTGGTCATCGGGCAGGGACTGTACGGAATCATTCATGGTTCTGTGCTCGAAAAATGTCAGTGAGAGGTCAATGTGAGGTCCGGCGCTCATGGTGCAGCGGGCCACCTGTCCAGGGCGCGAAGCCGGCGCCGAAGATCAGGCCGGCGTCGGCCAGATCGGCATCGGCGACCACCTGCTGTTCGACGCAGCGCCGCGTGACGGCGACCAGCGGCGCAAGCAGCCTGTCGGTCAGTCCGTCGGGCACGGACGATACCGCACCGCGCTGCGGCCTGCCGTCGGTCCACTCGTAAAACCCCTGGCCGGTCTTGCGCCCGAGCCGGCCGGCATCGACATGGCGCTGCAGGCAGGCCGGCGCCTGCGCGCTGCCGGTCAGCCGCGCACCGGCGGCCAGCGCGATGTCGAGCCCGACGGTATCGATCAGTTCGACGGGCCCCATGGCCATGCCGAAATCCTGCGCGGCGCGGTCCACCACGTCGGGTGCGATGCCTTCGTCGACGCACTTCATCGCTTCCAGCATGTAGGGGCCGAGCACCGCATTGACGAGGAAACCCGGACTGCTGGCCACCGGCAGCGGCAACTTGTCGAGCGCACCGACGAAGGCTGCGGCGCGCTGCACGGCCAGCGGATCGCTGGCCGCGCCGCGTACAACCTCGACCAGCGGCATCTGCGCCACCGGATTGAAGAAGTGGATGCCGACCAGGCGGGACGGCGCGTGCAGGCAGGCGGCGATGTCCTCGATGCGCAGGCTGGAGGTGTTGGTGGCGATCAGCGCGTCGGGCTTCGCGCGCCGTTCGATGTCACGAAACAGCGCCTGCTTCGCGTCGAGGTCTTCGTAGATGGCTTCGATGATGACGTCGGCCCCCGCGATACCCGCGCCGGTCACGTCCGGCACCAGCCGGTCGAGCGCGGCGCGCAGACCGCGCCGGTCGCGCCGGAACTTGCGGCCCCAGGCCTTCGCGGCGCGCTGCAGCGCCGGGGCGATGCGTTCGGCACTGCTGTCCTGCAGCGTCACGCGAAAGCCGCGCAACGCGCACCAGGCGGCGATGTCGCCCCCCATGACACCGGCGCCGACCACATGCACGTGCCGGACCTCCGGGAGTTCGACGCCTTCCGGCTTGCCGAAGCCGCGCAAGCGCTCGCGCAGGTGATAGACACGCTGCAGGTTTGCCGTGGTCGGGTGGGCGACCAGTGCGCCCATCGACGACGGATGACCATCGGGCACGGCCAGCGCATTGCCGCCGAAATCGCGCCAGATGTCGATGATGGCGTACGGCGCCGGGTAGTGCCGGCGACTGGCACGCTTCGCCACGCCGGCCATCGCCTTCTTCGCCACCACACTGCGCAGCGGCCCGGACAGCAGGCGCTGCAGCAGCGGCAGCGGCTTGCGCGGCGCGCCCGACAGCACGGCGGCAGCCGCATGCTCGCGCATCAGCCGCGCCGGGGCGATATCGTCGACCAGGCCGAGCGACTTCGCGCGCCGCACATCGAGCGCGCGGCCGGTGAGCATCATGTCGAGCGCTCCCGGCGCGCCGATGCGGGCCGGCAGGCGCAACATGCCGCCCCAGCCGGGCACGATGCCCAGCATCACCTCGGGCAGCGAAAAGCGGGTGCCGGGTTCGTCCACGGCAACGATGCGGTCGCAGGCCAGCGCCAGTTCGGTGCCACCGCCGACGCAGAAGCCGCGCACCAGCGCGCAGGTCGGATAGCGCACGCCTGCCAGCCGGTTGAACAGGTTCCAGCCGCGTTCGATCAGCGCACGCGCGCCGGCCAGATCGCTCACCTGTCCGAATTCGGCGATGTCGGCGCCGGCAATGAAGCCGCTTGCCTTGCCGGACAGGATCACCAGCCCACGCGGCGGCGCGGCATCGAATGTGTCGAGCACGCCGGCCAGTTCGCGCATGACTTCGCCGGACAGCGTATTCACGCTTTCGCCGGCGCGGTCGAACGTGAGCCAGGCGATGCCTTCGGCGTCGCGTTCGAGGCGCCAGTGCCTGAGCCCTTGCGTCATTTCGGCGCTCACGTCGTTTCCACCAGCATGGCGCCACCCTGACCGCCGCCGATGCAGATGGCCGCGATGCCGCGACCGCCGCCCTGCCTGCGCAACACATGCAGCAGATGCAGCACGATGCGCGCACCGCTGGCGCCGACCGGGTGACCGATCGCGATGGCACCGCCGTCGACATTGAGCCGGCGTTCGTCGAGCGCACCCAGCGCGCCGGGCAGACCCAGTTCGGTGCGGCAGTAGTCGTCGCTTTTCCATGCCTCGATGCAGCCGATGACCTGGGCGGCGAAAGCCTCGTTGATCTCCCAGGCATCGAGATCGTTCAGCCCGAGACCGTGCCGCTGCAGGATGGGTGCGGCGGCATGCACCGGCCCGAGTCCCATCTGTGCCGGGTCCAGTCCGGCCCACTCGGTGTCGACGATGCGGCCGAGCGGCGTCAGTCCGTGTTCCTCCACCGCCTTGCGCGACGCCAGCAGCAACCAGGCCGCACCGTCGGTCACCTGCGAACTGTTGCCGGCCGTGATGTGGCCGTGCGCGCGATCGAACACCGGGCGCAGCTTGGCCAGCCGTGGCACCGACGAATCGCGCCGCATGCCGTCGTCCTCGATATATATACGTCCACCGGCGTCGGCGATCGGCACGACTTCACCGAAATGGCCGGCGTCGAGCGCGGCGGCGGTGCGCTGGTGCGAGCGCATGGCATGGAAATCCATCTGCGTGCGGCTGATGCCGAAGCGCGCGGCGAGATTTTCGGCGGTCTGGCCCATATTGATGCCGATGACCGGATCGGTCAGGCCTTTCAGCAGCCCGATGACCGGCACCAGCATGCCGGGGCGGAATGTCGTCAGCAGCTGCGCCCGCGCGCCGAAGCTTCTGGCCGCATACCACTGCGACAGCCAGCGCACCATGGCATCGGAAAACAGCAGGTGGGCGCGCGACAGCGCATCGACGCCGCCCGCCAGCACCAGGTCGGCGCGTCCGAGCCGGATGTTGGCAATGCCCGAATCGAGTGCCTGCATGCCGCTGGCGCAGTTGCGCATCACGGTCCAGCCCGGCACGCGGTCACCACAGCCCATGCGCAGCGCGGCGATGCGACCGATGTTCGCTTCGTCGGCCGATGGCGCGGCACAGCCGAGGATGACTTCGTCGAGCTGATCCGGCCGGACGCGCTGGCGCGACAGCAGGGCGTTGCCGGCGGCCACCGCGAGGTCGGCCGCGGCGAACGGGCCGGGCGCGTTGCGCGACTTCAGGAAGGGCGTGCGCGCGCCATCGACCACGAAAACGTCGGATGAGGTCATCAGGCTGCGATTGCGGTGACGTTGTGCGATTCGGCCGGCGGTGCGCTTGCTGCATCGACACCGAAATCCTGCGGAAAGTCGTCCACCCGGACGACCCGGTCACGCAGGGTGTCGCGCCGACGGATCAGCGCGAATTCGGCGTCGTCGATCAGGCCGGCGTCGAACGCCGCCTGCATCAGGCCGGCACCGTGCGCCTTCAGCACACCTTTCTTCTGCGCCGCGCGCACGCGCGCCTCGATGGCTTCGGCGGCGATCGTCGCGTGCAGCGCGTGTTCGATGACGCCGACCGGATCGTGTTCGTCGTCAGGGATGTACATGCCGGCGGTCAGCCGATCGCGCGTCGCTGACGGCTCGATCAGCAGCTTCGCCACCTCGCCGCCGAGCCGGTCCGACGGCACCACATACGGTCGGCCGAGCGGAAAGATGAGACGGCGCAGCAGGGTGGCGATGGCGCGGTTGGGGAAGTTGGACATCACGCCTTCGAACGCGGTCTGGGCATGGAACATGGCGTCCCACATGGCCCAGTGCATCAGCGGCGCATCGGCCGACTGCCGGCCTTCGGCTTCGTAGCGCTTCAGTGTGGCCGAGCACAGGTACATCTGCGAAAGAATGTCGCCCAGCCGCGCCGACAGTTTTTCCTTGCGCTTCAGATCGCCGCCCATGGTGAGCATCGCGGCATCCGAAATGAAGGCGAAGGCGGTCGAGAAGCGCGTGAGCTGCTGGTAGTAGCGGCGGGTTTCCGGGGCCACATCGACCGGCACGCCGACCCAGTGCGAGCCGGTCAGGCCGAGCACAAGCGCGCGCACCGCATTGCTGGCGGTATAGCCGATGTGCGAAAACAGCGCATCGTCGAATTCGGCCAGCGCAGCCGGCGTGTCATCGGCCAGCGCAGCGCGCATTTCGCGCAGCACGTAGGGGTGGCAGCGAATGGCGCCCTGGCCGAAGATGATCAGGCTGCGCGTCAGGATGTTCGCGCCCTCGACCGTGATGCCGATCGGGATCTGCTGGTAGGCGCGGCCGAGGAAGTTCGACGGGCCCAGGCAGATGCCCTTGCCGCCGAGGATGTCCATGCCGTCATTGACGACGACGCGCGCGCGCTCGGTGATGTGGTACTTCACGATGGCCGACACGACCGACGGCTTTTCGCCCAGGTCGATGGCGCCAGAGGTCATGCGACGTGCCGCGTCCATCATGTACAGGTGGCCGCCGATGCGGGCCAGCGGTTCCTGGATACCTTCGAAGCGTCCGATCGCGGTCTTGAACTGGCTGCGCACGCGCGAATAGCCGCCGACCGTGCGCGCCGTGAGCTTGGCCATGCCGGTGTTCGACGCCGGCAGCGAAATCGAGCGACCGGCGGCGAGACACTCCATCAGCATGCGCCAGCCCTGACCGGCCATCGCCGGACCGCCGATGATCCAGTCCAGCGGCATGAACACGTCCTTGCCCCAGTTCGGTCCGTTCTGGAACACCGCGTTCAGCGGGAAGTGGCGGCGGCCGATTTCCACGCCCGGGTGATCGGTCGGAATCAGCGCGCAGGTGATGCCGAGATCTTCCGTGTCGCCCAGCAGGTGGTCCGGGTCATACAGCCGGAAGGCCAGGCCGAGCAGCGTCGCCACCGGGCCCAGCGTGATGTAGCGCTTGTCCCAGGTGACGCGCATGCCCAGCACTTCGCGGCCCTGATATTCGCCCCGGCAGATGATGCCGAAGTCCGGAATCGACGCCGCGTCCGACCCGGCCTGCGGGCTGGTGAGTGCGAAACACGGGATCTCCAGCCCCTTGGCCAGGCGCGGCAGGTAGTGATCCTTCTGCGCGTCGGTGCCGTAATGCAGCAGCAGTTCGGCCGGGCCGAGCGAGTTGGGCACCATCACGGTGACGGCAGAGGCGGAGCAGCGGGTCGACAGCTTGGTCACGATCTGCGAATGCGCCCAGGCCGAGAACTGTTTGCCGCCGTAGTGCTTCGGAATGATGAGGCCGAGGAAGCCGGCGTCCTTGATGTACTGCCAGGCTTCCGGCGGCAGATCCTTCAGTTCGTGCGAAATGGTCCAGTCGTCGGACAGGCGGCACAGCTGTTCAACCTCGTTGTCGAGGAAGGCCTGCTCTTCCGCGCTCAGCGTCGGTTCCGGATAGGCGTGCAGCACCTTCCAGTCCGGGTGGCCGCGGAACAGTTCGCCTTCCCACCACACCGTGCCGGCTTCGAGCGCGATGCGTTCGGTGTCGGACATTGGCGGCAGGATGTTGCGATACACCTTCAGCAACGGTTTAGAAATGAGCGCACGACGCAGCACCGGCACGTTCAGCAGCAGCGCCGGCACGCCGGCCAGCAGTGCGATCGCGACATTCACTGCGGTCGGCCAGTCGAAATGCAGGCTGGCCGCCACCAGCCATGCGGCCGCCGCCGCGGTGCACACGAGCAGCGGCGCGCGCAGGTAGCCCAGCAGAACGATGCCCAGCGGCACCAGCAGCAACAGTATCCAGATCATGACGTTTCCCTCCTCGGTGCTTCGCTCCGGTGGGCAGGCCATCGTGGGCCGTTGCACCCTGTTCCGCTACGTTGTTTGCTCCGAGCCGTCGCCGGCAGGAAGTGGCGCCCGCAAACCGCCGAGCAGGAAGCTCATCAGGCGCGGCCGCATGCGCTGCATGGCGTCCGGCTCATCGATGCGCACGCCGGTCAGCACCTGCAGCGAATCGATGCCCGACACCGCGTACGACATGGCGCCCAGCATGAAATGCAGGCGCCACAGGATTTCTTCGACCGGCACCGTCGGCAACGCGCGGCAGAATGCGTCGCGGTAACGGCCGATCACCGGCGCGTACTCCGTGGCGAGATATTCGCGCACCGTCGGTGACGGTTCGGTGAAGGTGCGGCCTAGCAGCTGCATGAATTCGCGCCCGGCAGCACTGCCCGACGCCAGATCGAGCGAACTGCTGAAGAACGCATCGACGATGCGGTGGGGCTTCACCGGCTGCTCGCCGGCCGCGGCCTCGGCCGCATCGAGTGCCTGCATGCGTTGCGCGTTCAACGGCTGCAGGTGGCGCTTCAGCACCTCGCGCACCAGCACGTCCTTCGAGCCGAAGTGGTAATTCACCGCTGCGAGATTGACGCCGGCGTCGCCAGTGATCATGCGCATCGACGTCGCCTCGAAACCGTGCGCCACGAACAAGGCCTGCGCCGCATCGAGAATGCGGTTGCGGGTTTCGTGCGCGGTCAGCGAGGTGCGACGGACATCCATGCCTGCACAACCTTCATTCAAACGTTCGTTTTAATTCTAGCCGGTAAAGCGTCGCTGTCAAGCGTGTTGACGACCAATGCGCGCGCGGGCTTCAGCCGCCGTGCAGCAGCCAGACTGCCCACGCTGCGCCGACCGAAAGCAGCACACCCGGTGCAACCTGAGCCGCAAACGCCCGGTCGCCGGCTGTGGCGGCGACGACGGTCTTGCTGATCGCATTGGTGGTGAAGCCGATCAGGATGGGGAGCACCGCCTGAGTCGCCTCGATCTTGCCCGAGGCATGGAGGGCGGCGACCGCTGCCGCAGACGAATGGGCGTCCGCGAAACCGGCCAGACCCACGGCCAGATTCAGGCCGGCATTGCCGAAGTATTCACGCAGCAGTGAAGTCAACAGCAGCATGCCGCCCATCGTGACGGCGAACAGCACGGCAATGCGCGGGTTGAAGGCGCGGCCCGGTGGCACGGTCTCGCCCTCCATCGCATGCACGCTGCGCCACGCGACCAGCAGACCGTACGCCAGTGCAGCGACGCCGGCCGCCAGCAGTGGCAGCGCCATTTCGCGCAGCACGGCGGTACTGGTCACGGCAAGCAGCAGCACCAGTTGCAGCACGGTCGCCAGCGACGACAGCACGGCCCCCGACACCGCGCCGGCACGCAACGCAGGCGTGCGCACGGCCTGTGCGCCCATCGCCGCGATGGTGGCGGTGCTCGACACGAAGCCCGAGGCGAAGCCGGCAAACGAAAGGCCGAGCGCCGGCCCGGCGGCGCGCAGTGCGATGTGGCCGCACGCGTTGATCGCCATCATCAGCACGGCAAGCGTCCACAAGGTGCGCGGATTGATCGCGTCGAACGGATCGATCGTGCGATCGGGCGTCAGCGGCAGGATGACCAGCGCCGCAGCCGCCAGCAGAAGGGCGTCGTGCAGTTCCTGCTCCGACATGACACGCACGACGAAACGGTGCAGATGGCTGCGTGCGGCCAGCATGATGGCCACCAGCACGCCGATGCCGGTCGCCAGCGGCGCATCGACCTGCGCCAGCGCGCCGAGCATGAAGGTCAGCAGCAGCGCGATTTCCGTCGTCAGGCCAGGGTCGGTGACGGATGACTTGCGGTACGACACCACCGTCAGCAGCCCCACGGCTGCCGCCAGCACCGCCAGTGTCAGGCCGCCGCCGAGCAGCATGGCCAGCGCGCCGAGCAATGCAGCCAGCGTGAAGGTGCGCAGACCGGCTGCCGCGCGCGCCGGACCTTCGCCCTTGCGCCGCTCGCGCTCCATGCCGATCAGCAGGCCGATGCCGAGCGCGGCAGCCAGGCCGATCAATCTGGGATCAACGGATTCGGACATGCCTCAACGATACGCGGGTAGGCGGCACCGACGGTCATCCGGTGCGATCCGGATGAATGATCGGGTGCATTGATTGCATGGCGGATGCTCCATCGCGGTGCGTGAAGCCACCCCTAAACCCCAATCCGGAAAGGACATTTCAGCGATGGTGAATATCTGTTAACGGCCACGGCGGGCGCGTGTGTTCATTGATCGCATATTGATCGCAGGCAGTGACGCCGGCATGGCACGCAGCGTGCAAAGGACAGGGAGCGCCGCCAGAGCGCACTGACCCGGACGACCACCCCACAGGAGAGTTCTCATGCCGAAAGTGACCAAGCCCGCCAACCAGAAAGGTGAATTCCTCGTCGATTACGAAGAGAAGGTGTTCGAGGACGTGAAAGCCGAACCGGGCGAGAAGGCGCTGGTCACCTTCCACACCGTCGCCTTCGAAGGCTCGATCGGCTTCGTCAATCTGCTGCAGGCCACCCGCCTGAAGCGCAAGGGCTTCGACACGTCCATCCTGCTGTATGGGCCGGGCGTCACGCTGGGGGTCAAGCGCGGCTTCCCGACGCTGGGCGATGAGGCCTTCCCCGGCCACCAGAATTTCAACAACCAGATCACCAAGTTCATCGCCGAAGGCGGCAAGGTCTATGCGTGCCGCTTCGCGCTGCAGGCGCTGTACGGCCATGGCGAAGGGTCGCTGATCGAAGGCATCACGCCGATCAACCCGCTCGACGTGCTCGACATCATCCTGCTGCACCGCAAGGACAACGCCTTCATCCTCGACACCTGGACCCTCTGATGCCTTCCGCCGGCATCGTCCGCGCCGCCGCGATCCAGATCGCGCCCGACCTCGAATCGGCCGACGGCACGCTGGCGCGCGTGCTGGCGGCGATCGACGAGGCGGCGGATCGCGGTGCGCGGCTGGCGGTGTTTCCCGAAACCTTCCTGCCCTACTACCCTTACTTCTCGTTCGTGCAGCCGCCGGTGCTGATGGGCGCAGCGCATCTGAAGCTGTATGAACGGGCGGTGGCGGTGCCCGGGCCGGTGACGCAGGCGGTCGCCGAGCGGGCACGCTCGCGCGGCGTCGTGGTGGTGCTCGGCGTGAACGAGCGCGACCACGGCAGCCTGTACAACACGCAGCTGGTGTTCGACGCCGACGGCACGCTGGCGCTGAAGCGCCGCAAGATCACGCCGACCTATCACGAACGCATGGTGTGGGGTCAGGGTGACGCGAGCGGACTCAAGGTTGTGGACACCGCCGTCGGTCGCGTCGGCGCGCTGGCCTGCTGGGAGCACTACAACCCGCTGGCCCGCTACGCGCTGATGACCCAGCACGAGGAAATCCACTGCGCACAGTTTCCCGGTTCGATGGTCGGCCAGATCTTCGCCGACCAGATGGAAGTGACGATCCGCCACCACGCGCTCGAAGCGGGCTGCTTCGTCATCAATTCAACCGGCTGGCTGAGCGACGCGCAGATCCAGTCCATCACGCCCGACGCCGGCCTGCAGAGGGCGCTGCGCGGCGGGTGCTGCACCGCCATCGTGTCGCCCGAAGGCGTGCATCTGGCGCCGCCGCTGACCGAAGGCGAAGGCATGGTGATCGCCGATCTCGACATGGCGCTGGTCACCAAGCGCAAACGCATGATGGATTCGGTCGGCCACTACGCGCGACCCGAACTGCTCAGCCTCGCCATTAACGACCGCCCGGCCAGCCCGGTCGTGTCGATGGCGTCCCCTTCAGACCCTGTCCGGAGCACCTCCGATGAGCACCCCACCGATTATCGAAGCGGACCGCGAATCGCACCGCACATCGACCGACCGTCAGCAGGTGACGGCGCTGATGACGGAACTGCAGTCGTTCGGCTTGCGGCTGGCTGATCCGGGCGCCGGCGCACCGAGCCGGCGCGGCGGTGCCGGGCCGTCCGATCACAAGGCGGTGACGGTGGACGGCACGACCATCATGGTGCCGGTGCATACGGGCTCCGCCTTCAACTCGCCCTTCATCGCCGAAGCGCCGGACGCCGACGGCCGCGTGCAGTTGAAGCGCGGCAGCATTCCGATCGCGCAGATCCGCTTTCCGAAACAGCCGCGCTTCTATGCGCTGCAGACACTGGATGGCGTGCCCTACTCGCACATCGCGACGCTGCACGGCGCCGACGTGCTCGCGACCACGGTACTGCAGACCTGCATCCGGTATGAAAGCCGGCGAAAGTCGTGCAAGTTCTGCTCGATCGGCCAGTCGCTCGCCGCCGGCCGCACCATTGCGCACAAGACGCCGGACCAGCTGGCCGAGGTCGCCCGCGCCGCCGTGGTGCTCGACGGCGTGAAGCACATGGTGATGACCACCGGCACGCCGGCCACACCGGATCGCGGCGCACAGGTGCTGTGCGATTCCGCCTTTGCCGTGCGCGCTGCGGTCGATCTGCCCATCCAGGCACAGTGCGAGCCGCCGGACGATGACCGCTGGTTCGCGCGCATGAAGGCGGCCGGCATCGACAGTCTGGGCATGCACCTGGAAGTGGTCACGCCGGCGCTGCGCGAACAGATCATGCCGGGCAAGGCCGCCGTGTCCATGGAGCGCTACATGGAGGCGTTCGAGGCAGCCGTCGCGGTGTTCGGCCGCGGCCAGGTGAGCACCTACATCCTGGCCGGGCTGGGCGACACGACGGACGCCATCCTCGACCTCAGCGCGAAACTCATCGGCCTGGGCGTGTATCCCTTCGTCGTGCCTTTCGTGCCGATCAGCGGCACGCCGCTGGAAGACCACCCGGCGCCCAGCCCGGCCTTCATGCGGTCCATCCTCGAACCGCTGGGCGCCATGCTGTCCGATGGCGGCCTGCGCTCGATCGACATCAAGGCCGGCTGCGGCAAATGCGGCGCCTGCTCGTCGCTGTCGTCGTACGAAAAGCCGGAGGCCGCCCATGCGGTGCGCTGAACCGTTCGACTACTGCGAACTGCCGGCGCATTTCGCGCCCTGCGAATTCCGCATCAAGTGGGCGGACAGCGCGTGGGAGCGCAGCGAAGCGCATCGCCTGCGGCGCGCGGTGTTCTGCGAGGAACAGGGCGTGTTCGACGGCGACGACATCGACGCCATCGATGCGTATTCCCAGCTCATCGTCGCGGTCACCCAGGTCGGCGGCATGCCGGATCAGGTGGTCGGCACGGTGCGCATCCACGAAGACCGGCGCGGCGGCGATCCCGGACTGTGGTGGGGCTCGCGTCTCGCGGTGGCGCCGGCATTCCGCAGCCACGGCAAGCTGGGCGCCACGCTGATCCGGCTCGCGGTGACCAGCGCGCATGCGCGCGGCTGCCACACCTTCCTCGCCCACGTGCAGGCACAGAACCTGCCGCTGTTCCGCCGCCTGCACTGGAAGCCGCTGCAGCCGGAAACCCTGCACGGCCGGGCGCACTGGCTGATGCAGGCCGAACTCGATCACTACCCGCCGTGTTTCGACGTGTTCAGCGGTTTCGTCACGCGCTCGACGGCGGCGCGCAGCGGAGTCGCCGCGTGAATCTGCACGCCTTCGTCGACGCGCTGCGTGGCAGCCCCGGCTTCGCGCACAAGCGCGACATCGGCGACGTGATGGACGCGCTCGGCCGTGCACTGCCCGGCGGCATGCAGGACATGGCGCAGGCCGTGGCCATCGGCGACGACTGTGCGGCCATCGCCGACCCGTCGGGTGAGGGCTGGCTGCTGTTCGCCATCGAAGGGCTGGTCGAACAATTCGTCTTGCGCATGCCCTGGTTCGCCGGCTACTGCGGCGTCATGGTGAATGTGAGTGACATCTGCGCCATGGGCGGGCGGCCGATCGCGGTGGTCGACGCGCTGTGGAGCGACGGTGCCGACGCCTCGTCGCCGGTGCTCGAAGGCATGGCCGCGGCCTCGGCGCGTTACGGCGTGCCCATCGTCGGCGGCCACAGCAATCACCGCGCCGCGCACGGCCAGCTGGCGGTCGCCATCCTCGGTCGCGCGAAGAGGCTCATCACCAGTTTCGATGCGCAGCCGGGCGACGAACTGATCCTGGCGGTCGACCTGCGCGGCGCCTACGAAGAACCTTATCCGTACTGGAATGCCTCGACCCGCGCACCGGCCGAACGCCTGCGCGGCGACATCGAACTGCTGCCGCAACTGACCGAAGCCGGCCTGTGCGACGCCGGCAAGGACGTCAGCATGGCCGGGCTGATCGGTACCGCGCTGATGCTGCTCGAATGTTCCCGGGTGGGTGCCGTCATCGATCTCGACGCAGTGCCGCGCCCCGACGCCGTGCCGCTGCTGCGCTGGCTGCTGTCCTTCCCGAGCTTCGGTTACCTGCTGTCGGTGCGCCCGGCCCATGCCGACCGCGTCATCGAGCGCTTCGGCGAACGCGACATTGCCGCGGCACGCATCGGCCGCGTGACCGCTACGCCCGAGGTGTGGCTGACCCTGCAGGACGAACGCGCGCTGCTGTGGAATGTCGCCGAACAGGCCTTCATCCTCGCCTCGGTGACTGCACGAGCGGATGTGGAGGTGGCGCATGGCTGACGCGCTCCGAACAGGGCTCAGGACAGGACTCAGAATCGGGTTGCTGACCCATTCGGTCAATCCGCGTGGCGGCGTGGTGCACACGCTGGAACTGGCGCAGGCGCTGCAGCGCGACGGCCATGACGTGACAATGTTCGCACCGGCCGCACCCGGGCAGCGCCTGTTCCGCGCGCCAGCGTGCAGCTTCGAACCGGTGCCGGTGGCCGGCGCCCCGGGCAGCGTGGTCGACATGGTCAGCGAACGCATCGGCGCCTATGTCGCCCACCTCGCGCCGCGTCTGGCGACCCGGCCGTTCGACATCCTGCATGCGCAGGACAGCATCAGCGCCAACGCGCTGGCCGCACTGGAAGACCAGGGTCTGATCAACGGCTTCGTGCGCACCGTGCACCACCTCGACGAGTTCGACGACAGCCGGCTCGCTGCCTGGCAGGCGCGCGGCGTGCAGTGCGCACGCACCGTGCTGTGCGTCAGCGATCTGTGGCGCGACCGGCTGGCCGACGATTTCGGCATCGACGCGCAGCGCGTGAACAACGGGGTCGACGCCGAACGCTACTCGGCACAGCCGGGCGATGGCGACCTCATCCTCGCGCATCGGCTGGGCATCACCGAAGCCGCCGGGCGCGGCCCGGTGTTCCTCGCCGTCGGCGGCGTCGAGGAGCGCAAGAACACGCGGCGCGTGCTCGAAGCCTTCGCGCTGCTCAAGGCCGATCTGCCCGGCGCGCAACTGGTGATCGCCGGCGGCGCCAGCCTGCTCGACCACGACGGCTATGCGCGCGCCTTCCAGGCCGACCTGCGCGACAGCGGCCTGACCGTGGGCTATGCGCGCGACGTGGTCATCGCCGGCACGCTGGCCGATGCCGACATGCCGGCGCTGTTCCGCCTCGCCGACGTGCTCGTCATGGCATCGACCTGTGAGGGCTTCGGCCTGGTGGTGCTCGAAGCGCTGGCCAGCGGCACGCCGGTCGTCGTGTCGTCGATTGCGCCCTTCACCGAATATCTGGGCGACACCGACGTCAGCTGGGCCGACCCGCAGGACGCCCTGTCGATCGCCCGCGCCATGCGCCGCGCCTGCGACCCGCGCCGCGCCGAGGTGTTGCGCTACGAACTGCCCGAGGTGTGCCGGCGCTTCAGCTGGCCGGCCAGCGCCCGACGTCACGCCGACCTGTACCGGGCGTCGCTGCTTCCGCCTGCATCCACATAGAGAGATCTGCGCCATGCCCGCCATGCACTTCCGGGTCCGCTGGCCCGACCAGACCGAAACCCGCTGCTATTCGCCCTCGCTGGTGATCAAGGACTACTTCGCGCCGGGCACCTGCTACCCGCTGGCGGAATTCATGGCGTCGGTGCGCGAGGCGCTGCACATCGCATCCGAGCGGGTGCGCGCGAAGTACGGATTCGCCTGTTCGGCCGCGATGGACCAGCTGGCCGACATCGAACAGCGCGCTGCGCGCTGGGCCACGCAGCCCGATGCGCAGATCGAAGTACTCGCCTTCGACGAGTGAACCACGGAGTCACTGCCATGCCCCCATCCCCCGCTTCCCATCTGCCGGTCATCATCGTCGGCGGCGGCCAGGCCGGCCTGTCGATGAGCCACTGCCTGCAGCAGGCCGGCATCGACCATCTGGTGCTGGAAAAACACAGCGCGATGCATGTCTGGCGCACCCAGCGCTGGGACAACTTCTGCCTCGTCACGCCGAACTGGCAGTGCGCACTGCCCGGTCATGTGTACGACGGTCCGGACCCGCACGGCTTCATGAAGAAGGACGAAATCAACGCCTGGCTCGCTGCCTTCCGGCGCAAGGTGGCGCCGCCGATCCGCGAGGGCGTGGCGGTGCGCCGCGTCAGCCCGCGCATGCAGGGCGGCTTCGACGTGATCACATCGGACGGCGAATGGACCGCCGATCAGGTGGTCGTCGCCAGCGGCGGCTACCACCAACCCATCGTGCCGCGGCTGGCGGAACGCCTGCCGGCCGACATCGTGCAGCTGCATTCCGAGCAGTACCGCAGTGCGGCCGCACTGCCCGAAGGCGAGGTGCTGGTGGTCGGATCCGGCCAGTCCGGCGCGCAGATCGCCGAAGACCTGCATCTGGCGTGGCGCAAGGTGCATCTCGCGGTGGGCGATGCGCCGCGCTGCGCGCGCGTCTACCGCGGGCGCGACGTGGTCGACTGGCTGGCCGACATGAATTACTACGACATGCCGGTGACCGAGCACCCGCTGCGCGAAGGCGTGCGCGACAACACCAACCACTACGTGACCGGCCGCGACGGCGGGCGCGACATCGATCTGCGCCGCTTCGCGCTCGAAGGCATGGAACTGTACGGCCTGCTGCAGGATCTCGACGGTACGACGCTTGCGTTCCAGCCCGGCCTGGGTGCCGCGCTCGACCACGCCGACCGCATCTACAACGGCATCAATGCCGCGATCGACAAATACATCGCCGGCGCCGGCATCGACGCACCGCCGCCGTCGGTCTACGAACCGGTGTGGGCGCCCGCGACCGAGCGTACGACGCTCGACCTGTCGTCGAGCGGCATCACGAGTGTCATCTGGTGCATCGGCTTCAGCCCGGATTTCCGCTGGGTGGACGCGCCGGTATTCAATGGCCGCGGCGATCCGGTGCACGCGCGCGGCGTGACACAGCAACCGGGCCTCTACTTCCTCGGTCTGCCCTGGCTGTACACCTGGGGCTCGGGCCGCTTTTCCGGCGTAGCGCGCGACGCCGCCTGGCTGACCGAGAAGGTGACCGCCTTCGCGTCCCGGCATCTTCAACCGGAGGAGGCCGTCACATGCTGATGCAGGACGCGAACCACTTGCAGCCGCGCGCCACGCTGGCGCTGCTGCAGCACTATCAGGTCGGCATGCCGCAACTGGCGCTGTATGGCCTGTCGGAAAACTGGCTGCTGAAGGAATGCGCCCACCTGCACTGGATGGCCATCGCGCGCGCGCAGGGGCGCGACGAACCGGCCTTCGCCGACATCGACGGCCACCGCAGCTATGCCGCGCTGACCGCGGTACGGCTGCTTGAAGCACACTTCGACGCAGTGACCGAACACGCGCCATTCGCGCTGCTGGCGCGGCTGGTGCCGCATGGCCGCGCGCAGCATTACAGCGCGCAGACGGTACGCATGGGCAACACGCGCGTGGCGCGCATCGAATTGCTGTCGGCGCTGGTTCGCCGCGCGCCGGGCGGCGGCAACCGCAGCGTCGCCAGGGCGCAGATGCTGCCGGACGGCGACGGCCTCACGCCGGGCACCACCACGCTGATGGCTGCAGCCGCCGAGCTGAAGTCGCTCGGCCGGGCGCACCGCACTGCGGCGCACGAGGGCGAAGTCCTGCGCAGCTTCGACTTCACGCCCTGCCCGAACAGTGATTTCAACGGTGCCGGCTTCCTGTACTTCGCCACCTTCCAGGCGCTGGTCGACCGTGCCGAGTTCGACTGGTATGGGCTGCGCCCGGCGGTCACCGTCGAGCGGACGCTGTACTTTCACGGCAACATCGACCCGGGCGAAGCGGTGCGTGTCGAACTGCTGGATGCCGGAGCGGAGCCCGACGGCTTTCATCATCGCTGCCGCATCGTGCGCCGGGCCGACGGCCTCTCCATCGCCGACGTGATCACGCGCAAGCGCTTCACCCGACGAGCCGACTGATGGACAAGACGGCGCAGATCTGGCTCAAGCGCATCCGCTCGAGCAACAAGCCGGCCTATCTGCTGATCGCCGACCTGATTGCGGAAGACGTGCGCAGCGGCCGGCTCGCCGCACGCGACCGTCTGCCCACGCTGCGCGAACTGGCCGACTACCTCGAACTGAATTACACGACGGTGGCGCGCGGCTATGCCGAGGCGCGCAAGCGCGGCCTGATCGATTCGCGCGCCGGCATGGGCACCTTCGTGCGCGGGGCCACACCCGGCCTGACGCTGCGCGGCGGCAGCGGCGCCGAAATGACGATGAACCTGCCGCCCGAACCGCACGACCCGGCGCTGATTGCCCGCCTGCGCGACAGTGCGGCGCAGGTGATGGTGCAGTCCGACTGGTACGACCTGCTGCGCTATCAGGATTTCGGCGGCACGCGTGACGACCGCGCAGCCGGCGTGCAGTGGCTGCGTCGCAGGCTGCCGCTGTGCGCGGTCGAACGGGTGCTGGTGTGCCCGGGCATCCACGCCGCGCTGACTGCGCTGGTGTCGCTGCTGGCGCGGCCGGGCGAGCTGATCTGCGTCGAGTCGCTGACCTATCCGGGCATCAAGGCCATCGCTGCACAGCTCGGCGTGCAGTTGCATGCGCTGCCGCTGGACGACGACGGCCCCAGCGCGGACGCCTTCGAACACGCGTGCCGGACGCTGAAGCCGCGTGCGCTGTACTGCAACCCGACCTTGCTCAACCCGACCACCGCGACGATCACGCGTGCCCGGCGCGAGGCGCTGGCCGACGTTGCGCTGCGCTACGCCGTGCCGATCATCGAGGACGACGCCTACGCCATGCTGCCGCGCGACACCCCGCCGCCGCTGGCCACGCTGGCACCGGCACTCACCTATTACATCACCGGCCTGTCAAAGTGCTTCGGCGCCGGCCTGCGCTCGGCCTTCGTGCATGCGCCCGGCCCGCGTCAGGCGGAACGCCTGGCCGGCGCGCTGCGTGCTACCACGGTCATGTGCTCGCCAGTGACCAACGCGCTGGCCACGCGCTGGATCACCGACGGCACGGCCGACGCGATGCTCGACGCGATACGCGGCGAATCCGTGTTCCGCCAGTCGCTGGCCACACGCCATCTCGGTCGCCACGCGATGCGGGCGCACGCGGAAGGCTTTCACCTGTGGCTGCCGCTGTCGTCCGACTGGTCGATGGTGGAGTTCGCGTCCTACCTGCGCGCACAGGGCGTCGGCGTGGTCGCCAGCGCGGCCTTCAGCACCGACGGCACACCACCCGACGCGGTGCGCGTGTGTCTGGGCGGCCCGATGTCGCGCGACGACTGCGACATCGCCCTGCGCCTGATCGCCGATACGCTGGAACATCCGCTGCAGCCGCATTCAACCGTGATGTAGGGCGCCGGACAGTCCTGCACGAATCTTGCACCATCGGCGAATGGAAAAAGGCGCGCGGCGATACAGGCATGCTGCACAAACAAAAAGCCCGACCTGGGTCGGGCTTTTTGTTTGTCTGCCCCGAACAGCGGGGCAGAAACGGCAGTCAGCTGAAGCGGCGGCGCAGGCCAGCGAGGCCGAGCAGCGCAAGGCTGGCGAGCGCAAGCGTGCCGGGTTCCGGAATCGGCGTGCCCGGATCGCGCGGTGCATTGACATCGACCAGGATGGCCACACGACCCACTTCAACGCGCTCCAGCGTGGCAGTCAGCGCGAAGGTGTATTCGCCTTCAACCGTCGGCGAGAACGAACCCAGCGGCGCAGTAATGAAGCCGGGGATGCTGGTGGCGAGGAAGTTCATGCCCAGGTTGAACGAATCCTGAGCGACCCCACCTTGAACAGCAGACCCGAGAAACTCGATCACGCCGTGATTCGCTTCGTCCGTGCCGCTGGCCGGATCGAAATCGTAGTAAAGGCGGAACAGGTAATTCCCGATGTCGGCCCCCCCCACATAGAACGCGAAGTTCCACAGGGCATAGGGGTCAGCGGGCGACGACGGCGGGTTCGCGGACACACCCGTTGCGGCGTCGAAAGTACTCGTGCCGTTGTTGGCCAGATTCGGGCCGGTGAAACGCTGGTGGGCGGTCAGGCCAAGGGTCACGTCCGAAACCGTCGGGTCGAGCGTAAGCACCTGGACGGCGGTGTTCGGGATGCCGGAACCGCCGAATGTGGCGCCCGACAGGGTTTGCAGTGCTGTGGAGGACGGCGTGATGGGCGCAGCGAAGGCTGCAGTGCTGGTCAATGCAACGAGCGCAGCAACTGAGTTGAGGGCGTACTTCATGGAAGCTCCTGACGCTGTGGGTTTTCGTGAGTCAACCTCAGCAATTGCTGTGCCAGCAATTTATTCAACGAAAAACCCTTTTTTTTCAGCCTGTTGAGATTCAGCCCAAATCACGCACACCGTGCCGTGTAAGATTTACCGACACTTCGTGAACAATTTCCTGAACTTTGTACGTGAAGTTCTGTTTCGCGCTGAGCGCCTCCTGCACCACGAACCGCCGATCGCACGGCGCGTTCGCGCTGCATGCCGGGGGCTCACCAAGACCGGATACTGGCTGGAGACTTCACCATGCACACCACTGTCATCATTGAATCCGGCGTCGAAGGTCCCGACTGTGCGGCGGACATCGTCAACATCGTCCATGACCTCCCGGGGATAGACAGCGTCGACGTGTCGCCGGAAACCGGTACGGTCAGCATCGAGCACAGCCCGCTCGTGTCGGAAGACGACATCTGCCGCGTGCTTGAAGACGGTGGTTTTCCGGTGCAGCGTTGAAGAGCTCGCAACGAGCCCGCTTCGATCCGGCAATTCAGGCGCCTGTCGGGGAACATCCGTTGGATGCCCGCCATCACATGCCGTCGTGCCTGCGCCGGCCCTGCCTGACGCCTGCATCGCGCAGCACGCGAACGTGCGGCCCGCCGCTGGCGGGCCGCACACCCTTTGTGCGCTTCCTTCAAGAGCCTGATATTCCCCCGTTTCTCCGGACATGAATCACGAAGTCTCAAGCGCAGCGGTCTGCAGCATCGTCGTGATCGAAATGATCGGCTACCCGGACAAGCCGGTCGCCGAACAGGCGCAGATGCGATCGCGCTTCACCCATATTCTGGGCACGGCGCTGGCGGGTGTGCGTCAGGAGGCGCGCATCGTGCTGGATACCGCCGATGGCGCGGCCCTCACGTTCATCGAAGACCCGGACGACGCGCTGCGCTGTGCAGCCCGGGTGCGCGACGCGGTCGTGACGGCGGGGACTGCCGTGCTGGCGCTGCGCAGCGGTATCCATTGCGGACCAGTCATGCTGATCGGCGAACCGGGGATGCCGCCCAACCTGGTCGGCGACGGCCTCGGCGTGGCACAACGCGTCGCCGGCTTTGCCGGCGGTGGCAGGGTGTTTGCATCGCGTGCCTTCGTCGATGCACTGGCGAATCGGCACAATGCGTACAGGCAGTTGTTCGAACCGGCGGGTGTGCGCACCGATGCGCAGCTGCGCGAACACGAGGTGTTCATCCTGCCCGACGGGCCGCTGCCGGACCGCCCGAACAGCCCGCCGGACGGTGGCTTCGCCTCTGGTGAGCCGTCGATACCACCGCGGGCGGGCTGGCTTTCGCACCCACCACTGGCGACGGCGCTGACGGTGGCAGCGATCCTGCTGGTCGCGGTGGTCATCCGTGCAACGTCATCCTTGCAGGACGACACGGCTGCGAACGACGGGCATGCAGGCGTGGTACAACCGCCGATGGCGGCACCGCCGCGCCCCAGCCGGGATGTCGAAGGCGACGAGCCGGCAGATGCAGTGCAGCGCGGCACCCTGCGGGTGAATGTATTGCCCTGGGGAGAAGTCAGCCTGGGCGGCGCCGAACACGGCGCGGCACCGCCTGAGCGTGAAATCATGCTCGCACCCGGGCTGCACGTGCTCGAAATCCGCAACCCGGCGTTTGCGCCGCACAAACAGCAGGTTGAAGTCAGGGCCGGCAAGGAAACCAGGATCAGACATGATTTTCGTCAGTAAGCGTGCGCCGCGGTACTGGGCGCTCGTCGCCGTGATGTCGATGCTGACCGCCTGTTCCACGGTGCAGAAGGGTGTTGACGGCATCGTGTCCGTATTCGATCAGGACGCGGCGAAGCCGGTCGCGAAGTCGGGCGGTCAGCCACCGCAGCCGAAGGCGCCGTCGGGCGATGCGGCAAAAACATCGCCGAAACCAGCGTCCCACCCGGCCGCCGCTTCGGCCACCGCTCCGGCGCGCGCAACGTCGGCAGACGAACTGCTGGCCGCCGGCGTGAAGCAGTATGAGGATGCGCGCTACACGGAAGCGACCGAACTGCTGAAGTCCAGTCTGGGTGCGGGACTGCGCAGCCGAACCAGTCAGGCGAGGGCACACAAGTATCTGGCCTTCATCCACTGCATCAGCGAGCGTGAAGCCGCCTGCCGGCAGTCATTCGGCCGCGCCTTTGCCGCCGACCCGGCGTTTGCATTGACACCGGCTGAAGCGGGACATCCGCAGTGGGGTCCGGTCTATCGCAGCGTTGCCGACGCGCGCTGATCCGGCTGCCATGAGTCTTCCCGTGAATATCGGACGCTATGACGTGCTCGCCGAGATCGGGCGTGGCGCGATGGGCGTGGTCTATCGTGCCTTCGATCCCCTGCTCGACCGTACGGTGGCGATCAAGACCATCAATATGGCGCTCGATCCGGACGATATCGACTTCTACGAACGGCGCTTCATGATCGAAGCGCGCGCGGCCGGCGGGCTGAATCACTCCAACATCGTGACCATTCACGACATCGGTCGCTGCGGCGAGCTGGCCTACATGGCCATGGAATACCTCGACGGCCGCGAACTGAAGGATCTGATCAATCGTGGCGAACTGGGCTTCGCTCGCGCACTCGAGTTGACGGCACAGATCGCCGACGGGCTTGCCTATGCGCATGAGCGTGGCGTCATTCACCGCGACGTGAAGCCGGGCAACATCATGGTGATGGCTGACGGGCGCGTGAAGATCACCGATTTCGGCATCGCGCGTCTGCACGGCACCGATGCACGCACCCAGACCGGCCTGCTGCTCGGGTCGCCGCGCTACCTGTCGCCGGAACAGGTACTGGGCCGCGCAGCAGATGCGCGGGTCGACCTGTTCGCCCTCGGCGTCATCCTGTACGAAATGATGACCGGTCGCTCCCCCTTCAGCGGCAGCGATGTGCAGTCCGTGATGTATCAGGTCATTCACCACACGCCGGCGCCACCGGGCTTGCTGAATCCGGCGCTGCCTGCGCTGGTCGATCTCATCGTGGCGAGGGCACTCGCCAAGTCACCGGATGCGCGTTACCAGAATGCCGCCGAAATGGCGGCCGACCTGCGCGCCTGCCGCCTGCAATCTGCGTCCAACGACGATTTCAATCTGCCGGCGCGGGTCCGGTCGGTGCCCGGTACGAGCGGTGCCGTCACCGGTGCCTCGACCGCGCCTGGAGCCGCGACGGTCTCGCGCGGACTGGCACGGGATTTCGACTCCACCGAAGCCACCATCCGCCTGGCGGCACGATCCGCTGCCATCGATGATCCGGATCGGCTCGCCGCCACGGTCGGCGTGTCGCGCGAGGTGGTGGAGGCGGCGTTGAAGGCTGCCACACGGCGTCTGGCGCCTGAACCGGAAAACGAACCGGCTGCAAAGTGGTCGGCAGTTGATCGGCGGCGCCTGTGGAGTGCGGTACTGGTTGCAATCGGCATGTCGGCGCTGCTGCTCTACGTTTAGGCCATGCCCGCGAATCCGGTGCCGACAGCCCGGATGGCGCCTGCTCCGTACCTTACAATTGCGCGATGAGACATTCCGCTGCCGCGCCCCTGCCCGCGCCCGAAGCCCCACCCGGCACCCGCCGCCGGGATCTGGATACCCTGAAAAGTCTTTTTCCCTACCTCTGGGCCTACAAGTGGCGCGTACTGATCGCGCTCACCTTCCTGATCGGCGCCAAAGGCGCGAACGTGACGGTGCCGCTGATATTCAAGCAGCTGATCGACGCGCTGACGCCGGCCGCCGCGATGCAGAAGAGCGCACTCGAAGCCGCGCCGCTGCTGGTGCCGCTCGGTCTGCTGGCCGCCTACGGCGCACTGCGCTTTTCCACTTCGCTGCTGACCGAACTGCGCGAAATCGTGTTTTCACGCGTGACGCAACAGGCGGTGCGGCGCATTTCGATGCAGGTATTCCAGCATCTGCATGCCCTTTCGTTGCGCTTTCACCTCGAACGCCAGACTGGCGGGCTGACGCGCGACATCGAGCGCGGCACCCGCGCCATTGGCTCGCTGATCAGCTACACGTTGTATTCCATCCTGCCGACGCTGGTGGAGATGGGCCTCGTGCTGAGCATCCTCGCGGTGAAGTACGAAGCGGCGTTCGCATTGATCACCGCGATCACGCTGGCGATCTACATCACGTTCACCGTGGTCGTGACCAATTGGCGCACCAAGCTGCGGCGCGAAGTGAACGAACTGGATTCGGCGGCCAACACACGTGCCATCGACAGCCTGCTGAACTATGAAACGGTGAAGTATTTCAACAACGAAGGCTTCGAAGCGCGCCGCTACGATGAACAGATGGCGCGCTGGCAGCGCGCACAGGAACGCAGCCAGATTTCGCTGTCCTACCTGAACATCGGCCAGGCCTTCATCATCGCCATCGGCGTCACGCTGATGATGTGGCGCGCCACGGTCGGCGTGGCCGAAGGGCGCATGACGCTGGGCGACATCGTGCTGGTGAATGCCTTCATGATCCAGCTCTACATCCCGCTGAATTTCCTCGGCGTGCTGTACCGCGAAATCCGGCAATCGCTGACCGATATCGAACGCATGTTCGGCCTGATGGACACCCATCGTGAAATCGCCGACGACCCGGACGCGAAAGCCCTGCCGCCGGGTCCCTGCGAAGTGCGCTTCCAGCAGGTGAATTTCAGCTACGAACCGGCGCGCCAGATCCTGCACGACGTCGACTTCACGATACCGGCCGGCGGCCGGGTGGCGGTGGTCGGCCAGTCAGGCTCCGGCAAATCGACCCTGGCCCGGCTGCTGTACCGCTTCTATGACGTGGACAGCGGCGGCGGGCGCATCACGATCAATGGCACCGACATCCGCAAGCTCACGCAGGACAGCCTGCGCACTGCGATCGGCATCGTGCCGCAGGACACCGTGCTGTTCAACGACAGCATTCACTACAACATCCAGTACGGCCGGGTCACCGCCTCGGCCGAAGACGTCGAATCCGCCAGCCGCGCCGCGCAACTGCATGACTTCGTCACCCGTCTGCCCGACGGCTACGACACGAAGGTGGGCGAGCGCGGCCTCAAGTTGTCCGGTGGCGAGAAGCAACGCGTCGCCATCGCGCGCGCGCTGCTGAAAGATCCGCCGGTACTGATCTTCGACGAAGCCACGTCGGCCCTCGACTCGAAAACCGAACAGGCCATCCAGTCACAGCTCGAGCAGGTCGCGCGGGGTCACACCACATTGATCATCGCGCACCGGCTGTCCACGATCATGGATGCCGACCAGATCCTGGTGATGGACGCCGGCCGAATCGTGGAGCGCGGCTCGCACGCGGAACTGCTGGCACTTGACGGCGCCTATGCGCAAATGTGGGCGTTGCAGGCGCAGGAAGAAGAAGGAACCTGACAACATCGCCCTCCGCTGGCGCCGGCGATGGACGAAAAAAAACCGCGCGTTGCGCGGTTTTTTTTGTTGCCTCAACCGATCACGTCTGTTTGCGGCGACGGGTCAGGAGCATGCCGGCGAGTGCCACGCCCACCAGCGCGAGCGATTCCGGCTCAGGCACGCCGGTCGACGGCGGCGGAGTCGTCGGCTTGTACGAGCCAGTGATGCCGGCAAGCTTCACGTAGTCGAGCTTGTCCGATGCCGGCCCCGGCGTGACGAGCCAGTAGCGCGAGTAGGTGCTGTTGGTCGTCAGGCGCGGATCGGTCGGGCCGGTGAAATCACCGATCTTGGTCCAGCCGGTCAGCGTCGAATAGTCCTTCGTCAGGATCGTGCCGGTGGTGAATGCATTCTGACTGGTGTAGGCGTAGAGCTGAATATCGGAATCGTTGGTCGTCCATCCGAAATCGAGCTGTTCCATCGTGAACGCAGACGAGAAGGAGAACAGGATGGATTCAACTGCACCCTGATTGTCGAACGAGTGCTGAGGGTTGTTCAGATAGCCGTTCACCACCTCGTCGTTCGTGCTGCTGTCACGACTTGTCACACCCAGACCGCTCGAACCTTGATAGTTCAGGTAAGCAGCTTCGATCTTCGCGTTGGTCGCGGTGTTCGCGAACGCATTCATCGTGACCGAATTGCCCGCACCGTTGGTGTAGGTCATCGACGAAAACTCGGCGACCTGCGAAGCAAAGCCAGCTGCGCTGGTCGACGACGTTGCATTGGAAGTGAATGACCAGCTCGTCGACGCAGCCGATGCGGCACCGCTCAAACCGATCAGCAGAGCGGCACTCAGGATTTTCAGGCTTTTCTTTTTCATCATTTGATCCTTGGAAGTCATTGACTAGACTGACTGTCAGCAACTTCTTAGCAAAATTAAGGCCAGTTTTAAATATCAAACAAAATCAATTACTTGATAACTGCAAAAATGTGTGTTGTAAAGATATCCGACAAGGCTCAGGAGGTGCCCAGTTCGGCCCTGAGCGCACGCGCGCTGTCGATGCCCGGAAACGATCTGCCCGATTGCAGCGCAGCCTCCAGTTCCTGAAGCGCTTCACCCTTTCGTCCCGATTTGGCCAGGGCCCAGGCGAGGTGGTAGCGGATTTCCGGATTGGCCGGGTCACGCAGCCGCGCCTCGCGTAGATGACGCAATCCCGCATCGAGTTGCGACTTCTGCACCAGGATCCAACCGAGGGTATCCAGGATCAAGGCGTCGCCCGGCGCCAGCTTGAAGGCCCGCTCGGCGGTCTGCTGCGCGGCCGGGTCCTTGAGCTGCCACTGCAGGTTGGCGAGATTGTTCAACACCGGCGCCGACTCTCCGGCTTTCAGAACGGCTTCGAGCGTCGCCTTGGCTTCGCGCAACTGACCCGCTTCCGTTTGTGCCTGCGACAGCAGAAGCTTCATCGCCACGTCGCGGGGTCGCGATTTGACCAGCGCTTCGACTGACGCCTTTGCCTGCGCCGCGTTGCCCGCCCGCTTGTGCGTTTCGTAAAGACGCCCGGCGACATCCACCCCGGCGCCGCGTGACAGCGCGACGCTGTAGTGGCCGATCGCTTCCGACCAATTGCTGCGTCCGAATGCGACATCTCCCGCCAGCTTGAATGCTTCCGGAGGCGGCGCGGCGCTTCTGAGCAGCTGTTGTGCCAGCACATCGGCCTTGTCCACTGCGCCTTCCCCAAGCAGAAGTTCACCTTGCATGACCTTGGCCGGCACGAAGTCCGGCGCGCCCTGCAATGCCTTTTCAAGGCTGTAGGCGGCGCCGGAAGGATTGCCTGCCTGCATTTGCAGCCGTGCGATCCGGTATTGCGCCACGGCATCGAAATCGGCCGCACGCGTCATCGACGTCAGCGTCGCGCGGGCGCCGGCTGCATCGCTGCGCGCGAGCTGAACCCGGACGAGCGCCGCCTGCACGGCGAGGTAACCCGGTTGACTCGGACTGCTGTCCTTGGCCACTTCAAGCGCCTTGTCCAGCGCGCCGGTCTGCAGGTAAAGGTCGATCAGCGCAATCTGTCCGTCGACGTGCCTGCGATGCTTGTCGCGCAGGGTTTCCAGTCCGCGCAGCGCCTCGGCAATCCGCTTCTCGCGCAGATCGAGCTGCGCAAGTTCGAAAAGCGCCGAGGGCTGATCCGGCTTGTCCTTGAGCAGCGCTTGGAGCCGGTTTCGCGCCTCGGACGGCTTGCCTTCCGCGAGGTCCAGCTTGACCAGATTGAGCTTGACGCTGTCGAAATTCCTGTCCTTCGACAGCGCCTTGTCGTAGGCCTTGCGTGCGGCCGCGAAATCGCCCGCTGCGGCACGCGCGACGCCCAGCACATTGAGCGCTGGAAGATTGTCCGGTTCGCGCTTGATCACCTCTTCCATCAGTTCCGCTGCGCGACGCGGTTGCTGCTCGCGCAATGCGGTGAGTGCAAGTGCCATGCTGGCCCGACCCTGACCGGGGTCCTGCTTGACCACCTCGCGCAACTGCGCCAGGCCCTCCTGTGTCTGCTTTGACCCGAGCAGGCTGAGGCCGAGCGAAGTCTGTATCTCCGGCGATTTGCCCAACTTGGCCGCGTGCTCGAGCAACTCGCTGGCGCGCTCATGCCGCTTGAGCTTGCCGTACGCGGTGGCCATCAGCGACAGCACTTCGGGATCACGGGTGCCGCTGCGCATCAACGGCTCGAGCGTGACGATGCCCGACGCCGGATCGCCGCCCGCAATCTGCAGCGAGGCAAGGGGCTTTCGTGCGGCTGGCTGCGACGGGAAGAACCGCACGTGCAGTTCGAAATATTCTTTCGCCTTGGCGGGACCGCCAAGGCTCAGGTGCGCCAGACCTGCAATCAGGGCGAGATGCGAGCGACTGGTCAGGGCACCGCGTGGCAGCGGATCGATCAGATTGACGACTTCGCCGAGCAGCTTCTTGGCACCGTCGCGATCACCTTCGAGGTCGGCAATCACGGCACGCAGGTAGGCCGTGCGCGGTTCGGTCTTGTCCACCTTCGCCAGTTGCAGCAGGGACACCTTCGCCTCTGCCATGCGGCCGAGATCCATCAATACCGAGCTTCTGCCGAGCAGGGCTTCGCCGTTGTCAGCGGCGAATTTCAGCGCCTGATCATAATTCTCAAGCGCCACCGGCAGCTTGCCTGACGCGTAGGCAACCGCCGCACGCGCGGTCCAGGCATCGGTATCTGCGGGGCCGAGGCTGGTCGCCTGCTCGGCCAGCGTCGCCGCTTCTTCGGCGCGTCCGGCACCGAGCGCGAAGCGCGAATGGAGTGCCAGCGCGGACGGCGCGTTCGGATTGAGCGCACGCGCCTCATTGATGACCACAATCGCCTGGGCGTACTGGCTCGACTCCTGATGGGCGCGGGCCCGCAGCAACATCAGCTCATATCGGATGCCGACGGGCAAGTCGGTCGGCTGCAGCGTTTCCAGCAGTTCCTTCTGCTGACCGATCGCCAACAACACATTGGCCAGCGGAACGATGTATTCGGCACGCGACGCGCCCCGGCGCTGCGCCTCGCGCAACGCCACCTCGGCGGCGGCGAAATCGCCCTTGCGCAAGCCCGCCCGCCCCATGAGCAGATGGGCTGCGAGCATGCCGGGGTCCGCCTTCAGCGCATTCTTGAGCTGGATGATCGCGCCGGCGTCATCCTTCCGCTCGTAGCGCACCAGTGCGTCTTCGTAATAGCGGCTCGCTTCATCGGCCGCAACGGCCATCGAAGACGCCAGCACGCCTGCAAGCAGGATGGGTGCGATCAGTGACCAGAGGGGACGTGTCATGGAATGCGAAAATGCGGAACGACTCCGGATTATAGAAGTCGTCCGGCTGGCGATACCGTGACCATGTCACGGCGGCTGCGGTGAGCCGCCGCCTGCAACGGCCCTAACCGCGCAAGCGCGCGGCGGCACTGCCAAAGCGTTGAAGGTGAAGATTTGTATCGACACTTTCCGCTGCCGCCGTGCCGTGCCAGCCGAAGCTCAGGCTTGCTGCATCGCCCAGCGCCTCGCGCCAAGTGAGCGCCGGTGTCGCGCGGTCACACAACAGCAGCGCACCACCCTCGCTGCGCGCCTGGGGTGCAAACAGTCCTTCGATACTCGACGCACCGGCACGGCAGGCCGCATCGGCCGGGTCGGCCAGGATGGCCTGCAGGCTGTCGTAGCCGTCGCGCACCGACAGACCGTGGCGCGCCAGCACCAGAGGAAGCCATCTGCCGTGACCTTCGCATGCGCCGTCGGCGCCCAGACTGGCGACATACAGCGTGCCGTGGGGCAGCGCGCCGCTGGAGGCGGCCGGACCGACAAACTTGAACAAATGCATCGGCCGCGATGCTTCGGTCAGGTAGAGCACGGTGCGGCCGTCCTTGGCCCGTACCGGCTGGCTGGCGAGATAACGCACCCCTGCAAGTTCGGCAACGCCGGTGTCGGCATCGAGCACCAGCGGATGAAGTGGATCTGCGTGAAGTTCGGTCATGGCGGCAAGCCCGGAAAGTCGTTGCCTGCACTGTCGCCGCCCGAGGTTACCGCCTCGTGAAGGTGCTCAGCCGCGGCCGAGCGCCTGATCGACCACTTCACGGCTCAGCGCGGACGCAAACTGCTCGATGAAGTCGTAGGTGTAGCCGCGCAGCCATGCATTGCGGTGCAGGCCGATGCGCGTGGTGCTCGGCTCGAACAGATGGGCACAGTCGATTGCACGCAAGGTGCGGTCCTGCTCCGGGTCGAACGCCATCTGCGCAACAATGCCGACGCCCAGACCGAGCGATACATAGGTCTTGATGATGTCAGCATCGATGGCGCTCAGCGTGATGTTGGGCGACAGCGACTGCGCCGCGAAGGCGCGATTGACCGTCGAACCACCGGTGAAGGCGAAGTCGTAGGTGATCAGTGGCCACTCGGCGATGGCCGCCAGCGTCAGCGGCGTTTCATCGAGCAGCGGATGGCCTGGCGGTGTGATCAGGCAGCGGTTCCATTGGTAGCAGGGCAGGCTGACCAGCTGGTCGTATTCGTCGATCGCTTCGGTTGCAATCGCCAGATCCGCCTCGCCGGACAGCACATATTCGCAGCACTGCGTCGGATTGCCCTGATGCAGCGCAACCTTCACCTCAGGATGGGCACGCATGAACTCGGGCAGGATGCGCGGCAGCACGTAGCGGGCCTGGGTGTGGGTCATGGCGATGGTCAGCCGGCCGCGTTCGCCGACTGCGTACTCTTCGCCCACCTGCCTGAGCGCCCCCATGTCGCGCAGCATGCGCCGCGCGATCGCCACCACTTCTTCGCCCGGGCGCGTCATGGCAACCAGTCGCTTGCCCTGCCGGATGAACACATCGACGCCCAGTTCGGATTCCAGCAGGCTGATCTGCCGCGACACGCCGGACTGCGAGGTGTGCAGCGCCCGCGCTGCCTCAGACACATTCAGGTTGCGCTGGGCCACTTCGGCGACATAACGCAGCTGTTGCAGGTTCATGGCAGGCCTTTAGCACTGGAAGTGATTTGAATCTTACTTCAAAGCATTTCCGATTATCTTGTCGTCCCTCTAAGCTGCGTGCTTTCCGCGTGCTTCTAACCATATATAAGTATGGAGTTCGGCTATCCCATCGCCGGTTTCTTCGTCGGCGCCGTCGTCGGACTTACCGGTGTGGGCGGCGGATCGCTGATGACGCCGCTACTGGTGTTGCTGTTCGGCATCCACCCTGCGGTAGCCGTCGGTACCGACCTGCTGTATGCGGCGCTGACCAAGGCCGGAGGTGCGTTGGTACATGGACGCAACCAGACCCTCGACTGGCGCATCGTGACCGGTCTGGGTGCTGGCAGCGTGCCGGCAGCGGCATTGACACTGTGGTGGTTATCGACGCATTCCCGGTCAGCGTATGGCAGTGCGTCGATCATCAGCGGTACGCTAGGGATTGCGCTGGTGTTGACCGCCTGCGCGTTGCTGTTCCGCAAGCGGCTGCAGGCGGTGGCCGAACGGCCGGGCATCCGCGAATGGCGTGAGCGCAATCTGCGCCCGCTGACAGTGGGGACGGGGGCCATACTCGGCGTACTCGTCACGATCTCTTCGGTCGGTGCCGGCGCATTGGGGACGGCAGCGCTGGTGTTCCTCTACCCGCGACTGTCGGCGGTGCGCATTGTCGGCAGCGATATCGCCCACGCCGTGCCGCTCACGCTGGTGGCCGGTCTCGGCCACTGGTGGCTCGGTAACGTCGATTGGGCGCTGCTGGGCGCGCTGCTCATCGGTTCGCTACCCGGCATCGCGATCGGCAGCCAGGTCGCGGCGCGCCTGCCGGAGCGTTTTCTTCGACCGCTGCTGGCGACCATGCTGTTCGGCATTGGCGGCAAGCTGAGCCTGAACCTTCTAGGCTGAATCATTGACATGGTGACCCGGCCTGCCGGCGGGCGCCGACGGACGGAAGATCGCATCCATGTATCGCTACGACGAATACGACCATACGCTGGTGCTCGAGCGTGTCGCGCAGTACCGGGACCAGTTGCAACGCAACCTCGCCGGCGAACTGTCGGACGACGAGTTCCGGCCACTTCGCCTGCAGAATGGCCTGTACATCCAGCGGCACGCGCCGATGCTGCGCGTCGCCATTCCGTACGGCATGCTGTCGAGTACCCAGTTGCGCAAACTGTCGGACATCGGTCGCCGCTACGACCGGGGCTACGGCCACTTCTCGACCCGCCAGAACATGCAGTTCAACTGGCCGAAGCTGGAAGACACCGGCGACATCCTCGCAGAACTCGCCACGGTGGAGATGCACGCCATCCAGACCTCGGGCAACTGCATCCGCAACATCACGACCGACCCGTTCGCAGGCGTTGCGCAGGATGAGATCGTCGACCCGCGTCCATACTGCGAGGTGCTGCGCCAGTGGTCGACCTTCCACCCGGAGTTCGCCTTCCTGCCGCGCAAGTTCAAGATCGCGGTCAGCGGCACACTGGAAGACCGAGCCGTGACTTACGCGCACGACGTTGGTCTGCAGCTGTACCGCGACGAAAAGGGCGAGGTGCTGACCCGCGTCATCGTAGGTGGTGGCATGGGTCGCACGCCGATACTGGGCAGCGTCATCCATGACGCGCTGCCCTGGCAACACCTGCCGACCTATCTCGACGCCGTGCTGCGCGTGTACAACCGCTATGGTCGTCGCGACAACGCCTACAAGGCGCGCATCAAGATCCTGGTGAAGGCCATCGGCGCCGAGACATTCGCCCGACAGGTCGAGGAGGAGTGGCAGTTGGAACGTGACGGCATCGCCACCGTAACGCAGGCCGAACTCGACCGCGCGCGCGCCGCATTCACCGATCCTGACGCACCGGTTCGCCCGGCAACCGACGCAGGCTTCGATGCGAAGCGCGCGTCCGATCCCGCTTTCGCCCGCTGGGTGTCCCGCTGCGTACGCGGCCACAAGCGACCGGGCTACCGCGCGGTGACGCTGTCGCTGAAACCGACCGGTGTCGCGCCGGGTGACATCTCCTGTGAGCAGATGGACGCACTGGCCGATCTGGCGGACCGCTACAGCTTCGGCGAGCTGCGCGTATCGCACGAACAGAATGTGGTGCTGGCCGACGTCGCGCTGGCTGACCTGCACGAACTGTGGCTGGGCGCCCGCGCGCACGGACTCGCGACGCCGAACATCGGGCTGCTGACGGACATCATCTGCTGCCCGGGCGGCGACTTCTGCTCGCTGGCCAACGCGAAGTCGATCCCGATCGCGCAGGCGATCCAGGAGGCGTTCGAGAATCTCGACTACCTGTACGACGTCGGCGATCTGGAATTGAACATTTCCGGCTGCATGAATTCCTGCGGCCATCACCATGTCGGTCACATCGGCATACTCGGCGTCGACAAGACCGGGTCCGAGTGGTATCAGGTTTCGATCGGCGGCTCGCAAGGCAACCAGACCTCGCTCGGCGACGTCATCGGCCCGTCGTTCGCGGCCGAAGAAGTGCCGGGCGTCGTCACGAAGCTGGTCGACACCTACGTCGAACACCGCACCCCGGAAGAACGCTTCATCGATACCGTACGGCGAATAGGCATGGCGCCATTCAAGGCACGCGTCTATGGCGAATCCACGAAGAAGACCGAGGTGACTCATGGCTGAACTGATCCGCGGCACCGAAGTGGTGGCCGACGACTGGACCTGGGTGCGGCTGCCTGAATCGCATGAACCCGTGCGCAAGTCGGCCGGCAAGGTGGTGCTGTTCAAGCTCACCGGTGAGCCGGCGGCGTCGGACGACGTGATTTCCGCCTGCGATATTCCGGCGGGAGAGGTACTGCTGCCGCTGTCGGTGTGGCTCCGCCGCCGCGACGAACTGGCCACACGCGCCGACAACGGCGAGATCGGCGTCTGGCTGGACAGCCACGAAGAACCTGCCGAGCTGGCAGAAAGTCTGGGCGGGAACTTGAACAGACTGCCGTTGATTGGCGTGAACTTCCCGAAGTTCATTGACGGCCGCGGTTACTCGATCGCCTTCATCCTGCGCACCCGATTTGGCTACCGGAACGAGTTGCGGGCGCTCGGCGACGTGCTGCGCGACCAGATGTTTTTCTTCCATCGATGCGGCTTTGACGCCTACCTGTTGCGCGCCGATCAGAAGGCGGAGCGCTGCATCGGCGCACTGAAGGACTTCACGACGCCGTACCAGACCTCGACCGACGGCCAGCCACCGGTATTTCGACGGCGTGCAGCACCGGGAGCTGGCGCATGAGTAATCCGATGATCCACCCGAACGTGACCGATGCGCTGCGCGTGAAGGTGGCCGAAAAGACAACGGCAGCGATTGACCGGCTGCGGCGTGCCGCCGCCGAGTTTCAGCCGATCGGCTTCGCGAGCAGCATGGGCGCCGAAGACATGCTGCTGACCGACCTCATTCAGAGGCACGACATCAACATTGAAATCTTTACACTCGATACGGGCCGGCTGCCTGCCGAAACCTACGACCTGATGGCGAGGGCCGAGAAGCACTATGGCGCGCACCCGGTCACCTGGTTTCCACGCCATGACGCGGTGGAGGAGTACGTACGCAAGCACGGCATCAATGCCTTCTACGACTCGGTCGAACTGCGCAAAGCCTGTTGCGGCATGCGCAAGGTCGAGCCACTGAAGCGTGCGTTGGCCGGCAAGCGTGCGTGGATTACCGGCATGCGGGCGCAGCAGTCGACCACGCGCACCGACCTTCCGCTGCGCGAATTTGACGAGGCGCACGGTATCGAGAAATTCAATCCGCTTTCCGACTGGAGCGAGCGCGAGGTGTGGGTATACATCCAGACCGAGGGCGTCCCGTACAACGCGCTGCACGAACAGTTCTTCCCCAGCATTGGCTGCCAACCCTGTACGCGTGCGATTTCGCCCGGCGAGGACATCCGCGCGGGTCGCTGGTGGTGGGAGAACCCGGAAAGCAAGGAGTGCGGTCTGCATGTCAAAGGCGACTGACTCACGACGGGCCGGCAAGGTGTGGCTGGTCGGTGCAGGCCCCGGTGCGGTGGATCTGCTGACGCTGCGTGCCGCAACGCTGCTTGCCGAGGCGGATGTCGTTCTGCACGACGCGCTCATCGGTGAGGATGTGCTGGCGCTCGCAAGCCGGGCAAAACGTATTTCAGTTGGAAAACGCTGCGGACGGCATTCGACCGCACAGCGATTCATCAACCAGCAACTGATACATGCCGCTCGCACGCATGCCGTAGTGGTTCGCCTGAAGGGCGGCGATCCGATGCTGTTCGGCCGCGCACAGGAAGAGATGGATGCCCTCGCGGAAGCCGGCATCGACTACGAAGTGGTGCCCGGCATCACTGCAGCGAGTGCCGCCTGCGCCCAGTTGCGGGTTTCCATGACGCGGCGAGGCCTGTCACGCGCCGTCGCCTTGCTGACTCCGCGCGCTGGCGCAGGCGAAAGTCCCTCGCAGGCTGTGCGGGCGAATGCCGAGGTGCCGACGCTGGCGCTCTACATGGCATCGCACGACTCCATGGCCATTGCGCATGAACTGCTGTCTTGTGGGCGAGCTTCAGACACGCCTGTGGCCATCATCGAGAACGCCAGTCTTCAGTCGTCACGTGAATGCTTGACCACCTTGTCCAGCCTTGCGGCGCGACCGGTGTCGGAACTACTCGGGACGAACGGCGCCCCGGACGGCGCGGTACTGGTCATGCTGGGCGAAGTGTTCCGAGAAGCCCTGGAGCAACGGATCGATCAGCCTGCACCGCTTTCGCGGAACGCCCCGAACGCAGTCTCCGCTTGATTCGCATTACAACGGTGGGTGCGCAACCAAAATAAAAAAGCCTCGCACAGCGAGGCTTTTTTATTGCAGCAGAAGCAACTTACTCGGCGACTTCAACCACCTCGTCGCTGACCTCCGGGCGATCCATCAATTGCACGAACGCCATCGGCGCGTTGTCGCCCTGGCGGAACCCCATCTTAAGTATGCTGAGGTAGCCACCGTTGCGGGTTGCATAACGCGGACCGAACACGTCAAAAATCTTGCACACGACTTCACGATCACGCAGGCGCGAAAAAGCGAGGCGCCGGTTCGACAGATTGGGCGTCTTGCCAAGATTGATCAGCGGCTCAACGACGCGACGCAGTTCCTTGGCTTTCGGTACGGTAGTCTTGATCGCTTCGTGACGAAGCAGCGACACCGCCATATTGCGAAACATCGCTTCACGATGCGAGCTGGTGCGGTTGAGTTTTCTGAGACCGTTACGATGACGCATGATGACTCCGTAAAATTATGCGGCCACCGCGGGTCAGGCAAGTGGCCGGTTCATATTGTGACCGGGCGAACCCGGCTGGGGCTCAACCCCGATCGAGACCAGCCGGCGGCCAGTTCTCGAGCTTCATGCCCAGCGTCAGGCCACGCGAAGCGAGCACTTCCTTGATTTCGTTGAGCGACTTGCGGCCCAAGTTCGGGGTTTTCAGCAACTCATTCTCGGTACGCTGGATCAAATCGCCGATGTAATAGATGTTCTCGGCCTTCAGACAGTTGGCAGAGCGAACCGTCAATTCGAGATCATCTACCGGACGCAGCAGGATCGGATCGATCTGTGCCGGGCGGCGCGCTTCGACAGCGGGCGCCGTACCTTCAAGCTCGGCAAAGATCGACAACTGATCCACCAGCACGCGGGCCGCGTAACGAACCGCTTCTTCAGGCTCCACCGCACCGTTGGTCTCGACGTCCATCACCAGACGATCAAGGTCCGTACGCTGTTCGACACGCGCCGATTCAACCGAATAACTCACTCGGCGAACCGGGCTGAAGCTTGCGTCCAGCAGGATGTGGCCAATCGCCTTGCTTTCCGACGTGTGCTGACGCAGCGTGCCCGGAACATAGCCCCGGCCCTGTTCAATCTTGAACTGGAGCTCAAGCTTGCCACCCGGTGCAACGTGGGCGATGACATGTTCCGGATTAACGATCTCGACGTCATGCGTAACTTCGATATCGCCCGCCGTCACGACACCCTCACCCGTTTTCGACAGGCGAAGGTACGCTTCGGAGCGATTGTGCAGCTTGAGCACGACACCCTTCAGGTTCAACAGGATGTCGACAACATCCTCGCGAACGCCATCGAGCGTCGAGTACTCGTGCAGTACGCCTTCGATCTGCACTTCAGTCGGCGCGAAGCCGGGCATGGACGACAGGAGAATGCGGCGGAGCGCGTTGCCCAGCGTGTGCCCGAATCCGCGCTCGAACGGCTCCATCACAACACGTGCGTGAGCCGGTGAAAGATTTTGTACGTCAATGATGCGCGGTTTCAAGAGAGCATTGCTTTGCATCTGCAGTCCTCAGTGACGTCAGCGAGCTGATCGCACACGCGATCAGCGGGAATACAGTTCGACAACCAAACTTTCGTTGATCGTCGACGGGAGGTCGGTGCGGGCCGGCAGAGCTTTGAATACGCCGCGAGCCGCCTTGGAATCGACGTCGATCCAGTCCGGGAAACCACGCGAGGCCTGCGCTTCGAGCGCACCCTTCGAACGCAGATGGGCCTTGGCACGTTCGGTCAGCTCGACCACGTCGCCAGGACGCACTTCGTAAGACGGAATATTCACGCGCTTGCCGTTGACCAGAACACCGTTGTGACGGACCACCTGACGCGATTCGGCGCGCGACGCACCGAAACCCATGCGATAAGCGACGGTGTCCAGACGGCTTTCCAACAGCTGCAGCATGTTTTCGCCAGTCTGCCCCTTGCGACGCACGGCTTCTGCATACACGCGACGGAACTGGCGCTCAAGAACACCGTAGATACGGCGGATCTTTTGCTTTTCGCGCAGTTGCTGACCGAAACCGGACAGACGCTGGCCGGATTTCTGTCCATGCTGACCAGGCGCATAGGACCGACGTTCAATCGCGCACTTGTCGGTGAAGCACTTTTCGCCCTTCAGGAAGAGCTTTTCGCCTTCACGACGGCACTGACGACATTTCGGGTCGAGATTACGAGCCATTCTCTACTTCCTCTCAGATGCGCCGGCGCTTGGGCGGACGGCAGCCGTTGTGCGGGATCGGCGTGATATCGGTGATCGACGAAATCTTGATACCGAGCGCATTGAGCGCACGCACAGCCGACTCCCGGCCGGGACCAGGGCCCTTGATGCGCACTTCCAGGTTCTTCACGCCACACTCGACCGCCACCTTGCCGGCAGCTTCAGCAGCGACCTGCGCAGCGAAAGGCGTGCTCTTGCGTGAGCCCTTGAAACCAGCGCCACCCGAAGTCGCCCACGACAGGGCATTACCCTGGCGGTCGGTGATCGTGATGATCGTGTTATTGAAAGAAGCGTGAATGTGCGCGATGCCTTCCGCGACGTTCTTCTTGACTTTCTTCCTTACTTTTGCAGCACTCTTGACCATGATCGTGTCCTGTTAGCGGGCGCTTACTTCTTGCCGCCGGAGATCGACTTGCGCGGTCCCTTGCGGGTACGTGCATTCGTGCGGGTACGCTGACCACGAAGCGGCAGGCCGCGACGATGACGAACACCGCGATAGCACCCGAGGTCCATCAGGCGCTTGATGTTCATCGTCACTTCGCGACGCAAGTCACCTTCAATCGTGAACTTGCCGACCTCTTCCCGCAGCCGATCCATTTCGGCCTCCGAGAGGTCTTTGATCTTGGCAGTGCGGGTTACCCCGGCAGCGTCACAGATCTTTTGTGAGCGGGACCGACCGACTCCGAAAATCGCTGTAAGGGCGATCTCGGTATGTTGGTGGTTAGGAATGTTTACGCCGGCAATACGGGCCATGCAGTCACCCCGAAAAGCGAAACCTTAAATTTTATCAAAAACCACTAGCCAGCGTCAACCTTGACGCTGCTTGTGACGTGGATCCGCGCAAATGACACGCACAACCCCGTGGCGACGAATCACCTTGCACTTGCGGCAAACGCGCTTTACAGAAGCTTGGACTTTCATCCTATCTCTCCAGCTGAACCAAACGCCGACTTACTTGGCGCGAAACACGATGCGACCTTTTGTGAGGTCATAAGGCGTGAGCTGCACCGTTACCTTGTCTCCGGGAAGAATCCGGATGTAATGCATCCTCATCTTTCCGGAAATATGCCCGAGAACCACGTGTCCATTTTCGAGCTTCACGCGAAACGTCGCATTAGGCAGGGTTTCAACAACCTCCCCCTGCATTTCAATGACATCTTCCTTGGACATAAGTACCTAGCGCGTCGGGAATCCAGTCCCGCGGAAATTTGCTTTCTTCAACAAACTTTCGTACTGATGCGACATGACATAGGCCTGAACCTGGGACATGAAGTCCATCGTCACTACAACGATGATCAGCAACGATGTACCTCCGAAATAGAACGGAACATTCCATTTCAGAATCAGAAACTCCGGCAGCAGACAAACCAGCGTGATGTAGACGGCGCCCACCAGCGTCAGGCGCGTCAGTATCTTGTCTATATAGCGCGCGGTCTGTTCGCCCGGCCGAATGCCCGGCACAAACGCTCCGCTCTTCTTCAGGTTATCCGCAGTTTCCTTCGCGTTGAACACAAGCGCGGTGTAGAAGAAGCAGAAGAAAACGATCGCAGCTGCATACAACAAGACATAAACCGGTTGCCCCGGGGACAACGTTGCCGCGATGTCCTTCAGCCAGCGCGTACTTTCCGTCGTGGCGAACCAGCCAGCCAGGGTTGCAGGAAACAGAATGATAGAAGAAGCAAAAATCGGAGGGATGACCCCCGCCATATTGAGCTTCAGCGGCAGGTGCGAACTCTGACCGCCATACACCTTGTTGCCCACCTGGCGCTTCGCGTAATTGACCAGAATCTTTCGCTGACCACGTTCGACAAAAACCACGACAGCCGTGACCGCAATGACGAGCGCCACGATGAACAGTGCCGTCAATTCATGCATCGCGCCGGTGTTCACCAATTCAAGCAGACCGCCGATCGCACCCGGCAGCCCCGCGGCAATACCCGCGAAAATGATGATCGAGATGCCGTTTCCGACGCCACGTTCGGTAATCTGCTCACCCAACCACATCAGAAACATTGTGCCGGTAACGAGCGTCGAGATCGTCACAAACCTGAACATCATGCCCGGGTCGAGCACCAACCCAGGTTGAGATTCGAGCGCAACCGATATTCCTACTGCTTGAAACAGCGCGAGCACCAGCGTCCCATAACGGGTGTACTGAGTGATCTTTCTGCGTCCAGCTTCGCCTTCCTTCTTGAGCGCTTCAAGCGAGGGAACCGCAACCGTCAGCAGCTGCATGATGATCGAAGCCGAAATGTACGGCATGATCCCCAGTGCAAAGATCGTAAATCTCGACAGCGCGCCGCCGGAAAAAAGATTGAACACGCCCAGAATGCCGCCCTGCTGTCCCTGGAACAGCTCCGCGAGACGCGCAGGGTCAATCCCTGGAACGGGAATGTGTGCACCCAGTCTGTAGACAATCAGCGCGCCTGCGAGAAACCACAGACGGCGCCAAAGATCTCCGAACTTCGCGCTACGACCAGGCTGCTGGGCAGCAGTGACCAAAACTTACTCCCCGATCTGGCCGCCGGCCGCTTCGATAGCAGCCCGCGCGCCCTTCGTTGCACCAATTCCACGCAGTGCAACTTTCCGAGTGATCTCACCGGACAGCACAACCTTCGCCGCCAGCGCATCGCGCGGCACGAGGTTGAATTGCTTGAGCACGAGCAGATCGATCTCTTCTACCGGCAAGCGTGACAGTGAAGACAGATTCACTTCGGCATTACGTGACCGGGTCAAAGACTTGAACCCGCGTTTCGGGAGGCGGCGCTGCAGCGGCATCTGGCCACCTTCGAACCCGACGCTCTTCCAGCCGCCCGAGCGTGACTTCTGGCCCTTGTGACCACGTCCGCACGTCTTGCCCAACCCGCTGCCAATGCCGCGACCGACACGGCGACGGGCATGCTTGGAGCCCTCAGCGGGCTTGATATCGTTGAGTTCCATTTACGCCTCGAGCTTCAACAGGTAAACCACCTTGTTGATCATGCCGCGAACAGCCGGCGTATCTTCAAGGACGACGGTGTGGTTGATACGACGCAGGCCCAAGCCACGAACGGTTGCGCGGTGATCCTGCTTGCGACCGATCAGGCTCTTGATGAGCGTGACCTTCAGTGTTTTTTCAGCCATGTGCGACCTCAGCCGAGAATTTCCGCAACGGTCTTGCCGCGCTTGGCGGCAATTTCGGACGGAGTGCTCATGCGCGAAAGGCCGTTCAGCGTCGCACGCACAAGGTTGTAAGGATTGGACGAACCGAGCGACTTGGCCACGACGTCCGTGACGCCCATGACTTCAAACACAGCGCGCATCGGGCCGCCTGCAATGATGCCGGTACCGGGCGCAGCAGGCTGGATCAGCACGGTCGAGGCACCATGGTGCCCGATGATCTGATGGTGAAAGCTTCCGTTGCGAAGACTGACGCGCGACATCTTGCGACGCGCCTCTTCCATTGCCTTCTGGACAGCAACCGGCACTTCACGCGCCTTGCCCTTGCCCATGCCGATGCCGCCGTCACCGTCGCCAACCACGGTCAGAGCGGCAAAACCGAGAATACGACCACCCTTCACGACCTTCGTGACACGGTTGATCGATACCATTTTTTCACGCAGGCCATCATCGCGTTCTTCCTGGGCCTGGTGTTGCTTGCGTTGTGGTTTAGCCATCGCTTAAGTCGCCTGAACAGTTAGAACTTGAGACCGCCTTCGCGGGCCGCCTCAGCGAGCGCCTTGATACGGCCGTGGTACTTGAATCCACCACGGTCGAAGGCGACCTGCTCGACGCCCTGAGCGCGTGCGCGCTCGGCGATGAGCTTTCCCACCAGCGTAGCTGCCTGCACGTTCCCGCCATTGCTCAGCTCGCCGCGCACCGAAACTTCCACAGTCGATGCCGCTGCAATGACTCGCGTACCGCAGCCCGAATAGACCTGGGCGTAAATATGACTGTTGCTGCGATGCACCGACAGCCGAACTGCCTTCAGTTGCGCTATCCGCGCGCGAGTCTGACGGGAACGACGCAAACGGGATTGATTCTTGTCCATGTTCGTCACCCCTACTTCTTCTTCGTCTCTTTGATCACTACCACCTCATCCGAATAACGGACACCCTTGCCCTTGTAAGGCTCAGGCTGGCGGTAAGCCCTGATTTCGGCTGCAACCTGACCCACGAGTTGCTTGTCGATACCCTTGATGCGTATTTCCGTCTGCACCGGCGTCTCTACCTTGATCCCGGCCGGCATCTCATGCACAACAGGATGCGAGAAGCCAAGAGACAGATTGAGTTTGTCGCCTTGAGCCTGTGCCTTGTAGCCGACACCGACCAGCATGAGCTTGCGCTCGAAGCCCTGTGTCACGCCCTGGACCATGTTTGCAACCAGTGCGCGCATGGTTCCCGACAACGCCTTCGTGTTTTCCTTGCCTTCAATCTGCGCAAAGCGGACTTCAGAAGCATCAACTGAAACCGCGACAGCCGGATTGATGACTCGACTGATCTCCCCTAGCGGCCCCTTGACCGAAAGCTCGCCATTGCTCAGCGCTACAGTCACGCCTTTGGGGACGACAACCGGATTTTTAGCTATACGTGACATGTCTGATTCCTCAAGCCACGATGCAGAGCACTTCGCCGCCGACTTTCTCGGCACGTGCCTTGCGATCCGTCATGACACCGCGCGGCGTCGATACGATGGCGACACCGAGTCCATTCATGACACGCGGGAGATCGTCCGAGCCGCGATAGACGCGAAGACCCGGGCGGCTAATTCGTTCGATGCGTTCGATGACCGGACGCCCCGAGTAATATTTGAGCACCAACTCAAGATCAGCCTTCTGTCCGTTTGCACGGACGGAAAAGCCTTCAATGTAGCCTTCGGACTGCAGCACCCCTGCGATCGCAACCTTGATCTTCGAGGAAGGCATGACAACAGAGCCTTTCTGCGCCATTTGTGCATTGCGGATGCGGGTCAGCATGTCCGCAATCGGATCACTCATGCTCATCTTGTACCCCTGTTACCAACTAGCCTTGACCATCCCGGGCACTTCACCCCGGAAGGCCGCTTCACGCAACTTCATGCGACACAGACCAAACTTGCGAAACACTCCGCGCGGACGACCGGTCTGTTCGCAACGGTTGCGCAGACGGGTCGGATTCGCATTGCGCGGAAGCGCCTGCAGCTTGAGGCGCGCGGAAGCGTGGTCCGAATCGCTCGCCGACATGTCGGCAATGGTTGCTTCGAGTGCAGCGCGCTTTGCGGCAAACTTGGCTACCAGCTTTTCACGCTTTTTCTCGCGGTTAATCAATGACAACTTGGCCATGGCAACCTCAATTCTTGAACGGGAATTTGAATGCGGCGAGAAGAGCCTTGGCTTCTTCGTCGGTCTTGGCGGTGGTCGTAATGCTGATATTCATCCCACGGAGCACGTCGATCTTGTCGTACTCGATCTCAGGGAAAATTATCTGTTCCTTGACGCCCACGTTGTAGTTGCCGCGACCATCAAAACCCTTGCCGGACACACCACGGAAGTCACGAACACGCGGCATCGCCACCGTTATCAGCCGGTCAAGGAACTCAAACATGCGCGGACCGCGCAGCGTCACCATGCAACCGATCGGGTAGCCCTGGCGAATCTTGAAACCGGCGATCGCCTTGCGGGCCTTGGTGATGACCGGCTTTTGCCCGGCGATCTTCACCATATCGCCCACTGCATGCTCAAGCACCTTCTTGTCACCAATCGCCTCACCGACGCCCATATTGAGCGTGATCTTGGTGATGCGCGGCACTTCCATCACCGACTTGTAGCCAAAGCGGGTCGTCAACTCGCTCACCACGGCTTCTTTGTAATACTGCTGCAAGCGCGCCATCGTCATTCCTTATCCCAGACTGCCGGAGGAGAGGCCTTCAAGCCTTCACCAACTCGCCGTTCGACTTGAAGACGCGCACTTTCGTACCGTCTTCAAGAGTTTTGATACCAACCCGATCACCTTTGCTGGTGGCCGGGTTGAACAGCGCCACATTGGAAATGTCGATGGGCATTTCCTTCTCGACGATGCCACCTTGCTGGCCCTTCATCGGGTTCGGACGCTGATGCTTCTTGACGCGATTGATGCCTTCGACCAGCACCGCACGCTCATCGACGCGGCGCAACACAGTTCCGCGACGACCGCGATCCTTGCCGGCCAGCACAACAACTTCGTCGCCCTTGCGAATCTTTTCCATCAATATTCTCCCGCGGGCTTCAGAGGACTTCTGGCGCCAGCGACACGATCTTCATGAACCGCTCGCCACGCAACTCACGCGTGACGGGCCCAAAAATGCGCGTGCCGATCGGCTCCAGCTTATTGTTCAACAACACAGCAGCATTGTTGTCGAACTTGACAAGCGAACCGTCCGGGCGACGGACACCCTTGGCGGTGCGCACGACAACAGCGTTGTAAACCTCGCCCTTTTTCACGCGACCACGGGGCGCTGCGTCCTTGATCGTGACCTTGATCACGTCGCCGATGCCCGCATAACGGCGCTTCGAACCACCAAGCACCTTGATACACATCACCGACCGCGCGCCCGTGTTGTCGGCCACGTTCAGGATGGATTGCATCTGGATCATTTAATTTCTCCAACTTATCCCGCTCTAAGAGCGGTCAGTCTTGGACCCGTCAGGGTTTAGGACGAGCCCAACAGATTCAAGGCTCGTTAAAGCACAGCACGCAACAATAGCATGCCGGGAGAAGGCGAGCAAGCCCCTCCCGTGCCCAATCAGATGATTCGTGCCACTTCCATAACCTGCGTCACCTTCCACGCCTTGGTGCGGCTGATCGGACGACACTCGACGATCTGAACCAGATCGCCTTCGTGCGGCTCGAGGCCTTCAACATGCGCGTGATACTTCTTCGAACGCATGATGACCTTGCCGTAGAGCGGATGCTTGACGCGGCGCTCGACCAGGACCGTCACGGTCTTGTCCATTTTGTCACTGACCACACGCCCGACCAGCGTGCGATTGACCTTTTGATTGGTCTCGCTCATTTCGCGTTCGCCTTTTCCTGCAGCAGCGTACGCACGCGAGCGATATCGCGGCGAACGTTCTTCAGCTGGTTGGTATTGGTCAACTGCTGGGTGGCCTTCTGCATGCGCATGGAAAACTGCGCCTTCAGAAGCTCGATCAGCTCCGTATTCAATTCGGCGGTGTCTTTGACCCGCAGATCCTTAGCTTTCATCACTTACCCCAGTTGTCGTATGACAAAGGTGGTTTCAAGCGGAAGCTTGGCCGCAGCGAGGCGGAACGCCTCGCGCGCCAGTGCTTCGTCGACGCCATCCATCTCGTAAAGCACTTTGCCCGGCTGGATTTCGGCCACCCAATACTCCGGGTTGCCCTTGCCGTTACCCATGCGAACCTCGGCAGGCTTCTGCGAGATCGGCTTGTCCGGGAAAATCCGGATCCAGATGCGACCGCCCCGCTTGATATGGCGGGTCATCGCGCGACGTGCCGCCTCGATCTGGCGGGCCGTCAAGCGGCCACGCGCAGTTGCCTTGAGACCATACTCGCCAAACGAAACCTTGGTGCCGCGGGTGGCGAGGCCCTTGTTGCGGCCCTTTTGCTCCTTACGATACTTCCTTCTCGCCGGCTGCAGCATTATTAGCTCCTGACTTTCTGACTCGTTTCGAAGTGCCCTTCACGTCGGCATCTGCCGGCGCTGCAGCACCTTCGGGCTTGGCATCGCGGGCCGGGCGGCGGCCCGCCGGCGGGCGGTTATCGCCTTCCGGACGGCGACCATCGCGACGCGGTCGGCGTGCATTGTCGTTTTCTTCGGCAACTGCCGGGGCTTCACCGCGGGCAAGCATCTCACCCTTGAATACCCAGACCTTGATACCGATGACACCGTAGGTCGTCTTCGCTTCGGACGTACCGTAATCAATGTCCGCTCGCAGAGTGTGCAGAGGTACGCGGCCTTCGCGATACCACTCGCGGCGTGCGATCTCGATGCCGTTAAGACGACCCGACGACATGATCTTGATGCCTTGCGCTCCCAAACGCATCGCATTCTGCATCGCGCGCTTCATTGCACGACGGAACATGATCCGCTTTTCAAGCTGTTGGGCGATTGAGTCCGCGATCAGCTGCGCATCGATTTCCGGCTTGCGGATTTCCTCGATGTTCACATGTACCGGCACACCCATCATCTTTGCGAGTTGTGCCTTGATCAGCTCGATCTCTTCACCCTTCTTTCCGATTACGACACCAGGCCGAGCCGAAAAAACGGTGATGCGGGCGTTCTTTGCCGGACGCTCGATGATCACGCGGCCCACCGATGCGTGCGCGAGCTTTTTCTTGAGGAACGCGCGAACTTCGAGGTCCTGGTTCAGCATGCGACTGAAGTCCTTGCTCGATGCGAACCAGCGTGACGTCCAGTTGTGCGTGACCGCCAAACGGAAGCCGGTCGGATGAATCTTCTGTCCCATAACCTTCAGTCTCCAACCGTGACGAACACGTGGCAGGTCTGCTTCACGATCTGATTGCCGCGACCCTTTGCACGAGCGGTGAAACGCTTCAGCACCGCGCCCTTTTCCACGTAGATGGTCTTCACCTTGAGGCTGTCGATGTCTGCGCCGTCGTTATGCTCGGCGTTGGCAATTGCAGACTCGACGACCTTCTTGATGATCTTGGCGCCCTTTTTCGGGCTGAAAGCCAGAATATTAAGAGCCTGACCGACCGGTTTGCCGCGGACGAGGTCGGCAACCAACCGACCTTTTTGCGCCGACAGGCGCACTCCGCGAAGATTTGCACGGGTTTCCATAGTCATCGCTCCTTACTTCTTGGCTTTCTTGCCGGCGGTGTGACCCTTGAACGTCCGGGTCAGCGCGAATTCGCCAAGCTTGTGACCCACCATGTTTTCCGAAACATAGACCGGGATGTGCTGACGACCGTTGTGTACCGCGATGGTCAGGCCGATGAAATCTGGCAACACCGTCGAACGACGCGACCAAGTCTTGATCGGGCGCTTGTCGTTGGAGGAGCGTGCCGTATCCACCTTGGCCAGCAGGTGGGCATCGACGAACGGGCCCTTCTTGATTGAACGTGCCATTGCCTACCTCTTATCGCTTGTAACGGCGCTGCACGATCATGTTGCTCGTGCGCTTGTTGCTGCGGGTACGGTAGCCCTTGGTCGGCTGCCCCCACGGACTGACCGGCACACGGCCTTCGCCGGTTCGGCCTTCACCACCACCGTGCGGGTGGTCGATCGGATTCATCGCAGTACCACGTACCGTCGGACGCACACCGCGCCAGCGGGTCGCACCAGCCTTGCCGAGCTTGCGAAGGTTGTTTTCCTCGTTTCCGACCTCGCCAACCGTTGCGCGGCATTCCACATGCACGCGACGGATTTCGCCGGAGCGCAGGCGCAACTGGGCATAACTGCCTTCCCGCGCAAGCAACTGAACCGAGGTGCCCGCGGCACGTGCGATCTGTGCCCCCTTCCCCGGCATCAACTCGATGCAATGCACCGTGGAGCCAACCGGGATGTTACGCAATGGCAACGTGTTGCCCGACTTGATCGGCGCCTCGGAGCCGCTGAGCAACTGTTGCCCAACCACGAGACCCTTCGGCGCGATGATGTAACGGCGTTCGCCATCGGCATAACAGAGCAGCGCGATGTGCGCAGAGCGGTTCGGGTCGTATTCGATACGTTCGACCTTGGCCGGAATGCCATCCTTGTTGCGACGGAAGTCAATCACGCGATACTGCTGACGATGACCGCCACCTTTGTGACGGGTCGTGATGTGTCCGTGATTGTTGCGACCAGCCGTCTTGCTCTGACTTTCGGTCAGCGAATCCAGCGGGCGGCCCTTGTACAGGCTCGAATTGACGACCTTGACGACGGCACGGCGACCGGCCGACGTCGGCTTGACTTTGACGAGTGCCATCAGACAGCCCCTCCTTCAGCAAACTGGATGTCCTGGCCGCGCTTGATGCACACGAATGCCTTCTTCCAGTCACTGCGACGGCCGAAACTGCGACCGAATCGCTTTACCTTGCCCTTGACGTTCAGGACCTGGACCGACAAAACTTCGATCTTGTTGTCGCCCTTGCTGAACAGCAGTTCAACGGCCGCCTTGATTTCCGGCTTGGTGGCATCGGATGCCACCTTGAACACCACCTGATTGTTACGGTCGGCAATGAAAGTTGCCTTCTCGGAAATCTGCGGCGCGAGCAGAACCTGCATCAGCCTTTCCTGCGAAAAGTTGCTCATGCCCACATCTCCTCGAATTTGCTCATCGCGCTGCGCGTGATCAGCACCTTGCCGAAGCGGATGAGCGACACCGGGTCTGCCTCATGCGCTTCAAGCACGAGCACGTTGTGCAGGTTGCGCGACGACAGGAACAGGTTCTCATCCAGCTCGTCCGTGATCACCAGAACCGAATCAAGCCCCATGTCCTTGAGCTTGCTCGAGAGCAGCTTGGTCTTGGGCGCATCGATGCTGAAGCTCTCGACCACGGCTACGCGATCTTCGCGTGCCAACTGGGAGAGGATCGCCGCGATACCTGCGCGATACATCTTGCGATTCACCTTTTGCGAGAAATTCTCGTCGGGCGAATTCGGGAAAATGCGGCCACCACCGCGCCACAGCGGACTCGAAGACATACCGGCGCGAGCCCGACCGGTGCCTTTCTGACGCCACGGCTTGCGGGTCGTGTGCTTGACCAGCGTGCGGTCTTTTTGGGCGCGCGTACCTTGGCGTGCATTGGCCTGATAGGCCACGACCACCTGATGCACGAGCGCTTCGTTGTATTCGCGGGCAAACAGCGTATCCGGCGCATGCACCGTCGACGACTGCTGACCTGCATCATTCAAAACTTTCAATTCAGCCATCGCGCTCTCCTCAGCCCTTGACCGCGGGCAGGACGATCACGTCGCCGCCCTTGGAACCCGGAACTGCGCCCTTGATGAGCAGCAACTGACGGGCTTCGTCGATACGCACGACCTCCAGGCCCTGCTGGGTGCGTTTAACGTCACCCAGATGGCCAGCCATGCGTTTGCCTGGGAACACGCGACCCGGATCTTGCGCCATGCCGATAGAGCCGGCAGAGTTGTGCGAGACTGAATTGCCGTGCGATGCGCGATTGGACGAAAAGTGGTGACGCTTGATGGCACCGGCATAACCCTTGCCAATCGTCGTACCCGTCACGTCCACCTTCTGGCCAACAGCGAACACTGAAGCCGGACTGATGGTGTCACCCGCCTTGAACTGTTCGAGTTGAGCGGCATCGACGCGGAACTCGCGCAACACTTGCCCTGCCTCGACGCCTGCCTTGGCGAAATGTCCCGCCGCAGCCTTGTTCACGCGAGTAGCGCGACGCTTGCCGAAAGCGACCTGCACCGACGAGTAGCCGTCGGTTTCTGCTGTCTTGATCTGGGTGACGCGATTGTTCGACACATCGACCACTGTCACCGGAACGGTCTGTCCGTCATCGGTGAAAATGCGCGTCATGCCGACCTTGCGACCCACAAGGCCTAAAGTCATGTTTTTCTCCTCATCCCGGTTGCGATTGACCGGGATTCGTTTCAACTGCCACCGGAACCTCCGGTGACCCTTGCCCGGCAAAAAAAACGCCGGAAAAAGACTGCTCTAATCTCTACTGAAGCTTGATTTCCACATCGACGCCAGCCGGCAGATCAAGCTTCATCAATGCGTCGACAGTCTTGTCGGTCGGATCGATGATGTCCATCAGGCGGACGTGGGTACGAATTTCGAACTGGTCACGCGACGTCTTGTTGACGTGCGGCGAGCGCAGGATGTTGAAACGCTCAATGCGCGTGGGCAACGGAACCGGGCCACGAACAACTGCACCGGTACGCTTTGCGGTATCCACGATTTCAAGAGCCGACTGATCGATCAAACGGTAGTCGAACGCTTTGAGACGAATGCGGATTTTCTGGCTTGCCATTTTATTTCCTAAAGAGCGAAAGAGCTGCCCCGGCCTGCTCGCGCAGCCCGGGGCACATCAACCTGCTTAAGCGATGATCTTGGCAACCACGCCCGCGCCCACCGTCCGACCGCCTTCGCGAATCGCAAAGCGCAGGCCTTCTTCCATCGCGATCGGCGCAATCAGCTTCACCGTGATCGATACGTTGTCGCCCGGCATCACCATCTCCG